>CAVQBS010000048.1:0-280953 GCA_963710805.1 uncultured Alphaproteobacteria bacterium | reverse complement strand
TCGTTCTTGCTAAGCTTGGGAGCGGTGGCTTGGCTCAGATTTACGGCCGAAGATCCGTCGCCCTCGAGGCTCTGCTTCTGCATGCGCAGGCCATGTCGGAGGTGTGGAAAACCACCTTGGGCTCAACACTCAAGTCGCGCGAGCTTGCCTTTGCCGCACGCGATTTGGATCCAACTTGGGAAATGCCATGGGGATTGCTCGCTTGGTCGTACTGGTTCGAGGCCCGGCAGGGGTGGGCCCCGTCGATGACCCGGGCGCTTTGGACTGGAGTAGCGTGTGCCGAGAAGGCGATCGCAATAAATCCGGCAAATCCACGTGGCCACACGCAGCTTGGCAACCTCGCGCAGCTTGCGGGCGACTATGATCGAGCCATCGCGCTGTCGGCAAAGGGGGCAAGCCTCGGACCCAGCAATCAGGATGCGGTGTATTTCCTTGGCAGCACGCTCATGACCAGCGGCCAGCCCGAGCGAGGGCTTCCACTCCATCGCCGCGCCACGGAGATTGGCCCTCGAACTCCCAGCTCTTTCTTATACGGCCTCGTCCTCGCTGAACTGGTGACAGGCAATGTCAAGGCTGCCACCGCGCAGGCAGAACGGATCATCCAGAGAAAACACGACAATCCGTTTCACTTGGTTCCCGCGGCTGCATCCTTCGTCGCCGCCAATCAGGGTCGCCCAAGCGGAGGGCGTCGTAACCGAGCTTCTTCGGATCAGCCCAACCTGTTCGATCGGTGATTGGCGGACGACGGTCAGCGACTTCCGCGACCGCTCCATGATTGACCGGGTTTGCAACCTCCTCGCCCAAGCTGGGCTGCCGTCGTAGCGCAGCCTCCATTCTCGCGTTGCCAGGGGCTTCGGACGATCGGAACCGATATCGGTGATGTGTGCGACGCCAAGGACATGACGGTCACGCCGATTAATCAGAACGGCGTAATCCATTGCGCTCGCCTATCCGATTATAAATCTGCAATGGCGGCTCTTGGCGCTTCTCCGCCGTCGAGACGCGAACGGAGCGCGTCCAGGAACACCACCGAAGGCGACGTTCGCCGGACTGAGCGGCGGCGCCAACTAACGAGTACGCGACCGGGGTCAGAACGTTGGGGCCTCAGCCTAGGAGACGAGGAGGTCGCTGGTGGTGCGGCCCTGAACTCGAACAGAGTGCCGTTGCCGGTGAACTCGGGCGACAGCATGCGCACGATGTCGGCGGCGACGGCCTCCGGCGGCTGGACCGTCATCGGGTCTTCGCCCGGGCGTCCCTGGGCGCGCAGCCGCGTGCGGAGCGGGCCCGGATCGAAGAGATTGGCGGTCGCCTTCGTCTGGCGCAACTCGCCGGCCCAGGTGCGGATCAGCGCCTCCAGCGCCGCCTTTGACGCCGAGTAGACGCCCCAGTAAGGCCGGCAGTTGCGGACGTCGCCGGCCGCGGCCCTATTCTTTCATCGCGGGTGGCATCATGGCGACCATCGAGCATCGCCTTCTGCGGCAGGGTACGCGCACAGGAAAAGGTACAAGGCGGGCATGCGCTCCCACCGATACGGTAGCCATCGCGTAACCCTCGATGAATGAGCCGAAGCCGAGTGCTGGCCTCGCATTTTCGTCGTGCAATGCTGGCAATGAGTGCCCGCCCATGGGGTTCTCGATCTACTTCTTCGAGCTTGCGCAGATTGAAGGAGCCGGGGTGCTGGCTCTGCAGGTAGTTCACAGTTGTCTGCAACAACCGTGAGGCCAGGACCCGGATTGGCGCCAAGACGAACACGCGGTCGAGAACCAGTCGTCGTAGGTGTTGGCGTTGTGTTGCGCCTTCTCGAAGGGATCTCGGCGCAGGTGGTGCCATCCGGGTGCAATTATGGCGCCCGGCCTTGTCCAACTTGACTACATAATGGTCATCGACAGCTGGTAGTGGACCGTCTCGCCGCTGTCCTTCGCGTCTCCCATCAGGTAGACGCGGATCGTGTAGTCGCCATCCTTCGGCAGCTTGATGTTTGTCGCATCGGGCCCGTCCATCGATCCGTTGTAGATCGCGGTGCCGTCGCTCCCGGGCGGCAGGATGTTGAAATAGCAGGTGCTGCCCTTGGTGATCAGCGACACAGCCATCTTCTGGCCCGCCTGCGCGCCCAGAAGATAGTCGTGATAGCCGTTACCGGTGACCTTGCCCCTGACCGAAGCATTGTCGTTGCCCGTCTCGAACTGGACGCGGGTCACCTTGCCGCCGTCCTGCCCGGCCGCGCCGGCCATAGCGCCACCGCCGTCGTCCATCGCTTCGACGACGTGTAGGTCTCCGACGGAACCGTCGTTGTAGCCGATGCACTCCCAGACCGTGCCGCCAGCATCGCGGAGCGTGACGAGAGTTCCCGCCTCCGAAAAATCGGAGCTTAGAACCTGCCCGCCCGCGGCGTCCGGACCTCCGGTAGCGCGCAGCTTGTCGATACAGCCGTCGATCGCCGCCTGCTCGTCCGCCAGGTCGGTAATGTCCCCCCGAGAACCCCGCAGATCAACGCCAGCGGACCGAGAATAACCTTCATTTTCCAAGCCTCCTCTGACCGTTGCCCTCAACCGACGCAGTCGAGGGCCAGGAATGTGGTTCTTTCGATCAGCCGATGTCGCTGGTGATGACCGTGAAGTCCTTGGCTGAACGGGTATCTTCATGCAGTGGCTGGTCGACCGTGACCATCATCGTGCCCGGATGCATCCTCGTCCGGATCGCTTCGATCACCGCGTGCTCGCCACAAATCCGCTGGATGGTTCCGAGATCGGCTTGGTCGACATCGCCGCCGATCATGTGGCTGAAGCCGAATGTGTGCCAATGAAGTTGGTGGTCGGTGTCGTTGATGTCGGAAAGGACGAAGACGTGATGGCCAAGCGGCTCGGACGGATCCGCGATTGTGGCAGTACCCTCGGCAACGATCTCGCCGTTGTCGAGCACGATGATCCTCTGGTCCGCGCTTGAAACCAGGATCGCGGTCGCCGGCACGACCGGCTCCGCCGACGCGACCGTGGGTTCCGGCGGAGGCGTGTCGGCGTCGCGCGGGTTGATATAGGGGGTAGGCACATCCGCGGCGCGCGCGATGATGTGCACCTGGGCGACAGGATGAGCACTCGCCGGCGTTTTTGCCTTGGTATCCGCGACGTGGGCGAACTCGGCCTTTGCGTCGGCGGTCAGAACCTGGCCTGGGTGGACCACGTCGGCGGGCGCGGAATGGGCATTGGCGATGATCACCGGCATCCCGAGATGCGTGATGGCGAACAGCTTCTCCGAGAATTCATCGGCAGCCGGACGCAGCCATGCGAGGCGGGATAGCCCGGCAGCTTGCCGGCATGCAGCGCGATGCCCCCCCAGGTCAGCCGGTTCATGTTCGGCATCGGCGCGTTGTTGTAGGTCGATGAGTGGTGGTTCTTGTCCTTCTGGAGGATGGTGAAGACGCCGGTCGGCGTCGAATGGCCCGGCTTGCCGGTCGAGCAGGTCGAGACCGCGATCTCGATGCCGTTGCGGTAGACATAGACGCTCTGCTCCGGTAGCGAGACGATGATCGCCACCGGTCCGCTCGGTGACCGCTCCGGCTTCCAGGTGAATTGGCCGGGCTTCAGATTGTCGACGGCCCAGGCGACCATCGGTGTGCCTGCCGCGATTGCGCCGACGGCGCCAAACCAGGTCAGCAGCGTCCGCCGCGAAACCGCATCGTTTGGATATCCCATTCTAGTTCCCTTCATGACCGCTCTTCTTGCTCTTGGCATTGGTGGCGGAGAAGTCGATGAGATCGATGCCCTTCTCCAGATCAAGGACGACATTCGTTGCGTGAACGCCGCGACGAACCTGTTTTGCCGAGAGGAAGAGAAACATCTCGGCGTCAGAGCCGCCGTTCAGGCGATCTCGTCCGGCACCACCGGTCAGGAGATCCTCGCCCGGCTCCGACACCGGCGGCCAGCACGCCGAGCGCCGCGATGGATATCGCCGCACCATTCACAACGCCCCCTCGTCACCCGCGAAAGAGACTTCCTGGACCTGGCCATCGTTGGAGACCAGGCATTTCCACGGCGCCGGTCGGCGCGACGCCGATCATCACGATCGAATTTGCCTCGGAAAATTCGGAACTCAGCACGGCTTGGTCGAACTCGTTGGTCTGGTCCTTCACCGCTTTCAGACAGGCGTCGATCGCGGCCTGGGAGACATCCGACGACGAAGCGGCCGGCTGGTCCTCGGCTGCCGGGTGCGGGGCGCCGGCACCGTCGTCCCCAGTGAACGTGATCTCCTGAATTTTACCATCATTGGAGACCAGGCACTTCCAGGGAGCGCGGTCGGCGCCCACGCCGACCATCACCACGGTGTTCGCTTCCGAGAATTCGTTGGAGAGAACCGAAACGTCACTCTCGCCGGTCTCCTTCGACACCGCTGCAAGGCAGGCCTCGTTGGTGACGGTCTCCGTGTCCTTTGCGGCGGCCTGGGGCTTCGGCTCCTCCGCCGGCGCCTCGGCTGGTGCCGCTACCTCCTCCTTGGCGGGAGGGGTGGCCGGCGCCTCCTGTTTGGCGGGCGCCTCCGCCGGGGTCCCCCCAGCCGGCTCGGGGTTCTTGCCGCAGGCGGCAAGCAAGACGGCGGATGCGACCACGAGAAGCCTCAGATGGCTGGTCACGGATCAGTTCTCCCGATAAGCGGTTTAAGGCGGTCTGTCAGTTGCAGGCCGGGTACTTGTAGCGATCGGCCTCGCTGACATCGGCAGGCACCCGCCGCTTTGCTTACCGCCGCCGATACTTGTCGACCCGTGATCTGACGAATCCCGTTTGCGCCACCCGGGCGGGAGTAGCTCAACTGTGGGGACCCGTCAGGACTGATGGTCAGGGAGATGGTTACGTGGCCATGCCTGGCTTCGTAGGCGTTCTTGTTGAAGGTTTTTAGGGTCGCTTCATTGCCATTGATGTAGATCGGACCACCCTCGTCGGCGTGGACTTCGATGTTGGTAGGGCAGGTGGCATTCAACGACGGAATTATTGCCTGCGCCGTCCCAGCGACCGCAAAGAGGGCCGTAGCGGTAAGGATAGATAGTCGTCTTCATCAGCTGCGTTGCTCCAAAAAAAAATGACTGGTTCTGCGCGGAGCGATTATCGGCGCGCGATGCAGCAGCCAGCGCGGTATTTTAGCTCCGCTTGGCTCCCGCTTGATTTGGCTCTTCACGTTGATCGAGGCACCGTCTCGCAAATTAGATTTGACGTTCGGTGCGTCGACGTTTCCCGGACAGATGGCGACTGTGTTGCCAATCCGACAATCCCCTTTGGCGGGCGGGTTTATCTGTAGGCGGGCCACCGATGTCTAATGAAAAGTTTCGGGTCTGTTTGAAAATATGTCATGTGTCGCACCCGCAGCCGGCCGAGGCTAGCTTGCGGGAGCGACAGGTCTCCATTGGAGGCCGGTCCCGGAAGGAGGAGGTCACTTGAGCCATAGTCTGCGTGCCCTTCGGATATTTGGTTCCGTCGCAAGGCACGGGTCCATATCAAAGGCGGCAGCCGAACTCGGCATAACCCAGAGCGCCGTCAGCCACCAATTGAGCCGCCTGTCACATGACATGGGCGAAAGACTGATCCTCAAATCCGGCAGGGGCATCGTCTTCACCGAGACCGGCCAGCTTCTCGCTGATCGGCTCAATGCGGCATTCACGGAAGTCGAGAACGCTGTGGCCGAAGCGCTCGGCGGAACTGATCGTCGCACGGTTCGTCTTCTTGGGTACATGGGCTTTCTATCGGGCTGGGTGATACCTCGACTACCCGAATTCCGGTCAACCCATCCAAACATCGACCTTCAACTCGTCATGGCCGCGCAGGATGACGATATGAGCTCGGGTGTGGCCGACGTGTTTGTCACGTGGTCTCGCTATCAAAAGGGGTTCTGGTCGACGCGGCTAATGCGGGAAAACTTGATTGCCGTCGCCTCTGGAGCGGGGAACGGGGACCGAAACGTGTTCGGCACACTACCACTGATCACGTGCGAACTTGACCCTGAACAATTCGCCAGCGACTGGATAGCGTTCTCTCAGGTTTCCGGTCTTCCTTTGGAGGTTCTCCATACCGGGCAATGGCTCCAATGCTCCCACTTCGTGCTGGCGATCGACATTGCGCGACGTGGACTGGGGATTGCGCTGGTGCCGGATTTCATAGTGGCCGACGACCTCGATAGTGGAGCGTTGAAACGAATTGGTTCGTACGGCGTGGCAACCGCTCGGGATTATTACCTTTGCCTTAAAAGCGCGCGCCGACACGAACCGGCCCTCCGGGCGGTGGTGAGTTGGTTAAAGAAGCAGATTGTCGACGGATAGGTCGTAATTTGCGAAGCCCGTCGTGAACCCACAACTGCGATTTCGGCCTCTATCACATCGGCAAAGATGAGTTTCTTAGGTGCGAACTAACGTCAGCTACTGGCGCTTCTCCGCCGTCGAGACGCGAACGGAGCGCGTCAGGAACACCACCAAAGGCGACGTTCGCCGGACTGCGCGGCTGCGCCAACTAACGAGTACGCGACCTCGGCCAGAACGTTGGGGCCTCAGCCTAGGAGACGAGGAGGTCGCTGGTGGTGCGGCCCTCAAACTCGAACAGAGTGCCGTTGCCGGTGAACTCGGGCGACAGCATGCGCACGATGTCGGCCGCGACGGCCTCCGGCGGCTGGACCGTCATCGGGTCTTCGCCCGGGCGTCCCTGGCCGCGCAGCCGCGTGCGGAGCGGGCCCGGATCGAAGAGATTGGCGGCTGCCTTCGTCTGGCGCAACTCGCCGGCCCAGGTGCGGATCAGCGCCTCCAACGCTGCCTTTGACGCCGAGTAGACGCCCCAGTAAGGCCGGCAGTTGCGGACGTCGCCGGCCGAGGTGAGGAACAGCGCACGGCCGGCCGGCGATTGGCGAAGCAGCGGATCGAGCGAGCGGATGAGCCGCCAGTTGGCCGTGACGTTGACCGCCATCACGTCCTCGAAGATTTTCGGCTCGAGATGCGAGAGCGGGGTGACGACGCCGAGGATGCCGGCATTGCCGAGCAGCATATCGAGGTGGCCCCACCGCTCGTAGATCGCCCCGCCGAGGCGGTCGATCGCCGGAAAGTCCTTGAGGTCGAGAGGCACCAGGGTGGCGCTCCCGCCCTTCGCCCGGATTTCGTCATCAAGCTCCTCGAGGCCGCCGACCGTGCGGGCGATCGCGATGACATGGGCGCCGGCCTCCGCCAGCGCCAGCGCGGCAGCGCGTCCGATGCCGCGCGAGGCGCCGGTAACGACAGCGACGCCTTCGGACGACGTTTCGCCGGTCATCCGGCTGCGGTGCGAAGCTGCACGAGGTTTGTCGGCGAGAGGTCGCTCTCGGCGCTTTCGCCCTCCGCCGCGTCCACCAGGCGGGTGGGGTAGGCGCCGGTGAAGCACGCATCGCAGAACTGCGGGGCGTCCGCGTTGCGGCGGGTTTCGCCGACAGCGCGATAGAGGCCGTCGATCGACAGGAAGCGCAGGCTGTCCACCTTGATGAACGCCTCCATCTCCTCCACCGACAGGCGCGAGGCGATGAGCTTCGACTGCTCCGGCGTGTCGACGCCGTAGAAGCAGGAATGGGTCGTCGGCGGGCTGGCGATCCGCATGTGGACTTCGCTGGCGCCCGCCTCCCGCACCATCTCGACGATCTTCGACGAGGTGGTGCCGCGCACGATGGAATCGTCGACCAGAACCACCCGCTTGCCGGCGAGGATGGCGCGATTGGCGTTGTGCTTCAGCTTGACGCCCAGATGGCGGATGGCGTCGCTCGGCTCGATGAAGGTGCGCCCGACATAATGGTTGCGGATGATGCCGAGGTCGAAGGGAAGCCCCGCCGCCTCGGCGAAGCCGATCGCTGCCGGTGTGCCGGAATCGGGCACCGGGACGACCAGGTCGGCCGGCGCCGGGGCTTCGTGAGCGAGCTCGGCGCCGATCCGCTTGCGGACCTCGTAGACGCCGCGTCCCTCGACAAGCGAGTCCGGGCGCGAGAAGTAGACGTATTCGAACACGCAAAAGCGCGGGCGGAAGGGCTGGAACGGGCGAAGGCTCTCGATGCCGTCCGGCGTGACGATCACCATCTCGCCCGGCTCGACGTCGCGGACGAAGCTGGCCCCGATGATGTCAAGGGCGCAGGTCTCGGAGGCGAGGATCGGCGCGCCGTCGAGATCGCCGAGCACCAGTGGCCGGACGCCGAGCGGATCGCGGCAGCCGATCATCTTCTTCGAGGAGAGGCAGACCAGCGACCAGGCGCCCTCGATCCTCGACAGCGCCTCGATCATGCGGTCGACCAGATGCTCGCCGCGGCTGGTGGCGATGAGGTGGAGGATGACCTCGGTGTCGCAGGTCGACTGGAAGATCGAGCCGCGACGCTGCAGCTCGTCCTTGAGCGCCAGCGCGTTGGTGATGTTGCCGTTGTGGGCGACGGCGAAGCCGCCGCCCGAGAAGCCGGCGAAGAGCGGCTGGATATTGCTGTCGGTCGGTCCGCCGCGGGTCGAGTAGCGGACATGGCCGATGGCGCGGTCGCCCGGCAGCCGGTCGATGACGGCGCGCTCGGTGAAGTTGTCGTCGACGAGACCGAAATGTCGCTCGTGATGGAATCCGTCGCCGTCGAGCGAGACGATACCCGCCGCCTCCTGGCCGCGATGCTGCAGGGCGTGGAGGCCGAGGGCGGTGAGGGCGGCGGCGTCCTGATGCCCGAAGACGCCGAATACGCCGCACTCCTCGTGCAGCTTGTCGTCGTCGGGGGTGAAGGGGGCGGCGGTTGCCTCGGCGGGCGCGTGAGCGACGATCGGCAATATGCGCTGTTTCACGTCAATTGCCTGCCGGGTCCGTATTCTGGATCAGCTGGTCGATCGAGCCACGCTGGTTGTCGCCATAAGCGGGCGCGTCGCCGGCATCACCCGCCGTGTCGGGGGCGCCGTCTCCTGTCGCGTCGCCCGGAGCGGATGTCGCTTCGTCGGAACCAGAGCCGAAGTGGCCACGAATCTTGCTGAGGAGCGTCGCCTCGGCATCCGGGGGCAGCGCCGCCATCAGCTGTTCGCCGAGGTTGTCGAGAAACGGCTTGGTGCGGGCATTGGCGACCCAGCCGGGCGGGCTGGGCACCAGCCAGTTGAAGAACAGGAGCGACACGACGAGGAGGAGCACGCCACGCACCGCGCCGAAGACGAAGCCGAAAGCCCGGTCGACGGCGCCGATGCGGCTGTCGATGACGAAGTCGGAGATCTTCATCGTGATGTAGCTCGCCACGATCAGTGTCACGAAGAAGATCGCCGCGGCCGAAACAATGATGGCGAGGTTGTGGTTGTCGATGTACTGCTCCACCGTCGGCAGCAGCGACTTGTAAAAGAAATAGGCCGCGGCAGCGGCGGCCACCCACGAAGCGACCGACAGCACTTCGCGAACGAAGCCTCGGATCATCGCGAGGATGGCCGAGATCAGTACGACGACGATGACAATGACGTCGAGGACTGTGACCGGCATGGGTTCATCCGTTTCCAGGCGGCTCCTCGCGGCGCCGCCACACGCGGGGTTGCTAACACGATTCTGGGCCTTGCGTCGCCGCGCCGCAACATCCTCGATCGGTCATCAACGACAAATGCGGCAGCGCGCAGGCAGAATCCATCGGCTGATTACCACGTCCATTACCGTGAATCCGGACGTTTTTTAGACGCAGTCGTCGGAACCGCTCCGGGCGGCCGCTGCAATGGCTGCGACGAGGTCGGCCAACTGGTCGATTCCGCGGACCTGGCCGATCGCATCGCCGTCTTTTGCCGCCGAGCCCGTGGGGAGCATGGCGCGGGCAAAGCCGAGCTTCTGCGCCTCCTTGAGCCGCGCCGGAGCGTGGGCGACCGGCCGCACCGCGCCGGAAAGGCTCGACCTCGCCGAAATAAACGCAGTCGGCCGGCAACGGCGCGTTCAGCCGCGACGACACCAAGGCCGCGGCAACCGCCAGGTCGGCGGCCGGCTCGCCGATTCGCAGTCCGCCGGCGACGTTGAGATAGACATCGCAATCGCCGAGGCGAACGCGACAATGCGCCTCGAGCACCGCGAGCACCATGGCGAGGCGGCTCTGGTCCCAGCCGATCACCGCCCGCCGCGGCGTGCCGAGCGCGGTGGGGGCGACCAGCGCCTGGATCTCGCACAAGCACCGGCCGGGTGCCTTCCATGCCGGCGAAGACCGCGGCGCCGGGGGTGGCGGCGTTCCGCTCGCCGAGAAAAAGCTCCGACGGGTTGGGACCTCGCGGAGCCCGCTCGCCGACATCTCGAAGACGCCGATCTCGTCGGTGGCGCCGAAGCGGTTCTTGACCGCCCTGCAGGATGCGGAAGTCGTGGCCGCCTTCGCCTTCGAAATAGAGCACGCCATCGACCATGTGTTCGACCACGCGGGGGCCGGCGATCTGGCCGTCCTTGGTGACGTGGCCGACGAAGACCACCGCGGCGCCGCTCCGCTTGGCGTAGCGGATGAGCGCCTGGGCGGAGGCGCGCACCTGGCTGACCGTGCCCGGCGCCGAATTCGGCGAGGTCGGTCCACAGCGTCTGGATCGAATCAGCGATGAGCAGCGTCGGGGTCTTCTCCTGCGCCAGCGTCGCCAGGATGTCCTCGACGCTGGTTTCGGCAGCGAGCCTGACGGGCGCGTCGGCGAGCCCGAGGCGCTCGGCGCGGAGCCGGATCTGGGCGACCGCCTCCTCGCCGGAGACATACACCACCGGATGGCCGGAGCGGGCGAGCGCCCCGGCCGCCTGAAGGAGCAGCGTCGACTTGCCGATTCCGGGATCGCCGCCGACCAGCAATGCCGAGCCGCGCACCAGCCCGCCGCCGGTCACCCGGTCGAACTCGGCGATACCCGTCCTGACCCGCGGCGCCTCGGCGGTGTCGCCGGCCAGCCCCTCCAGCGCGATGAGGCGGCCCTTGCGGGCGCTCCGCTTCGGGCCAGCGGCGACGCCGCTCGCACCCGACTCCTCGACCAGCGAATTCCATTCGCCGCAGTCGTCGCACTTGCCCTGCCAGCGCGGGCTCACCGCCCCGCAATTCTGGCAGACGAACTGGGTCTTGGTGCGGGCGAGGGCGACCATGCGGGGATATCCGTCTCGATTGTTCTCTTTATGTTCTATATGCGAATCTGCGGGAAAGCAAGGCGTCAGGCGGTGTCCACGCCGCCGCGGTAGGTCCGGTGGTAGCGGTGCCCGAGCCGGGTCAGGAGCTCGTAGCCGATGGTGCCGGCCCGCTCGGCCACCTCGTCGACCGGGATGTTGGGACCGAACAGCTCCGCCCAGTCGCCGCGCCGGGCGCCGGGGACCTCGGTGACGTCGATGGCGATGAGGTCCATCGACACGCGCCCGACCAGGGGCGCGGACCGGCCACGGAGAAAGGCACGGGCGCCGGGCCGCGCGTCGGTCGAGCCGGCGTGGCGCGGATAGCCGTCGGCATAGCCAGCGGCGAGGATCGCCAGCCGGCTCGCTCGGCCAAGCGTCTCCGTCGCGCCGTAGCCGACCGTCTCGCCGGGCCTGGCATCGCGCACCTGGAGGATGCGGGCTTCGAGGGTGACCACCGGCCGCATCGGGTTGGGGACGTCGGCGACGGCGGCCCCGCCATAGAGCGCGATCCCCGGCCGGACCAGGTCGAAGCGATAGTCGTCCCCGAGGAAGACGCCGGCCGAATTGGCGAGCGAGGCAGGGACGCCCGGAAAGAGGGCGCGGGCCTCGCGGAAGGCGGCAAGCTGGGTGCGGTTGAGGGGATGAACGGGGGTATCGGCGCAGGCGAGGTGGCTCATCACCAGCGCGAGGCCGAGCGCGTCGACGAGGGATCGGTCGGCGGCGAGGGCATGGGCCTCGGCGAGAGTGAGGCCGAGGCGGTTCATCCCGGTGTCGACATGGAGCGCCGCGGCGCCTTTGCCGCCGGCCTGCCTGAACGCGGCCCATTCGTCGATCTCCGGCAACGAGGAGAGGACAGGGCGAAGGTCGGCGTCGGCGTAGACGCGGGCGTCTCCTTCGAGGAGCCCGCCGAGCACATAGACGGTCGCCTCAGGCAGCACGCGGCGAAGGCGCAGGCCCTCGTCCGGCAGCGCGACGAAGAAGGTGTCGCACCCGGCTTCGGAGAGCGCACGGGCGGCCGGTTCGAGGCCGATCCCGTAGCCGTCACCCTTGACCACCGCCGCCGCGACGGCGCCCTCCGCCCGTGCCGCAAGGTCGCGCCAGTTGGCGGCGAGCGCGCCGAGGTCGATGGTGAGACGGCCGCCGGCAAGCCGCTCGGCGGTGTCGTCGGGCGATTGGCCGGTCATTGCGCCCCCGCTCCGGGCGCGCCGAATTCTCCCGCGCCCGTGACCGCCATTGTGGCGCACCGGTCTCGGCGTGACCATCGCGAAGGGACTGCGATTCTGCTGGCATCGGACTTTTGTTCGTGACATAGTGCAAATGTTCGAAACAAGATGGACCATCGATGCCCAGGGACCTGCTGATCGACCCGGAGGTGACGCGAAAGCCCGGCCGGCTCGCTTTTCCCGAAATCCCCGTTCACGCCTATCGGACGCCGTTGGCCGAAGAAAGGCGGCGGCGTGGCGATGCGGCGCTGGTGCGGGTCTTTCGCGACATGCTGATCGTGCGCGAGTTCGAAACGATGCTCGGCGCCTTCAAGGGGCAGGGCGCCTATCAGGACATCGCCTTTGCCTACAAGGGACCGGCGCATCTGTCGGTCGGGCAGGAGGGCGCGGCAGTTGGCGCGGCGCTGGCACTGGCCTCCGACGACCATGTCTTCGGCAGCCATCGCAGCCATGGCGAGTTCATCGCCAAGGGATTGGCAGCCATCGCCCGCCTCGAGCGCGGCGACGCTGACCCGCATCATGGAGGCGCACCAGGACGGGCGCCTCCTCAGGACGGTCGAGCGCCACCTCGGCCGGGGTGATGAGCGGGCGCTTGCCGAGAACTTTCTGCTGTTCGGGCTGCTCGCCGAGATCTTCATGCGGGCGAACGGCTTCAATGGCGGCATGGGCGGCTCGATGCACGCCTTCTTCCCGCCCTTCGGCGCCTATCCCAACAACGCCATCGTCGGCGGCTCGGCCGGCATTGCCACCGGCGCGGCACTGTTCAAGCAGCTCGGCGGCACCGGCGGCATCGCGGTGGCCAATATCGGCGACGGGGCGACCGGCTGCGGCCAGGTGTGGGAGGCGATGAACTTCGCGTCGATGGCGCAGCTCGAGCGGCTGTGGCCGGAAGCGCATCAGGGCGGCCTGCCGGTGCTCTTCGCCTTCAACAACAACTTCTACGCCATGGGCGGCCAGACCATCGGCGAGACCGCGGGCTGGGACCGCCTGTCGCGGATCGGCGCCGGCGATCAACCCTGCCGCCATGCACGCCGAGACGGTCGACGGCACCAACCCGCTGGCGGTCGCCGAGGCGGTCGCCCGCAAGCGCGCGCTCCTGGTCGAGGGAAAGGGGCCGGCGCTGCTCGACATCGAGTGCTACCGGATCTCGGGGCATTCCACGACCGACGCCAATGCCTACCGCTCGCGTGACGAGATTGAAGGCGTGGAGCGCCTACGATCCGATCGCGCTTTTCGCGACGGCGCTCCGCGGGGAGGGCCTGCTCGACGAGGCCGGTGAGGCAGCGTTGCACGCCGAGGTGTCGGAGCGGATCAGGGCGGTGACGGCAGCCGCCGTCGATCCGGCCATCGCGCCGCCGGTCGACATCCGATCCGACCCGACGCTGATCGGCCGGCTGATGTTCTCCAACGGTGGCATCGACCTGCCCGCCGAGCCGGGCCCGCTGATCGCCAACCCATCCACCTCGGCACGGGTGCGCCAGCAGGTGAAGAAGGCCCGCTACGGCCTTGATGAGAAGGGCGAAAAGCTGTCGCCGCTCCGCGCGATCACCATCCGCGACGGGCTGTTCGAGGCGCTGCTCCATCATTTCTCCCACGACCCGCGGCTCGATCGCCTATGGCGAGGAATGCCGCGAATGGGGCGGGGCCTTCGGTGTCTATCGCGGCCTCTCCGACCTTCTGCCCTACGACCGGCTGTTCAACGCGCCGATCTCCGAGGCGGCGATCGTCGCGACTGCCGTCGGCTACGCCCTGGAGGGCGGCCGGGTCGTGGTCGAGCTGATGTACACCGACTTCATCGGCCGGGCCGGCGACGAGATCTTCAACCAGATGGCCAAGTGGCAGGCGATGTCGGCCGGGCTCCTCAAGCTGCCGGTGGTGCTCCGCTGCTCGGTCGGCAGCAAATACGGCGCCCAGCACTCGCAGGACTGGACCGGCCTCGTCGCCCACATCCCCGGCCTCAAGGTGGTCTTTCCGGCGACCCCTTATGACGCCAAGGGACTGATCGCCGAGGCGCTGTCGGGGGACGATCCGGTGGTCTTCTTCGAGAGCCAGCGGCTCTACGACGCCGTCGAGACGCTTCGGCCGGAGGGCGTTCCGGCCGACTACTACCGCCTGCCGCTCGGCCAGCCGGATATCAAGCGCGCCGGCTCCGACGTCACCATCCTCACGGTCGGGCCGTCGCTCTATCCCGCGCTCGCCGCCGCCGAGGAGCTGGCGGCGACCCACGGCGTCTCGGCCGAGATCATCGACGCCCGCTCGCTGGTGCCGTTCGACTACGCCCCGGTGCTTCAGTCGGTGAAGAAGACCGGACGCATCCTCCTCGTCTCGGAAGCGTGCGAGCGGGGCAGCTTCCTGATGACGCTTGCCGCCAATATCGCGCGCCACGCCCATGGCGACCTTGCCGCGCCGCCGCGCGTGCTCGGTGCGCCGAACTGGATCGTCCCCGGCGCCGAGATCGAAATCGACCTACTTTCCGCAAGCCGACGATATCGTCGATGTTGTGTGTTGCGAGCTGATCCCCGAAAAGAGGATCAATCGGCGCGGCCTCAGGGGCTGGGACGACCTCGAGCTTGCGCGGCGCGGCCTTTGACCGAGGGAGACAGATGTGGATATTCCGATCGTCATGCCCGAGCTCGGCGTCGATATCGAGGAAGCCCAGATCGACGAGTGGCTGAAGGCTGAGGGTGATGCCGTCGAGAAGGGCGAGCAGGTGGTCGTTGTGACGACGCCGAAGGTAACGCTGGAGATCGAGGCGCCGGCGGCGGGCATCCTGAAGAGCATCGTCACGCCCGCCGACGAGATCGCCAAGGTCGGCGCGACGCTCGGCATCATCGCAGATGACTGACCGCAGATAGATGGCTCCGACCAGCCAGCAATCGACGATCGACATCGACGGCCGCCGGCTTTCGTTCCTGGCGGCCGGCGACGAAGGCCCGCCGGTGCTTCTCCTCCACGGTTTCGGCGCCGACCGGCTGTCGTGGCTGCTCACCCAACGAGAGGTGGCAGGCTTCGGCAGGACGGCCGCGCTCGATCTGCCCGGGCACGGTCAGTCCGACCGGGAGGTCGGAGAGGGGAGCGTCGCCGACTTCGCCGATCTGACCGCGCGGTTCCTGGAGACGCGGTTCGACGAGCCGGTCCACATCGTCGGGCATTCTCTCGGCGGCGCCATCGCCATCGACCTGGCGCACCGCCGGCCGGACCTCGTCGCCTCGCTGTTCCTGCTGGCGCCGGCCGGGATCGGAAGCGGCATCGACCCGGACTTCCTTGCCGCAGTCACCGAGATGGAGACCCTCGAACAGGCAAGCGCCGTGCTCGGACGCCTGGTCACCCGCAGCCGGCTGATCAGCCCGCAGATGACAACCCGAGCGCTGGCCCAGATATCGCAGCCTGGGACCCGCGACGCCCTTCGCAAGGTCGCCGACAACCTGGTCGACGTACACCGACACCTGTCGCCGGCGGTGAATGCCCTCGCCGCGCGTCCCTTGCCGAAGGCGGTTGTGTGGGGCGACAGAGACACCATCAACCCGCGGGCCAGGGATGACGCGGCCTCGCTTGGCGCCGCGCTCCACGTGGTGGAGGACGCCGGACATCTGCCGCATATCGAAGGCAATGCGGAGGTGAACGCGCTGCTCCGCGCATTCCTCGCAGACGCGGGCGGGACCCGGCGGTGACCAGACTTCGCCGTGCAGCGGCGGCCGGGCAGCTTGGCGACGACCCTTCGCTTCGACTGCGGGCCGCCTGGCTATATTTCAGCCACGGCCTCACCCAGAAGGAAGTTTCCGAACGGCTTGGTCTCAGCCGCGGGACGGTGATCCGCCTGCTCGCCGATGCGCGCGAGCGCGGCGAGGTGCAGATCTGGATCGGCGAGGGGGAGAAGGACTGCGTCGCGCTGGCGCTCCGCCTCGAGCAAGCCTTCGGCCTCGACGAGGCGATCGTCGTCCCCGGCACCGACGAAGAGATGGCCATCCGCTCCGTCGGGATGGCGCTCGGCCGGCTTCCTGTCGGAGGTGGTGAGCGACGGCCAGACGATCGGGGTCGGTTGGGGGCGGACGCTGATGGCCTCGCTGGCGAGCCTCAGGCCGCTTCGCCGCGACGGCGTCAACGTGGTGTCGCTGGTCGGCGGCGCCGTCGAGGCGCGCGGCAGCAATCCGCTCGAATACTCGTGGCGGGTGGCGAGCCAGTTCGGCGCCGACTGCTACCTGTTCATCGCACCGGCCTTCGTCGAACTCGCCGGAGACGCGGAGACGCCTGATCGAGGATTGCGGGCTCGATGCCCTCTACCGGCTCGGCCGCTCGCTGGACATCGCAGTGGTCGGCGTTGGCGGCCTCGGCGAACCCGGCCAGTCCCAGGCCGCGGCGATGGTTGCGGCCGACGAGCTCGGTGAACTGATCGGGCTCGGCGCGGTCGCCGACGTGCTTTGCAACTTCCTCGACGCGGACGGGCGGAACGTGGCCCACCCCCTCAACGAGCGGGTCATGAGCGTGCCGCTCGACGATCTCGCCAGGGCCGGGCACGTGGTGATCGCCTCCGGCGGGGCCGGGCGCGCCGCCGCGATCCGCGCGGCGATCCGGCGGATCGGCTGCAACACGCTGGTGACCGACGAAGGGGCGGCGCTGGCACTTCTCGCCGAGGGTCGGCCATGAGCTTCCTCGGCATCGACGTCGGCACCACGGCGGTCAAGGCGATCCTCGTCGACGACCGGCAGAGGCTGCTCGCCAGCGCGTCGGTGGGCCATCCGACGCTGAGCCCGGCGCCCGGCTTTCGCGAGCAGGAGCCGGACGGCCTGGATCGTCGCCGTGGAGAAAGCGCTCGGCGAGAATCCGGCAGGCCGCGCCGGAAGCCTACGCCAGACGTCGCGGCGATCGGCCTGTCGGGACAGATGCACTCGCTTGTCGCGCTCGGCGCCGACCACAAGCCGCTTCGCAACGCGATCCTGTGGAACGACGGCCGCGGTGCGGCCGAGTGCGCCGCGCTCACCGCCGAGGTTCCCGACATCGCGGAAATCACCGGCGTGATCGCCATGCCGGGGCTGACAGCGGCCAAGCTCCTGTGGATCCGCAACCACCAGCCCGACATCTTCGCCCGGATCGCCTGCATCATGCTTGCCAAGGACTACGTGCGGCTGTGGCTCACCGGCGAGATGGCCACCGACATGTCGGATGCCGCCGGAACCCAACTCCTCGACGAGCGGGCGCGCCGATGGTCGGAGCGGATGGTCGCAGCGGTCGGTCTGGACGCAGGGCAGCTGCCGCGGCTCGTCGAGGGGACCGACATCTCGGGCCAACTCGGCGCTGCGGTCGCCGCAAGACTCGGACTTCCGGCCGGCATCCCTGTGTCCGGCGGCGGGGGCGACGGCGGCACGGGTGCGACCGGCGTCGGCTGCGTCGAGCCGGGAGAGGGGTTCATCTCGCTCGGCACCGCCGGGGTCTACGTGGTGGCCGAGGACCGCTATGCGCCGAAGCCCGAAACCCTGATCCACAACTTCGCCCACTGTGTCCCCGGGCGGTGGTACCAGATGGGTGCGCTCCTCAATGGCGCGAGCTGTCTGGCCTTTCTGATGCGGCTCCTCGGCGATGTCGACACCGGCGCAGCGCTCGCCGCGGTCGAACGCGGCTATCGCGGTCCCTCGCCGGTGATCTTCCTGCCCTACCTCACCGGCGAGCGCACGCCCCACAACGATCCGGACGCGCGCGGCGCCTTCTTCGGCCTCGACCAAGCGAGCGGACGCGGCGACCTGATCCAGGCGGTCCTCGAAGGCGTCGCCTTCTCGCTCCGCGACGCGCAGGACTGCCTCGACGCGGCCGGGGCGCTTGTCGAGCGGCCGGCCTTCATCGGCGGCGGATCGCGGAGCCGCTTGTGGGCGCGGATCGTCGCCTCGGTGCTTAACCGCACGCTCGTCCGTTATCGCGGCGCCGAGCTCGGACCGGCGCTCGGCGCGGCGCGCACGGCGATCATCGCCGCGACCGGCGCCTCCGTCGCCGAGACCTGCACCAGCCCGGACGTTGACGAGATCATCAAACCGGATGCGGCGCTCGCCGACGCCTATGCCGGCGCGGCAGGCGGTGTTCCGCGCGCTCTACCGGGCGACCCGGCGGGTGCGGTGAGGGCGTACTGCTTCGTCCCGCCGAGCCATGGCGATGGACGGTCGGGGCGGAGCGGTCCTCATTCCGGCGGCATCGCCAGGGTATCGGCCGTCACGTTCCGACAGAGGACATACTGGCCGGGGGCACCCTCGTCTCCGGCGTTCCCGTTCGCCGCCGCCATCTCGGCGCGCACGAAGTCGGTCAGGAACGTGACCTGCAGCGTATTCTCGTCGAGCGGGAAGAGCGACACCACGTCGGGATAGGTTTCTCCCGGCATCTCGCAAAGCGCGTCGACGAACCAGCCCGGCCGCGGATCGGTCATCGCCTTTGCATCGATGAAGTGGCAGGTGAACTCGTAGGCCTGCAGCCCTTCGGAGGTGATGTATCCCGACTCCTCGAGGCTGCCATCGGCCTCGAGCGTTGCGCAGTCCGCGTCGGACGGTGCGTAGACCTTGCCGTTGAGAAAATCGTCCATGGCGGCCGCGGGGGTCGCTGCGAGAACGAGGGCAGCGGGCACGAGAATGGCGGTTCGCATCTGATGAGCCTCCGCTGCTCCTGAGCGGCATCGACCACGCGCCGATGCGCCAAAGCCTGCACGTGAAACCTGCGTGTCTTGCCGGCAGTGGCGTCGAATCAGCTCCCCACCGCCTTGGCGTAGCGGTCGATGATCGCCGGCCAGCCCTGCTTCGAGGCCATCTGCTCGCGGTACTTTTCCCAGCCCTCGCCGTGGCGGAAGAAGTCGCGGTGGACGACCAGCACGTTGGTGCCGCCGTCCTCGTTGGGCGAGAAGCGGACGTCGACGCGGCTTGCCGCCGCCTCGTTCGGCTCAGGCGCGCGGTCGGGTGTGATCTGCCAGGCGAGCACGATGTGCGACGGCCGGTCGAAGGCGAGCACCGTGCCCCATACCGCGCGGGCGCCGTCGGCGTCTTCCTCGAAGCAGGCGCCGCCCATTTTCGGCTCGATGCCGATGGTCTTGAGCTTGTCCTTGCCCCAGGTGTAGTCGCGCGGCCACCAGCGGTCGAGCTCGTCGACGAACACTGCGAAGGCGCGGTCGACCGGGGCATTCACCGGGCGGGTGAGATGGAGGAGCTCCTTGGTGCCGCCGACCTCGACGCCGCCGCTGCTGTCCTTCTTGCCGAAGAGTGCCTTGAAGATCATCCTGTCCTTCGCCGGGTTCGGTCACGAACCGTAGTGGACGGGCAGATTATCCTCCTGCGCCAGGTTCGAGAAACGGGTGAGCCGATCCTCGAAGAGTAGCCTGACCGTCCCGGTAGGGCCATGCCTTTGCTTGCCGATGATCACCTCGGCGATGCCATGGACGTTCGTCATCTCCTCCTGCCACTGCTCGTATTCGATGGTGCCGGGCTTCGGCTCCTTGTTCTTGAGGTAGTATTCCTCGCGGAAGACGAAGAGCACCACGTCGGCGTCCTGCTCGATCGAGCCGGATTCGCGGAGGTCGGAAAGCTGCGGGCGCTTGTCGTCGCGGTTCTCGACCTGGCGCGAGAGCTGCGACAGCGCCAGAATCGGCACGTTAAGCTCCTTGGCCAGCGCCTTGAGGTTGTTGGTGATCTCGGTGACTTCCTGCACGCGGTTGTCGGAGCCGCGACGGGACGAGCCCTGCATCAGCTGGATGTAGTCGACGACGAGGAGGTCGAGGCCGCGCTGGCGCTTCAGCCGCCGTGCCCGGGCGGCAAGCTGGCCGATCGTGAGGCCGCCGGTCTGGTCGATGATAGAGCGGCACCCGGTTCATCTCGCGGGCCGCCGCGACGATGTGGGAGAACTGCTCTTCGGTGATCCCGCCGCGGCGGATGTCGGCGGACGACACCTCCGACTGCTCGGAGATGATGCGGGTGGCGAGCTGCTCCGACGACATTTCCAGCGAGAAGAAGCCGACGACGCCGCCATCGACCGTCTTGGTGGTGCCGTCGGCCTGCACCTCGCCGCGCCAGTTGCGGGCGATGTTGAAGCCGATATTGGTGGCGAGCGACGACTTGCCCATGCCCGGCCGGCCGGCGAGGATGATCAGGTCCGACGGCTGCAGGCCGCCCATCAGCCGGTCGAGGTCGTCGAGCCCGGTGGCGAGGCCCGACAGGTGGCCGTCGCGCTGGTAGGCGGCGCTTGCCATGTCGATGGCGGTGAGGAGCGCCGTCTCGAAGGCATGGAAGCCGCTGTCGTAGTTGCCGCGTTCGGCGAGGTCGAAGAGCCGCTTCTCGGCGTCCTCGATCTGCTCGCGCGGCGGCTTGTCGACCGGCGCGTCGTAGGCGACGTTGACCATCTCCTCGCCAACGCCGATCAGCGCCCGGCGGATGGCGAGGTCGTAAATCGTGCGCCCGTAGTCCTCGGCGTTGATGATCGTCGTCGCTTCCGCCGCCAGCCGCGCCACGTACTGGGCGAGGTTGATGTCGCCGATGGCGAGGTCGGCCGGCAGGAAGGTCTTGATGGTGACCGGGCTCGCCACCTTGCTGGCGCGGATCAGCTCGGCTGCCACCTGGTAGATGCGACGGTGGACCGGCTCGAAGAAATGGTCCGGCTGAAGGAAGTCTGAGACCCGGTAGAACGCCTCGTTGTTGATGAGGATGGCGCCGAGTAGCGCCTGCTCCACCTCGACGTTTTGCGGAGCAGCGCGGAAGCTCTCGGTTCGCTCGCTGATCGCGTGAGCCGCAAACGCCATTTCTCGCAGTCACTCCTCTGTCGTGCGGGAGCAAGTCCCGCTCTCAGGGCGGCCGACGCAGCCCGACGCTCGCGCCCCTCACACGTTCCCCCGATGAAAGCCGGAGACACCAGCGTCCGGCATGGCCGGAGCTTAAGGAGACGCGACGGCGATTCGCCACGCCTTAGGAATTTCTTAATCCTGTCGACGAGGCGGGGAAAGGGCGCCGTTGCCACCGCGGCGGCGCCACCCGCAATCCACCCTCGTCCACAAAGCCGCCGGCAATAAAACGCTTGGCGCTTGCCGACTCAGGCGCGGGCGGGCGCGATTCGACCTGGGGGGTGCCGGAACGCGCACCCGATGTGCCCGGCGGGGCGCTATTCCCCGGCGATCTTGAGCGCCGCGCGCTTCTCGGCCTGCTCGTCCGCGGCCCGAAGCTTCTCCTCCGCCTCCCACATGTAGTTGCGGGTGAGCGGCAGGGCGTTCTGATTGCGGGTCACCTGGATCTGGAAGTTCATCAGGTCCCAGTAGCGGAACGAGACCTCGGAGGCCGCCAGATAGTACTCCCACATCAGGCAGAAGCGCTCGTCGTAGATTCGCTTCACCTCGTCGCGATGGGCCATGAAGCGCTCGCGCCAGATGCGCAGCGTCTCGGCGTAGTGGAGGCGCAGGATCTCGACATCGGTGATCTTCAGGCCGGTGCGCTCGATCCTCGGCACCACCTCGGAGACAGCCGGGATGTAGCCACCCGGGAAGATGTACTTCTGCGATCCAGACATTGGTGTCGCCCGGCCCGTCGAAGCGGCCGATCGAATGGAGAAGGAGCGACGCCGTCCGGCGTCAGCAGATCGCGACAGGCGTTGAAGAACTCGCGGTAGTGGCCGACGCCGACATGCTCGAACATGCCGACCGAGACGATGCGGTCGAACGGACCTTTGACGGCGCGGTAGTCCTGGAGGAGAAAGTGGGCGCGATCGGAAAGGCCGCGCTCCTCGGCCCGCCGGTTCGAGGTGGCGTGCTGCTCCTCCGACAGGGTGACGCCGGTGACGTCGACCCCGCAGCGCTCGGCGAGATAGAGGCCGAGCCCGCCCCAGCCGGAGCCGATGTCGAGCACCTTCTGACCCGGCTCGAGGGCGAGCTTCGACGCGAGGTGCCGCTTCTTGGCCAGCTGGGCGACGTCGAGATCGGTCTCGCCCTCCTCGAAATAGGCGCAGGAGTATTGCAGGTCATTGTCGAGGAAGAGCGAATAGAGCCTGCCGTCCAGGTCGTAGTGGTGGGCGACGTTGCGACGGGCCCGCCTGCGGCTGTTCATCTGCCTGAGGCGCCGGGTCGAGTAGCGGAGCGCCGACCCGATCTGCATCAGCTTGGTCGGGTAATCGGAGTTCATGTTGACAAACACGGCCTCGAGGAAGTCGTAGATCGACCCCTCCTCGAAGACGGCGCCGCCGTCCATGAACTCCTCGCCGAGCTTGAGGCCAGGATTGAGAATGACGTTCCGCTCGGCACTCGCCCGGGTGAAGCGGATGCGAATCGGCGTGCCGGTGCCGTCGCCGAAGCGATGCTCGCGGCCGCTCGAATCGATGGCGGTGAGCGATCCCTTGCGGATCGTCCGGGTCAGAAGGCTCTTCAGCAGCGTGTTCATTGCAGCGCCTCTTGCCGATGAGGTGCCAGGGAAGATCGCGTCGCCACCCCCCGATGGCCGTTGGCGGCGAAGTTAATACGGGTTGCTTCGCCTTCTCAACTGCCGGGCCGCCTCTCGCCGAAGCGGCCCGGTCGACGGGTCAGGAACCGGCCGGGGCTGCCTCGTCCGGCTCTGCCGCGGCTTCGCCGGAGGTGGCGTCAGCCTCGACGTCCGATTCGGGCGCCGCTCCGGCCTCTTCCGGCTCTTCCTCGGCTTCCTCGGCTTCTTCGGCGTAGATGGTCAGGTCCTCGCCACGGGCCTGACGTGCGGCCTCGTCTTCGCTTCGCGCGACGTTGACGGTGATCTCCGCCTCCACCTCGGGGTGAAGCGCGATCGTGACGGCATGGAGACCGATCGTCTTGATCGGCTGGTTGAGGTCGACCTGGTTGCGACCGACGCTGAAGCCGCCGCTCTCGAGCACTTCGACCAGATCGCGGGTGGTGACCGAGCCGTAGAGCTGGCCCGTCTCGCCGGCCTGACGGATGACGATGAAGGACTGGCCGTTGAGCTTTTCGGCGACGCCATCGGCTTCCTTCTTGCGCTCGAGATTGCGCGCCTCGAGCTGGACGCGCTGCGACTCGAAACGCTTCAGATTCTCCGCGGTGGACCGCAGCGCCTTGCCCTGCGGCAGCAGGAAGTTGCGGGCGTAGCCGTCGCGAACGCGGACGACGTCGCCCATCTGTCCGAGTTTGGCGATCCGCTCGAGCAGGATGATTTCCATGACTTGGCTCCTTCTGAAGTCACTCGTTGTTGGAGGCGCCGCGCAGACGGCGGGCGCGCAAGTAGAGGAAGGTCTCGGCGAGCCCGAGCACCGCAAGCAGCAGGATCGGGATTCCGAACAGGATGATGAGCACGTAGACGGCGACCAGAATCAGCGTCCGGAGGTCGTTGCCCGTCGTGGTTGCGTGGAGGACCGCGAGGCCGATCAGCGCCAGGGCACCGCCAAAGGCCCCGGCGAACGCACCGGCCGCATGGCCGATCGCGCCCGGCAGCAGGCTCGCCAGCACCGCCGCGCCGAAGACGATCGCCGCCTCCCGCGGCAGGGACGCGGTCCACAGGCGGTCCCGCGGGCGCTGCATCCGACCCGACGCTTCGGCGATCCTGGCCCCCAGCCACATATTGAAGACGAGGACCACGACGACGATGGCCGACACGGTGAACGGCATCGCAAGAACGTTAAACCGGACGAATGGCTCGACGTCCTGCAACGTCGGAGGCGCGCTGACGTCGGGCGCCTGGGTGAACCAGGTCACCAGCTCGGTAGCGATCTCCTCGGTCAAAGTTGCCGGATCGTAGCCGATCATGAAGCCGACGACGACGACCCCGACGGCGGCGGCAATGGCGCCGTGGAACAGGATGCGGCCAATGGGATACCACTCGACGTTCTGTTCGCCTTGCCGGGACAGAAGCGTGAGCCGGCACATCCACAGGATCGGTCCGCCGAACAGCGCCAGATAGACAACGGCGCCCGCACCCGAGACGGCGATGACGGCGATAACGCCCGCGACGGCGGTGGCGATCGATGCCGACAGCATCCCCCAGCCGAGCCCGGCGATGGCGATCGGCAGTCCGCAGAGGATGAAAAGCGGGAAGGCGAGGAGGGTGCCGCCGAGCGGCGACAGGTAGAGCAGCGCTCCGGCGACACCGGAAACGAGCCCGACAAGGACTGTCTGAACCATGGTCCCTCGCTGTCCCGCCGCAAAGGGCGGTTAGGGGCAGGTCGCGGCTTCGCCGGCCATGCCCCAACTACCGTGACGGCTCGCCGCCTACTTGATGACGTAGGGCAGGAGGCCGAGGAAACGCGCCCGCTTGATGGCGCGGGCAAGCTCGCGCTGCTTGATCGCCGACACCGCGGTGATCCGCGACGGGACGATCTTGCCGCGCTCCGAGACGTAGCGCTGGAGCAGCCGCACGTCCTTGTAGTCGATCTTCGGGGCGTTGGCACCGGAGAACGGGCAGGTCTTGCGGCGGCGGAAGAACGGCCGGCGGGTGGGAAGCTGGTTGATGTCGACCATCAGTTGGACTCTCCTTCACTCGACCCGGAGCCCGCGTCGCCGCCATCGTCAGACCGCGGGCGGTCGTCACGGCGGGGCGGTCGGTCGCCGAAGCGGCCACCGCCGCGGCGGTCGTCGCGCCGATCGTCCCGATCGCGCTTCTGCATCATCACCGACGGGCCTTCCTCGAACTCGTCGACCTTGAGGGTCAGCGAGCGCAGCACGTCCTCGTGGATGCGCTGCTGGCGCTCCATCTCGGCGACCGCCGCCGGCGGCGCGTCGATGTTCATCAGCGTCATATAGGCTTTGCGGTTCTTGCGGATCCGGTAGGCGAGGGACTTCAGGCCCCACCCCTCGACCTTGGCGACCGAGCCGCCGTTTTCCTCGATCACCGATTTGAACTGGTCGACAAGGGTTTCCACCTGCTGGGAGGAAACGTCCTGCCGCGCCAGGAATATATGCTCGTATAAGGGCATACTTTGCCTTTCCTGTGGTTCGCCGGCGCCAAGCCTCGCGAAGCCTTCATGTGGAAAGGCTCGCTCGACACTTCGAGAGCGGAGGCACCGGAAGACGGACCGCCTGTCGATCCTCGCAGGGAGACCCTGCGCTTCCGTTCAGCCCCCGGCCGGGGTCCGATTGGACGGCGCGGTTATACGGAAACAGCCGGGAAAAGCAAGCCGGCTGCGCGCTCCCCCATCAGCCGGCGGATCGGCAGAAGGCTGTGCCGGCTCGGCGGCGCTTGACATGGCAGGCCCAAACAGGCTCAAAGGCGCGAATTTTTTACTCACCGGCGCGACAGGGGCAAATCCGCGCGGATGGCGACGGCATTCACTTTTCCCGGGCAAGGCAGCCAGGCAGTCGGCATGGGCAAGGCGCTCGCCGATGCCTATCCCGAGGCGCGCGCGGTCTTCGACGAGGTGGATGAGGCGCTCGGCGAGAGGCTTTCGTCGATCATCTGGGACGGTCCCGCCGAGACGCTGACGCTGACTGCGAACGCCCAGCCGGCTTTGATGGCCGTCAGCCTCGCCGCCGCCCGGGTACTCGCCGCGCGCGGCGTGACGATCGCGGGAAGTGTCGCCTACGTAGCCGGTCATTCCCTCGGCGAATATTCGGCGCTCGCCGCGGCGGACAGCCTGAGCGTTGCCGACGCTGCCCGGCTGCTCCGCATTCGCGGGCGCGCCATGCAGGAGGCGGCGGCGGTGGGCGCCGGCGCGATGGCCGCCCTGATCGGCCTAGACCTCGACACTGTCAACGACGTCGCCGCCGAAGCGGCGGATGGGGAGATCTGCTCGGCCGCCAACGACAATGGCGGCGGACAGGTCGTCGTGTCCGGCAACAAGGCGGCGGTGGAGCGGGCGATCGAGATCGCCAAGGCACGCGGCGCCAGGCGGGCGGTGCTTCTGCCGGTCAGCGCGCCGTTCCATTGCGCCCTGATGGCGCCAGCCGCGAAGGTCATGGAGGAGGCGCTGGCGGGGGCTTCGCTGCGCGCGCCGGTGGTTCCCCTGGTCGCCAACGTGACCGCTGCACCGGTCAGCGACCCGGAAGCGATCCGCCGCAATCTGGTGACCCAGGTCACGGCGATGGTGCGCTGGCGCGAATTGATCGGCTGGCTTGCCGGCAATGGTATCGACCGCTTCGTCGAGGTGGGCGCCGGCAAGGTGCTCTCCGGGCTTGCCCGGCGAATCGCCGACGGGGCGGAGACGATCGCCGCCGGTACGCCCGAGGAGATCGAGGCGCTGGCGGGACAGCTCGCGACCGACGAGGTGGACCATGTTTGAGCTGACCGGCAAGCGCGCCCTGGTCACCGGCGCCACCGGCAGCATCGGCGGCGGCATCGCCCGGGCGTTGCACAGGCAGGGCGCCACCGTGGGCATCTCCGGCACCCGGCGCGAGGTGCTCGATGCGCTGGCCGCCGAGCTTGGCGAACGCTGCCACGTGCTGCCCTGCGACCTCTCCGACGGCGAGGCCGTGGACGGCCTGGTGCCGGAGACGGAGGCCGCCATCGGCGACCTCGATATCCTGGTCAACAATGCCGGGCTTACCCGCGACACGCTGTTCGTCCGCATCTCCGACGATGACTGGAACCAGGTGATCGCGGTCAACCTGACGGCGGCGTTCAAGCTCTCCCGCGCGGTGCTGATGGGGATGATGCGGCGCCGCAGCGGGCGAATCATCTCCATCTCCTCAGTGGTCGCGATGACCGGCAATGCCGGGCAGGGCAACTACGCCGCCTCGAAGGCCGGCCTGATCGGCATGACCAAGGCTCTCGCCCAGGAGGTCGCGAGCCGGGGCGTCACCGCCAACTGCATCGCGCCGGGCTTCGTCGCCTCCGCGATGACCGACGCGCTGACCGACAAGCAGAAAGAATCGATCCTCCAGCGTGTCCCGATGAAGCGTCTCGGCACGGTCGACGAGATCGCTTCCGCGGCCGTCTATCTGGCGAGCGAGGAGGCGGGCTACATCACCGGTCAAACGATCCACGTCAATGGTGGTATGGCCATGATTTAAAAAGAGAAAACGAGCCATCCCCGATCCGTCGGGGAGGGGTTTGCAAGCCGTCCCGGCCGCTGGTCAAGGTCCGTAAAGTGTGTTACGACCGGCCGCAATGCCGGCGTCCGGGCGGCTCACCGTAACCCCCAGTCGATCGGCAGCTGCGCCGACGCCGCACCGAGTATTTCGGGCGAATTTTCCCCGTTCCCGTGCGCAGGCCAAGACCGATCGCTCGCGGAGGGACGGCTCTTCGGGGTTGATCATGTTTAGGCAACTGAGGTTCTGACAAGATGAGCGATATCGCTGAACGGGTAAAGAAGATCGTCGTCGAGCATCTGGGAGTCGACGCGGACAAGGTGACGGAAAACGCCAGCTTCATCGACGATCTCGGCGCCGACAGTCTCGACACGGTCGAGCTGGTCATGGCGTTCGAGGAGGAGTTCGGCGTCGAGATTCCCGACGACGCGGCCGAGACGATCCTGACCGTCGGCGACGCCGTCAAGTTCCTCGAGAAGAACGCGGCCTGAACAAGGCACTTCGGCAGTGGCAGAGCACCGGGTCTGGCAAGGCCGGAGTCGAGTCGCCCCATGAGACGTGTCGTCGTCACGGGTCTCGGCATGGTCACCCCGCTGGGCTGCGGGGTCGAGCCTACGTGGGAGCGGCTGCTTGCCTGCCAGAGCGGGGCGGCGAGGGTCACCGACTTTCCGGTTGACGACCTCGCCAGCCAGATCGCCTGCCAGGTGCCGCGCGGCCCGCGCTCGGAGGGGAAATTCGATCCCGACGAGTGGCTGGAGCCCAAGGAACAGCGCAAGGTCGACGATTTCATCATCTATTCGATCGCCGCGGCCGACCAGGCGCTCGATGATGCCGGCTGGCATCCCGAGACCTACGAGGACCAGTGCGCGACCGGCACGCTGATCGGTTCCGGCATCGGCGGCATCGGCGGCATCTACGACGCCTCCATCACCTTGCGCGACCGCGGGCCGCGGCGGATCAGCCCTTTCTTCATTCCCGGCCGGCTGATCAATCTGGCGGCCGGCCACGTCTCCATCCGCCACCACCTCAAGGGGCCTAACCACGCGGTGGTGACGGCCTGCTCGACCGGCGCCCATGCGATCGGCGACGCCTCACGGCTGATCGCCCTCGGCGACGCCGACGTGATGGTGGCCGGTGGTGCGGAATCGCCGGTGAACCGCCTGTCGCTTGCCGGCTTCGCCGCCTGCCGGGCGCTGTCGACCGGCTTCAACGACCGGCCCGAGCAGGCGTCGCGGCCCTACGATCGCGACCGCGACGGCTTCGTCATCGGCGAGGGGGCCGGCATCGTCGTGCTGGAGGAGCGCGAGCATGCGCTGGCGCGCGGCGTCACCATCTACGGCGAGGTTGTCGGCTATGGCATGTCCGGCGATGCCTATCACATCACCTCGCCGGCGGAAGACGGCGATGGCGCCGAGCGCTGCATGCGCGCTGCGATGAAGCGGGCCGATGTGACTCCCGACGAGATCGACTACATCAACGCCCACGGCACCTCGACGCAGCTCGGCGACGAGATCGAACTCCGCGCCGTCGAACGGCTGCTCGGCAACGCGGTCGGTCACGTGTCGATGTCGTCGACGAAGTCGGCGATCGGCCATCTCCTCGGCGCGGCCGGCGCGGTGGAGGCGATCTTCTCGCTGCTCGCCATCCGCGACAACATCGCCCCGGCGACGCTCAATCTCGACCACCCGTCGGTGGAGACCGTGCTCGACCTCGTGCCGAACCGGCCGCAGGAGCGCACCATCGACGTCGCCCTGTCGAACTCCTTCGGCTTCGGCGGCACCAACGCATCGCTGGTTTTTCGCGGCCACGCGTAACAGGCACTATCCCGGTCTCGCCATAATCGCTTATAAAGTCGCTGGCCGGGGTGCATGCGACCGCGAAAAGGCTTGAACGGGTAATGAGTGACCTCAGAGGGGATCGTTTCGGCAGCGATACCGACATTCTCTCGGCTCGGCTGGTGTCGGCCAGCCGTTCGGCGCCGAAGAGCCCGACCGAGGCGCTTCAGCCCGAGCCGGTGCCGCCGCCGCCGCTGCGTTCCCGGGCGGTTCGCCACCCGCTCGTCGTGTTCTTTAACTTCGTCCTCACCATCGTCATCATCGCCGGCGTGGCGGTGGGTGGCGGGCTGCTGATCGGCCGGATGCAGTTCGAGAAGCCGAGCGCTCTCGATCAGGAACGAACGATCACCATTCAGCGTGGCGCCAGCCTCTCCGAGATCGCCGACCGGCTGCAGCGCGAAGGCGCGATCTCGAGCAAGTGGCTCTTCATCGCCGGCGTCTGGCTGAACCAGGAGCAGAACAACCTGAAAGCCGGCGAGTACTTGATCCCGGCCCACGCCAGCATGGCGAAGATCATGGACTCGATGATCGAGGGCAAGAGCATTGTCTACTCGGTCACCATTCCGGAGGGGCTGACCAGCCAGCAGATCGTCGACCGCCTGAAGGCCAACGATATTCTGATCGGCGACATCACCGAGGTTCCGCCGGAGGGCAGCCTGCTGCCGGCGACCTACGACTTTACGCGCGGCGATACCCGCCAGAACCTGATTGCCCGGATGCGGCGCGAGCGGGACCGCGTGCTGACCGACGTGTGGAGCCGCCGCGCCTCGGATCTGCCTTTGGCCAACAAGGAAGAACTGGTGGTGCTCGCCTCGATCGTCGAGAAGGAGACGGGGCTCGCCGACGAGCGTAGCCGCGTCGCCGCCGTGTTCATCAATCGCCTCCGGCTGAACATGCGCCTGCAATCCGACCCGACGGTGATCTACGGGCTGTTCGGCGGCAAGGGAAAGCCGCCCGGCTACACGCTGACCCGCGCCGACCTCGAGAAGGAAACGGCGTACAATACCTACGTGATCGATGGTCTGCCGCCGGAGCCCATCGCCAATCCCGGGCAGGCTTCGCTCGAGGCGGTCGCTAATCCGTCGCGCACACGCGATCTGTTCTTCGTCGCCGATGGGTCAGGCGGACACGCCTTCGCCGAGACCTACGAAGAGCATTTGCGCAACGTCGCTCGGTGGCGCGACACCAATGCCGCGCCTGCCGAGGCACCCGATGGCGCCGCAGCACCCGATGGCGCCGCGGCAGGCGATGGGGCGGCGGCCGCGCCGGCCGACGAGCCGCTCGCGCTCAGCCCGCCCGAGCGGCCGGTGCAATAGGCCGATGCCGGCGCTCGCCGGTGACACCGACGGTGGCGCTGCGTGGGCGCACGGGCGCTGACCGGATTATCCGGGGGTGACCGCGAATGGCACTCATGAGCATGACCGGCTTTGCCCGCGCCGACGGCGGCGGGGACATCGTGCGTTGGGCCTGGGAATTGCGCAGCGTCAACGGCAAGGGTCTCGATATCCGCATTCGCCTGCCGGCAGGGTTCGATCGCCTTGAGCAGGGCGTGCGCGAGCGGTGCGCTGGCCGCTTGACCCGGGGCAACATCCAGGTCTCCCTGGCGACCAGCGCCGGGACCGAGGGCCAGCGCCTTACCATCAACGAAGAGGTGCTCGCCACCGTCCTCGATGCGATGGAGCGCATCGGGCAGAGGCTTGCCGTGCAGCCGCCGACCCTCGACGGCATTCTCGGCCTCCGCGGCGTCGTCGAAGTCGAGGACCGGGTCGCCGACGAGGCGACCCGCGAGGCGCTTGACGCGGAGCTCCTCGCCGGGCTGGATGTCGCACTCGACGGCCTGATCGCCATGCGCGAACGGGAAGGCGCGGCGATCGGCGCGGTCCTCACGGCGCGCCTTGACGAGATGGCCGAGCTGACCGACAGCGCGGAAGCCTCGCCGGCGCGTGCGCCCGAAACCATCAGGACGCGGCTTGCCGAGCAGATCGCGACGCTCCTCGATGCGGCGCCGGCGCTGGACCCCGATCGGCTTTATCAGGAGGCAGTGATCCTCGCCACCAAGGCCGACATCCGCGAAGAGCTCGATCGGCTGCACACACATATCGGCGCCGCGCGGGACCTGCTCGCCAAGGGCGGGCCGGCGGGTCGCCGTCTCGACTTCCTCGCCCAGGAGTTCGGCCGCGAGGTCAACACGCTGTGCGCCAAATCCAACGACCGGACGCTCACCGCCATCGGTCTGGACATGAAGGCCGTCGTCGACCAGATGCGCGAGCAGATCCAGAATCTGGAATAGCCGATGGTTTCCGATCTCAGCCGCCGTGGCCTGATGCTGGTGCTGTCATCGCCCTCCGGCGCCGGCAAATCGACGCTGTCGCGGCTGCTCCTCGAGAACGACGGCAACCTCATGCTGTCGATCTCGGTGACGACCCGCCCCCGCCGGGCGAGCGAAGTGGATGGTGTCCACTATCGCTTCATCGATCGCAACCGTTTCATCGCGCTGCGTGAAGCCGGCGAGCTTCTCGAATGGGCGGAGGTGCACGGCAATCTCTATGCGACGCCGCGCGAGCCGGTCGAAGCCGCGCTGGCCCGTGGTCGCGACGTGCTGTTCGACATCGACTGGCAGGGGACCCAGCAGCTGAAGCGGGCGATGCCCGACGACCTGGTCGGCATCTTCATCCTGCCGCCCTCCATGCGCGAGCTCAGGTCGCGCCTCGAACGCCGCGCCGAGGACAAGATCGACGTAATCGATCGACGCCTTGCCAATGCGCGGGCCGAAATCGCCCATTGGCCGGAATACGACTATGTGATCGTCAACGAGGATTTGCAGGACACCTACAAGGCGACACGTACGATCCTGGAAGCCGAGCGTGGCGCCCGCGAGCGCCCGCGGCGCGATCCGCCCGCTGCCGCAGAGCGCTATCGCAGGGAAAGCCAGGAGAGTCTCGCGTCCTTCGTCGAAGGGCTGCTTGGCGAAGATCAGCCGCGCGCCGCCTCCTGAAAGGCATTGGCGAGCGCGACGAAGCCGGCGATGTCGACCTCCTCGGCGCGACGGGTCGCCGCAATCCCGGCGGCCTCGAGGAGGGGAGCCGGATTGGTGCCGAGGGTCCTGAGGCTCTGCCGCAGCATCTTGCGTCGCTGGCCGAACGCCGCCGCCGCGACCCGCTCGAGGGCTGCCGCATCGCATGGCAGGGGCTCCTGCTTCGGCACGAGCCGGACCACGGAGGAGACCACCTTCGGCGGCGGAGTGAAGGCGCGCGGCGAAACGTCGAAAAGGATCGCCGCGTCGCTCCGCCACCCGGCGAGCACGCCGAGCCGGCCATAGGCCTTGCTGCGCGGGGCGCGCGACGATCCGCTCGGCCACCTCGCGCTGGAACATCAGCGTCATCGACTTGTAGAAGGGTGGCCAGGGCTCGGCGCGGAGCCAGCCGACCAGGAGCGGCGTCGAGATGTTGTAAGGGAGATTGGCGACGATGCGGGTGGGGCCCTCCGCGAGGTTTGCGCAGTTGACCTCCAGCGCGTCGCCGGGAACGATGGTGAGGCGGCCGGGGTAACGGTCGGCAATTTCCTCCAGCGCGGGCAGGCAGCGCGCGTCGCGCTCAATGGCGACGACACGCTTCGCGCCCGCGGCGAGCAGCGCCCGGGTCAGCCCGCCGGGACCGGGGCCGACCTCGATGACCGTGACCCCGGCAAGGTCGCCCGCCGAACGCGCGATGCGGGCGGTCAGGTTGAGGTCGAGGAGGAAGTTCTGGCCGAGCGCCTTGTGCGCGGACAGGCCATGGCGGGCGATCACCTCGCGGAGCGGCGGCAGATCGTCCATCCGCGCTACGCCGCCCCCTCGTTCCGGTGGAGTTCGGCGGCGAGCCTGAGCGCGGCGGCCAGGCTGGATGGATCGGCCATGCCGCTGCCGGCGATGTCGAAGGCGGTGCCGTGGTCCGGCGAGGTCCGCACGAAGGCGAGGCCGAGGGTGACGTTGACCGTGTCGGCGAACGCCAGGGTCTTGGCCGGGATCAGCGCCTGATCGTGATACATGCAGATCGCCGCGTCATAGGTGGCGCGGGCGGCCGGATGAAACATCGCGTCGGCCGAATGCGGGCCGGTAGCCGCGATTCCCTCGGCACGAAGCGCGGCGACAGCGGGGGCGATGACAGCGCCTTCCTCGCCCCCCAGCGCCCCACCTTCGCCGGCGTGCGGGTTGAGTCCGGCGACTGCCAGCCGCGGCGCCGGGATGCCGAAGCGCCGTTTCAGGTCGGCAGCGACGATCCGGCCCGTCTCGACGATCAGGTCCTCGCTCAGCGCTGCCGCCACTTCGTGGAGCGGGATGTGGATTGTCACCGGCACGGCGCGAAGCTCCGGCCCAGCGAGCATCATTACCGGGTGGCCGGGTTCGCCGGTCCACGCGGCGGAGAGGGTGCCGAGGAATTCCGTGTGCCCCGGGTGCCGGAAGCCGGCTTGGTAGAGGGCGCTCTTGTTGATCGGATTGGTCACCATCGCGCCGGCCTTGCCGGAGCGGATGTCGCCGACCGCCTTGGCGATCGCCTCGATGACGGCGGGGGCATTGCGGGGATCGGCGCGACCGGGTTCCCCCGCGATCGTGGCATCCAGCGCAACGACGGGAAGGGCGCGATCGAAGCACTCACGCGCGGTTTCCGGCGATACCGTCTCGATCGGACAATCGAGGCCGAGGAGCCGCGCCCGGTCGGCGAGGAAATCACGATCGCCGTAGCAGTAGAAAGCCGGCAGGTGGCGGAGATGACGCTCCCGCCACGCGACAATGGTGACATCCGGGCCAACACCGCCCGGCTCGCCGATGGTCAGGGCGAGAGGCAGCAGCTCGCCCACGGGCCCCCCGTGTGGTCCATCTAGCGGTATTCGATCACCGCCTTCTTGCGCAGTTCGGCAAGGTAGTCGGCGCCGAGGTTCTTGTTCTGCTCGGACAGGAGCTTGTTCTCGACCTCGGTCCGCGCCGCCGCATTGCTGTCGATCGTCCGGGTCGAACAAACGGCGATGAGGTCGATTCCATTGTCCGATTGGACTGGCCGCGTGGTCTTCCCTGCCGGCGTGTGCTTGATCTCGTCGCCATCCGGGCCGGCGAGCTGGTCGGAGGTGCGCCGGCCGATATTCTTGACGACCACCCCCTTCAGTTGCCTGGCCATGTCGATGCTCTTGTCGCAGCCGGGGAAGCGCCCCCGAAACGACTCGGCTTCGCGCCTGCGCTGGCTCACATAGCCGCTTGAGGAGCCCTTGGGCACTACGAAGATGATCTGCTGAAGGATGTATTCGGTGGTCTTCGCTTTGCCGCCGTCATTCTCCTCGAATAACGCCGAGGTGATGTCCGACCCCTTCACCGAACCGCCCTCCATCTGCGTGCGCATTTGGACCAGCGCCTGCCAGGTCATCTGCGCCTTGATCCGGCGGCGCAGCGTCACGATGTCGACCCCTTGCGAGCCCAGAGCCTTCTTGAGCTGGTCCGGCGACATCTTCACGTGCTGGGCGATCTCGGCGATGGCGGCGTCCACCCGCCCCTCGGGAATACTGATACCCCGCTTGGCGGCCTCGATGAACTGCAGCGTTTCGTTGATCAGCTCTTCGATGGCCGCCTTCTCGCCCCCGGGGGCGCCGCTCAGCCGCAGCAGTCCGGTCCGCTGGGCGATGTCGTAGGAGGTGATCGGCTGGTCATCGACCTTGATGCGGATCGTGCTTGCCGCGAGAGCCGATCCCGGCCCCGTGGACAGCCCAGCAATTGCCATTACGGCGATGAAGGTGAAGCGAAGAAGACGTTGCATGGATTCGGGTCCCGACCTTTTTCTTCTCTGTCCCCGGCCCGGTCCTCGCGGCGCCGTGCGGTCGATGGCGGCCAGAGCCGATGGTCAGACGTCCAGTTCCTCAACTTCAAAACGAAAAAATCGGGCGAAATAGTGAAGATGGCGCCGAAATCTAGTGCAGCTGTGAGCTTACCTGGCCCTCGGCAAGGGTCCTCAGCAGCAGCTTCATCATAATCTTGCGATCCGGAATGTCGGTTCCGCGCGTTTCGCTATAGGCAACCGACAGCGACACGCAGCTGTTGTCATAGGCAACGCCGATGCTTTCCTTGCGCAGATTCGAATTGGTCAGGTCGTAGACCGCGGAACCAAATGCCCGCCAGCCATCGAAAAGCTGGAGCGACGCCGAGCCGGTGATCATCGACGTCGGCGTGGTGATGCCCGCCGTCGGCTGATCCCGCAGATAGACATAGGAAGCCGACGCCGTGAGCACGCCCGTTGACTTCATCGCTTCGATTTCGCCGCGGTTAACACCGAAATCCTTGTCGTCGAAGCGGCCGCGCAACGCCACGCGAGCGCCGTTGCCGGTGTCGAGGGATACGCTGCCGACATAGTCGGAGATGGGTGTCTCGAGGCCGGAATAGGCGCCGACGTCGGCGATGTCGGACACCGCGAAGGAGTTCTTGCCGGAGACCATGCGCGACTGGCCGAACATGCTGTCGAGCACGAAGCCGTTGTCGAAGGTGCCGATGTAGTGAATGCCGTAATTGACCCGGGTGCCACCCTCGACCCGGTCGTAGCCGGAGAACTTGTCGCGCCGCATGAGGATCGAATCGTCGAACACCAGGCTTTGCGCGTCGTCGTTCGGGAGCTTGCCGGCCAGCGGCTCGTTCGGCCGCACGATGAGCTGCGCCATCGGCTCGATGACGTGGGTCGAGCCGGGGAGGCTCGCCATGATCGGCCAGCTCCACTCGACCCCCACCGCCGGCATGAACCGCGTCGGGTTGGTCTGCGAGGTCAGCTGTGGCGGCACGACGCCGTTCGGATCGAGCGAGAAGAAATCTCCGCGAAGGGAGGCGAAGGTGGTGACGAGCTGACCGCCGGGCGCCACCATCCGCTTCTCCCAGTCGAGCTCCTTCGTGGCGCGGATATAGTCACCGGCGAGGCCATGATAGTAGGTCGTCCCGTTGACCTTGAACGGGTCGGCCTCGTCGCGCGACAGCACGGTGGCGTTCGACGTGAGCGACAGCTGGCCGCCGAGGACCGGGTTGTCGAATATGCGGTTGTAGTCGACGATCGGCGTAATGTCCGCCTGCCGGCCCTGCGAGTAGGCGGGCGACGTCCTGTCGGTCAGCACCTGGAAGTGCTCGGCGCGCACGTCGAAGTAGCTGCGGTCGCGCAGACCCGTGAGATGGGCCTCGGAGGTCGTGATGGCGGTGTCGTCGTTGAGGACGCCGTAGTCACGGGTGAACGTGCGGTCGGTGCTGATCGTCCCGTCCCAGCCGAAGGACCAGTACCGGTTGATGTCGAAATGGCCCGTGGAGCGAATGCCGCCACGGAATGTCCGCTGCGCGTATGTGCCGCCCCCGGAGCTGGTCAGAAACGCCTTGGGGTCGTTCTGGCTGATGCCGGCCATCTGCAGCGTATATTGACCGTGCGCCAGACGCTGCCGCCACTCGGCCTCGCCGAGGAAGCCTTGTTTCGTGTAGTAGGTCGGGGTCAGCGTGATGTCGTAGCTCGGCGCCAACGCGATGAAATAGGGCGTCGTGACGGACCAGCCGAGAATGTCGGAATAGCTGACATTCGGCGCCAGCAGACCGGTCTTGCGCTTCACCGACGGGTCGGCCGTGCTGAAATAGGGCACCCACGCCAGCGGCACGCCGAAGAACTCGATCGACGCGTTGTGGAAATAGATCATCTTCTCCTGGTGGTTGACGACGATCTTCGTCGCCTTGACCTGCCAGAGGGGCGGCCGCTCCGGATGCTCGAGGCACGGCTCGCAAGCCGTATAGACGCCCTTGACGAAAACCGTCTGGTCCCCGTTCACCCGCTGGGCCTCCTCGGCGGCGAAATGGGTCTTGTCCGGGGTGTCGACGCGCAACGAGCCGACGAAGCCATCGCGGAAATCGTCAGTGATGTCGATCTGGTCCGCGTAGAGCACGATGCCGCTGGGGTCGGTCAGCTTGACGCCGCCATTGGCGATCAGCTTGGCGGTGATCTTAAAGTAGATCACCTGCTCGGCTTCGAGCGTGTAGCCGACGTAGTAGATCTTGACGTTGCCGACGGCCGAGATCGTGTTGTTGTCGTAGTCGTAGACCAGCTGGTCGGCTTCGACCAGCATCTGGCCGCCGGGCTTCAGCTTGATCCCGTAGTCGGCGGTCGCGTCCTGCGCGGCGGCCGGCACGAGGAGCAGGGGTGCGAGCAAGAGGGCCATGACGGCCGCGGGCAGGACCGCACGACCGAAAACGCCGGCACTCAGCCTTGCTAGCACTCGGACGAACCCCCCGGCGGTCATCCATCCTCCAATTGCAGGAGCACGGTCGCTCCCATCAAGATCGTGACAATGGCCGGAAACCAAGCCGCAAGCGCCGCAGGCACAATGCCGCCGCTTCCCAAATCCCAAGCGATCTTCGACACAACATAAAGCATGAAGCCTACGCCGACACCAGCCAAAATCATGTTCCCGAGCTCTTTGGAACGGGAGAATCGCAAGGATACGATGGCAGCGATTAGGACCATTGCCAACAGGACAACCGGACGCGAAAGGAGGATGTTGTAACGCAGTTCGTACTGTGCCGTTGGCAGCCCCGCGCGCTCGGCCGAATCGATGAGGGAAGGAAGCTCCCAGAACGACGTTGATTCAAGATTATCAAAGGCTTCACGCACCTGGCTCGACGAGAGCGTGGTCGGCAGGCGATAGGAGTTCTTCCGTTGAGGCTTGCGATTGGGCGCCGTTATGGTCGCATTCTTGATATCCCACGCGCCAGGCTGGTAGTTGGCGCGGCGCGCGTCGATCCGCTCCAGGAACTGGCCCTTGTCGTCGAAAACGAAGGCGGTAACCTTGGCCAGGCTCAACCCATCGTGGAAGGACTGGAGGGCGCCGATGATCGACTCGCGGCCTTCCGCGGCCTGACGCAGCCAGACAGGGCCACCATGGTCCGAGGTCTGCGGTGACTTCGCCAGAACGTCTGCGGCGATTTCGTCCGACCACTTCCGCAAGGCCGACGAGACCGGGTTGTAGACGGTCGTCGCCAGCACACCGAACACCAGGCCGACGACGCAGGCGGGGAGCAGGAACTGCCATGCCGAAACACCTGCGGCGCGGGCAATAACCACCTCGAGCCGGCGATTCGCCAGGACGAACGCTGCGATCGACCCGAACAGCGTGGTGAAGGGCAGCACGTCCTCGCAGATGGCGGGCACCCGGTAAAGCGTGAGCAGGAACACCTGCACCGGGTTGAAATCCTGCGTGCCGAGCGACCGGGTGAAGAATTCGAGATAGGAAATCACGAAAATAAGACAGAAGAAGAAGATGAATATCGCGATGGCAAGCGTCGCAAATTGCCTGGCAAAATAGAGGGCGAGGGTTTTTCCGATCATTGCTTGTTCACGACGGTCCAGGCATTGGCATCAGCTGCGCTGCGCCGCGACGGTGGTGGTGGGCACCCGCAGCAGGCGCTTGAGCCGCGCCGTCACCTTGTCGGCGAAGATCAGGAGTTTTTCGGGCGGGCGCGGCTGATACCCAGCCAGTACAAGCCACATGCTCACCGCCACGCCCGCCAGCGACAGGGCGAACAGGGCGATCGCAGCAATCACGCTTTCGCCGGCGGCGACACTGAGAGTGAAGCTGCCGCTCGCCAGAAGGACGGCCGAACCCGCCGCCATGGCGATTGTCGTCGAGCGGTTCTGCCGGGTGGTTTCAGCCTGGCTGAGGAACGCCAGCGGCAGCAGCGCGAAGACCAGCGCATTGAGCGGTGTCGCAAGCCGGCCGTAGAGTTCCTGCAGGTATTTCGACGGATCCTTCTGATAGAACTTGTCGTCCTTGTCCGGGTTCAGAAGATAGAGCGTCGGCTGTTCCTGGGGGCGGTAGGTGGGCACCTTGTTGCGGCTCGCAAACGTCGACATGTCGAAGGCATAGGATGAGAACTGGATGATCGAGATGGCGCCGTCCTTCTCGTTCCGCCGTTGGATCGTCCCGTCGCTCATCACGAGAAATGTGCCGATCTGGCTGTCCAGGACGGCCCCGCGTTCGGCGAGATAGACCGTGGTTTCGTCGGACTGCCGACTGTCGGAAAGAAAGATGCCCCGCAGCGTCCCGTCCGGGGCGCGCTGCCGGAGCTGGAAGGTCAGGCCGTCGTCGAGCTTGATGAATTCTCCCTCGCGCAGGATCGAGGTCAGGATGTTGCTGTGCACGTCGGTCACCAGCGAGCGCCACGTGCGCATTGCAAGCGGCGAGAGGTAGAGGGTCATCGCGGCCATGAAGACCATCACTCCCAGGCCGACGATCAAGGCCGGCTTGAGGAGCGACCACTGCTGCGTGCCGGTCGCGTTGATGACCGCCAGTTCGGAGCCGTCGTTGAGCGTGTTGAAGGTGTAGATGACGGCGATCATCAGCGCGACAGGTGCAACCACCGTCGCCAGGGGGGGCAGGAGCAGGAGCGTGACCTCGAAGAAGGTGAGGAGCGACTGTCCCTGCGCGGCGACGAGGTCGAACTGCCGCAGCGCCTGGGTCAGCCAGACCGTCGTGGTCAGGGCCGCCAGGCTGAGCAGGAATGCCCGCAGGATCTTTTGAAAGATATAGCGCTCGATGAGCTTCATGCGGGCCGATCGTCCTCGCCAACGTTGGGCGCAATTAAGAGCGGAAAGGCGAATCGCGCAACTGCCGGCCTGACGTGGTGTCCCATTCTGCAACCGCGTGGGGCCTTGCGGAGGAAGCGCGGCCGGACCGGCACCGGCTTGCTATTTGAGTGCCGGAGGCCTACGCAAAAAACCACGGGGTACCACCGCTGTCGGACGTTTAGATTTTGATTGAAGATGACCATTACGGTGGGCGTGTGGCCGTCGCCAAGGCGGCCGGCGGCGGTGCCGGGCTGGTCGACGGCGGAGCGCGCGGCGGCGGCGCAGCCGGTGTGCCGGAGGCACGGGCTCAGACGGCGACTCCCGCCGCGACCTGGCGGGCACCGGAACTCACGGTCGTGATCCCGACCCTCAACGAGCGCGAGAACGTGCCGCTTCTTGCCGCCCGGCTCGGCGAGGTCCTCAAGGGCGTTGCCTGGGAGGCAATCTTCGTCGACGACGATTCCACCGATGGCACGATCGACATCATTCGTCGGCTGTCCGAGGCGTCGCCGCATATCCGCGGCATCCGCCGCGTCCACCGGCGCGGTCTCGCCGGGGCGTCGCTGGAAGGCATGCTGGCCAGCTCCGCGCAATTCGTGGCAGTGATGGACGGCGATCTGCAGCACGACGAGCAGTGCCTCACCGACATGCTGCGCATCTTGCGGAAAGGCGAGGCCGACGTGGTTGTCGGCAGTCGCTATCTGGAGGGGCCCGGCGAATCCGGGCTGACCCGCACCCGCCATCTCGGCAGCCGTCTGGCGACCCGCCTGGCGAAGCCGATCCTCCACTCCGAGCTGAGCGACCCGATGAGCGGCTTCTTCATGATCCGACGCGAGGCCGTGGAGACGGTGGCGCCGGCGCTCTCGCATCAAGGCTTCAAGATCCTCCTCGATATCCTGGCTTCCTCCGGAACGCCGCTGCGGGTGAGCGAGGTGCCGTTCGAGTTCAGGGAGCGTCTCCACGGGGAAAGCAAGCTCGATGCCGCAGTGGTTCTTGAGTATCTGGGGCTGATCGTCGCCAAGCTCTCCCGCGATCTCGTCTCGATCCGCTTCCTGATGTTCGGCAGCGTCGGCGCCACCGGTGTCGTGGTCAATCTCGTCGTCCTGGCCCTGCTCCTCGACCGCAATGTCGGCTTCTCGGCCGCCCAGACGACGGCGATGCTCGTCGCCGATGACGTCGAACTACACCTTGAACAACTGGCTCACCTACCGCGACCGGCGACGGCGAGGTTGGCGGTTCCTCACCGGCCTCGTCATGTTCGCCGTGCTTTGCAGCGTCGGCGTCATAGCCGGCGTCGGCGTGTCGACCTTCATCTATGCGGGACAGCCCTGGTGGGTCGCCGGCCTTGCCGGCGCGGCGGTCGGCACGATGTGGAACTACATCACCAACACGATGATTACCTGGCGCATCCGTTGAATCCGAGCCGGCAAGACCGATAACGGATGGCGGTGGGCGGCTGCGATCTTCGCAGCGCTGACGATCTTCCGGCTTTGGGCGGCTTCCCACATCGGGCTTGCCCCGGACGAGGCCTATTACTGGCTGTGGTCGCGTGTCCCCTCGGCCGGCTACTTCGATCATCCGCCGATGGTCGCCTGGTGGATCTGGCTGTCGACTGCCATCTTCGGCAACACGGCGCTCGGCGTTCGCATTCCGGCGATCCTGTCGGTGATCGTCACCTCCGTTGCGGTCTACGGCACGGCGCGCGAATTGCTCCAGACGCGAGCGGTCGCCGGGCGCTCTGCCCTCTGGCTCAACGCGACGATCCTCGTCGGCTTCGGCGCCATCCTGATGTCGCCGGACGCGCCGTCGGTGATGTTCTGGGCGTTGGCGGCCTGGGTGCTGGCGGCGGTCCGCCGCACGGGACGCGGCTGGCTGTGGCTGTTGGTCGGGCTCTTCGCCGGCCTCGGTTGCGTTTCCAAATATACCGACTTCTTCTTCGGCATCGGCCTTCTTCTGTGGCTGCTGCTCGACCCGGCGGCGCGGCGGTGGTTCCGCTGTCCGTGGACGTGGCTCGGCGGCCTGGTGGCGTTGCTCGTCTTCCTGCCGGTGCTTCTGTGGAACGCGAACCATGATTGGGCCTCCTTCGGCAAGCAGTTCGGACGCCTCGCCGCCGAGGGGCTGACCCTTCGCTATGTGGGCGAGTTCGTCGTCGCTCAGTTCGGGCTGCTCAATCCGCTGATCGCGATCTTCGTCGGCATCGGCGCGTGGACCGCAATCCGGTCGCGAGGCCAGTGGGTTGGGGCAGCCGCTTTCCTGGTTGCCCTCGCGGCGCCGCTCGTCGCCTATATGCTGATCCATTCGTTCCACGCCCGGGTGCAGGGCAACTGGCTTGCGCCCCTCTATCCGGGACTGGCGCTGCTCGCGGCGATCGCGGCGGCGGAAAAGGCGAACGTGCGGTTCCTGCGCGGGCTGGCCGATCTCGCCGCGCCGGTCGGGATCGTCATCTCGCTGCTCGCGCTCGCCTATTTCGTCGTCCAGCCAAAGAGCCTGTTCTCCCTTCGCAGCCCGGCCGAGCGGGTGGCAGGCTGGCGGGACTTTGCCGAGACAATCGAGCGGCTCCGGCAGCAGCAGGGCGCCGGCTGGATCGCGACCGTCAGCTATGAAGTGACCGGCGAGTTGGCCTTCTACGGTCCCGGTGCCGAGAAGGTCCGCCAGATCGACGAACGGGCCCGCTACGCCTATGAGCAACCCGATGCCGCGCTGACCCAGCAGCCGGCGCTCGTGGTCCTTCCCAACAAGGAGCGCACGATCAGACGCTTCGGACAGTGCTTCCAGTCCGCCGAGCCTGTCGGGGACATCTCGCGCTCCGGCCCCGACGGGCGGATCGAATCCTACGCCGTGCTTCTCGCCAAGGGGGCTCCGGCCGACGTGCTGAGCGCAGGATGCCGCCGGCGGAACGGCTAGCCTGAGCCCCGGGTTTTCGAAGAATCGGGGTTGCCGTCTGCGGGCGAGGCGGCAAGAGTGGCGGCCTCCCGCAAGTCGGCCTATCTCAAAGCACACGTTCGCAAAGCGAGGCAGCTCATGACGGTTCCGATCACCTTCACCTTCGCCAGGCCCGGCCGCAAGGCCGCGGGCACCCAGGTCGTCCTTGCCGGGGCCGACCTTGCCCTGGGGCCGCAGGCCACCGCGCTCGGCGTTGGGGATCTGGTCAAACGGGCGGCGGCGACGGCGTCCTTCAAGGGGAAGGCGATGGCCAAGCTCGATCTGCTGGCGCCGGCCGAAACCGATCTCGACCGCATCGTCGTCGTCGGCGCCGGCAAGCCGGACGAACTGACTGAGTATGACTGGCTTCGCCTTGGCGGTGTCGCCATGAGCGCGCTGCTCAAATCGAAGTCGGCGACGGTCCATGTCGAGCGGGCGGATGGCGGCAAGCTGGCGGCAAAACATGTCGCCGATTTTGCCCTCGGCATGAAGCTCCGCGCCTATTCCTACGACAAGTTCAAGACGGCGAAGGACGACGACGGCAAGCCGCCAGCCAAGATCGTGGTGACCGTCGCCTGCGCCGATCCCGCGGGCGCTCGCCGGGCCTGGGCGTCGGCCGAGGCGATTGGCGAGGGGGTGGTGCTTGCCCGCGACCTTGTCAACGAGCCGGCCAACGAACTCGGTCCGGTCGAATTCGCCGCGCGCGCTTCGGAGCTGAAGAAGCTCGGCGTGGCGGTCGAGATCCTGACCGAGAAGGAATTGAAGAAGCTCGGTATGGCGGCGCTTCTCGGCGTCGCGCAGGGCTCGCCTCGCCCGCCGCGCGTCGTGGTGATGCGCTGGAACGGCGGCAAGGCCAAGGAGCCGCCGGTCGCCTTCATCGGCAAGGGCGTCGTCTTCGACACCGGCGGCATCTCGATCAAGCCGGCCGCCGGCATGGAAGACATGAAGGGCGACATGGGCGGCGCGGCGGCCGTCGTCGGCGTCATGAAGGCGCTGGCCGGCCGCAAGGCCAAGGCCAATGTCGTCGGCATCATCGGCCTGGTCGAGAACATGCCCGACGGCGATGCGCAGCGCCCCGGCGACATCGTCAAGTCGATGTCCGGCAAGACCATCGAGATCATCAACACCGACGCGGAAGGCCGCCTCGTGCTCTGCGACCTGCTCGCCTATGCCGAGGAGCGCTTCAAGCCGCGTCTGATGATCGACCTCGCCACGCTGACCGGCGCCATCATCATCGCGCTCGGCAATACCAATGCGGGGCTCTTCGCCAGCGACGACGCGCTTGCCGAGGCGCTGCTCGCCGCCGGCACGGCGACCGGCGACACGCTGTGGCGCATGCCGCTCGGCCCCGCTTACGACAAGCTGATCGAATTCGAAGTTCGCCGACATGAAGAATGTCGGCGGCCGCGCCGCCGGCGCCGTCACCGCTGCCCAGTTCCTCAAGCGCTTCGTCGACAAGACGCCATGGGCCCATATCGACCTTGCCGGGACCGGCCATGTCATCGCCGCAGTCCGAGATCAACCAGTCCTGGGCGTCCGGCTGGGGCGTGCGCCTGCTCGACCGCATGGTGTCGGACAAGCACGAGAAATAGACCGGGCATGAGCGAGGTCCTCTTCTACCACCTCGACCGCCAGCCGCTGGAGCGGGCGCTGCCGGAGCTTCTCGAGAAATGCCTCGAACGCGGCTGGCGCACGGTGGTCCAGCTTGGCTCGGAAGAGCGCCTCGAGGCGATCGATGCCCACCTGTGGACTTATCGCGATGACGGCTTCCTGCCCCACGGCACGGCTAGGGACGGCCACGCCGCGGCGCAGCCGGTATGGCTCACCGTCGGCGACGACAATCCCAACGCGGCCGTCGTGCGGTTCGTCGCCGACGGCGCCGACCTGCCGGATCCGGCGGCCTATGTCCGCGTCGTCATGCTGTTCGACGGCAACGACAACGAGGCCGTCGACCGCGCTCGCGCCGCGTGGACGGAGGCGAAGGCGGCCGGTCACGAGACCACCTACTGGCAGCAGTCGGAACGCGGCCGCTGGGAGCGCAAAGGGTGAACAGCGGCCCCGGGGCTTCCCGCGACTTGAGCTGGTTCGATGGCCTCTATGCCGACGCCGCCGGCGACCCGGGAAGGGTTCCGTGGGCGGACCTGGCACCAAAGCAGGGCCTCCCCGAATGGCTTTCCCGCCATCCGGGGGAGGGACGGCCGGCGCTGGACGTCGGCTGCGGGCTCGGCGACAACGCCGAAGCGATCGCCGCCGCCGGCTATGCTACGACGGCGTTCGATCTCTCCGACCACGCCGTCGCCTGGGCGCGCCGGCGCTTTCCGGAGAGCCCTGTCACCTATCTCAACGCCAATCTCCTCGACCCGCCGGCCGATTGGCACGGTGGTTTCGATCTGGTCAACGAGTGGTTCACCCTGCAGGCGCTTGATGGGAGCGTGCGCCGCGACGCCTTTGCCGCGGTCGCCTCCTTCGTGGCGCCTGGCGGGCGGCTTCTCGTGATCGCGCTCGTCCGTGACGAAGGCTCGGCATTCGACGGGCCGCCGTGGCCGCTGATGCCGTCGGAGATCGCGGCGTTCGACCGTCTGGGCTTCATCCGCGAGGGGGAATCCCGCTACGAGCTCGAGCGTCGTGGCCGGCTGGTCCCCCATACGCGAATCTGCTTCCGGCGACGCTGAGGCGGTAGCGCGGCTGTGACGAAGGTCCCCTGGGTTCGGCCGGCTTGGTCAGCGCGAAACCGAACGGCAGGATCGAGAAGCGGGGCGAAGCCTAGCTTGCCCTTGCCATGGCGCCGGCGATGTCGGCAGGCGAGTCGGTTTGCGCTCCCGTCTTGAGCAGCGCCTCGAGGCTGCCGGCCTGGTCGAGAAGATCGGCCATGTAGTGGTAGGCGGCGTCGGCGACCTCCCGTGCCTTCTCCCACTCGAGAAAGCCGACTCCCTCGGTTCCGGCGGGAACGACGAACAGGTCTCCCTCCTCGGCTGCGTTCTCGAGACGGCGCTCGCTCGTCATCGACAGGCCGCGGACGATGATGGTGGCAAGCGACGGGTAGGAGGGCTTCCGCCCGCGCCCGAGGAGAAGGTCCCGCAGCACGCCGCGCCACGAGGGGAAGGTCTCGTAGTCGGCCTCGACCCGCCAGCGGTCCTTCCGCCGCAGGCTGACCACGATGTTCGGTCCCGTCTTGAGGTCGCGCATGACGGCGACCGGCAGGTTGTCGACGATGCCGCCGTCGACCAGAACGTCGCCGGAGCTGGTAATGAAGGGCGGCAGAACGCCGGGGATGGCGGCCGAGGCCCGCACCGCTTCCCAGGTCGGTCCCCGGCGGTGGACGTGCAGGTCATTGGTAGTCAGGCTCGCCGAGACGGCGAAGAAGTTGTAGGGCAGATCCTCGACGTCGAGACCGGCATAGTTATTCCTGAGCGACGCGTCGAGCACCCGATGGTCGAGCAGGCTGTAGACGGGGATCGTCAGGCGGCGCATCGCGCGACGGGTGACGAACATCTCCTCGGTGCGGTCGAGGATCTCGTCCGGCGGCATGTCCATGGCCAGAGCCGCGCCCATCGCGGCGCCGACGCTTGTGCCGCCGATATAGTCGATGGAGATGCCCGCCTCGGCGAGCGCCCGCGCGACGCCGATATGTGCGCAGCCGAGCGCCGCGCCGCCGCTGAGAACGAGGCCGACGGCGGAGCCGGTCAGGAACCGGCCGAGCCGCTCGAAGTCGCCGAAACTGTCGAGCGCCAGATGATTGTGAAGGGCAATGTCGCGTCCCGCCAGCCAGGCCGCCGTGCCCCGGATCGGGTCCGATGTCTTCTCGCGCACGACCGCGAGCGTTCGATTCGATTGGAGGAACAGCTCGGCCGCCTCCAACTCGAAGGATGTCGGCGCCATCCCGGGGTCTGAGGCCGGGGCCACCAGCAGCAGGTGCTCGGCCAAACCCAGAGCCGCATCGGTGAACAGTGAGGGAGAGCGATCGAGGGCGAAGAGCACGACATCAGCGTCGCTCTCGATCTCCAGCAGCCGGCGCGTGATGGTCTCGGGATCGGCGGCCATGCGCACTTCGCGCAGGTCGTCGTAGGAGACGGCGACCGCCCGGCCCGGCGCTATGGCGTCGGCCAGATCGGCCACCAGATTCCGGGGAAGCTCGATATTGGCGCCGACCGGCAGGATCGCGATCGTGCGGGGCGGCCTCGGCCGCATGGCCGGAAGCGCATGTGTGACGCGGGCCAGACGTTTGGCGACCGCGGTGAGGATCGTCGGTGCGATGCTCGGCACGTGCCGGGTCACCTCGACATAGTCGTCGGAGGACAGACGGATCACCTTGCTGTCGCGCGCGGCGACGACGGTCGCTGTCCGGCCGACACCAGCGAAAAAGGCGAGTTCGCCGATGGGCTCGCCGGGACCGATTTCCGCGATCGGCTGCTCTCCGGGATTGCGGATGACGTGGAACCGGCCGAAGACGACCACGTAGAGCGCGTCGGCCGGGTCGCCGGCGTTCATGAGCACGGTTCCGCGCGGCACCCAGACGACGGCGGTCCGCTCCTCGAGGAGCTTCAGATCGTCGGGATGGATCCCCTGGAAGTCGACACTAGAGGCAAGCGACGGCGGTGACGCCGGTTTTCCGCGTTTCGGTTCCGAGTGGGGGGGACCGGCAGGTTCGGCGCAGTCGTCGGTTGGCTGCGTCCTGGGTGGTCTGAATGCGTCGGGCATGCGCCGGCCGATGGTCTTTTCTTGCGGTTGCTTCCGGCGTGTCGTCGCGTGCCCCGAATTGGCGATCGCCGTACCGCTTGCGAATCTGCCAAGCAGCCCGTTTCGGCTGCCTCAATGCCGGTCTGCAAATTTGCCTCAAATTCTGTTCAAATGTCATGCGCATCGAGCCCGCGATCGAATGGCCGGGTCCTGGCGGTCGGCGCTGGTGACTTTCACCCGCGGCGATAGGCTAGCCGGTCCCGGCGCTGGCCTGTTCGTGTTCGGCCGATAGCGCCAGCCAGCGCTCCTCCGCCGCGACGAGGGCCTTTTCGGTCTCGGCGCGTGCCTTGGCGCGCTCGGCCACCTGCTCCGGGTCGCCGTAAAGGGTCGGGTCGGCCAGCCGTCGGTCGTGCTCCTAAATCTCTTTCTGAAGTCTCCCGATCAAGGATTCGGTTTCCTTGATCCTTTTCCTGAGCGGGGCGGTTTGGCCGCGCTGCTCGGCGGCTATGCGGCGGCGTTGCTGGGGCGTTTCGTCTCGGCTCGCCGCTGCCGACGACTGGGCGCTCTTGCGCGGTCCTTCGACGACCAGCCGGCGATAGTCGGCGATGTCGCCGTCGAAGGGTCGGACCGTCCTGTCCGCGACCAGCCACAGCCGGTCGGCCGATGCCTCGATCAGGTGCTGGTCGTGGGTGATGAGGATCACCGCGCCGTGAATAGTCGGCGAGCGCCCGCACCAGCGCTTCGCGGCTGTCGATGTCGAGATGGTTGGTCGGCTCGTCGAGGATCAGGAGATGGGCGCCGCCGAAGGTGGCGAGGCCGAGGAGGAGCCGCGCCTTCTCGCCGCCGGACAGGTCGCGCGCCGGCGTGTCCATCTTGGCGGTTGCGAAGCCCATGGCGCCGACGCGGGCGCGGACCTTTGCTTCCGTTGCATCGCGCATCACCGCGCGGACGTGGTCGTAGGCGCTCTGCCCCGGGTTCAATTCGTCGAGCTGGTGCTGGGCGAAATAGGCGACCTGGAGATTGTGCGGACGCTTGAACCGGCCGCTGAAGGGGTCGAGTCGGCCGGCGATCAGCTTGGCGAAGGTCGACTTGCCGTTGCCGTTGGCGCCGAGCAGCGCGATGCGGTCGTCGTCGTCGATCCTGAGGTCGAGGCCGGTGAGCACCGGGCGGTCCGGGTCATAGCCGACCGAGACGTCCTCCATGGTGACGATCGGCGGCGACATCGGCTTCGCCGGCTCGGGAAACGAGAAGGGCAGGAGAGTTCGAATCGGCAAGCGCGATGATCGGCTCGAGCCGCGCCAGCGCCTTCAGCCGCGATTGCGCCTGCCGCGCCTTCGAGGCCTTGTAGCGGAAACGCTCGACGAACGCTTCCATGTGCCGGCGCTGGTCTTCCTGCTTCTTCTTGAGCTTGAGCTGCAGCGCCTGCCGCTCGCGCCGTTGCCGGTCGAACTGGTCGTAGCCGCCGCGATAGTAGGTGAGCTTGCCCTGGTCGAGGTGGACGATGCCGTCGACCGCGTTGTTGAGGAGCTCGCGGTCGTGGCTGATCAGGAGGACGCTATGCGGATAGCGGGCGATATAGCTCTCGAGCCACATCGTCCCTTCGAGGTCGAGATAGTTGGTCGGCTCGTCGAGCAGGAGGAGGTCCGGCTCGGCGAAGAGCACCGCCGCCAGCGCCACCCGCATGCGCCAGCCGCCCGAGAGCGACGAGCAGGGCTGGCGCTGCGTCGCCTCGTCGAAGCCGAGCCCGGCGAGGATGGTCGCCGCCCGCGCCTCGGCCGAGTGGGCGTCGATATCGGCAAGCCGCGTCTGGATTTCGGCGATGCGGTGCGGGTCGGTCGCGGTCTCCGCCTCGGCCATGAGCGCCGCCCGTTCGGTGTCGGCGGCGAGCACGATGTCGATCAGGCTGTCGTTACTGCCGGGCGCCTCCTGCGCCACCTGGCCGATGCGGTTGCGCTTCGGCACCATGATCGATCCCGATTCTGGCGCGGCCTCGCCGGCAATCAGCCGGAACAGCGTGGTCTTGCCGGCGCCGTTCTGGCCGACCAGCCCGGTCTTGGCGCCGTCGGCGAGCGCCACCGTCGCGTGGTCGAGGAGAAGCCGCGGGCCGATCCGGTAGCTGAGGTCGTTGATGTGAAGCATGGCGCCGGGGTTTTGCCGCGCCCGGCCGACGAGAGCAAGCCGGGGATTGAAATCGAGCGCGTGGTTGCTTGGTACGACCGCCGAAATCAGGCGTGGACGCACAAACACGCCGGTGGATCGGCCTACGTGAAGCGTGTTCCTTCGCTATCCAGGTTTGGCGCGGCCTCAAGCGCTGCGTCGCCCTTCGCTAAGGAGCCAAGCACCGCGAAAAAGCAGGCATGTGCCCGCCATCTGGATGACGTGAAACAGAACGTTGTTGTTGAAGTATTCGTGCAGCGAGAAGCCGCTCGCCTGCACGATCCCGCCGGTCGCCGAAACGGCTATACCGGCGATCATCCACGGTGAGGCGGGGTCGTGCCGGCTGAAACCGGTGCGCAGGTGAAGGACAAATACGACGGCCATTGCCGCCAGGTTGAAAGCGACCACGTAGATGAACTGGTCGTGCGTTGTCACAAGTGCGGCGTAGACGAGGGCAATAGCGATCATTGCCGCAAGAAGCATGCCGCGAAGGCGCCCGGAGGTTGTCGCCAAGATGGTGCCGCTGGCCGCAGCGAGCCCGAACACCCCGGACAGGTACATCACCGCCTTCCAAATCCAAAAGAGCGCGCTGTCGGGGAACGCAAGCTGAAAACCATGCCAGGTCCCACCGGCGAACGCGGCGAGAGCCAAGGCAACCAGCCCGCATCCCCAAAGCCGACCGGGGAGTCCCGCGCGAGCGAGCAGCAGGAAGCCGAGCGGCAGCGTCAACGCCCCCAGCAGGTAGTCGGTCATCGAAGTGGAGACCTCAGTCACTTGGGCTGCCCCTCCGCTCCCGGGACGGCTGTTTGATCTTTGGTCATTCCGCTACGGCGAAGCCCAGGCCAGCGAGGATGGCGGCCGCCCGCCCCTCGGCCGAATGGGCTGCGCCGGGTTCTTGCCGCGCCCCGCCAGCGAGAGCAAGCGCGAGGATTGAAATCGGAAGGGCCGCAGGTTAGATCGGTGCAGTCCCACGCAGGAAGAAGGAGCCTTTTTGTGACAGTCATTGTGTCTCGCCTGGCTGGCGAGTTCGTGGCTCGAACTCTTCGCCTCACGGACCTGACGCGCCGTCTCGACGGATTTCGTCGTCCCGGCTCTGGCGACCGTCTCGCCTTTCGTCTCGACCAGCTCAATGCCTCACCGCCCGTAGCTGCTTCGGCTGCGGGTCGTCGTTCGTGCACGCTCCGTCCGGAGCCTGACCTGGTCGAGATCAATGACATCACCATCCAAGGACCTTGCCGCATTCGGCTGGTCGAACGTCTTCCAGTCGCAATTGTCTGTCGCCGAGCTTGCGGCGACGGTTCCAGCACGGGTCGTGGCGGTTCACCGCAACGGCCTCGACGTCGCCAATCCCGTTTTCTCGGAGCGGGTGCCGATCCCTCTCTCCACTTCGGGAGACGAGGAGGGGCGCGCTACCGTCGGTGACTGGCTGCTGCTCGATGCGGAGAGCCATGTGCCGGAGCGCTTGCTCGCGAGAAAGAGCCTGTTCAAGCGGAAGGCCGCGGGTACAGCTCGGCGCATCCAGTTGATCGCCGCCAACGTGGACACCCTGTTCGTCGTCTCGTCCTGTAACCAGGACTTCAATCCTGCCCGTCTCGAGCGATACCTGGTGCTTGCCCGTGAGGCCGGTGTCATGCCGGTCGTTGTCCTGACCAAGGCTGACCTCGTTCCTGACACTGAGTCCTTTGTGTCGCGGGCGGCGCGGCTCGCCCCCGGTCTCCTGGTCGAATGCATCGACGCGCGGAGCCCGGACGGCGCTTTCACGCTAGAGCCGTGGTGCGGTTCCGGCCAGACCGTCGCACTGGTTGGCTCTTCGGGCGTCGGCAAGTCAACCCTGGTCAACACTCTCGTCGGCAGCGCCATCCAGGCGACCGAGGCGGTCCGTGCCGACGACGACCACGGGCGCCACACCACAACCGGCCGATCGCTCCATCGGCTCGCTGCCGGCGGGTGGCTGCTCGATACGCCGGGGATGCGCGAACTGCAGCTCGTCGATGCCGAGGCCGGAATTGAGGGCCTCTTCGCCGACATCGTGGCGCTCGCCGCTGTCTGCCGTTTCACCGACTGTCGGCACGAGACCGAGCCCGGCTGCGCCGTGCGCGCCGCCCTGGAGTCGGGCGAGCTTGAACCGGAACGCTTCGACCGGTTCCGCAAGCTCGCCGCCGAGGAGGCGCGGAACTCGGAAACGCTGGCCGAGCGGCGAGCCCGCGACAAGGGGTTCGGCAAGATGGTCAAAGCCACCATGAAGGAGAAGAAGGCGAGGTGGGAGTGACAAGCGCCGTGCCCTATACTGGCTCCCGGTGACTTATCGAGGGGCCGCTCCGGCGGTCCGCACCGAGTGAGTTTGCGACATGAAGAAATGCCTGCCGCTGGCGATCCTTGCGTTCCTGGGCATGATGGTGCCCGCCGCCGCCCAGACCGCCGAGGAAGCGGTCGCCTATGTGTTTCTTGGACTGGCCGACGGCGCCAAGATCGAGCGCGCGACAACGACGATGAGCTGGGCCGAGACGGCCGCCTCGCCGGCGACTTTCGACGGCGACGTGATGATCAGCGGCCACCCGTCGAGGATCCGGTTTACGGTCAAGGCGCTGGAGGATTGCCGCTACGAGATCACGCTGGAGGGGCCCGAGGTGCTGGTGCCCGGCGGCAGCCGGCTTTTCGCACGGGTGGCGCTGCAGGACGTTTCCGACATCGCGCTTGACAAGAACGGCTTCAAGTCGACCTTCAACGGGATCGGTTTTTGCGAGACCGGCCGGCGCAACACCAACTGCATGACTGTCCAGGACACCGATCTGTTCGGGGCAGTGGATGCCGCCCGCCAGAGGGAAGCCGTCGACTTTCTCCGCGGCGAGATCTGCACCAAGCAAGACTAAGGAGGAACGAGCCGAATGGTCGACTGGAAGACCAATGGCGTCAAGGTGATCCCCGGCGATCAGCTCGACACCAACACGCCGCAAACTCCCGGCATGAATCGCGCGGCAGCGATCAATTTCGCCCGCGTCGGCGCGCAGAAGATCTGGGCCGGCACCGTCAACATCAAGCCGAATGCCAAGACCGGCGCTCACCATCACGGTGCGCTGGAGAGCGTGATCTATGTGGTGAAGGGGCGGGCGCGGATGCGCTGGGGCGAGAAGCTCGAATACGTCGCCGAGGCGGGGCCGGGCGACTTCATCTTCGTGCCGCCCTACGTGCCGCATCAGGAGATCAACGCCTCGACCGACGAAACGCTGGAGTGCGTGCTGGTGCGCAGCGATAACGAGGCGGTCGTCGTTAATCTCGACATCGAGCCGGTGGAGAAGCCGGAAGAGGTGCCGTGGGTCGATCCGATCCACCAATCGCCGGCAAAGTAGGAAAACTGCCGCAGGGAGGCAGGGACGGGTTCCCATTCCTTTGTAACTGCACGATGGTTCGCCAGACCGTCGAATTGGGAATGCGCGCAGCCATGCTTTCGACCATTCGCTCCGAGGCAGCTTTCATCGTTGGCGCCATCACCATGGCGATCCTGTTCACCGTCGGCCAGGGCTGGTTCTACGACTTGAGCAGCACCCCGAAGCTGATCGGGCTGTTCGTGTGGGTCTTTGCCGCCATGGTGTGGTGCGCCTTTGCCGTCGTCCGCCACGCCGACAGTCTCGCCGAACTTCTCGGTGAGCCCTACGGCACGCTTATCCTCACCATCTCGGTCATCGGCATCGAAGTGTCGGTTATCTCGGCGCTGATGCTCACCGGCAACACCGAACCGACGCTTGCTCGCGACACCATGCTTGCCGTGGTCGTCATCGTCCTCAACGGAATGGTTGGCCTGGCGCTGCTGATCGGCGGCATCCGCCACAGGGAGCAGACCTACAATCTGCAGGGCGCCCGGGCCTTTCTTGGTGTGCTCATCACGCTCGCCACCGTGACGCTCGTCCTGCCGCGCTTCACGCAATCGACGCCGGACGGCAGCCTGACAACGGGCCAGGCAATCACCTTCGCCTTGATCACCGTGGCACTCTACGCAACCTTCGTCGCGTTGCAGACCACGCGACATCGCGCCTATTTCGATCAGCCCCAACCGGAAAGCGGGGACGCGGCGGCCATACCCGACAACTCACGCAAGCATCATCATCTCGACGTGCGGTCGGTGCCCTATCACGCGGTGTTTCTGGTTCTGACCCTGCTGCCGATCGTCTTCCTGTCCAAGAAGCTCGCTATCCTGCTTGAGTTCAGCCTTGCGACGTTCCAGTTGCCCGCGGCGCTTGGCGGCGTCATCGTTGCGATCCTGGTGCTGACGCCCGAGGGGCTTGCGGCGCTCAACGCGGCCGCTGCCAACCAACTCCAGCGCGCGGTCAACATCTGCCTCGGCTCGGCGCTCGCCACCATCAGCCTGACGGTGCCCGCCGTCGTGGCCATCGCATTGATCACCGGGCTGCATATCGAGCTTGGCCTTCAAGGCGCCGAGATGGTACTTCTCCTCCTCACTCTGGTGCTCTGCGTGCTGACCTTTGGAGCAACGCGCACGAACATGCTGCAGGGTGCCGTCCACCTGGTGGTCTTCGCAATCTACTTCGTGCTGATCTTCAATCCCTGACCGTGGCAACGCGGCAATTGCTCATGGTGCCGGCATGCATGCCGGCGCCGACGGCCCGAGGACGCCGACGAGGCTGTGCGGCGGCCAGCCGCTGTCCGCCTCGGCCGGCGCGATCGAATCGAGGGCGATGCCGTAGGTCGCCCCGGAGCGGCGGTCGCGAAGGACGATACGGGAGACGAAGCCGCGCTCATAGGCGTTGGTCTCGGTGAACGGTTCGAGGACCGCGGTGGTGCCGGGAAGGTCGGCGGCCGCCGTGATCGTCTCGGGGTCGGTGGCGAGGCTGTCGCCGCTCGCGACGAGCGACAGCCGGAACGTCCGAGTTTCCGTCACGAAAGAGAGCTGCACGTCGGCTTTCTCCGCGTTCGCCGCCATCGACATGTCGAACAGGTCGAAGCCCGACCTGGCGGATCGGGAGACGTCCTTTCCGGCATGGAGAAAGCCGATCACCGTGGAGAAATCGTCGGGGTCGAGGCCGCCGTGGGCGGCAAGGATGTCACCGAGGATCGAAACCGCGCCGGTGCCGCGGGCGATCAAGAGGCCGCCGCACTCGTCGGGCGGAATGGGGGTCTCCTTGACCAGCGCCAGGCGCTCCTCGAGGAGGCGCGTCGCCTCCGGCTCGCCAGCGGTGCGCTGGCGCAGCATCGCTTCGGGAAACTCGGCGATGACCACGATGTCCGGATCGCTGACGAGGCTGCGGATGCGCTGCCACTGGCGTTTCGCGTCGGCCGTGGCGTAGCGCGTTTGCAGGATGTCGACCACCGAGATCGCGATCGTCGCCACCATGGCGACGAAGCCGACGCACAGCATGATGAGAACCGGATTGTCGGGGACCCGGAAGGCGCGAGTTTCCTCGTCGCGGAACGGGTAGAGGAAGCGAAACTGGCGGTCGACCGGATCGTACCAAAGCGCCGCCAGCGTCACGATGAAGGCGACGACCGCAAGGGCGATGGCAACGAGCATTCCGGTCTCCGCCCTTCTGTTGAGCTGAGCCGTCCGATGCCTTTTCTACATCGCCGGGCGCCGATCCCGAAACCGGCGCGACGATCCGCATTCAGCTCAGCCCGATCCCCGTCGCCCGCTGGAACATGATCAGGTCGAGCGACGGCATGGCGTCGTTGCCGGCGATTTCGGTGACGAGACAGTGCGCCTGACCGCGATGATGGGTCTGGTGGTTGAAGAAATGGGCGAGGGCAGGCGCCAGCGGCTGGGTTATGTCCTGCGGGTTGGTGATCGTTCGGTAGCTGAAGGTGCCGGCGATGTCGTCGTCGCCCAGGCCGTCGACGAAGGCGATAATCCGCTCGTCCTCGGCGCGTCGTCCGGTTTCGAGCGCGTCAAGGTCGTCGAACAGGATCTCGTCCAGCCTCGTCTGGACCGGCCCGGTGCCGGTGAAGCGGCGCATCCAGATGCGGTCGGCGACGACCAGGTGGTTCAGCGTGCCGTGCAGCGAGCCGAAGAAGGCGCCGCGATCGGCCCGGTAATCGGCATCGGGAAGCGTTCGCAGCGCCGCGTAGAGCCGCTCATTGGCCCAGCGGTTGTAGTGGGCGAAGATGGAGAAACAGGCTTTCATCGAGGCATGCCTCCTTATTGCCGCGACGCGATGGCTGCGTCCGGGTGCGGACCATCTTCCTGCATTTCCCTCGCGCCGGAATACTCTTTTTCCCTTGTCGAATTCCGTGGCCCGTCATGCCGGCTCCTGATTAGCGGCAGGCTCCGCGGGCACTGCGCAACCTCGTTCCGCGCCCACGAGGCCGCACACGCCTGTCGTCCTTCGGCTTGACCGGAGGACCTGCCGTCGCGGGTACCCCGCTTGGGCGTGCGACCGGCCAACGATCCTCCGATCAAGTCGGGGAGGATGACGGTGGAAAAGGTGGCGGGGGACTTGCTCGTAAGGCCATGGGTTCATGCTCCATCGCTGCCAGCTCGGGGATTGGAAACGCCAACGTGCCATGCCCGCAACGGCGACGCTCCAGCGGGCATGCAGGAAACACCGGCGCGCCTCGTTCTGCGTCGACGGTAATTACTGTGTCCCCGCGTCCGCGAGGATGACCGGTTGAGTGAGTGAGGGTCGCCGCGCATCCAGGGCACGCTCGATCGTTGCCGCGCTCGGATGCCGAGCCGGGGTTTGCGTTGCGTCCCTCCCGCATGGGCACGCGGCTTCGCCGCTTTGCCCATCCTACGAATTGTCCCCTCATCGTTCACGAGGGGTGGCGGGCGCTGAATGAACGCCTGCACGCCTCCGGCCAGCGAGCCGGAAGCAATAGGGCGCTCATGCAAGCGCCCGCCGCGGCGATTTTGGGCACTCCGGCTCCCGCGCTCCACCGGGCGGACGGCGCGAACGGCTCATCGCCACGGGCAACCTGCCCGACCGGGCCGGCACGAAGGGTTCACCTTCGTGCCTTTCCAGCGGACCCGCCCGGCTTACGGTCAGCCTTGTGACAGCCGGTCGTAATGCCGGCGGCCGGGCTTGCGGAGGCCTCCCGACGATCCGCTTGGCGATGCGGACCGGCAGGCGCCGCTCCATCCGCCCCACGCAGATGACGCCTCATGAGCGCGCCCCTCGGTGGGCGAGGATGGCGAGCATGATAAGGGGCGGCCGATGTACGGGGATAACAACGTTGTTGTGCCCGCCGGTGGTGAGCAGGGGGACACTGGTGGGTTTTGGCTCTCATGCCGACCGGCCCCCCTCACCTGGCCGCTTCGCGGCCACCCCCGGATCAAGTCCGGGGCAAGCTCTCTCCCAGAAGGGGAGAGGGAATTGCGGCGCTTGCGGTGGGGTCGCAAATCGGCGAGGCGGATCACGACCACGGGGGAGGGGCACGGGAACCCTCTCCCCTTGTGGGAGAGGGTGGCGAGGCCGAAGGCCGAGCCGGGTGAGGGGGCAAGACCTTCGCCTTCCACGCTGCCGATCGTGGTATTTGGAACCCCATCGACGAGAAGGAGGCCCTCCATGATCGACCGAATTGTTATTGCTGCCGCGTTCCTGTGCCTGGCCCTGGCCAGCGTGTCGCGCGCCGACGATACGCCGGCCTGCGGCAGCTTTTCGCTGACCGGCGGCGAGAAAGGCGTCCAAGTGGTCGATAACGGACCGGCCGGAGCCAGCACCGGCGACGTTCGGGCTGGGTGGCGGAAGCTCGTCGACAAGGACGGCAAGATGGTGGGCGAGGTGCATTTCGTCGCCACGCTGACCGACCCCGGAACCGTTTCAAGCAGCGATGTGCTGACATCGCAATATTTCATCGCATTCGGCAACAGCTGGATATCAGCCGTCTCGCTTTACCAATTGCCCGATGCGACCGATACCAGCCAGCGCGCCGGCGACGCCACCCTGGTCGTGACGGGTGGCACCGGGACGTTCAGTGGCGCCAGCGGCAATATCGTCATCCAGGCCGGCAATCCGCCGACCTACGTCTTCGACCTGACCTGCGGGGATTAGACTAGCCGGCTACGAGCGCGGACAATCCCGACGACGACCCGCGGAGCGAAACTACGGGCCGCCATTGGTGGAAACCCTAGCCCGCGGTCGCCGGGTCGATCACCGCCTTCACTTCGGTGATGATGTCGGCCGGGAAGCCCGACAGCCGCGCGTGCTCGCGGATCACGGCTTCGTCTTCGGCAAAGTAGACACAGAACGTCTTGCCGTCGGCCACATAGGATTCCTGCCACTGGACCCGTGGCGACAGCTTGGCCAGCGCATCGTTGGACTGGCGGGCGACGCCGCGAAGCTCGTCCCGGCCGGATTTGCCGATCCCCGGCACGTTGCGTTCGATCACGTATTTCTTCATGGCGTGTTTCCTCATCGGCTCGAAACGTTGCGGAGATTGCAACACCTTTGATTGCAGCAGCTTGCGACTTGCGGCGCGAGCGTCGATGCTGCCAATTGAGGGGGGCATATCCGCCAAGGAGGGGCAGATGCTGGATATCACGGTTCTCTTCTGCCGAGGCAGCTATGTTTCGACTTCCCTGATGCCGATCGAGATCTTCCACGCGGCTGGCTTCATGTGGAATCTCTGTATGGGGCGGGAGCCGCAACCCCACTGCAAGATCACAAGCGTCTCCATCGATGGGAATACGGTCGATGCAGCCGGGCCTGTCAGGCTGATTCCCGACAAGGCGCTGTCGGATGTCGACAAGACCGATCTCGTCTTCGTGCCGACTGCGGGGTACGACATCGACGAGCTTCTCAAATCGAACGCGGCCAGCCTCGACTGGCTTCGGCGTCTGCACGACAACGGGACCCTCGTGGCCGGCGTGTGTACGGGCACCGCCTTGCTCGCGGCCGCCGGCCTGCTTGACGGTCGCCGCGCGACGACGCATTGGGCAGTGGCGCCGGACTTCAAGGCCCGCTGGCCGCAGGTCGACTGGCAGCCTCATCTCGCCGTAACCGAGGACAGGGGCGTGTTTTGCGGCGGAGGGCTCTATTCGGCGATCGACCTTGCTCTCTACATCGTCGAAAGGCTCTGCGGGCGCGACGTCGCGATCGAAATCGCCAAGTCGCTGGTCCTGCACATGCCGCGAACCTATCAGACGAGCTTCGCGCTGCTGCCAATCGGTGGAGGCCACGGCGATGCCGCGATTCAGCAGGCCGAGGACTGGCTGCGCCATCGCTTTCCGGATGCGGTGAACCTCGACGACCTTGCCGCCGAGCTCAACATGACGCCGCGAACCTTTCTTCGCCGCTTCAAGGCCGCCACCGGCGAGACGCCGTTGTCCTATTTGCAGAAGCTGAGGGTGGAGGCGGCCAAGCCGATGCTGGAGGAGGACCGGATGACGATCCAGGAAGTGAGCCTCGCGGTCGGCTACGAGGACGTCAGCTTCTTCCGCGGGTTGTTCAAGCGGCACACGGGGATTTGTCCCAGTGCCTACCGCGACCGGTACGGTCCTTCGGTCCAGCGCCCGGCCGCTTGAGGAAGGCCGCGGCGTCTACCGCTCGCGCGGGACCCTTCGCCTCCCCAACGAAGAAACGCCGGCGCGTGACGCCAGCGTTCCTCGGATTCTTCGCCGCGCAGCGGTCGCGGGATCGTCAGGCAGACGATGATCTGACGTGTGCCTACTCGGCGGCGGCCTTTGCTCCGCTCGAAGGAAGACCGTTCAGCCGAGATCAGGCAAGGTCGAAGCGGTCAGCGTTCATCACCTTGTTCCAGGCCGCCACGAAGTCACGCACGAACTTCTGCTGCGCGTCGTCGGAGCCATAGACTTCGGCAAGGGCGCGGAGCTGCGAGTTCGAGCCGAAGACGAGGTCGACACGGGTGCCGGTCCACTTCAGTTCGCCGGTCTTGCGATCGCGCCCCTCGAACACATCCTCGGCGTCCGAGGCCGCCTTCCACTCCGTGCCCATGTCGAGCAGGTTGACGAAGAAGTCGTTGGTGAGCGTCTCCGGCCGCTTGGTGAAGACGCCGTGCTGGGACTGTCCGTGGTTCGCGCCCAGCACGCGCATGCCGCCGACGAGAACCGTCATCTCCGGCGCGGTCAGCGTCAGGAGTTGCGCCTTGTCGACCAGCAGCTCCTCGGCCGAGACGGTGAATTCGGCCTTGAGGTAGTTGCGGAACCCGTCCGCGACCGGCTCGAGCGGAGCGAAGGAGTCCACATCGGTCTGCTCCTGCGACGCGTCCGTGCGGCCCGGCGCGAAGGGAACCTCCACGTCTTGCCCGGCGTTCTTCGCCGCCTGCTCGACGGCGGCGCAACCGCCGAGCACGATCAGGTCGGCAAGCGAGACCTTCTTGCCGCCGCCAGCCGAGTCGTTGAACGACTTCTGGATGCCTTCGAGGGTCTCGAGCACCTTGGCCAGTTGGGCGGGCTGGTTGACCTCCCAATCCTTCTGGGGGCTGAGGCGGATCCGCGCCCCGTTCGCCCCGCCACGCTTGTCCGAGCCGCGGAAGGTGGCCGCCGAGGCCCAGGCGGTCGAGACCAGTTCGGGGATCGAAAGTCCCGAGGCAAGGATCTTGGCCTTGAGGTCCGCGATGTCCTTGGCGTCGATCAGCTCGTGATCGACTGCGGGGACAGGGTCCTGCCAGATCAGCTCCTCGGCGGGAACCTCCGGGCCGAGATAACGTGCGCGCGGGCCCATGTCGCGGTGCGTCAGCTTGAACCACGCCCGCGCGAAGGCGTCCGCGAACTCGTCGAAGTTCTCGTAGAAGTGCCGCGAGATCTTCTCGTAGGCCGGGTCGAACCGCAGGGAAAGGTCAGTGGTCAGCATGGTGGGCCGACGATGCTTTGACGGGTCATGCGCATACGGCACCGACTCCGGGGCATCCTTCGCCACCCACTGGTACGCGCCGGCCGGGCTCTTGGTCAGCTCCCATTCAAAGCCGAACAGGTTCTCGAAGAAGTTGTTGCTCCACTTCGTCGGCGTCGTGGTCCAGGTGACTTCCGGGCCGCCGCCCATCGTGTCATCACCCATGCCGCTGCCGAAGCTGCTCTTCCACCCCAGGCCCATCTCCTCGAGGGGAGCGGCTTCGGGGTCGGGACCGACAAGCGCCGGATCGCCGGCGCCATGGGTCTTGCCGAAGGTATGGCCGCCGGCAATCAGCGCGACGGTTTCCTCGTCGTTCATGGCCATGCGGGCAAAGGTCTCGCGGATGTCCTTGGCGGCAGCGACCGGATCCGGGTTGCCGTTCGGCCCTTCCGGGTTCACGTAGATCAGACCCATCTGCACGGCAGCGAGAGGATTCTCGAGTTCCCGGTCGCCGGTGTAGCGCTTGTCGCCGAGCCATTCGGTCTCGGTCCCCCAGTAGATGTCCTCTTCGGGCTCCCAGGTGTCCTCGCGCCCGCCGCCGAAGCCGAATGTCTTGAAGCCCATGGATTCGAGCGCGCAGTTGCCGGCGAGGATCATCAGGTCGGCCCACGAGATCCTGTCGCCGTATTTCTGCTTGATCGGCCAGAGCAGCCGGCGCGCCTTGTCGAGGTTCACGTTGTCCGGCCAGCCGTCGAGCGGCGCGAAGCGCTGCTGGCCGGCTCCGGCGCCGCCGCGACCGTCGCCGATGCGGTACGTGCCGGCGCTGTGCCATGCCATGCGGATGAAAAGCGGGCCGTAGTGGCCGAAGTCCGCCGGCCACCACTCCTGGCTGTCCGTCATCAGCGCGTAGAGGTCCTGCTTCAGGGCCTTCAGGTCGAGCTTCTTGAACTCCTCGGCGTAGTTGAACGCCTCGCCCATCGGATTGGACAGGCTGGAGTTCTGGTGGAGAATCCTCAGGTTCAACTGGTTCGGCCACCAGTCACGGTTCGACATCATCCCGAGGCTCGTAGCACCGTGCACGATCGGGCACTTGCCTGCGTCATCGACTTTGGCGTCCATGTTTCTCTCCTCGCATCGTTTTTGGAAACAGGTTGCGCGCTGTCATCGGCGGTCAAGCCGGCGGCGCGTTGTCTGGAACCGTGCCAGAGTGCCATCATAAAATCCAATCATATTGACTGAGATCAACGATAAGGTTCTCTTATCGCCATGATCTCCTTCAAGCAGCTTCGCTATCTCGACCTGTTGGCCGCCACCGGCCATTTCGGCAAGGCCGCCGACCGGGCCGGCGTCACGCAGCCGGCGCTCTCGATGCAGATCCGCGCGCTGGAGAAGGAGCTCGGCGGTGCGCTGATTGAGCGCAGGTCAGGCGGGGCCCGGCTGACCGAGCTCGGCCGCGGACGTCGCCGCGCGCGCCGACGACGATCCTTGCCGGCATCCGCGACATCGAGGAATTGGCGCTGGCGCGGGGCGAACTGCTGACCGGGCCGCTCCGCCTCGGCATCATTCCGTCGGTCGCGCCGTTCCTCCTGCCGTCGCTGCTGGAGCTTGCCGCAGCCCGGCACCCGGGGCTGCGCCTGTCGGTCCGCGAGACGATCACCGAGACGCTGGTCGAGGAACTCGCCGCCGGCGATCTCGACGCGATCGTCGCCAGCCTGCCGCTCGACAATGACGAGCTGGAGGAGGCGCCCGCCTTCGAGGACCGCTTCCTGCTTGCCGCACCGGCCGGCTCGCCGCACGCGGCGCGCTCGCCGGCGCTGGCCGAGCTGATCGAGGCGGACGAGCTGCTTCTGCTCGAGGACGGCCACTGCCTGCGCGACCAGGCGCTGTCGGTCTGCCACGCCATCGACCCGGGCCGGCTGAGGAGCTTCGGCGCCACCAGCTTCTCGACGCTCCTGCAACTTGTGGCGGCCGGCCACGGGGTGACGCTGTTGCCGGAGCTCGCCGTCAACGCCGGCATCGCCGTCGATCCGCGGCTGCACGTCAACCGCTTCGCCAAGCCCGAGCCGAGCCGCACCATCGGGCTCGCCTGGCGGAAGAGCTCGCCGCGGGCCCGCGACTTCCGGGCCCTCGCCGCGATCGTCCGCGACGCGGGTAGCGGGAAGGCCGAGGCGCCGGATGTCGGGGCGAACGCGCTCGCAACAGCGGCCGCCGGCTGAGGCGACACCCCTTGCCCTCTTGCGGGTGCGCCCGCAAGAATGGGCGAGAGTGATAACAGGAGGGCGCCCATGACGATCAAGGCACTCGCCGTTGCAGCCTGTCTGCTGCTCGCCGTCCCGGTCGCCGCGTCGGCGCAGGAGATCGGCGGCCGCTATCGCGTCAACGGCACCAATTTCGACGGATCGCGCTACACGGGCACCGCCCAGATCATCGTCACTTCGAAGAACACCTGCCGCATCACCTGGAACACCGGCTCGACGGCGAGCGGCATCTGCATGCGGAACGGCAACAGCTTTTCCGCCGCCTATGTGATGGGCAGCGTCATCGGCCTGGTGATCTACCGGATCAACAGCGACGGGTCGCTGGAAGGGCTGTGGACCATCGCCGATCACGAGGGCGTCGGCACCGAGGTGCTCACCCCTCAATAGGCGGTCGCGGCCGCCGCCTCCCGGTCCGATCGGCCTTCGTCAGCCGCGAGGCCGCCGATCTCGGCGACGATCATCTCGTGGTCGGACAGTGCCGAATCGTCGCGGGCGACAGCGGCTACGATCCGGCTTTCCTTGACGGCGAGGCCGCGCGTCAGGAACCAGTCGAGCTTGAGCGGGATGTCCGGCCTCCGGCTCATCGGGCTCAGGCGGGTGGTCATCGCATCCAAGGGGCCGCCGTGGCGCTGGTAGCCCGCCTCGGCGGCGACGGCGAACAGCGCCTCCTTGTCGAAGGCGCCATCGTCGGCAAGGCCGGTATTCAAATCGCCGCCGATCACCACCGGCAGGTCGCCGGCGTAGCTGCCGATGCAGTCGAGGAGTTGTTTGGTCTGGTCCGCGCGATAGGGACCGTCCGCATCGCTTTCCAGATGCACCGAGACGGCGACCAACGCGCCGTTGCCGACGGCGAGCGCGGCGACGATGGCGCAGCGGCCGCCGATCCGTGGCTGATTGGTCTCGCCATGGAACCAGTGCCCGTGCGAGTCGAGGCGGATTATCGCCGGTGCGCAAAGGCCAGCGCGGGCAAGAACCGCGTTGCCGTGGAATCCCCTGGCGTTAAACGAGTCGCGGCAGAACGCCCGTTCGTGGGGCGAGCCGAGGTCGAGCTCGAGGAACTCGACGCCATAAGCGTAGCCCATGCCGAGGCGCTCGGCGAGCTCGCGCGTGGTGTGCCGCTGGCCGGTGCGCGCCATGCCGTTGTCGACTTCCGAAAGGAGCACGATGTCGGGCGTCTGCTTGCCGAGCAGCGCGGCGCTCTCCGCGACGAAGTAGCAGCGCTCGAGATTCCACGCCGCGACGGTTAGCGGGAAGGCGAGGGGCGCGCCGGAATGCGGGCCGACCGGCGCTTCCACCCGGTTCATGCAGGGAAGCCTGGCGATGAGGGCGCGGTGGATCGCCTCGCTTCGCTCGAGGTTGAGGTATCCCTCGCGGTCGGCTTGCGAAGGATGCGCGAGCGGCGCTGGCTGGGCGGGCTTGAGCAGGTCGGTCATCAAAGTCTCATCTGGGTCGACTTGTCGAACAGGTGAACGGCCGACCGGTCGGCCGACAGCATGAGAACGTCGCGAATCTCCTCGTCGATCCCGAGGGCCGCCGTCAAGGGCTGGCCCGGTGGCCGCGGGACATGCCCACATGGCGGACGAGCCGGCGACGCGACGGTGTGCCGACAACGTGGGACAAAGCGCGGCAGCCTCTTTTCCCGCTGCGCGAAAGTCGGGTCGTAGGCGGAGGGGGCTCGTGGCGGATTTCATCCTCCAGCCGGCAGTCTGGCGGAGAGCCGGACCGCCCCAGAGCCGGGCTTGTCGGCCTGCCGGCCCGTCGCTATACAGCCGCGACCCTTTTCCCGACAGCGACCGACAGGAGCGAACATGGCCGTCGAACGGACCTTCTCGATGATCAAGCCGGATGCAACGGCGAAGAACCTCACCGGCAAGATCACCGCCAGGCTCGAGGAAGCCGGTCTGCGGCTGGTCGCCAGCAAGCGGGTGTGGATGAGCCGCAAGCAGGCGGAAGGTTTCTATGCCGTCCACAAGGGCCGGCCGTTCTTCGACGAGCTCTGCGAATTCATGTCCTCGGGGCCGACGGTGGTGCAGGTTCTGGAAGGCGAGAACGCCATCGCCAAGAATCGCGAGGTGATGGGCGCCACCAATCCGGCCGAGGCGGCCGACGGCACGATCCGCAAGGATTTCGCCACCTCGATCGGCGAGAACTCGGTGCACGGCTCCGACGCGCGGGAAACCGCGGCCGAAGAGATCGCCTACTGGTTCTCGGAAGTCGAGATCGTCGGCTGATTCCCGGGCCCATTCACCGGGGCCGATGAACCTTTCGCCGGCCTGAGGCGTTTTCCCTTCCGAACGCGGAAGGGAGAACGACAATGACGGAACCGGTTCGCGAACACATGGAAGTCGTTGGTGCCGACGGCATTCACGTCGGCATCGTCGAACGGCTGGAAAGCGACCACATCAAGCTGAAGAAGGCCGACGCCGTCCAGGGCAGCCACCGGATGGTGCCGGCCGACTGGGTGGAGCGTATCGACGACAAGGTCCATCTCGACCGGTCGTCGAAGAAGGCATTGCGCGACCTCGACACCCATCTCGGCGACGCGGGCTCCGAAGCGGGACCGATGGGCAAGATCGGCATCGTCGGCGCCGCCGGCACGGTGGTCATGACCGACCCGCCGCAACGCGATCTCAAGGAGAAAACCCGCTAGGCGCCGGACGGCCGTCCGCGATCGCTCGAAATCGAGGAGAGACGTATGTTCGCTACATCACAGATTCCGCCGGCAGATGGAGATCGTCGGCTCGGACGGCGGCCACGTCGGCATCGTCGACCACATGGAAGGCGAGGACCGGATCAGCCTGATGCGCAGAGATACGCCCGACCGCAGGCACCATTCCCTGGCGACGCACCTAGTCAAGCGCGTCGACGACAAGGTGCACCTCAAGATCCCGTCGGACCTGGCGCGGGTCGAATTGCACTGAGGGGTCAGTCGGCTGACCAGCGCTCCGCGGCGCGATCGTCGTCGGCCTTCGCCTCGACCCAGTCGCCGGCGGCGTCGGCGACATGCTCCTTCTTCCAGAAAGGGGCGCGGGTCTTGAGAAAATCCATCAGGAAGCCGGCCGCCTCGAAGGCGGCCTGGCGATGCGCCGAAGCGGCGACCACGAGGACGATGTTGTCGCCCGGCGCCAGCCGTCCGTGGCGATGGATGACGGTGAGGCCGATGAGCGGCCATCGCGCCGCCGCTTCGGCGGCTATCCGCCCGATCTCGGTCTCGGCCATACCCGGATAGTGCTCGAGCTCCAGCGCGGCGAGGCGGCCATCCTCGTCCCGGCAGACGCCGGTGAAGGTCACCACCGCGCCGACATTGGTGGTAAGGCAGGAGAGTTTGCGGATTTCGGCGGCGACATCGAAATCCTCGGCCTGGACCCTGACCTTGACCGGAATCATCTCAGCCGCCGGTCATCGGCGGGAAGAGGGCGACTTCCCGCGCTCCGGCAATCGGCGCACTGCGCTCGGCATGAACCTGGTCCACCGCCACCCGGATCACCGACGGCTCGGCCAGCGCATGCTCGTATTCCGGTCCGCGGCCCTTCAGCCAGTCGACGAGGTCGCCGACAGTCGCCACCTCGGCCGGCGGCGCGACCTCTTCTTCCGTCAGCCCGATGCGCTCGCGAACCCAGGCGAAATAGAGGAGCTTCACGATTCCTCCGACAGCAGATGGTGGATCCCGGCGCGGAAATAGTCGTACCCGGTATAGAGGGTGACGAGCGCCGAAACCCACAGCAACAGAAGTCCGATATAGGAAATGATCCCCATATCGGAACCCATCGCCGACTGGTTCGGGAAGAGACGGTCCCCCGCCGGCCCGGCAAGCAGGAAGCCGATCGCCACCATCTGCATGGTCGTCTTCCATTTCGCCAGACGGGTGACCGGCACGCTCACCCGCAGCTCGGCGAGGAATTCGCGCAGCCCCGACACCGATATCTCGCGGGTGAGGATGACGATGGCGGCGAGCAGCGACCAGCCGCCGATGGTGTTGTCGGAGACCAGGAGAAGCAGGGTCGTCGCGACGAGCAGCTTGTCGGCGATGGGGTCGAGCATGCGGCCGATTGCCGATTGCTGCTTCCAGATTCGGGCGAGATACCCGTCGAAAAAGTCCGTGATGCTGGCGGTGATGAAAATCGCCAGAGCGAACCACCGCCCGACATACCCGTCAAAATAGTAAGCGATAACGATAGCCGGCACCGCGAGAATGCGGCCATAGGTCAACAGGTTGGGCACCGAGAACGGTCCGGCGGCGCCGCCGGGCGTCTGCTGCATCGTGGGCGATTCGACCATGCTCTTAGGGTCCGATGCCGCCAATGTGGTCTCGACCGGCGGCGGCGTAAAGGGAATCGGGTTAGTGTTGAGCGCCTTCCAGTCGTTAATCCGGGCCGCCGCAAAGCCCTCAGCCTGGTGCCCATGCTAGAAGTCTTTCGCCACGCCGTCCACGCCGCCGGCTATTCATGGGCCGGCTTTCGCCATCTGTTCAAAACCGAACTGGCGGCTCGCATCGAGGTCGGCATCGCGGTGCTCGCCCTGATCTGGCTCGTCGTCCTCGGCCGGCCCGTGCGCGATTTCGCCATTCTGGCGATGCTGTTCTGCGTCCTGATCAGCGTCGAGGCGCTGAACACCGCGATCGAGCGGATCATCGACCGGCTCTCGCCAGAGCTGTCGGATTTCGGCAAGGTCGCCAAGGACCTCGGTTCCGCCGCGGTGTTCGCCATGCTGTCGGCCGGCGGGGTGTTCCTCGCCGCGGTGACGGCGGATGCCGCCGGGCTGATTTCCTTCTAGGCTGCGCGGCGACGCGTCGGCGTGAACGGTCGTGGACTTCGCACCGGCGTGGCCCTATAGGTCCGGCCAATGACCCAGACCCACGACCTGCACGTCGTCGTCGCCGCGGCGACATGTCGCCGTCCGCAGATGCTCGGCCGGCTTCTCGCGTCCTTCGAGGCGCTCCGCCAGCCGGACGACGTCAAGGTCACCTTCCTGGTCGTCGACAACGCGCCCGACGAGCCGGTCGCCGATATGGTCGAAGCATGGCGGCAGAAGACCGGGTTTTCGGTGCGCTATGCGGCGGAGCCGGAGCCGGGCATCCCGTTTGCCCGCAATCGCGGCCTCGACGAGGCGCTGGCGATCGGCGCCGATCTCCTCGCCTATGTCGATGACGACGAGACCATCGACCCCGAATGGCTCGCCGCCATCGTCGCCCACCAGCGGCGGGACGGCTCGAACCTCGTCGGCGGCCCAGTGCGCTGCGTGCTGCCCGAGGAGACGTCGCTTGCCGACCGATACGTCTTCGGTGGCATCCAGCGCCGCTACCGCCGGAAAGAGCTGAAGAACGCCCGGCGGCGGGCGAATGGCACGGATGGCGGCGTTACCATTCTCACCAACAACTGGCTCGCTGACCTCGCATGGATGCGTGCGAACGACCTGCGTTTCGACATCGGCCTTCGCTATTCCGGCGGGTCGGACACGGCGTTCTACCACGCCGCCAAGCGGCTCGGCGCCACGTCGTCATGGTGCCCGGAAGCGATCGTCTACGAGACGGTGCCGCGCGGACGGATCGCGCTCGGCTACCAGTTCCGCCGGGCGCGCGACCAGGCGGCGACGAGCTTCTGGCGGAAGGGGGCGAGCGAGCGGCGGAGCCTGCCGGTCAATATCGCGACGGCGGCCGGCAAGATGATCTTCGGGACGTTCCTCGTCCTGATCTCGCCACTCATGCTGGGACGCACGCTTGTCGACGGTACGCGGCTGGTCGGCTACGGCGTCGGCTATACGCTCGCTATGGCCGGCCGTCGGTCGCGCCATTACGAAGTGCTGCAGGGCGAGTAAATCGCCATCGTGCCCGAGGTTCGGTCTATTTCGGCCGTATGTCGGTAGACGTCTTGGTCAGCGGCCGGCCGAGGAGATTGACCCAGAAATAGTTGAGGGCGTAGCGCGTCCCGACCCTCAGGATCCCTTCGCCCATCAGACGCCTGGCCGACGAGTAGATCGGCAGGCGATAGGTCCACTTGACGCGGCCCTGCCGGCTGGCGCGTCGGGCGATATCTGTGTCCTCGCCGTAGAAGTCGATGGTGGTATCGAAGCCACCGATGGCGTCGAGCACCGAGCGGCGCAGGACGAAATTGCCGCCCTGGATCATCGCCCCGACCTTGAGGACGCGCTGGATGACGAGATTGATCGCGTAGCCCACCGCGTAGAACATGCGGACGAGGATGCTGCCGAAGAACGGCATGTCGAAATAGACCAGCGGGCCACTCAGCGCCGCGAGGTCAGGGTCGCGACTGAATTCCTCGAACACCGTGTCGAGCCAGCCGGGCGTCAGCCGGGCGTCAGCGTCGACATTGGCGATCAGGTCGCCGGTGGAGGCGAGGAACCCGGCCTGGCGGGCTCGAACCAGGCCCTTCCGCGGTTCGTCGACCACGGTGACGCCGGGCACGGCCGACGCGATCTCCCTGGTTCGGTCGGTGCTGGCGTTGTTGACCACGATGATTTCCGCCTCGTACTTGCCGGACGCGAGCTCGCGCCGGATCGAATTGAGGCAGGGGCCGATGTAGTGCTCTTCGTTGTAGGCCGGGATGACGAAGGAGATCTTCATGGGAGCCCGTGGACGGCAGCCTCAGGCTCCGGAATTGCCAATGCGGCCGAATAGACCGCGATCATCTGTGGGGTGATCGCCTCCGGCGAGAACTGGGCAACGAGGTTGCGAGCCTTCAGCCCCATCCCGTGAGCGAACGCCGGGTCATCGAGCAATTCGACCACCCGATCGGCGAGTCCGTCGGCATCGCCGGAGCCGACGAGGTAGCCCGTCACCCCGTCGCGCACGTATTCGGGCAGCCCGCCGGAGTCGACGGCGACGACCGGCAGGCCGCAGGCGGCGGCCTGCAGCATGGCCATCGACTGGGTCTCATTCGGGCTGGTGGTGAGAAACACCTCGCAGGCGTTCATGGCCTCGTTGAGGGTTTCCCCGCGCAAGGCGCCAAGGATGCGGCAGCGATCGCCCAGCCCGCGCGCGCGAACCATGGCCTCCAGTTCGGACAGGTACGGCCCGTCGCCGATGACGACCAGCTGCGTCGCCCGCCGGGCGGCTATCCTGGCGAACACCTCGACCGAAAGCTCCCAGTTCTTCTCCTTGGCGATACGGCCGAAGAAGAGCAGGGCTTCCGGCGCGATGCCGAATTTCGCCTTGAGGGCTGACCGGTCGCCAAGCGGTCGAAAGAGGTCGTTCGGTATGGGATTCGAGATCACTTTGGTCGGCTTCCCCATACCGTAGGCGCGGAGCTCGTCGAGCATCCTCTCGCTCGGCGCCGTGACGAAGTCGCAGCGTGCGTAATACCATGCAGCCGCACGGCAAACCAGAAAACGCAGCGGCGCGAAATCGAGCTTCATGTAGAAAAGATAGTCGGCCGGAAAGGTGTGATCGGTGCCGACCAGCGGCACGCGGAGCCGCCAGGCGGCGTAGACGGCGAGCATCCCGACGGTCGAAAAGGTCTGGGTATGGATCAAGTCGGGCTTGAAACGCCGGAGATCGCGGAAGCCGCCGAACGGAAACACGAGCGCCAGGCCGCCGCCCGAGCCGGGGATGAGGAAAGAGGGGAACCGCACGACGTTCGGATCGTCTCCGGCCTCCGGTAGTCTCGGCGCGTAGATCCGCACCTCGTGGCCGGCTTTGCGGAGTTGCCCGGCGAGAATTTCGACGGAATTGGCGATGCCCGAGAGCTGCGGCAGGAAGGTATCGGTGCAGATCGCGATCCGCATGGATCGCGGGTCCGGCCGCGATGGGGGCATCTCCGCCTCAAGGAGCCGCGTCCGCATGTAGTAGGACAGTCCGTAGTAAAGGACGGCAGCGATGATCGCGGCGGCCACCGCGAGCTCGATGGCCTGGAGGGTGCTGGCGACCGCTTCCGAGTAGCCGCCGAGATAGAAGCCGAGCGCCGTCAGGATGGCGCGCAGCACGACGGTGGTGAGCAGCGACAGGCCGGCGAACTTGCGCCAGGACACGCCGACCAGGCCCGCCGACATGAGCAGCGGGGGCGACAGGCCATAGGCGAGCTTGCTCAAGAAGATCATCTTGACCGGGTGCTGCGCCCACACACCCGAAAGGCGTTCGAACTGGTTCTGGCCAAGGCGGCTCTTTTCCACCAGGCGCTGGACCCACGGCCAGGAGGCGCCGAAACGCCCCATGCCATAGAGGGCCATGTCGGGGAGAAAATCCCCGAGGATCAGAATCGCGAAGGTGGGAAGCGGCGCGAGATAGCCGCGGGAGATCAGGAAGCCGGCAACGAAGGAAACAATCGGCCCCTCGACGATCGCCAGCGGCAAAAGGAAATAATACGGGTGGGCGACAATGAGCTGGGAAATCTGCTCCATAGCCTTCCCATAGCGCAGGGCCGGTCGACGGTAAACGGAATTGTCCGCGAATAACTTTATACGTAAAGTAATGATAGAATTAGGTATTTGTCGACAAGCCATCCATCAATATATTGCTTCCGTTCAGACAGACAAACAGTGTTACCTCAGGGTTGTCGCCGTCGGCATTTGTTGTGCGGTGCCGACGGCGGAGGGCTCCGGGTAGCCCGATGACCCCGGTCCCGGATGCGCGGCGATCAGTTCTGGCGCTCGCGCCCGAGGACGATGGGTTCGCCGTGCGGGGTGGCGCGGGCCGCCCGGTCCCACGCGTCGCGGCGGCACAGGAGGCCGGAGGTCGAGAGGACGCCTCGTTCGACCACGATCTTCTCCAGGGTTGCCAGCCAGTGGTCGTAATAGGTGTCGCCGAGATCGGGATCGCCCCGGGACTGGGCGGCTTGAATCTCCTTCGCCAGCCGGTCCGCCCATTCCTTCCACGTGAACAGGCCGCGCCGATGAAGGGTAAGCGCCATGGCAAAGACCTGTGCCTGCCACGGCTCGGCAAACACGGGCTCGCCGTCCTCTTGCGGGACGACCTGCAATGCGGCAAGCGCAGCGGCGGTCGCTTCAGGTGGCTTCAAGGTAGGGTTCCCAGAGATCGAGCGAGACGCTTGTCGCCGGATCGGCGTCTGGTCCCCACAGCTCGGGGCCATCGATGCTGACCGCGTAGTTCCACTTCGGGTCTTCACCAAGCCCGTGCGCATTCGAATTGGGAAAGACCATGTAGCCGTTGATGCGTTCGACGGTGCCGATGCGGCCCCGCGCGTAACGCGGCAGCCGGGTGTGGCCGGCCGGATGGATGTTGCGGGTCCTCACCCGGTCGCCGATCGAAAATGCCGGGGTCGTGTCGGACGGCCGCGTGTAAGGATCTCCGGCCGCCATGCCGGGAGCGACGTCGGCAGCATGCAGCTTGCCCTTTATTGCCGCCGGCGAACCGAGACTGCGACCACCGGCGATCTCCTCCGCCGTCGCGAGGCCATGTTCAAGGAGGCGCTTCTCGGTGCTGTCCAGCCACCGTTCGTAGTAGCTCATCGAAAGGTAGGCTGTCGGCGTCGCGCGTTCGTGGGTGTGTCGCGCTTCGTCGATTGGCCATCCCCCGGCAGCGCCGGTTGCCAACTCGAGAGCAAACATCCGGCGCTCCCATTGGGTATGGAAGACGGGCTCGTGAGGCTCAGGATTGATCGGACCGAAGCCCATTATGCCACCGAGGTCGTGACCACCGTTCATGCGTCCGCTTCTCCTGGTGCAAGCGACAGTCCGGTGCCGATCATGCTGTCGCGCGTGACCAAGGCGGCGAGGCGCGCCTCGTCCCAATCCTCGGTGCCGGAGGGTCGCATCGGAACCACGAGGTAGCGAACCTCGGCGGTTGAGTCCCAGACGCGGATCTCGGTTTCGGGCGGCAGTGCGACGCCGAACTCGGCAAGAACGCCGCGCGGGTCGAAAACCGCTCGCGAGCGGTAAGGCGCCGACTTGTACCAGACCGGTGGAAGGCCGAGTACCGGCCACGGGTAACAGGAGCAGAGGGTGCAAACCACCAGATTGTGGCGAACGGGGGTGTTCTCGACGGCCACCATGTGCTCGCCCTGTGCCCCCGAATAGCCGAGCGACGCGATCGCTGCGGTCGCGTCACGGCGGAGCCATTCAAGATATTCGGGGTCGCTCCACGCTCGGGCAACAACACACGCGCCGTTCCGCGGGCCGACGCGGGTCTCGAAATAGTCGATCAGCGCATCGAGGGCCGGTGGTTCGATGTAGCCTTTTTCGGTGAGGAGAGACTCCAGAGCCCTGACCCTCAGGGCGACAGGCGACAGGGCTGACCCTTCGTGGTCGTCATGATCGTCATGACCGCGGCCGCTGGCCATCCGTTGGCCCTCGCTTTCACCTCTTCCACTATAGGCCGCTTGCAACGGGAACGTCAATTCGCGGCAAGGTCGTGGATCAGCTTGGCGATACGAGAACAATTCCACTGCGGCACAAGACATTCGCTTTCGCGGGCAGCATCTATTCCCGGCGATCGTGGAAATGATCGTAGATCGCCCGGGCCGTCTGCTCCGAGATTCCCTGGACGGCGAGCAGGTCGTCGACGCTTGCTCGGCTGACCGCCTTGGCCGTGCCGAAGTGGTGGAGGAGGGCGCGCTTCCGCGTCGGGCCGATGCCGGCGACTTCGTCGAGGGGATTGCGCGCCATGTCGATGCGCCGCCGGGTGCGGTGCGAGCCGATGGCGAAGCGGTGCGCCTCGTCGCGCATCCGCTGGACGAAATAGAGCACCGGATCGCGCGGCTGCAGCATGAACGGTTCGCGGCCCGGCACGAAGAATGTCTCCTTGCCGGCGTCGCGTTCCGGTCCCTTGGCGACGCCGACCATCGGCAGGTCGCTGATGCCGAGTTCGCCGAGGGTGTCGACTGCCGCGGCGAGCTGGCCGCGGCCGCCATCGACGATGATGAGATCGGGCCACGGGCCGACCACCTCGGATTCCTCGTCCGGCGCGGCGCGCGGTCCGGCTTCCTTGAGCAAACGCGAGAAGCGGCGCTGCAGCACCTCCCGCATCATGGCGTAGTCGTCGCCCGGCGTCAGGTCTTCTGAGTGGATGTTGAACTTGCGGTACTGGCTCTTGGCGAAGCCGTCCTGGCCGGCGACGATCATCGCGCCGACGGCGTTGGTGCCCATGATGTGGCTGTTGTCGTAGACCTCGATCCGGCGCGGGATGTCCGGGAGACCGAGGCGATCGACGAGGCCGGCGAGCAGTTTCTTCTGCGAGGTCGATTCGGCGAGCTGCCGACCCAGCGCCTCGCGGGCGTTGGCAAGCGCATGGTCGACCAGCTCCTTCTTCTCGCCGCGCTGCGGCCGGCTGACGGTGACGCGGCGGCCGCTCTTCTCCGACAGCGCTTCGGCGAGCAGATCCTGCTCCTCGACGTCATGGGAGAGCAGGACCAGCTTCGGCACCGGCTTGTCGTCGTAGAACTGGGCGAGAAAGGCGCCGAGCACGGCAGCGCAGTCGAGGTCCTTGTCGGCCCGCGGAAAGTAAGCGCGGTTCCCCCAGTTCTGGCTGGTGCGGAAGAAGAAGACCTGGATGCAGGTGGCGCCACCCTCCTGATGGCAGGCGAAGACGTCGGCTTCCTCGGTGCCGTGCGGGTTGATCCCCTGATGCGACTGGATGTGCGACAGCGCAGCCAGCCGGTCGCGATAGACGGCGGCCGCCTCGAAGTCGAGCCGCTCGGAGGCTGCCTCCATTGCCTCCTGAATCTCGACGCGGACCGCCTGGCTGCGGCCGGAGAGGAAGGCCTTCGCCTCGTCGACCAGATGCGCGTAGTCGGCCTCGGAGATGACGCCGGTGCACGGCGCCGAGCAGCGCTTGATCTGGTAGAGGAGGCACGGCCGCGTCCGGCTCTCGTAGAAGGAATCCGAGCAGGTCCTGAGCAGGAAGGCCCGCTGCAGCGCGTTGATCGTGCGGCCGACGGCGCCGGCGGAGGCGAACGGACCGAAATAGGTGCCCTTGCGGCTGCGTGCCCCGCGATGCTTAACGATCGCCGGCACCGGGTGGTCATCGGTGACCAGGATGTAGGGGAACGACTTGTCGTCGCGTAACAGCACGTTGAAGCGCGGCCGGAGGCGCTTGATGAGATTGGCCTCGAGAAGCAGCGCCTCGGTCTCGGTGCGGGTGGAGACGAATTCCATCGACGCCGTGGCAAGGATCACCCGCGCGATGCGGCCGGGCTGACCGGCGAGGCGGGTGTAGCTCTGCACGCGCTTCTTGAGGCTGCGCGCCTTGCCGACGTAGAGGACCTTGCCATTGGCATCGATCATTCGGTAGACGCCCGGCCCGTTCGGCAGGCGCTTGATGACATCGGCAATGACCTCGACGCCGACGCGACGTGGTGCCGCCGGGGCGGCGGTGTCTGTCTCCTCGATCATGGGCTTAGTCGAACTCAGTGACGTCGGGGGTCTGCCACAGAAGGTGCTGACCTCCGTCCAATCCTATCATCTGTCCCGTGACCGACCGATTTTCAACGAAATAACGGATCGTCCGGCCGAACTCGGCGAGCTCAGGCCCCCGTTGGAGGGGCATCATCGCGAGCCGCCTCTGGAACTCCTCCTCCGTCTGGTCGGCGTGCCTGAGGGTCGGGCCGGGAGCAATGGCGTTCACCCGCACCCGCGGCGCCAGCGATTGGGCGAGCATCCTGGTCGCTTCCCACAGCGCGACCTTGGCGAGCTGGTAGGAAAAATGCCGCGGGGTCGGCTTCCAGACGCTCTGGTCAAGGAGGTTGACGACATTGCCCTCGACGCCGTCGGGAAGGGCGAGGGCGAATGCCTGGGCGAGGAAGATCGGCGTCGTCAGATTGACGCCGAGCTGCCGGTCGAACAGGGCGCGATCCAGCGCGCCGCCCCGGTCCGTGGCGAACATTGACGCATTGTTTACCAATAGCGAAGGTTTACCCAAGGTCTCGACCACGGCATCGACGATCCGCTCCGGCGCTGCCGGATCGGAGAGATCGGACTGGACGATCGCCGCCCGCCCTCCCGACGACACGATCTGCCCGGCGACCGCTTCGGCGTCGTTTCCTGAACGATCATAATGGATTGCAACCGCCCAGCCATCGGCAGCGAGCTGTTCGGCGATGGCGCGGCCGATGCGGCGCGCGGCGCCGGTGACTATGGCGATGCCGGGGGAGGAGGTCATGGGCGTGTTGTGGCGGAACCTATCGCGGTTTCCCGAATTGAAACGGATTGAGGATGGTAAACAAGGTTAACGATTTCTTGCTTCCCCCGAAAACCGCAGAAATCTGCCATTTGTAGCCTTTCTGCAACGCCATAATCGGCCTTGAGGACGCCCGCTTGCCGCCGCATTTCCTTAACCTTTACGCCATATTGCTCGGGCTCTATCCGGGCTGAAACCGGGGGAATTGCGTTTTAGGCGGAGACCGGTGACGCCGCGGAAAACGAGGAGAATGTGTTATGTCGCGTAAGAGTATCTGGGGCGCAAGCTTGATCGCGCTCGCAATGGGAACCGGCACGGCGGGGGCCGCCGACATCTATGCCCCGCCACCGCCGCCATCGGTCGTTTACAACCCCGCTCCGGTGTCCAACTGGACGGGCGGCTACGTCGGCGGCGTGCTCGGCTACGGCTGGGGCTCGGCGAAGAACGGCGGCGTCTCGGTGAGCGCCGACGCCATGGTCGGCGGCGCATTCGGTGGCTACAACTTCCAGATCAACCCGAACCTCGTATTCGGCATCGAGACCGACATCATGGCCAGTGGCATGACCGCCAAGAAGGGTGGCGCCAAGCTCAGCAACTCGTGGGACGGCACCGTCCGCGGGCGGGTCGGCGTACCGATCAACGGGTTCATGCCCTACGCCACCGGCGGCCTCGCGGTCGGAGGCCTTCAGGCCAAGATCCCGGGCAGCAAGGATACCAAAACCGTGACCGGCTATACGGTCGGCGGCGGTGTCGAGGCGATGCTGACGAGCAACGTGGTCGGTCGGATCGAGTACCGCTACACGGACTATGGCACCAACAAGTTTGCCACGACGCCGAAGACCAAGTTCGGCTTCTCGTCGAACGAGGTGCTGGTCGGTGTCGGCTTCAAGTTCTGAGGCAAAGGCGTCCGCAAGGCGCAGACCGAAAGCCCCACTTCGGCGGGGCTTTCTTTTTGACGATGGCCAGGACGAGGTCCCGGACCAGCACCGCACCACTCCGCGCTGCGGTGCATCCGGGACGGCAGGGTGAGTTGGGGGCGTGGGCGCCCTTGCTCTGAGGCAGGTCAGCAACGCTAGAGGCTCCGGGTTCAGTCCACGGCCTGCAGCGTCACGCCCGGCAACCGGCAGACATCGCGGTCGACCGCGGCACAGCGGCGGAAATCGAGCCGCTTGGTAAGGCAGATCCGGACCTCGATGACCCCGTCGCGATCGCAGGTGACGGTCATGCCGCGCTCGGACAGTCCGGGATTGACGGCGACGAAGGCGGCTTCGATGTCCGCCTCGCGGGTGGTGAGGTCGGTGCTGACGTCGGTGTATTCGCTCGGCACGGTCACCCGCTCGGTGGCGCGACGGAGGAGCGAGAAATAGCTTTCCGGCCGGAGGCCCGAGCAGATGCCGTGCTTCTTCCACTGATACTCGGCCGCGTCTGCGGACGGGATGAGATCGGCAATGCCGGAGATCGTGCTCCGCGGCAGACGCCGGGGGAGGGTGGCGGATTCGCAATACTGCGGATAGCCGCGCTCATATTCGGGCCACAGGCCATGGACGACGAAGCCGGGGAGCTTCAGGTCGCACTGGGCGGGATCCGGGCGATGGGTGTTCGCGCAGTAGCTCGGCGACCAGGTGAGGGCGAGGAGGTAAAAGTCGAAATCACCGGCGCGGTCGGCCGCCGAGGCCGAGACGCCTGTCAGTGCGAAAAGTCCGGCGAGGCCGAACCGCCTCACGGCTCGATCGAGCGGCACCAACTGCCATAAACGTGCCACGGATCGTAGGCAGGCAGGCACGACTCCACCCGCCAGCCGATCGAGGCGAAGCCTTGCTTGGATTCGATCAGATAGACCACCTCGGAGCGCCGCCCGTTGGACAGCCATGCCGTGCCCCGGCAATAGCGGCGGCCGATCAGGCTGTGGTCGCGGATGATGTCCGGCAACTCGCGGATTTCGGTCACCGATTTGATGCCGACGCCCCAGTGGAAGGTCTTGCGGTTGGCGTAGGAGAATTTCTGCTGGATGGAGATAATCACCTGCCAGGAATTGCAGGTCGGTAGATTGCCCTTGCTGTACCAGGCTTTTGCGGGCACGCCGGCGATGATGACCAGAAACAGTGCGAGACAAAGACGCTTCATGGACCGTCCCCGAGACAGATCGAAACAATGCGATGACCGGCAGCCGCGGTCAAGGCAAACGGCACATACGATGCCGGCGTCCGCCGGCCGGAGGCTGATCGCCGCTCTGGCCCTAGCGGCCGGACTTGCGCTTCCCGCCGCAGCGGAGGACAAGCCGGCCCCGCCCGGACTGGTGTGTCCGGTCGAGATCGCCGGCGGCGAGCGCATCTCGGTGGCGACCGCCGCCGCCGAGCCGGGCGTCACCGGCTACTGCGTCTACTACCTCGTCGGCGAAACCGACTTCGAGGCAGTGACCATGATCCTCCGCACCGCCAATGCCGACTACGACTGGCAGTCAAGCTTCAAGGCGCCGAAGATCGACAAGGGCGGCATGGCGGTGGACGAGGAGACGACCAAGACGGTGCCGTTCGGCGACGGTCAGAAACAGGCCAAGGTCGTCACGCTCAGCGTGCCGGAGGAAGACCTCGGCCCGGTCACCAAATCCTTCTCGACGCTGTGGGTCTTCGATCTCGGCGGCGGCCATTTCGTCTCGCTCGACGAGGAATACAACAACGTCAGCGAGCCGATGCGCGCCGACCTGCGCGAGGCGCTGCTCAAGGCGCAGAAGGGCTGAGGCGCCCCTCCACGCTGATTTCGGCCCGGCCGGTGATCGAAAAGTCACCGGCTCAGCACCGGCGTCGTCGCGTGCAGCTCCCGATAGCCGTGCCGCAAGGCGGAAGCCTCGATCTCGACGATCCTGCCGTAGGTCTCGAGCGGCAGCACATTGATTCCGTCGAGCAGCATCGCCGACCTTGCGTCGGCGCAATCAGGGTCCGCCATCGTGTTAGCGAGTGCGGTCCGCAGCCGGTCGGTCGTCACCGGGTCGGTCTTGGCCGAGGTTATGAAGGGCGGGGCGGGGGCCGGCTCGCTCCGGATCAGGATGCGGGTTCCCTGGAGCGCCTCTGGCCGGTGTCGCCCGAGGAGCGCATGGACGACGCAGTCCATCGCCATGACGTCGGCCTCGCCGGCCCGGAGAAGGGCGAGGCTCTTGAGATGGCCGCCGCTCACCTTCACCGCCGAGAAGAACCGGCTATCCCGGCTGAACGGGGCGACGAGCGCTCTCAGCGCATTGGTGCCGGAGTGCGAATTGAAGCTGTTGACGACGCAGACGCTCCCACGGAGCGCCTCGAGATCGCCGGCCCGGGACGTATCCCGAACGAGGACGAAGCTGCGATAGTCGGAGCCGGTGCATCCCGGCGCGCCGTAGCGAGGCGTGGCGACAAGGCTGAGGCTGTCGGCAAAGCCATAGACCAGGTCGTAGCCGCAGCATTGGCCGAGCAGGAGTTGCGGGTCGGTGAAGATGCGGGGCACCGGAACGGTTTGGGAGAGCCGCGACGGGACGTCGCGCATGCCCTCCCTGCGCAGATGCCGGGCGAGCGTTGACCAGAGGGAATCCTGAGCGGCGTCCGTTTCGGGCAGGTCGTACCAGGGAAGGCAGGCGATTCTCATCAAAGGGCGCCCGAGCGAGAGACGACGACAGTTCGACGAACATCGTCCGTGCCGTCGTCCGTTTGTCTTCAAGCATCATTCTAGACTTGCTCAAGAGCGCGTGTGTGGCGACGTAAGATTTCTTCGAAAAGACAGTCAGTTGGCAAGGCGAGCCAAGGCGGCCGCCTTTCGGGCCGCCCTTTTTGGGCGGGTGAACGAACTCTGAATGGCGGGTTCAGCCTGGGTTCGAGGCGGGGGTCGTAGAACCCGAACCGTCCTCGACACGCGGTGCCACCGCACAACCCAAGGAGACGGAAAATGATCACGCGCAAGTTCATCACCAGCCTCGCCCTCGCTTCGGTCGTCAGCCTCGCCACCATTCCGGCCATGGCAAGCGGCGTCAACATCCAGCAGTTCGGCTGGGGCAATGCGGCCGGCGGCGGCCAGACCGGCGTTGGCGACCAGATCGGCGTCTACCAGAACGGCGCCTGGAACACGGGGATCGCCACCCAGCACGGCAACCACAACACCGCCGCCATCGGCCAGGATGGATTTCAACAACTACGGTGATATCTACCAGCACGGCCACGGCAACTCCGCCGGCGTCGGTCAGTTCGGCTCGAACCACAACGCCATCCTGACCCAGGACGGCAACGGCAACGTGGCAGCCGGCGTCCAGGTCGGCGACGGATGCGATGCGAATGTGGCGCAGGCCGGTTCCGGCAACGTCGCTGCCTTCGTGCAGACCTGCCCCTAATCGGGATCAATGCCATCGAACGGCCGAGGGGGGCAGAGGCTCCCCTCGGCTGTCGTTTCGGACGACCAAAGGAGATCGAAGAATGTTCAAGATGCACAAGCGCTTGGCGGCACGCGCATTGCCGCTGCTCATCGGGCTCGGTGCGGCCGGGTTTGCCATGGGCGCTGGCCCAGCGAGCTCGACACCCGAGCCGCTCCGTTGCGAGATCCAGGTGGATTCGACCAACGGCATGATCGTCCTGCAGGGCGTCGTCCACGCCGATGCCCTCGTCAACGGCCAGTACCAGTTCAAGGTGGTCAAGGCCGGCGGCGGAGGCAGTTCGCACATCCAGCAGGGCGGCAGCTTCATGGCCGGCCCCGGCAATGATGCGACGCTCGGCCAGGTGATGCTCGGCGGTGGCGGCGTCTACGACGCGAACCTGGTCGTCACCGCGAACGGCATGACCATCACATGCGAGCAGCGGGTTGGCGGCGCGATCTGACCGCACGCCGATTTGCCACAAATCTGAAAGGGGCTTCGGGCGACCGGAGCCCTTTTTCTTTTCAATTCTGTCGCATGTTTTCACTGCTGCTACGTGTTGCGAAAAGCCGGTGCGTCCTTCGAGGCTCGGGCTTCACCCCGGCACCCCCAATCAGGTCGGGGGCGGGCTCTCAGGATGGCGTACGTAATTGTTTTCAAATACGGAATTGCAGTCCGGCTAATCGCTCTTTCCCTGGCCCCGCGGATTAACGCCGTCTGAACGGCGGGTTCCGATCGGGTTCAGTCGCGGCAGCGCATAGTCCCCACCATCGGACGGACAAACCGGCACCCGAGACAAGCGACCAAGGAGACGGACAATGGCCACCAAGACCCTCAAGACCCTGACCGCAGCTACCGCCGCCGTGATGATCGGCTCGGCGGCCCTGGTGAGCCCGGCCGCCGCCGGCGGCTCGGTCTCGCTCACCTACGTTCCGCACGACGCCAAGCACCAGCAGGCTCTCGAAGCCGGGCTGATGATCTACGGCGTCGTCAACGCCGTGAAGAACGGCGCGAGTATCAAGCAGATCGGCAAGAACAACATGGCCGGGCTCGGCCAGAACGGCTTCGGTAACCTCGGCATCATCCATCAGGAGGGCAAGGGCAACGCCGGGACGCTTCAGCAGAACGGCGACGGAAACGCCTACGGCATCTTCCAGTTCGGCAAGAACAACAACTCGGACGTCGTCCAGAACGGCAACGGCCAGGTCGGCGCGACCGTCCAGATCGGCTGGTAAGACGGCGACTGCTTTTTTCTTGAAACAGCCTGGTGGCGCGGTCGATGACCGCGCCACTCTTCGTTTCGGCAATCGCTCCTAGACGGCGTCTTGTGAATGGCTCCGCCACTGGGCCGGGGTGAGGCCGGTCCACTGCCGGAAGGCGCGGTGGAAGGTGGACGGTTCGGCGTAGCCCAGGAGATAGGAGACTTCTGCGATAGGAAGCTTTTGCTCACCGAGCAATTGCTCGGCACGGCTGCGCAGCAGTTCGCTGCGTATCTGACGGAATGAGCTCTGCGCTTCGGCCAGACGTCGGTGCAAGGTGCGCACGGTGATCCCCAGCCGCCGTGCAACGGCCGATTCGGTGGCCGCATTGCTCAACAGGCCCTCGGACAAGGCCTCGCGCACGCTGTCCGCGAACGTCGCCTCTGGCGAAATTCGCTTGACCATCGCGGCCGCGTAATTGTCGAACATGGCCGTCAATTCCGGCGCGTGTTCCGGCAGGGGCAGGTCGAATACCTCTCGGCTGAAGACGAGCGCATCGTCAACCGCCCCAAATCGTACCGCGCAACGGAAGAACGCATCGAATGGCGCCGCGTCGACAGGTCCGGTCCAACGCATGCGCACGTGTGACGGTGCGACCTTGTCGCCGACGAGGCCGCGGCCCCACGTGAGCCATTGGCCAAGAAAGAAGCATACTTCCTGCTCGCGCCGGCCGAAAGGCGAGGGATCCGGATGGTCGCACCGGACGATGACGTTGTCCCCGCCGTCGAGCAACTCAAGCCGCGTGAAGCGGAAGACAATTCGGATGTAGCGCTCCGCGCGACGCAGCATGTCGCCGAAGGTCGGGCTGGAGCGAAGCAGGAACCCCCAGCAGGCCCGCTGATTCGAGCGGCAGTGCCCGCGCCAGATCGATGCCGAGGGTCTGACGCGGGTCGGAGAATATGGCCCGCACCACCGTTTGATATTCGCTCACCGGTACGAGTGTGTCGTGTCCGGCCACATGCCGGCTCGGGGCAAGCGCTGCGACGTCGACATTGATGTCGAGGCGCGCCGCCGCCTCGACGAGCACCAACAACGCGCGCTCGTAGACATGTTTCCCACCACTACCGAGCATTGCCAGGCGATTGTCCGAAAAGGTCAAACGAATGTCCAGAACGGCGACTGAACGCCGGCACACCCGACCCTAGGGTCATCAGCGCATACCGCAGCCTCTGACGATGCGCATGGCGCGCGTCGGACAGCATCAACGAAAGGAGAACGATCATGGCTGTTGCAGGACACTACAAAGTCACGGTGAAGACTCCGATGGGTCCTCAGGAAGGGGCCCTCACCCTCAAGGTCGACGGCAATACCCTCAGCGGAAGGCTCGACAACCCCAAGGGCAGTACAGATTTTTCGGGCGGAACCGTGTCCGGTAACGCGGTTCACTTCGTCACCAAGATCAGGACACCCATCGGCCCGCTGAAAGCCGATGTCTCGGGTGAGGTCGACGGCGACCGTTTCACGGGTGTCGCGAAGCTTCCCCTCGGCAGCGCCGACATTGAAGGCGTGCGGGCCTGAGCGCCAGGGCCCGCCAGATCCGGGCGACACCAAGCTGAAAGGAAACAGACAATGACCGCAGCCACAGCAATGCTCAAGCCGGTGCCGACGACCGAGCGCACCGTTCCGGAGTTCTCTCTCGCCGAGCGCGACCGTCGCTGGAACATCGGCCGCCAGATCATGGAGGAGATGGATCTCGAAGGGCCTGGTCGTCTTCGGCTCGCGCGAAGGCGCGTTTCCGGCGCCGTATCTCGATGGACAACTTCTTCACCAACGACCGGCCCGGTGCCATCGTCGTGTTCCCGCGCGACGGCGAGCCGCGCGTGCTGGCTTTCGCGCTGGCCGCCAACGACCACATGCAGGCGATGGAGCGCAACGAGGCGGTGTGGATACGCCCCGAGAACTTCTACGCCGGCGCGCCGAACGGCGAAGCTCCTTGCCGTTGCTGATGAAGGAGGTCGGCATCGGCCAGAAGCGTATCGGCGTGATCGGGCTCGACCCGTATCCGCCGTTCTACTTCGACGGGCCGATGCCCTACCACACGTGGAAGACGGTGCTCGACGCCTTCCCCGACGCGACCTTCGTGCAGGTCGGGCGACCGGTTCTACGAGCTGACCGCCGCGACGCAGCGACGAAGAGCTGGAGGTACTGAAGTGGTCGGCCGATGTCGGCGAGGCCATGTGCATGGCGATGCGCGACGCGACGCGGCCGGGAGTCACCGAGGGCGACATCTATTCGGCGATCGTCGGCTGCCTGTCCGCGCCACGTCGGGTTCACCGCCGAGATACTTCTCAGCTCGGGCAAGGACTTCGTCAGCTTCGGTCCGCCGACCTGGAACTATCGTCCGCATGCGCCGCGCGTGATCGAGGACGGCGACATCGTCGCTGGCGAGGTGTTCTCCTCGCTCGGCATGCTGGAGACCCAGCACCAGCCGACCGTCGCCGTCGGCAAGGTGCACGCCGACTACGAGCGGGCCGCCGAAGTGGCGCGCGCCTCCTATGAGGCCGGTCTCGACGCATTGCGGCCGGGCCGCACCTTCGGCGAGGTCGTCGAGGCGATGCAGGCGCCCCTGAAGAAGGCCGGCGGCGACAACGTCCACCCGCTGATCCACAGCATCAATCCGTTCGGGCTGGTCTGCGGCTTCGGCGAAGGCTTCAACCGGCTGCCGGGGGCCGATCGCTATGCGCTTACGGCCGAGGTGCCGACGTTCGGCGCCGAGGTCGAGATGCAGCCCGGCATGACGTTCTCGTTCGAGCCGAGCTGCCTGTTCGGCAGGCGGTTCGTCAATCTCGGCGGCACGGTCGTGTGCGGCGAGGACAAGCCGATCGAGCTGAACAGCATCACCACGCACATGATGCGGGTGTGACAGCCAAGACGAGCCGGAGATATTTGGGGGCAAGTGAAACCGGTCGTACCACTAGCCGAGTACGACCGGTTCACCTGGCAAGCGCTGTGGGGCGCGAAGGCTACCCTTCTGGCTTGCGAGAGGAGGGAAGGAGACTCCTCTGTTTCAATCGATGTCCTCGGCCTCCGCCGCCCGCTTCCTGCCGAGCACCATGGCGGCGACGAGGTTCTCGCGATGCCGATAGCTCGCCAGAAAGACGCCGGCGAGGTGGATGCAGACCAGGAGGAGCAGCCCGTCAGCCAAGTAGTTGTGTAAGTGCTGCGCCCACCGGTCGCCCCAGAAAGCGTCGGTCGTCAGCAACCAGCCGGTGAAGGCGGTGGAGGCCATCGCCAGCATCAGCGCCACGATCATGGCGCCACCGGCCGGGTTGTGGCCGAGGTGGCGGGCTTCGGACCCGGTCACGACCGCCTTGAGATAGTCGACGACCGTCGTCGGCGAGCGGACGAAGCTCGAGAACCGTGCATAGGGCGTCCCGATGAAACCCCATGCCACGCGCAGGAGGATCAATGCGCCGGCGGCATAGCCGGCCCACATGTGGAGGTCCTGCCACTCGTTGGCGCTAAGCCAGGCGACGCCGAAGCTCAGCACCAGCGACCAGTGGAACAGGCGCACGAAAGGGTCCCAGACACGAACCCACGACCTTTTCGCGGCGCCTGATCTTTGCAACATGGCGACGGGATCAGTTTTCGCCAGCTTCGGGATTGTCGACTTTCTGGAGGGTTTCGGCGTTGTAGGCGACGTTCACCCGATTGCCGCTCGTGTCGGTGGCATAGACCTCGTAGCAGCCGGACTCGGTCTTGATCTGCTTGACCGTCAGACCGTCGGACTTGAGCATGGTCTCAAGCTTGGACTGCGGCTGATACTGCGACGCCGGTGCGCTGCTGCAGGAAGCCCCCGCCGCGAAGGCGGGGCTGGCAACGACAGCAGCTACGGCAGCGAGCAAGAATGCGCGTTTCATGAAAGATCTCCAAAGTTGACGAACTCGCAAACGCCACTCTCGTTACCGATCTCGACGTTTGCGCGCGGACGCTAGCCGACGCTGGCTGTCAGGTTGCTGACAAGCAGTCCGCCCGGATTGCCCTCGCGCCGGCTGCGGCGCTCCGCCGCGGCCACTGCCCGGAAGCGTTGGAATTCATCAAAGCTTCACGCGCGGGATATCCGGCTGTAACGCTTGCCGGGCATGTCCGGTACGACAGCAACACACGTCATCAGGGAGCGTCAGAGATGTCGAAGATCGTCGCCGTGAGTCGCCGCGGATTCCTCGCCTCGGCCGGTGCCGCCGGGCTGGTGGCGGCGTCCGGGCTCGCCATGCCCTTCTACTCCCGTGCCAGCACGCGACCCGCCTTTACCCATGGCGTGCAGTCGGGCGATGTGGACGGCGCCTCGGGGATGATCTGGGCGCGTGCCGACCGGCCGTCCCGGGTGATGTACGAGATCGCCACCCGTGAGGACTTCGCCAATCCGGTGAAACTGCCGTGGGTCGACGCGCTTCCCGACAGCGACCTCGCGGCGAAGCGGCTGGTGACCGGACTCCCGTCGACCAGGACATCTTCTACCGCCTGTACGCTGGTCGACCTTAGCGACATCAACGCGACGTCGGAGCCGATCGTCGGCCATTTCCGTACTGCCCCGGCCTCGCGCCACCCGGTGCGGTTCGTCTGGTCGGGCGACACCGCCGGCCAGGGCTGGGGCATCAACGAGATGCGGGCGGCATGAAGATCTACGCGACGATGCTGAAGCACAGCCCGGACTTCTTCATCCACTCGGGCGACACGATCTACGCCGACGGCCCGATCCAGGCCGAGGTCGACGCTGCCCGACGGCACGATGTGGAAGAACCGTCACTCACCGAGGAGAAGTCGCAAGGTCGCCGAGACGCTCGACGAGTTCCGCGGCCACTGCAAGTACAACCTGATGGACGACAACGTGCGCGCCTTCAACGCCGAGGTGCCGATGTTCTGCCAGTGGGACGACCACGAGGTCCTGAACAACTGGTCGCCGGCGAGGATCTCGCCGGCGACGAGCGCTACACGGTGAAGATCGGTGCCGCTGCTCGTCGGCGCGCGCCAACCCGCGCCTTCCACGAGTACATGCCGATCCGCGACAACCCCGCCGAGCCCGGCCGCGTCTACCGCAAGATCGCCTACGGCCCGCTGCTCGACGTCTTCTTCCTCGACATGCGCAGCTACCGCGGCGCCAACAGCGCCAACCGATCAGGACCGAGCGCGCCGGACGCCGCCTTCCTCGGCGACACCCAGCTGCCTGGCTGAAGCAGCGCGCTGGCCAATTCCACGGCGACCTGGAAGGTGATCGCCTCCGACATGCCGCTCGGCCTGATCGTGGGACACTGGCAGCGACCAGATCCGGCGTCGAGGCGGTGGCCAACGGCGACAACGGCCCTGCCGCGGGGCCGCGAGCTGGAGATCGCCGACCTGCTCCGCTTCATCAGCGACACCGGCATCGACAACGCGGTCTGGCTGACCGCCGACGTGCACTACACCGCGGCCCACTACTACGACCCGCAACGAGGCCGCAGTTCCAGGACTTCAACCCGTTCTGGGAGTTCGTCTCCGGCCCGCTCCACGCCGGCACCTTCGGCCCCAACGAACTGGACAAGACCTTCGGCCCGGAGGTGAAGTTCGTCGAAGGCGCCGCGGCCGAGCAGGGCGTCAACCTGCCGCCCTCCGCCGGCCTGCAGTTCTTCGGCCAGCGTCGACATCGACGGCGACACCGGGCAGATGACGGTGCGGCTGATCGACCGCGACGACAACGAGCTCTACGCGGTGACGCTCGATCCCGTCCGGAGCTGATGGGTCCCGACCGGCCGTCGGATTGACCGATATCGCCGGAAGTGCCAAGGCAGGCGAGGGGCCGCAACGATTTGCGGCCTTCGCACCGGGACCGACCGATGAACCGCCCGCTCGAGACCAGGATCGGCCATTCCGCCTGCCCGCACGACTGCCCCTCGACCTGCGCGCTCGAGGTCGAGCTGCTCGACGAGCGGACCATCGGCCGCGTCCACGGGGCGCAGGGACAACGCCTACACGGCCGGCGTCGTCTGCGCCAAGGTGGCGCGCTACGCCGAGCGGGTCCATCATCCCGACCGGCTGCTCCATCCCCTTCGGCGGAACGGGGACAAGGGCATGCCGACTGGCGCGACCCGGGTGCCTGGCAGCGGATCGCCTGGGACGAGGCGCTCGACATCGTCGCCGAGAATTCCTCGAGGCCGAGCCGCGCCACGGCGCCGAGACGGTGTGGCCCTACTACTACGCCGGCACCATGGGCCTGGTGCAGCGCGACGGCATCCACCGGCTGCGCCACGCCAAGCGCTATTCGCGCCAGTTCGACACGATCTGCACCAATCCGGCCTGGACCGGCTTCACCGCCGGCACCGGCAAGCTGCCGGGCCCCGACCCGCGCGAGATGGCGCAAGTCCGACCTGCGTCGTCATCTGGGGCACCAACCCGGTCGCCACCCAGGTCAACGTCATGACCCATGCGATCCGGGCGCGGAAGGAGCGCGGCGCCAAGCATCGCCGTGGTCGATGTCTACGACAACGCCACCATGAAGCAGGCCGACATTGCGTCTGATCCTCAAGCCCGGCACCGACGGCGCGCTCGCCTGCGCGGTCATGCACGTCCTTTCCGCGACGGCCTCGCCGACCGCGACTATCTGGAGCGCTACACCGACTGCCCGAAGGAGCTCGAGGCGCACCTGCAGACGCGGACGCCGGAATGGGCGGCGGCGATCACCGGCCTGAGCGTCGCGGAGATCGAGGCCTTCGCCCGCGCTCGTCGGCACAACGCCGCGCACCTATTTCCGCCTCGGCTACGGCTTCACCCGCTCGCGCAACGGCGCCGTCAACATGCACGCCGTGCCGCCTCGATCGCCGCCGTCACCGGCGCCTGGCAGCACGAGGGCGGCGGCGCCTTCCACACCAATGGCGGCGATCTACCACTCGGACAAGACCCTGATCGAGGGCCTCGAGCCTGTCGACCCGTCGATCCGCTATCTCGACCAGTCGCGGATCGGCCCGGTGCTGACCGGCGAGCCGGACGGCCTCGGCGACGGCCCGCCGGTCACCGCCATGCTGATCCAGAACACCAACCCGGTGGCGGTCGCGCCCGAGCAGGCGAAGGTGAAGCGCGGCTTCGCCCGCGACGACCTCTTCGTCTGCGTCCACGAGCAGTTCATGACCGAGACGGCGGCAATGGCCGACATCGTGCTGCCGGCGACCATGTTCCTCGAGCACGACGACCTCTACCAGGGCGGCGGCCACCAGCACATCCTGCTCGGCCCCAAGCTCGTCGAGCCGCCGGGCGAATGCCGCTCCAACCACCAGGTGATCGCGCGGTCTGGCCGACCGCCTCGGCGCCGACCATCCCGGCTTCGGCATGAGCGAGCGCGAGCACATCGACTGGCTGCTCGCAGTCATTCCGGGTGGGGGACGTTGGCCGAGCTGGAGGAGGCGAAGTGGATCGACTGTCAGCCCGACTTCGACACCGCCCACTATCTCGACGGCTTCGCCTATCCGGACGGCAAGTTCCGCTTCCGTCCCGACTGGCCGAACGTCGACGCCCCGAACAACGGGCCGATGGGGCCTTGGCGGACGATGCCGGCGCTGCCCGACTATTTCCCCGCGATCGAGGAAGCCGACGCACGCCACCCCTTCCGTCTGGCGACCTCGCCGGCGCGCTCCTTCCTCAATTCGACCTTCAACGAAACGCCGTCGTCACGCAGCAAGGAGGGCGCGGCCGGAAGTGCTGATCCATCCCGACGATGCCGCCGCCCTCGGCGTCGCCGATGGCGCGGTCGTCAGTCGGCAACGAGCGGGGCGTGTCCGCTCCACGCGCGGCCTTCGACGGACTCTGCCGCGGCGTGGTTATCTCGGAAGGGATCTTCCCCAACGCCGCCTTCGATGACGGAAGGGGCATCAATACGCTGACCGGCGCCGACCCGGTGCGCCCTATGGCGGCGCTGCCTTCCACGACAACCGGGTGTGGCTCGCGCCAGTGGAAACGCCTGGCTAGCAGCCGAGCGAGAGGATCATCTCCTCGCCGCTGCCTGAAGCGTCGGGGCAGACGACCCGCTCGTCCACCACCCGCACGGCCTCGCGGGCGACCAGCGCCAGCGCCTGCGGATAGAGCCTGTGCTCCGCCGCGAGCACCCGCTCGGCCAGCGCCTCCGGCGTGTCGCCGGGAAGTACCGGCACCGCCGCCTGGACGATGATCGGCCCGTCATCCATCGCCGGCGCGCACGAAATGAACGGTGCAGCCGTGGACGCTTGACGCCCGCTTCGAGCGCCCGGGCGTGGGTGTTGAGGCCGCGTGAAGGCGGGCAGCAGCGAGGGATGGATGTTGATCAGCCGGTCGCGCCAGCGGTCGACGAAGGTTTCCGACAGGAGCCGCATGAAGCCGGCGAGGCAGACGATCTCGATTCCGGTCTCCTCGAGCTTCGCGTGCAGGGCGTCCTCGAACTGCGGCCTTGCGAGCCGAACTGCTTGTGGTCGATGACCTCTGTTGCGACGCCGAGCTCGCGCGCCCGCTGCAGGCCGCCCGCGGCAGGATTGTTGGAGACGACGAGCACGATCTCCGCCGGATAGTCCGGCGACTGGCCGCCGTCGATCAGCGACGCCATGTTGGTGCCGCGTCCCGAGATGAGGATCGCCGTCGGCCGCCGCGCCATCAGTCGCCTCCGAGGTCCAGCTTGCCGTCGAAAACGATCGAGGCGTCGTCTTCGTTCCTCGACGATCGCCGAGGCGGAACGACCGTCTCGCCGGCATCGGTCAGCGCCTCGGCCACGGCATCGGCGCCGATCCGCCTCGGTGACCACGCACCATGCCGACGCCGCAGTTGAAGGTGCGCAGCATCTCCTTCTCCTCCAGCGGTGCCGGTCTCGGCCAGCCAGCGGAAGACCGGCGGCACCGCGATCCGGCCGAGATCGATGCGCGCGGCAAGGTCGCTCGGGCAGGACGCGCGGCACGTTGTCGATGAGGCCGCCGCCGGTGATATGGGCGAGCGCCTGGATCCCGCCGGCTCGCGCATGGCCGAAAGCAGCGGCTTGACGTAGATTCGGGTCGGGACGAGCAGCGCTCGTCCGAGGCTGGACGGCCGAACGGCGCAGGGGAAGTCGTAGGGCATCTCCGAGCGGGCAATCGACCGATCGCGGACCAGCGAGAAGCCGTTGGAATGGACGCCGGACGAGGCGAGGCCGAGGATGACGTCGCCCGCGCGCGATGTCGGCGCGCGGCAGCAGGCGCGCCGCGCTCCGCCGCGCCGACGGCAAAGCCGGCAAGGTCGTAGTCGCTTCGCCTGCGTACATGCCCGGCATTTCGGCGGTCTCGCCGCCGATCAGCGCGCGCCGGCAATTCGGCAGCCCTCGGCGATGCCCGCGACGATATCCGTCGCCGACTGTCCGTCTCGAGCTTGCCGGTGGCGAAATAGTCGAGGAAGAACAGCGGCTCGGCGCCCTGGACGACGAGATCGTTGACGCACATGGCGACGAGGTCGATGCCGACGCTGTCGTGAATGCCGGTCTCGATGGCGATCTTGAGCTTGGTGCCGACGCCGTCGGTGGCGGCGACCAGCACCGGGTCCGTGTAGCCCGCCGCCGCGAGGTCGAAAAGCCCGCCGAATCCGCCGATCTCGCCATCGGCGCCGGGACGCGGGTGGTGCGAACGATGCGGCTTGATCGCCTCGACCAACTGGTTGCCGGCATCGATGTCGACGCCGGCTTGCGAATAGGTCGCAGGATCAGTCCGTCGGTTGGAGAGTGTCATCGCCCGCATCTTCAGGTAGTGGAAGGCCGCCGCGATGGCATCCAATCACATGGCCGGGCGAATGCAAGCGGCAGCTTGGCCGCAGTGTGGCGTCGCCGGCTTGGCCTTGACGGCAGGGCATGCCATTCCTATCCCGCAAGCGGCTGTGACGACAGACGCGGCGGCGAAAGGTCCGCGCCAGGTGACGATTCCGAACCTTATCAGCATCGGCAGGCTTTTCCTCGTTCCACTGACGATCTGGCTGATCGTTTCCAACGAACCGATGACTGCCTTCTGGATCTTCGTCCTCGCCGGGGTGAGCGACGGCGTCGACGGATTCATCGCGCGCCACTTCAACATGCGCTCGATGCTCGGCGCCTATCTCGATCCGCTCGCCGACAAGGCGCTGCTGGTGTCGATCTACCTCACCTTCTCGGTGCTGAACGAGATCCCTCCCTGGGTGACGATCCTTGTGGTCAGTCGCGACGTCCTGATCATCGGCGCGGTGATGCTGGCCGGGATGCTGGGCCGCCCGGTCGAGATGCGCCCGCACTTCATCTCGAAGCTCAACACCGTCGCCCAGATCGTTCTCGCCGCGCTGGTGCTCGGCGATCTCGCCTTCCCGATCGACCTCGCGACGTTCCGGCGCATCATGGTGGTCGCCGTCGGGGTGCTGACTATCGGCTCCGCCTTTCTCTACGCGGTCGACTGGGTCCGCCACATGGGTTCGCCGGCACAGGAGGACGCGGCCATCAACGGGAGGCTGCGCAAATGAAGATCGATCGCCAGATCGTCTTCTGGGTGGCCGCGCTGGTGGCGATGGTGGTCTTCCTGGAGGTGTTCAGCTCGATCCTGCTGCCGTTCGTCGGCGGCATGGCGCTGGCCTATCTGCTCGATCCCGTGGCCCATTGGTTCCAGCGCCGCGGCTTCAGCCGGCTGGCCGCGACGCTGACGATCATGATCCTGTCGCTCCTGGTGATCGTCGCGCTTCTCCTCCTGGTGCTTCCGATCCTGATCAACCAGCTGTCGTTGCTGATCGCCAATCTGCCTTCCTACGTCGCGCAAGTGGACAACCTCATCGAGGCGATCCTCAAGAGCCGATGGGCGGAAAGCCTCGGCGTGGACCCGGAAGCGGTCCGCTCGTCGATCGGCAACGTGCTCAACCAGTGGTCAAGCTGGGCGACCGGCATCGTCGGCTCGATCTGGAGCAGCGGCCTCGCCGTCATCAATATTCTTGCCCTCGTCGTCGTGGCGCCGGTGGTCGCCGTCTACCTGCTTTACGACTGGGACCGGATGGTCGGCCTGATCGACAGCTGGCTGCCGCGCGACCACGCCGAGGTGATCCGCAGGCTCGCCCGCGAGATCGACCGGGTGATCGCCGGCTTCGTGCGCGGCCAGGCGCTGGTCAGCCTGACTCTCGGCGTGTTCTACGCCGGCGGTCTGGTCCTTCTCGGAGTCAACTTCGGCTTCCTGATCGGTCTTGTCGCGGGCGTTATCAGCTTCATTCCCTATCTCGGCACGACGTTCGGCTTCATCGCCTCGGTCGGCCTTGCGCTGCTGCAGTTCTGGCCGGACTGGGTGTGGCCGGCGGCGACGGCCACGCTGTTCATCGTCGGCCAGTTGCTCGAGGGCTACGTGCTGCAGCCCTTCTTCATCGGCAACAACGTCGGCCTTCACCCGGTATGGCTGATGTTCGCCCTGTTCGCCTTCGGCCTGCTGTTCGGCTTCGTCGGGCTTCTGATCGCCATTCCGGCGGCCGCGGCAGTGGGCGTTCTGGTCCGCTACGGACTTGCCCGCTACCTGGCAAGCCCGATCTATCGCGGCACGACGGGCGAACCGCCACCGCCACCGGAATGAGCGGCAAGACGTCGAGACCGCCGCGGCAGATGCCGCTGGGCCTTCCCTATCGGGCGGCGCTCGGCCGGGCGGACTTCATCGTCGGCCGCGCCAATCGCGAGGCGATCGAGATCGATCGATCGCTGGCCGGCATGGCCGGAGCGCGGCGTCCTGCTGGTCGGGCCGGCCGGCTCGGGCAAATCGCACCTGACGGCGATCTGGAAAGAGGCGAGCGCCGCCGCCGGGATCGCCGCCTCGCAGCTTGCCGATAGCGACGTCGAACGGCTAACGACAGCGGCGGCCGTTGTCGTCGAAGACCTTCATGCCGGCCCGGTCGACGAGGCCGCCGTTTTCCATCTCGTCAACGCGGCGCGGGAAGCGGACAGCGCTCTGCTGATCACCAGCCGGCTTGGCCCGACGGCGCTCGGCCTGAGGCTGCCCGACCTCGTCTCCCGTCTGCGGGCCATGACCATGGCGGAGCTCCGCGAGCCGGACGACGCGCTTCTGCGGCAGGTTCTGACCAAGCTGTTCGCCGATCGCCAGCTTGTCATCGAACCCGCCGTCATCGACTTCATCATCGTGCGGATGGAGCGGTCGCTGGAAGCGGCAAACACGATCGTCGACCAGCTCGACGCGGACGCCCTGGCCGAGACCCGGGCCATCACCAAGCGCCTCGCCGGCGAGGTGCTGGGCAGGCTCGCGCATCGGCAGGCGGACCTCTGGTCGGAAGAGTAGGGCGAGTGAAGCCCGGCTCATCGAGCCCGCATCCTTGTCTTGGCGAAATCGTTATATTTGGCGGTTAGCCTCGCAATCCCATATAAACTGGCGGGTAACAGCCATGGAACAGACGAATCCCGATGTCGCCACGCTAAGCGAGGCCGAGGTCACCGACCTCGGCAAGGCGGAGGGTCTGCGCCTGCGCGGCCTGCCCGCGCGCTTCATCAATCGCGAGCTGTCGTGGCTGCATTTCAACCGGCGCGTGCTGGAAGAGGCGACCAATCCCAACCATCCGTTGCTCGAGCAGCTCCGCTTCCTGTCGATTTCCGCCAACAACCTCGACGAGTTCTTCATGGTGCGCGTTGCCGGGCTGATTGGCCAGCAGCGCAGGGGCATCGCCATGATCAGCGATGACGGCCAGTCGCTGAGCGAGCAGCTGAGGCACATCGGCGAGGCGGTTTCGGCCCTGGCGACGGACCAGCAGGTGATCTGGGCGAACCTCCGCCGTGCGCTCGGCGACGAGGGGATCGTGCTGGTCGAGGCCAGCGAAATCACCGACGCGGAGCGTGACTGGCTGGAGGAACGGTTCCTGATTCGGTCTTCCCGACCCTGACGCCGCTCGCCATCGATCCGGCCCACCCGTTTCCGTTCATCCCCAATCTTGGCCTGACGGTCGCGCTGCAGCTCACCCGCAAGGCCGGCGGCCGGCGGATGACCGCGTTGATGCGCATGCCGGCGACCCTTGGCCGCTTCATCCGCCTGCCGGCGACCGAAGCGGGGCAGGACCGGTTCATCCGCATCGAACAGGCGGTCACCCTGTTCGTAGCACGCCTCTTTCCCGGCTACGCCGTCGAGGGGCAGGGGGCATTCCGGGTCATCCGCGATTCCGATATCGAGCTGGAGGAAGAAGCCGAGGACCTCGTCCGCTTCTTCGAAAGCGCGCTCAAGCGCCGGCGCCGGGGCGAGGTGATCCGGCTGGAGATCGAGGCGGCGATGCCAGTCGACCTCCGCGAACTGGTTGCCAAGGCGCTGTCCGTGTCTGGCGACGAGATCTTCCTGGTCGACGGAGTGCTCGCCCTCAACGATCTTTCGCAACTGGTGGCGATCGACCGGCCGAACCTCAAATTCCTGCCCTACACGCCGCGGTTTCCCGAGCGGATTCGCGAGAAGGGCGGCGACTGCTTCGCGGCGATCCGCCAGAAGGATCTCGGTCGTCCACCACCCGTATGAATCGTTCGACGTCGTGCTTCAGTTCCTCCGCCAGGCGGCGGAAGACCCCGAGGTCGTCGCCATCAAGCAGACGCTCTACCGGACGTCCAACGACTCGCCGATCGTCAAGGCACTTGCCGAAGCCGCCGAGGCCGGCAAGTCGGTGACCGCCCTTGTCGAGCTGAAAGCGCGCTTCGACGAGGAAGCCAACATCCGCTGGGCCCGCGACCTCGAGCGCGCCGGGGTCCAGGTGGTCTACGGCTTCATGGACCTCAAAACCCACGCCAAGCTGTCGCTGATCGTGCGGCGCGAGGCCGGAGCGCTGGCAAGCTACGTCCATATCGGCACCGGCAACTATCATCCGGTGACCGCCCGGATTTATACGGACCTGTCGTTCTTCACCGCCGATCCGCCGATCGCCCACGACGTGGCGCGCATCTTCAACTACATCACCGGCTATGCGGAGCCGGCAGCGCTCGAGCGCATGGCGATCTCGCCGACGATGCTGAGGCGCCGCATCCTCGAACTGATCAGCGCCGAGGTCGAGCACGCCAGGGCCGGGCGGCCAGCCGCGATCTGGATGAAGATGAACTCGCTCGTCGATCCGACCGTCATCGACGCGCTCTACGATGCCAGCGTCGCCGGCGTGCAGATCGATTTGGTGGTGCGCGGCATCTGCTGCCTGCGGCCCGGGATTCCGGGCCTGTCCGAAAACATCGGCGTCAAGTCGATCGTCGGCCGCTTCCTCGAACACGCCCGCATCTTCTGCTTCGGCCGTGGCCACGGCCTGCCCTCGCCGGAAGCCGCCGTCTATATCGGCTCAGCCGACCTGATGCCGCGCAACCTAGACCGGCGGGTCGAGGCGATCGTGCCGATCACCAATCCGACCGTGCACGAACAGATCCTCGATCAGATCATGGTCGCCAACCTCGCCGACAATCAGCAGAGCTGGGCGGTCTTGTCCGACGGTAGCTCGGAACGCATCATGCGGAAGAAGGGTGAGTCGCCGTTCAACGCGCATCAGTACTTCATGACCAATCCGAGCCTGTCTGGCCGTGGAAAATCTCTCAAGACCGATTCGCCCAAGCCGCTCCGAAAGCGGACGAAACGCAACTGACCGCAAGGCCGAGAAGGCGCCCGGCCGGCTGAACGGCTCGGGACCTATCTCCGTCATCGATATCGGCTCGAATTCGGTCCGGCTCGTGGTCTATGAGCGCCTTTCCCGCTCCGCCACGCCGCTTTTCAACGAGAAGGAGCTGTGCGGTCTCGCCCGTGGCCTCGAGGCGACCGGCCGGCTCGATCCGTCAGCGGTGGCCTCGGCGCTCGCAGCGATGCGGCGCTTCCGTGCGCTCTCCGATCAGATGGGGGTCTCGGACATCCATGTTCTTGCCACCGCCGCGCCGCGCGAGGCGGTCAACGGCCCGGAATTCGTCGCGGCGGTGGAGGGGATCATCGGAACCAAGATTCAGATGCTCTCCGGCCCCGAGGAGGCCCGGCTGACGGCGATGGGCGTGATCTCCGGCATCCATGAGGCCGACGGCATCGCCGGCGACCTCGGTGGCGGCAGCCTCGAGGTGGTCGATGTCAAGAACGACGCGGTCGGCATCGGCGAGACCTTCCCGCTCGGCGGCCTCCGCCTGGAGGAGGCCTCGCAGGGCTCGCCCAAGAAGGCGGAGAAGATCATCACCGAGGCGCTCGCCAAGTCCGCAGTCTTGCCGGGCGGGGAGAAGCGGGCGTTCTTCGCCATCGGCGGGACGTGGCGCTCGCTCGCGCGGCTGCATATGCGGCAGAAGGGGTATCCGCTGCATGTGACCCACCAATACACGATCGATGCCAACGAGGCCGCCGATTTCTGCCGCATGGTCGCCCGGCGCGACGTCGATTTGCTCGACTCGATCGAGGTCATCTCGCGCAACCGCCGTCCACTCCTGCCTTATGGGGCGGCCGTGCTGGAGCAGGTGATCAAGTTCATGAAGCCGGCGCGGATCGTGATGTCGGCACTGGGCGTGCGCGAAGGCCACCTCTACGACCTGCTGTTGCCGGAGGAGAAGGCCCACGACCCGTTGATCGCCGCCTGCGAGGAACTTGCGTGGCTGCGCTCGCGGTCGCCACGCCACGCCGCCGAACTGCCGCCGTGGTCGGCGCAGGCGTTCGCCGCCGTCGGTCTCGACGAGACCGCGGAAGAGGCGCGCCTTCGGCACGCCGCCTGCCTGCTTGCCGACATCGGCTGGCGGACCCATCCCGAATATCGCGGCGAGCAGAGCCTGAACCTCATCGCCCACGCCGCCTTTATCGGCGTCGATCATCCGGGCCGCGCCTATCTGGCGCTCGCCAACTTCTATCGTCACGAAGGGCTGATCGACGAGGCGCTCAGCCCCCGCATCCGCGAGCTGGCGCCGACCCGCTACATGGAGCGGGCGAGGGCGCTCGGCGCGACCTTGCGGGTGGCGCACCTGATCTCGGGCGCCATGCCGGGCGTCGTCGGCCGCACACGGCTCGAGCAGAACGGCAAGGCGTTGACGCTGGTGCTGCCGCAGGACCTCGCGCCGCTTGGCGGCTCGCGGGTGGAGCGGCGGCTCGGCGCGCTCGCCAAGACGGCCGGCCTCGAGCCGGTGATCGCCATCGAATAGCCGAAGTGTGCGCTCCGGCCGACGGATCGCGCCGCTCAGTCGCCGCTGGTCTCGCTCTGCGCGCGCAGGCGCTGGGCGTAGACGTTGATGATCAGCGCGGCGAGCAGGATCAGGCCGCGGATCAGGATCTTGAGGAAGCTGTCGATCTGGACGTGATCGAGGCCGTTGTTGAGGACGCCGAGGACGAACAGGCCGACGATGGTGTTGCCGATGCCGCCGCGGCCGCCGAACAGGCTGGTGCCGCCGACGACCACCGCGGCGATCGCAGTCGAGCAGGTAGTCGTCGAACTCGTTCTGCTGGGCGCTGCCGAAATAGGCGACGCCGAGCATGCCGGCGACGCCGGAGCAGACGGCGCCGATGACCATCACCGAGCCGATGATCGACTTGACGTTGACGCCGGAATACTCAGCCGCCTCGCGATTGCCGCCGACCATGTAAACATAGCGGCCGAAGCGCGTGTAGGTGAGCACGAGATGGCCGACGAGCAGGAACAGTCGCGGCGACGATGACGATCCAGGGCATGCCGAAGATCGAGCCGGAGCCGAGCGTCGAGACGAAGGAGCGGCACGGCGTAGGCGATCTGGCCGCGCACCAGCATGGCGCCGACATGCCGGCGGCGATCTGCATCATGGCCAGCGTCATGATGAAGGACGGGATGCCGATCAAGGTCACGCCGAAGGCGTTGACGCAGCCCGAGGCCGAAAGCAGACGAGCAGCGCGATGATGATCGCCGCCAAGCCCGGCAGCGGCAGGTTGGCGATGTTGACGTAGCATTCCTGCAGGTGAAGAAGGCGACGACGATGCCGGTGGCGTTGGCGATCGCCGCCGACGCGACAGGTCGATCTCGGCGCACAGGATGACGAAGGTCAGGCCGGTGGCGATGATCCCGGTGACCGAGACCTGGTTGCAGGATGTTGGCGAGGTTGCTCGACGGTCAGGAACGAGCGGGCTCGACAGCGCCGAAGAAGGCGACCAGAAAGAGCAGCGTGACGAACGGCGCGATGTTGCGCAGCTGGCCGCGCAGCCCATCAGCGCCGAGCCTCCCTTGCGGGCGACTGCATGCTCGCAGTTTCCGCTTCATCGTCCTCCATCCTCATGCCGCTGCGAGCAGCCGGTCCTTGCTGACCGTCTCGCCGGCAAACTCGCGCGCGATCTCGCCCTTGCTTCATGACCAGGATGCGGTCGGCAAGCGACAGCACCGTCTCCGGCTCGGTCGAAACCACGATGACGCCGATGCCCCCGATCGCGCAGACCGCGGACGATCCTGACAACATCGTCCTTGGCGCCGACATCCATGCCCCGTGTCGGCTCGCTGAGAACGAGAACCTTGGGCGGATGAGTCAGCCACTTGGCCAGCGCCACCTTCTGCTGGTTGCCGCCCGACAGGTTGCCGAGCAGCCGGTCCGACCGAGGCGGCCGGATATGCAGGCGTCTCGATGTGCGCCTCGGCGATCTCCCGCTCGCGACGACGGCTTCAGAAACATGCTCGAGATCCGCTCGAGGATGCTGATCGACATGTTCTTGTAGACCGGCTCGTGATGCGAACAGCATCGCGCGGCGGCTCTCCGGCACATAGGCGATGCCGGCGACCGCGTGCCTTCGAGGTGTTCGGCTCAGCCGGATCGGCTTGCCGTCGAGCTTGATGGCGCCGTGATCGGCCGCGAGCTTGCCGAACAGCGCGCGCGCCAGCTCGATCTGGCCGCAGCCCATGAAGCCGTAGATGCCCAGCACCTCGCCGGCGCGCACCTTCGAGCGAGACGTCGCGGATAGGCGCGGCCGCAGGGTCAGCCCCTCGGTCTCCAGCACCACCGGCGCGTCGACTGGGTATCGAGCTTGATCTCTCCGGTGTAGCTCTCCTCGAGCTCCTGATGGCCGACGCCGATCATCTGCTCGATGACCATGCCCTTGTCGATATCCGCGACCGGCGTCGGTGGCGACCTTGCTGGCCGTTGCGGAAGATCGGTGACCCGTGTCCGAGATGCGCAGGATGTCGTCGAGGAAATGCGAGATGAAGATGATGCTGCGGCCGCTGTCGCGCAGGCGGCGCAGCACCGTCGAAGAGACGCTCGACCTCGGGCGGCGACAGCGCCGAGGTCGGCTCGTCGAGGATGATGATGCGCGCGCCCGAGAACAGCACCCGGCCGAGCTCGATCAGCTGCTGCAGGCCGATCGGCAAGCGCGCCGATCCGGCGTCGTCGGATCGACGTCGATGCCGAGCCCGGCGAGGTGCTCTCGGGCACTCGCGCACCATGCGCTCCAGTCGACCATGCCAGCGACGTTCACCGGCTGGGTGCCGAGAAAGACGTTCTCGGCGACGGTGAGGTCGGGGACGATGCTGAGTTCCTGGTGCACCATGCCGATGCCGGCGTCGAGCGCGTCGCGCGCCGAGCGGAAGCGCACTTCCTTGCCGTCGAGCCGCATGGTGCCCTGAAAATCGTGATGCACGCCGGCGATGATCTTCATCAGCGTCGACTTGCCGGCGCCATTCTCGCCGACGAGACCATGGATCTCGCCGGCGCGGAGCGCGAAATCGACATCCCGAAGCGCCTGGACGCCGCCAAACGACTTCGAGATGCCGGTCAGTTCGAGCAGCGGACGATCGCTGCCTTCAGTCATTTTCGAACTTCAGAATTGCAGACGTCAGATGAGGAAGTGGCTCTCCATCCACAGCATGCCTTCGGCGTTCGCCTTGGTGACGACCGGCCCGTCGGCGATGATGTTCTTCGGGATGCCGTCGCCGGTCTTCTCGCCGCGCAACCGCCGCGACGCCGGCGACGATCGAGCCGCCATGGATGCGGCAGGACGGATTGCGCACCGTGGCGAGCATGCGGCCGTCGATGACCGCCTCGATCGCCGGCGGCATGGCGTCGCACGCCACCGATCAGGATCTCGGTGCGGTTGTGCGCGCTTCATGACGTTGTAGGCGGCGAGCGCCATGTCGTCGTTGTGGAAGTAGGCGGCGTTGATCTTCGGATACTTGGTGAGCAGGGTCTCCCAGATGCGGGCCACCTTGGTGACGTCCCAATCGGCCGGCTGGGTGTCGAGCACCTTGATGTCCGGGTACTTCTTGACCACCGAACTCGAAGCCGCGGGCGCGGCCCTGGGCGCCGGTATGGCCGAGCGCGCCCTGGGTCATGACGATGTTGCCCTTGCCGCCCATGGCGTTGACGAGAGCCTGGGTCACCGATGCAGCCCATGAACTCGTTGTCGGGCGCGATGAAGCTGTGGACGTTGATCTGGTCGAGCGGGGCGATCAGCGTGTCCATGTCGATGACCGGGATGCCGGCGTCGATCATCTTGTTGACCGGAGCGGTCAGCGTGCCGATGCCGAACGCCTGGATCGCGACGAAGTCCCACTTCTGCGAGGCCATGTTGTCGATCGCGGCGCGCTGCTTGACGGCGTCGAGCTCGCCGTCGAACCAGGTGACGTCGACGTTGAACAGCTTGCCCCAGTACTCGGCGGCCTGCTTGCCCTGGGCACACCAGGTGGCCTGCAGGCCGGCGTTGGAGAAGGCCGCCTTCAGCGGCTTCTCGGACATGCCCACCACCATGGCTTCCGCCAAAGCGGGGCTGACACCGAGGCCGCCGAACACGGCCGCAGCCGCAGCCGCCGAGCCGCCGACCTTCTTGAAGAACTCGCGGCGTGACTGCGGCGACATTTCGAAATCTGAAGACATTCGCATTTCCTCCCACTTCCGAGTTGTTTTCCGGAATTCTGATGAGGAACGCCCACGGTTCGGCGTCCATTCCGGCACTTCGACCAAATTGTCGTATGAATGGTCCGCTGGCAAGCCCAAACTGGCGGGCAACCTGCGACGCGCCGTCCCGGTGAGGTGGCGCGCTACGCCGTGAAGGTGGTCCAAACGTAGATGATCGCCGCAAAGACGACGACCAGGAGACCCTACACGATCAGATTGATGCGGATGGCGTTCTCGGCGGCGCGTCGCTCGAGCCACCGTCGCGGCCGAACCCCCTTCAGGATGAAGACCAGCTGGCCGGTGAGATTGAGGCAGACAACATTGGTGGCGAGAAGAATGAGGGCGCTCAGAGCGTTGGTGTAGTGGCCGCTCCCGGCGAGGAAGCCAGCCGCCGCGGCCGGTGGCATCAATGCGACGGCAACCATGACGCCGACCAGCGTGCTCGCCAGCCGGGAGGTGACCGACAGCGAGGCAGCAACCCCCGAGGCAAGCGCCAGCGCGGCGTCACCGTACCATACATGGGTTCGCCGGAGGAGCTCGGCACTTTCCATGTGGACCGGCACGACGAGGCCGAGAAGCGCCGCCAGCACCAGCGTCATGCCGATTCCGGCGACCGAGGCGATCGCCGCCCTTTGCATCAGCGCGGCGTCGCCGAGCGCCACCCCGAAGGAAAACGCCAGATTGGGCCCGAGCAGAGGGGCAATCACCATGGCGCCGATGATGACCGCGACGTTGCTCTCGTTGAGACCGACCGTCGCAACGAAGGCCGAGATCAGCGTCAGGACGACGAATGTGCTGTCGATGCGGGCGCCGCTGGCGATGTCTTCGTAGATCTCCTCGCGCGCCGCGGTGGAGCTGTTGGATTCCTGCCGCTTGACCTCCTCCTCCGAGAGACGGGGCAGCGTCGCCTCAATCGGCAGGACGTTGATGCGCCAGTCCTGTTCATGCTCGAGCGCTGACTGCAGGGCGTCGAGGACGTTCTGGGAGTAGTCGGCCGAAACCACGATTTCCGCCGTGCTCATCCCGTCCTCGCCGCTCTCCGCGATTTTGAGGTCGATCGGCTCGCATTTGCCGGCCGCCGACTTCGATGACTCCCGACAGCCGCTTCGGGAAGATAGCGAGAATTAGCCGCAGCGACACCGCGAGGCGAGGCTCAGTGAATGGCGCCGGACGTCCGGCCCGGGCCGTCGATCGCCACGACCTGATTGCGCCGCACGGCCAGCGCCATGTCGCCCCGCTTCAGCTTGAGCGCCGCTTCCCCGAACAGTTCGCGCCGCCAGCCATGGAGCGCCGGGACGTTGGCCTCGTCGTCCGAGGCGATCGCCTCGAGATCGTCGACGGTGGCAATCACCTTGGCGGCGACGCCATAGCTCTCGCTGGTCATCTTGAGGAGGACCTTGAGGAGGTCGACAGCCGCACCGTTGCCATTGGTCGCCGGCCGCGCCTTCGGGATGCGCGGAAGTTCGTCCTTGGGGATGGCGAGGGCCCGCCGGACCGCGGCCAGGATCTCCTCGGCGGCCCGCGAACGCTCGAAGCCCTTCGGCACGGTGCGCAGATGACCAAGCGCCTCCGCCGTGGTTGGCTGCTGCTGCGCGATCTCGTAGATCGCGTCGTCCTTGATCACACGGCTGCGGGGCACGTCGCGGGCCTGCGCTTCGGTCTCCCGCCAGGCGGCAACCTCTTTGAGAATCGCAAGTTCGATCGGCTTCCTGACTCGAAGCTTGAGCCGCTTCCACGCCAGCGCCGGCTCCAGGGCATAGGTCTCCGGCGAGGTGAGAATCTCCATCTCCTCCCGCACCCACTCGGTGCGGCCCTGCGCAGCAAGCCGTGCGGAGAGGGCGTGATAGACGTCGCGAAGGTGGGTGACGTCGGCGAGCGCATACTCCTGCTGCTTGGCCGTGAGGGGGCGCCGGCTCCAGTCGGTGAATCGCGACGACTTGTCGAGGCGTGCGCCGGTGAGGCGCTGGACCAGCTGGTCGTAGCTGATCGAGTTGCCGAAGCCGCAGACCATCGCGGCGACCTGGGTGTCGAAGACCGGGTGCGGGATGAGGCCGCCGCGGTGGTAGACGATCTCAATATCCTGGCGCGCCGCGTGAAAGACTTTGACCACGTTCTCGTTCTTCATCAGCTTGAAGAAGGGCGCGAGGTCGAGATCGGACGCCATGGCGTCGACAATGACGGCTTCCTCCGGGCTCGCCATCTGAACGACGCAAAGCTTTGGCCAGTAGGTGGTCTCGCGCATGAATTCGGTATCGACGGTGACGAAGTCTAACCGGGCAAAACGCTTGCAGGCTGCGGCGAGATCGGCGGTTTGGGTAACAATCGGCATGGTCTTTCCTATAGCCCAGCGCGCCCGGAATGTCCCTAACCAATCTCCGATGGTGAATTGCTCTCTAAGCTTCTGATAAGAGTAGGCTTATCAAGCCAGGCCTGAAGCGGGACTGCGGCGCCGATGGCGAATGACGGTCGCTTGCTCCGCGGCTCGACGCCGCGGTAGCCGAGCGGTTGGGAAGGGCGCGGCCGGCTCGGATCGCCGCATGATTCGCTCGATGCCGGGCCTCCTGCCGGAGCCGCCGGTCACCTTGACAAGCGGCTTCGCCCGTGCGCTTTTCCGGCCGCCGGAAAGGGCCGTTCCTGCGGCTTTCAGCCGCCGTTTTCAGTGACCGGGAATTCCATGCATCCTTATCGCACTCACACCTGCGGCGATCTGCGCCCTGACGACGTCGGCGCCATCGTCCGCCTCTCCGGATGGGTGCACCGGGTCCGCGACCATGGTGGGCTGCTGTTCATCGACCTCCGCGACCATTACGGGTTGACGCAGTGCGTCGCCGACCCGGATTCGCCGGCATTCTCGGCGGCGGAGGAAGTGCGGGCCGAATGGGTGATCCGCATCGACGGCGAGGTGAAGGCGCGGACCGAGGACACCGTCAACCCGAACCTGCCAACCGGCGCGGTGGAAGTGTTCATCCGCGGGGTGGAGATGCTTTCGGCGGCCGCCGAGTTGCCACTGCCGGTGTTCGGCGACCTCGAATATCCCGAGGAAACCCGGCTCAAATACCGTTTCCTCGATCTTCGTCGCGAGCAGCTTCACCAGAACATCATGAAGCGCTCCGACATCATCGCCTCGATCCGGCAGCGGATGCGCGACGGCGGCTTCTTCGAGTTCCAGACGCCGATCCTCACCGCATCGTCGCCGGAGGGAGCGCGCGACTTCCTGGTGCCGTCGCGGCTGCATCCCGGCAAGTTCTATGCGCTGCCCCAGGCGCCGCAGCAGTTCAAGCAGCTGATCATGATCGCCGGATTCGACCGCTACTTCCAGATCGCGCCGTGCTTCCGCGACGAGGATGCCCGCGCCGACCGCTCGCCCGGCGAGTTCTATCAGCTCGACATCGAGATGAGCTTCGTCGGCCAGGACGACGTCTTCGCCGCGGTCGAGCCGGTGATGCGCGGCCTGTTCGAGGAGTTTGCCGACGGCCGGAAGGTGAGCCAGAGCTTCCCGCGCATCGCCTATGCCGACGTCGATCCAGAAATACGGCACCGACAAGCCCGACCTGCGCAACCCGATCGAGATGGCGGATGTCACCGACGCGTTCCGCGATTCCGGCTTCAAGGTGTTCGCCGGCCAGATTGCTGCCGACCCGATGGTCGAGGTGTGGGCGATTCCGGCGCCGACCGGCGGCAGCCGCGCCTTCTGCGACCGCATGAACGCATGGGCGCAGGGCGAGGGACAGCCGGGCCTCGGCTACATCTTCTTCCGTGACGACGGCGAGGGCGCCGGGCCGGTTGCCAAGAACATCGGTCCCGAGCGGACCGAGGCCATCCGCGAGAAACTGAAGCTCGGCGACGGCGACGCGGTGTTCTTCGTCTGCGGCCATCCGGCCAAGCACCACGTCTTCGCCGGCACCGCGCGGCAGAAGATCGGCGAGGAGCTCAACCTCATCGACAAGAACGCTTTCGCGTTCTGCTGGATCGTCGATTTCCCGATGTACGAGTGGAACGAGGACCGAAGGAGATCGAGTTCTCGCACAACCCGTTCTCGATGCCGAACGACGACCACGAGGCGTCCTCGAGCTCGATCCGGTGGACCACGAGACGATCCTGTCGATCAAGGCGATCCAGTACGACCTGGTCTGCAACGGCATCGAGCTGTCGTCGGGCGCGATCCGGAACCACAAGCCGGAGATCATGCGCAAGGCGTTTGACATCGCCGGCTATGGCGACAACATTCTCGAGGAGAAGTTCGGCGGCATGCTGCGCGCCCTGCAGTACGGGGCGCCGCCGCACGGCGGCATCGCGCCCGGCATCGACCGGATCGTGATGCTGCTTTGCGGCGAGGAGAACCTGCGCGAGGTGACGCTGTTCCCGATGAACCAGCGCGCCGAGGACCTGATGATGGGTGCGCCGTCAGAGGTGAGCGCCCGGCAACTCCGCGAGCTTCACATCCGCCTCAATCTGCCGGAGTAGGCGCCGGGGCGCCTCCAGGTCAGTTGGCCGGCTGCTGTCCCGATCCTCCGCCACTCCCGCCGCTCGGTGCGCTGCCGTCCTGATTGGCGGGCGGGGCAGGTGCAGGCGGCGGCGCCGGCGTCGGTGAGGGGGCAGGTGGCGGCGCAGGCGCCTCTCCCTCTTCACCGGAGATGCTGAGGCCAAGCAGCGCCGCCAGGTTCTCCGGAGTGGTCTCCGCGACGTTGGGGATCGTCTCCAGCGTCACCGGCGTCGGCGGCTTCAGGTCGAACGTGATCGATCCGCCCGGCGCTGCGACCATCTTGCTGACTGCCGGCGTCAGTTGCCGGAGCAGGCCCGACTTCTGGATCAGGGCCGCCAGTTTCGGATCGCTGGCAGTGGCGAATGAAAGAAGGAGCGGTATGGCGCCGGCGAACTGCTTGCGGAACTGTTCGAGCGGCACGTTGAAGCCGAACTGCTCGGCGAGCAGCGTCAGCCCGGTGCCGACGATAGTCTCGTCCTTGAAGGTGAGCTCGCCATCGACCAGCTTGATGTTGGGCAGCGCCGCTTCCAGCACCTTTTGATCCTGGAAAGCGGCGAGCGGGAAGCCGGAAAGCGCGAACTTCATTGCGAGGGTGCCCATACCCTTCACGCCGAGCCGCAGGTCCTTGACGATGAATGTCTCGCCGGCCTCCTGCCATTCGCTCTGGGCAAATGCATTGAAGTCGATCAGGTCGTAGCCGAACCTCTGGAGCATATCCCGGGTCTTGCGGTCCCTGATCGCCGAGGTGGGAATTGTGAGGCCGACCAGTTCGGCAGTCCCTGCGGTCGGCACCGCTCCCGAGAATTGTGTCGAGTTCGATCCGGAAGCGGGCGAGACCCAGATGGTCGATATCCGGCGTCTGGACCTCGAGTCCGGTGAGCTCGAGGAAGCCGAGCGCCGGCATCACGCTCGCCGGGTCGATGTTCTGACCGCTGTCCGCCGCGACGATCAGCCGCTTGAGCCCGTCAATGCCGCCGAAGGCGATCTTGCCGAAGGCGAACCGGCCGATCCGCATCGCGCCCTGACCACGGATCGCGGCGCCGAAGTCCTCGATGGCGAACTCGCCCAGTCCGTCGATCGAGAAGTCGGAGACGGTGAGCCCGCCGAGCGACAGATGGTCGATGCCCACCGCTTCGACGTTGAAGCCCGAGACGCCGATGCGGCCGACCGACCAGGCGCCGAGCATGTCGGCAAGATGCTCCTTCGTCAGGCGGTCCATCCGCGCTTTCGGCATGGCCGGGTTGACCATGATGGCATCGAGAAATTCGGTGAAGCTGGTTGGCGGCTGGCGGACCTTGAGATCTTCGGCCGAGATGCTGTTGATGGTGATCTTGGCGCCGGGCACGTCGACCGCGATGTCGTTGTAGGCGGCGAGCCGCATGCCGTCACGCCAGACCATGTCGCCCACCCCGCCCACATAGGCGTCGGGGTCATAGACGCGGACGAAAGCCGCAAGATCGGTGTCGTGGCTCTCGAGACTGCCGATCGTCATCTTGACCAGCCCATTCTTGGAGGGCGAATCCATATGGATCGGCCCGGCCCGCATCTGATCAAGCTTGCCGTCGGCGAAGCCGTCGAGGCGGATGTGGTCGTAGGTGATGTGATTCACGACGCCCTCGATGGTCTCGGTGACGAGCACCGATCCGGTCCGGGCGCTGGAGAAGCTCGCTTTGAGCGCCTCGCCATACATTCTGGCGATCGAGGTAAAAGGCTTGCCGGGATCGAAAACGAAGCCCTGCATCACCGGCACGGAGAGGTTCTCCACCCCCACATCGTTGATCGCGACGGAGACGAAGCCGGAATTCACCATGCCGCCGTCGGCGGTGACCGAGCGCGCCTTCATGGTGCCGTCGGGCGACGCCTCGTAGCCCGTCACGGCGATCGTTTCGACCGAGATCTCGGTGCCGGGGCGTTCGGTTCGCGCCGTGAAGCCGGACAGCGTCGCCGTATCGGTCGCCGGGTCGTAGGAGAGGTTGCGGAAGCTTGCCTCCCATTCGGGCGTCGCATCGAGGTTCGCCACCATCTGGCGAAGGGCAGTTTCGACGGGCTGCTCTGCCAGCGCGGCTTGCGGCAGGAGCAGGACGAGGCCGGCTGCTGCGAGCCAGGAACATGTCTTCATGGCGTCCCTCCAGGAGGTTCGTGCGGCTTCCCCCTCTTGATGAAAGCCCGGCTCCCGCCAGCGGGAGCCGGGCCGAGCGTCAGTGGTTCGCGGTGACGTCGACGCCGAGCAGATCGGGCAGCGTCTGCGGCGACTGACCGGCGGCGCTGCCGATCTGGGCGAACGGTACGGGCTGCGCCGGAGACGCCGAGATCGTCAGGGACTTGGGGTCGTTGAGGAAGGCGGTGCCTGCCTGCGCGACTTTTTCCTGGAAGGGCGGATTGCCGAGGAAGTTCAGCATGAAGGGCAAGGCGCCCGCGGTCTGCGCCACCACATCCTGACGCTGCACGCCCATCATCTTGGCCTGCATGTCGAGCACCCGTTCGACGATGCCGTTATTGTCGAAGCGGATCGTCAGGCCCACCAGAGTTCCGTTCGCGCTGGCCTCGCCGGGATTGCCGTCCTGGAACAGCTTACTGAGCGAGACGCCGTTGAACTTGCCGGAAATCTCAAGCTTGCCGACGTCCTGCGCGTCGATGGCGAAAGTCCGCAAGGTGAGCTTGTCGCCTTCGGTCTCATAGCCGCCGGCCACGTTGAGATTGATCACGAAGCCGCTGTAGCCGAGTTGATCGAGAACCGCCTTCGACTGGGCATCCTGCGCGAAGACTTCGGGCGGAACGCTGATGGCGTTGACCTTCAGGTCGAAATCGCGGGGATTGCCTTCCTGGTCGACGTCGATGGCGACGCCGAGCGAGGCAATTTCGACGGGCGCCGGCAGGTCGCCGCCTTCGATCTTGATGCCCCTCACGTCCAGGCCGCCAAAGGGGCGAACGTGGGTCTTGCCCTTGATCTCGGCGGGCGAGGGGACGATCGCATCGGTGAGCGAGCCGGACTGCCAGGTGATGTTGCTGTTGTTGTCGACCATCTGGGCATTGTCGAAGATCATGCCGGCCGCGGTGAAACCACCCTGGTCGCGCATCTTGGCGCCGGTGACAACCAGCGTCGGAATAGTGACGGTGCCGCCGTTGGCGTTCGTCGCCTTGAAGTCGGTGATCGTGACATCGTCACCGTCGGCGCTTGCATCGCCGTAGCTGGCCTGGGTCTTCTCGGATGCCTGCATGGCGGCGACCAGGGCATCAGCGACCTGCGTCGGGTCTACTGCCGAGAACGCCGGGCTCGCGCCGAACGCCAGCCAAAGGGCTGCGCCGCCGAGCGCCAGAGAACGAACCTGTAGCGACATGAACACCTCCTGAGATGAAGAAAAATCGAAGCGCCATCGGTTCTGTTTTGCTGGCGCCGGTCGGCCGGCATATTCGCCGGAGTTGGTGGCGAGGGCAAGGCCAGAAGAATTGGCAGGTTCAGGGAGTTTCCGGCCCCCCACCAGACGTTTCTCCCGCACCCTCTTCCGGTGCGATCCGCGGCGCCGACAGCCGGCGGCCGCGCCGCATGCCATCCGGGTCAGGGATTTCCCGCTCCGCCGTTTCCGCTTCGCGGCTCGATCGATTGCGACAGCTCCTCTTCGTTCCCGTCGGGGTCGATCGTGCGTACCAGATCGCAACCCGTGAATTCCGGCGTGCTCTGGCAGATCGCCGTGAGGGCTTCGACGGCGGCCGGCCGGCCGGGCATCCCGCACGCGACATGGGTGGAATGAAACTCGGGAAGCCAGACGATCATCAGCGCCGACCAGCCGGCCGGGTAGCACCAGCGCGTGGCGAAACACTCCTGTCCGCCGGATTCCTTGTCGCATTTGTCACGGGCGCAGGCGAAGGCCGTCGCCGGATCACCGCCGCGACACCACCAGGTCCCTTCCTCGGCCTGAACGAAGCCGATGCCGCTCGGTCCGTCCTGAGCCATGGCCGAGGTGGCGATCGGCATCAGAGCCAGCGCGACGGCAGCCACCGCCGCGGCTGCGGAAGTCGGCGCCCTCGGTCGGGCCGACGGCCTACTCACCGTAGACAAAGAAGACATCCGGGCGATCGATGTAGCGGCCGTTGAAATAGAACGCCCGGCCCGCATACCAGTCGGCGCGCTCCTCGCTCGGAGAGCGGAACGGCGCGGAGGCGAGATACGCCTGCTGCGGCGGCACGTAGACGGGCTTCAGCTTCGTTCCGTGCCGCGTGCGGACGGGCGACACGGTGATCGTCGAGGAAAGCGGGGCATAGCCCCGCGCGACGTACTTTCCGTAGACCCAGCCGCGATGGCCCTCATAGTAGACCTCGCACCATCCGGCGCACCGGTAGACCTCGACCGTCTTGCCAGCCGGGATGACGGTCAGCCGTCCATAGTTGGTGCCTGGGCCGTCGCGAATGATCAGGTTGACGCGGGCATGGCACGGCCGCGCCGATGCTGCCTGCGGGATGGCCACCGCCGCAACCAGGGCGGCGGCAAACAGGGAACGCTTCAACATCGCCCTTCCTCCGGGTCAGAACGATCGGGGACGGTAAGCGACGGAAGTTGCCAAGCCGCCAATTTGGCCAGCAGACGCGCCGGAGTTCCGGTTCAGCGTGAATCCTTCGTTACCCGGTTCGCCGGGTCAGTAGGTGGATGGCGGATCGCTGGCCGGGAACGATTTGTCCGACTCCTCGTCGACCTCGTCCCATTTGCGCGGCGGATCCCGGATCGACTCCGGTCCGGCCGGACGTACAGGCGCAGGCGGAACGGGCCTCTCGTCCTCAGGCTTGCCGGCATCGCCCTTGGGGTCTTCAGTCTTCTTGTCCTCGTCCCGTCGTCTTCGCTCATCGCTCACTCTCCCGGGTCGGAGACCAACGCGCCCGAACTGGATGTGTTCCGACGCGTTGTCGGTTATCGTGACCGGTATTGTAGTGCATGGGGTCGGCGCAGCGACAAAAAAGGAACGGGCGTGAGGCAAGGCGACGGAAGCATGAGGCGAGGATTGCAATCGCTGCAGGTCGCGGCGTTCATCGGTGCGTCCCTGGCGCTGGTCCAGGTCTGCCCAGCCGAAGTGGCGAGCTCCTCGGGCAACGGGTTCGAGGTGCGCGAGACGGTGGAGATCGCGGCCTCGCCGGCACGGGTCTATGATCGGCTGGTCCATCCCGAGGCATGGTGGGACGCTGCGCACACCGTCTCCGGCAAGGCGGCCAACCTGTCGCTCGACGCGGTGGCCAGCCACTGCTTCTGCGAAGAGCTGCCGGACGGGGGCACGGTCGAGCATCTGCTCGTCGTCTATGCCGATCCCGGAAAACGACTTGTACTGCGCGGCGCGCTCGGTCCGATGCAGGTGATGGGCGTGACCGGTGCGCTTTCCGTCGTGCTCGCGCCGAAGGACGACGGCACCGAGCTCGACGCTCACTTATGCGGTCGGCGGCTACGCGCCTGGCGGTTTCGGCGACCTTTCCCAGAAGAATGACGCCATTCTCGGTGCGCAGGTAAGCCGGTTCAAGAAATATATCGAGACGGGAAAGCCCGATGAAGGTGCCGCAAGCGAAGCCGACGAAGCGTACGCAAGGCGAAACGTCAGCGCGTCGACCGGCGGTGCAGCGCGGTGACATCGCCAGAACGGCGCTGATCGTCGCCGCGGTCGCGATCCTGCTTCTGGTCCTCTGGCAGTTGTCGGGGGTCATCCTCCTGATCTTCGCCTCGATCCTCGTGGCGATCCTGTTGAGGAGCCTCGCCGACCCGATCGAGCGCTTCACGCCGATCCGCAGTCCCTGGTCGCTGCTTCTCGCCGTGATCATCGTCGTCCTGTTCATCGCCGGGTTCTCAGTCCTGCTCGGCACGCAGATCGAGGCCCAGATTTGCGAGCTGATCACCCAACTGCCCGAGCTGTGGAAGTCGCTCGAGGATCAGCTCGGGGTGGCCGATCTCGGACAGACGATTGCGGAGCGACTTCGGGAGTTCCTTTCGCGCGGCGACACGGTGGCCAATGTCGCCGGTCTGACACTGAGCCTGTTCGACATCATTCTTTCCGCGGCACTGGTGCTGGTCGCCGGCGTTTACATCGCGGCCCGCCCGACCGCCTACCGGGAGCGATTCCTGCTGCGCTGTTTCCCGGCACCGTCCGGGAGCGCGTGGCGCGAACGGCGGACGAGGCTGCGCGCGCGCTGCGCCACTGGCTGGTCGGACAGCTCGTCGCCATGGCAATCATCGGCGTGCTGACCGCCGGCGGGCTTGCGCTCATCGGCGTGCCCTCGGCGCTGGCGCTCGGCTTCATTGCCGGTGTGACCGACTTCGTGCCGATCGTCGGGCCGATCTTCGGGGCGGTCCCGGCGGTTCTCCTTGGTTTCTCGATCAGCCCGACGACCGCGCTCTGGGTGATCGCCCTCTATCTCGTCATCCAGCAGATCGAGGGCAACGTTGTCCAGCCGGTCGTCCAGCGGCGCGCGGTCGACCTGCCGCCGGCGCTGACGCTGTTTGCGCTGGTTGCCTTCGGCGTCCTGTTCGGGCTGCTTGGCGTCGTCTTCGCCACGCCGCTCGCCGTAGTCGCGCTGGTGTCGGTCAAACAGCTCTATGTTTCAGACCTCTTGGGAGAAAACGTTCATGTGCCGGGGGAGGAGAGCGAATCCGGCGGCTGAGCGCCGGAAACCGCAATTTTCTTCGCGTGACACTGGCAAAATCGGCCGAGGACGGCTAGATAACGCCCCCAGAACGGCGACGTACGCGCCGGGGACAGTAATGAAACGGTCTCCGGACGCTTTGTCTCACCGTGACATGAAGGCGTCGTCAAACCGGATTGAAGGGCCGGCGGCGTGCGGCCCGAACGAAAGGAACATCTGTTGCAGATATTCGTACGCGACAACAATGTCGACCAGGCGATGAAGGTCCTCAAGAAGAAGATGCAGCGCGAGGGCGTTTTTCGCGAGCTGAAGCGGAAGCGATTCTACGAGAAGCCGTCCGAGAAGCGGGCGCGCGAGAAGGGCGAGGCGATCCGCCGGGCCCGCAAGCTGGTCCGCAAGCAGGCGCAGCGCGAAGGGCTGCTGCCGGCGCCGAAGAAGCGGGTGGCCGCCGGACCCGGGCGCCGCTGACCGGCCGACCGGTAATCTTTCCGTCCACCTTCCACGCGATGCCGACCGGCACCACTTCGAGCCGGTCGACGGGCGAGCCAGACCAGCGCCGCGACCCCCCGGGGCGATTTCGCCCGGCTTCGGCGCTGACATCCACACGGCACGGGTGTAGGCTTCCGCCGTTATGAACGATCCCGCCACCGAACGGTACCGCGCCGAGTTCGCTTCGCTCGGGGCGGAGCGCGTGCGGAGCGAGCTGATGCTCCGCCGCTGGCCGAAGCACAAGCTTGTCGCCGCCCGCCAGTGGCTCGAGCGCGCCGACGTCCAAAGCTGGATGGCGACCCGCAAGGACCCGCCTCCGGTCAAAAAGAAAGCCGCTCGCAAGACCTGGATGATCTATGCGGCCACCGGCGCCGGCATGCTGTTCGCCGCATTCCGCCTCTTGCGCATGATGGGGCGTATCTGAGGGCGGACTGATCCCGGCCCGCCCGGTCCAATCACCACGAAACCCCGTGTCGCTACGGCAGCAATGCCTTCACCATGGCGCCGCCCGGCGGCTCGTGGTGTTGGTTGCGCTGGCGGGTCGCTGCGCGCGAGCCTAGAGTGCCGCGTCTCATGGATCGAGGAGGACGCATCATGTCAGGTCACCGCCGCCGGGGCGTGCTCGGCATCTTTGCCGGCGCGCTCGCCGTCGCGACCATCGCCGCCGCGCCGGCGCTCGCGCAAACGGCTTCGTCGCCCGTGGTCGGCACGTGGATCGTCGCGGTCACCGTCGAGGGCCCGCCGTCCCTGACGCTGCCGAACCTCGTCACCTTCGCCGCCGACGGCACCGTGACGGTCGCCGCGCCGCCGCACCTGCCGGAATTGCCCGCCGAGCCGGAGGCCTATTTCAGCGGCGGCCAGGGCGCCTGGACGGCGAGCGGACAAAACGGCGCTGACGTCGTCTTCGCCTTTGTCGTCTCCAGCCCCGACGGCGCGTTCGAAAGCATCAACACGGTGCGCGGCTCGCTCGAGGTCGATCCCGCAAACAAGGCCTATATCGGCCAGTTCATGCTCACGATTGCCGACAAGCAAGGCGCCACCACCGGCGCCGCGAAGGGGACATGGCGGGCGAAGCGAGTGGAGGCGGGCGACAGCGGGCCGGTGACGATGCCGTAGGCGGCGCTGTCATCGATGGAGTTCCGCCCCCGATCAAGTCGGGGGACGGAATGACGGGCGCACTTGACCGGGGATGCTTTGGGGGGACGCATGGCGCTGGAACTGAGGCCGAACTGCGAATACTGCGACAAGGACCTGCCACCGCAGGCCGCCGACGCGATGATCTGCACCTACGAGTGCACCTTCTGCGCCGACTGCGTCGAGACGAAAATCTTCAACGTCTGCCCGAACTGCGGCGGCGGCTTCGTGCCGCGGCCGGTCCGGCCCTCGACCGAGTGGCGGCCGGGGCTGTCGCTCAGCCTACGGCCGGCCTCGACGACGCGGGTGCACCTTTCCTACAGCCTCGACGATATCGCCGCGCATTCGGCTCGCATCCGGGTGATCCCGCCGGGGGAGCGGTGAGGGGAAAGGCGCAGACGTTCTCTCGGGCTCTTCGTCACCCCGACGAAAGTCGGGGTCCATTGCTTAGCGGCTTCCGCCTCTCCGACGGAACCAAGATGGCGCGGTTATCGATGGATTCCGGCTTTCGCCGGAATGACGAGGAGGGGGAAATCGGCAGTGCGGAGGTTGGACGACTCGGACGAGAGACGACCTTCATGCACCGCGGAACTTGGCGAGAACTGCCTCGACCTCTTCCTCGGTGGCGAAACGTCCTTCTTCCACAGCGCGGAGCCCGCGATCGATCCCTGCCAGTTCCGCCGACGTCGGCTCGTAGGCCTCGCCGGCAAGACCCGCGTCAATCTCCAGCGCGATTTCGGCGAGTTCTTCCTGCGCTTCGACGGGCCACGACTCGACCCGCTCAAGCACATCGGCAAGCATCTTGGTTTTCATGGGCCGCGATCCTACCACAGCGCGATGCGAAGACGGCGCATCTGGAATTGCCTGATGACACGGCAACCAGCCGGGCCTATATGGTCGCTGGGAGCCCGATGAGCACCTGATCCAACCCCTCTTCGAAAACGCGAGCGGAACCAGCGCCCGGAGTCCATCCGGCGCGTTCTTCCGATTGCGCAACCATCGAAGAGGTCACCCATGTTCAAGATCGAGGCGCCCGTCCTGATCATCCCCACCGCCGAGGCCAGACAGGCACTCGGCGAACGGCTCCGGCAGGCCGGAGCCGCCGCCTACCGGGAGATCGCCCTTGCCGCCAAGGGGCTCGAGATCGCCCACCTCCAATTCGCCTTCCGCAAGCTGACGCTCGCGGTCTGTTCGCGGGTCCGCCGCGACGGCATCGTCGAGATCGAACTGGGTCTGGGTGATCCGCGGCTCCCCCGGAGCTCATTCACCGCCGAGCAGATGCGGCAGGCGGAGGCCGCCGCCCGCGCGCGGGGCGGTTCGGCTCGGCGCCGCGTTCGGCCAAGGTTGTAGGGTGGGCAAAGCGAAGCGTGCCCACAGGACCGATGTAGGGCGGCAAATCGGAGCGTTTCCACCAAGACGGTCGTCCGGAAGTGCTCGGCGGTATTGGAGAGCCGCGTGGGCAAGGCGCGTTCCGCGCCTTTGCCCACCCTACGTACTTCGCCGTCACGTGATCATCGCATGCAGGCGACGTGCGTTTGCTCGCTTCAAATTTGTCCGGTCAGTTTTGGACTGGCAAGCTCGCATCGAGAGCGGATGATGACGGCGGTCGAAGGGAGAAAATGGCATGGCGGTCAAGGTGATCATCGAGTTTCAGGCCAAGCCGGGTCAGCGCGCTGCGCTCCAGAGCCTGATGGAGAGCATGGGGGAGCAATTTGGACCGGTCATGCGTGAGCGCGGCGCCCTGGGTTTCGCTCTGTACGAGGTGCCCGACAACCCCGACATGATTGTTGAGATCGCCGAGTGGGAGACAGCCGAGGCGCGGGAGGCGCTCATGGAAGAGGCTATGGCCAGCGGCGCCTTTGCACCCATGATGGAGCTATTGGCCGGGCCACCCAGGGCTACGTATGTCAGGCAGCTGACCTGACCATCCGATGCCGGCCAGGTGCTCCGCACCACGACCACAGCAACGTAGGGTGGGCAAAGCGCAGCGTGCCCACCGTGTGGCCATGGGATGGCGAGAATTGTCTGGCGTGTGTCAGGGCCGCGTGGGCACGGCGCTTACCGCGCCTTTGCCCACCCTACGTACTAGGCACGTCACGGTGGGTCTCCACCAGGAATACCGCCAGAGTTGACGCAGCCCCGACGGCAAGCTTCGCATGGCGGCTACCGAGCCCTTTCGAGGATGCTTCTTTGCCATGCCCTGTTCCGTAACTATTGCGCAGCTCAGCAAGCCCTTTGGTAATCGTTGCGAGATTGCTCAATAGGACACGAATAGTAAGTACTGCCCTTGCACGATCAGGAATGTCGTCCGGCGCGAGATGGAGTTCTCTGATCGTAGACTTCACCAATTTGGACAAATCATCTGTTTTTTCCAGTGTAATGCCCCGCTCCGTCAAGATTGTCTTGCAGCAGGTTTCCACGAGCTCCTTTGCGGTGCCGATTGCGAGGCTTGGGTCGTTTGGGACGGCCGCTTCCATCCTTGTTATCTGCTGAGACACATACGTGGGGTCAGTGCCACTGAGCACCTCTTTGGCAGTCGTAATACCGGGCAAGACCGCAGTACCGACATACCGTCCGACATATATCGGCTTGCCAGAAATGCGCGACTTCTCAGTTATTTCAAAGCCATCATTCTTCAGATACTCGTTATATAGCTGGACAACTTTCTGAGAATCGGTGACGTCAGGACGCACAATCGGATGCACAAACTCGGCCAGAAATCTCAGAAGAATTTCATCGTCGCCATTCATCAACTGGAAACGGCTGTCATAGAAGACCCAATTATCGTCCCAGTCATAGTTGTTCACACGGTGTTGCCAGATATCACCCGCGGCATCATCGAACCGATGGTCTCCGGATCGCATCGAGGATAAGTCGTACAGCCGCGATAGGAACTCGGGTTCCTCCATCGTGCCGGACCAGTCGATCCCTTCTGCAACGATCGCGTCGAACAGATCTTTGCGCGTGATTGGCGTAATCTTCATCGAAGGCCCTATTAGCAGCGACCCGTACTCGTTTCGTTCCACGGGCGATTGGGGCAGTGCAAAAGCGCCGCCCTACAATCCACAGCCTCTCATACGAACACCCGTCGTCGAACCGGGCATGCCAGCCTACTTGTCCCAGTTCTCGGGCAACTCGGCCGTATCACGGCCGTCGGGCTCCTTCGCAACTCCTTTGTACGGGCCCCCAGATTGCTTGACGGGCATCAGGTGCCCGGTGTGCTCGTCGCGCTTCTGCCAATGGCCATCGGATCGCTGGAACTGCGTCCTGCCGCTCACAGCGCCGCGCCTGTAACCACTTCCCGTGTTCCGTGCCATTCCAACCTCCTGACGCTAATCGTGTGCCGAGATGATGGGTCAAGAATTCAACCGCTACGAACACCCCGTCGTGGCGCCGCAGGTGTCGCACTTGAGGCAGGTGCCGTTGCGGATGAGCGTGAAGTTGCCGCACTCGCCGCAGGCGTCGCCCTCGTAACCGCGGAGCCGCGCGATGGCGGCGCGCTCGACCTCCAGCGCCTTGGCCTCGGCCTCGGGCGAGGGGGCGGCTTCGGCCTTCGGCGGAGCGGCGGCCGTCGAGGCCGGAGAGACGGCCGGGCTGACCTTCACGGATGGTGCGGGCTCTTCGGCGAGCGCCCTGACGGCGCTGGCGACCCGCGCCATGGCGGTGCCGCCGCTGATCGCCCGGACGGTTCCGCCGCCGCCTGAGGCGGTGCCGCGCGTTGCAGCCGGGCCGCCGGCGGCCGTGGGGGCGGCTGCGGGGGCCGCACCGGCGGACGGTGCGGCGGCAGGCGTCGCCGGCTTCTCGCGAGCCTTGTCGACCAGCGCGAAGCGCTTGCCGCGCAACAGGCCATGGGAGACGGCAGCCTCGGGCGGCGGCGCCTTGCCCTGGCTGACGCCCTCGCCGATGGTGGTCGAGCCGATGTCGTCCGGGTTGACGTGGGCGAGGTCGTGGCGGCCGAGATAGGAGATCGCCAGCTCGCGGAAGACGTAGTCGAGGATCGAGGTGGCGTTCTTGATCGCCTCGTTGCCCTGGACGAAGCCGGCCGGCTCGAAGCGGGTGAAGGTGAAGGCCTCGACATACTCCTCGAGCGGCACGCCGTATTGCAGGCCGAGCGAGATGGCGATGGCGAAGTTGTTCATCATCGCCCGGAAGGCGGCGCCCTCCTTGTGCATGTCGATGAAGATCTCGCCGAGGCGGCCGTCGGCATATTCGCCGGTGTGGAGATAGACCTTGTGGCCGCCGACGATCGCCTTCTGGGTGTAGCCGTTGCGCCGGTTGGGCATCTTCTCGCGCTCGCGCACCGCCTTCTCGATGATGCGCTCGACGATCCGCTCGGTGACCGCCTCGGCGCGGGCGGCGGCCGGCTTGGCGACGATCTGCTCGACGACCTCCTCGGCTTCCTCCTCCTCGTCGGCCAGCAGCTGCGAGGAGAGCGGCTGCGACAGCTTGGAGCCGTCGCGGTAAAGCGCGTTGGCCTTGAGCGCCAGCCGCCAGGACAGCATGTAGGCGTTCTTGGCGTCCTCGACGGCGGCGTCGTTGGGCATGTTGATGGTCTTGGAGATGGCGCCCGAGATGAAGGGCTGCGCCGCCGCCATCATGCGGATGTGGCTCTCGACCGACAGGTAGCGCTTGCCGATCCGGCCGCAGGGATTGGCGCAGTCGAAGACGGGCAGATGCTCGTCCTTGATGTGCGGCGCGCCTTCCAGGGTCATCGCCCCGCAGACATGGATGTTGGCGGCGTCGATCTCCTTGCGGGTGAAGCCGAGATGGGTCAGCAGGTCGAAGGCCGGATCGGTGAGCTTCTCTTCCGGCACCATCAGCTCGGCCATCTGCTCGTCGCCGAGGGTCCAGCGGTTGAACACGAACTTGATGTCGAAGGCCGCCTTCAGCGACGCCTCGATCTTGTCGATCGTCTCGTCGCGGAAGCCCTTGGCCTTCAGCGCCGCCGGGTTGATGGCGGGCGCCTCGTCGATCGATGCCGTGGCCGACCGCATAGGTCTCGATCTCGGCGATCTGGCTGTCCGTATAGCCGAGCGTGCGCAGCGCCTCCGGCACGGCGCGGTTGATGATCTTGAAGTAGCCGCCGCCGGCGAGCTTCTTGAACTTGACCAGCGCGAAATCGGGCTCGATGCCGGTGGTGTCGCAGTCCATGACCAGGCCGATGGTGCCGGTCGGCGCGATCACCGAGGCCTGGGCGTTGCGGTAGCCGTTGAGCTCGCCGAAGCGTGACGGCGCCGGTCCCAGGCGGTGCGGGCGCGGTCGACGATGCGGTGGTCCGGGCAGGCGGCGCCATCGAGCGGCACCGGCGCGACGTGCGAGCCCGTCATAGCCGTCGGCCATCGCCTTGCGCGGCGCGGCGGTGATTGCGCATGACGCGGAGCATTGGCTCGCGGTTCTTCGCGTAGCCGGGGAAGGCGCCGAGCTCGCCGGCCATCTCGGCCGAGGTGGCATAGGAGACGCCGGTCATCAGCGCGGTGATCGCGCCGCAGATCGCGCGGCCTTCCGTCGAAATCGTAGGGGATGCCGGAGCGTCATCAGCAGGCCGCCGATATTGGCGTAGCCGAGGCCGAGGGTGCGGTACTCGTAGGAGAGCTCGGCGATGCGGCGCGACGGGAACTGCGCCATCAGCACCGAGATTTCGAGGACGACGGTCCACAGCCTGACCGCGTGCTCGAAGGCCTCGACGTCGAAGCGCTGTCTCGCCGTCGCGGAACTGCAGCAGGTTGAGCGAGGCGAGGTTGCAGGCCGTGTCGTCGAGGAACATGTACTCCGAGCACGGATTGGAGGCGCGGATCGCGCCGGAGGCCGCGCAGGTGTGCCAGTCGTTGATGGTGGTGTGGAACTGGATGCCGGGATCGGCCGATGCCCACGCGGCCTCGCCGATCTTCTCCCACAGCTCGCGGGCCGGCATCGTCTTGGTCGGCTTGCCGGTGATGCGGGCGGTGAGCGTCCAGTCGGTGTCTTTCTCGACCGCGGTGAGGAATTCGTCGGTGACCCGCACCGAGTTGTTGGAGTTCTGGCCGGAGACGGTGAGATAGGCCTCCAAATCCCAGTCGGTGTCGTAGATCGGGAAGTCGATGTCGGTGTAGCCCTGCCGGGCGAACTGGATGACGCGGTGGATGTAGTTCTCCGGCACCTGGCTCCGCTTGGCGGCGCGCACCTCGCGCTTCAGCGCCGGGTTCTTCGACGGATCGAAGCAGGCGTCGCCGTCGCCCTCGCAGTTGACGCAGGCCTTCATGATCGCCTTGAGGTGCTGGGAGATGATGCGCGAGCCGGTGACCAGCGCGGCGACCTTCTGCTCCTCCTTCACCTTCCAGTCGATGAACTGCTCGATGTCGGGATGGTCGATGTCGACCACCACCATCTTGGCGGCGCGGCGGGTGGTGCCGCCCGACTTGATGGCGCCGGCGGCGCGGTCGCCGATCTTGAGGAACGACATCAGGCCGGAGGACTTGCCGCCGCCCGACAGCCGCTCGCCTTCGCCGCGCAGCGCCGAGAAGTTGGTGCCGGTGCCCGAGCCGTACTTGAACAGCCGCGCCTCGCGCACCCACAGGTCCATGATGCCGCCGTCGTTGACGAGGTCGTCGGCGATGCCCTGGATGAAGCAGGCGTGCGGCTGGGGGTGCTCGTAGGCAGTCTCCGAGGCGCGCACTTCCCCCGTCTTGTGGTCGACGTAGAAGTGGCCCTGGCTCGGGCCGTCGATGCCGTAGGCCCAGTGCAGGCCGGTGTTGAACCATTGCGGCGAGTTCGGCGCCGCCTTCTGCGTCGCCAGCATGTAGCGGAGCTCGTCATAGAAGGCGTGGGCGTCGTCCTCCGAATCGAAGTAGCCGCCTTTCCAGCCCCAATAGGTCCAGGTGCCGGCGAGCCGGTCGAACACCTGGCGGGCGTCGTGCTCCGAGCCGCTGCGCTCTTCCTCGGGAAGGAGGGCGAGCGCCGGTTCGTCGGGCACCGAGCGCCACAGGAAGGACGGGACGGCGTTCTCCTCGACGCGTCTTCAGGCGAGCAGGCACGCCGGCCTTGCGGAAATACTTCTGGGCGAGGATGTCGCTCGCCACCTGGCTCCAGGCAGCTGGCACCTCGATGTTGTCCAGCTTGAAGACGACCGAGCCATCCGGGTTCCGGATCTCGCTCCGGGTGGTCCGGAATTCGATGCCCTGATAGGCGCCTTCGCCCTTCTGTGTGTAGTGCCGCTCGATCCGCATATCTGCCCCTAACCCTAGTGCGCGTCACGCGCCTGTCATCTTTGTGCGCGTATCCTGGAAGTCCAGGATTCGGCGCCCCGCCACTCAAGTATTGCTCGCCGCGTCCCCTCCGGAATGATTCCCCGGATGTTGTGTTCAAGTGTCGGCCAGAACGCTAAATATAGTGTTACCGACACCCAATTGTCACCTCCCGACCCGCGAAAAATCCGGCTGTTTTTTGGCCACAAAGCGCACAATTCCACCGTCGTTCGCGCACGAGCCACCGCCGCCCGACACGAGCCGACATACGCCAGACTGATTGGAAAAATCCGGGACCTTCGAGGCCCGCGGAGCGCCGTCAACGATGACGCTCGGACGACGCTAAGCCGAGTCGCGGGAGGCGGTCAACGCGCGATGCTGGGGAAAGTGGGGGTACGGCTCACGCGGTTCCGAGAACAGGGCCTTTTTTCAAGCGCCACGAGCTCAGGGCCTTCGGAAAACGCGACAGGGTCCCACGACAAGGCGAACGCTCGATGGCGGGGCAGCGTCATCGCTTGCCCCACGCGCTACTCCGGCAGTCCGGCTATTCCCAGCGCCTCCGACATCCTGTCGAAGTCGTCGGCGCGCCTGAACGGGAACAGAAGCTCCCCGAGATTGGAGATCCGCAAGGCCGGCACAAGACGACGCAGCCGCTCCATGGCCGCCTGCGCCGCTGCGAGATTTCCATCGAGCGCCGCACCAGCGGCCACCATCGCGGCCGCAGGGACATAGTCCGGTTGCGCCAGGCTTGACCGTTCGGCCCACGACTGCGCTTCGGCATAGCGCCCCGCCACGAAATGAGCCATCGCGGTGGCGATCTGCATGACGAAAAACTGGGTGTCATAAGGGCTCAGTCGCATCGCTCGCGCGGCATGTTCGATGGCGGGCTCCGCCTCACCCAGCCATGTCTTCACCAGACTGCTGGAAAGCCAGGCCCAGGCCATGTTGGGATCGAGCCGCAGGGCCCTGTCGATGGCGGTAGCGGCAAGGTCGAGATCGCCGACACCAAAGGCAAGAGCACTCCCGGCCGAGCAAAGCGCGACCGGATCATCCCTGCCCAGTTCAACGGCGCGTCGCGCCAGCCTCAAGCATTCCGCGATCTCACGGCTGGGCTCCACAAGCCCGCCCATTGATTTGCGTTGCGCATACACTCGCGACGCCATGGCATACGCCGCGGCGAAATTGGGATCGAGTTCGACGGCTTTGAGAAACAGGTCAGATGCCTCGGCGTTGGCACTCCGGGTCCACTGATGGTAGGCGGCCATGCCGCGAAGGAAATAGTCGTAAGCATCGAGGCTTTCGGTCGGCTTTCGTTTCGCTCTTTCGATCTCCGCATCCTGCAGCCTGGGAGCGATGGCGGCGGCCACGCTTGTTGTCACCTGGTCCTGCAGATCGAAAATGTTCTCCAGTTTGCCGTCAAAATGGTCCGCCCAGAGATGGGCACCCGTCGCAGCATCGATGAGCTGTCCGGTTATGCGCACCCTGTTGCCAGCCTTGCGCACGCTGCCTTCAAGCACGTAGCGCACCCCCAGCTCTCGCCCGACCTGCTTCACGTCGATCGCGCGGCCCTTGTAGGTGAAGCTGGAATTCCGCGCGATCACGAATAGCCAGCGCATGCGCGACAGAGCGATAGTGATCTCCTCGACCATCCCGTCCGCGAAGTACTCCTGCTCGCGGTCGCCACTGAGATTGACGAAGGGGAGTACCGCAATCGACGGGCCACTCTCGGCCTGCCGGCCGGCGGAAGGAGCGGTGTCAGGGGCCGACGGCTTGGGCCGGTCGGCCACCTGTCCGACGAAGCGATAGCCCACCCGCGGAATTGTCGCGATCCAGTCTCCTCCCTCCGGGGATTGCCCGAGCTGCTTCCGAAGTGCGGCGATCTGAACAGACAAATTCGTCTCGTCGACGATGGCGCCGTCCCAGGCCGCGGCGAGGAGATGGGATTTCGTCAGGACCTCACCCGGACGATCGAGAAAGGTCTTGAGGAGCAGGAACCCCCGATAGCTGACAGGCACCGGCTCTCCGTCACGCAACAGCGTTCCGGCCTTGGGGTCCAGGACAAAGGGACCAAAAGCAAGTCGCCGCTCAATCATGTCGCCGCTCCAGTACAGCGAGCTTAAATCTTTTCGGCGTTTTTCGGTACTATTCGCCGGAGCTTCCAAGACATTTCGGCATGTGTGTCCGAAGCTGCCAATCGTTCGGCAGGAGGAGCACCCCATGTCAGCCACGATATTCGAGTGGAGATCGCTCGGGCGCGATGCGCGGACCACGTCGCTCAAGCGCGCGGAAGCCATCGGGCGTGAGGTGAAATCTCGCCCCGCCGTCGATCGCCCCTTCGTTAGCCCGGTTGCCGGGGATTCGGATGACCCCGTGGGGGTCGGCTGCCGGACCCGTATCGGCGGCGAGAAAGCCACTGGACTGAGATGGCCCCGGGCCTGCCGCAACCTCCTCGGGACGATCCGCGAAATCTGGTTGTTCTCGAACGACGTCTGCGGGGATTGGCGACAACCGTGCCGTCGCTCGAAGTCGCAAGAGAATTCGAGGAACCGTAGCGCCTAGGTCGAGTCTGCCATCGGCCGACTCCAGCCCAGCAGCCGTGCGGCAGGGGGGAGGCGACCGTCGAGCCGGCCTCTCCGGCGCGAGTGCCGGGACGCTCGCCAGCTCGCCAGCCCGAGCCACGGGAAGACGACGATGAAGCCAGAAGGCCGGTTGCCGCGGAGCCCAACGCGAATGGAAAAACGCGGCGCTCGTCGTCATGCCGTCCGCGCCGACTTGGGGAAAGCGAAAGAAGTGGGGATAATGCGGGCGGTCGCCCGGTGGCGCCTGCCGCGATATGCCGAACGATGGGCTTGACCGGGCAGCCGCCTCTGCCCCTACATTGTGGGCGCGGCGCCTGCGGCTGGCTGCCTTCGAGAAGACCGACCACCCTGGCTTGTCGCGCCGGCTCCTCGCGCCGGCCTGGAAGCGCGCCCGGAGGGCTCTCTATGAGAATCGTGTGGAAGGGATTGTTCGCCGCGGTCTTGCTTGCCTTTGCGGGCGGCCCGGCACTCGCCGATGTCATCGACGGCGACTGGTGCTCGTCGGACGGCCGCCACCTGTCGATCCGCGGTCCCGCCATCGTCACGCCGGCCGGCAACGAACTCGCCGGCCTCTATTCGCGTCACAGCTTCTCGTACGTCGTGCCGTCGAGCGAACCTAACCCCGGAGAGACGGTGCACATGCAATTGCTCAATCCCGACACCGTCGCTCTCTGGGTGGGAACCGGTCCGACCGATTCGAAGGAGATCTGGAAGCGCTGCACGCCGATCAGCGGGCTTGCGTTCCCCGTCGTCGGGTAAGGATCAGCAGAATCGGGGGCGGCTCCGGTTCGGTCAAAGGGGCACGGATGGTCTGCGAAACGGAGGGATTCCCATGCGTCTGACGAAGATTCTGACCGTGTTATGGATCGCCTGTGTCGCTTCCGGCACAGCGCTTGCCGAGGAGCCATATCTCTTCGACCTGCTGAAGGAGGCCCCCTATCGGGCGGCCTGGGACGCCATGTTCAAGGGCGAGAAGAAGATTCCGGCCTGGATCGTCACATTCGGCAAGACCTACAACGGCGTGGCGTCACCCGGCAGGACCGTCGCGGTCGACGGCCAGAACGATCTCCTCGCCTCGGTGTGCAAGCCGCATGATTGCGGCGACAACCAACTCTTCGTGCTGTTCGCTCCCGATGCGGCCGAGGCCTGGGGCATGCTGCTTGAGGGCGAGAAAAGCCAGCGCTGGTTCGGCGCGCCGAGTGACGCGGTCAAGGCGGTTCTCGCCAAGGCGCCGGAGATGTAACGCCCGGTCCACCGCCGTACCGGACCTATTCGGTGATGACGCGCGGCGCGGCATAATCGGGCGTGACGGCCAGCTTGAACCGAGAATCAGCAGAGCCGAAGGCGGCAGGGAAGCGGAGCGCCAGCGAATTGTCGTGAATGCGCTTCCCGCCAACATGCCGCAGACCCGCGGCGATTCTTCCAGATCGGCCGGAGCGGGGTTGTTGATCCGCTAGAGCAGTTAGTCCGGTACTTGCTGCAGACGATCCCAGTCTTCACGCGGAGCGACGCCCTGATGCGGATCGGCCGGCATCGGCACGATCACGCTGCTTTCGGCTTTCTGGCGGAGGGACCCGGCGAGATCCGGCTCCGCCGGCTCCGGCGCGAAGGCGTCGGCGAAACGCTGCGCCAGGACAGCACCGTCCTCTCCCTGGATCGGATCGCCCGACGGTGGGTCGGCCGCATTGACGGCGTCCGGAGCGGTGGTCGCGACCGCTTCGACCCTCTTCGCTTCACCGGCGACTGCCGTCCCGGGGCGCAACCGCGGGTCGGGGAGCACGGCCTCGGCCGACGCCGTGACGATCTCGGGCTGAGCGGGGGAGGGCGTCGAGCCGCATGAATCCGGCAATGCCGCTTTCCCATTGACGACGGTGACCCGAACCCTGGCGACGCCGGCCTTGATGAAGCCCAGCCTCTCGGCGGCGGCGCGGCTGACGTCGATGACCCGGCCCTTTCCGTACGGGCCGCGATCGTTGACGCGGACCACCACCGAGCGCCCGTTCGAGAGGTTCTCGACCTTGACCCTGGTATCAAAGGGCAGCGTGCGATGGGCGGCGGTCATCGCCCCGGCATTGGCCCGCTCGCCACTCGCCGTCAGCCCGTCGAGGTCGAACCATGCCGCCTTCCCGCATTGAGCGGCAGAAACCCCCGTCGCTGCGCCGAAGCAGGCCGCAGCGGCAATTCCGACCGCGCACGCGGTATTCGCGAGTCTCCTCGACCCCACTTTTACGCAACTCCCCGTCACACCCTGCGGGTTGGCACGGGCGTCCACCCTGCGGGCCCGGACGGTGACCAAGGTTCGACGGAAATGGGGCCGCAATGGGGCCCCGCGATTCGCCCGTGATCGGGGTCGCTGACCGCGGTGTCTTCAAAGGCTCGCGGTCCGGTCGAGCCGGGACGGCACGTAGGCCAGCAAGACGAGCCCGGCCAGCGCCGAGACGGCGAAATAGAGGCCGGGCGAGGCCTCCCACCCGGTGAGGCTAACAAGGGTCGTGGCAACCAGCGGCGCGGTGCCGCCGAACACCGCGACCGCCAGATTGTAGCCGATCGACAGCGACGAGCAGCGCAACCGTGCCCCGTGCAGCATAACGAAAACCGTCGGCAGGGTGCCGAGATAGGCGGTAACGATCACCGCCAGCCCAAGCTGCCCGACGGCTGCCGCGGCGACCGTGCCCAGCCCGGCGACGAGGAGAAGCGGTGTCGCCGCGACGATCGCCAGGATGCCGGCGACGGCGAGGACCATGCGCGGCCCGATCCGGTCGGACAGGGCGCCGACCGCCGGCGTGAGCAGCGTGCCGATGGCGAGACTGACCGTCGAGAGGCCGAGCGCCGTCGACAGGTCGAGGCCGACGACCTTCGAGAAGTCCGACGCCATCCAGACGAAGACGATGTAGTAGCCGGCCGAGGCCGCCCAGTTGAGGGCAGCGGTCACCGTGATCTCCCGCGGATGCTCGCGAAGCGCCGCCCGGATCGGCTGGCGTTCGAGCGTGCCGGCCTCATGCATCTGGCGGAACACCGGCGACTCGGCGACGCCGAGCCGGACCCAGAAGCCGGCGAAGGCGATGAGGATGCCCGACAGGAACGGCACGCGCCATCCCCAGTCGTCGAGGGCGGCGGTGGGGAGCACTGCCACCACCAGCCACGCCACGCCGGCGCCGGCAAGACCGCCGATCATCGCGCCGAAGTTCGACAGGCTGCCGTAAAGCCCCCGCCGATCCGGCGGTGCGTGCTCGACCAGAAAGATGATGGAGCCGCTGAACTCGCCGCCGGCCGAGATGCCCTGGATGAAGCGGAGGACAACGAGCAGGATCGGCGCCAGCACGCCGACGTGAGCAAAGGTCGGCAACAGCCCGAGCAGGAAGGTCGGCAGCCCCATCATGACAACCGACACAGTGAGGAGCCGGCGTCGGCCGAGACGATCGCCGATCCAGCCATAGACGAGGCCGCCCAGCGGCCGGGCGAGGAAGCCGATGGCGAAGACAGCGTACGCGCCGACCAGCGACGCGAGCTTGCCGGTGGAGGGGAAGAACTGATCCGCGAAAACGGTGGAGAGATAGCCGTAGAGGGCGAAGTCGTACCACTCGAGGATGTTGCCGACGATGCCGGCAACGGCGACGCGGCGCGTGGATACCGCGGTTCCGGCCCCGGCGCTCGCGGTCTCACGCGTGTGCATGCCGTCTCGCCCCCCCAATAGCGACGACTCCCCGTCTTTGAGCATCCCGGTCGAAAGGGTGTCAAATGGGGTGACGTCGGGAAACGCAGCTAGGTCGGCAGGCCGCTCACCAGCGCACCGCCGAGCAGCGTCAGGCCGAGAAGCAGGATCAACGCGGCGGCAGCGATCTCGGCTCCCTTGACCAGCCGGGCGGTGAACGGCGAATCGACGCCCGCAATCCGGACCGCCACACCGCGCGCCGACACGGCGAGCGTCGCAATGGTGGCCACCGTCAGCCCCGTGCCCAGCGCCATAACGAAGGTGGCGGCGACGCCGGCGAGAAACAGGCCCTGCGACAACGCGAAGACCAGCACGATGATCGCCCCCGAGCAGGGCCGGATGCCGACCGCCATGATGGTCGACCAGGCCCGCATGATGGGGTTCTTGGCAGGGGCCGTCGAAACGGCGCTGGCAGGGGCGTGGACGTGGCCGCCGGCGCAGCGGTCGTCGTGGTCGTGCCCGTCGCCATGATGTTCATGCGCGTGGCCGTGATCGTACGCGTGATCGTGGTGATGTGCGTCGTGAGCTTGGTCGTCGTGAGCATGGTCATGGTGGTGACCGTCACCGGGATGAAAGTGATGGTGATGGTGGTGATGCCCGCCGCCGAAGGCCTTGCTCCACAAGAGCCAACCCCCGACCGCAGCGACCAGCGCATAGCTTGCGATCTCGAACCAGTCGGTCGCCGCGGTCATGGTCATCGCGGTGGCCCGGAGGACGATCGCGAGCACGCCGACAACGACAACGGCGGTAACCGCCTGCACGAACGCCGCCATGAACGACAGGGCAATCCCGCGCTTCGCTGTCTCGCCGGACGAGACGAGGTAGGCGCTGATGACCGCCTTGCCATGGCCCGGCCCGATCGCGTGAAACACGCCATAGGCAAACGAAAGGGCAAGCAGCAGCCACGCTGCCCAGCCATTGGCCTTGATGTCCGTCAGCGCGCTGGTGAGGGCCCGGTAGAACTCGGACTGGCGGAGCGCGACCCAGACGAAGAATGGCCCGAGCGGTCCGCCGAACCCGGAGCTCGTCGAATCCGGTGTGGCGATGCCGAAGGGGCTTTTTGCCTGCGCCGCAGCGCTCGTGAGCAGCAGCACGGTGAGAAAGACGCCAAGGGAGCAGCAAACGGGGCGATATCGCTTCATCACACGCGCCTCAGCTTGCGTCGCAGGAGGATGGCGCCGCCGGCAATCGCAGCAAGAAGGGCCACGAACAGGCCGATCAGGCCGAGGAGGCGAGATGCAGACGCCGGAGACGGATGCCTGGTCGCAACGCTCGCCGCGGCTGTGGTCGGGGCAGTCTTCGGTGCGGGCGGCGCTTCCGCAAGCTGCATGGGAGCGGCCGGCGATGATTGGTCACCGAAATCCGTCGCGATGACGTCGGCCGACGGCGGCTTCGGCGGCGCGGCGACCGTGGGAACAACGGCTGCATCCGCGGCCGGCGGGGCAGTCGGCGAGGCGGCCGGATCGTCCAGCAAGACAGTCGACGGAGGGTCTGTCGGTGAGGCCTGGAAATCGGTCGGAGTGAGGGTGCCGTTCGGGAGGTCGAGAGGCGAGAGGCGTGGCGTCGGCGGCGCTTCCGCCGCCTGCGCAAGCGGTGCGGCGGACGCCGGGCAGCTGACTTTGACCAGATTGGCCAGCCTGACGGCGACCTTCAGAAGATCGGGCGGCAGGTCGTGCTGGTCCATGGGAATTGCCGCTAGATCAGCCATCGTATTGGCGTCGAGCTCGTGCGGGGGCTGGTAGGTGGCCGTACAACCCGCCGGGGCGCCCTGCAGGCTGACCGGATGGTTCTTCACGAAGGTGAAGGCAACAAAATACTCGGGGTCGAAGATTTCGACCGTCGCCGTTCCATCGACCGGCACCGGATCCTCGAGAGGCAGAGTGAAGAACAGGGTCAGCCGGTTGCCGTGGTATTCGAGCCGGTATTTGGTCGGCGTGACGAACACATTCTTGGTCTGCCCGGCGAGCAGATAGGTGAAGTAGTCGTATTCCTTCAGGGAATCGATGTTGACCTTGGCGAGCGGGGCCAGTTCGGCGTCGCTCAGCTTGCCGTCGCCGTTCTGGTCGAGCCCCTCGACGGCGAAGGCGGTGAACGCCTCGTCGAACTCCCAGACGTTGCTGACGGCGCTGATCCGCCCTTGCGCATCGAAGACGATGGTGGCCATGGCATCGACAAAAACATGCGGATGAGCCGAAACCGCGGTTGCGATCGTGATCGGCGCCGTAGCCAGAACCAGACAGCCTGCCAGGTGCTTCCCGAGAGCATTCAAGAGCCGAGATCCCCGATTCGGAATTGATGACGCCGAAGTGCGGCTGGAATGCGAGCTTCCCATGTTGCAACCTGCGGCAAGTCGTCTCGCAACGCTATCTGGCTCAACAGATACCAATCGGGGGGCCAGTTGCTGTAAGATCAAGGACCCCGCGACGACGGGTCGTCTCGCTTTTTCCAGCGCGGTTTGCAATGTTGAGGGCCTAGCCGCGAACCTTCGAGACTTCAAAGTATCACTTCATGACGATTGCTGAGGCGACGAGATCGGGGGCCGGGGCCGCGCGGGTGTCGGAAGCCACCCGTCCGGGGGACTGGACCTTCTACGTCGTTCTCGGGGTCGTCGGAGCGTTTCTGTGGTGGGGAGCCACTATCGCGCCGCAGCGATGCCGGTCTGGGCGCCCGTGGGATTTCTCCTGGTCCTGGTTCCTGGCCGCGGCGCTGGCGCTGTGGTGGTACCTGCGCGGCCTCCTGGCACCGCCGGCGGAGGAGCGGCCGGCGCCGCTGGCGCAGCTGCCTGCTTCGTCGCCGGCGTGCTGACCGATCTACGCGGTGCTGCAGACCCATTTCGAGTATCTGGCCGAGCACATGTTCTTCCTGAACCGGATGCAGCATGTCGTCATGCACCACCTGGGCCCGTTCCTGATCGCGCTTGCCTGGCCCGGCGCGACGCTCGCGCGCGGCATGCCGCGCGTGGTTCGTCGCGTGACCGAGTTCGGCCGCGCCGTGCGGCGGTTCGTCTGCTGTGATCCAGCAGCCGTTGCTCGCCGCCTTCCTGTTCGTCGGGCTCGTCGCCTTCTGGCTGATCCCGGCGGTGCATTTCCGCGCCATGATCGACCCCAAGCTCTATCCGGTGATGAACTGGACCATGGTCGTCGACGGCATCCTGTTCTGGGCCTGGTGCTGGACCCGCGGCCGAAGCCGCCGGCGCGCGTCTCCTTCGGCGTGCGCGCCGCGCATGGCGTTCGGCGTGATGTTTCCGCAGATCCTGATCGGCGCCGTGATCGCCTTCGCCAACCACGACCTCTATGCCTTCTACGCCTGGTGCGGCCGCATCTATCCCGTCGATCGGCGCCCTCGCCGACCAGCAGATCGGCGGGCTGATCATCTGGATCCCGCCGGCGATGATGAGCGTCGCGGCGCTGCTCCTGGTGATCAACGCGTTCCGCCGTCAGGAGGAAAAGGAAGAAAAGGAGGAGACGAAGGGTGAGGACGAAGAAGCAGGCATTGCAGCTGCCGGCTGGACGGGCCGCTAGAATGAGGCGTCTCGCCATCATCGCCGCCGGTGTGGCGGGCATGGTTATGCTCGCCCCGGCGCAGCCGGCTGCCGCCGACGAGGCGAGCCTCGCACTGTCAGGGGCCTATATGCGGATGATCATCCCCTCCCGGCCGGCGGCCGGCTACTTCACGCTGGAAAACAACGGCGATGCCGATCGCGCGCTGGTCGGCGCGGCGTCGCCTGGATGCGGCTCGATCATGCTGCACAAGAGCGAGTCGAAGAACGGCGTCGAAACCGATGACGCCGGTGAAGAGTGTGCCGGTGCCGGCCCATCAGAGCATCAGCTTCGCGCCGGGCGGCTACCACCTGATGTGCATGGCGCCGACGGCTTCGCTCAAGCCCGGCAGCTCGGTGCCGGTGACGCTGAAATTCGAGGACGGCGGCACGCTGACCGCCGATTTCCCGGTCCGCGGCGTGGGCGACTAGCGCAGAATTCGACCTACTCGGGGTCATATCCTGCGGCCTGGAAGTAGTTTGTGCATTCGGCTGTCGAGAACTGGTCGAGGCAGTTGGCGACGACGGCCCAGAGCTCGTCGACGGTTCGGGCTGCGGCCTTGCGCAGGAGCGCTTTGAGCTTTGCGAAGGCCATCTCGATGGGGTTGAAGTCGGGCGAATAGGGCGGCAGCAGGAGAAGCTTGGCGCCGGCCGTCTCGATCGCAGGGCGCACGCCGGCGACCTTGTGGGCAGGCAGATTGTCCATGACGACGATGTCACCGGGGGTGAGTTCGGGCACGAGAACCTGTTCGACGTACGCGAGGAAGGCCGGCCCGTTCATGGCGCCGTCGAGCAGCATCGGCGCTGCCAGGCCGTCGAGCCGCAGCCCGGCGGCGAAGGTGGTGGTCTTCCAGTGGCCGTGCGGGATCGAGGCCCGGCAGCGCTCGCCCTTCTTCGCCCGGCCGCGCAGGCGCGCCATCTTGGTCGAGGCCGAGGTCTCATCGATGAAGATCAGCTTCCCGGGATCGAGATCGAGCTGGCCGTCGAACCAAGCCTCCCGGCGCGCCCTTACATCCGGCCGCTGCTGCTCGCTGGCATGCGCCGTCTTTTTTTGTACGTGATGCCGCGCCTGGCGAGGAACATCCACACCGTCGAGGGCACCGCCCGCACGCCGCAGTCCTCAGCCAGCCGTTCGCCGATCTCGGCCAATGTGAGGTCCGGCGTCGCCTCGATCAGATCGAGGATGAACCTCTCATGCGGATCGAGCTTCGAGCGTGACGGCTGCCCCTGCTTGCGCGCAACCGTCTCGCCGGTCTCGCGATAGCGTCGATACCACCGGCCCGAAGTCGAAATGCCGATCTTGAACCGCCGGGCTGCCTCCCGCGTCGAAAGCCCTTCCGAGATCGCCTCGATCACCCGACCTCGAAGATCCGCACTCAAGCTGCGCGTCATCATCCTCTCCCCGCAAATCACCTGCGGACAGTGAATCAGACAACGCACCCAACCGGAATCCCATCCCCAACTCTACGTTCAACGAAAATGCTCTAGAGGGCGCCAGACGGCGATGGGCCGGTGTCCGGTGCGGGTGCCGGTGCGGCCCCGGACATCGGCAAAAGAGTCTTCGCCCGGCCATTCTCGGCGCCATGCAAGCCAACGACAAACTCGTACGCTCTGCAACCCTCTGGTTGTGACCCACGTCCCGGACTGTTAACGTTCACGACGGGGTTGGCTCGACCGAGGAGTCGGAACCATGGTGAATACCCCGACAACCTGGAAGGCGCAGTTTCGGCTCAATCACACCGACACGGGCCACCAGTTCGATCCCGATGTCATCGATATCGGCATGGGCCGGTATCTGGCGGTATGGACCGAATCCGCCGGTGGGCCGATCGGCACGAGCAACGGCAGCGATCTTGTCGGCCAGATCTTCGACGCCAAAGGCCACCGGGTCGGCGACGAGTTCCAGGTCAACCAGAATTTCTTTGTCCAAAACGAGCTGGACGCGGCGCTGGCGACGCGGCCGAGCGGCGGCTTTGTCATGGTCTATGAGGTCGCCAATTCATCCGACTCAAAGCGCGTAGCGATCGCCTCAGACACCTACGATGCCGACGGCCATCGCATCACATCAGGCGTGCCGATTGCCATAGCCCCAGATCCCGGTACCGCGACGCTCGGCAATCCGGCGATCGCCATGCGCCCTGACGGCAGCTACCTGGTCACCTACCAGACAGGGCAGCGAAGTCGGGTTAACGCGGATTCCCGATTGACGCGGAGGGTGATTGTCTTGGGCTATCGATTTGATTCGGAGCCCGCCGCCCATGGACGCCGTTGTTGAGAAGCCGCGCCTCGCCAGCCTTCTGAAGCATTTCTCGCATCTCTGCGACCCGCGCCAGAAGTGGCGCGTGGCGCACCCGCTGCCTGAGGTCCTGCTGCTGGTGGTTTGCGGCACGATTGCCGCTTGTGACGACTATGACGACATCGTCGATTGGGGCGAGGCGCATCTGTCGTTCCTGCGCCGTTTCCTCCCCTATCATCACGGTCTGCCCTGCGCCGATTGGCTGCGCACGCTGATGAACCGCATCGATCCGGAGCTGTTCCAGGCCTGCTTCATCGCTTGGGCCCGCGAGTGGCGGCCGGGTGCTCCGGCGCTTGTTGCCCTCGACGGCAAAACCTCGCGACGCAGCCACGACCGTCGGCGGGGCCGCGAAGCACTGCATCTGGTCTCCGCCTTTGCCACCCATGAGCGCCTCGTGCTTGGACAGGAGGCGGTCGGCGAGGCCTCCGGCGAGCAGGACACAATCCCGCAACTCCTCGACAAGCTGGCCCTTGCCGGCGCCCTCGTCACCATCGATGCCATCGCCTGCAATCCAAAGATCGCACAGGCGATCATCGACCGGGACGCCGACTACATTCTCGCCGTCAAGGACAACCAGCCGAGTCTGAGACAGGAGATCGAAAGCTTCTTCGAGACCGTCCCGCCATCACCCCTCGACACCGCCCTCGACATCGACAAGGACCATGGCCGCATCGAGACCCGAAGGGTCAGCGTCGCCCACCAGGTCGATTGGCTGCTCTCCAACCGCCGTCACCCCGGCGAGTACCGCTTCCCCAAGCTCGCCGCCCTCATCCGCGTCGAGACCACCATCGAGAAGCCCGGCAAAGCCACCAGCGAAAAGCGCTTCTACATCGCCTCCGCGCCGCTTTCCGCCACCCGCGCCGCCGCCGCCATCCGCGGCCACTGGCGCATCGAGAACTCCCTCCACTGGGTGCTCGACGTCATCTTCAAGGAGGATCTATCCCGCCTCAGGGTCGGCCACGGCGCCGTCAATATGGCCGTCGTTCGACACTTCGCCCTCAACATCGTCAGAACCACTGGCGATACACGATCCCTCAAACGCCGCAGAAAACGAGCCTCTTACGACCCAAAATACCTCGAAACCCTCATCAACCCATCAACCCGTTAACCCGGACTCGTTGCCCTGACCTACCAGACCGGCAATGGCGTCGGCGACACCGACATCGTCGGCCGTACGGTGAGCACGAACGGCACGGTCAGCGGCCAGTTCGCGATTGTGGATGAGGGCGACGATACGGTCGACCCGCAGGCGGCGGCGCTCACCAACGGCAATTACGTCGTCGTGTACCAGGACGAGTTCAACGGCGATGATTCCGACCACGACATCAGGTTCTCGATCGTGACCCAGGCCGGCGGGATCGTGGTCGACCGCTTCTTCCTGAGCACGACTTTCGACAACGAGATACAGCCGCACGTGGCGGCGCTTGCCGGCGGCGGTTTCGTCGGCGTGTGGAGCCAGGAGAACGGCGACGGCGCCGGCAACATCACCGGCATCGAGGCCCGCATCGTCGACAATGCCGGCAACCCGCAGACGGTATTCACCGTCAACACCACGACCGCCGGCGCCCAGGACGAGCCGGAAGTCACCGCGCTCCCCGACGGCGGCTTTGTCGTCATCTGGGACGACGACCAGGCGGACCTCGAGCGCGGCCAGCGCTTCGACGCCAACGGCAACAAGGTGGGGGATGAGTTCATCGCCGGCAGCCTTGGCAACGAGGCCAATCCGGTGGTCACCACACTCGGCGACGGCCGGTTCATCGCCGGCTTCGGCCAGTTGTTGGTCGACGACATCCAGGGCACGATCTTCGACCCGCGCGGCGATCACATCGTCGGCACCGACGGCAAGGACATCCTGACCAGCCGCAAGGACGGTGCCGAGGTCATCGGCAAGAAAGGCAGCGACATCCTGCTTGGCTTCAAAGGGGATGACGAACTGCATGGCGACGGAGGCAACGACAGGCTGGCCGGGGGCGCGGCAAGGATCTGCTATGGGGCAACCACGGCGCCGACAAATTCGTCTTCGACGCGGCCCTCGGCCACGGCAATGTCGACACGATCAAAGACATGGAACACCACAAGGATGGGATCTGGCTCGACAGGGACATCTTCTCAGCAATCGGCAAGCACCTCAGCTCCGGCGAGTTCCATAAGGGCTCGCATGCCGAGGACTCCAACGACTACATCATTTACGACCAGCCCAAGGGGAGGCTGTTCTATGACCCTGACGGCGACGGCAATGCAGACAGGATCAAGTTCGCCAAAGTCGATCCGGACACCAAGCTCACATATGACGACTTCCATATGATCGACGGCCTGGTCATCTAGGACGATCAGCGGTCGTCAGCCGGCCCATCGGGCCGCGGTGCCACCGAACGAAGTCTTCAACCGGGAAGCCGGGCAGGGTCGGCGCCGGTCAGATCATCTTGAGGAATTTGTCGAAGAAGCCCTGCTGCTTTCCCTGATCGACAAGCCGGGCAAGATCGGCTTCCACCCCATCGGTGTCCGGCTTGTCGGTCGCCATCGACGAGATCAGCAGTCTGACCTTGCCGCTCTGGCCGAAAGCGTAGATCGCCGAGCTGTGGGTGACCGTGTACGGCTGGTCGCCGCTCTCCGGCGTCACCGAATAGGACACGCGGTATCGCTTGGCGAGGGCGGCAAGCTGGTCGGCGTCGCCGCGCAGGCCGACGATCTGCGGCGCAAAAGCCTTCACATAGTCCTTCAGCACCGGCAGGGTGTCGCGGTCCGGATCGACGGTGACGAAGAGCACGCGAATGCGCTTCGCCTTGTCGCCGAGGTCCTTGAGGACCGTGGAGAGGTTGAGGAGCGTCGTCGGGCAGACGTCCGGGCAGTAGGTGTAGCCGAAATAGAGGAGCACGACGTCGCCCTTGAAATCAGCCGCGGTGACGGTCTTGCCGTCCCCGGCGCGGGTCATGGTGAAGTCAAGCGCCGGCATCGCACCGGTGATGTCGGTCTCGTGCCACTGCTGCGTGCCGCTGCATGCGGCGACGAGCAGCGTCGCGACAACGATCGCCAGGAGGGACCGGGCGGTCCTGACAGCACGCATCGAAAACGAATGGGCCATGGTCTTGCTCGTCTGAACAAAGTGCGGAGCCAGCCTGCTCCTAACCTGTGCTGTCGGTGCCGTGCAGGATTTCATATTGCCACAGGGACGATCCGCCGCGCGATTCGCCGCTATCAGGCGCCGATCAGGTGGAGGACGATCTCGCGGCGATGCGGCCTTCGCCTGTGCTCGAAAAGGTAGATTCCCTGCCAGGTGCCGAGCGCCATGGTGCCTTCGACGACGGGGATCGACAGCGACGCGTTGGTCAGCATGGCGCGGATATGGGCGGGCATGTCGTCTGGCCCTTCGAGGCCGTGGACGTAGCGGCCGGGATCCTCCGGCGCGACGGTCTCGAGATAGGCTTCGAGGTCGGTGCGCACGTCCGGATCGGCGTTCTCCTGGATGATCAGCGAGGCCGAGGTGTGGCGGCAGAAGACGGTGAGGAGTCCGGTGGCGATGGTCTGCTCTTCCATCCAGCTCCGGACCTCTCCGGTGATCTCGGTGAGGCCCTTGCCGCGCGTCCGGATCGGGAGGCTGTGGGTCGCCTGGCGCATGGATCGCCGCTCACACCGCGAACCACAGCCGGACAGTGACCTCATCGCCGTGGGTGGCGACGCTGGCGCGGTCGGCGTGGACGCCGACGAGGAAGGCGTGGAGCCCCGCGGTCGTCGCCAACTCGTCGTGGAGGTTTTCAAGCGAGGTATGGTGGGAGGCGAGAAGCACCGGTCGCCCCCGATAGGTGATGTCGACGCGGAGCTCGAGGTCGTCGAAGCTGGCGGAGATGGTCTTCGGCTCCTCGAGGTCGTTGTTCTCGGTGAGGTGGGTGACGAGGTTGGCCACCGAATCCCGTGCGCGTTGCCTAAGGTCGTCGTCGAGCTTCCAGGCCTTGCCCTCCTTGTCGAGCAGCGCGGCGAAATCGACGAGCGATCCATCCTCGGCGCGCCAGGCAACGGTGTCGCTCCGCCGGATGCCGATGCGGAAGATCGCCATCAGCAGATTCGCCCAGACCAGGCACAGGGTCAGCATGTCGGAGGCGATGCCGCGGAATGCGTCCGGCAGCTTCGCGAAGTAGGCCGGGTGGAGCTGTGAGACCAAACCGAACAGGAACGCCACCGAAATCGCGAAGCCGCCCCGCACGTCGAGGCCGCGGAGCGCCATCAGCTGGATGCCGCTGGTGATCATGAACGAGGCGGTGAAGATCAGGATGCCGCCGACAATCTCGATCGGCAGGCTGAGGATCGCGGCGCTGATCTTGGGAATGAACGCGAAAACGGCGAGGATCACCGCCGCCGCATAGCCGATCACCCGGCTCGACGCGCCCGTCGCCCGCGACAGGCCAGCGAGGCTCGGCCCGGCGGTCACGCCCATCACGCCGAGCAGACCGGCTGCGACCGCGCCGAGGCCATCGCCAACGACGCCGCGGCTCAGATTGTCGACGTCCGGCCGCTTCCAGGCGGCGTCGTTGATGCGCTGGCAGGTGGTAACGACGCCGACGGTGCGGATGGTGGCCGCGAGCGCGGCGGCGAGGAACACGGGCGCCAGCGTGAAATCGAAGCCGAAGGAGATGAAGGATGGATCGGGGAGGGCGATCCACGGCGCCGCGGCAACGGCCGCGATCTCGGGTGCCTGGAAGATGCCGGCAAAGCCGACGACAACGACGCCCGCCGCGACGCCGATCAGCGCCGACATCAGGCGAAGCACGCCGCGTCCCCACACGCTGAGGCCGACGCAGACGGCGAGCGTCAGGAAGCCGGCGAAGACGTGCCAGCCGAACCCGGACTGGCCTTCCTGCGGAACGTCCAGTGCATGGGTGATGGCGACGAGGCCGAGCTGGACCCCGACGACGAACACGGTGAAGCCGCTGATCAGCGGCTGGAAGACGACGCGAAGACGGACCAGGAAGCGGGACAGGATCAGCTCGACGATGCCGGCAAAGATGGTCATGCCGGCGACGGCGGGCAGGCCGCCGCGCTCCGCCGCGAGCAGGCTCGGCGCGAGATAGATCGCCGAGAAGACCGGCGGCGCGAGATAGCCGGATCCGAAGAACCGGCCATTATAGGACTGGAGGATCGTTCCCGCCGCCCCGGCCAGCAGGCCGACGCTGATGACGTTTCGCGACACGTAGGGATCGACGCCCGCCGCGCGGGTGATGATCACCAGGAGCACGAGATAGACGCTGACGAGGATGGCGTATTGCAGGCCGAGTAGGGCAAGCCGCGGCAAGGGCGGCCACTCGTCGACGGCGTAGACAAGGTCCGGCGGCCGAACCGTCATGCTCCCCCCAGAGATTGGTGCGACCCGGATTGCGACTCGCCAAACCGTTGGAACGCAGGCAAATATGCCTTATCAACCATCGGATGCTGCAGGCAAACCAGAGGAGGAGGGTTCGGCCATGGCTGGCAAGAAGATTCTGATGCTTTGCGGGGACTTCAGCGAGGAATACGAGATCTTCGTGTTCGAGCAGGCGATGCAGGCGGTCGGCCATACCGTCGACGTGGTCTGCCCGGACAAGAAGGCCGGCGAGATCCTGAAGACCTCGCTGCACGATTTCGAGGGCGACAAGACCTACACCGAGAAGCTCGGCCACAACCACATCCTCTCCAAGAGCTTCTCGTCGGTGAAGCCGGAGAAGTATGACGCCGTCTATGTCGCCGGCGGGCGCGGACCGGAGTACATCCGCATCGACAAGCGGGTGCAGGCGATCATCCGCCACTTCCACGAGGCCGACAAACCGATCTTCACGATCTGCCACGGGGTGCAGGTGCTGATGGCGGTACCGGAGACGATTCGCGGCAAGGAGGTCGCGGGGCTGGAATATTGCGAGCCGGAGGTGACGGCGGTCGGCGGCATCTATATCGACGTGCCGCCTACCGGCCCGAACGCCGTGCACGTCGACGGCAAGCTGGTCTCGGCGAAAGGCTGGCCGGGGCTGGGCGCCTTCATGCGCGAGTGCCTGAAGGTGCTCGGCACCGAAATCCACCACGGCAAGGTCAAGGGCGCCGGCAAAGCGGCATCAAAGCGCCGCGCTGCGAAGAACGGCAACGGCGCGCGGATCGCAGTCTGAGAAAGTTCAGCCTTCCGGCTTCCAGGGCTCGTAGTCGGGCCGCGCCGGCGTGCGCGGGTCGGCGTGCAGGATCGAGCCGGGAGGCCGGTAGGCCTGGGCCGTGCCGGTAAGATTTGGCTCGTGCGGCTTCTCCCACTCCCGCGGGGTGTAGGGGCCCGGCGGCTCATCCACGGTGTGATGCATCCAGCCGTGCCAGGCCGGAGGAATCCGCGAGGCTTCCGCGAGACCATTGTAGATGACCCAGCGGCGGTCGCCGTTTCGCTCACGGTAGTAGCGGTTGCCCTGCTCGTCCTCGCCGACGAGCACGCCCTTGCGCCATGTCCAGAAAAGGGTGCCGAACGTCGCGCCGTTCCACCAGGTGAAGAACAGAAGAAGGAAGCGTTTCATCAGTGAAGGCCAGATCGTCAGGGTCCACGGGTAGCCAAGGTGGCTATGCCGGAAGTCGCGCCGCGTGGCAAGGCCCGGTGGCCCTGCAGAAAGACGCCGGCCGGGCCGATGCAAGCGCGGATTGCCCCTCGGGAGGGGCCGGCATCAGAATGCCCGGGTTACGCTGCCCCAGACCGAATTGTACTGCGTGCCGCTGCCGAGCATGCCGAAATAGGACAGGCCGAGTTTGGCGTTCGGGCCGATGCCGACGTCGGCGCCGGCATCGATCAGGGCAACATCGGGTGCCAGCGGCACGCCGGTGACGGTGAACTTCGAACCAGGAATCTCGGCAAAGGCGAGCGTCGCAGGCGGCGTCAGGTCGCCGAAAGCATGCTGCCAGGCAACCGACACGCGCGGCATGAGCGTCGTGCCGCTCGCCAGCACGCAGCTGGCAGCGACCCGAATCCCGAGTGACGAATAGCCGGTGTCGGAGTCGGCCGAATACCCCTTGAGCGCCGCCGCCCCGCCGCTCTCCTTGAAGCTCTGCGTGTTGAGATGGACCCAGGCGAGGCCGCCGAACGGCTCGACGTCGATGCCTTGGACAACCGCGCTGTATCCGACCTCGCCGAACAGCTGGCCGGTGCCGGCGTAATAATTGGCGGCTGCCTGACTTGACGAGCCCGGGAAGGCGATCGACCGGCTGGTATCGATGAAGTTCAGACCATAGGCGCCGCCTGCCCGGAGCTTCCAGGCGCCCATGCTGGTGCCGGCGTAACCGGCGATCAGTCCGGTATCGACCTTCGCCGAGCTCGCTAGGCCGGCGATGTCGGAACTGGAGTGGGCATAGCCGACGGCCAATCCGAGGTTCCAATTGCCGCCGGCGTTGACATCGAGACCGGCGAGGATGCCGCCGAACGTGTCGCTGACCGCCGATGCGTTCTGGTTGCCGTCGATATTGCCCCAGGCGCCGAGACCCTGCGCCCAGAAGGTCGGGTCAGGGGTGTACGCGGTGGCGACAGGCGCGATGGCCGGCGTTCCGGCGTAGCCGAGCACGCTGGTCGGCACGGACGGGCCCGCATAGGACAACTGGCGAAGACGGCGGAGCACCCCCTCACGTCCGAACACGGCGTCATTGAGCAGGACGGTCTGCACGCTTGCGTAGACTTCACCCGATTGCGCGCTGAGAGCCGTGCCGAGCTGGCGCTCCGACAGGCCAAACAGCGCGGCGTTCAGCTCGTCCGGTATCCCACCGCCTGAATTGAACGCGCGGTCGAACGCGGCGCCGACGGCGCGCTGATTGCGGGTCAACCCGGAAACCTGCGCGAGCTTCGCCTTGAGATCCAGTTCGACATCGGTGGCCGTGTAGTCGAGCGACGCGGTGACGAAACTCGGCAGGCCTACCGGGGTCAGCGTGTCGAAGGTGCCGGTGACCTCGTCCGTCGCGGAGAGGATGGTGTAGCTGTTCTGCAAGGTGCCCGGCAGAAAAGTCGGCATGACCGTTCCGGCGAGCCGCGCCGCTCCATCGACGTCCAGCGCGTCGTTGCGGCCGCCCCTGATGCGCAAGGCGAGGACGCCCGCCGACGTCTGGGCGAAGGTCCCGCTGATCATGTGCGTCGTGCCGGCGCCCGGGCTGCTGATGCCGAGCCACCCGCTGTTCTCGAAACGGGCGTCGGGACCGGCGACGATCTTCACCCGCCCGTCGATCACTCCCCTATTGACGACGAGGGTGCCTTGGGCGGTTCCACCCGACTTGATGGCATAGGCGCCATCCCCGGCGCGGATGGTCCCTCCGTTGAGGAGCGAGCCGAACATCCCCCTGATCTCGACAGCTGCGCTGCCGGGACCGGTAACCGCCACGCTTCCGTTATTGGTGATGACGCCGTAGGTGCGGCCCCGGATGCCGACATTGCGGGGGCCGGTCATCGTGATGGTGCCGTCATTGACCACGTCGTCTCCCGCAGCGGCCGCGATCGCCACGGTATCGTGCGTGTTGAAGACCAGATCGTCGGAATTGCTGATCGGATTGTAGATGCCGGGGATGCTGACCACGTAGCCGTGGCTCCCACCGCCGCAGTTCGGGTTCGGCTTCTTGCTCTTGCACACGTAAACGCCGATCGCCGTGTCCTGGTAGATCGAGTTCGCGGAGGTGACCGTCAGCTTGGCGCCGGTGGGGACGGCGAGCTCGTACCAGGTCTCGGTGCCGTCGGCCGCGAGATGGAGCACCCCGGCGTGCGCCAGTCCATCGCCGCCGACCCAGTCGGCGACCAGATTATATTCTCCGGCGCGACCCGCACTGGTGATGCCCTCGAAATGCGTCGCAATGGCGCCCGGGGCGCTGTACTTGGTGAATTTCCCCGTGGTCATATCGTAGATGTAGCCCTGCTCGCCCGAGCCTAGTTGGGCTATACCCCCGGCGATCTTGTCGCCGTACACGCCGTAAGCCGTCGTGCTGACCACCGGAGGCTTCAAGGGCCTGTTCAAATCCAGCGTGGTGTAGGTGCCCGCGCTGATGTCGTAGATGAAGGCGTTGCCGGTCTTAAGCGCGGTGTCATAGTTGCCGACAACCGTATTGCCGAAATTGCTGTGGGCGATCGTGAACAGGGTCTGCTCGCCGGGAGAGCTCGGGTAGACGAGCGTCAGCAAAGACGCGCCAGGTGCAGCCGCCCCATCGTAGAGATAGCCGAGGTCGTAGGGATCCGAGGCGCTGGTCTTGTAGCTGCCGACGACGCGCAGGATGCCGCCCGGGGAACCGAAGCTCGGACCGTAGGGCGAGGAACCGATCGAACCCGGGTAGTTGGTGCCGTCGCTGGTTGCGCTTGGAAAGGCCGACCATGTCCCGGTGTCGGAGTTGTAGATCAATCCGCCCGTTTCGCCCCCCGAGCCCGGGATGACGTAGTTGCCGACGATATTGTCGCCGCGGATGCCGGTGAGAAATGTCGAGGACGTTCCGTAGTTCAGCAGCATGTAGTCGAGCGGCTGCGCAGCAAGCGGCGTCGCCCCCAGCAGAAACACGCTGGCGAGCCCTGTGCTCGCCGACAACAAACGGGTGCGTCGTCCGAGACGGCTCACAGGCGTCATGGTCCCCCCTTTCCGGACAAGGACCGAGGTCTGCCCGCGACCCCTCCTGCTAAGCCCCCATAGCTGCGATGAGGAGGGATTATGTCAGACCTATCACTGGCCACTTGGGCTGTCACGCGCCGAGAATCCGGCGGCTCGATCGTGTGAAACAGGTTCGGCGCCCCGGACGTGGTCGTCGCTGTAGTGCTCGGGGTGCCTTCAGCCGACGGCTCGCCGCTGCAGACAATCCACGCAGCCGGCGGCTTAGGCGCGACGCTGATGGCTGCCCTGGACGCTGAACCCGACGGTGCTGGTGCCGTTCTATCCGATCGTCCACGGGGGGCATCGTCCCGCAGTTTCGCGAGGCGGCACGCACGCAATCGTACGCGGTCGGTTATTCCTGGAGACTCGGGGATTGATGCTGACGGAAAGCGGCGCTCATCGCGGGCGGCCGCTCACGCGTCAGGCGTCCTGTCGCCTAGAAGAAGCTCCGGCGTTGCCACCAGCCGCTCCGCTTCGGGCGGTCAGCGTCGTCCTCGTCCTGCGACGGGGCAGGGGGCGGAGTCTCCCTTTCGACTTCATGCCGGGGGCTGGCGTTCTCCGGCTGAGGAGCCGCCTCTTCGACCCGCCATCCATCGTCGGTCGACATGGCCGGTGCCTCTTCCCTTGCGGGAGGCATATCGCGGTGTTCAGGCTGGGCGGCAACGGGTTCGGGCTCTCTCGGTGCGATCTCCGCGGGGGCCGGGGCCGGCTCTGTGCCGCCATTGGTCGCGTGTATCGGCGCTTCGGCGGACGCACCAGTGCCATCGTCTTCCGCCGGGCCAGCTTCCGCCTCATCGCCCGCCGAGAGCTCGGCGCCGGCACCATCTTCTTCCGGCTCTTCCGTCTCGGAGGCGGTCCGATCCGCGCCGCCCCGGCTGCGCCGTCCACGGCGGCCGCCGCGGCGACCCCGGCGGCGCTTGCGCTGCTGGTCGCCGTCGTCCTCGCTCGCCGCCTGCTCGCCCGCTTCTTCCTCTCCCTCAGCGGCGGCCTCGGCCTCGGCTTCGGCCTCGGCGGCGGCTTCCGCCGGCTCCTCGCCGCGTGATTCCGAGCCGCCACGGCGCCGCCGGCGACGGCGAGACCGCGGCGCGCGCTCGGCCGCAGGCGCCTCGCTCTCCGTCTCCGTTTCGGCTTCCGCTTCGACGACGTCTTCGATCTCGACCTCGTCCTCCTCTTCGGTCGGCTGCACCGAATTGGGCTGGACCGTGGTGCGCACGATGACCGGGCGTTCGGCCGGCTCGCCCTTCTCGACGGTGAAGTGGGTGCCGCTTGCCAGCGCCTCATCGGCGAGCACCGAGATCGACAGGCCGAAGCGCTGCTCGAGGTCCGACACATGGGATCGCTTCTGGTTGAGGACGTAGAGAGCGACCGGCGTCCGGGTGCGGATGATGAGATTGTGGGTCGCCCCCTTGAGCAGCTGATCCTCCAGCGAGCGCAGGACATGCAGCGCGACGGAGGACGGCGAGCGGACATGGCCGGTGCCCTGGCAGTGCGGGCAGACGCTGGTCGTCGATTCGAGCACGCCGGTGCGGATGCGCTGGCGCGACATCTCGAGCAGGCCGAAATGCGAGATGCGGCCGACCTGGATGCGGGCGCGGTCGTTCTTCAGCGCCTCCTTCAGGCGCCGCTCGACCGCCCGGTTGTTGCGCTTCTCCTCCATGTCGATGAAGTCGATGACGATCAGGCCGGCGAGGTCGCGCAGCCGCAGCTGGCGGGCGATCTCCTCCGCCGCCTCGAGGTTGGTCTGCAGCGCCGTGTCCTCGATATTGTGCTCGCGGGTCGCGCGGCCCGAGTTCACGTCGATCGACACCAGCGCCTCGGTCTGGTTGATCACCAGATAGCCGCCCGAGCGCAGCGTCACCTGCGGCGAGAACATCGCGTCGAGCTGCGCCTCGATGCCGGAGCGGGCGAAGAGCGGCTGGCTGTCGCGATAGGGCTTCACGTTCTTCGCATGGCTCGGCATGAGCATGCGCATGAACTCCTTGGCCTCGCGGTAGGCGTCCTCGCCGGCGACCAGGATCTCGTCGATGTCCTTGTTGTAGAGATCGCGGATCGACCGCTTGATCAGGCTGCCCTCCTCGTAGACCAGCGTCGGCGCAGTCGAATGGAGGGTGAGGTCGCGGACGTTCTCCCAGAGCCGCAGGAGATATTCGAAGTCGCGCTTGATCTCGGCCTTGGTGCGGCTCGCCCCGGCGGTGCGCAGGATGACCCCCATGCCTTCCGGCACGTCGAGCTCGGCGACCACGTCCTTCATGCGCTTGCGGTCGGCCGGGCTGGTGATCTTGCGGGAGATGCCGCCGCCGCGGGCGGTATTCGGCATCAGCACGGAATAGCGGCCGGCAAGCGAGAGATAGGTGGTCAGCGCCGCGCCCTTGTTGCCGCGCTCCTCCTTGACGACCTGGACCAGCAGCACCTGGCGGCGCTTGATCACTTCCTGGATCTTGTACTGGCGGGGACGGCCCCTCCGGCGCTCCGGCAGCTCCTCAAGCGCATCCTCGGCGCCGACCGAATCAACCTGCTCGTCGCTGACAACGTCGTTGCCCTCGCCGTCGTCACTGTCCGCCTCGGCCGAGAGCGCCTCGGCATCCGCCTCGGCGTCGACGGCGACCGGCTCGGGCTCATGCTCGTCGCCGCCCGGCGATTCGATCGCCTGCCGCGCTTCGTCGTCGGGGTGAGGAGGCTCGGAGACTGCAGCCGCGTCGGTGGTCGTCGCCGACATCGCCTCCACCGGCTCGCCGCTTACCGACGAGCGGGCATCCGCCTCGGGGTTGCCGTTGCCGTTGCCGTTCTCGGACTCGGCGATTTCGCGTTTCTCGGCTTCAATCAGCGCCTGCCGGTCGGCAACCGGGATCTGGTAGTAGTCGGGGTGAATTTCCGAGAAGGCGAGGAACCCGTGGCGATTGCCGCCATAATCGACGAAAGCCGCCTGAAGCGACGGCTCGACCCGGGTAACCTTGGCTAGATAGATATTGCCGCGAAGCTGCTTGCGGTTCGCGGACTCGAAGTCAAACTCCTGGACTCGATTGCCGCGCAGGACCACAACCCTCGTCTCCTCGGGGTGGGCGGCATCGATGAGCATTTTGTTGGCCATTGCCTGAATTCTCCGCGGCCGACGGCCCGCGCCCGGCGGCGTGTGTCTTGGGGACACGCCGCGGCGCCCGTCCGGCGACCGATTTGCTGGTGAAAAAGGGCGCCTGACCGCGGTGCCGACCACTCTCCGCCGGCCAGAATCGCGGCCGGGGCTCCTTGGAGCGGGAGGAAGGTCGGATTTCGGGTCATTTCACTGCGCCGTTGCCTCATTGCCTTGTTACGTCCGGAACCAGTCCGGGTGTTTCGGTCGTGGCCGCCGGGAGGGCAACCGGGCCGGGATCGTGGATCACGTCCGATGCGAAGCAGACATGGGAGACCTGCTGCACCCGGACGATCGCCAGATACATCTCCCGCCCGGCTCCCGCGGGATGCCGATCCGCCCGGTGGCGAGAAAAAAGCATTTTCTCGAAAGTCGCCGCCGCTTCGGACCGCTGCCGCCGCTATGCGGAGCACCTACGGACGGAGGATGAATTCCGTGGGCATGTTGTATGTGCGGCGGGCGCGCTTTGCAAGAAGGAGCTCTTATCCGCCTCCGGGGACGCAAAATATCTCCGGAGGCGGTTAACCTCAGCCTCCACATGATTTATGAAGCATCTGGGGGGCGCGAGGGGTTGGGTAAGGGACACCTTTTGCGCGGAAGGTCTGTTATCAACGCCGGTTCGGCTGCGCGTCCGCTGCTGCGGGCCGCCGCCGTCGTTCTGGCGCTTGTCGGCGCGCTGACGGCGGCCGTGACGACCGTCCAGGCGGCAACCAAGCCGCTTCCCATCGTCTTCGACACCAGGATCGTCGGGGACGAGAACCGCACGCGCTTCATCGCCGATATCACCGATTCGGCCGATGTGGCGGTCTTCACCCTGCCAGATCCCTACCGGGTGGTGGTCGACATGTCGGAGGTGGGCTTTCGGCTGCCCGACGCCGCCGGACACGACGGCCGCGGGCTTTTCTCGGCCTTCCGCTACGGGTTGATCTCGCCCGGCAAGTCCCGGATCGTGTTCGATGTTTCGGGACCGGTCCGGGTCGACAAGTCGTTCGTCGTGCCACCTGCCAAGGACCAGCCGGCCCGGCTGGTGATCGACGTGGTGCCGACCACGCGCGAAGCCTTCCTCGAGGCCAACCGGGCCTATCGCAAATCACTCGGCGCCGAACGCGCCGCCAGGCGCGACCGCGCGCTCATCGCACCCGACCAGCCGTCGGACGACCGGCCGATCGTCGTTCTCGATCCGGGTCACGGCGGCATCGACACCGGTGCCAAGGGCAGGGACGGGGCGGTGGAGAAGAACGTGACGCTCGCCTTTGCCAAGGTTCTTGGCGAAAAGTTAACGGAAACAGGTCACTATAACGTTTTGTTCACCAGAACGGACGACAGTTTCGTAGCGTTGGCCGACCGAGTCGAATTTGCCCGCGAGCACAAAGCCGATCTGTTCGTGTCGATTCATGCCAATTCGTTTCGCGGGCACACGGTCCGGGGGGCGATCATCTACACGGTCTCCGACGAGGCTTCAGACAAGATGGCTGCCGAGATCGCCGCATCGGAAAACCAGGTCGACGTGCTGGCCGGCATCGACATCAAGGGGGAGGATTCCAACGAGGTGATGGACATCCTTCTCGATCTCACGCGCCGGGAGACCCGGAATTTCGGGCTGGTCTTCGCTCGTAACCTGGTCAAGGAGCTGAAAACCTCGACGGCGATGTTCAAGGTTCCCCATCAGCAGGCGAGCTTCAAGGTGCTCGAGGCGCCCGACGTCCCCTCGGCGATGATCGAGCTCGGCTTCCTGTCGAACCCGGCCGACGAAAAGCTGCTGACCTCCGACGACTGGCGCCGCAAGACCGCCGACAGCGTGGTGCACGCCATCGACGACTTCTTCGAGAGGCGAGTTGCCCAGGGACTCCGCAATAATGAACGCCGCGTTTGCCTTGTTGCAGAAAGGCCACTGGACCGCGCCGCCGATCGGCGGACAAGGCCACGCCCTAGTTTCTCCACAAAGCTTCCCGAACAAAGCTGCAGTCGAATTCGCCCATCGGGGCGTTCGAGGCGGGGCCGCGACAGCGCGGGATTGGCGGGGAAGCGGCCGGGGAACGCACGCGATATGATATTACAAATCATCGGCTACGTGTTCGGGATCGGTGCCGTGTTATTCTTGGTCGTCGCTACTGGTATCGCCTGGTATATCTCTGGCCTCACCCAGGATCTGCCTGACTACGACGTTCTGGCCAAATACGAGCCGCCGGTGATGACGCGCATCCATGCCGCCGACGGTCAGTTGATCGCCGAATACGCCCGTGAGCGGCGCCTGTATCTGCCGATCCAGGCGATTCCGGACCGTGTCAAGGCCGCCTTTATCTCAGCCGAAGACAAGAACTTCTATCATCACGCCGGCCTCGACTTCTATGGAATCGCCCGCGCAATGATCCAGAACGTCGAAGCGTATGGCAGCGGCCAGCGGCTGGTCGGCGCCTCGACGATCACCCAGCAAGTGGCGAAGAACTTCCTGCTCAGCAACGAACAGAGCATTTCGCGCAAGATCAAGGAAGCGATCCTGTCGCTGCGGATCGAGCAGGCCTACAGCAAGGACAAGATCCTCGAACTCTACCTAAACGAGATCTTCCTGGGGCTCGGCGCCTATGGCGTCGCTGCGGCCTCGCTCGAGTATTACGACAAGTCGGTTCACGAGCTGACGCTGGCCGAGGCCGCCTATCTCGCGGCCTTGCCCAAGGCACCGAACAACTACAATCCGTTCCGCCATCCGGACCGTGCGATCGAACGGCGCAACTGGGTCATCGACCGGATGGTGGAGAATGGTTTTGCCACGCCGGAAGAGGGCGAGGCTGCGAAGGCCGAGCCGCTTGGCGTCAAGCAGAGGCAGACTGCCCCGCACCTGTTCGCGGCCGATTACTTCGCCGAGGAGGTGCGTCGCGAGCTCGCCGCGATGTTCGGCGAGAAGGCGCTCTACGAAGGCGGCCTTTCGGTGCGGACGACCCTCGATCCGAAGCTCCAGGTGCTCGCCCGCAAGGCTCTGATGGACGGCCTGATCAAGTACGATCAGGCCCGTGGCTGGCGTGGCCCGGTGAAGCATTTCGACGACCTTGGCGACGATTGGGGCCAGGCCGTCGGCCAGGTCAAGGCTTTGAGCGACGTCGTCGAATGGCGTCTGGCGATCGTCCTCGAATCGTCGGGCAACGAGTTGAAGATCGGCCTTCAGCCGGGTCGGCTGCCGGGCACCAACGCCCTCGAAAAGGCCCGTGAGACCGGCGTCGTACCCGCCTCGCAGATGAAATGGGCGCGCAAGCGGCCGAAGGTCGGTGACGTCATATACGTCTCCAAGGTGGAAGGCGGCGACGCCAACGAATATGCACTCGAGCAGGTGCCGAAAGTCGAGGGGGCGATCGTCGCGATGGACCCGCATACCGGGCGGGTGCTGGCGATGGTCGGCGGCTTCTCCTTCGCCGAAAGCCAGTTCAATCGCGCAACCCAAGCCTATCGCCAGCCCGGATCGTCATTCAAGCCGTTTGTCTATTCGGCGGCGCTGGACAACGGATACACACCGTCCTCGGTCGTCATGGACGCGCCGATCGAGATCGACCCAGGACCCGGCCAGCCCGTCTGGCGGCCATCCAACTACAGCAACGACTTCTACGGGCCGTCGACGCTGAGGACCGGCATCGAGAAGTCGCGGAACGTGATGACGGTGCGGCTCGCCCAGGACATGGGGATGCCGCTGGTCTCCGAATATGCGCGCCGCTTCGGCGTCTACGACAATCTGGCGCCTTACCTGCCCATGGCGCTTGGCGCCGGGGACACCACCGTGCTGAGGATGGTGGCCGGCTACTCGGTGATCGACAATGGCGGACGATCGATCAGTCCCACCCTCATCGACCGGATCCAGAACCGGTATGGGGAGACCGTGTTCCGCCACGACAAGCGGATCTGCGAGAAGTGCGACGCCAAGGAGTGGAAGGGCCAGGACGAGCCGACGATCGTCGACAACTCGGACCAGGTGCTTGACCCGATGACCGCCTATCAGATGGTCTCGATGCTCGAAGGCGTCGTCCAGCGCGGCACGGCCACTATCGTCTCGCGTTCGATCGACAAGCCGCTCGCCGGCAAGACCGGCACGACCAACGACTACCACGACGCCTGGTTCATGGGCTTCTCGCCGGACCTCGTCGTCGGCGTTTATGTCGGCTACGACAAGCCACACAGCCTCGGCCGTGGCGCAACTGGCGGCCAGTTGGCGGCGCCGATCTTCGTCGAGTTCATGAAGGCGGCGCTTGCCGACAAGCCGGCGGTGCCGTTCCGGGTTCCGCCGGGCATGACCTTCATCCCGATCGATCGCAAGACCGGCCTTCACACCAACGCCAACGGCCCGAACACCATCCTCGAGGCGTTCAAGCCGGGGACAGGCCCGCCCGACACCTATTCGGTCATCGGCTACACCGACGCCTCAGGCCGACCCCTGACGGTCGCGCCGGAGGTGGACCGGGCGGTGATCTCGGGGACCGGCGGTCTTTACTGACCGGCAAAGCGTCCTCCACTCACCCAGAAAATGCCCCAAGGTCGGCTTCGGCCGACCTTTATTCAGCCATCATCAATTGGCACATCGAGAAGCGAGAGGGGTAACGTCGCAACGCCTACGGAGCGTCGATGTCCCTTTTCGCTTTCCTGCCGCCGGGCTCGCTGTTCGGCGCTGGCAGATCTGATTTTTCCCTGACCTCAGCCGGTATTGACGCCGTCGCCGCCGCGTCGGACGATGTCGCTCCCTCGGGGCCTCCGGGCAACGGGAACTCGCAGTGCGTGCGCCATTCAGAATTCTGATACATGGAGGATCCCTTGAACCGACTTTGGCTCATTCCAGCGGCTGTGGCGTTTGCGATCGCCAGCGGTCCCAGCCTGGCGCAACCAGGCGGCAACGACGGCTACAGGAAACCGGCTGGCCGCGATCGGCTCGCGGGGTGGTCCGAGGGCGCCATGCAGCGCGCCAAGCTGGTTCCGCTTCCAAACGTCGATCCCGAGAAGGTCCGTGCGGCGGCACGCAGCGGCGAGCGCTCGCAGCGTCCCGACGTTCCGGGGCTGACCGAGGCCAAGGACCTCGCTTCGAAGGATGGAACCCGCTCCGCCGGCGACATCTACCAGAAACCGCTCTACTGGGCGGGCAAGCTCTTCTTCCGGGCGGGAAGCGACGACTATGTATGCTCGGCGCAGTTCATCTCGCCCAACGTGCTTCTGACCGCCGCCCACTGCGTCCGCGACCCGGACACCGGCAACTGGCACGACGATTTCATCTTTGCCCTGCAATACAAGGACGGCAAGTATTCGCAGCGCTACGGCTATCAATGCGCCGCCACCAAGAACGGCTGGGTCCAGCCGGGCTTCGAGAAATACCTCTACGACTACGCAATGATCCTCGTCGACCAGCCATCGCGTACCGGCTACTTCGGCACGAATTGGGGCTGGGGCGGCAAGTACGACACCGCCACCAAGATCGGCTACCCGGGCGGCATCAGCGAGGGCCAGGTCATTCAGGTCGACCAGGGTCCGATCCAGTTCGTCGAGGGCGTGGTCCAGCTCAAGCACGGCAACACCGCCGACCAGCACGGCTCGAGCGGCGGCGCCTGGGTCGCGCAGTACTCCGACGGCGACAACAACGACGCCAACTACATCATCAGCGTCGAATCGTTTGGCGTCGAGGATCAGCCGGGCATCGATTACGGCCCGTACCTCACAACCGATTTCAAGGATCTTTGGGACTATGTCGCGAACGGTTGTCAGTGATTGCCGGCCGAATGCGTGCCCGTAAACGCAGAACCTGTCCTATGACCCGGAGCGATCCGGCGTCGGCCACTGCGGGACTTTCCCGCGACCACACGGAGAACGGTTGCCGGCCCACCGGTAGCCCAGCAAAGGAGCGTCCAATGAAATCAGCCTGGTTCGTTGCGGCCGCGGCGATGTGCATTGCCAGCGGCCCGGTTTTCGCCCAGTCCTCCGACCCCGAGGTCGTCCAGTTCTCAAAGCCCGCCGGCGGCGAGCGCAGTGGCGGCTGGACGCGCTCGCAAATGGAGGCGGCGAAGCAAGCCGAGCTTCCGAGCGTCAATCCCGAGACCGTGCGCGCCGCCGTGCGGCGCATGCGGGCCGGCCACGCCGCCGGCGAGCCGGGCAGCACGCCGGAAGTGGATCTCGCGCCGGCCGGCGGAGAGCGGATGTCCGGCAATGTCCGCAACCGTCCGCTCTACTGGGCGGGCCGTCTGTTCTTCACCGAGCCCGACGGCGACTATGTCTGCTCGGCACAGTTCATCGACAAGAACATCGTGCTGACCGCCGCGCACTGCGTCCGCGATCCGGAGACCGGCAACTGGTACGATAACATCGTCTTCGCCCTCCAATACGAGAAGGGCAAATACTCAAAGGTTTACAAGACCCGCTGTTTTGCGACCCTGAAGGGCTGGGTGACGCAGGACGACACGAAATGGCCGTATGACTTTGCGACCATCCTGGTCGATGGCGACACGAAGACCGGCTACTTCGGCACCCAGTGGAACTGGCAGGGCGAGTACGACAAAGCCACCAAGATCGGCTATCCGACCTCGATGGAAGACGGCGAGGTGATCCAGGTGGAGAAGGGCCCGATCAACATCCAGGACGACATCGTCCAGATGAACTACGGCAACCCGGCCGATCAGGGCGGGTCGAGCGGTGGCGCCTGGATCGGTGGCTTCACCGATGCCTCCGGCAACCAAGGCAACCACGTCATCAGCCTGCAGTCGTTCCATTTCGAGGACGAGACGGGCATCGGCTACGGTCCCTATCTGACCGACGCCTTCCGCAAGCTGTGGCTCTTCACCGCCAACGGCTGCAAGTAGATACCGGGCCGGGGGGCGGAACAGGAGACCAGATGCACCTGAGAATTCCGCTGCTTGCCGCTTGCGCGTCCCTTGCGTGCATCGGCGCCTCGGCCGAGACGACCGGAGAAACAATGCCCTCGACGGAGCAAGGCAAACAGGCGACGCAGAGCGACTGCGTGAAGAAGACGCCGGACGAGCAATGCGACGCCGAGGCGTACTGGACGCCGGAGCGGATGCGGAAAGCCAAGCCGCTGCCCACGCCGGTGCTCGACCCTGAAACCATGAAGCCGGTGGAGCCCGAATAGGCTCCACCGGTTTCAATTCCGCTGAAAGGCCTGCAAGCGGAAGACGCACCGGCCGGGCCCACCCCGACCGGGCGAGGCATCATTTTGTCTCCTCACAAGGAAGTGGAACCGATGTGTCGACTCCCTGTCGTGGCCGTGGCCGCCCTCATGGCGAGCCTCGGTGTTCATGTGCTCCCTGCCGCGGCGCTGCCGGGCGGTGGCTACGATGTCCTGATGCCTCCTCCCGGCGACAATGAAGAGGCCGAGGCTTACTGGAGCCTCGACCGGATGGAGCGGGCCAGGATCATGCGGCCGATCGTGCTCAATCCGGTGACCAGGGAGCCGGTTCCGGCCGGGTGAGCCGGCCGGCGTATTGTTTCTCGACGCCTGGGCGGCTACATGCTGCCGGAGCAGGAACTCTCCGGAGACATTCATGCGCGCGGAAACCGAACACGTCGTCGACGAGATCGAGCAGGGTATGAGCCTGCTGAGGAGGCATCTTTGACTGGGACAGCGCCCAGTCCCGTCTTGCCCAGCTGAATGCCGCCGCTGAAGACCCCGACCTCTGGAACTCGCCGGAGCGCGCGCAGAAGCTGATGCGCGAGCGTCAGCAGCTCGCCGACCAGATCGAGACGGTCGAGCGCCTCGACAAGGAGCTCAAGGACCAGGTCGAGCTGATCGAGCTTGCCGAAGCCGAGGACGACCTGTCGGTCACCGTCGAGGCGGAAGCGGCATTGCGGGCACTGAAGAGCGAGGTCGAGCGCCGTCAGGTCGAGACGATGCTGTCGGGCGAGGCCGACGGCAACGGCAGCTACCTGGAAGTTCACGCCGGCGCCGGCGGTACCGAGAGCCAGGACTGGGCCGAGATGCTGATGCGCATGTATCTCCGCTGGGCCGAGCGGAAGCGTTTCAAGACCGAGATCCTCGAGTACCACGCCGGCGAAGAAGCGGGCATCAAGTCGGCCACCCTCCAGATCAAGGGTCAGAACGCCTATGGCTGGCTGAAGACCGAGTCGGGCGTGCACCGGCTGGTGCGGATATCACCCTTCGACAGCAACGCCCGCCGGCACACTTCATTCGCCAGCGTCTGGGTCTACCCCGTCGTCGACGAGTCGATCGACATCGAGATCAACGATGCCGACGTGCGGACCGACACCTATCGCGCCTCCGGCGCCGGCGGCCAGCACATCAACACGACCGATTCTGCCGTGCGGCTGACCCACATGCCGACCGGCATCGTCGTCCAGTGCCAGAGCGAGCGCTCGCAGCACAAGAACCGCTCCACGGCATGGTCGATGCTGCGTGCCCGCCTCTACGAGGCCGAGTTGGAACGCCGCGAGGCGGAGGCCGACGCGGAGGCGGCGTCGAAGACCGAGATCGGCTGGGGTCACCAGATCCGCTCCTACGTCCTGCAGCCCTATCAGCTGGTCAAGGACCTGCGCACCGGGACCGACAGCACCAATCCCCGCGAGGTGCTCGATGGCGACCTCGACCCCTTCATGGAGGCGGCGCTCGCCCAGCGCGTGGGCGGCGAGGCGAAGGGCGACATCGCCGACCTCGAATAGCGCTGCCCGCCGCCGGTTTCGTCGCTGGCCTTGATCGCGATCAAAGCTGCTTCGCGCATGACGGGCATTCTCAACCACCATTCCGGTCGAGCGGGTGACTGACGCGCCGCGTTGCGCAGGAGGTGGAGAATGCCGGCGACTGCTGCGACCGGTCGAGCGCGTCAAGCCTACGTCGATAACCTCCGCAGCCTCGCAGTTCTCGCCCTTATCCTCTTTCACACCGCGCGGCTTTTCGATGCCGAGGCGTGGCATATGAAGAACGCCACGACCTACCGCGCGGCGGACATGCTTGTCTGGTTTTTCAACCCCTGGCACATGCCGCTGCTGTTTCTCCTTGCCGGCATGAGCGCCGTCTTTGCCATGCGCAAGCGCGGCCTCGGCGCGTTCGTCGGGGAACGCTTCGGCCGGCTGTTCGTGCCGTTCGTTGTCGGTGTCGTCCTGACGGTCCTGCCGCAGGTCTATCTCGAGCGGATTTCGCCCTACGTGCCGAACCGGCAAAGCCCGATTGATTTCGATGGCAGCTTCTTCGCCTTCGTGCCGCGCTTCTTCGCCTTCGTCCCCTATCCCGAGGGCGACTTCAGCTGGCATCACCTCTGGTTCATCATCTACCTCTTCGTTTATTCGATCCTGCTCTCGCCGCTGCTTCTGTGGATGGCGCGGTCGCCCCTTCCTGCAAAGGCGGGTGATTGGCTTGCGCGGGGCGTCATCCCGCTTCTTCTCTTCCTGCCGCTCGCCGTTTTCGAGCTGGCGCTGAGAGGCGCCTATCCGGGCACGCTCGCCTTTGTCGACGACTGGGCCAATCACGCCAACTTCATCGCGATCATTCTGCTTGGCGGGCTGATGGCCGCGTCCCCGATACTTGCGGAGTCCGCGGCGCGGCTGAGGCGACCGGCGCTCATCACCGGGATCGTCTTGATGCTGATCTGGTTGGCCCGGCCGGAGTGGGCGGCAGAAGTACTCGCAGCCGCGTTTCGGCCTGCCGGCTCGGTCTTGGGCGCTGCGGCCGAATGGCTGTGGATCGTCGCGCTGGTCGGCTACAGCCGCGTTTATCTCGACCGTCCCGTTCCGTATCTCAGCGCCTTCGCGCCCTATGCGTTTCCGTTCTACATCTTCCACCAGGCGGTCATTATTACGCTGGGCTGGCTGACCTTCGGCTGGACCGGCCTGCCGCTCGTCAAATACCTGGTGATCGCGGTGGCGAGCCTGTTGATCAGCTACGGAACTCGCCCGCCTGTTCGACCTCACGCCGATGACCCGCTGGCTGATCGGTATGAAGTCACGGAGCGGAAGAAAGGGGCCGCCGTTGTCGCGCGGCAGCGGCCCTCACAGCAGCGCCGACAGCTCGGTTCCGGCCCGGATGTAGGTCATCGGATCGATGGCGCGACCGTTGACGCGCACTTCGTAGTGAAGATGAGGTCCGGTGGACCGTCCGGTGCTCCCGGTCCGCCCGATGAGGGCACCTTCTTCGACGTGAGCGCCGACCTTGGTCAGGATGCGGCTGAGGTGTCCGTAGCGGGTGACGACCCCGCCGCCATGGTCGATCTCGACCATGTTGCCGTAGCCGCCGGCATATTGGGCGGCAGTGACCTTGCCGGCCGCAGTGGCGCGGACCGGCGAGCCGATCGGCGCCCTGAAATCGATCCCGGAATGCATGGCGAGACGGTGCAGAAACGGGTCCATCCGGGCACCGAAGCTGCTGGTGATCGGCGCGGCAGGCATCGGCCGGGTGAGGGGGAGTGCCGTAGCGGCGCGCCGAAGCGTCGCGAACTGATCGATCTGCGCGGTGATCAGGTCGACATTGCTGCGAAACGCCTCCGGATCGGCGTCTTCGTCGAGCGGCACGAATGGCCCGCCGACGGCGCCTTCGTCATCCGTTTCGATGTCCGGCTTCTGGCCGATCCGTTCGAGGATGTTCGCAATCTTCGTCGTTCGCTCGGCAACCGCGTCCGCCAATTGCTCGACATAGGCGACCTGATCGCGCGCCAGCACATCGAGCGAGGATTCCACCGCGCCGATCCGCATCGCTTCCTCGGAAGGGGGGAGGGTAGACGTGGTGGTGCTCGTCCGCAGGCCGGCCGAGGCCAATTGGTCAAGGCCGCGCTCCGGAGCAATGCTCCCCGTCGTCACCGCATCGCCCCGATCATCGCCGGGCCGCGGCCGGGGGAGCGGCGTGGAGGGTTGCTCGGCCGCATCAAGGCCGGCGCTTCGGGCAGCCTGGCTGAGGCCCGCAATGATGTCCTGCCGGGCGTCGAGCGCCGCCTGCTTGCCGACCAGATCGTCGAGCTTGGCTTCGAAGGCTTCCTGATTGAGGAGCTGCCGGCTGGTCAGCCGGTCGATATTGGCCCTGAGCGACCGCAATCCGGTCTTCGTAGGCCTGTTGAAGGCGCGCCTGGCGCGCCAGCGAGGCGGCCAGGAGGTCGTCGCGGAACACCAGATAGCCGGTGGCGGCAAAATAAAGCATGCCAAAGACGGCACCGACGATGCCGACCGCCGCGGCCAGCCGCGGTCGGATATGAAAGGCGCGGACATCTTCACCGCGCGCTACGATGACTCGATACGGCGGTTTACGGGACAAAGTAGAGTGGATGAACCGAAGCGTGCTTGCACCTGCGGTCGACATACGCCTTCACCACTATCTGCGGACGTGACCGTAGGATTAGAAATGGTTAGGGTTAACAATTCCTTCGTCAGATCAGCCTTTTTATGTCAGGCCTAGATCGCTTTGGCGGCCTCGAGCACCTTTTCGATATGCCCCTTGACCCTCACTTGCGGCCACACGCGCGCAACTCGGCCGTCCGGCCCGACCAGCACGGTAGACCGGATCAACCCGATGGACTTGCGACCATAGTTCATCTTTTCGCCCCAAGCCCCGTAGCGCTCGCTGACTTTGTGATCGACGTCCGATGCGAGGATCACCTTCAGCCCGTGCTTCGCCTTGAAGCGGTCATGGGATTCGGCCGTGTCCGGCGAAATGCCGATGACGACCGTACCCGCCGCGTCGAAGTCGGAGAGGGCGCCGGAGAAGTCGATCGCCTCGGTCGTGCAGCCGGGCGTGTCGTCGGCGGGGTAGAAATAAACGACGACGGACTTTCCCTTGAAGTCGGAGAGCTTCACCTTGCCGCTGCCGTCGGTCGTCAGTTCGAAGTCGGGGGCGATATCGCCTTCGTTCACCGCCATGATGCCTTCCTTTCGTCTTGATCGGATGGCTTGAGGATTGCCGCATGGTCCCGACCGGTGCAAGGGCCTGATTGATGGCCGCGACCACGGAGACCCCATTCGCCGGGCGGCGGCGGAAAACAGGCTCCGCAAACAAAGGCTTGCGCTCCGATCTTGAAGGGCGGACCATTCCAAGCGACCTGACTGCTCCGAACCATTCTTACGCGCGGAAGAGTCCCGAACGCCAGTCCATGCGCCTGACGCAATCCCATGATGCGCATGCTGGTGGCGCACCGGCCCGATCGCGGCGTCTGCCGCGCGGGGTGCGGATCGGCCTCCTCGTGCTGGCTGCGGCGGCAGGCACCCTGGTGCTCGCCGTCGCCGTGTTCGTCGGCCTCGTCATGTCGGGGCCGACGGAACTTGGTTTCGTCCGGGATCGATTCCGGGCGGCGGTCCAGGGCCAGCTCGGCGAAGACTACACGGTCAAGGTGGACAAGGCGGTTGTCGACGTCGACCCGCTGCTCGGGCTGGTGCTGGAGATCGACGGGACAGACGTGGCCGACAGCAACGGCACGACGGTGGTGCACGTGCCGAGCACGCGACTGGCGATCGATCCGATCGCGCTGCTCGGGTTGAGGCTCTCCGTCAGCGCGGTTGAGTTCAATGCCGCCGAGATATCGCTCGCCGTTTCGAAGACCGGCGAGGTTCACCTCGGCGACGCCGCCACGCCGTGGTCGGCGACGACGCGTGCGGGCGCCGCGGCCAAGGCGAACCGCAGCGGAGCCGACGGCGGCTTCCCGCAGCTCGCCGCCGCGCTGCGTTCCCTCGACCGCGGTCTCGATCTGCCGCTCGAAGCGGCGATCGCCGCCGGCTTCCATCGCCTGTCCTTCGTCGGTGGGACGGTCAACCTGTGGGACGGCGCGCAAGGACATCAGCGGCGTTTTCTGGACACCGATTTCGGCGTGACGATCGATCCGGAGACCCGCAGCCTCAACGCCAGCATCGCGACCTCCGGCTATGCCGGCCGGTGGAGCGGCACGCTCGACCGGACGACAAACCTTGGCACCGGCGAACACACGATCTCCGGCGTCTTCTCGCAACTGACCCTCGCCGACATCTTTCCCGACCTTGCCGACCGCAAGAACGGACCGACCGCCGACATACCGCTTTACGGCCGCGGGCAGGTTGATTTTGCCGCTGACGGGGCGATCGAGTCGGCGAACGTTCGGCTGGATGTCGGTGCCGGCATTCTCAGCACCGGCGAAATCCAGGGAAACGTCCTGCTCGACGAGGCGACGCTGAAGCTTCGCTGGGACATCGCCAACCGCACCATCTTCGTCGACCCGTCGCCGATCTATTTCGGCCAGACGCGGGGGATAGCGACCGGCTGGGTGCGGCCGGCGAGGGACGGTCGGAACGGACACTTTGCCTTCGACCTCGAATCGAATGGCGCGATTCTCGCCGCGGGCGACGCCCACGCAGCGCCGGTTGTCGCCGATCGCCTCGCTCTGACGGGAAACCTCGACACGTCCGCCAGGCTGCTCGAAATCAAGGATTTCGCCATCCAGACGGCGACCGGCTCGCTGGCGCTGGCCGGGACGGTCGATTTCTCCGGCGAGACGCCGTCGCTGGCGCTCGCCGCTTCGCTCTCGCCGATGCCGGTCTCGACCTTCAAGCAGATGTGGATACCTTTCCTGGTGCCGGGCGCCCGCACCTGGGTGATGGCCAATATCGTCAGCGGCCGGATCGCCTCCGGAGAATTCGAGGCAGCCGTGCCGGTAGCCAAGCTGTTAGCCGACCCGCAGCCGCCGATTCCTGACGACGCCTTGAAGCTCAACCTGCGCCTGGAAGACGTGACCTTCCGCACGGTGGGAGATCTTCCGCCGATCACGGGCGCTTCCGGCAATCTGGTCCTGGCCGGGGCGACATTGGGGGTCGATCTGGACAAGGCCAGGGTCGCAACGGATTCGGGCGAAAGGGTCAACATGGACGCCGGCGCCTTCGCCATCGACGACGTCTTCGATCCGGCCGCCGTCGGTGTCGTCGAAGTCCAACTCTCCGGCGCCGCAAGAGCCCTTGCCGAGATTGCCGACGCCGAGCCCCTCAGGGTTCTCGCCCGGCGCGATCTCTCACCGGACGATCTCTCCGGTACGGCGTCCGCGGCGGTCTCGGTCCGCCTGCCTTTCGAAAAACGCGCCGACGAACTCGCCGACGCCATGGACTGGAAGGTGACGGTCGTCGGCAAGCAACTGGCGAGCCGCAAGCCGATCGACGGGCGGATGTTCAGCAATGCCGATGTCACTATCGCGGTGAACCGGGAGAGCTTCGCGGTCAACGGCAAGGCGACCATCGACGGCGTCCCCGCCGATGTGAGCCTGTCCCAGCCGCTTGACCAGGAGGGTGAGGCGATCGGTCCGGGACAACAGCTTGCCCGCATGTCGCTCGACAAGGCCGCCAGGAAGCGGCTTGGCCTTGGCCTCGACGACATCGTCGACGGCACCATCGGCACCCAGGTCAGCAGCCTGACCGACGGCGCCGGCCAGCACTACGATCTCGACCTCAAAGCCGCCAAAGTGACGATTCCCGGGCTCGGTTGGAGCAAGGGAGCGGGCGTGCCCGCCACGCTCTCCTTCGACCTCGTCCCGGCCGATGACGGCTATCGCGCCGAGAACATTGTCTTCCAGGGCGACGGCTTCGGCTTCACCGGGACGGCCCGGTTGAATCACAAGGACGGGCTGGTCTCGGCCGACATCGAAAACTTCGCGCTGAGGCCCGGCGACGCCATGAGCTTCCGGCTGACGGCTACCAATGGAGGCTATGCCATCAAGGCGCATGGCGCTTCGCTCGACGTTCGCGGCATCATCTCGGAAGTGGCGCAGGACTCCGGCGCCGGCGGCGAGCCGACCGATCTCAACGTCGAGGCCGATATCGGCAGTGCGACCGGCTTCAACGGGGAAGTTCTCGAAGGGGCGAAGATCGCGTTCGTTTCATCGAACGGGGACCCGGTGAAGCTGTCCGTCGCCGGCAACCTGCGCGGCAACCCGATCTCGGTCGACCTCTCCGACACGCAGAAGGACGCGCATCTGAGGGCCAGCGCCCCGGATGCCGGCGACGTCCTCCGCTTCCTCAATCTCTACACACGGATCGGCGGCGGCACGCTCGCCATCGACGCCGAGCGGCAGGGGCCAGGCGGGCCGTTTGTCGGCCAGATGGCGATCACCAATTTCGATATCCTCAACGAGCCGGCGGTCAAGCAGGCTATCTCCAACGTTCCGACCCGCCAGACGATCGATACCGCACGGCTGCATTTCGAGCGGATGACCGCACGCTTCCGGCTCACCGGCGAAGCGATCAGCATCGACGAGGCGCTGCTCCGCGGCCAATCGGTAGGGGCGACGTTCAACGGGCGTCTCGACCTGCTTCGCTCGCAGGTGACGATCAACGGCACCTATCTGCCGGTCTACGCCTTCAACAACGTCTTCAGCCGGGTGCCGCTGCTGGGGCTGGTGCTCGGTGGCGGCAACAAGGAGGGCGGGCTGATCGGCGTCACCTTCCGGATCGAGGGGCCGATCGATGCGCCGCGGGTCTATTTCAACCCGCTGTCGGTGGTGGCGCCGGGAATCTTTCGGAAGATCTTCGAGTTCCGCTGAAACGCCGACAGCGCGGTCGGCGCTGGGTTGAGCCTCTCCCTATGACTCCGGCCGGACGAGGACGTGCTTCTTGCGCCCGTGCGACAGCTTGATCACGCCGTCGGCGAGGTCGCCGGCGGTGACCACCGCGCGCTCGTCGCTGATCACCACATCGTTGAGGCGCAGTCCACCGCCGCGGATGGCGCGCCGCGCCTCGCCGTTGGACGCGGCGAGTCCCGCCTGAACGAACAGTCCGAGCACGCCGATTCCGGCCGCAAGGTCGGCGGCCGGCACCGCGATCGTCGGTAGCGCGTCCGCCACCACCCCCTCCTCGAAGGTCCGTCGCGCGGCCTCGGCTGCTTCGTCCGCCGCGGCGCGGCCATGCAGAAGGGCGGTGGTTTCGGTGGCCAGCACCTTCTTGGCGTCGTTGATCTCGGCGCCGCCGAGCGCCTCGAGCCGGGCGATCTCGTCAAGCGGCAGTTCGGTGAACAGGCGGAGGAAGCGGCCGACATCGGCGTCCTCGGTGTTGCGCCAGAACTGCCAGTACTCGTAGGGCGAGACCATGTCGGCGTTGAGCCAGACGGCCCCGGCGGCCGTCTTGCCCATCTTGGCGCCGGAAGCGGTCGTGATGAGCGGCGAGGTGAGGGCGAAGAGCTCGACGTTCTCCATCCGCCGGCCGAGGTCGATGCCGGAGATGATGTTGCCCCACTGGTCGGAGCCGCCAAGCTGCAGGCGGCAGTCGAACCGCCGCGCGAGCTCGACGAAGTCGTAGCCCTGCAGCACCATGTAGTTGAACTCGAGGAAGGAGAGGTGGTGCTCGCGCTCGAGGCGGAGCTTCACCGACTCCCGCTGGATCATCTGGTTGACCGACACATGGCGCCCCACCTCGCGCAGGAAGGCGATGTAATTCAGCCCGAGCAGCCAGTCTGCGTTGTCGACCATCAACGCGTCCGAGGGACCGTCGCCGAAGACCAGAAAGCGGTCGAACACCTCGCGGATGCCGTTCTTGTTGGTCTCGATCTCGACCTCGGAGAGCACCTTGCGGCTCTCATCCTTGCCGCTCGGATCGCCGACGCGGGTGGTGCCGCTTCCCATCAGGGCGATCGGCCGATGGCCGGTCTTCTGCATCCACCGCAGCATCATGATCTGCAGGAGGCTGCCGACGTGGAGGCTTGGCGCCGTGCAATCGAAGCCGATGTAGCCGGTGACGGGGGCCTCGACGGCAAGGGCTTCGAGCCCGGCCGGGTCGGAACATTGGTGGATGAAGCCGCGCTCTTCGAGAACGCGCATGAAATCGGACTTGAACACTGGCCTGTTATCCCGGCGAATGGGCGGACGAGGGCGCGCGCCTCCACGATAAAAGGCTCGGGGTGGAGGCGATACGCGGAAGCCGTATAACAGGGCGCGCGGCGGATTTCACCCGCGCCGCACGGGGCGGGACAAGGATGGCGATGCAGACGGTGATCGGCATGATGAGCGGCACCTCGATGGACGGTGTCGACGCGGCGGTGCTGATCACCGACGGAAGGGAAATCGGCGGGTTCGGCCCCACCGTCTTCCGGCCTTATGACGACAAGGAGCGGGCGGTCCTCCGTGCCGCCCTTGCCGATGCGCGCACGCTAGACGACCGCGCCGCGCGGCCGGGCGCGCTTGCCGAGGCCGAGCGCATCGTCACCGCCGCCCATGGCGAGGCGGTGGAACGGCTTCGCACGGCCCATCCCGGGCTTGGCGTCGACCTCGTCGGCTTCCACGGTCAGACGGTGCTGCATGCCCCGGACCGGCACGTGACCGTCCAGATCGGCGACGGACGCGCCCTCGCGGAGCGACTGCGCCTTCCCGTGGTTTGCGACTTCCGTGCCGCCGATGTCGCGGCGGGCGGGGAGGGCGCCCCGTTCGTGCCCGTCTACCATCAGGCGCTGGCCCGACGGGCCGGGCTCGCCGGCGATGTCGTGGTGGTCAATATCGGCGGCGTCGCCAATATCACCCGGATCGGCGCCGACGGGAGCCTTGCCGCCGGCGACACCGGCCCAGGCAACGCGCTGATCGACGACTTCGTTCACGCGCGGACCGGGCTTGCCATGGACAGGGACGGCGCTCTGGCGGCGCGCGGCACCGTCGACGAGCTGGCGCTGTCGGCCCTCATGGCGGATCCCTGGTTCGACGAGCCGCTGCCGAAGTCCCTCGACCGGGACGCCTTCCCGCCCAATCCGGTGCACCTGCTCTCGACCGAGGACGGCGCGGCGACACTCGCCGCCTTCACGGCGAGCGCCATCGCCGCGGCGATCGCCAATGCCGGAGGGGCCGACACCATCGTCATCTCGGGCGGCGGCGGCCACAACCCGGTCATCGTCAACATGATCGAGACGGCGACCCGGGCGATGGTCAGGCAGGCCGCCGATCTCGGCTGGCAGGGCGATTTCGTCGAGGCGCAGGCGTTTGCCTACCTCGCGGCGCGCAGCCTCGCCGGCCTGCCGCTCAGTTTTCCGGAAACGACCGGCGTTCTGCATCCGATGCCAGGCGGCGTGCTGGTGCGGCCGGAGCGGAAGGGTTGACGGTTATCGTTTGGGAGGAGGGCTGACGGCCATGTCACTCTGGTCGCTTTTCTTGCGTCATCGCGGGCGGATCGTGGACAAGTGGGCTCACTACTTTCCGATCTACGAGCGTCACTTCGGCAGGTACGTCAACACGCCGTTCCTGTTCATCGAAATCGGCTGCGGCAAGGGCGGATCGCTGCAGCTCTGGAAGGAATATTTCGGGCCGATGGTCACCATCGTCGGCATCGACATCGAACAAAGATGCCGCCGGTTCGAGGGAGATCAGGTTCATGTGAGGATCGGCGATCAATCGGACCCGGGGTTCCTCGCTTCCGTGATCGCGGAATTCGGAACCCCGGCTATCGTGCTCGATGACGGAAGCCACGTCATGAGCGACATCAGGGCGTCCTTCGATCACCTCTACCCTGTCGTTTCCCCCGACGGGGTATACATGGTCGAGGACCTGCACACGGCATATTGGGACGAGTACGGCGGCGGGGCAAAGCGCGACGGTTCCTTCATCGAGCTGTGCAAGGACCTGATCGATCAGGTCAACGCGACCCACAGCCGGGGCGCGGTGCCGGAAACGGCGTTTTCGCGAAGTACGCTTTCAATGCACTTCTACGATAGCGTGGTGGTATTCGAAAAAGGCGCCTACGGACCGAGGCGCTCCCTGCAGATGGGCAAAAGAAAACGGCCACGGGCCTCCACCGTCGACAATCCGGCCTCGAGCACGCTCGGCGACTGATGTCATCACCACGCCGGCCCACGAGTACGGTACCCTCGAGATTGGGCTGGCGCTCGACCACGCGCGGCGCTCGGCGTCGCGGCTTCAGGAGCCTCGGCGGGATCGCCGGGTTTGTGCGGACATGGCGGGAACGGCGGGGAAAGGGTGGCGTCGAAGACGGACGCAACCCGGGCCGCCAGGTCGACGACGAAGCCGGAGTCAGGAAAGGACGAGCCGGACCCATGACGGCTTGAGCCGTTTGGGGCGCCTGGTCGCCGGGGGCACATCGCAACGCTCGCCGCGTTGCACCGAGCCAACCGCTGTGCATAGTGCGAACCCCGCAGAAACGCTGACCTCGCAGCTCACTGCCATCCCGGCTGAGGCGCCATGCTCACCGTCGACGAACTCGCAGCCTTCCCTCTTTTCTCGACCCTCCAGCCTGCGCAACTCGCGGAGATCGCGAAATACGCTGCTGACATCCACCTGGCACCCGGCCAGTACGCGATCCACGAGGGCGAGGTCGCGGCGTTCTACGCCATCCTTACGGGAAAGCTGGAGATCACCAAGGTGGTGGACGGGATCGAACGGACATTCGGCTACTACCGGGTTGCCGGCCAGATCACCGGTGAGGTGCCTATTGCGTACGGGATGCACTTCCAGCACAGCCTCCGCGCCGTCGAGCCGACGCGCGTGCTGCGGCTGGACGCCAAGCACTACTACACCCTCGCAGCAAGCGCCCCTGAGTTCGCCAAGGAGGTGCGGGAGCTCGCGGAGCATCGCATCAGCGGGCCAAGAGGCTACCAGGGCCTCGCGGCCGAGCAGCACGCGCCGCAGGTGACGCTCTTCGGCAACCGCTGGGACAACGCTTGCCACGCATTCCGCCAATTCCTGAGCCGGAACCAGATCAATTTCGATTGGATGACGCCGGAAGAGGACGACGCTGCGTCGCGCTGGGAGGAGCCGTTGCCGTCGGACCGCGAGCGTCCCGTGCTGCGGATGGAAGACGGCACGACGCTGGTCGCGCCGTCCTTCCGCGATCTGGCCGAACGCCTCGGCCTTCAAACCAGGCCGCGTCTGGCCGAGTACGACACCGTGATCATCGGCGGCGGACCGGCGGGTCTTGCCGCGGCGGTCTACGGCGCCTCGGAAGGGCTCCGAACCATCGTCGTCGAATGCGCGGCGCCCGGCGGGCAGGCGGGCACCTCGTCGCGGATCGAGAACTATCTCGGCTTTGCCAACGGCGTCTCCGGCGACGAACTGGCGAGCAGTGCGCTCCGCCAGGCCAAGCGGCTCGGCGCCGAGATCCTGATCACCCGGCGGGCGACGCAGCTCGACCCGGAAGAGCGCGCCGTGATCCTCGACGGCGACGACAGGCTGCGGGCGCGGACGGTCATCATCGCCACGGGCGTCGGCTGGCGCCGGCTCGCCGTCGACGGCTTCGATCGGCTGACCGGCAAGGGCATCTATTACGGCGCGGCGCGAAGCGAGGCGGCCCTGATGCAGGGGTTGGACATCCATCTGATCGGCGCCGGCAACTCGGCCGGCCAGGCGGCGATGTTCTTCGCCAACCACGCCCGCACCGTCACGTTGGTCGTCCGCGGCGACTCGCTCGAGAAGAGCATGTCCCAATACCTGATCGAGCAGGTGCGGGGAAAATCGAACATCAAGGTGGCGTTGGGCTGCGAGATCCAGGGCGTGCTCGGCGACGACTACCTGACCGCCGTCGACATCTTCGACGCGAGCGACAATACGATGCGGCGTGAGGAGAGCGGCGGTCTCTTCGTCTTCATCGGCGCCGACGCGGAGACGGAATGGCTGCCACCCGAGATTGCCCGTGACCAGCGTGGATTCGTGCTGACTGGTACGGATCTCCTCAGGACCGGGAATTGGTCACATGACCGCGATCCGTATCTTCTTGAAACCAGCGTTCCGGGCTTCTTCGCCTGTGGCGACGTCCGGTCCAGCCGTGTGAAGCGCGTCGCGTCGGCGGTGGGCGAAGGCAGTATGGCGATTGCCTTCGTTCACGAATACCTGCAGGACGAGAGGACATCGGCGCCGGGCTAGCGCATGCTTCCGGAGAGCCTGACCGCGTGCGGTTGTTCCAGACGCCGCGCGCATTCGCCGACCTCATGTGGCAGCGGTTCGGCCGGTCAAAGCGGCGTGCCGCGGCGGACGACGAGGGTGCTGAAGAGCATCGACAGGGGGAAGGTGACGAGCAAGCGGGGCCGACAAGGATATCGGCTACGTCCGCAATCCGATGGCGTAACTCGACCGATCTAGCTCCGCTCCCCGCGTTGGAGGGCAATGGCGACAAGCGCCAGCGCCCCCGACGCGATCATCAGAAGGAGCGATATGGCGTTGAGGACCGGCGTCGAGCCCTCCTTCAGACGGTCGAACAGGGCAATGGTCAGCGGCGCGTCGGACCCCACCAGCATCAGCGTCGTGTTGAAGTTCTCGAAGCTCATCAGGAAGGCGACGATGCCGGCCCCGACCATCGCCGGCGCGAGGTAAGGCAGCGTGACCGTGCGGACCGCCACCCAGTGGGTGGCCCCGAGATTGAGCGCGGCCTCCTCCAGCCCGACGTCGAACTTGCGGAGCCGGGCGGAGATCACCAGGGTCGCGATGGTGGCGATGAAGGAGAACTGGCCGAGGACGACCAGCACCAGCCCCGGTCGGAGCGCTTCCAGCTCGATGCCGGTGGCGTCGTAGACACGGTTGGCGACGCCGCTGCTTGCCACCAGGATCGAGATGCCGAGGATGATGCCGGGCACCACGAGCGGCGTCAGCATCAGGATGTAGGCAACGTTGCGGAAGCGGAAGGCGCGCCGCTCGAACAGGAAGGCGTTGCTGGTGCCGACCGCCACCGACAGCACCGTCACCCAGAAGGCGACGAACAGCGACACGCCGACGGCGCGGAGCAGTTGCGCATCATGGAAGAGGCCGATCCGCGGCCGGGTATCGCCGAAGAACCAGTCCCAGGTGAAGCCCTTCCAAGGCAGGGAAGGAAACAGCGAGTCGTTGAAGGCGAACACCGAGACGACGACCAGCGGTGCCGCGAGATAGATGAAGAACAGGCCGACATAGGCGCGGTAGGCGCCCTTCAGGACAGGATTCATGGGAATCGACGGGATCATCGGCCGTCCTATCCCTGTCCGACGGTTCGGCCGAGGGTCTGGCCGGTGAGCCTCAATCCGGCCCAGACGATCAGCGACGAGAGGATGAGCAGCAGGAAGCCGAAGGCCGAGCCCTGCTCCCAGTTGAAGCGGGTGATGAACTGCGCGTAGATCTGCTCGGTGAACCACAGGCTGTCCTTGCCGCCGAGCAGGATGGGCGTCAGGTAGTTGCCGAGCGACAGCATGAAGACCACGATGCAGCCGGTGACGATCCCCGGCATTGCATGGGGGATGACAACCTCGCGGAGCACGACGAAGCCGTTGCCGCCGAGGTCGTAGCCCGCCTCGATGTAGCTGTCGTCGAGGCTCTCCAGCGTCGTCACCAGCGGCACGACCATGAACAGCATCGACGTGTAGACGAGGCCGACCATGATGGCGGCGTCGTTGTAGAGGAACTCGACCGGGCCGCTGGTGAGGCGGAGCCACTGCAGGACGTTGCTGAGGACACCGGTCTCGCGAAGCAGGATCATCCAGCCGAAGGTCCTCACCAACTCGGACACCCAGAACGGCAGCAGGCACAGCACGAACAGGAAGGCCCGGCTGCGGCCGCGGGCAAGCTTGGCGATGTAGTAGGAAATGGGGAATCCGACGATCAGCGTCAGCGCGGTCGCCGCGATCGACATCAGCGCCGTGCGGGCGAAAGTGTTCCAGTAGAGCGGCTCGTTGAAGAACAGTGCGTAGTTGTCGAGCCCGACCTCGTAGACCCGCGGCTTCACCTTCACCTGCAGCGAGGTGATGAGGAGATCGATGTGGGGGATGACGATCAGGGCGCCGAGCCAGACCACCAGTGGCGCTAGCAGGAGATAAAAACCGAAGCGGCGCCCCTCCATCGGCTCAGCCCGCCGCAAAGCAGGTCGTCTGGGCGTCGCTCCAGCCCAAGGTGATCGGCTGGCCGGGAGCGAGATCGTGGAACTCGCCCGTCTGCGGCAGGGCCACGTCGATCTCGGTGCCGTGCGGCTCGGCGCGGACCAGGATCCGGCTGGCGGCGCCATTGAACAGCACGCTCGCCACCGTGCCGCTCATCCGGTTGGCCATGGCGGCGATCCCGCTGCTATCGCGCGCCAGCGCAATCGCCTCCGGCCGCACGAACACCGTCACGCGGTCTCCGGTCGACAGGCCGGAACCGGTGCCGGCGATCTTGATGCCGTCTTCCGTCACCACTGCGAGACGGTCGCCGGCGACGGTTTGAATGGTGCCGTTCCACCTGTTGCTGTCGCCGACGAACCCGGCGACGAAGGCGGTCTCCGGCCGATAGTAGAGCTCCTGCGCGGTGCCGACCTGTTCGAAGCGTCCGGCATTCATCACCGCGACGCGATCCGACATCACCAGCGCCTCGGACTGGTCGTGGGTGATGTAGACGAAGGTGGTGTCGAACTCGTTCTGGAGCTTCTTGAGCTCCACCTTCATGTGCTCGCGGAGCTTCAGGTCGAGGGCACCGAGCGGCTCATCGAGGAGGAGCACGTCCGGATCGAGGACGAGGCAGCGGGCGATCGCCACGCGCTGCTTCTGTCCGCCGGAAATCTGCGAGATGCGTTTCTTGCCCGACCCCGGCAGGCCGACGCGGGCAAGCGCCTCGTCGACGCGTTTGGCGATGTCCTCGCGCGCCATGCCGCGACGCCGCAGCCCATAGCCGATATTGTCCGCGACGTTCATCATCGGAAACAGCGCGAGGTGCTGGAACACCATGTTTACCGGCCGCCGGTTGGGCGGTACGTCGAGCACCGACTTGCCCTTGATGAGAATCTCTCCGGAGGTCGGACGGAGAAAGCCGGCGAGCATCCTCAAGAGCGTCGTCTTTCCGCATCCCGACGGGCCGAGGATGGAGAAGAACGAGCCCGAGGGAATCGCCAGATCGACATGATCGACGGCGACGAAGCGGTCGAAGGTCCGCGTCAGTCCCCTGCATTCGAGATCGAATGCAGGCGCGGCCTGCGTTTCACTCATGGGGGCGCCACTGGCGGTCACGGATCGGCTGCCCGGCGACGGTCGGCCGCCGCCGGGCAGGTGTCATCGTGGGCCGCGTCAGGAGGCCTGGACCCGGTCGAGGATGGTGCCCTCGATGTCCTCCAGACCGGCCGGAACCGGCGGATACCATTTGATGTTGTCGATAGCCTCAGGCGGGAAGCTCTTCTGGAACTGCGCCTTCAGCGTGTCGTCGACATAGGCGTCGGAGCCCTTGGAGGCGGTGAAGTTGCCAGCCGCCGCGGTGATCTTCGCCGCGATCTCGGGGCGCATGACGAAGTTGATCCACTTGTAGGCGGCTTCCTCGTTCTGCGTCTTGGCCGGCAGCGCGAAGGTGTCGATCCAGCCGAGGGCGCCGGAGTTTGGGGCGACGAAGGTGATATCGGGGTTTTCGTTGTTGAGCTTCCAGCCGCCGGTGTCCCAGGCCATCGCCGCGACCGCTTCGCCGGAACGCATGAGGTTGATGAGCGCATCGCCGCCGGTCCAGTACGCCTTCACGTTCGGCTTGCATTCGATGAGCTTCTCCCCGACCTTCTCCATCATCGCTTTGTAGGCTTCAGGGTCGTTGTAGGCGGCGAACGGATCCATCCCCATCGAGAAGGCGAAGCCGATCAGGGTCGGCCGCTTCAGCCGGTACGTGACCTTCCCGGCCACCGCGTCGCTGCAAAGGTCGACGTAGTCCTTGACCTCGGGCGCCTTCTTGGTGTCGAGCACCAGCCCGCTGGTTCCCCACACGTGGGGCACACCGTAAACCTTGCCGTCGACCGTAGTGTTCTTCTTGGTGCCCTCGAGCATCGACTGGATGAAGAGGCTCGAGTCGATCTTCGAAAGGTCGAGCGGCTTGTAGATGCCATACTCTTCCTGAGGCCCGGCGATGCGGTCCTGGCTCGGCTGGACGAGGTCGAAGCCGCCGCCTCCCGTGGCGCGGAGCTTGGAGATCATCTCCTCGTTGTTCGACAGCGTGACCTGGACGTCGATGCCGGTCTCGTCCTCGAACATCGCCACAACGTCGTCCGGCGCATAGCCGCCCCAGGTCAGCAAACGCAGTTCCTCGGCCTGCGCCACGCCGCCGGCGACCAGCAGCGCCGAAACGGCGACGAGGGCCGACCGGATGCTGGAAAGGTTCCGTTTCATTTGATGTCTCCCTGCTGTTTGCGGTCCGGGTCGGACCGACCGAGCTGCGTCACATGCGTTACCGTTTTAAGCTTCGCGCACCGCCGGCGGAAACTGCGCCGGCTATGTCAAGGCTTTATGACGGGCACCGCCCCTCGTGTCCGGCCGCCACCCGCCCGGGCACTATATATCGTGACGGGATGCGTTGCAGGGATAAGCCGGTGCCGGCACCAACGGGTTCGAGCCGTGACGGCGGCCAAGGACAGGCGGAAGGTTAAGAGGCGGCGGGCCGGCCGACGCCGCGGCTACGCGGCGTCGTTCATCGCGAGGCGCGTGTCGACATAGTCGGAACAGAATTCCGAGCAGGTCGTCGACATGGTTTTCGAAGAAATGGTTGGCGCCGGGCACGATTCGCTGGTCGATCTTGATACCCTTCTGGGTCTTCAGCTTGTCGACCAGCGCCTGGACGTCCTTTTGCGGGACCACGCGGTCGGCGTCGCCGTGGACGATCAGGCCGGAGGAGGGGCAGGGCGCCAGGAAGGTGAAGTCGTGCAGGTTGGCCGGCGGCGCGATGGAGATGAAGCCCTCGATCTCCGGCCGGCGCATCAGCAACTGCATGCCGATCCACGCCCCGAACGAGAAGCCGGCCACCCAGCAGCTGCGCGCGTCGACGTGGACCGACTGAATCCAGTCGAGCGCCGCGGCGGCGTCCGAAAGCTCGCCGGAACCATGGTCGAACTCGCCCTGGCTCCGCCCGACGCCCCGGAAGTTGAAGCGAAGAACCGCGAAGCCGCGCTTCGAAAACATGTAGAAGAGCTGGTAGACGACCTGGTTATTCATCGTTCCACCGAACTGGGGATGCGGATGGAGGATGATCGCGATCGGGCCGTTCTTCTGTTTGGCGGGCTGGAATCGCCCCTCGAGGCGGCCGGCGGGGCCGGTGAAAATGACTTCGGGCATGGTCTTGTTCGACTTCTCTCTTTTTGGCTGCCGCATCCCGGCAGAGAGGCGCGCGCATACGCTGCCTGCGGTAGGTATCCCTGTCCGATGGGGTTCCGCCGCTCGGCCGGATCGCTCGCGAAAGGGCGGCATTCATATCACGACAGCCGGGGGCGATTTCAAGCAATACGCACAGGATGCCGCAGGAACCATAGATGGCGCGAGGAAAGTGGTCGGCAACAAGCGCCAAAGTGGCCGGTCGGGGATGGGACATCAGAGCGCGCCTCTCCGTCCTTTGATTGTCGTGTTCCGGGCGTAAAGTATTCTTTGCGGTACGCGTGGAGAATCCGGTGACCATCGACGAGGGAGAACGGGCGTACAGCCGGGGTGAACTGGTTGCCGATCGCACAATCCACTTTGTGGGCGTCGTCGCCGGCATCGCCGGGGTCGTGGTCCTCATCTCTCTCGTGGTCGTCCGCAGCCACTGGGCGGAACTGGGGCCGGTGGTCGCCTATTCGGCGGGGCTGGTCGCGATGCTGAGCTTCTCCGCGGCTTACAACCTGAACTATCAGGGCCCGCATGGAACGCTGCTTCGCCGGCTCGACCATGCCGCCATCTTTCTGATGATTGCCGGAACCTACACGCCGTTCACGGTCAACGGTCTGACCGGGGCATGGTCGATCGCGATGACGACACTGGTCTGGACGCTCGCTGTCGCCGGGATCGCGGTCAAGCTCATCGGACCGGTTCACCGCTCGACCTTCTACTCGGCGATCCTCTACCTGGCGCTCGGCTGGATCGGGCTTGTCGCCATCCAGCCGTTCCTCGACGGGCTGAGCGTTCCGGTGCTCATCCTGCTCGGTGTCGGCGGGCTGCTCTATTCCATCGGGGTCGTCTTTCATGCCCTGCAAAGGTTGCCGTATCAGAATGCCATCTGGCATGGATTCGTACTCGCCGGCGCAGCCGCCCATTTCGCTGCGGTGCTGGGCATCGTGATCGCCGATTGAACGCCCGAGGGAAGGTCATGGAGCGCCTCTATTTCGACTATAACGCCACGGCGCCGCTTCGCCCGGAAGTGCGCACCGCCATGGTCGAGGCGCTGGGAGCGGTCGGCAACGCCTCGTCGGTCCACGCCGAAGGCCGCGCCGCACGGCGGCGGCTCGAGGCGGCGCGGCAGCAGGTTGCCGGGCTGGTCGGCGGCGACCCGAAGCTGGTCACCTTCACCAGCGGCGGCACCGAGGCGAACAACACCGTCCTGACGCCGCGAACTGGCGACGTCGGCAGCGAGCCGCACCGCGCCAACTTCCTGCTGGTCGGCGCCACCGAGCACCGCTTCGGTGCTGGCCGGCGGCCGGTTTCCTGCCGAGCGAGTCCGGGAGATCCCGGTCGATGCCGACGGGGTCATCAATCTCGACAGTCTGCGCCGGACGCTGGAGGGGCTGGCCGCCGAGGAAGCCGCGGCCCCTGGTGTCGGTCATGCTCGCCAACAACGAGACCGGCGTCGATCCAGCCGGTGGCCGAGATCGCCGAGACTCGCGCACCGCGCCGGCGCCATCGTCCATACCGACGCGGTGCAGGCGGCCGGCCGGATCCCGGTCGACATCGAAGCGCTTGGCGTCGACGTCCTGACGCTCTCGGCCCACAAGATCGGCGGGCCGCAGGGCGCCGGCGCCATCGTCCGGGCGTCGCGAGGCATCGACTTCGCGCCGCTTCTCGCCGGCGGCGGCCAGGAGATGCGGGCCGCGGGCCGGCACCGAGAACGTCGCGGCGATCGCCGGCTTCGGCGCGGCGGCCGAGGCCGCGGCGGGCCGATCTCGCCGGCGCTGGCGAATGGGCTGGCGTGGCGCGACCGACTGCGCGGCGATCGTCGCGCGACGGCGGCCTCGCAGCGACGGTCTTTTCGGCGAGGCGCGCCAGCGGCTGCCGCAGACGCTTTGCGTCGGCGTCGACGGCCTCGCGGCCGAGACCCTGGTGATCGCCCTCGACCTCGAAGGCGTGGCGGTCTCCTCCGGTTCGGCCTGCTCCTCCGGCAAAGTCGGCGCCGAGCCACGTGCTCGCGGCGATGGGCGTCCGCCGAAATAGGCCCGCAAGTCGGCAATTCGCCTCAGTTTGGGTTGGGATATCCGACGAAACAGACTTAGATTTGTTCGCAGACGGCGTGGCGGCGCGTGCGTAAAGCACGTCTGCGCACGGGAGACAATCGGGCGGCCTGAGGCGCCCGGAATAGCTCGACCCGCGGTCCTTGAAACCGCTGTGGATGGAGTAAGAAATGCCTGCCGTTCGCGAGACGGTCGATACCGGTCCGCCGGATCGACGTCGACCAGTACAAATACGGTTTCGTCACCGACATCGAGATCGGACAAGGCGCCCAAGGGCCTCTCGCGAGGACACCGTCCGCTTCATCTCGGCCAAGAAGGGCGAGCCGGAGTGGATGCTGGAATGGCGGCTGGACGCCTACCGGCGCTGGCTGACCATGAACGAGCCGACCTGGGCGCGGGTCCACTATCCGAAGATCGACTTCCAGGACATCTACTACTACGCCGCGCCCAAGGCAGACGGCGGCGCCCAAGAGCCTCGACGAGGTCGATCCCGAGCTGCTCGCGACCTACGAGAAGCTCGGCATCCCGCTGCACGAGCGCGAGGTGCTGGCCGGCGTCGAGGGCGCCGCGGGTCGCGGTCGACGCGGTGTTCGATTCGCGTCTCGGTCGTCACCACCTTCAAGGAGGAGCTCGCCGAAGGCCGGCGTCATCTTCTGCTCGATCTCCGAGGCGATCCGCGAGCATCCGGAGCTGGTGCAGAAGTATCTCGGCTCGGTCGTGCCGATCACCGACAATTTCTACGCCACGCTGAACTCGGCGGTCTTCTCCGACGGCTCGTTCGTCTACGTGCCGGAGGGCGTGCGCTGCCCGATGGAGCTGTCGACCTATTTCCGCATCAACGAGCGGCAACACCGGCCAGTTCGAGCGCACGCTGATCATCGCCGAGAAGGGCGCCTACGTCTCGCTATCTCGAGGGCTGCACCGCGCCGATGCGCGACGAGAACCAGCTGCACGCCGCCGTGGTCGAGCTGGTCGCGCTCGAAGACGCCGAGATCAAGTATTCGACCGTGCAGAACTGGTATCCGGGCGACGACGAGGGCAAGGGCGGCATCTACAACTTCGTCACCAAGCGCGGCGACTGCCGCGGCGACCGCTCGAAGATCTCCTGGACGCAGGTCGAGACCGGCTCGGCGATCACCTGGAAGTATCCGAGCTGCATCCTGCGCGGCGACGACTCGGTCGGCGAGTTCTATTCGATCGCGGTCTCCAACAGCCACCAGCAGGTCGATTCCGGCACCAAGATGACCCATCTCGGCAAGAACACGCGGAGCCGGATCATCTCCAAGGGCATCGCCGCCGGCTTCTCGCAGAACACCTATCGCGGCCTCGTCTCGGCGCACCGCAAGGCGACCGGCGCGCGCAACTACACCCACTGCGACTTGCTGCTGATCGGCGACAAGTGCGGCGCCCACACCATGCCCTACATCGAGGCGAAGAACTCCGACGTCGATCTTCGAGCACGAGGCGACGACCTCGAAGATCTCCGACGACCAGCTGTTCTACTGCCAGCAGCGCGGCCTCGACGAGGAGGAGGCGGTGGCGCTGATCGTCAACGGCTTCGTCAGCGACGTGATCCAGCAGCTGCCGATGGAATTCGCCGTCGAGGCGCAGAAGCTGATCGGCGTCAGCCTCGAGGGGAGCGTGGGGTGACGGCCGGCTAGATCAGATCCGTTTGCAGCCCGCGAAGGGTAAGTGCGATGGCAGGGCACGCGATCAAGCCCGTCATGAACATCGCCGACGTGCCGCTGCGCGAAAACGGCCACGGCGACGCCTTCGCGGCGAAGATCGGCTCGTTCGGCCGCAGCATCGGCTCGACCGGCATCGGCGTCATGCTGCATGTGCGTGCGAACCGGGGAAGAAGGCCTTTCCCTTCCACGCCCACCACCAGACGCATGAGCTGTTCGTCATCCTGGAGGGTGAGGGGACCTACCGCTTCGGCGACAGGACAGCTACCCGGTGAAGGCCGGGGACGTTCTGGCCGCGCCGACTGGCGGGCCCGAGACCGCCCATCAGATCATCAACACCGGGGCGGCGGCGCTGAAGTATCTCGGCATCTCGGCGTCGCCCGGCGATACCGATGTGGTCGAGTATCCGGACTTCGAGAAGTTCGCTGTGTCCTCCCGTTTCGACTGGGCAACCGGGAAGGGCGGGGTGCGCTACATCGGCCGCGTCGAGAACTCGCTCGATTACTGGGACGGCGAATAGTTAAGGGCGGGTTGGCATGCAAGAACAGTCGGTCTGGCCGGTGATCAATGTCGCGGATGTCCCGCTGCGGCATCGCTTCGCGAAGGGCGCGAAGTTCGCTGCGCACTTCGGCCGGGTCGGGCCGGTGATCGGCATGAGCAAGCTTCGGCTGCTCGATGTACGTCGTCCCGCCCGGGAAGGCAGCATGGCCGCGCCACGCACACCATACGGTGGAAGAGTTGTACCTGATCCTTGATGGCACGGGCGAGTTCCAGCTCGGCACCGAGCGCTACGACATCCGGTCGGGAGACCTGGTGTCGGCGCCGGCCGGCGGAGCCGAGGTCGCCCATCAGGTGGTCAACACTGGCAGCGACGACCTCCGCTACCTGGCGATCTCGACGACCGACGAGCCGGATGTGATCGAATATCCAGACTCCGGCAAGTTCCGCCTGGTCTCCATGACCAGGAACGGCGATCCGCGGACCGCGCGGATTTTCTTCACGGTCGGGTCGCCGAACTCACTTGACTATTGGGACGGCGAATAGCCGCCCGGGACACACGGATTCTGAACGATGGCACTGCTTGAAATCGAAAACCTGCACGCGACGGTGGACGGCCGCGAGATCCTCCGCGGCATCGATCTGAAGCTCGATGCCGGCGAGGTCCATGCGATCATGGGGCCGAACGGCTCCGGCAAGTCGACGCTTGCCTATGTGCTGGCCGGTCGCGAGGGCTACGAGGTGACCGAGGGATCGGTCCGCTTCCGCGGCGAGGATCTCTTGGCGATGGAGCCCGACGAGCGCGCCACGGCCGGCGTCTTCCTTGCCTTCCAGTATCCGGTCGAGATCCCCGGCGTCGCCACCATGACCTTCCTCAAGGCGGCCCTCAACGCCCAGCGCAAGGCGCGCGGCGAGGGCGAACTGTCGACGCCCGACTTCATGCGGAAGGTCAGGGACGTCGCCGAACGCCTGAATGTGACTCAGGAAATGCTCCGCCGGCCGCTCAATGCGGGGTTCTCGGGCGGCGAGAAGAAGCGGAACGAGATCCTGCAGATGGCGCTGCTGGAGCCGACGCTTTGCGTGCTGGACGAGACCGACTCCGGGCTCGATATCGACGCGCTGCGCACGGTCGCCGACGGCGTCAATGCGCTGCGCTCGCCGGAGCGGTCGATGCTGGTGATCACCCATTATCAACGGCTCCTGAATTACATCGTCCCCGACTTCGTCCACGTGCTCTCGGCCGGCAGGGTTGTCCGCTCCGGCGGCAAGGAACTCGCACTGGAGCTGGAAGAGAAGGGCTATGCCGAATTCGTCGAAGCGGCAGCGTGAGGAACTAGCATGACTGCCGAGCCGCGCACGCTCCGCACCAAAGCCGAAGAGGCGCTCGTCGCCGAATATGCCGGCGTTCGCGACCGTCTACCCGGCAGCGGTCCGACCAAAGCGCGACGCGACGCTGCGTTTTCGCTGTTCGAACGGCTCGGCCTGCCGCACCGGCGGGTCGAGGCGTGGAAATACACCGACCTTCGCTCGCTCACCCGGTCGATCGCGCCGCTTGCTGGCGACGCGGCGCCAGAGCTGCTGGCCGCAGTCGCCGAAGACGACCCGATTGCCGGTCTCGACCGGGCGCAGATCGTCGTCGCCAACGGCGTCTACCGGCCCGAGCTGTCGGATTCTCGCCGGAACCGAAGGCGTTACCGTCGAGTTGCTCGCCGAAGTCCTGGCCGGCACCCCTGACCGCGTCGGTCGGTTGTTCGCTGACGCCGACGACACGGTGATGGCGCTCAACACCGCGATGATGCAGGGCGGTGTCGCGATCACCGTGGCCGCCGAAGCGAAGCCCGCCCGGCCGATCGAGATCGTCCACCTGACCGCGGCCGATGCACCGGTTTCGGTCGCGACCCGCAACGTTGTCGAGATCGGCGCCAACGCGTCGATTCGCCTGGTCGAGAGCCATCGCGGCTCGGCGGGTGTCGCCTATCAGGTCAACACGCTGACCGAGCTCGACATCGGCCGGGGAGCACGGGTGCTGTGGACGCGGCTGCAGACCGAAAGCGAGACGGCCCAGCATCTCGCCAGCTTCGTCGCCCGGTTGGCCGACGACGCGACGCTCGACCACCTGTCGGTCAATCGTGGCGCGGGCCTGGCGCGCTGGCAGGGCTTCGTCACCATCGGTGGGCGCCGGGCCAAGGCCGGCTTCTACGGCGCCACCATGCTCACCGACTCGGAGCATGGCGACACGATGCTGGTCGTCAAGCACACGGCGCCGGACTCGGTCAGCAACGAGCTCTTCAAGAACGTCGTTGACGGCAAGGCGACCGGAGCGTTCCAGGGCATGATCGCAGTCGAGCAGCAGGCGCAGAAGACGGACGCCAAGATGATGACGCGGACGCTGCTTCTCTCCGATGAGGCGCAGTTCGCCTCGAAACCGGAGCTCGAGATCTTCGCCGACGACGTGCGCTGCGGCCATGGCGCCACGGCCGGCAACATCGACCCGACGATGCTGTTCTATCTGATGGCGCGCGGGCTGCCGCGGGCCGAAGCCGAACGGCTTCTGATCGAGGCCTTCCTCGACGACGCGATCGACGCGGCCGGTGACGAGGCGATCGGCGCGGCGCTGCGCGGCCTCGTCAGCGGCTGGCTCGAGCGGCGGGGAGAGGCGTGATGTTCGACTGCATTCCCGCCCGCTTCGCATTCGGGGTTGCTGCCGGTCGCATAGGCCGCTCTGCCTCCCCCCTTGCGGGGAGGCCGGATTTCCTCGATTTGCGAACGCAAATCGGCATTGGAAATCCGGGAGAGGGGTGCCCCGCCGAGGATCGAGTATCAACTTCTCCGAAGCCGGCCGCGCCAGCGAGCCCTCGCGGGCCGAGCTCGCTTCGACCAGGTCCACGCCCTTTTCTCCTCCGGGGCACCCCTCTCCCCGTTTCTCTAGGCTCGCTTGTCGCTCGCCAAGCGAAACGGCGCTCCCCCGCAAGTGGGGAGGGAACCGGTGGGGCGCGCCGGGCCCCGAACAGGGAGGCGAGCGATGAACGCCCCGGCGACCATCGCGGCGCCTTATGACGTCGAGGCGGTGCGGCGCGACTTCCCGATCCTCGCCCGCACGGTCTACGACAGGCCGCTCGTCTATCTCGACAATGCCGCCTCGGCCCAGAAGCCGAAAGCGATGATCGACGCGGTGACTGCCGCCTATGGCAGCGAGTATGCCAACGTTCATCGCGGCCTCCACTTCCTCTCCAACATGGCGACCGAGAAGTACGAGGAAGCCCGCGAGATCGTCCGCCGCTTCGTCAACGCGGAGCACCCCGACGAGATCATCTTCACCCGCAATGCCACCGAGGCGATCAACCTGGTCGCGGCGTCCTTCGGCGCCATGGCGATCGGCGAGGGCGACGAGATCGTGCTGTCGATCCTGGAGCACCACTCCAACATCGTGCCCTGGCACTTCCACCGGGAGCGCAACGGCGCGGTGATCAAGTGGGCGCCGATCGCCGACGACGGGACGTTTCTTCTCGATGAATTCGAGAAGCTGCTGACCGACCGCACGAAGATCGTCGCGGTGACACAGATGTCCAACGTTACCGGCACGGTCGTGCCGATCAAGGAGATCTGCCGTATCGCGCATGCCCGCGGCATCCCGGTGCTGGTCGACGGCAGCCAGGGCGCGGTACACCTGCCGGTCGACGTGCGCGACCTCGATTGCGATTTCTACTGCTTCACCGGCCACAAGCTTTACGGCCCGACCGGCATCGGCGTCCTCTACGGCAAGCGCGAGCATCTCAGGGCCATGCCGCCCTATCATGGGCGGCGGCGAGATGATCGCCGAGGTGACGGAGGACGTGATCACCTATGCCGATCCGCCGCACCGCTTCGAGGCCGGCACGCCGCCGATCGTCCAGGCGATCGGGCTCGGCGCCGCGCTCGACCTATATGGAGGGCATCGGCCGCGAGCAGATCGCGGCGCACGAGGCGGACCTTCGCGACTACGCGCATGGAGCGCCTGTCGCGGATCAACAGCCTGACGCTCTACGGAACGACGAAGGACAAGGGCGCCATCGTCTCCTTCAACATGGCCGGCGCCCATCCGCACGACGTCTCGACGATCATCGACCGCGCCGGCGTCGCGGTGCGCGCCGGCACCCATTGCGCCCAGCCGCTGCTTGCCCGCTACGGGACGACAGCGACCTGCCGCGCCTCCTTCGCGCATGTACAACACCCGCGCCGAGGTCGACGCCCTTGCCGAGGCGCTGCAGAAAGCCCATGAATTCTTCGCGTGAGTGAAGCGATGGAAGACCGCCCGACCGATACCGATACGATCCCCGCCGACGCGCCGGAGCCCCAGACTGCGGCCGCGACGCCGCGCGCCACCGGTTCGGCGATTCCGGCCGAGGAGCTGGAGCGGCTGACGCAGGACATCATCGCCGCGCTGAAGACCGTCTACGACCCGGAGATTCCGGCCGACATCTACGAGCTCGGCCTGATCTACAAGGTCGACATCGACGACGACCGCAACATCACCATCGACATGACGCTCACGGCGCCGGGCTGCCCCGTTGCCGGCGAAATGCCCGGCTGGGTGGAGAATGCGGTGAGTCTGGTGCCCGGCGTCGGCAATGTCGACGTCACCATGGTCTTCGACCCGCCATGGACGCCGGAGCGCATGTCGGACGAGGCAAAGGTCGCGCTCGACTGGTATTGAGGCAAGACCGACCATCAATGCGCGCCACCGCAGGTACGGTCCGGCGGAAGCGTCTTCCCCTCACCGGCGTCCTAGAGAACGAAATCCCCCGCCGTCATCGAGCCGACGCCAATGACGGCGATCTCCAGGTCGGGCGCCAGATCGGCATTAACATTGGTCTGCATGATACCGTTCTCGAAGCGGACCATGCCGATCGTGTCGGGGTGGTGGTTGTGGTAGTGCTTGAAGGTGTCGGTGCCGATGAAGACGAATTTCTGGTTGCCGGATTTTTGGGTGTTGGCGTCGATGGTCGACAGGTCGATCTGATCGGATTCCGCGTGGTTGAAGCCCTGGATGATGTCGCGCTTCGCACCCGGCTTGCTGTCGGCAATCGAATTAAAATCATAGGTATCTTTCCCGCCGCCGCCGGCCAGATTGTCATGGCCGGGACCGCCATCGAGCCAGTCATTTCCGGCGAGCGTGAGGAGGGTGTCGTTTCCGCCCCGGCCGAACAGGCGATTGTTGCCGCCGGCCCCGCCGCCGATCGAATTGGCGCTGTTGTCGCCACGCAGCGTATCGCTGAATGGCGTTCCGGTAAGGACCTCGATCGAGGAATAGGTGTCGCCCGCGGCCTCGCCCCTGTTGTGGCCGGGGGACAACAGATCGACCACGACCCGGCTTCCGGCGTGGGCATATTGCGCGGTGTCGGTGCCCTTGCCGCCGTCCAGCGCATCACCGCCCGGACCGCCCTCGAGAATGTCCGATCCGGCGTTGCCGTAGAGGAAGTCCTTCCCGCCGAAACCCAATATCGTGTCGTTACGATCCGATCCGTAGATGTGGTCGCCTTTCGCGAGAAGTTCCTGCTCAAGCGCCAGATAGTTTCCGTTCTTCATAAAATCAAAGATGCCGGTGCCGGCCGGCTGAACTGAAAGGTCGGTAATGATGATGTCGGGGACGAGGTCAGAATTGAGGCCATCGATTGCCGCTGTAAGAATGGTTCCACTTACGTATCCAGAGCTATTAAAGACGAAATCGTCGCCAAAGAGCGATGCGAAAGTTGGCAGGACATCGGAACGACTGCTGTGGTACGTCGGACCACCGCCATCTTCGATGTCCGGGATGAGTACAGGGAGTGCCGACATATCGGTCGGCTGGAGAAGTCGAACGGTCGCCATCCGGATACCCTTTCAATGACGCGCCGATCGGCACCGTATATTTGGATCGACCCCGGCGATAGAGGGGCGTCCGCCTTTATTTTGCGACCTTATCGGGCAGGCGCTGGCATTGAACGGGCTCCTACGCCCGTCCGGCGAACCGTGAAGGGATTGCCGCACCGTGCTGGCCGGGTCCGCGGGTGGCGCCGGTCGCAAGCGCCATGATAAGCCTGTCATGGCTTGGCGGATACGGTTGACAAAAGGGCTACGATGCCGACCCCCAATGAGGTGCGGAGGACCGTGAGGGGCAAGATCGGCATTCTGGTGTTGGCAGGGCTCGCGCTCTGCCGCGCGGCTGCCGCCAGCGACGAGCCGCTCCGCACGCTCGCCGACCGCGACAATTTCTGGATCGGAGCAGCTGTTGCCATCTCGCCGTTCTGGGCCGACCAGACCTACCGGGACACGCTGGCGCGCGAGTTCAATATCATCGTCGCCGAGAACGCCTTCAAGTCGAGCGAGATCCGCCCGGCGCCGGACAGCTACAATTTCAGCAACGCGGACGACCTTGTCGATTTCGCCGAGGCGAATGGCATGACAATTCGCGGCCACATGCTCATCTGGCATAACCAGCTTGCCAGCTGGGTCACCTCCGGCACCTATGACCGCGACGCGGCGATCGCGCTGATGCGCGATCACATCCAGACCGTGGTCGGCCGATACCAGGGCAGGGTGGCCGCCTGGGACGTGGTCAACGAGGCGATCGACGATTCCGGCGCCTGGCGCACCGACTCGTTCTGGTATCGGACCATCGGACCGGACTATGTCGCGCTCGCCTTCACGTTCGCCCACGAAGCCGATCCCGCCGCCAAGCTCTACTACAACGACTATTCCGCCGAGGGCATGAATGCGAAGTCCGACGCCGTCTACGCGCTGGTCCGCGATCTCAAGGCGGACGGCGTGCCGATCGACGGTGTCGGCTGGCAGATGCACGTGGTGAACGGCTTCCGAATCGGGCAAGAGCACGTGGAGAACGCCGAACGGCTGGCCGCGCTCGGCCTCGATCTGACGATTACCGAGCTCGACGTGCGCTTGCAGCTGCCGGCGACCGAGGCGGCTCTCGACCGCCAGGCTGAGGCCTACGGCGACATCGGCGCGTTCTGCCTTGCCCAGGCGAATTGCGTTGCGCTCCTCACCTGGGGCTTCACCGATCGCTACTCGTGGATCCCGGGGTTCTTCGCCGGCTACGGCGATGCGTTGATCTTCGACGCCAACTACCGCCCGAAGCCTGCCTATCGCGCGCTCCACGCCGCTCTGGAGGGATCGCCGGAATGACGGACCGCCCGAAGATCGACGGCGTACTCGAGACCTGCCTCTATTGCGACGACATCCCGGCGGCCCGCGCCTTCTACGAGCGGGTCTTCGGCTCTCACGGCGATGATTATCGAGGATCGCATCGTCGCCCTCGATGCCGGGCCGGGCCATGTCCTCATCCTCTTCAAACGGGGCGGCACGCTCGGGCCCGGTGCCCGTCGCAGGCAGCTTCATTCCGCCGCATGACGGCAGCGGCCCGCAGCATTTCGCCTTCGCCATCGCAGCGGAAAGCTATGACGACTGGAAGCGGCATCTGACGGCGGAAGGCGTCGCGGTAGAGAGCGAGATCGAATGGCCGCAGGGCGGCCGGAGCCTCTATTTCCGCGATCCCGACGGTCACCTCGGGGAACTCGCAACACCCGGCCTATGGCGAAACTATTGACTTCGATCATGGCGAAACCGACCAAAACGGCTTGTCTGCCGGGCGTAAACGCCCCAGATTAGGGAGACCAGCCGCCGGCCGTGAACCGGCGATGAAAGGATCGAAGCAAGATGGCAACCGCCCGTCCACGTCCGTCCGTCATGCAGGTGACCGAACGCGCCGCCGCGCGCGTGCGCGAGCTGGTGGAAGGTGCCGAAAAGCCGCTGGTCGGCGTCCGCGTCGGGATCAAGAACGGCGGCTGCGCCGGCATGGAATACACGCTCGACGCGGTCGAGACGCCCGACGCCTGCCGATGACGTGGTGAGCGCGCATGGTGTCAGCGTCTTTGTCGATCCCAAGGCGGTGCTCTTCCTGCTCGGCAGCGTCATGGACTACGAGACCACCAAGCTCCGCTCGGGCTTCGTCTTCCAGAATCCCAACGAAGTGTCGTCCTGTGGCTGCGGCGAATTGGTGATGCTGAAGCCGGCCGAGACCGGCGACCCCGATACCTACGCCACCACCTGAGACCGGCCGGGAGCGCGGTCTTGCCCGGCACCTTTCAGGGGCTGCTGGAGGAGCTGTTCGCGCCGGTCGGCGGCGTGAGCTTCCGCCGGATGTTCGGCGGCGCCGGCGTCTTCAGGGACGGGCTCATGTTCGCCCTGATCCTCGATGACGTGCTCTACCTGAAGGCCGACAATAGCAGCCGGCCCGCAGTTCGAGGCGGAGGGCTGCGAGCCCGTTCCGTTACGAGGCGCGCGGCCGGACCGTTACCACGTCCTATTGGCGGTTGCCGGAGCGGTTGTTCGACGAGCCGGAGGGATTTGCCGAATGGACCGATGCGGCCTTCGAGGTGGCTAGGCGGGCGCAGGCCAGAAAGGGCGAAAGCAAGAGGCGGAGGGAAGCGCGTCGGGAAGGCGTCGGGCTGAGCCCGCGCTCAGGATTCGGACCGCACCGGCCTCAGTAGGAACTGAGGGACGTGCTCGGAGCTGCCGAAGGGCGTCTGCTGGTCGCGCTTCGGCTCGCGTTTGCCGCGTTCGCGCCGTGGCTCGGCAGACGCCTCCTGCCGGTGGCCCGGCTTCTTCGGCTTTTCACCCTTGTTTTCACCCTTGCCGTTGGCCTCGCGGGCGAGGGCATCCGGCCCGGTCTTGGCGTGAGCCTGCCCACCACCCTTGGCGCGGGTATCGCCGCCCGCCTTGGCGTGAGTCTCTCCCACCGGTCCTGGCGTGGGTATCCCGCCCGGTCTTGGCGCGAACTCCTCATCGGCCTTGGCCCTGTGGGCCCGTTTGCCGTAGCGGGCGGCAGCAAGCTCGTCCGAAGCCTCGACCTCGAGCGTCTTGATCGGCAGCCCGGTCAGTCTCTCGATCGCCGCCACGTACTTCCGGTCGGCCGGCGTGGCGATGGTGATCGCCGTGCCGCTCCGCCCGGCGCGGCCGGTGCGGCCGATGCGGTGGATGTAGTCCTCGGCATGGGTCGGCACGTCGAAATTGAAGACGTGGCTCACGGCCGGAATATCGAGGCCGCGTGCGGCGACGTCGCTGGCGACGAGGAGTGTCAGGCGGTTCTTGCGGAACTCGTCCAGCGTCGCCATCCGCGAGCGCTGGTCCATGTCGCCATGCAGCGCGCCGGCCGAGAACCCGTGGCGGGACAGCGAGCTCCAGGATGGCGACGTCGCGCTTGCGGTTGCAGAAGATGATCGCGTTGGTCAGGTCCTTGGCTTCGCGGATCAGCTTGCGAAGCACGGCGCGCTTGTCGACCGCTTCGCGCCCGGCCGGAACGAGTATATTGCGATACGGTGATCGCGGCCGTGGCCGGCTTCGAGACTTCGACGCGGACCGGATTGGAGAGGAAGGCGTCGGCGAGGCGCTGGATTTCCGGCGGCATGGTTGCCGAGAAGAACAGCGTCTGGCGGGTGAAGGGCAGGAGCTTGCAGATCCGCTCGATGTCGGGGATGAACCCCATGTCGAGCATGCGGTCGGCCTCGTCGATCACCAGGATCTCGACGCCGGTGAGCAGCAGTTTGCCGCGCTCGAAATGGTCGAGCAGGCGGCCGGGCGTTGCGATCAGCACGTCGACGCCGCGGTCGAGCTTCTTGAGCTGGTCGTCGAACGATACGCCGCCGATGAGGAGCGCCACCGTCAGCTTGTGGTTAGCCCCGTAACGGTTGAAGTTCTCCTCGACCTGCGCCGCCAGCTCGCGGGTCGGTTCAAGGATCAGGGTGCGCGGCATCCGCGCCCGCGCCCGTCCGCGCTCGAGGACGGTGAGCATCGGCAGGACGAAACCCGCCGTCTTGCCGGTTCCCGTCTGGGCGATACCGAGCACGTCCCGCCGTGCCAGCACATGCGGGATCGCCTGTTCCTGGATCGGAGTCGGCACGCTATAGCCAACCGCCTCGACCGAGGCGAGCACCTTCGGGCTTAGTCCGAGTTCTGAAAAGTCCATCTTTGTGAGCAGCCCGGCCTTTGGCCGAAGTCTGACGGAACGGTCGTTGAAAACTGGACCGTCAATTGAATGAGACGAAGCGGAACATAGGCAAGAACTGCGGAATGTCAACGATTACCGGGATTTAATGTGGGTTGCGTAAACAGGCAAAGTAAACGTAAGTCCCGATTCGCAAGCTCGCACGGCGCGCTAGTTAGTTGCCGGGCCGAAGATATACTCGGTCGGCGAAAAAAGATGCAGCTCATAGGTCTCGTCGATCCCGCCGGTGGGGTTGAGCGTCTCAAGATAGACCGACAGCCCGTCAGCATCGGATTCCGAGGTATAGTCGACGATATCGAGGTGGAGCTCGGCGAGTTCCATGATCTCCACCGAGCGGTCGAGGCTCGCCTGCCCTTCGTCGTCCACGGCGATCCACTGGACGAACAGGCGCGCGGTGACCGGCTCGGTGCCGCTGCGGGCGATGACGATGCGATAGACGCCGCTCTTGTCGTCGCTCTCCCACGTGCCGCCGATTCGAATGTCCTCAACCGATCCCGGGATGGCGTTGACTGCGTCGGTCAGGTCATCGGCCAACGCGGTTCCGGCCAGTCCGACTCCGACGCTGAAGCCGGTGATCAGGGCATATTTCCGGTACATGACTGTCTCCTCCGGCGCGGCTGACGCCCGGATAGATAGGTAAACCGGGGCGGAGGTCTACCAGCCACGGGTTGCCCTGGCTAGATGTCGAGGTCGTGGGCGAATTCCGCGTGTTCCTGGATGAAGCGGAACCGCTCCTCCGGCTTGTTGCCCATCAGACTCTCGACGCTGGCGCCGGTCTCTGCGTCCTCGACGATCTCGACGCGCAGCAGCGTGCGGTTCGCCCGCGCCATGGTGGTGTCCTTCAACTGGGCGGGGAGCATCTCGCCGAGGCCCTTGAATCGGCCGATCTCGACCTTGCCGCTGCCATTGAAGGCGGATTTCAGCAGTTCGTCGCGATGCTTGTCGTCGCGGGCGTAGACCGTCTTGCCGCCCTGGCTGAGCCGGTAGAGCGGCGGCACGGCGAGGAACAGGTGCCCGCCGCGGATCAGATCCGGCATCTGCCGGTAGAAGAAGGTGATCAGCAGCGAGGCGATGTGGGCGCCGTCGACGTCGGCATCGGTCATGATGATGACGCGCTCGTAGCGAAGGTCTTCCTCGCGATAGCGGGTTCCGGTGCCGGCGCCGAGCGCCTGCACCAGGTCCGACAGCTGCTGGTTCTGGGCGAGCTTGTCGCGACCGGCGCTGGCGACGTTGAGGATCTTGCCGCGCAAGGGCAGCACCGCCTGGGTCGCCCGGTCGCGGGCCTGCTTGGCCGAGCCGCCGGCCGAATCGCCTTCGACGATGAAGATCTCGGTGCCCTGCTTGTCGCGCGCCGAGCAGTCGGCGAGCTTGCCGGGCAGCCGCAGCTTGCGGGTGGCGTTCTGGCGGCTGATCTCCTTTTCCTGGCGCCGGCGCAGGCGCTCCTCGGCCCGCTCGATCACCCAGTCGAGGAGCTTGGTCGCCTCGCTGGGGGAGGCGGCGAGCCAGTGGTCGAAGGGATCGCGGATGGCGTTCTCGACGATGCGGGTCGCCTGGGCCGTCGCCAGGCGGTCCTTGGTCTGGCCGACGAATTCCGGCTCGCGGATGAAGACCGACAGCAGGCCGGCCGCCGACGTCATCATGTCGTCGGCAGTGATCACGCCGGCCCGTTTGACGCCGGTCAGCTCGGCATGGGCCTTCAGGCCCTTGACCAGCGCCGAGCGGAGGCCCGCTTCGTGGGTGCCGCCCTCGCCGGTGGGGATCGTGTTGCAGTAGGAGCGGACGAATCCGTCACCGGGGAACCAGGCCACCGCCCACTCGACCGCCCCGTGGCCGCTCGCCTTCTCGGTGCGGCCCGAAAAGATCGGCACGATGGTCTTCTCGCTGCCGAGCTCCGCGGCAAGGTAGTCGGCGAGGCCGCCCGGAAAATGGAACTGCGCCTTCTCCGGGATGTCGGTGCCCTCGGTCAGCGCCTTGTCGCACTGCCAGCGGATCTCGACTCCGCCGAATAGGTAGGCCTTTGAGCGCGTCATGGCGAACAGGCGCTCCGGCCGGAAGGCGGCGCCCTTGCCGAAGATGTCCGGATCGGGCCTGAAGCGGACGCGGGTGCCGCGACGGTTATGAACCTCGCCAAGTTCCTGCAGCTTCTCGACCGGCTCGCCGCGGGCGAAGCGCTGCCGGTAGAGCTTGCGGCCCCGCGCGACCTCCACTTCGAGCGATTCGGACAGCGCGTTGACCACCGAAACGCCGACGCCATGCAGGCCGCCCGAGGTGTCGTAGACCTTGGAGTTGAATTTGCCGCCGGCATGGAGGGTCGTCATGATCACCTCCAGCGCCGATTTCGGCTTGAACTTGGGGTGCGGGTCGATCGGGATGCCGCGCCCGTTGTCAGTGACGGTGACGAAGCCGTCGGCCTCGACGGAGACCTCGATCCAGTTGGCGTGGCCCGCAACGGCCTCGTCCATGGCGTTGTCGATCACTTCGGCGAAGAGGTGGTGGAGCCCCTTTTCGTCGGTGCCGCCGATATACATGCCCGGCCGGCGGCGGACCGGCTCCAGTCCTTCCAGCACCTCGATGTCGGCCGCCGAATAGTCCGTGTCGGCAACCGGCAGGCCGTTGGCGACCTTGCGGGCGGATGTGCCGCGCCCGCGGCGTGCCGCGCTGGCGACGGCCTTCAGGCCATCGACCTGCTGATCGAGGGCCGCGAACAAGTCCTCCGATTCGCGCGTTTTAAGGTTCTTCTTGCTCATTCGCATCTCGGTGTTCGAATCGCCGCGGGCAGTCTGGCACGTCGGCGCAGCGACGGGAATCGGGCACGGGTGCGGTTGATCGCCGTCGATGTTGCCGTATTTTGCGGTTGATCAATACCAGCCGTCGGTCGATGGCCCCAATGGAGTCCTCCGAAACGATCGACCACCGCCGGACTGGAAGAGATGGTCACGGAAGGCCCCGGGTTCCAGACGCGCCCCTTTCCGCGCTCGCGTGGATTGGTGGTCGATGCCGGCGAATGGAGCCGCCGGAAACACATTATCCATGTTCTCGCCGAGTTTGACGTGACGCTCGCGCGGCAACGGATCCGCGAGCGCGCCGCGCGCACCGGCGAGAAGCTGTCCTTCACCGCCTTCATCGCCGCATGCGTCGGCCGTACCGTCGCCGTCGACCGGATGTGGCATGCCTACCGCAAGGGCCGACGGCTGATCCTCTTCGACGACGTTGATATTGGCACGCTGGTGGAACACGAGGTGGAAGGCGCCAAGCTTGCCACTTTCCATGTGATCAGGCGGGCCAACGAGAGGTCGGTCCAAGAAATCCATGATGAGATCCGGAGAGCGCAATCGGAGGTCGTTGAAAAGATGCCGGGAGCGCCGTGGTGGAAGGTCTATCTCGCCATGCCGGGTTTTGTTCGCCGCCTCCTCCATGCCTGGCTTGATCGCAGCCCACAGACCCGGAAGCGGCTTGGCGGCACGGTGGTGCTCACCGCTATCGGCATGTTCGGCAAGGGGGCAGGCTGGGGCATTCCCATTGCCAGCAGCACCTTGAACCTGACAGTCGGCGGCATCGAGACTAAGCCATGGATCGTCGACGGCCACGTCGAGCCGCGGGAGCTGTTGAGCATCACCGTCAGCTTTGACCACGATATCATCGATGGGGCGCCGGCGGCGCGCTTTGTCTCAACTCTTCGCGAAATGGTTGAGGACGCCGGCCTCCTCGCATGATGGCAATCATCGCGGGAGGGAAACCCCGGTTCTGCATTGAGGATGCCGGGCGCTTGTCCTATTCCAGCGGTCGCCGTATTGCGGGGGCGGCAATTGCCGCCGCGGCGGACGGTGACTGCAATCGACGTGGGACAGGGACGGGAATGGCAGAAGCGGAGGCAATCGGCACGACCGAAGACGCGAAGCCCAGGTGGCCTCGCCTGCGGGGGCCGGACTTCTTCTGCTTCGGGGCGCAGAAGGGCGGGACCCGCTGGCTGTTCGATCAACTCGACGCCCACCCGGATTTCTGGATGCCGCCGATCAAGGAGCTCCACTATTTCAATCGGCCGTCCTCGCGGAAGGAGATGGCTCAGAGCCTCCAGGACTCCACCCGGGATCTGAAGGCCCTTAACCGGACGCGTCGAAAGAAACGCTATCGGCCTCTCGAGGAACGGGATCTCGATTTCCTCTCTGACTTCCTGTCGCTGGCCGACCATCCGGTGAACTATAACAACTATGCTGGCCTGTTCGATCGCAAGGGCGATCGCCTCTCCGGCGACGTCACGCCGGGCTACTCGGCTCTCGACGACGACCGGGTCGCGAAGATCGCCGCCCATTTTCCGGACGCTCGCTATGTGTTCATCGCGCGCGACCCGGTGCGGCGGTTCTGGTCGCAGGTCAACATGCACGTCAACAAGGAACGCCTCGACGCCGGCATGCGGGAGAAGACCGTCGCCGGGCTTCTGTCCAAGAGCAACTACCAGAAACGCTCCTACCAGTCGGCAATCTTTGCGCGCTGGAAGCGGTTCGTGCCGGCGGATCGCCTGGCTCTCTTTTTCTTTGACGATCTGGTCGCCGATCCGGCCGGGCTTCGCCGGCGGATCATCTCGTTCATCGGCGGCGATCCCGAGAAGTCGAGCGGCGATCTCCCGGCCGACTTCAACCGCAAGGCGCTCAAATCCTCGATACCCATGCCGGACTCTTTGAAGCATCTGGTGGCGGCGCGGCTTGCTGGTGAGCTGAAGGCCTGCGCCGCGGCTTTCGGAGGGCCCGCCGAGGCCTGGCCGCAGCTCTACGGGCTCTGATCGGCCGCCCGTCTGTCCGCCGGAGATTGCGACGGCCCATGGCAAGAACCAGCCTCAGGAGGGAACGGGCGAACGACGCCGATAAGGGTCTGGGCCCCGACTTCATGTGCGTCGGGGCCCAGAAGGCGGGGACCCAGTGGCTTTACGACCAGGTCGCCATGCATCCCGAATTCTGGATGCCGCCGCTCAAGGAACTCCACTATTTTGACCTTCCAGGCACCCGGGTGAAGAAGGCCGAGCGCATCGAGCGTAGTGCCGTGCGCAACCTCGCGAAATTCAACGCCAAACGGGCGAGGATCCTGCGCCGGCCACTGGAGGAGCGCGACATCCTGTTCCTTCGCGAATTCATCGCCCTGCCGAAGAGGATCGACATCGAACGCTATGCGCACCTGTTCGACCGCAAGGGCGATGCAATCGCCGGCGACGTCACGCCCGGCTATTCCGGCCTGGAGCCGAAGGTCATGGCGATGATCGCGGCGCGGTTTCCCGCGCTGAAAGTGATCTATATCGCGCGCAATCCGGTGGACCGCTTCTGGTCTGCCTACAACATGCGGCTTCGACGCGGCGACATTCCCGCCCGCACGGACGTCGCGGGCGCCAAGGCTTTCGCCAAGCTCGCCGGGGTGAAGCGGCGGTCGAGCCCCTCGACCGCGGTCAGCCGGTGGCGGAACGCATTGCCGAAGGATCAGTTCGGACTTTTCTTTTTCGACGATCTGTTGGAGGACCCGCTGGAACTTCGGCATCGGATCCTGAGTTTCCTTGGGGTATCGCCCGAGCTCGGCGGACCGGTCGGCGTCGGATTCAATCGCAAGGAAGCGCTGACCAAGGTCGATATGAGCGACGAGATGCGCGCTGCAGTCGCCGCGATCTTCGCCAAAGAGCTGAGGGCCTGCGCCGATCAACTCGGCGGGCCCGCCAGAGGTTGGGCGGCGGCCTACGGGCTGCAAGCGTAGCCCAATGAGCCGGAACAAGTTCCGGTTGTCCCGGCGGCCAAGCTCGATCACTATCGGAGGAACCTGGAAGCACACGAGGTGCCAAGCCTGATGTTGAACCCACCCGCACTCGGCGTCAAAGCGCCGGACTTCACCCTTCCGGCCACCGACGGCAAGACCTACCGGCTCGCTGACCTGGCCGGCGAGAAAGGCATGGTCGTCGTCTTCATCTGCAATCACTGCCCCTATGTGAAGGCCATCGCGCCGCGCATGGTTGCCGACGCGAAGACGCTGGCGGCGGAAGGGATCGGCTTCGCCGCCATTTGCAGCAACGATGCGGCGAGCTATCCGGCGGATTCCTTCGACAACATGAAGGCGTTCGCCGAAAGGTACGGCTTTCCGTTTCCCTACCTCCACGACGAGAGCCAGGCGGTCGCCCGCGCCTACGACGCGGTGTGCACGCCCGACTTCTTCGGACTCAATGCTGAGGGGGCGATCGAATACCGCGGTCGGCTCGACGAGGGGCGCAAGGATGAACCGCCCCCCGGTGCGCGGCGTGAGCTGGTGGAAGCCATGCGCATCATCGCGAGGACCGGACGAGGACCCGCCGAGCAGCTTCCCTCGGTCGGCTGCTCGATCAAGTGGAAGTAGTCCGTCTGGTGACCGCTTCGCTCGTGTCAGCCGGCGGGGGCAGTTAGGGGCTGCTCACCGGTCGGCTGCATGTAGACGGTCTGCGACGGTAGGGCGATCGCAGTGCCGCATTCCTCGACGATCTGCATGATTGCGAGAAGAATCCCCTCCTGCACCTCGAGAAAGCCGGAATTGGTCGGCCGGTCGATATAGGCATAGACCTCGACGCCGAGCTCGACGAAGCGGACGCTCACCGTCTCCTTGATCAGGTACGGATTTTCCAGAAGCAGGGTGCGGATCCGGTCGATGATTTGCCTGTAAGGCTATGTACCTCCATGACGCCGAAAGTCCCGATCCGGCCGGTGTCCCGGCGCCGCCCCACATGAAGCCCTGATGCATTGCGATAGCTCCGTGAAGTCACCACATTGCGCCTGCAAATCGCAGAAATCGGTTAAAGCCCCGCGCTGTCGCGGGCAGTCGTTTTCGGCGGCTCCGTAAGGCGCAATCCGCGGCGGATCAGGCTTCCGAATCGTCGCTCACCGTGGCCTCCGGCAACATTGTTGCAGCCTCGCCACAGTGTTCCGGGAAGTTAACCTCCGGGTGCTAGAAGGACGTGCACCGCCGCCGTTCGGCCATAAAGTGGCGTGAAGGGTGCGGGCACATCAGGTCGCCTGCCGAGGGGGCATCGCACCTGACGCAAAACTTGGGCTTGGGGGTCCGTTTCTACGGAAAGGCACGGTTTTGCGTTGAGTTAGGTGCGATACCGCGCCGGGCGACCCGAGGCGAAGGATTGTTATGGAAGCGCGTGTTGTCGACAAGCAGAAGCTGCCCAGCCGCCATGTGACGGAAGGACCGCAGCGCGCGCCTCATCGGTCCTACTACTATGCGATGGGGCTGTCCCCGGAACAGATCCACCAGCCTTTCGTCGGCGTTGCCACCTGCTGGAACGAAGCGGCGCCCTGCAACATCTCGCTGATGCGGCAGGCCCAGGCGGTCAAGCAGGGTGTTGCGGCAGCAAACGGCACGCCTCGCGAATTCTGCACGATCACGGTGACCGACGGCATCGCCATGGGCCACCAGGGGATGAAGGCGTCGCTGCCGTCGCGCGAGGTGATCGCCGACTCGGTCGAGCTCACCATGCGCGGCCACGGCTACGACGCGCTGGTCGGCATGGCCGGCTGCGACAAGTCGCTGCCGGGCATGATGATGGCGATGTGCCGGCTGAACGTTCCCTCGGTCTTCATCTATGGCGGGTCGATCCTGCCCGGCACCTTCAAGGGCCGGGATGTCACCGTCGTCGATGTCTTCGAGGCGGTCGGCCTTCATTCGGTCGGCAAGATGTCGGACGAGGACCTGGAGACGCTCGAGCAGGTCGCCTGTCCCTCCGCCGGCTCCTGCGGGGGCCAGTTCACCGCCAACACGATGGCCATGGTCTCCGAGGCGATCGGACTGGCGCTGCCTTATTCGGCCGGCGCGCCGGCGCCCTACGAGATCCGTGACCGGTTCTGCATGGCCGCTGGCGAGAAGGTGATGGAACTGGTGGCGCGCAACATCCGGCCGCGCGACATCGTCACCCGCAAGGCGCTGGAGAATGCCGCGACGGTGGTTGCGGCATCGGGTGGCTCGACCAATGCCGGCCTGCATCTGCCGGCCATCGCCCATGAGTGCGGCATCGACTTCGACCTGTTCGCGGTCGCCGAGATCTTCAAGAAGACCCCCTACATCGCCGACCTGAAGCCGAGTGGCCGCTATGTCGCCAAGGACCTGTTCGAGGCCGGCGGCATTCCGCTCGTCATGAAGACACTGCTCGACAACGGCTATCTGCACGGCGACTGCCTGACGGTCACCGGCCGCACGCATCGCCGACAATCTGAAGGGCGTGAAGTGGAATCCGGACCAGGACGTCGTCCGCCCGGCCGACAAGCCGATCTCGCCGACCGGCGGCGTCGTCGGGCTCAAGGGCAATCTCGCCCCGGAGGGCGCGATCGTGAAAGTCGCCGGCATGAAGAAGCTCACATTCTCGGGGCCGGCTCGCTGCTTCGATTCCGAGGAGGAGTGCTTCGCCGCCGTTTCCGAACGGAAGTACAAGGAGGGCGAGGTTCTGGTGATCCGCTACGAGGGACCGATCGGCGGCCCCGGCATGCGCGAGATGCTGTCGACGACGGCGGCGCTGTACGGCCAGGGCGTCGGCGATTACGTGGCGCTGATCACGGACGGGCGTTTCTCGGGCGGCACGCGCGGCTTCTGCATCGGCCATGTCGGGCCGGAAGCGGCGCTGGGCGGCCCGATCGGCCTGTTGAAGGACGGCGACATCATCGAGATCGACGCGGTGGCAGGCACCCTTTCGGTGAAGCTTGACGAAGCGGAGCTGGCAGCACGCCGTAAGCAGTGGCAGCCGCGCGAGAGCGACTATCGCAGCGGTGCGATCTGGAAATATGCGCAAGGCGTCGGACCGGCGCGGCGCGGTGCCGTGACCCATCCGGGCGGCGCGGCGGAAGTGGTGAGCTATGCGGATGCGTAATCTGTTGCGCGGCGTATTGGTTGCGACCGCCATCGGCGGCTTTGCCGGCGGCGCCGCGGCGTTCGACGCGAAGAGCGTTAACACGAAGCCGGCCGCGCTTGACGCCAAGAGCCTCAGTGCGGACACGGCGCCTGCCGACGCACTCGAATTCGGCCTCAACTCCTACAAGAGCGGCGACAAGCAGAGTGCCGTCGAAGCGCTCAGTTTCGCTGCCGACAAGGGCAATCCCATCGCCCAGTGGAAGCTCGGCCGCATGTATGCGGAAGGCGATGGCATCGCCCGAGACGACTACAAGGCCTTCGAGCTGTTCAGCGAAGTGGCCGACGCCCATGCCGACGACAATCCAACCCAGCCCAATGCCCGCTTCGTCTCCAATGCCTTCGTGGCGCTGGGCGGCTACTACAAGAACGGCATCCCCGATACCGACGTGAAGCAGGACCTCGGCCGTGCTCGCCAGATCTATGCCTACGCGGCGTCGTATTTCGGCGACTCGGAGGCACAGCTCAAGCTTGCCTGGATGTACTACAACGGCGAAGGCGGCGAGCGCGATCCTCTGCAGGCCGCCCGCTGGGCCAAGCTCGCCGCGGACAAGGGCAATGTCGGCGCAGAAGCCCTGCTCGGGCACCTTCTGTTCGAGGGGGAGGGCGTCCCCCGCCAGCCGGTTCTCGGGCTCACCTATCTGACGGTCGCGCGCGAGAACGCAAAATCGTCGTCCGAGAAGTCGTCCGACCAGTGGATCTACGACATGCAGGAGCGGGCGGTGTCGCTGGCGACGGAGAACGAACGCCGGACTGCCATGGCGCTGGCCAACGACTGGATGAAGGGCAAGAAGAACTGAGTTTCTTCTCTCGGGCCAGGCCTAGCGAGCGGCGAGCTTTGTGTCGCGCCTACCGAGCTCACCGATCTCTTTTGCGATCTCCGGCGAAATTGCGCTCAACGCGATGTTGAGCGGCAGCGGCGTCATCACCGAATCGGCCGGAGCGAAACTGGCGGCATGAGGCTGGGCAGGAACAAGAAGCGCGATCGGACAGACATCGGAGATGTAGGTCCAGGAGGCGTGCTCGGCGACGGCATCGCAACGGGCATAGCGCTGTCGGCCGTGACAAGCCGGCAAGCACGCATAGTCGCCGACCTTGTACTGCCGGCCGGCATTCACACAGACGAGCGAAGCATCAGCCGCGACCGCCGGCGCGCTGGCTGCGACCGCTCCGGCGAACACGAGCACCGTCAGTGCGCCCCTTTTCGCATGCCCCGATCCTAGCCGTCGATGCGCGGGCCTCAACCCACATCTGCGTGAACTCATTCCGGACGCCGCTCGGTGGCACCAAGGAGCCGGGCCAACCTCTCCGGCCTTGCGGGCAACGGCGTCCATCGCGCGGCAGGGCAGCTGTCCCTGACCACGGTCCAGCTCGTGTTGTTGAGGGCCATTTGACACTGGGCAAGCTTGAGGCCTGCCGAAGTCCTGATGCAGACGGTGTCGCCGAGATCGAAGAACCGCCCATGGGCACGGCAGCGGCAAGTCTCGCCCGCTGACGCGGACAATGGCGCCGTCCCCGCAAGCATCGCCAAGGCGACCATCGCTCCCGTGCGCATGCGGAACAATAGCACGGTATGGCCACAGCGAGAACTGGCCTGCGCTGTCGATCGCTCAGCGGATCGGAGGGATCTTCGCAGTGTTGCAGTCTGCCGGGCGGGCTCGGTGCCGCACGACGCGAGCGGCTGCGCTTCCGCGACCGCTCGCAGTCCGGCCTCAGTTGTGGATGCCCGGCAGGCAGGCCGCGATGTTGCCCATGGCGGCGTTGGCCTGAGCCTCAGTGGTGTAGGGACCGCTGAGGCGCCGCTCATCCGGGCCGGGCGCGCGGTCCGAGGCATAGCAATCCGCGACATAGCTGCTCGCATCTGGCCCCTGAAGGACACTCCAGCCAGCCGTTTCATGGGTGCTGCGCTCCATGGCAGCCATGCTGGGGACGGAAAGGGCAAACGACGAGGCGACGAGGGCGATCGCCGGGATAACGAGACGCTTCATGGTAGTTGTCCTTGGAACGCTGGCGCGTCGCCAGCATGCTCACGTGTGAACGGTCGTGGCTCGTCGGGTCGCGAATGGCTTTGCCCATCCGCCGGCGGGTCTCCGCTCACCGCAAGTGATCTGTGTCAGCGCCAAAGGCACTCAAATTAAATGTTGGAAAGGTTCGGTCATGTGTCGGCGTGCAGCCATCACAGGATCGTGCGGTGCAATCTTTACGACCCCTAGAGGCCGAGGTCGATCACCACCGGGACGTGATCGCACGGCTTGTCCCAGCCTCGCGTCCGCTTGTCGATCATCGCCGAGACGAGCCGGTCGGCGGCCGGTGGCGAAAGCAGAAGGTGGTCGATCCGGATCCCGTTATTCCGCTGCCAGGCGCCGGCCTGGTAGTCCCAGAAGGTGTAGTGGCCCGGTTCGGCAGTGCAGGCACGGAAGGCGTCGGTGAGCCCCAGGTTGAGGAGCCGGCGAAACCGGCGGCGGGTCTCCGGCTGGAAGAGGGCGTCCTTGACCCAATTGTCGGGGTGGCGCGCGTCCTCCGGCTCGGGGATCACGTTATAGTCGCCGGCGAGCACGAATGCCTCCTCCGCCTCGAGCAGCCTCTTGGCGCGGGCTTCAAGCCGTTCCATCCAGGCGAACTTGTAGTCGTACTTGTCGGAGCCGACCGGATTGCCGTTTGGGAGATAGAGCGAAACGACGCGGATGGCGCGGTCGCCGACCGAAAAGACCGCTTCAAGGAATTGCGCCTGGCTGTCGTCGTCGTCGCCGGGCAGGCCAGACGAGACCTCATCGAATGGCAGCTTCGACAGGATGGCGACGCCGTTGAAGCCCTTCTGCCCGTGGGTTTCGACGTTGTAGCCCAGGTCCTCGAAGGCCTCCCGGGGAAACGTCCGGTCGTCGCACTTGATCTCCTGGAAGCAGAGGATGTCGGGCGCGACCTCCCGCACCCACGCAACGGCGCCGTCGATGCGGGCGCGCACGCCGTTGATGTTCCAGGTCGCTATTTTCATCCTGCGGAACTCTCGCTTTCGCCTTGCCTTTGGATTTTCCCGCGCCATCGTCTACACGATTGGCGCCCAACAAACGACAGGAGGCAGCGATGGCAGTTCGGTCAACCGCCAAGGCGGAGTGGAAGGGGTCCTTGAAGGAGGGCAGTGGTGAGATGGAGTTCGGCGGTGGCGCCTATCACGGCGCCTTCACCTTTGCGTCTCGCTTCGAGACGGGCGACGGCACCAATCCCGAGGAGCTGATCGCCGCCGCGCACGCGGGCTGTTTCTCCATGCAGCTGTCGGGCCTCCTGACGGGAAACAACACGCCGCCCACCAGCGTCAAGACTACCGCCGAAGTCACCATCGAGGCCGGCGTCGGCATCACGGGCAGCGCGTTGACCACGGAAGCGGAGGTGCCGGGGATCGACAATGCCACCTTTCAGGAAATCGCGGCAAAGGCCAAGGAGATCTGCCCGGTATCCAAGGCACTGGCAGCGGTGGAGAACATCACCCTTACGGCGACTCTCAAATCCTGAGGACGGCGGTCGCCGTTCACCCTTGCGGCTGAAGTTCAACCGGACGGTATTCCCGGCCATCAAATGTGCAACGTTGCCGCCGGTCCGCTTGACCGGCGGCAGGCAGTGGCGGACATTCCGGCCGACGTTGGGAAAGACGCTTCCGTGGAAACTTCTGCCGACACCCTTCTCACGCCGAAACGCATCGCGCGACAGCGCTTCGACAACGCCGAGGCGGCGGTCGAGCGGCTGGGGCTCATATATGACACGCATACCGCGTTCCTCCGCGAGCAATTCGCCGAACTGCTCGCCTCCGGCAGCCTGTCCGGCCGTGTGCGGGCGACCTATCCCGAAGTGCTCATCCAGACGACCACCTTCGCGCACGTCGATTTGCGCCTCTCATACGGGCATGTGGCCGGTCCGGGAGTGTACTCGACGACGGTGACGCGTCCCGACCTCTTCCACGGCTACCTGATCGAGCAGCTTCGCCTGTTGCTGCGCAACCACAGTGTGATGATCGAGGTAGGGCCGTCCTCCGAGCCGATTCCCCTGCACTTCGCGTTTCGCGACGCCGTCCACGTCGAGGGCGAGATTGCGGACCGGATCGCAACGCCGCTTCGCGACGTGTTCGATGTGCCCGACCTCGCCGTCATGGATGACGCGATCGTCAACGGCACCTACCAGGCGGCGCCTGGGACCGCCCTGCCGCTCGCTCCTTTCACGGCGCCGCGGATCGACTACTCGCTTCACCGGCTTCCGCACTACACGGCGACGATGCCGGATTTCGTCCAGAACTTCGTCATCTTCACCAACTACCAGTTCTACATCGACGAGTTTGTCGACCGAGCCCGCCTGATGATGGCCGAAGGCGGTGCCGGCTACGACAGCTTCGTCGAGCCCGGTAACGTCGTGACGCAAGCCGGGAGCGACCGTCCCGAGTTCGGGCGAGGCGCCGGTCCGACTGCCGCAAATGCCGGCCTATCACCTGATCAAGCCAGACCACATGGGGCTGACCATGGTCAATATCGGGGTCGGGCCGTCGAACGCGAAGACGATCACCGATCACATCGCGGTGTTGCGGCCACATGCCTGGCTGATGCTCGGCCACTGCGCCGGCCTCCGCAACACCCAGGCGCTGGGCGATTATGTGCTGGCCCACGGCTATGTGCGCGAAGACCATGTGCTCGACGCCGATCTGCCGACCTGGGTGCCGATCCCGCCGCTCGCCGAGGTGCAGGTGGCGATCGAGGAGGCGGTTGCCGAGGTGACCGGACTTGTCGGGCTACGAGCTGAAGCGGATCATGCGCACCGGCACGGTCGCCACCATCGACAATCGCAACTGGGAGCTCCGCGACCATCGCGAGCCGGTGCAGCGGCTTCTCCCAGTCGCGGGCCATCGCCCTCGACATGGAATCGGCGACCGTCGCCGCCAACGGCTTCCGCTTCCGCGTGCCCTACGGCACGCTGCTGTGCGTCTCCGACAAGCCGCTGCACGGCGAACTGAAGCTGCCGGGCATGGCTTCCGACTTCTATCGCCGCCAGGTGGCGCAGCACCTCGAAATCGGGGTGAGGGCGATGGAGAAGCTTCGCTGCCATGGAACCGGAGCGTCTTCATTCGCGGAAGCTCAGGAGCTTCGCCGAGACCGCGTTCCAGTAGTGGGATCTACCGCTGGGTCACCAGCGCCAGAAGGTTGCCGCTCGGGTCGCGGAAGAAGGCCATCCACTCCTCGATGCCCTTCTTGCCGAGACGGCCCTCGTCGTCGCGATGGACCATCGCCGGCTTCTGGAGGAACGAGACGCCGCGTCCGGAGAGCGTCCGCACCGCCGCGTCGATGTCATCGACCATGAAATAGAGCGTCGCCTCGGAGGCCGTCGCCGAAAGGAGCAGCCTGAGACCGCCGCCGAGATTGAAGAAGGCGAGGCCCGGCGGGTCGAACCGGTCGATGAAGGAAAGGCCAAGGACCTCCCGGTAGAAATCCACCGCCGTATCGAGATCGCTAGCCAACAGCGCCACCTGATGGAGCCGGTCGACGGCAAACGCGTCGCGGGAGGCCGGCTTTCTCGCCGATCGAACGACCGCTTTCAGTGGGCTGGAAGGCTTCGGTCGACCCTTCAAAGGCGCGGCCGGCGTGATGCGGCTTTCGGGCTTTCCGGTCTCGGCGCGTTTCGGCGCGATCTTTGGGGACTTGGCCGTGCGGCTTGCCGCGGCTGGGCGGGCCGCTTTTTTGCCAGCAGGCGACCTTGTCGGTTTCTTGGGCTTGACCGCAGATGCGGCAGAGGAGCCGGCCTTGGAGGGCGACCGTCCAGCGGATCGCTTCGCCCTGCCTGTTGCAGCCGATTTAGCGCGCGGCTTCCTGGCGGCAGTCGGCTTCGGCGTGCTTTTCGATTTTCTGCCCGCCACCACGGTCCGCCTCAGATGGAAAAGCTTGTCCCGCAGCCGCAGGAAGCGGTCGCGTGAGGATTTTCTGATCTGGAAGGACTGGCCGATGAGGTCATCGACGAAATCGATGACCGAGCCGCTCATATAGGGGAGTGACACCGGATCGATCAGGACGACCGCACCTTCGCGTTCGATGACGAGATCATCGTCGGTCCGCGTGTGGTCGAGATCGAAACCGTACTGGAAACCAGAGCAGCCGCCGCCAGAAACGCTGATCCGCAGCGCCGTTCCACCCGGCTCGCCCGCCAGAATCCGCGCGATGCGCGAGGCGGCGCGGTCGGAAAGGGTCACATTTTCAGTCGAAACGTCTGTCATCGCTTGTCTTTCCGCCTGCCCGATAGTTATGAAGAGTGAGGCTTGAAGTCAATCGTCGAGGCCCGGCCGTATTGGCGATGTTTACCGAAAGGATCGGGTTTGGTGCCGGGCAGAGGGCTCCCTTTGCCGCTGATCCGCGGCTGAGCCGCGGCCGCGTTCATGCCGAGCCGCCAAGCCCCACGCGGACGGCATTCCAGCGCGATCGCGACAGGGTTGTTCATTCGTCTGCATTTCGCCGCCTGCGGGAAAAGACCCAGGTTTTTCTTGTGGATGAGGGCGATCACTACCGGACGCGCCTCACTCATACGCTGGAGGTCGCGCAGATCGCCCGGGCATTGGCCCGCGCCCTGCGACTCGACGAGGACCTGGCCGAGGCGCTGGCGCTGGCGCATGACCTTGGCCATCCGCCCTTCGGGCACGCGGGAGAGCGCGCTCTCGATGCGGCCATGGCGGAATTCGGGGGTTTCGATCACAACGCCCAGAGTTTCAGGGTGGTTACCCGCCTTGAGCGTCGATATCCGCTGTTCGACGGGCTCAACCTCACCTGGGAGACGCTCGAGGGACTGGTCAAGCACAACGGCCCGCTCACCGACCGGTCGGGCGCGGCCCTCCCCCGTTACGCGGAGCGGGGAATCCCCAAGGTCGTCGCTGACTTCTCAAAGGAGACGGACCTCTGGCTGTGGAGTTGGCCCGGCGCCGAGGCCCAGGCGGCGGCCATCGCTGACGACATTGCCTATGACGCCCACGACATCGACGATGGGCTGAGGGCGGGGCTCCTCTCCCTCGAGGGCCTGGCCGGGCTGACGCTGCCGGGGCGGATCCTTGCGGATATCGCCGCGGAATACCCCGACCTGGCCCGCGAGCGTGCCGTCCACGAGCTGACCCGGCGCCTGATCACGGCCATGATCGAGGATGTGATCGCCCAGTCGCTTCGCCGCATCGAGGAAACGATGCCCGCCTCGAGCGATGCGGTTCGCGGGGCGGACAGGGCGCTGATCACCTTCTCCCGGCCGATGGAGGAAGCCGACAGGGAGATCAAGGGCCGACTGAGGACCGACGTCTATCGCCATGAGTCGGTGATGGGCGTCATGCGGCAAGCCGAGCAGATCGTCGGCCGGCTGTTCGACCGCTACCGGTCCGATCCCATGTCGATGCCGGAGGCGTGGCGCCCGGCGCCGGATCTCGACGATGCGGCTGCCGCGCGGCAGGTGGCGGATTTCCTCGCCGGCATGACCGACCGCTACGCCATGGCGGAATACCGCAGGCTGTTCGGCTGACCGCCAGCCGTCTTCGTATCCCCCCGGCAGCTTGATCGCCTCCATACGGCCGCTACGATCCGCGGCAGGGGCTGGCGATGGTGAACGGGGCATGAGGATCGTCCGGTCGGGGCAACCCGGTCGAAGGGAGACGGGGGCTGCCGGGTCGGCCGGCGGGGCCGCCGCCGCTACGGCGCTGGTGGTGCTTGCCGGCTGCGTCACGACCGGCATCGATGGTTCGCCGAGCGATCATTATGCGGGCGGCCGGTTTCACAATGTCGGCAACTTCGTCGAGCCCACGGCGACGCGCGAAGACTGGCGGCAGCATAACCGCAGGCTGCTTCTCGGCCTCTTCGCCGATGCCGACAATCTGCCCCCGGGGCCACGTCCTGACGTCCGAGGCGGCACGAGCAGGTGTCGCCCAAGGGAAAAATGCCGAACTGGCTGTCACCTGGATCGGCCACGCCACGACGCTGATCCGTTTGGGCGATCAGTGGGCGCTGACCGACCCCGTCCTGACCGACGACATCGGCCTCGAGCCGATTCGCGTCGAGCGACTCGTGCCGCCGCGGCCGGGCATCGCGGATTTGCCGCCTATCGATATCATCGTCATTTCCCATGCCGACTACGATCATCTCGATATTCCGTCGCTGCGCCGTCTCGCCCGGCGCCGGACACGACGGTCTATGTTCCGCTGGGGACCGCGCCGCTCGTCCGTCTCGCGGGCTTCCGGGATGTCCACGAGCTCGATTGGTTCCAGTCCGCCCGCCATGGTGGCGTGAGTGTCGAGGCGGTGCCTGCCGTTCACGGCGTACGACGCCCGCCATACCGTCTGGATACGATGCTTTGGGCCGGCTGGATCCTCGAGGCAGGCAGCACCCGCGTCTATTTCGCCGGCGACACCGGGTTCGGCTCCGTCTTCGCCGACATCCGACGGCGCTCCGGTCCGGTCGACGTGGCGCTGGTGCCGATCGGCGCCTGGTCGCCCCGCCGGTTCGAGGAGCCGTTCCATGTCAGCCCCGCCCAGGCCCTGGAAATCGCAGGTATCCTCGGCGCCCATGCCGCAGTGGGCATCCATTGGGGAACGTTTCCACTGAGCGAGGAGGCGCCGGTCGAGCAGCGCCGCCGGTTCCTCACCGCAGCGACTATGACCTTCAGGCGATCGTACCGCGGATCGGTCAGACGCTGATCCTTCGCAACCGAAGCGGCGCCTGGACCGGTAGCGACTGAATTATCGGAAACCGCCTCACCGGTCATGCGCGGGCGGGAGACGTTTGACCGCCTGGCGGATTTGGGCTAGGCGGCGCCGGGACCCAGATTCTTGGCGCTGCCGCTTCATGAACATCTTCCAGGACTTCACGCAAAGGCTCGGTAAAGCCGTTGAACTGATTGCCGAGCAATCAGGAATGCCGGACGTCGACACCAGCCGTGTCGTGGTGGAACCGCCGCGCGAGGCCGCGCATGGCGATCTCGCCTGCAATGCGGCGATGGTCCTCGCCAGGCCGCTTGCCCTCAAGCCTAGGGACCTCGCCACGCGCATCGCGGCCGTTATGGCCGATGATCCCCATGTCGATGCCGCCGAAGTGGCGGGACCGGGTTTCATCAACCTCCGGCTCACCGCCGCCTATTGGCACAAGGCGCTGAAATCGCTCGTTGAAGCTGGCGCGGCCTTCGGCCGTTCAAATCTCGGGGACGGGGGGAAGGTCAACGTCGAGTACGTCTCGGCCAACCCGACCGGACCGATGCATGTCGGTCATTGCCGTGGTGCCGTCTTCGGCGACGCTCTCGCCAATCTGCTCGCGTTCGCCAGCTTCGCCGTCTCGCGGGAGTACTACATCAACGACGGTGGCTCACAGGTCGAGGCGCTCGCCCGCTCAGCTTATCTGCGCTACCTCGAAGCGCTCGGCGAAGAGATCGGACCGATTCCCGAGGGTCTTTATCCGGGCGACTATGTGAAGCCGGTCGGGGAGGCGTTGGCGAGGGAACACGGCGACCTGTTGCTGGCGATGCCCGAGGCGGAATGGTTGCCGATCGTTCGCGACACCACCATCGACGCGATGATGCGCCTCATCCGCGACGATCTCGCGACCCTCAACATCACCCACCAGGTGTTCTTCTCCGAGCGGTCGCTGACGGAGGGGAGCCCCAGCGCCGTCGACGCGGCTATCTCCGATCTTTCCAGAAAAGGGCTGATCTATGAGGGGCGCCTGCCGCCACCCAAGGGCCAGCTTCCCGATGACTGGGAAGATCGCGAGCAGATGCTGTTCCGCTCGACCGAGTTCGGCGACGACATCGACCGGCCGCTGGTGAAGTCCGACGGGAGCCCGACTTATTTCGCCGCTGACATTGCCTATCACTACGACAAGCTGCGTCGCGGCTTCCGGCACATGATCGACGTGTGGGGCGCCGATCACGGCGGGTACGTCCGGCGGATGGAGGCGGCGATCGCGGCGCTCGGCGGCGGGGCCGTCAATTTCGAGGTCAAGCTCGTCCAGATCGTGCGGCTGTTCCGGGGCGGCGAGCCGGTCAGGATGTCGAAGCGGGCCGGCGACTTCGTAACGCTTCGCGATCTGGTCGACGAAGTCGGTCCGGACCCAATTCGTTTCATGATGGTGTTCCGAAAGAACGATGCGCAGCTCGATTTCGACTTCCTGAAGGTTACCGAGCAGTCGAAGGACAATCCGGTCTTCTACGTCCAGTATGCGCACGCGCGCACGTGCTCGGTGTTCCGGCAGGCGGCAGCCGAAATGCCCAGCCTCGACTTGAGCGAAGAGGCGCTTGCCGGCGCCCCCTTCGAACAGCTGACGGACGCTGGCGAAATGGCTCTAATCCGCCGTTTACTGGAGTATCCGCGGATCATCGAGGCAGCGGCCGAAGCACAGGAGCCGCACCGGGTCGCGTTCTACCTTCACGAGCTTTCCTCGGAATTCCACGCCCACTGGAATCGCGGCAAGGAGTTGCCGCAATTGCGCTTTATTAACCAAACCGATTCACACTCGACTTTGGCGCGCCTTGCTCTCGTTCATGCCACAAAATTGGTGTTGTCCTCGGGATTGGCTATTCTCGGAGTGACCGCGCCCGAGGAGATGCGTTGACGTCGCTGGGGGAAGCGACCCGCCAGACTCCTGGAGTGAAAGCGAAGAATTGATGCCCGACCGCTACGATCCAAAACTCTCGGTCCGGCCGCTGAGCGAGCGGCGGCCCGAGGCGGCCGCACAGGACGATGATCCTCTTGCCGAACTGGCCCGCATCGTGACCGGCCGCTCGACTTTTGACCCGCCGCCGGCTGCCAAGAGCAAGACGGTGCCTGCCGCCGATTCCTCACCGGAGGCCGATCTGGCGCGCGATCTCGAATCGGAGCTTCTGAACGACCTGCAGGCATCGTTCGCCGCGCTCCGTGAGCCGTTCGAGGCGGAGCAGCCGGCGGAACCGCCGGCCGAGGCGCCTGAGGACGAAGGCCAGAGCCCGGTGGCGGAGGAGGGACCGCCGCCTCCGAGATACAGTGAGCCACAGGCGCCTCCGCCGGCCGAGCCGTCCCCACCGCCGCCCGGCAGCGATGCCGACCTCGAGGAAGTGCTGGCCGGGTTGCGATCGCCGCCGCCGCCACCGCCGAAGCCGACTCAGGCAGCACCGGTTGCGCCCCGCCTTGTGCCTTCCCCTCCGCGGCCCGTGGCCCGTGAGACCCATCCCGAGCCGCCACCGCCACCACCGCAGCCGCTACAGCAAACCGTCGAGGAAGAGGAGCCGCTTCCGATTCCACGGCGGCCGGCTGCCGCCGAACAGCCCGCGGTGGCCGAGCCGCCCGCCCCCCGACAGCCTGGCTTGCCAAGTGTGCGGCCGGCACCGGCCGATGGACGCGATTTCTCCCGGCTCCGCCTGCGACCGGCGCCGCCGGTAGCCCCGCCCGACGACATCGGTGAAGCGCTCCCGCCTCAGCCGTCCCGATGGGATCGCGCCGACGATTCGAAGCGGTCGTTCGGGCGACTGAGCCGCTTTGCGCCTCCGAGAGCGGCTGCGCGGGTCGAGCCGGAGCCGCCTCCCGGGCCGGAGGTGGGGCACGAAGATGCCGCCGCTTACGATGAGGCCCCCGGGCCCGACACGCTTGAGACCGATTTCGAGGACTCGTCCACCCTCGAGGATCTCGACGCAGCCGCGTATGCGCCGGAGGACGATCTCCCGCCGTTTCCCGAAGAGGAACTCGCCGGCCTCAAGCGACGGCGCACCGGTCGTGCGCTCGCGGTGATCGGCGGTCTGCTGGTTATCGTCCTGGCGGGTGGCGCGGCGTACCTGCTGCTTGGAGACGGCAGTTCGACGAGCGGTCCGCCGCCAATCATTACCGCCGACGCCACACCGAACAAAGTTGCTCCGGACGTGCCGGCAGCCGGCGAATCGGACCAGCAGGGCAAGCTCATCTACGATCGCGTAGACGAGGGCGGCAGCGGCGGCGACAAGACGACCCTGGTCACGTCGGGCGATGATGCGATCGCCGACATCCCGCCGGTCGACGATCAGGCAAGCGACAATCCGATCAGCCGGGTGATCATTCCGGGCGGCCCGGGGATCGACGGTCCCATCAATGCAGGCGGCGACGAAGGCACCGCGGGCGATGGCGGAGCCGTGATCTCGGAGGGAGATGCGCCTGCCGAGGAACCCGATCAGGCGCTCGGACCGAAGAAGGTCCGTACCGTCGTCGTGAGGCCGGACGGCACGATCGTCAGCAGCGAGGCGGTCGACGAGGGTAGCAACGCGATGCCGGCCGGCGATACGGCCGTTGCGGGAGGCGGTCCCTCGATGGCCGATCAAGCCGATACCGTTCCATCGACCCGGACCGACATGGACGCGGTGCTGGAAGGCCAGGATCTGCCCGTGAACACCGATCCCCTCGCCACCGCCGGATTCTGACGGCGCCCCCCAGGATGCCGCGGAGCCACTGCCCGGGACGGTTCCGGCCGGTGACGAGGTCGCCAAGGCCGAGGACGTCCCTCAGACACCTGCCACAGCGAGCGCCCCTGCCGCGCGTCCGGCGACTGCGTCCCCGGCTCCCCAGCCGCGCCGGCAGACGGTCGCGTCGACCGGCAATGCCGGGGCCCGATCAACCTGACGCCCGGCACGTCGGTCCGTTCGTCGGGACCGCAGGTTGGCTCTGGCGGCGTTCTGGTTCAGGTGTCGGCGCAGCGCACCGAGGGCGCGGCCCGCTCGACCTACCGCGCTTTGCAGTCCCGCTACCCAAACATCCTGGGGCCATATCAGGCGGCGATCATCCGGGCCGATCTCGGCGATCGGGGCATTTACTATCGCGTTCGGATCGGTCCCTTCTCCAGCAATGACGCAGCGCGGCTCTGCGACGACCTCAAGGCTGCCGGTGGCGATTGCATACTGGCGCGCTAACAGCTTCCGGCAGGGGCTATGACCGCCAAGGCCTTTGTTTCCGGCTGTGCCGGCCTCTGGCTCACCGCCGAGGAGACGGCGTTCTTCGGCGAGGAGCAGCCTTGGGGTCTCATCCTGTTCCGGCGGAACTGCGAGTCGCCCGATCAGGTGCGTGAGCTGGTCGATTCGTTCAGGACCGCCGTCGGCCGTCCCGATGCTCCGGTCCTGATCGATCAGGAAGGCGGTCGGGTCCGTCGCCTGCGGCCACCGGCGTGGCCGGACTATCCGGCCTGCCGGGTGCTTGGCGACATTGCCGGCGACGACCCTGACCGGGGCCGGCGGGCGGCATGGTTGCACGGCCGTCTGATCGCAGCCGACCTTGCCGACCTTGGTGTTACCATCGATTGCCTGCCCGTCCTCGACGTCATTGTTGCCGGCGCCAGCGAGGCGATCGGCAACCGGTCGTTCGGCGCCGATCCGGGTCTCGTCGCAACCCTCGGCCGGGCGATGGCCGACGGCCTGTCGGCAGGCGGGGTTTGTCCGGTCGTCAAGCACATGCCTGGCCAGGGCAGGGCGACGTCCGACAGCCACTATGACCTGCCGGTCGTCGCCGCCGATCTTGACACGCTGGCGGAGAGCGATTTCGCGCCGTTCGTCGCGCTTGTCGATCTGCCGGCCGCCATGACCAGCCACGTCGTCTACAGTGCCGTCGACCCGTCACGTCCGGCGACCACCTCCCCGATCGTGATCCGCGATATCATTCGGGAACGAATTGGTTTCGATGGCCTGCTGATGAGCGACGACGTTTCGATGAAGGCGCTTTCTGGGGATTACGGTGAAAGGGCGACGGCCATTCATGACGCCGGTTGCGATATCGTGCTTCACTGCAACGGTCGGATCGAGGAGATGCGCGCGATCGCTGATGCAGCGCCCCGACTCGCCGGGAGGTCCGGCGAGCGGGCTGACCGTCTCCTCGGTTCCATTTTGCCCCCGTCGCCGTTCGACCGTGATGCCGCCCGCGAGGAATTTGTCGCGCTGACCGCCGGCGCCGGCTGGACGCCGCAGGTCTGATCGATGGCGACGACCGAGCCCGACCAGAGCGAAATCTGGGAGACCTTCAAGCCGCTCGACCGTGGCAATGGCGAGCCGGCGCTGGTCGTCGACGTCGAGGGCTTCGAGGGACCACTCGACCTGTTGTTGACGCTGGCCCGGAGCCAGAAGGTCGACATCACGCGCATCTCGATCCTCGCGCTCGCCGAGCAGTACCTTGCTTTCATCGAGGAAGTACGGCGGCTTCGCCTCGAGGTCGCGGCGGACTACCTCGTCATGGCGGCGTGGCTCGCCTATCTGAAGTCGCGGCTCTTGCTTCCCGAGGCCGAGACGGACGAGCCGACTGGCGAAGAGCTTGCCGCCGAACTTGCCTTCCGCCTCCAGCGCCTTGAAGCGATGCGGGACGCCGCCGCCCGGCTCGCCAATCGCGACCGGTTCGGCCGCGACGTCTTTGCGCGTGGGGCCCCGGAGCCGGTTCAGATCGTCAGGCGCAACGAATATTCGGCGACGCTCTATGACCTGTTGTCGGCCTACGCGGTACGCCGCCAGGAGCATGCGATCGCCATCGTGCACGTCCGCAAACGGACGGTATGGTCGCTGCAGGAGGCCAGGGACCTGCTCGGCACGGTCATCGGCAAGCTGGCCGACTGGGCGCCGCTCGATGTGTTCCTGTCGCCCTATCTGACCACTGAAACCCGGGCGCACGGTCACCGCAAGCGCCTTCGGCGCCAGTCTCGAATACGTCCGCGAGGGGCGGCTGGAGCTCCGCCAGACCGAAGCCTTCGCCCCTCTCTATATCCGCGACCGCGTTCCGGTCGCGTTGGTCAAACCGGAGGCTGAGAATGGCTAACCCCAAGCCCGTCGTCACCATCGCCGTCGACAACGATGCGACTGCCGAACACCAGTCGCCCGAGGAGCGTCGGCAGGCGGTCGAGGATGGTCGAGGCGCTGCTTTTCGCCGCAGCCGAGCCGCTGTCGGCGGACGACCTGGCGGGCCGCTTGCCCGATGGGGCGGACATCGCCGGCCTCCTGCACGAGCTGCAGGAGCACTATGCCGACCGCGGAGTCAATCTGGTGCAGGTGGCGGGGAAATGGAGCTTCCGCACCGCCGCCGACCTCTCCTTCCTCCTCTCCCGGGACGCCCTGGAACAGAAGCGGTTGTCGCGGGCGGCGATGGAGACGTTGGCGATTATCGCCTATCACCAGCCGGTCACCCGCGCCGAAATCGAGGAAATCCGCGGGGTTGCGACCTCGAAAGGGACGCTCGACCTGCTTCTGGAGACGGGCTGGATAAGGATGCGAGGGCGCCGGAAGAGCCCCGGACGCCCCGTGACATACGGCACGACGGAGGCGTTTCTGTCCCATTTCGGCCTCGACAGCGTCGCCGATCTCCCCGGCGTCGACGAATTGAAGGGCGCCGGCCTGCTCGACAGCCGGGTTCCCTCCGATTTCAGCATCCCCGATCCGCACGCCGGCGACGAACTGACCGAGGACGAGGACCCGCTGGAGGAGGACGAATTCCGCGCCGAACTCGCTGCCGAGGACACTGCCGACGAGGAACAGGACTGAAGACGGCGTTTGCCTTGACGGCCAAATGCCCCTACATCCCTCCCAGGTGTCGATTGCGGTCGGTCTGCGCGTCTGCGATAGTCGGTCGCAAGCAAAGGGATTGGAGTAAGAGCTGATGGGTTCACTCAGCATCTGGCATTGGCTGATCGTCATACTGGTCGTCGTGCTCCTGTTCGGACGGGGCAAGATTTCCGACCTGATGGGCGACGTTGCCAAGGGCGTGAAGAGCTTCAAGAAGGGGCTCGCCGACGACGAAGAGCAGCCGCAGATCGAGGAAAAGCCTGGTGTGACCGTCGACGTCGAGACGTCGCACGAGAAGACCAAGGCTACCTGATCGCGAGGACCCGCGCCGCCGCAAGGCGCCCGCCAGCGGGCGCCCGATGATGGCCGGGCGAGCGTTCCATGTTCGACATCGGCTGGTCAGAACTTCTCATCGTCGCGGTGGTGGCGGTCATCGTCATCGGCCCGAAGGACCTGCCGCGTGCGCTGCGGGCGCTTGGCCACTGGACGGGCAAGGCACGCCGGATGGCGGGCGATTTCCAGCGCCAGTTCAATGAGGCGATCCGCGAAGCCGAACTGGACGACGTGAAGAAGCAGGTCACCGACCTCGGCCGCATCGACCCGATCGGCGATGTCCGCAAGGAAATGACTAAGGCGGGGGCCGACATCCGCACTGACCTCGAAAACGCGACCAAGATCGACAAGCCCAAGGACAGCGCGGCGAAGCCTGAGCCGGCGACAACTACGGCTGCGGCCGCCGAGCCTGCCACCCCGCCGCCGACTACGGCCGAGCCGGCGGCATCTGCGCCCGCCCCGGCGGTTGCCACCGGGGACGCCAAGTCGTGAGCGCGGAAGGCACCAAACCCGAGGCCCCGAAAGAAGACGAGGTCGAGGCGAGCCGGGCGCCGCTGATCGAACACCTGATCGAGCTTAGGACGCGCCTGATCCGAGCGATGATCGCGATCCTCATCGCCTTCGTTCTCTGCTTCGCCCTTGCCGGCCATATCTACAACATCCTGGTAATCCCCTATGAGTGGGCGGCGGGCCCGACCCGAGAGGTCAAGCTCATCTACACGGCGCCTCAGGAATTCTTCATCACGCAGCTCAAGGTGGCGCTGTTCGGGGCGATCTTCATCGCCTTCCCGGTCATCGCCATGCAGATCTACAAGTTCGTGGCGCCGGGCCTCTACAAGAGCGAGCGGCAAGCGTTCCTGCCCTATCTCATCGCGACGCCGCTTCTCTTCCTCGTCGGCGCCGCCGTCGTCTATTTCGGGGTGATGCCGCTGGCGCTCCGCTTCTTCCTGTCGATGGAGCAGCAGGGCGGGCCCGGCGAGGCCTCGATCCAGCTCCTGCCCAAGGTCAACGAGTATCTCGGGCTGATCACGACGCTGATCCTCGCCTTCGGCTTCGTCTTCCAGCTGCCGGTGATCCTCACCCTGCTTGCCCGCATCGGCATCGTCACCAGCGCCTCGCTGAAGAGCTACCGGCGCTATGCCATCGTTCTGGCCTTCGTGGCGGCGGCGGTGCTGACGCCCGCCCGACATGATCTCGCAGCTCAGCCTCGCCGTGCCGACGCTTCTCCTCTACGAGGCGTCGATCCTGGCGGTTCGTTTCGTCGAGAAGCGCAAGGCCGAGGCGGAAGCGGCGCGCGCCGCGGCGGAGGCGGCGGAGTAGGGGCGCATTTTGCGCCCGTGCAGGCTTCCGTCGCCGCGCCGACCCCGCTATGACTTTCGCGCCAATCTGTTCCGAGACGCTGTGCGCTCGCCGCTGTCGAAGCGCCTGGCCGGCGCGACCGGGACGGGAGGGTGTCCTCCTCTCCCGGACGGGGAGAGGATAGCGAGACTTGCTCCGCTCAGCGGAGCTTTAGTCAAGCTTGGTGAGGGGTTATGAGAGCCGTCAGGTGAGGCGCCGTCGACCAGTGCCTTGTTCTGGTCTCTCCCATAACCCCTCACCAACTTCGCCTACACCTGCCTGCGGCAGGGAGGCTCAGTATCCTCTCCCCGTCCGGGAGAGGAGGGCGCGTTTTTACCCGGCGTACCCGACATTCGCATGCCCGCTCCGGTGGGCATGACACGCAGCGTCTCAGGCAAGGGCCATGCTCGACATCAAGTGGATTCGCGACAACCGGCAAGCACTGGACCGGGCGCTTGCAAGCCGCGGCGCGGAGCCGGCGGCGGAGCGGCTGATCGCCCTCGACGAGGCGCGGCGGGCCCAGATCGTCAAGGCTCGAGGAGGCACAGGCCCGTCGTAACGCCGCCTCGAAGGAGATCGGCGCCGCCAAGGCGTCCGGCGAGGAAATGGTCGCCGAGCAGCTGATGGCCGAGGTTGCCGAGCTGAAGGCCTTCCTGCAGGAGGCGGAGGGCCGTGGCAGGCAGCTCGACAAGGAGCTGGAGGACGCGCTGGCCGTCATCCCCAACGTGCCGCTTGACGATGTGCCGGTCGGTCCGGACGAAACCGCCAACGTCGAGTACCGCCGGTGGGGCGAGAAGCCCGGCCTGAACGACGCCAGGGAGCACTACGCGCTCGGCGAGGCGCTCGGCCAGATGGACTTCGAGGCGGCGGCGAAGCTCTCCGGCGCCCGGTTCGTGGTCCTGAAGAAAGGGCTCGCGCGCATGGAACGGGCGCTCGGCCAGTTCATGCTCGACCTGCACACGACGGAGCACGGCTACGAGGAGGTTCAGCCGCCGCTGTTGGTGCGGGACGAGGTGATGTTCGGGACCGCGCAGTTGCCGAAATTTGAAGACGACCAGTACCTCAGCACCACGCTGGAACATGCTGCGGGGGATGCCGCAGAAATATTGGTCGAACTTAGTCGCGTGGAAGCGCAAGCACTCTCCGGCGATGAGTGGCTTACCAAAACCCGAAACCTATCCCGCACGCTAACGCGGCTCGGTTATTCCGAGCCTGTCATTAAGCAGGCCATGGAACGAGCACTCGCTCGAGCGACGATCCGAATGCAAGAAGATGCTCTTCTCGAAAGCCGGAAAGGCTTGCCGGAGTTCGAGGGTGTCTCTGAGGGTGTACTGCGTAGATTACCGGAGTTTGATGAGGCAAGGGCACGAATTGCAGCCAAACGGGAAGTAGGCAGGAAATTGAGCGCTGACAAAGCGTCGCCAAATCGCCTCTGGCTGGTCCCTACGGCCGAAGTGCCGCTGACGAACCTGGTGCGGGAGTCCATCCGCGACGAGGACGAATTACCGCTTCGCTTCACCGCTCTGACACCGTGTTTTCGCGCGGAAGCCGGGGCGGCGGGCAAGGACACGCGCGGCATGCTGCGCCAGCACCAGTTCGACAAGGTGGAGCTCGTCTCCATCACCACCCCCGAACAGTCACGCGATGAACATGAACGCATGCTCACCTCTGCCGAGGAAGTCCTGAAGCGACTCGACCTGCACTATCGCGTGATGACCCTCTCCACCGGCGACATGGGCTTTGCCGCACAGAAGACCTACGACATCGAGGTCTGGCTGCCGGGGCAAGGCACCTACCGCGAGATTTCTTCCTGCTCGGTCTGCGGCGACTTCCAGGCGCGGCGGATGAAGGCGCGCTACCGGCCGGCGGAGGGGAAGGGGACCCGGCTCGTCCACACCCTGAACGGTTCCGGCGTCGCCGTCGGCCGCGCCCTGATCGCGGTGATGGAGAACTACCAGAACCCCGACGGCTCGATCACCGTGCCCGACGCGCTGCGGCGGCCGTACATGGGCGGGCGGGAAAGGATCGAAGCGTGATACGTCTTCCAAAGAACCCCTCACCCGGTCCTCGCCTGCGGTTCGGACCACCCCACGATCCAGTCGGGGGCAGGCTCTCTCTCTCGCAAGGGGAGAGGGATTCCGCGTCGAGGCAGAGCGCCAAACCCTCTCCCCTGGTGGGAGAGGGTGGCGAGGGCGCAGCCCGAGCCGGGTGAGGGGGATATCATGCGCATCCTGATCACTAACGACGACGGCATTCACGCGCCGGGGCTCGAGGTTCTGGAGCGGATCGCGACCGGGCTCTCCGACGACGTGTGGACGATCGCGCCCGAGATGGACCAGAGCGGGCTGGCGCATTCGCTGTCGCTCAACGACCCCTTACGCCTCCGCCAGATCTCCGAGCGGAAATTCGCGCTCCGCGGCACGCCGACCGACTGCGTCATCATGGCGGTGCGCCGCGTCCTCGGCGGCACGCCCGATCTGGTGCTGTCCGGCGTCAATTCCGGCCAGAACGTCGCCGACGACGTCACCTATTCGGGTACGGTCGCCGGCGCCATCGAGGGGACGCTGCTCGGCGCCCCGGCGATCGCTCTCAGCCAAGCCTACACATTCGAAGAGGGCCACCGGGCGGTCCCGTGGGAGACGGCGGAGACACACGCCCCCGATATCATCCGCAAGCTGATCGCGTTCGGCTTTCCCCAAGGAATCCTCTACAACATAAACTTTCCGAACCGGCATGCCGACGCGGTGGACGGGGTGACGATCACCGGCCAGGGCCGGCTCACCCACGGCCTCCACGTCGACGAGCGCGTCGACGGCCGCGGCAACCAGTATTTCTGGCTCGCCTATCGCCGGGCGCGGCCGGACATCGTTCCCGGCACCGATCTCGATGCCATTCAAAAGGGCGCGATCTCGGTGACCCCGCTCCGCCTCGACATGACCGCCTACGACCTTGGCGATCCGCTCAGAAAACACTTCGGGCCGGGCGCGTAACCGCCATGCCGGATATTGACGCCGAGGAGCGCCGCGTCCGCATCGCCGATCTCCTGCTCCGGCTGCGCCGCGTCGGCATCACCGACCAGCGGGTGGTTTCGGCGATCGAGGCGGTGCCCCGGGATCTCTTCGTCGAAGCCGACACGCGTAACGAGGCCTATGCGGAGCGGGCGCTGCCGATCGCCTGCGGCCAGACGATCCCGGCGCCTGTCATCGTCGGCATGATGACCGCGGCGCTCGATCCGCAGCCCGAGGACCGCATCCTCGAGGTCGGCACGGGCAGCGGCTATCAGGCGGCGGTGCTGTCGAAGCTCTGCCGGCGCGTCTACAGCATCGACCGCTTCCGCACGCTGGTCAGCGCGGCGGAGTCGCGGTTCAAGACACTCCGCCTTACCAACATCACCACCCTCGTCGGCGACGGCACCGCCGGCTGGCCGGAACACGCACCGTTCGACAAGATCATCGTCACCGCCGCAGCCGAAGCGGTGCCGGAGGCGCTGTTCGAGCAGCTCCGCACCGGCGGCATCCTCGTCGCGCCGGTCGGGCCCGGCGACGGTATCCAGGAGCTGAAACGCTACCTGCGCACCGCAGCCGGAGTTGAGGAAGCCAGGCTCGCCGACGTCCGTTTCGTGCCGCTGATCCCGGGCGTCGCCGAGCGGCTTTGACGCGGGCGACAGCAGCGGGCCGTCACCGGCCCTTGGCGGTCGCCTCCAGCGCGATCCGCCGCTCCAGAGGACCGGCTTTCAGCTCCATCATGCCCTGGAACTTGAGAAGCCGTCCGTCGCGATCGTCGTAGGTCGCCGCGAAACGCTGCCACATATGGCCGTTGTTCTCGATGGCCGCTCTGGTCTCCTCGCTCAGCGGCGACATCCGGCTGGCCTGCTCGCCGGCCTGGCTGAGGATCGCCTTCAGGTCCGCGGCGCCAGGGACGCCGAACCACGAGATCGTCACACTGTTCGGCAGATCGGAGCGGGGTGAGAGATCGAACGACCAGCGCCCGGCGGCATAGCTGGCGAAGGAAGGGAGCCTGAGCTTGCCGGCCTCGAGCGAGGTGTGCTGCGGCGGATCGAAGGTGGCGACGCGTCCGGCGGCGCTGAGCGCCAGCGGTCGGGCGAGGATCTGGACGGCGTCCACCTCGCTGACCTTCGGAAGGAAGGCGTCGAGGGTCTGGATCATGGCGTGATTGTCGCCGGCGAGCGCCTGCGCCCTGGCGATGAGCGTCGGGCGCAACGCCTCCCAGTTGGTCACCCTGACCGGCGCGCCGTCGGCGCCGATCTCCAGGTCGGCATCGAGGCCGTCGAGGGCAGCCAGAAGCAGGCTGTCAAAGTCGGGCGGACCGAGGACCCGCTGACGGTCGATGGTGATGTTCATGCCGGTGTTGCGGATCGTGGCGTTCACTCCCTTGTCCTCGACGCCGGTGATCTTCAGCGCCAACTCGTAGTCGACGGTGATGACGGGACCGGGCGTCCCGCCCAACGCGGTGGTCCTCAGATAGCGGACCGAAAAGGTGGAGCTGTCGCCGACGTGCATCGCGAACGGCACGGAGACCGGCTCCGCCGCGGTCGGCCCGCTTGCCAGGAAAGCGAGGCACCACGCCGCCGCGCCGGCCGTCCCCATGGTCTTCAGGATTGTCGCAATGCGCATGCTGTTCGCCTTTCCCGGACTCGCTCGGTGCGGTCTTTTTTGACCAATGATCAGGCCAATCTAGGGCCGGCCCGCCGCGATTCCGCCCCCGAATCGCCCAAAGTCTTTCCAGACCGGCCGAATCCTTAAATCTTTTGTCAACGTTACCGGTGTTAACTCGCGCCGTTCGTCGAGTTTGAGTTGAGTGCGAGTAGAGCAATGCGTAACCGAGTATCCGCTTACCGAGCCCGCCTTCTGGGGCAAGCGGCGGCCGTGGCGGTTCTCGCCGGTTTCGGAGCCGCCTGCAGCGCCGACGCGATGCGGGTGAAGGAGCCCCTCTTCACGGGCTCCACCGCCAACCAGCGCGCGATCATCGGCAACGCCCAGGCCGCCTCCGGCGGGACGGCCGTCGCGCGCGCCGATCTGCCGCCACCTCCGGGCACCGCCGGCCCGATCAACCTTGCCAGCTCGTCGCCGGGCGGCGAATGGAGCGCTGTTGGCGGGCGGGTGGTGACCGTCGGCCCGGGCGAGTCTCTCGACACGCTCGCCATCAAATACGGCGTCCCGTCTTCCGAGATCGCCCGCGCCAACGGCATCTCGAGCCCGTCGCAGCTCACCCAGGGCCGCGCCATCGTCATCCCGCGCCGCGGCCAGGTCGCCTATGCGCCGTCCGCCGAGCCGGTGCCGGTCAGCGCGCCCGCTCCGGCGACGGCCTCGCGGACGAGCGGCGACATCCACGTCGTCGAGCCGGGCCAGACGCTTTACGGCATCGCCCGCATCTACGGGGTGCACGTCAGCGACATCGTCGCGCTGAACGGGCTGTCTTCGCAGAATATCCAGGTCGGCCAGCGCCTCAAGATCCCGGCGGGCGGCGCCACGACCGCGCCGACCCGGATGGCCTCGCTCAAGACGGGCTCAGCCGCGGGCGCAGCGCCGAAGCCGCTCGGAACGCTGACCGTCAAGGCGGACGGTACCCCGGCGCCGCCGGTCAGGTCCGTGCCGACCACCAAGGTCGCCTCGGCACCCGCCGCCCCGGACCTTCCGGCCGTGCCTGTGGTGCCGGTGAGCGTCAATCCCAAGCCGAGTTCGTCGAGCGCCGTCAATCAGGCCGCCGATCCGCCGTCCGCCAACGGCACGACCTTCCGCTGGCCGGTGCGCGGCCGCATCATTTCCGGCTTCGGGCCGAAGGCGAATGGCGAGCGCAACGACGGCATCAACCTCGCGGTGCCGGAGGGAACCTCGGTGAAGGCCGCCGAGGCGGGCACCGTCATCTATGCCGGCAACGAACTCGCCGGCTATGGCAACCTGATCCTCATCCGCCATGCCGACGGCTGGGTCTCGGCCTACGCCCACAACGAGGAGATCGACGTCAAGCGCGGCGACAGCGTCCAGCGCGGCCAGATCATCGCCAAGGCCGGCACGACCGGCTCGGTGTCCTCGCCGCAGCTCCACTTCGAGCTGCGGAAGGGCGCCAAGCCGGTCAACCCGATGGACTATCTGAGCAGCACCGGCTGACGTGTACCTCAGAACGGGCCGCCGGAGCCGTCGTCGAGGCGGCTCCCCAGAGCCGGCCGGCGAGATCCTGGATGAACTGCCAGGCGACGCGGCCCGAGCGCGCGCCGCGGGTCGTCGCCCATTCCAGCGCCTCGCGCGCGCAGCTGCTCGTCGCCGATCGTCCAGCCCGTAGCGTTCGACATAGCCCCGCACCATGGCGAAGTAGTCGTCCTGGCTGCAGTTGTGGAAGCCGAGCCACAGGCCGAAGCGGTCCGACAGCGACACCTTCTCCTCGACCGCCTCGCTCGGGTTGATGGCGGTCGAGCGCTCGTTCTCCATCATGTCGCGCGGCATCAGGTGGCGGCGGTTGGAGGTGGCGTAGAAGATGACGTTGTCCGGCCGCCCCTCGATGCCGCCTTCCAGCACCGCCTTCAGCGACTTGTAGGAGGTGTCGTCGCGCGTCGAAGGACAGGTCGTCGCAGAACAGGATGAAGCGGTGAGGCGCGTCGCGGACGAGCACCATCAGCTCCGGCAGGCGTCTCGATGTCCTCGCGGTGGATCTCGACCAGCTTGAGCGACGTCGCCCCGAGTTTTCCCTGGCTGACGTCGGCGTGCACCGCCTTGACCAGCGAGCTCTTGCCCATGCCGCGCGCGCCCCAGAGCAGCGCGTTGTTGGCGGGCAGCCCGTCGGCGAAGCGCTCGGTGTTCTCGAGCAGGATGTCACGTAACCGGTCGATCCCCTTGAGAAGACGTCAGGTCCACCCGGTTGACACGGGCGACGGGCTGAAACCGCCTCCCGTCGGGATGCCAGACGAAGGCGTCCGCGGCGGCAAAATCGGGCGGCGTCGGCGCACCAGGCACCGCGCGCTCGATCAGCCTGACCAGCTGATCGAGCCGCTCGGCAATGGAACGGAGGTCGATTTCGGACAAGGGTCTGAATTGTCGTTTCGGAAGCGGCGTGGTTAGCATGCCGGAGATGGATGGGCCAGACCACGCCACGGTGGCGCCCGCTTTGGGAACAGTTGCAGCGACCACGTGTCGCCCACAGCAACGAAAGCCCCTATATCGTTTGCATTGGCGGGTGGCGTCGCTATAGTCCGCGCCGTTTTCAGGAAACGGCCGCTTAACGGGGCCACGCAGGAGTTTTTGGCATGTTCGTGACACCGGCCTTCGCCCAGACCGGCGCCCCGGCGGGGGGCAACATGATCATCCAGTTCCTGCCGTTCATCCTGATCTTCGTGATCATGTACTTCCTGATCATCCGCCCGCAGCGCACCAAGGCGAAGCGCCATCAGGAGATGATCGCCAATCTCCGCCGCGGCGACACCGTCGTCACCTCAGGCGGGCTGATCGGCAAGGTGGCCAAGGTCATCGACGAGAACGAATTGCAGGTCGATCTCGCCGAGAACGTCCGGGTCCGCATCGCGCGCGGCATGATCGCTGAGGTGCGCACGAAGGGCGAGCCGGTAAAGGAGAGTGAATGACTGCCCGGCCTGAGGGCCAGCCGGTTTCCGGCTGATCCAGATGCTTCAGTTTGCTCGATGGAAGGTCGCTCTGATCCTCCTGGTGGTTATCGCCGGGATCGTGGTGGTCATTCCGAATTTCTTCTCCCGCGCAACCGTCGATTCGTTGCCGAGCTGGCTGCCTAACCAGCAGGTGGTGCTTGGCCTCGACCTGCAGGGAGGCGCCTATCTGCTCTACGAGGTCGATCAGAAGGACTACGTCGAGAAGCGGCTTCGCACGCTGGTCAGCGACGTGCGCAAGGCGATGCTCGAGACGCCGCGGATCGGCTACACGGGGCTTGGCGTCCAGGGAAACGGCGTTCAGCTCCGCATCCGCGACCTTTCCCAGCTCGACGAAGCCCGCACGCGCCTCGAGAAGCTTCAAAACCCGCTGTCGACGTCGCTGCTCGGCGGCGGCGCCGTCAACGAATTCGACCTGTCAGTCTCGGCGGACGGCCTCGCCCGGTTCACCTATTCCGAGCAGGGCCTGGCCCAGCGGGTGCGCCAGCATCGTCCAGCAGTCGATCGAGGTCATCAACCGGCGCATCAACGAGCTCGGCACGACCGAGCCGAGCATCCAGCGCCAGGGCGACGACCGCATCCTCGTCGAGGCGCCCGGTCTCGGCGACCCGCAGCGCCTCAAGGCGATCGTCGGCCAGACGGCGCAGCTGACCTTCCAGCTGGTTCGACGACACGATGTCCGCACAGACCGGCCACGGACGCCGCCGCCGGCACGGTCATCCTGCCTTCCGCCGAAAATCCCGCCACCGTCGTATCATCGCTCGACGACGCGTCGCTGATGACCGGCGAGGATCTGGTCGACGCCCAGGCGTCGTTCGACCAGCGGACCAACCAGCCGGTCGTCAATTTCCGCCTGTCGACCTCCGGGGCGCGCAGAAGTTCGGCGACGTGACCCAGCAGAATGTCGGCCGCCAGTTCGCCATCGTGCTCGACAACAAGGTGATCTCGGCGCCGGTCATCCGCGAGCCGATCCTCGGCGGCTCCGGCCAGATCAGCGGCAACTTCACCGTCCAGTCGGCCAACGACCTCGCCATTCTGCTGCGCGCCGGCGCGCTGCCGGCGAAGCTCACCATCGTCGAGGAGCGCACCGTCGGGCCCGGCCTCGGCGCCGACTCGATCGAGGCCGGCAAGATCGCCGCGGTCATCGGCAGCGATCGTCGTCGGCGTGTTCATGATCGCCGTCTACGGCTTCTTCGGCGTGCTCGCCGACATCGCCGTGATGGTCAACATCATCCTGATCTTCGCGGTCCTGACCGCTGCTCGGCGCGACGCTGACCCTGCCGGGCATCGCCGGCATCGTGCTCACCATCGGCATGGCGGTCGACGCCAACGTGCTGATCTACGAGCGCATCCGCGAGGAAGCGCGGCAGGGCCGCTCGGCCATCGCGTCCATCGATCTCGGCTTCAAGCGGGCGCTCGGCACGATCGTCGACGCCAACATCACCACGCTGATCGCGGCGCTGGCGCTGTTCTGTCTCGGCTCCGGCCCGGTCCGCGGCTTCGCCGTCACCTACGCCATCGGCATCGTGACGACGATGTTCACCGCCTTCACCTTCACCCGCCTGCATCGTCGCGACGTGGGTCGCCGGCGTCGCCCGGCCGAAGATCGATCTCGATCTGAAGCGCGATCACAAGGCTCGAACAGCGATGCGCCACTTCGCCTCATCCCGGACGACACCAAGCATCCGCTTCATGTGGCTGCGGCGGTATCAATTTCCCCGTATCGGTCGCTGCTGTCGGTCTCTCGGTCGTCCTGTTCATCGCCGATCGGCCCGCAATACGGCATCGACTTCCGGGGCGGCACGCTGATCGAGATGCAAGCCGACACGGACACCGACGACGCTCGGCGACGATCCGCTCGACGCTCGAAGGCCTCGGCCTCGGCGACGTCCAGGTGCAGGAAGTCAGCGACCTCGACCTCCGGCACCAACGTCCTCGTCCGCATCCAGCAGCAGGCGGGCGGCGAGACGGCGCAGCAGGACGCGATCGACCAAGGTCCGGCGAGGCGCTTGGGCGACACGGTCGATTTCCGCCGCATCGAGGTCGTCGGTCCGCGCGTCTCGAGCGAACTGGCCTACAACGGCACGATCGCGCATGCTCGCTCGCGATGCTCGGCATCCTGATCTACATCTGGTTCCGCTTCGAATGGCAGTTCGCGCGTCGGCGCGATCATCTGCGACCGTCGCACGATGTGCTGATGACGCTCGGCTTCTTCGCGGTCGCTGCAGCTCGACTTCAACCTGTCGAGCATCGCGGCGATCCTGACCATCGTCGGCTATTCGCTCAACGACACCGTCGTCGTCTATGACCGCATCCGCGAGAATCTGCGCAAATACAAGAAGATGCCGCTGGCGGAGCTGATCGACCGGTCGATCAACGAGACCCTGTGCGCGCACGACGCATGACGTCGCTGACGACGCTGCTGGCGCTGATCGCGCTGTTCTTCTTCGGCGGCGAGGTGATCCGCTCCTTCGTCTCGGCGATGATCTTCGGCATCGTCGATCGGCACCTATTCGTCGATCTTCATCGCGGCGCCGCTGCTCATCTACTTCAAGCTCCGCCCCGACACGGCCGCGCGCCGAGGAGAAGCGAAGACCGCCGAGCCGCGCCGAGGCCTGACGTCCGATGGCGCGGGCCGGCATCGCCGTCCGCGCCGCGCACTTTCCCGGCCGCGCGCCGATCGACGCCTATGGCAATGGCGGGTTCCGCTTCGCCGGCATGTCGCATCGCGGCTCGCTGCTCTGCCTGCCGAGCGGCATCTATGGCTGGGAGCCCGCGCCGGCGGCGATCGACGCGGCGAGCCTGGCCGGGTGTTCGCCGAGGCCGACGCAGATCGAAATCCTGCTCGTCGGCACCGGCCCGGAGCTCGCGCCGCTCGCGCCGAGGCTCCTGCGAGCGCTGTCGCGAGGCCGGCATCGTCGGCGAGGCGATGTCGACCGGCGCGGCGGTCCGCACCTACAACGTCCTGCTCGCCGAGGATCGCGCCGTCGCCGCCGCCCTGATCGCGGTGGACTGAGGCCGAGTCCGAGCCCATATCTGATGGCCATGGATGTCTACCGCCCATTGCGCCGCCGTCGTGCGGGCCGCGATCGCGACCGCTATCTCGCCGACCTGTTCGCGCCGGAGGCGGCCCGGCCGCACCTGTTTGCCTGCATGCCTTCGATGTCGAGGTCGCGCGCGTCCGCGACACCGTCAGCGACCCGACGCTCGGCGAGATCCGGCTGCAGTGGTGGCGCGACGCGCTCCGCCGGCGATCCCGGCGGCCACCCTGTCGCATCGGCGCTCGCCGAGACCATCGCGCGTTCGGCCTGCCGATCGATGCCTTCGACAATCTGCTGCGAGGCACGCGTTTTCGATCTCTACGACGATCCGATGCCGAGCCTCGCGGATCTCGAAGGCTATGCCGGCGACACCATGGCGGCGGTCATGCAGCTGGGCGCGATTATCCTGGCCGATGGGAGCGATCCGGGGAGCGCCGAGACCGCCGGCTATGCCGGTGTCGCTGCGGCCCTGACCACAATCTTGAGAGGCCTGCCCGCAAGCGCCTCCCGCGGCCAATGCTACCTGCCGGCCGACCGTCTTGCCGCCGGAGGCGCGGACCCTGGCGACCTTCGGCGAGGAGAGGCTACGCCCGGCGTTCGCTCGACCGTCGGGGAAGTCTCGGCCCTGGCGCGGGACCGGCTCGAAGCGGCGCGGCGAAGCTTGATCGGCCTCGACCGCGCCATCCTGCCCGCGTTCCTGCCGGCGGCGACGGTCGAGCCGCTCCTGAGCCAGATAAACGGGGCAGGATTCGAGCTGTTGAGCCGGCGTGTCGACATCAGCCCGCTCCGGCGCCAGTGGATCATCTGGCGCGCCGCCCGGCGGGGCATGATATGATTGTAGGTGATGACCTCTAGCCAATATGCTTGCGCTCTCAAGGACGAAATCGCCGCTCACTATAGATATCGGTGCCGCAAAGGGTATCGACCGCTTGGATGGCGCTTCCTCTACAGCCCCGCGCGGGTCGTTGATGGAGCCGAGTTGGCCTTTCTTGGCTTGAATCCGGGAGGGGACCATATTCCGCCTGATCATCCGTGGTTTGCAACGGAGGACGGCAGCGCCTACGAGACGGAACGATGGTCCGGACACGAGGCTGGTCGGAGCCCGCTGCAGAGGCAGGTCTTGGAGCTGTTCCGCAGGATCGGCGTAGAACCGAGCGCGGTGTTGGCCGGAAACCTCGTTCCCTTCCGTTCGCCGAAATGGGCGTGCCTCGAGGAACCGAAAGGAGCCCTCGGGTTCGCGGAGTCAATATGGAGGTGCATCATCCTTGACCGAGCGCGGCCAAGGATGGTCGTTGCCATGGGGGGTGAAACTCGACGCACGCTGAAGCGACTGTTTCGCATCAGCAAGACGGAGCGGGTGGGAGTGAACTGGGGGACGTCAGAACGAGAAGTCAAAGCCGAGTGCGGGGAGTTCGCGACCGGACGGTTCGTCGGCCTTCCACACCTTTCGCGCTACCCAATCGTCACCAGGGAAGCTAGCACACAAGCAGTCGATAGGCTGGTCGCCTGTCTGACCCAAAGGTGATGTCATTCGGCAGCAGCGGCCGCCGGCAGCGCCAGCCACCGGTCGAGGTCGGCCAGCGCGCGGGCGGAGAGGGCGCGTTTGCGCGCCCTGCCGCGCTCGGGGCGGGGGAGCTTCCTGCCGGCAGGCTTCGACACCTCGATCGGGGGAAACAGCCCGAAATTGACGTTCATCGGCTGGAACGAGCGCCGGCCCGGCTCGTCGGCGGCGATGTGGCCGCCGGTGATGTGGCCGAGGAGCGCGCCGAAGGCGGTGGTCGCCGGCGGCGAAGTCGCGATCTCGCCGAGTCGCTCGGCGGCGGCGAAGCGGCCGGCGAGCAGGCCGATCGCCGCGATCTCGACATAGCCCTCGCAGCCGGTGATCTGGCCGGCGAAGCGCAGCCGCGGCATCGGCCTTGAGCCGCAGCGTGCCGTCGAGCAGCTTCGGGCGAATTGAGGAAGGTGTTGCGGTGGAGGCCGCCGAGCCGGGCGAACTCCGCCTTCTCCAGCCCGGGGATCATGCGGAAGATGCGGCCTGCTCGCCGTATTTCAGCTTGGTCTGGAAGCCGACCATGTTGTAGAGCGTGCCGAGCGCGTTGTCCTGGCGGAGCTGGACGACGGCGTAGGGCTTCCGATCCGGCGCGCGGGATTGGTCAGCCCGACCGGCTTCATCGGCCCGTAGCGCAGCGTCTCGCGGCCCGCGCTCGCGCCATCACCTCGATCGGCAGGCAGCCCTCGAAATAGGGGATCTTTCTCCCACTCCTGGTGCTTGTTCTGTCTCGCCGGCAAGCAGCGCGTCGACGAACGCCTCGTACTGCGGCCTGGTCGAGCGGGCAGTTGATGTAGTCGCGGCCGGTGCCGCCGGGGCCGACCTTGTCGTAGCGCGACTGGAACCAGGCGACGTCCATGTCGATCGTGTCGAAATGGACGATCGGCGCGATGGCGTCGAAGAAGGCGAGCGCCTCGGTCGCCGGTGAGGTCCTGGATCGCGTCGGCGAGCGCCGGCGAGGTGAGGGGGCCCGGTGGCGATGATGACGCTTGTCCCAGTCGGCAGGCGGCAGGCCGGCGACCTCGCCGCGCTCGACCGTGACCAGCGGATCGGCTGCAACCGCCGCGGTGACGGCTGCGGCGAAGCCGTCCCGGTCGACGGCGAGCGCGCCGCCCGCCGGCACCTGGTGAGCGTCCGCCATCCGCATGATCAGCGAGCCGGCGCGGCGCATCTCCTCGTGGAGGAGGCCGACGGCGTTGGTCTCGCGGTCGTCGGAGCGGAAGGAATTGGAGCAGACCAGCTCGGCCAGCCAGTCGGTCTTGTGCGCCTCGGTCGTCCGATCGGGGCGCATCTCGTGGAGGACTACCGGCACGCCGCGCCGGGCGATCTGCCAGGCGGCCTCCGAGCCGGCGAGTCCGCCGCCGATGATGTGGATGGGAGCAAGGGTCATCGGCGCGGAACCTAGTCGCGGCAATGCTTGCGTTCAATGGCGGAGTTCGGGCTGGCTCGCGGCGGTGACACCCCCAGAAAAGAAGACGCCCGCCGGGGAGGAGGACGGCGGGCGCCTGCAGAGGTGACGCAGACGCCGCCCTGTCAGGCCGCACCTTGCTCGTGTCGTCCCTCCGCTATCTCTTCGATGCGTTTTTCCGGAAATATCGGGCATTTTGGTGTCGCCCTGCCGCTTTCGACCTCGGGAGAGAACGCTGTCGGCGGGCATTTGCTCGCTGCAGCGCAAAGAAAAACGCCCGCCGGGGAGGAAGATCGGCGGGCGTTTCTCAATTTGAGGACTGGAACCGGGAGGAGGTTGTTCCGGCCCTCGTCTCGTCCGGAGCGCGGGAGGAGAGCGCTCCGAGGCGATTCCTGAATTAGCGCTTGGCGGACTGGCGGGCGATCGCCGGGATGTCCACGCGGGCGATGCCGAGGTCGTCCAGATCACGCTGGCTGAGCCGCATCAGCTCGTTGTAGGTGTCCCGATACTGCCGCCAGCTGCGGTAGGTTTCTACGAAACGGTTGCTCATTTCTGTCGCCTTTCGAATTTCCAATTCCTGTGCAAGGAATCCGTCGTTCTGTCTCTCTGTGTCGGACTGAAATCTAGGCAGGCCTTCTCGACCTGTGCAGACGGAGATTTCGCATACCAGCGATGCACTTGATGCAACGCAACATGGTTTTGCCGCAAATATTGCGGTGCGACAAAAGCGCTTTGGAAACGCCGTTTCACGCCCCCCGTGGCTGGCGTCAGCCATGGAAAATGGCTAAACGGAGCGGGACTGGACGCCGGCCCCCAAGGGCCCCGGGTTCGGCGGCAACCAAGGCGGAACTGCGGCCTCCGCCGTGACGGAAGCAAGCGCCATGAACGTCAACGTCCGACCGGTCGACCAAAGGAAACTGGTCAAAGGGGCAACCGGCGACTGGGAGGTCGTGATCGGCATGGAGGTCCACGCGCAGGTCACGTCCCGAGCCAAGCTCTTTTCCGGCGCCCCTGCGGCGTTTGGCGGCGCCCCCAACGCCCATGTCAGCCTGGTCGACGCTGCGATGCCCGGCATGCTCCCGGTGATCAACGAGGAGTGCGTCGCCCAGGCGGTGCGCACCGGGCTGGGGCTCAAGGCGAAGATCAACCTTAGAAGCGTTTTCGATCGGAAGAACTACTTCTATCCGGATCTGCCGCAGGGCTATCAGATCTCCCAGTACAAGCAGCCGATCGTCGGGGAGGGCGCAGTGACGGTCGATCTGCCCGACGGGGATTCGGTCACCGTCGGCATCGAGCGGCTTCACCTCGAACAGGACGCCGGCAAGTCGATCCACGACCAGCACGCGACGTTGAGCTTCGTCGACCTCAACCGGTCGGGGGTCGCGCTGATGGAGATCGTCAGCAAGCCGGATCTCCGCTCGGCCGACGAGGCGCGTGCATTCCTGACCAAGCTCCGGTCGATCCTGCGCTATCTCGGCACCTGCGACGGCGACATGGAAAAGGGGAGCCTGAGGGCCGACGTCAACGTGTCGGTGCGTCGCCCGGGCGAGCCGCTCGGCACGCGGTGCGAGATCAAGAACATCAACTCGATCCGTTTCGTCGGCCAGGCGATCGAGTTCGAAGTCGCGCCGGCAGATCGGCGTCATCGAGGATGGTGGCGTCATCGCCCAGGAGACGCGGCTGTTCGATCCCGGCCGGGGCGAGACGCGCTCCATGCGCTCGAAGGAGGAAGCGCACGACTACCGCTATTTCCCCGACCCCGACCTCTTGCCGCTCGAGTTCGATCAAGCCTGGGTCGACGAGCTTGCGGCAGGCCTCCCCGAGCTACCGGACGCTCGGAAGGCGCGTTTCGTCGCCGACTATGGTCTGAGCCCCTATGATGCAGACGTGCTGGTCGCCGAGCGGGAGAACGCCGAGTATTTCGAGGCGGTCGCCAAGGGGCGGGATCCGAAGCTCGCCGCCAACTGGGTGATCAACGAGCTGGCCGGGCGGCTCAATCGCGAAGGCAAGGAGATTGCCGACAGCCCGGTGAGCGCCGAGCAGATCGGCGCCATCATCGAGCTGATCGGTGAGGGGACGATCTCGGGCAAGATCGCCAAGGACCTCTTCGAGATCGTCTGGCGGGACGGCGGCGACCCGCGCGCCATTGTCGAGGAACGGGGCATGAAGCAGGTCACCGACACCGGCGCCATTGAAGTGCTGGTCGACGAGATCGTCGCCGCCAATCCCGACAAGGCCGAGGCGGTCAGGGACAAGCCCAACATGCTCGGCTGGTTTGTCGGCCAGGTGATGAAGGCGAGCCAGGGCAAGGCCAATCCGCAGGCCGTCAACGCGCTCTTAAGGAAAAAGCTGGGGGTCTAGGCCCCTCACCAGCCGGGGAGGATGGGGATGGCCGCCGGACTCTGGTCGATTGTCGAATCCCATGGACCAAAGAAAGTCGCCGCCGATTCCGACGCCGTCGGCTACGCGGTCGGACTGCTGACGTGGGTGCTGGCTGGCGGTGTCTTTGTCGCCGCTAAGGGGGCCATCGACGAGATGCCGCCCTGGACGCTGTGTTTCTGGCGGTTGCTGATTGCCTCGCTCATTCTCCTGCCGCTGGTGCGCCATCACTTTTCCGCCATGGGCGCTTTCCTTCGCCAGCATGGGCTCCAGGCGATGATCATCGGTGCCCTCGGGCTCGGTATCACCCAGGGCCTGATGTTCAATGCGATGGAGTACACAACCGCTGTCACGGCCGGCATCATCTTCTCGACGACGCCAATCATCACGCTGGTCATGGCCCGCCTCGTCCTGCGCGAGGCGATGGGACCGTGGCAGGCGTTGGGCTCGGTCGTTGCCTTCCTGGGGATTGTCGTCATCGCGGTGAGGGGCAGCCTGAGCGTGCTGGTTGGGCTCGACCTCAGCATCGGCGATCTGATCGTGATCGCCGCGGCGCTGACCTTTTCCTGCTACACGGTGCTCCTGAAGCGCGCCAGGTTCCAGCTGGAACGCCTGCCGCTCCTCGTCATTCTGATGAGCGGCGCGGTGATTGTCGCCCTTCCGTTGTTCCTCATCGAGCTGTGGAACGGCGAGCATGCCAATCTCGCGTGGAAGGGCTATCTCGCGCTCGCCTATGCCGCCATACCCGGCGGCGCCCTGATGTATCTTCTCTACAACTGGAGCGTCGACATCCTCGGCGCCGCGCGGGCGCAGGGGCTGCTCTATTCACAGATGGTGTTCACCGCGATCCTGGCCTGGCTGATCCTCGGCGAAGCGATCGAGTGGTATCATCTTGTCGGAGCGGCGCTGATCATCGTCGGCGTCGTCCTAGTGACGTTCCTCAAGCCGAAGCCGGTTCCTATTCCAGCGAGATGATGCGGTATTCGGCGTCAGGCGGATGGCCGGCGTCGATGCCGGCGCGCGCATATGCGATATACGCTTCGAGACTGTCGATGCACACGACGTCCTGACACTGTGACAAGCCTGGCACGTCTTTGAAGCTGTCGGGGATGATCGCCGAGTAGGATGCCGCGGTCATCGCCCCGAGGTCGACCTTGACCAGTGCGAACAGACGCCGGATTTGCTCATCCTCAGGCAACTCCATCTGGACGACGTAGAGGTTGTCGCCGGCGGGCATCAGCCGGACGCGGGCCTCGCGTTCGCTCCTTTCGTCCGGGCGGAAACTGTAGGCATCCCCGTCCCGCACCCAGGTCTGGCGGTCGTCCTGATGATCGACATGCGCGAACACGATCTTGTCGTAGGGGAAGACAGCCTGATCGGCTCCGATCAGGGACTCGGGGCTGGTGAAGCAGCCGGCCAGCAGGATCGCCCCGACGAAGACGAACAAAATGCCGCGGATGGGTGCCATGGTGTTTCTGCCCAGGATTGTGGAACCTTGTCCTAACACCTATCCTATCTTATCTCACCTGAAGGAAAACTTGCACATGGCGGCACAGATGCATCCAATCGAGGTGTTTTACTGGCCGACGCCGAACGGCCGCAAGATCACGGTGATGCTGGAGGAACTGTCCGTTCCCTACAGCGTCACCTTCGTCAACATCAACGAGCGCGAGCAATGGACTGCGGAGTTCGAGGCCGTGTCGCCACACCACCAGATCCCGGCGATCCGCGACCCGGAAGGGCCGGGCGGGAAGCCTATCGCCATTTTCGAATCAGGAGCAATCCTCCTCTACCTCGCCCGCAAGTTCGGCCGGCTCTATCCGGTCGACGACGAGCGGAAGCGGGTCGAGGTCGAGAAGTGGCTGATTTGGCAAGTCGCCAACTTCGGCCCGTTTCTCGGACAGGCGCACCACTTCAACTTCGCCGCGACGGAGAAGGTGCCTTACGCGATCGAGCGCTATCGCAAGATCGCCGAGCGGCTCTACACGGTGCTCGATCGGCAGCTTGCCAATCAGACGTTCGTCGCCGGCGACTATTCGATTGCCGATATCGCCCTCTATTGCTGGGCCGCGCGCCATCCCCGCCACCGGATCGATCTTGCCGACTATCCCGCCGTGGAGCGCTGGTTCCGGACAATCGGCGCCCGCCCGGCGGTGCAGCGGGGCATGGCGGTGATCAAGCCCGGCCACGTCGATGTGCTCGTGCCGACGCCGGCGTGGCAAAGGACGGCCGGCCAATGACCCGGAAGCGGCGCGCTGGTTAACAGAGCGTTACCGCAACGCGTCGGCAATTAACGCGGAACAGTCGGAATCCGCGGAATCCCGCCGATCAGGTCGTTTATGGTAAACGAAGTGTTACGCAGGCGTTTGAGCAAAATTAATTTCGATTTTTAGGAAGGTTTTCACCGGGCCCTGTGACACTCGTCACAGTCAGGGAGCCGCCGCTGGGGCATATTGACGGCAGGAGGGCTCTCCTAACGAGCACGGGGAGAAATCGTCATGGCACGTTTCGAATTGGCCTCGGCCGAGATGGGCTCGATGGCAGAGACGCAACCAAACGCCGACAGTCTGTTCGACCTCGGCATCGTCTTCGCGACCGGTCGGCAGGACCGGGCGGATCTCGTCGCCGCACACAAGTGGTTCAACCTGGCGGCGCTCCGCGGCAATCCGGAGGCGGCCTATCACCGCCAGCAGATCGCCGAGGAACTGTCGGCAGCCGAGATCGCCGAGGCGCAGCGCTCTGCGCGCGAGTGGCTGACCGCCCACTGAGGCGCGCCTGACCCAGGCGCCGCCGCCTGTCGCCGAAAGGTGGACGGCGCGGAATGAGCGTGGCAGTCTTTTGCCGGAGGAGGGTCCGGCACGCGCGTTCATGATCCGCACTTGGCGCGTTTCTTTCCGCCGGTTATCCAATTGCGTGCGGCGGGAGGATTGCGATGGCGCGCCGCTGGTTGGCTGGTATTCTCGCGGGGGCGTTCCTGGTTGCCGGCGCCTGGGGCGCCGACGCCGCCAAGCGGGTCGCCATGGTAGTCGGCAATGCCGCCTATCAGAACGCTGATCCCCTCGCGAACTCGATCAACGACGCCAAGGATGTCGCCGCTGCGCTCAAGCGGCTCGGGTTCGACGTGACGCTGGTGCTCGACGCGAGCCTCGACGACCTCCTCGCCGGTCTCGACCAGTTCGCCGCCAAGCTTCCGGGGGCCGAGGCAGCGCTTTTCTACTACTCCGGCCACGGTATGCAGATCGACGGCACCAACTTCCTGCTGCCAGTCGATATCGAGGTCTCCAGCGCCCGCTCGATCCGCTACGGCGCCATCGACGTCGCCGAGGTCGTCCAGGAGATGGAGCGCGAGGCGGAGGTCTCGATCGTCGTCCTCGATGCCTGCCGCGACAATCCCTTCCTCGCCAAGCTGAGTCGCACGTCCGGGACGCGGTCGCTCGCCGCCGACCGAGGGCTTGCCCCGATCCGCAGCAGCGGCAGCGGCACGATCATCGCCTATGCCGCCGAGCCCGGGGCCGTCGCCAGCGACGGGACAGGGGACCACAGTCCGTACACCGGGGCGCTGCTGTCGAACATCGAAGAGCCCAATGTCGAGGTCGGCCTGGTGTTTCGCCGGGTGGCCGGCTCGGTGGTCGAGGCGACCGAGGGGCGGCAGCATCCGGAGCTGCTCGTTCGTCTTACCCGCGAATATTACCTGCGCACCGAGGCGCACGAGCCGGCCGGTCCATCGCCCCTGATGCGGTCGACGGGAGAGGAAGGTTTCGGCGAGGCGCCGCCGCCGCCGACCTCCGGCGTGCTCGCCGTGACGCCGGTCGCCTCCGCTCCCGAGGAGCCGGCGCCACCGCCAGCCGAGCCGCCGCCACCCGCGGCAGAGAAGCGCCCTTATCCCGAGATCGCCTCGCGCCTCGACGTCTCCGAGCCGCCTTATGTGCCGCGGGAGACATGGGAGCCGAAGCCGTGGAGCGACGTGGTCGAGGCGGAGCCCAACGGGACGTATGGCACCGCGACGCCGGTCGAACTGAAAACACGGGTCAAGCTGACCATCGCGCCGCGCGGCGATGCCGACTGGTTCTATTTCACGGCGGCATCGCGCGGTGAGCTCCACGCGACAGTCGATGAGACGCCCGAGGAGATCGACGTCGTCGTCCGTCTGTACGATGCGGACCGTAACGTTGTTGCCAACTGGCAGGGCGCCCCGCGCCCGGGCGGCGCGCTGGACGCCGTGATCGATATTCCCGATGCCGGCACCTATTGGCTCGAGGTTCGCGACGGCAGCGACAATGGCGAGACGGTGACCCCGATCGAGCTGGCGCTGGACTTCATCCCGAACGAAGACGGCTACGAGCCGAACGGATCGGTGAAGGATGCCAAGCTGATCGCTCTTGACGGCAGCCATCGGCTGAACATCCTGCCGCGCGGCGATGCCGACTGGTTTCGTGTCGTGGTCGACTGGCCGGGAGAGTGGAGCGTCACGGCGACCGACGTCCCCGACGCCCTCGACATTGCTATGCGCCTGCACAATGCCGACTTCCAGGTCGTCGCCAACTGGGTGACGGCGCCGCGGCCGGGCGGAGTCACCGACGCGGTCTTCGACATCAAGACGCCGGGCGTCTATTTCCTCGAGGTCCGCGACGGCAACGACGACAAACGCTCTCCCGAAGCCTTCACCCTGGAAACCAGCTTTGTCCGCAGTCCGGACCTCTACGAGCCGAACAATTCGTTCGGCACCGCTGCCGAGATTCCGCCGACGGGCGAGCACGTCGTCACCATCTTCCCGCGGGGCGATGCCGACTGGCTGAGCGTTGACGTGGCCGATCCCGGTCAGCTGTCGATCGAGACCACCGAAGCGCCGGAGAATCTCGATCCGGCCTTTCGCGTGTTCAATGCCGACAAGACGGTGATCGTCAACTGGGTGACGGCGCCGCGACCGGGCGGCGACACGGTCGGCTTCGCCGATCTGGCGGAGCCCGGCCGCTACTACATCGAGCTGCGCGACGGTAATGACAGCGACGGTTCCGTGTCGCCCTTCAAGCTCACCACGCGCTTCACGCCGACGCCGGACCAGTACGAGCCCAACAACAGCATGGGCTACGCCACCGAGCTCAGGCCGGGCGGCGAAATCGCCTTCAATATCCTGCCGCGCGGTGATGCCGACTGGTTCAGGGTGACGGTCGACGACCCGGGTGAACTTGCCATCAAGATCGACGAGGGACCGGAAAACCTCGATCTCCACTTCCGTGTCTTCGACGCCAATCGCAAGGTGCTGGTCAACTGGGTGGCGCCCTATTCGAAGGGCGGCCTGACCGAAGGGTTTGCCGACCTGCCGGAGCCGGGCAGCTATTTCATCGAGGTTCGAGACGGCAATGACGACGCCCGCTCCGTGAAGCACGCAACCCTGGCGACGGTTTTCACGCCGACAGTGGCGAGCCTCGAGCCGAACAATAGCTTCGGCGCCGCAACGCCGGTGCCGCTCGAAGGCGAAACGCTGGCGCACATCTTGCCGCGGGGCGACGCCGACTGGCACGCGGTCTATGCGCCGGGGCCGGGCCGCCTCGACGTGACAATCGACGAAGTGCCGGAGAACCTCAATGTGGCGTTCCGGGTCTTCAATGCGGACCAGCAGGTGGTCGCCAACTGGATCACGGCGCCGCGCGAGGGTGGGGTGACTACGGGCGCGGTCGATTTGCCGGCCGCCGGCTGGTATCGCCTGGAATTCAGGGACGGCAACGACGACCAGCGCTCGCCGCTGCCCTTCCGCATCCGACGCGAATTCACCTCGACGGTGCCCCAATAGGATTGCCGGCGAAGAGGGCCATCCGAGCCCCGGCGATAAGGATCAGCGCGACGAAGCGGGCGGCTCCTTGAAGACGGGGATCTTGATCCCCCGCCGCACCATCTCGTCGCGCAGCTTACCGTCGATCGCACGACAGCCGCAGTTTTCCGCGTGGGCAAGGTGCCAGGCGATGCGCTGATCCATCGTCGGATTCCTGGGCATCCGGTGGGCCCGATGCCACGCCGCGTTGATCTTGCCCACGCGGGGTCCTCAGTGGTTGTCCCGCGGGATGCCCATGGTGTGGGCGACGTCGTGGTATTTTATCGCCGGCTTCAGGACCATGCCCTCGGAGAACTGGTCCACCATGCTCCGCTGGATCTCTTGCCACGGGGTCTGACTCTTGGGGATCGGGAACCCGCCATGGGCGCCAAGATCGGCCCGGCGCTTCGCCAGTTCCTCCTCGGAGATCAGGATGTTGGCCTCGCCCTTGTTGAGGTCGATGCGGATGCGGTCGCCGGTCTTGAGCAGCGCCAGCCCGCCGCCGGCCGCCGCTTCCGGCGATGCATTGAGGATCGACGGCGATCCCGACGTGCCCGACTGGCGACCGTCGCCGATGCACGGCAGCGAGTGGATGCCGCGTTTGATCAACGCCGCCGGCGGCTGCATGTTGACCACCTCCGCGCCGCCCGGATAGCCGATCGGCCCGGTGCCGCGGATGAACAGCATGCAATTCTCGTCGATCCCCAACTCCGCATCCTCGATGCGGTGGTGGTAGTCCTCCGGTCCCTCGAAGACGATGGCGCGGCCCTCGAAGGCATTGGGGCTGGCCGGGTTGGACAGGTAACGCTTGCGGAATTCCTCCGAGATGACGGAGGTCTTCATCACCGCCGAATCGAAGAGGTTGCCCCTCAGAACGATGAAGCCGGCATCCTTCACCAGCGGATTGTCGAAGGGGTAGATCACATCCGGGTCGGTCGACTTTCGGCCGGCGCAATTCTCGCCCATGGTCTTGCCGTTGGCGGTCATTGCGTTTTCGCGGATGAGCCCGTGCCGCATCAGCTCGCCGACCACCGCCGGCACGCCGCCGGCGCGATGATACTCCTCGCCGAGATACTTGCCCGCCGGCTGCACGTTGACGAGCAGCGGCACCTTGTGCCCGATCGTCTCCCAGTCCTCGATGGCCAACGGCACGCCGACATGGCGCGCGATCGCGTTGACGTGGATCGGCGCGTTGGTCGATCCGCCGATCGCCGAATTGACGACGATGGCGTTCTCGAAGGCCTCGCGGGTGAGGATATCGGACGGCTTCAGGTCTTCCCACACCATCTCCACCGCCCGCTTGCCGGTCTCATAGGAGATCTGGCCGCGTTCGCGATAAGGCGCGGGAATTGCCGCGCAGCCGGGCAGGCTCATGCCGAGCGCCTCGGCAACCGAGTTCATGGTCGACGCCGTGCCCATGGTGTTGCAGTGCCCGACCGAGGGTGCCGAGGAGGCGACGATCTCGATGAACTCCTCGTAGTTGATCTCGCCGGCGGCAAGTTCCTCGCGCGCCTTCCACACGACGGTGCCCGACCCGCTGCGCTCGCCACGCCACCAGCCGTTCAGCATCGGCCCGCCTGAGAGCACGATGGCCGGAATGTTGACCGTCGCCGCCGCCATGATGCAGGCCGGCGTCGTCTTGTCACATCCAGTGGTCAACACGACGCCGTCGATCGGATAGCCGTAGAGCAGCTCCACGAGGCCCAGATATGCAAGGTTACGGTCGAGCGCCGCCGTCGGCCGCTTGCCGGTCTCCTGGATCGGATGAACTGGAAATTCCATGCACAGGCCGCCCGCGGCGGTAATGCCTTCGCGGACCCGTTTTGCCAGCTCGAGATGATGGCGGTTGCACGGCGACAGGTCCGAGCCCGTCTGGGCGATGCCGATGATGGGTTTGCCCGATTGCAGCTCCTCCCGCGTCAGGCCGTAGTTGAGGTATCGCTCGAGATAGAGCGCCGTCATGCCCGGATTTTCGGGATTATCGAACCACGCCTGCGAGCGGAGCCGCCTAGTCTTGTCTTCTGGCATTTTCCTGCTTTCCCTCTTGCCGGTGCATCTTTCGACAATCGCGCACCGGCTTGCCGACTGACGCTACAGCCCGCCTTTCGCAATGTCGATTGTGCGGATGCTTTGACGTTCGTACGGCTGCCTAGATTTGCAGCAGAAACATACTATGAAAGCACGCCCCAAAGCCAGAACTAGTCGCTCCAAGATGTACGACCAATTTCCGGCGCACCTTGCCGGGATGGGGGAATCGGAGCCCGGTCCGGTTGATGGGGAGTCTCTGGAAAAGGCGTGTCGAAAAATAGTATGATAGATAAAGAGCCGCTTATGCCGAGATCATCCGACGCGGTCGAAAACGATCGGAAAACCGGCGACCCTCGGGGAGGAATCCCATCCGCCATATGCGCAGCGTACCTGACCGCACCCGCGAAGGCAGCCTGTCGGAGCTAGTTGCCGGCACGATCGGCCGCCGAATTGTTTCCGGCCAGTACAAGCCGGGCGACACGCTGCCGACCGAGCCACAGATCCAGGACGAGTTCGGCGTCTCCCGCACGGCCGTGCGCGAGGCGATCCGGCTTCTGTCGGCAAAGGGGCTGACGGTCTCGCGCCCCAAGATCGGAACACGGGTCAGGCCGATGATCGACTGGAACATGCTCGATCCCGACGTGCTCCGGTGGCAGGTCGACCAGAATCCGAGCGAGGAATTCATTCACGCCCTGTTCGATATGCGGGAGATCATCGAACCGGCCGCCGCGGCGCGCGCCGCCGAACGGGCAACTGAGGACGAGGTCGTTGCGATCGGTGCCGCGATGGACGGCATCCAGAACGAGCCACGCGGAAGCCCGGCCCAGATCAGCGCCGACATAGCGTTCCATATGGCGATCCTGGAAGCCTCGAAGAATCCGCTTTTGCGCTCCGTCGGCGCCATGATCCAGTCGGCCCTCGAGATCACGTTTTCGCTTGGCTGGCGGACCGTCATGGCAGACGACGCCGTCCTCCAGCACCGCGACGTCTACGATGCGATACGCAACCGGAATCCCGACGAGGCGTTCCTCGCCATGCGCCGACTGCTCCGCAATTCCAAGGGCAACGTCTTCGACGCGATCTGGATCAGCCGCAACCAGGGCGCAGCCTCAACGTGACGAGAGCGCTTGACGCGTCTCGGATGCTTGGCGAAACACTCATTCCACATTGACCTAAGGGGAGGGCAGGATGCGCCTGATTCAGGTGACAAAGGGGCGTGGCGGGCGACAGGTCGTTGCCACGGACGGGGCGGAGGCCTGGATCGTTCCGGGCTTCGAATCCGTCTACGATCTCGCCATGGAGGCGATCGCCAAGCGCACGACGATCGAGAAGATCGTCACGCGCGCCGGCCGCGGGCCAAACGCTGATCCGGCCAAACTGCTGGCCGCCGGACGCGTGCTGGCGCCGATCGACCACCCTGACCCGACCCATCTGATCGTCACCGGCACCGGCCTGACCCATCTTGGCTCGGCTGCCACCCGCGATGCCATGCACGCCAAGGTGACCGAGGCGGACGAGGCGTCGCTGACCAATTCAATGCGCATGTTCCGCATGGGCCTGGAAGGCGGCAAGCCAAAGCGTGGGCGAACGGGGGTTCAGCCGGAATGGTTCTACAAGGGAAACGGCGATTTCGTCGTCGCGCCCGGCGAGCCGCTGGTCTCGCCCGCCTTCGCCGAGGACGCCGGCGAGGAGCCCGAGGTGGCGGGGATTTACGTGGTCGGCAAGAACGGAGTGCCCTACCGCGTCGGCTTCGTGCTCTTCAACGAGTTCTCCGACCACGTGACCGAGCGGCAGAACTACCTCTGGCTGGCGCATTCGAAACTCAGGCCCTGCTCGTTCGGGCCCGAACTCCTGCTCGGGGAGCTCCCACCCGACATCCGCGGCGCCTCGAAGATCCGGCGTGGCAAGAAGGTCATCTTCGACCAGCCGTTCCTGACCGGCGAAACCAACATGTCGCATACCATCGCCAACCTCGAGGCCCATCATTTCAAGTATCCCGGGTTCCGCCATCCGGGTGACGTGCATGTCCACAGTTTCGGCACGGCCACGTTGTCCTTCGCCGCCGGCGTCAAGACGAAGCCGGGCGACGTGTTCGAGATCGCGGCGCCGGAATTCGGCCTGCCGCTCACCAATCCTCTGAAGATCGCCAAGGCGGAGAAGGTCGTCATCAAGCCGCTTTAGGAATTCGGCCGCTCGCCGTTGCGTCGAGGCGCGGACTGACTAGGTTAAGGCCGGACTCAAAGCGGTTGGGCGGGCGTTTGCCTCGATTGCCCGATAGACAGGAAGAGATTTCATGGAAGAGCTGCACAGGAACTATATCGCTGGCGAGTGGCGCGAGGGTGACACCGCGCCGAACATCAACCCTTCCGATACCAATGAGGTGATCGGCCACTACGCCCGCGCCAGCGCCGAGGACGCCAAGGCCGCGATCGAGGCGGCGAAGGCAGCCTTCCCGTCATGGTCGCGTACCGGCATCCAGCAGCGCCACGACATCTTGAAGAAAGCATCCGACGAGGTGCTGGCAAGGCGCGCCGAACTGGGCAAGCTGCTCTCGCAGGAGGAGGGCAAGACCCTCGCCGAGGGAATCGGCGAGACAGGTCGCGCGGCGCAGATCCTTGATTTCTTTGCCGGCGAATGTTTGCGCCTTTCCGGCGAGATGCTGCCGAGCGTGCGCCCGGGCATCGGGGTCGAGATTACCCGTGAGCCGGTCGGTGTCGTCGGCATCATCACGCCGTGGAACTTCCCGATCGCGATTCCCGCCTGGAAGATCGCGCCGGCTCTTTGCTACGGCAACACGGTCGTGGTCAAGCCCGCCGACCTTGTCCCGGGCTGCACCTGGGCGCTGGTCGACATCCTGGTGCGCGCCGGCCTGCCCGAGGGCGTCCTCAACCTGGTCATGGGCCGCGGCTCGGTGGTCGGTCAGGCGATCCTCGATTCCCCCGACGTCAACGCCATCACCTTCACCGGCTCGGTCGGCACCGGCAAGCGGGTCGCGGAGGCCTCGATCAAGCACATGCGGAAGTTCCAGCTCGAGATGGGCGGCAAGAACCCGCTGGTCGTGCTCGACGACGCCGACCTCAAGGTGGCGGTCGAGTGCGCTGCCAACGGCTCGTACTTCTCGACCGGCCAGCGCTGCACCGCCTCCTCGCGGCTGGTCGTGACCGAAGGCATCCACGACCGGTTTGTCGCCGCGCTCACCGAGCGGCTTCAGGGGCTGGTGGTCGACCACGCACTGAAGCAGGGCACCCACATCGGGCCCGTCGTCGACCAGAGCCAGTTCGATCAGGACGAAAGCTATATCGGCATCGCCAAGGAAGAGGGCGCCAAGCTCGCATTGGGGTGGCGAGCGCCTCAACCGCGAGACCCCCGGCTTCTACCTGCAGCCGGCGCTCTTCACCGAGACCAAACCCGCCATGCGGATCAACCGCGAGGAGGTGTTCGGCCCGGTGGCGAGCGTCATCAAGGTCAAGGACTACGACGAGGCCCTGGCAGTCGCCAACGACACCGAATTCGGCCTGACCTCCGGCATCTGCACCACCAGCCTGAAATACGCCACGCACTTCAAGCGCAACTCCGAGGCGGGGATGGTGATGGTCAACCTGCCGACCGCCGGCGTCGACTACCACGTGTCGTTCGGTGGTCGAAAAGGCGCTCAGCTACGGGCCGCGTGAGCAGGGCAGCTACGCGGCCGAGTTCTTCACCACGGTGAAGACCGCCTACACGCTGCCCTGAGCGGTCAAGCATCCTCTTCGGTCGCGCTCTTTCACCAAAGCAGCGCGGCCAGCAGGGCGATGACGACCACCGCCACCAGGCCGCCGGCGAAGATCAGGCGCTGCTGCTTCGACTTGAGGATGATTTCGGCCTGCCGCGTATCCTCGCCCTCGAAGGTTCGCGGCTCCGGATGCTGATCGGCCATGCGCTTTCTCCTTGCGGCGAGGAACGCGTGAGCGCCGCGCGCTGTTCCAACCGACGGGCTGCTCAGGCCTTCAGCATCCACGCATGGGCGGGATCGTTGAAGAAGCGCCAGATGCGCTTCGGCCCCGCCATCACGTTGAGATAGTAGAGGTCGTAGCCGTGCAGCGCCGCACAGGGGTGGTAGCCGCGCGGCACCAGTGTCGCGTCGCCGTCCTCGATCGTCATCGACACGTCGAGCGAGCGGTCTTCGGTGTAGATGCGCTGGAAGGCGAAGCCTTGCGGCGGGCTGATGCGGTGATAGTAGACCTCCTCGAGTTTCGTCTCCTCGGGGAAGGCGTCGCGGTCATGCTTGTGCGGCGGATAGCTGGAGGCGTTGCCGGCCGGCGTCACCACCTCGACGACGAGGAGATTGTCGGCCGGGTCGTGCTCGTTGATGATGTCGGTGACGTAGCGGACGTTGCTGCCCTTGCCGCGCGTCATAACCTCATGGCTGTCCGGTCTGACCACCCGTGGCGGATGGCTGCCCGGTGTGCCGGGCGCCGAGCAGGCGGCCACTTCCAGGTCGGTTTCGGCGGTGACGGTCCAGCTTGAGCCGGCCGGCACGTAAAGCGACCACGGCTTGCCGTCGAAGACGCTCATCCGTTCCCCGAGACCCCCGAAATCCTTGCCGCCGGCCTCCGCGTTGCCGCGGCCGGTGAGAAAGACCAGGCAGACCTCGCGGTTGCCGGTTTCCGCGGAGACGGTCTCGCCCGCCGCCAGCCGGTGAAGATCGAACCCGACATAGTCCCACCCGGCGCTCTCCGGCGTGATATGGAGCACCCGGTGGTGGCCATCCGGCGCGGACTGGCGAAGATGAAGGCGTGCCATTTGTCGTTCCTCCCGTGCGTGAGGAAGGGTCTGCCGCAAAGCGCGGTGGGTTTCAAGCCGCCCGCGCGGGTGGTGAATTTCGTAGCCGCGACGCGCCTGCCATGTCTTCGCCGGGTTGACTTTGCTCAATACCCGCACGCTGAATCGTGCTTGGGTAGGCACAAGCTGTTGGCGGGGAGGTTCGCGTGAGCATTGGCCAGGAACAGGCCATCTTGACCGTGGTTGGCGTCGATGCGTTGTTCGCGGCGCTTCGTGAGCGGCGGTATCGTGTCGTCGGTCCGACGGTCCGCGACCAGGCGATCGTCTACGATGACATCGAAACCGTGGACGACTTGCCGCGCGGATTCACCGACGAGCAGGACGGCGGCCACTATCGATTGACGCGGCGCGACGACAATGCGCTGTTCGGCTACGTCGTCGGGCCGCATTCCTGGAAGCGCTTCCTCCATCCGCCACGCCAGCGCCTGTGGACATCGAAGCGCGAGGGCGACGACGTGCAGGTCGTTGCCGAGGAGGCGCTCACCGAGCGGTTCGCCTTCATCGGGGTGCGGGCCTGCGAGCTCAGCGCCATCGCCATCCAGGACCGAGTGTTTCTTGGCGGCGCCTTCGTCGACCCGCACTACCGGGCGCGCCGGGAGGATGCTTTCTTCGTCGCGGTGAACTGCGGCCAGGCCGGCGGCACCTGCTTCTGCGCCTCGATGAACACCGGACCCAAGGCCGAATCCGGCTACGACCTGGCGCTGACCGAACTGATCGACGACGGCGAGGGCCGCTTCGTTGTCGAGGTCGGGTCCGAGGCAGGCCGGGAGGTTCTCGACGCCCTTCCGCACGAGAAGGCCGCCGAAGCTGACAGCAAGGCCGCCGACGAGATCGTCGCGCGCACTGCCGCCTCCATGGGCCGCGAGATGCCGGATGTCGACCTCCACGACCTGCTTCTCGGCAATCTCGAGCATCCGCGCTGGGACGACGTCGCCCAGCGGTGCCTCACCTGCGGCAACTGCACCATGGTCTGTCCGACCTGCTTCTGTACGGCGACCGAGGATTCGAGCGACCTCACCGGCGCCGAAACCGCTCGGGAACGGCGCTGGGACTCCTGTTTCACCATGGATTTTACCTACATTCACGGCGGCAGCGTCCGTCAGAGCGGCCGCTCGCGCTATCGCCAGTGGATGACCCACAAGCTGGCGACCTGGTTCGACCAGTTCGGCTCGTCCGGCTGCGTCGGCTGCGGGCGCTGCATCACCTGGTGCCCGGTCGGCATCGACATCACCGAGGAGGTGCGTGCCATCCGCGGCGCCGAAAGCGGAAGGAGAACATAAGATGGCGGTGACAGGTCTGGAGCACATCGTCAGGGCACACCCCTTCTTCGCCGGCCTCGATGAGGCATTCGTCGAGCTGGTGGTCGGGTGCGCGAAAAATGTGCGGTTCGAACCGGGCGCATATCTTTGTCGCGAAGGCGGTCCGGCCGACCAGCTCTACCTGATCCGGGAAGGCCGGGTGGCGCTGGAGATCGCGGCTCCCGGCCGGGGCGCGGTCGTCTTTCAAACCGTCGGCGAGGGGGAGATCGTCGGCGTCTCCTGGCTGTTTCCGCCCTACCGGTGGAACTACGATGCGAGAGCCCTCGAGCGCGTCCGGGCGATCGCCATGGACGCCACCTGCCTTCGCGACAAGTGCGAAGCCGATCACACGCTCGGCTACGACGTGATGAAGCGGCTGGTGCCGATCCTTATCGACGCGGCTGCAGGCGACACGGCTGCAGGTCCTCGACGTCTACGGGCAGCCCGCCGCATGAGCGACATTCAGCCGGCAGGCCACGATCCGATGGTGCCGCAGGTCGCGCGGGTGCTTCGGCGCCGGCAGGACGCGCCGGACGTGTTCACGCTGGAGCTCGAACCGGAAGGCGCTGCCACGGCCGCCTTTGCGCCGGGCCAGTTCAACATGCTCACGGCCTTCGGCGTCGGCGAGTTGGCGATCAGCATGAGCGGCGACCCGGCGCGTAAGCGCGGCATCGTGCACACGATCCGCGCCGTCGGCTCGGTCTCGCGCGCGCTCACCAACCTCCGGCGCGGCGACAGGCTGGGCGTGCGCGGGCCGTTCGGCGTCGGCTGGCCGATGGCCGACGCTTGACGGCAAGGACGTCATCGTCATGGCCGGTGGCATCGGGCTCGCTCCGCTGCGGCCGGTGATCTACCGATTGCTCGCCGAGCGGGACCGCTTTGCCGAGGTCGCCATCCTCTACGGCACCCGCAGTCCGGCCGACATTCTTTTTCGAAGCGAACTCGAAAACTGGCGGCAGCGCCTCGATGTGACGTCGAAGTCACCGTCGACCACGCTTCCGAGGGCTGGCATGGCCATGTCGGCGTGGTCACCACGCTGATACCGCGGACGAGCTTCGATCCGGCAAAGGTCGTCGCGCTGGTCTGCGGCCCGGAGATCATGATGCGCTTCGCCGTTCGCGGCGCTCACCAACATGCGGGGTCGCTGACGAGTCGATCTATATCGTCGATGGAGCGCAACATGAAGTGCGCCATCGGTCTTTGCGGCCACTGCCAGTTCGGCGCCGGTCTTCGTCTGCCGCGACGGGCCGGTGTTCCGCTATGACCGGGTGCGCGTACTCTGATGGCGCTGAAGGAGCTGTGAGGATGGCGAAGACGAAGAAGCCCCGGCTGGCCGTCTGGAAGTTCGCCTCCTGCGACGGCTGCCAGCTGAGCCTGCTCGACTGCGAGGACGAACTGCTCGCCGTCGCCGGCGCGATCGACATCGCCTATTTCCTGGAGGCGACGCGCGGCAGGATCTCCGGCCGCTACGACCTGTCGCTGGTCGAGGGCTCGATCACCACGGCCCACGATGCCGAGCGGATCCGGGACGTGCGGCGCCGCTCCGACTTCCTGATCACCATCGGCGCCTGCGCCACCGCCGGCGGCATCCAGGCGCTGCGCAACTTCGCCGACGTCAAGGAATTCACCTCGATCGTCTATGCGCGCCCCGACTATATCAGCACGCTGGCCACCTCGACGCCGATCGCCGATCACGTCCGCGTCGATTTCGAGCTGCGCGGCTGCCCGATCAACAAGCACCAGCTCCTCGAGGTCGCCTCGGCCTATCTCGCCGGCCGCAAGCCGGTGACCCCGGCCGCACAGCGTCTGCGTCGAATGCAAGCTCGCGGGCAATGTCTGCGTCATGGTCGCCCACGGCACGCCGTGCCTCGGGCCGGTGACCCATGCCGGCTGCGGCGCGATCTGCCCGCCTACGACCGCGGCTGCTACGGCTGCTACGGCCCGATGGAGACGCCGAATGCCCCGTCGCTGAGCGACTGGCTCGCCCGCCTCGGCATGGACGAGCGGGAGATCGGCGCGCGTCTACCGCACCTTCAACGCCAACGCCGAGCCGTTCCGCGAGGAGAGCGACCGCCATGGCGCGTAAGACGATCAAGGTCGACTATCTCGCCCGCGTCGAGGGCGAGGGCGCGTTCAAGGTCGTGATCCGCGACGGCGAGGTGCAGTCGGCCGAGCTCAGCATCTTCGAGCCGCCGCGCTTCTTCGAGGCGTTCCTGCGCGGCCGCGCCTTCACCGAGGCGCCCGACATCACCGCGCGCATCTGCGGCATCTGCCCGGTCGCCTACCAGATGAGCGCGGTGCACGCGATGGAGGACGCGCTCGGCGTCACGGTCGACGGCCCGCTGCGCGAGCTGCGCCGGCTGCTCTATTGCGGCGAGTGGATCGAGAGCCACACGCTCCACGTCTACATGCTGCACGCGCCGGATTTCCTCGGCTACGACGGCGCCATCGACATGGCGCGCGACCATGGCGACGTGGTGCGGCGCGGGCTCGACCTCAAGAAGGCCGGCAACGAGATCGTCGACCTGCTCGGCGGGCGCGAGATCCATCCGATCAACGTCCGCGTCGGCGGCTTCTATCGCACGCCGACCGAGCGCGAGCTCGCGCCGCTGGCCGAGCGGCTGAAGCGGCGCGCGACGCCGCGCTGCGAGACGGTGCGCTGGGTCGCCGGCTTTCGACTTTCCCGACCGCGAGCGCGACTACGTCTTCGTCGCGCTCCGCCACCCGGACGAATACCCGTTCAACGAGGGGCACATCGTCTCCAATCGGCGGCCTCGACATCACGGTCGCCGACTACGACGAGCATTTCGAGGAGGTGCACGTCGCGCATTCGACGGCGCTGCAGTCGCAGCACGCACGGCGGCGGCGTCTATCTGGTCGGGCCGCTCGCCCGCTACAACCTCAACTTCGACCAGCTGTCGCCGCTGGCGCAGGAGGCGGCGCGGGAGGCGGGGCTCGGCGCCGACCTGCAACAACCCCTATCAGAGCATCGTCGTCCGCGCCGTCGAGGTGCTCTACGCCTGCGACGAGGCGCTGCGCATCATCGAGGACTACGAGGAGCCGGACCGGCCGGCCGTCGCGGTCGAGCCGCGCGCCGGCAGTCGGCCACGGCGGCGACCGAGGCGCCGCGCGGCCTGCTCTATCACCGCTACCGGCTGGAGGACGACGGCACCATCGCCGAGGCGCGCATCGTGCCGCCGACCTCGCAGAACCAGGCGAGCATCGAGGAGGACCTGAGCGACCTATGTCGGCGGCTGGCTCGACCTGCCCGACGAGGCGCTGCAGCACCGCTGCGAGCAGACGGTCGCAACTACGATCCCTGCATCTCCTGCGCCACGCACTTCCTGCGGCTCGAGCGGATCGAGGCAGACCTCCGGGTGAGCGGCGGCCGTATTGTCGTGGGGATCGGCAATCCCGACCGCGGCGATGACGGGGTCGGGCGGCTCGTCGCCCGAAGGCTGGTTGGTTCCATCCCTGCGGACGTCGAGGTGATCGAGCATGACGGCGAGGCGGCTTCGCTGCTCGACCGTATCGAGGGCGGCCATGCAGCGTATCTGATCGATGCGTGCGTGTCGGGCGCGCCGTCCGGCACGGTCCGGCGCTTCGACGTGCACGCGGCGGAGCTCCCTGGCATCCAGTTCGGCCTGTCCACCCACGGCTTCGGTCTCGCCGAGGCGATCGAGCTCGGCCGCGCCCTCGGCCAGCTGCCGGCGCATTGCATCGTCTTTGCCATCGAGGCGGGGACGTTCGAGACGGGCGCGCCGCTCTCGCCAAGGTAGCCGAAGCGGTCGGAACGTCGCGACGGCAGTCCGACGAGGAGGTGATGCCGGCATGCATGAAGCCTCGCTGATGCGGGCCTGATGCAGCAGGTCGACGAGGTCGCCCGTAACGAGAAGCGCGCGGCGCGTGGTCGCCGTCTCGGTCTGGCTCGGCGCGCTGAGCCACATGACCGAAGAGCATTTCGGCGAGCATTTCGCCAGGCCGCGGCCGGGACCATCGCCGAGGGCGCGCCGGTCTCGAGGTGTTCCTGTCGGACGACGCGACCACCCCAACGCGCAGGACGTGCTGCTGGAAAGTGTCGAGGTGGAGACCTGACCAAGCCATGTGCTGCGACAGCATTTTCCGACTGGGGCAACGCACCGGTCAGGCAGCGGATTCTGGTGCGCGGGGCGGTGCAGGGGGTCGGCTTCCGGCCGTTCGTCTACCGGCAGGCGACGGCGCTGGGACTCGCTGGATGGGTCGGAAACACGGCGGACGGGGTGACGGTCGAGGCGGAAGGCGGCGAAACGCAGATCGCCGCGCTGGTCGAGGCGATCCGGATGTCGCCGCCGGCCGCCGCCCACGTCATCGCGCTTGAAGAACGTGACCTAATTCGCCTCCGGCGAAACGGCTTTCGCTATTCGCCAAAGTACCGCAGAAGGCGGCGAAAGTCGCCGAGGTGCCGGCCGATCTGGCCACCTGCCCGGACTGCCTCGCCGAGCTGTTCGACCCGCTAAGTCGCGATTTCATTACCCTTTCATCAACTGCACCCAGTGCGGGCCGCGCTTCAGCATCATTACCGACATGCCCTATGACCGGGCGCGGACGACGATGCGACGCTTCGCTATGTGCCCGGAATGCCGGGCGGAATACGACGATCCCGGCGACCGCCGCTTCCATGCCGAGCCGAACGCCTGCCCGGCCTGCGGGCCGCAGCTCGCGCTGTGGGACGCCGCCGGACGGCCGGTGGACGCGCGAACGAAATGCGCTCAAGACGACCGCGGACGCGATCCGGACGGGCGCGATCGTCGCCGTCAAGGGAATCGGCGGCTTCCATCTCGTCTGCGACGCCCGGACGAGGAAGCCGTCGCCAGCGCTCCGCGCCCGCAAGCGGCGGGAGGAGAAGCCCTTCGCCGTGATGTTCCCGAGCCTCGGGGCGGTGACCGAGAGCTGCCGGGTCACCCCTGCGAGGAAGGCGCTGCTGACCGGCCCCGAGCGGCCGATCGTCCTGCTTCGGCGGAGTGGCGGGCCGATCGCCGAGGCGGTGGCGCCCGGCAACCCGCGGCTCGGCGCTTTCCTGCCCTATACGCCGCTGCACCATCTGCTGATGGCCGACCTCGGCTTCCCGGTGGTGGCGACCAGCGGCAATGTCAGCGACGAGCCGATCGTCACCGACGAGCACGACGCGCTGGAGCGGCTTGCCGGGATCGCCGACCTTTTTCTCGTCCACGACCGGCCGATCGTGCGGCCGGTCGACAATTCGGTGGTGCAGGTGGTGGCGGGCGAGCCGCAGGTGCTCCGCCGGGGCAGGGGATACGCGCCGGCGCCGATCGCCGTCGACGGCATCAGGGAGGGCATCGTCGCGGTCGGCGGCCACCTCAAGACGACGGTGGCGGTGTCGCAGGCCGGCGGCGGTCGTGCTCGGCGACGCATGTGGGCGACCTCGACACGGCCAAGGCGCGCGACGCCCATGCCACGCGCGGTCGCCGACCTGACCGCAGCTCTACACGGTCGAACCGCGGCATGGTCGCGCGCGACCTCCACCCCGACTACGCCTCGACGCGCTTCGCCGAAGCGCTCGGCGTACCGGTCGTCCCGGTACAGCATCACCTGGCCCATGTCGTCGCCTGCATGGCCGAGCACGGGATCGCGCCGCCGGTGCTCGGTGTCGCCTTCGACGGCACCGGCTATGGCGGCGACGGGACGGTATGGGGCGGCGAGTTCCTGCTGGTCGAGCGGGGAAAATGGCGGCGGGTCGGTCACCTCCGCCGGTTCCGATTACCCGGCGGCGAGGCGGCGGTGCGCGAACCGCGGCGGGCCGCCATTGGTCTGCTCGTCGAGGCGTTCGGGCCGGCGGCACTCGACATGAGCGGTCTGGCGCCGGTCACCGCCTTCAGCAAGGCGGAGCGCACTGTGATGGCGCGCATGGTGCAGCGCGGCGTCAACGCGCCTGAGACCTCGAGCGCCGGGCGCTTGCTCGACGCCTTCGCCGCGCTCTGCGGGCTGCGGCAGGTCAATGCCCATGAAGGGCAGGCGGCGTGCATGCTGGAATGGGCGGCGGGTGACCGGCCGGCCGAAGCGGCGTATCCTTTCGCGGTAACGGAAGAGCCGGACGGTATGCTGGTCGTCGATTGGCAGCCGGCATTGGAGGCCGCGCTGGCCGATCTGCAGAGCAGGCGCGACAGCGACGACAGTTGCGGCGGCGGTGCATGATGGCCTGGTCGCAGTGATCGGTGCGGTGGCGGAACGGATCGGCGAGCCGCGGGTCGTGCTGTCGGGCGGCTGCTTCCAGAACGTCCGGCTGACCGAGGGGGCGGTCGCGCTTCTGGGGCGGAACGGTTTCGAGCCGGTCTGGCATCGCCGCATTCCGCCGAACGACGGCGGCATCGCTTTCGGCCAGGCAGTGTGGACCGGCTGGATGGACAACGCAGGAGAGTAGCCATGTGCCTGGCGGTTCCCGGACGCATCCTCAGCATCACCGGTGACGATCCGCTGATGCGGGTGGGGCGGGTCGATTTCGGCGGCGTCTTGAAGGAGATCAACCTCGCCTACACGCCGGAGGCGGCGATCGGCGACCATGTGCTGGTCCATGTCGGTTTCGCCATCACTGTGATCGACGAAGCGGAAGCCGGGCGCGTCTTTGCCCACCTTCGCGAGATCGGCGAGCTGGAGGAACTGGAGGCGGAGGGGGCGGCGCGGTGAGGAGGATGGCAGCCCCTTCGCGGTCCGGGATGGGCCGTCGGCCGTCGGAGGCGAACTGGTGACGTTTTTCCAGTTGCTCCGTCATGGCATGGATGGCCGGGTCAAGCCCGGCCATGACGATGGTGGTGGTTGTGCCGTGGTGGCTACGGAACACAGGTCGGTGACGAACGCGAGATGCCATTGCAACTCACTCTCCGTCATGGCCGGGCTTGACCCGGCCATCCATTCCATTTTCCCATCCATCAATGCGGAGGTTCTTTGTCTACATCCTGGCCAGCCAGAAGAACGGCACGCTCTACGTCGGCGTGACAAACAACGTTGCGCGACGCGTCCACGAGCATCGCACCGGCGAGGGGAACAGCTTTAGCCGTCGCTACGACGTCTTTCGGCTGGTCTACTACGAAGAACACCGGACGGCGCGCGCAGCAATTCAGCGGGAGACATCGCTGAAGCGATGGCCGCGGAAATGGAAGATCGACCTGATCGAGCGGGACAATCCGGACTGGTTCGATCTCGCCCGGTGGCTGAACTGGTAGCGTCGGTGCGGTGGCTCCGTCATGGCATGGATGGCCGGGTCAAGCCCGGCCATGACGATGGAGGGGGTGTAAGTGCGAAGCGAGGCGGCAGCGCCCCAGGGGTGGCCTATGAAATACCGCGACGAATATCGTGATCCGAAGGCGGCGCGGGGCTATGCCGACGCAATCGCGCGGATCACCACGCGGCCGTGGACGCTGATGGAGGTGTGCGGCGGCCAGACCCACGCCATCGTCCGCTACGGCATCGACGAGCTGCTGCCGGAGGGGGTGACGCTGGTCCACGGGCCGGGCTGCCCGGTCTGCGTGACGCCGGCCGAATACATCGACAAGGCGATCGAGATCGCCGGCCGGCCGGAGGTGACGCTCTGCTCTTTCGGCGACATGCTGCGCGTGCCGGGGACCGGCAGCGACCTTTTCGCCGCCAAGTCGCGCGGCGCCGACGTGCGGGTCGTCTATTCGCCGCTCGACGCGCTGGCCATCGCCCGCGCCAATCCCGACCGCGAGGTGGTGTTCTTCGCCGTCGGCTTCGAGACGACCGCGCCGGCCAACGCCATGGCGGCCTACCAGGCCAAGCGTGAAGGGCTCACCAACTTCTCGATGCTGGTCTCGCACGTGCTCGTGCCGCCGGCGATGCGGGCGATCCTCGACGCGCCGACCAACCGCATCCAGGGCTTCCTCGCCGCCGGGCACGTCTGCACGGTGATGGGTTACGAGGAGTACCTGCCGATCGCCGCCCGCTACCGTGTGCCGATCGTGGTCACCGGCTTCGAGCCGCTCGACATCCTCGAAGGCGTCTACATGTGCGTGCGCCAGCTCGAGGAGGGGCGGGCCGAGGTCGAGAACCAGTACAGCCGCTCGGTGAACCGCGACGGCAACCGGCCGGCGCAGACGATCATGGCCGAGGTGTTCCGGGTCACGCCGCGGCGCTGGCGGGGCATCGGCGACATCGCCGAGAGCGGCCTCGGGCTCGCCGAGCGCCTATGCCGATTTCGACGCCGAGCGCCGTTTCGGGCCGGTGTCGGCCGAGGCGGAGACAGAGAGCGAGTGCATCAGCGGGCTGGTGCTGCGCGGCGAGAAGAAGCCGCCGGAATGCCCCGCCTTCGGCACCCGCTGCACGCCCGAACACCCGCTGGGGGTGACCATGGTGTCGTCGGAAGGCGCCTGCGCCGCCTACTACCGCTATCGCGGACGGCAGGCCGCCGCGATGAAGCGCGCCTCGTGAGCGACCGCGATTTCGCGCTGTCCTGTCCGGCGCCAGCGGTGGGCGACACGATCCAGCTCGCCCATGGCGGCGGCGGCCGCGCCATGGAGCGGCTGCTCGAAACGATCATCCGCCCGGCCTTCGACGATCCGGAGCTTGCCCGCCGCCACGACGGCGCGGTCCTGAAGCTCGACGGCCCGACCGCCTTCACCACCGATTCCTACGTGGTGCGGCCGCTGTTTTTTCCCGGCGGCGATATCGGCACGCTGGCCGTGAACGGCACGGTCAACGACCTCGCCATGTGCGGGGCGCGGGCCGAGCATATGAGCGTCGGTCTGATCCTCGAGGAAGGGCTGCCGATCGACACGCTCCGCCGGGTCGTCACGTCGATGCGGATCGCTGCCGACGCGGTCGGCGTACGGCTGGTCACCGGCGACACCAAGGTGGTCGACCACGGCAAGGCGGACGGCGTCTTCGTCAATACCGCTGGCCTGGGGCCGGTCGTCGCCAAGACGCCGATCGGGCCGGCCGAGGTGCGCCTTGGCGATGCGGTGATCGTCAGCGGCGACATCGGCCGGCACGGCATCGCGGTGATGGCGGCGCGCGAAGGCTTCGGCTTCGAGACGGTGATCGAAAGCGATTGCGCCCCGGTGGTCGATCCAGTGATGGCGCTGATCGAGGGGGGCGTCACGGTCCATTGCCTGCGCGACCTGACCCGCGGCGGGCTGGCGAGCGCCGTCGTCGAGATCGCGGAGACCGCAGGCCTGGCGATCGCGCTCGACGAGGCGGCGATCCCGGTCCGCGACGACGTTAACGCCGCCTGCGAGCTGCTCGGCCTCGATCCGCTGCACGTGGCGAACGAAGGGCGGTTCGTGGCGTTCGTTGCCGCGGAACACGTCGATCGCGCCGTCGCCATCCTGCGATCCTTTCCGATGTCGACGGCGGCGACGCGGATCGGAACGGTGGGCGAGGGGCGGGCCGGCGAGGTCTCCGCCCGTGGGCCGCTCGGCGTCGCCCGCATCATCGACATGCTCTCCGGCGAGCAGCTGCCGCGGATTTGCTGAGGGAGCGGGACGACGCATCGCCGACTTTGCGTCCTCGAGGCTTCGCTGCGCGAAGCACCTCAGGATGGCGAGGTTGGTGATAGCGGTGTTGGTGGTGCCACGGCACCTCAGGAGCGTATTGTCCCCTCCCGTGAGGTATCGCCTCCGGAGTGCCAGGGAGACCGCCCACCTCGCCATCCTGCGGTGCCCGCCGCGTGAGCGGCGGGCCTCGAGGGCGCAGAAGGTTGTCAGGCCTTCTTGATGGCGATCTTCTTCTCGGGCTTGGCTGCCGCGGCCGCCTTGGGCAGGGTCACCTTGAGGACGCCGTTCTTGAAGTTCGCGTCGATCTTGTTGCCGTCGACTCCCGGCGGCAGCGAGAACGAGCGCATGAACGAGCCATAGCGGCGCTCCGAAAGGTGATAGCCTTTGTCGGTCTCCTCGTGGTCCTCCTTCTTCTCGCCGGTGACGGTCAGCCGGTTGTCGGTGACCTTCACGTCGATGTCGCTTTCGCTCATGCCGGGGAGCTCGACGCTGATCTCGAAGGCCTTGTCCTTCTCGACGATATCGACCGGGGGAACGGTTGCCGCGCCGGCCATCCGCCGCCACCGGGGCATCCGCATGACGCCGCGCGAGAAGTCGTCGAACATGCGATCCATCTCGTCGCGCATGGTGTCCAACCCGGCCCACGGCCCGGACGCCCGGGGAGCGACGTCGGCGCCTTGCTTCTTCGCAGGGGTTTTCGCAGTTTTCGCCATCGTGGCTCTCCTTCTTCACACGAAATTTGCGACGGCAACGACGTATGGCCGGTTGGGTTCCTTCGCGCGTTGATCCCGATCAACTTACGCTTGCTGCGCGCTCCTCGACGGCGACGCCATCGACCACCCGGTCACTCGGGTGGAGCACCACGACATCGCCCGCGTCGAGGCCTTCCGTCACTTCGGCGACCTGGTTGTTGCGGTGACCGAGGACAACGCGGGTGGCCACCGCCTTGCCGTCGACGATCTTGAACACGGTCCAGTCGGCGCCGGTGCGGAACAGGGCGCCGAGCGGCACCTGCAGGACGTCGTCGCCCTGCCAGACGCTGATATGGACCATGACGTGGAACTCGTGGCCGAGCCGTTCCCACTTTTCCTCCGGGTCGACGATGTCGAGAATGGCGTCGACCCGCTGCTCCTCGATGCCGAGCGCCGAGACCTTGGTGTAGGCGGCGGGATCGACGCGCCTGACCTTGGCCGACAAGGTCGGGCCGCCCCAGCCGTCGATGGTGGCGGTGCCGCCGGGGTGGACGTTGACCGCATCGCTCGACAGGAGGTGGACAATGATCTCCAGGTCGCGGGGATTGCCGATCTCAAGCAGGCCCTCACCGGCAGTGACCACCTGCTCGCTCTCGGTGAGGAGCTTCAGCACGGTGCCGCTGACCGGGGCGCGGAGCGTCAGGCAGCAGGAATCGCGGCCGCCGCCTTCGAGCTGGTTGGGTTCGATGAGGCGCGCCTCGGCACTGGACAGTTCGCTGTCGCGGAGCTTCAGAGCCGCCTCGGCCTCGGCGACCTGCGCCTTGGCGGTGTCGACGTCGGCGATCGCCTTTTCCAGCGCGCGGACCGAGATGGTCCCCACCTTGGCGAGGCGCTGCGAGCGTTCGAGATCGGATTCCATCAGCTTTTCGTTGGCCTCTGCGGCATTGAGCTGGGCCTTGGCAAGGTTGACGGCCGCCCGCGCCGCCTCGACCGCCGCCTCCAGCTCGCGGCGCGAGCGGACGTCGAGGAAGGGCGGGTCCACCGGGTGGATGGACGCGACCGCCGTGGTGTTCTGGAACACCTCTTCGCCGACCTCGACCGGCAGTCGCTCGACCCGTCCGGCGACCGGCGCCGAGACGCGGAAGACGTCGCGGATGCGGGCGATGCCTTCCTCGTCGATGGTGACGTCGAGGGGCCCGCGGTCGACCGTCGCCGTGTCGACCGGCACCGGCTGGGGCATGAGCGCATAGACCGCCGCGGCGGCGATCAGGGCGAGGACGACGAGGCCGATCAGGCGCTTGATCCACTTGGCGGTCATCTTCTCACTCCCTGGTCTTCAAAACCTGGACGAGGTCGAGGTGATCGACCCGGCGGCGCACGATCAGCGCCGAGGCCAGCGCGGCGACGACCACAATGATGCTGGAAACCGCGAAGATCCGCGGTTCGATGACGAACGGAACGCGAAAAAGGTCGGTGGCGAGACTACTGGTGACGACGATGCCGAGCCCGGTGGCGATCAGCCAGCCGACCGGCTGGGCGATGGCGACGATGACGCCGATCTCGATGAGGAGGACGTTCGACACTTCGGCGCGGCGGAAGCCGAGCACCCGCAGCGTGGCGAGCTCGCGGGCGCGCTCGGAGAGCTGGATGCGGGCCGCGTTGTAGACGACGCCGAAGGCGATAATGATGCTGAGCGTCAGATAGACGGTGAGCATCATGCCCATGCTCTGCTGCATCGTCTCCTGGAACCGCTGGCGCGAGCGGCCCTGCAGGGCGACGGCGGAGATCTGCGGCGTCTTCTTCACCGCGCTGTAGAGGGCGTCGAGGCGGCTGGAATCGAGCGCAAGGTAGACGCCGGAGATACGCGGGCCGGTGCCGGCGAGCCGCGCCAGCGCGTCGATGTCCATGAACACCATCAGGCCGAGATAGCTCTGGATCATCTGGGTCACCGGCACGTCGACGCTGCGGCGCTCGCCGTCGAGGAACTCGACGTGGACGATGTCGCCGGGTCGCAGGTGCAGGATCTGGGCGACCCGGTCGCCGACCGCGAGGCCGCTCCGCGGCAGCACGACCGGATTGAGGTCGAGGTCGAGGACGCGGCTGAGCTCGGTCCCCGGCGGCTTGCCGATGATCTCGAGCTGCCGCTCGTAGTGGCCGTTTCGCAGGGTGACCGGCGCCGAGAGATAAGGCTCGGCGGTGATCACGCCGGGCAGCCGCTCGACCTCCTGCAACGCCGTCGGCGACCGCGCCGAGGCGAAGGCGAGCGTCGCGTCCTGCCGGTCGGTGCGGTAGTAGATCGCGTCGATCATGGCCTCCACCGACGAGAGCGTGCCCATGGCAAGCCCCATGAGGGCGACGGCAAAAGCGATGCCAACGGCGGTGAGGGTGGAGCGGAGCGGATGGCGGAGCACGTGGCGGAGCGCCATGGTGGTGATCTGCGAGAGGATGCGTGTCCGGGCGATGAGGCCGCCAAGGGCCTGGCGGTAGACCTGGGGGGCCGGGGGCCGCATCGCGACTGCCGGCGGCAGGGCGAAGACCGCGCCGATCGCCTTGAGCGCGCCGGCGCTGGCGGCGAGCAGGCTGACCCCGGCGCCAATCAGATAGATATCGAAGTCCGAGCGGAAGACGAGAAACGGGAAGCTGTAGAACTCGGTATACATGACTGTCATGCCGCGGCCGAGCCAGGTTCCGACCGCCGCACCGATGGCGATGCCGATCGCGGCGATCATCAGAACCAGCTTGAGGTAGTGGCCGGCAACCGCGGCGCGGCCGTAGCCGAGGGCCTTCAGAAGGCCGATCTGCTCGCGCTCGAGCTCGATCAGCCGCGACAGGATCATGTTGATGAGGAAGGCCGACACCAGCAGGAAGATCGGCGGGATCATGCGCGCCATACCGCCGAGCTGGTCGAGCTCGCCGTCGAGAAAGGCGTTGGAAAGCTGGTCCTTGCGGGCGTAAGCCCCGGTGCCGCCATAGGGTTCGAGCAGGTCGTCGATCCTGTCGATCACGGCCGTCTCGTTGGTATTGCGGAGCAGGCGAACGCTCACAGAATTGAACGCGCCTTCGAGGTCGAACAGCGACGCCAGCGTCTCCTCCGGCATCCAGATGACGCCGAAACGCCGGCTGTCCGGCATCATGTCGCCCGGACCGAGGGCATAGACATATTCGGGCGACAGGACGATGCCGACCACCGTAAGCTTGGTCCTGGCGCTGCCGATCACCGCATCGAACTCGGCTCCGATGTCGAACCGGTGCGCCGTTGCGAAATTCTCGTCGATGGCCACCTCGTTGACGCGACCGGGCTCGGGCAGCCGTCCCTTGCGAATGAAGACGTCATTGACCGTGATGGCGCGTCCCGTCGGAACCGAGATCAGCAGTCCGGTTGCCGGCTCGCGAAAGCCTTCGATATCGAGCAACGCCGGCTTGACGATCCGGGGTTCGACAGCGGCAACACCGTCGATGGCGGCGATCTGGTCGGTGACACTCTTCGGCGCACGCACCGCAGAGGCGAAGACATCCCCGAACTTGTAGCGCTCGTAATAGGCCGCCCGGGTTTCCTCCAGCGAACGATAGGTGCCGACCGCGAGGATCAAGGTGGCGACGCCGCAGGCGAGCACCAGCGCGATGGCGATCGCCTGGGCCCACAGCCGGCGAAGGTCACGGAAGAGCTTGACGTCGAGAGGATGCATGGCGCTCACCAGGTCACCTCGGCCGGCGCGAGCCGCTTCTCGTTCCGGATCACTTCGGTGATCCTGCCGTCGGAGAAGTGGAAGATACGGTCGGCGATCGAGCCGATCGTCGCGTTGTGAGTGATGATGGCCGTTGTCGTGCCCAGTTCGCGGTTGGTCGCGGTCAGCGCTTCGAGCACGAGGATGCCGGTCTTCGAATCGAGGGCGCCGGTCGGCTCGTCGCACAGCATCACCTCGGGGCGCTTGGCGACGGCGCGGGCGATCGCCACGCGCTGCTGCTCGCCGCCGGAGAGCTGGGCCGGGAAATGGGACATCCGTTCCTTGAGGCCGACCAGCTCCAGGGCTTCCTCGGGGCGCATGGCGTTGCGGGCATCTCGGTGACCAGGGCGACGTTCTCCTTGCGCGGTCAGGCTGGGGATCAGATTGTAGAACTGGAAGACGAAGCCGACATGATCGCGCCGGTAGCGGGTCAGCTCGCGCGTCGCCGGCGTGGGTGAGGTCGTGATCGCGATAGCGAACCGTGGCCGGTCGTGGCCGTGTCGAGCCCGCCGAGAATGTTGAGAAACGTCGATTTGCCGCTGCCCGACGGGCCGAGCATCACCGTGAGCTCGCTGTGAAACAGCTCCGCGTCGACCCCACGCAACGCCTTCACCTCGACGTCGCCGGTCCGATAGACCTTCGTCAGGTCGTCGATCTGGAAAACCGCTTCGCGCAAAGCTCGTTTCTCCCTAGCGGTCGGACGCTACCGATTGCGGGTGGTGACCTGCTTGATGCAAGTCAATGCCGTTGCCGGGTCATTTTGCCAGTCTAGATACTCATCAGGCATCTAGATATGGCCGATCAGGTCAGGAGTACTCATGAAGGACTACCAGGAGATGGCACGCGAGGTTTCCGCTTCGGCGGCCGCCTTGCGCAAAGGCCTACCGGACGCGATGGCCGGCTTCGCGGGGATGGGCAAGGGCGCCTATGCCCCCGGCGTTCTCAGCACCAAGACCAAGGAGCTGATTGCTCTTGCGCTTTGTGTCGCTTCGCGCTGCGATGGGTGCGTCGCTTATCACGCCAAGCGGGTCAGCGACCTCGGCGCCTCCCGCGAAGAGGTGCTCGAGACGATCGGCGTTGCGATTCAGATGGGCGGCGGCCCATCGATGGTTTACGGAGGAGAGGCGCTTCGCGCCTTTGACGCGTTTCAGCTTCAACCAGTGGCAGGGGAGTGATCAAATTGGCCCAGTCGGAGGTACTTTGGTTCGAAGCCGTCAAGCGCTCCCATGTCGGGATCGTCGGCGGCAAGAATTCCTCGCTCGGCGAGATGGTGCAGACCCTCTCGGCGAAAGGCGTGCGGGTTCCGCCGGGCTTCGCGACGACGGCGGACGCCTATTGGCACTATCATCGACGCCAACCAGCTCCGGCAGGTGATCTCGGACCGCCTCGACGAGATGACGCGCCGGCAAGAAGACGCTGGCCGAGACCGGGCAGGCGATCCGCAGCGCCTTCCTCCACGGCGAATGGCCGGCGGATACGGCCGAGGCGATATCGACCGCCTATGTCGAACTTGTGCAAACGGGCCGGCAAGGACGAGCTCGACGTCGCCGTCCGCTCCAGCGCCACCGCCGAAGACCTGCCCGACGCAAGCTTCGCCGGCCAGCAGGAAACCTTCCTCAACATCCGCGGCGACAACGCGCTCTGCTCGACGCCTGCCGGCGCTGCTACGCGTCGCTGTTCACCGACCGGGCGATCAGCTATCGCCAGGCCAAGGGCTTCGACCATCTGCAGGTGGCGCTGTCGATCGGCGTCCAGCAGATGGTGCGCTCCGACCTCGGCGGCTCCGGCGTGATGTTCTCCATCGACACCGAGACCGGCTTCGACCAGGTGGTGCGTCATCAACGCCGCCTGGGGCCTCGGCGAAAACGTCGTGCAGGGCGCCGTCGACCCCGACGAATATCAGGTGTTCAAGCCGCTGCTCGACAACGAAGCGCTGGTGCCGATCATCGAGAAGACGCTGCGGCGCGCAAGGCGAAGAAGATGATCTACGCCACCGGCGGCGACCAGCCGATCAAGAACGTGCCCACCTCCAAGGCCGAGCGGGCGGCGTTCGTGCTCGACGATCAGGAAATCCTCAACCTCGCCCGCTGGGCGGCGACGATCGAGAAGCACTATGGCTGCCCGATGGACATGGAATGGGCCAAGGACGGCGAGAGCGGCGATCTCTTCATCGTCCAGGCGCGGCCCGAGACCGTCCAGTCCCGCCGCGAGGCGAATGTGTTCAAGACCTACCGGGTGACCGAGAAGGGCAAGGTCCTCACCACCGGCCTCAGCATCGGCGAGGCGATCGTCGCCGGGCGCGTCTGCCTGATCGAGGACGTACGCGACATCGACCAGTTCGTCGACGGCTCGATCCTGGTTACCGGGATCACCGATCCCGACTGGGTGCCGATCATGAAGCGCGCCGCGGCAATCGTCACCGACCACGGCGGGCGCACGTCGCATGCCGCCATCGTCAGCCGCGAGCTCGGCCTGCCGGCCGTCGTCGGCACCGGCAATGCGACCGCATGTGCTCCACACCGACCAGGAGATCACGGTCTCCTGCGCCGAGGGCGATCAGGGCTTCGTCTATGAGGGCGACGGCCAAGTTCGAGGTCGAGGAGCTCGATCTCGACACACTGCCAGAGACCCGGACGCGGGTGATGCTCAACCTCGCCAATCCGGCCGCCGCCTTCAGCTGGTGGCGGCTGCCGGCCGACGGCGTCGGGCTCGCGCGGATGGAGTTCGTGGTCACCAACCAGATCAGCGTCCATCCGATGGCGCTGGTCCGCTTCGACGAGCTCACGACGAAGCGGCCAAAGCGGAAGTCGCCGCGATCACAAAGGGTTATGACGACAAGACCGAGTATTTCGTCGATACCCTGTCGCGCGGGCCTCGCGCGCATCGCGGCGGTCCGCTATCCGAACCCGGTCATCGTGCGGATGAGCGACTTCAAGACCAACGAATATGCGGGGCTGATCGGCGGCGCGGAGTTCGAGCCGAACGAAGAGAACCCGATGATCGGCTTCCGCGGCGCCTCCCGCTACTACTCGCCGCGCTACCGCGAGGGCTTCGCGCTCGAATGCCAGGCCATCAAGCGGCTGCGCGACGAGATGGGCTTCAAGAACGTGGTCGTCATGATCCCGTTCTGCCGCTCGATCAGCGAGGCCGACCGGGTGCTGGAGGTCATGGCCGAGAACGGGCTGAAGCGCGGCGAGAACGGGCTGGAGGTCTATGTGATGTGCGAGATCCCCTCGAACGTCATCCTCGCCGAGGCGTTCGCCGAGCGCTTCGACGGCTTCTCGATCGGCTCGAACGACCTCACCCAGCTCACCCTCGGCGTCGACCGCGATTCCGAGGAGCTGGCTGGCATCTTCGACGAGCAGGACGACGCGGTCGAATGGATGATCGCCAGCGTCATCGAGGCGGCCCACAAGGCCGGCGCCAAGATCGGCCTTTGCGGCCAGGCGCCGAGCGACCATCCCGAGTTCGCCGACTTCCTGGTCAGCTGCGGCATCGACTCGATCTCGGTCATTCCCGACAGCTTCTTCGCGGTCAAGAACCACGTGGCGGCAGCCGAGGCGACGAAGCCGGTGCTGAGGCAAGCGTAACGCAACCGGTGCGGCCGCCTCAGCCGGCCGCACCGATCTCGCGGAGGGCCGCGGCGGCGATTGTCCGGATTGGCCGGGTCGCATCGAGAGCCGTCCAGGCGATCTCGCCGGACGGCTCGTCGGCCTGCAGCATGACGACCGCCGCGGTGGCGTCGGAGGCGTCGGCGCGTCGGTGGGCGATCCGCCCGATCAGCACCTCGACCGGGGCGGTGAGCCACAGGCCGGTGAACGGCACGCCGAGGCTCTCGGCGACGGCGGCGACGAGGCGCCGTTCCTCGGGTGTCTTGTGGACGGCGTCGACGATGACGCTCTGCCCGGCCTTGAGGGCGGTCTCCGCCTGCTCCCGCAGTGCGGCGAAGACCTTTGCCGTGACATCCGGCTCGTATCCTGCTGCCGGCAGGCGGTCGAACTCGCCGACCCTCATCTGGCGTTTGCGTTCGATGTCGCTTCGGAGGTGAACGGCGCCCGGCGGGCGGCCGATCTGCCAGGCGATCGCCCGCGACAGCGTCGTCTTGCCCGTGCCGGAGAATCCGCCGAGGGCAATCAGGCGTGGCGCCGCCGGCTCGAGGAAGCGGACGGCGTGATCGAAATAGCGGAGCGCACTCACCCGCGCTTCGCCAGCGTGACTGACGGTGACGAAGCGGAGCGCCTCGACCTTGGCCCGCACCGCGGCACGCAGCGCGAGGAACACGGGCAGCGCGGCGAGCCCTTCGAGCTCGTCCATCAGCGCCTCGGTCTTCCAGAGATAGCGGTTGAGAACGAGACAAGCCTCGAAGCGAAGCTCGCGCTCCCACAGGTCCATCAGCAGGAAGGCGAGGTCGTAGAGGACGTCGATGGTGGCGATGGATTCGTCGAACTCGATGGCGTCGAACAGCACGGGTTTGCCGTCGATGAGGGCGATATTGCGCAGGTGGAGGTCGCCGTGGCCGCGGCGGACGTGGCCCCGCTCGCCCCGGGCGAGGAGGAGGGGCCGGAGCTGCTCGAACCGGGTACGCATCGCCTCGGCGAAGGCTGCGGCACGCGGCGGCTCGAAGACCTGATGGTGCTCCATCAGCGAGTTGGTGGTCTCGATAACCACGCCAGAGAGCGCCGCGGTCGCCGCCTTGCCGTCGCCGATCTCGGCGTTCGCGAAGCTCTCGATCACAGTGGCCGCGAGGCGCCGGATGATCTCTGGCGTCAACTCGCCGCGATCGGCGACGAGGTCGAGCGTCCTGGTTTCGTCGAAGCGCCGCATGTGAACCACCCACTCGACCACCTCGCCGGCGCCGCCGAGATGGAACGAGCCGGCGGCGTCGCGGGTGACCGGCACGACGCCGCGATAGAGATCGGGCGCGTAGCGGCGGTTGACGGCGACCTCGGTCTCGCAGGCGGCGCGACGCTTCTCCAGCGTCGACAGGTCCATGAAGGGAAAGCGGACGGCGCGCTTGACCTTGTAGACGTCGGGTCCGGCAAGGAAGACCGCGGCGGCGTTGGTGTCGACCCGGCTGACCGGCGTGGTCAGGCCGTGGGTTGCGGGGTCGGTGAGGAAGGTGAAGACGGCGTCCTGGTCGCCATTCATTGCGCCGCCGGGACCGGGAACAATCGCGACACCGCCCTTTGCAATTGCGCGTAGATGCGAAGGATGTCCTGGCGGATGCAAAGCCGCGTCCCCGGCGTGATCACCGCCGCGGTGCCGGCGGCGGCCCCGAACAGCGCGGCTTCCTCCAGCGGCTTGCCGTCGGCGAGCGCCAGCGTCATGGCGCCGACGAAGCTGTCGCCGGCGCCGACCGTCGATTTTACCTCGACCCTGAGGGACGGCAGGTGGAAGGTGCCGCGCCTCGAGGCGATCACCGCGCCGGCCGAGCCCATGGTCACCGCGACAATGTCTGCCTTGCCCTCGGCCACCAGTCCGGCCGCCACCTCGCCGCAGAGATTCGCTGTCGAGGTCGGCGCCGACCATGTCCTGCAGCTCGTTGAAGCTCGGCTTGGCCAGATGGACGGGGGTATGCCCGAGGGTGGCGGTGAGGCCGGGACCGTGGCTGTCGAGGACGAATTTCGCGCCTTTCTCGGCGGCGATGTCGCCGAAGCGGGCGAGGATATCGGGGGAGCAGTGGTTGGGGATGCTGCCGCTCGCCACCAGCCACGAGAAGCTTGCCCGGCGCACGGAATCGATCACCGTCTCGATCTCGGCCTCCGTGAGGTCGGGCCCGCTCGGCACGAAGCGGTATTCGAGGCCGGTGCTCAGCTCGTAGACCATATGCGCCATGCGGGTGTTGCCGGCGATCGGGATGATGTGGGTGTTGAGACCGATGCGGTCGAGCAGGTCGGCAAGCAGCGATCCGGTCACGCCCCCGGCGATGCAATAGGCCTCGGCGTTGCCGCCGAGCTCCTGGATAACCCGGGCGACGTTGACCCCGCCGCCGCCCGGCTCGATAGGTCTCGTTGGAGGTGCGGATCTTGTGGGTCGGGCGCACCACCTCGGCCTCGACCGAGACGTCGATCGTCGGATTGAGCGCAAGAGTCAGAATTCTGCGGCACGGCGGTCCCGCTCGGCGAGATTGAATTGTCCTGCCTGGAGAAAACCCCAAGATGGCCGTGCCGTCCAGTCGGGGATTGTGCGGAGGTGACACCGCGTCGCGGGGGGTGGCCAGACGGGCCCGCTCGTGAAAATGTGACTGTGGCGCGATCCGTTGCAGCCGCTATAACCGGGCCGCGCCGGCCGATCGGCGCGAAGCGGGATGTGATCCGGAATGCCCCTTGATGTCAGTGATGGCGGCGCGTTCGTTGCCGGCCTTATCTCCTTCGTTTCGCCTTGCGTCCTGCCGCTCGTGCCGCCGTATCTCTGCTATCTCGCCGGGGTGAGCCTCGACCAGCTGACCGGCAATGCGCCGACGACGGTGGGGCGGCGGACGGTGTTCTTCTCGTCGGTGGCCTTCGTCCTCGGCTTTTCGACGATCTTCGTCCTGCTTGGGGCGGCGGCGACCGCCATCGGGCAGTTGCTCCGGAGCTATCTCGACATCCTCACCATCGTCGGCGGCGGCATCGTCATCGTGATGGGCCTGCACTTCCTTGGGGTCTTCAAGATCGGCCTCCTGCATCGCCAGGCGCGGGTCGAGGTGCGCAACCACCAGGCCGGGCCGCTCGGCTCCTACCTGATGGGACTCGCCTTCGGATTCGGCTGGACGCCGTGCATCGGGCCGGTGCTGTCGGTGATCCTCGGGCTCGCCGGCACCGAGGACACCGTCGGCGAGCGGCGCGCTGCTGCTCGCGATCTATTCGCTCGGGCTGGGGCTGCCGTTCATCGCCGCCGGCCTGTTCGCCGGCCCGTTCATGCGCTTCATGCGGCGGTTCCGCAGCCATGTCGGGACGGTCGAGAAGACGATGGGGGCGCTCCTGGTGGTGACCGGCGTGCTGTTCGTCACCGGCCAGATCACCACCATCGCCTTCTGGCTGCTCGACCTGTTCCCCGGACTGGCCCAACTCGGCTGACAGCCGCCAAATCACCCGATTTCGGGCATGATGCGCGCCACCACTTGCGAGCGACGGGGCGAGCCACCATGCCGAAACGATCCTGCCTGGCCATCATCCTTGCCGCCGGCGAGGGGACGCGCATGCGCTCCGCACACGCCGAAGGCCATGCACAAGGTCGGCGGCCGGCCGATGCTCGGCTACGTGATCGACGCCGCCCGCTCGGCCGGCGCCGCGCGGATGGCCGTGGTCGTCGGGCCGAAGGCCGGATGCAGTCGCCCGGTTCGCCGAGGCTGCCGGCAAGGACCTCGGCATCTACGAGCAAAAGGAGCGGCTGGGCACGGCCCACGCGGTGCTGGCCGCACGGAAGGAACTCGCCGGACAGGACCGAGATCCTCGTCCTCTACGGCGATACGCCGCTGGTCACCGCCGGGACGCTGAAACGGATGCGCCGGGCGCTCGCGCCGGGCGGATGTGGTGGTGCTCGGTTTCCGCCCGGCCGATCCGGCGCGCTACGGGCGGCTGATCGTCGAGGGAAGACAGCTCCTGGCCATCCGCGAATACAATGACGCAAGCCCCGAGGAACGCGCAATCGGCCTGTGCAATGGCGGGGTGATGGCGTTCTCCGGCAAGGCGGCGCCGCTCCTCAAGAAGATCGGCAACCACAACGCCAAGGGCGAATACTACCTGACGGACCTGGTCGAGCTCGCCAACGCCGCCGGCGAAATCGGTGACGGTGCTCGAGGCGGACGCGGACGAAGTGCTCGGCGTCGATACGCGGGCCCAGCTCGCCACCGCCGAGCGCCTCTTCCAGGAGCGCGCCCGGCGGTCCGCCATGGAGGGCGGCGCGACGCTGATCGCGCCGGAGACCGTGTTCTTCAGCCACGACACGAGGATCGGCCGCGATGTGATTGTCGAGCCGAACGTCTTCTTCGGTCCGGGCGTGTCGGTTGCCGACGGCGCGACGATCCGCGCCTATTCGCATATCGAGGGCGCCACGATCGCCGCCGGGGCGGCCATCGGGCCCTTCGCGCGGCTGCGGCCCGGCGCCGAGATCGGCGCCAAGGCGCGGGTCGGCAATTTCGTCGAGGTGAAGAACGCCGTGATCGACGCCGGGGCCAAGGCCAACCACCTGGCCTATATCGGCGACGCCCACATCGGCGCCGACGCGAACATCGGCGCGGGCACCATCACCTGCAACTATGACGGCTTCTTCAAGTACCACACCGAGATCGGCGCCGGCGCCTTCATCGGCTCGAACAGCGCCCTGGTCGCGCCGGTCACCATCGGCGACGGGGCCTATGTCGGCTCGGGCAGCGTCATCACCCAGGACGTCGCGCCGGACGCGCTGGCCATCGCCCGCGGCCGGCAGTTCGACCGGGCCGGATGGGCGGCGACGTTCCGCAAGCGCTCCCGGGCGAAGAAGAACGAACAGGGCTGAGCGCGCCGTTAACCTCTCTGATCCGTTAAGGCTGGAAACAGGATTTGATTTTCCGCCGTCGCGACCGCCGCTATTAATCCGGCTGCAAGCTCGCGGCGTGGCTCAAGGAGAGTTGACGGCATGTGCGGCATCGTCGGGATACTCGGGTCCGGACCGGCAGCGCCAATTCTGGTCGATGCGCTGAAGCGGCTCGAATACCGCGGCTACGACTCGGCCGGCGTCGCGACGCTGGAAGACGGCCACCTGACCCGCCGTCGGGCCGAGGGCAAGCTCCGCAACCTCGAGGAGCGCCTCGCCCGCCAGCCGCTTTCCGGCCGCACCGGCATCGGCCATACCCGCTGGGCCACCCATGGCGCGCCGACCGAGGGCAACGCCCATCCCGCACGCCACCGACCGGCTGGCGCTGGTCCACAACGGCATCATCGAGAACTTCCGCGAGCTGCGCGAAGAGCTCGGAGCAGGCGGCGGCATCTTCGCGACCGACACCGACACCGAAGTGATCGCCCATCTGATCAGCCACAAGCTCGACGACGGCATGGCGCCCGAAGAGGCGGTCCAGGCGGCGCTCGGCCGGCTGACCGGCGCCTTCGCGCTGGCCATCCTCTTCGACGGCGAGGACGACCTGATGATCGCGCGCGCGGCGCGGCAGCCCGCTCGCCATCGGCCACGGCGACGGCGAGATGTATCTCGGCTCCGACGCGATCGCGCTGGCGCCGTTCACCGACCGCATCACCTATCTGGAGGACGGCGACTGGGCGGTGCTGACCCGCGCGCGGCGTCACGATCTCACGACGAGACAGGCGCCGTGGTCGAACGGCCGATCGTCCGCGCGCTGGTCACCAGCCTGCTGGTCGACAAGGGCAACCACCGCCATTTCATGGCCAAGGAGATCTACGAGCAGCCGGAGGTGGTCGGCCACACGCTCGCCCACTATCTCGACTTGCGCCGGCAGGGCGCTGCTCCTGCCCGAGGACTTCGACGATCGACTTCGCGGCGCTCGACCGGCTGTCGATCACCGCCTGCGGCACGGCCTATTACGCCGGGCTGGTCGCCAAATACTGGTTCGAGCGCTTTGCGCGCCTGCCGGTCGACATCGATATCGCCTCGGAGTTCCGCTACCGCGAGCAGCCGCTGACGCCGAAAGGGCCTGGCCATCGTCGTCTCGCAGTCGGGCGAGACGGCCGACACGCTGGCTTCGCTGCGCTATGCCAAAGGCGCAGGGCCAGAAGGTCGGCGGCGATCGTCAACGTCCGGGAATCGACCATCGCCCGCGAGGCCGACTTCGTGCTGCCGACGCTCGCCGGTCCCGAGATCGGCGTCGCCTCGACCAAGGCCTTCACCTGCCAGCTCTCGGTGCTCGCGGCGCTCGCCGTTGCCGCCGGCAGCGCGCGCGGCATCCTCGACGGCGCCGACGAGGCAAAGCTGGTCCGCGCGCTACCGAGGCGCCGCGGCTGATCAGCCAGGCGCTGAGGCTCGAGCCGCAGATCGAGGCGCTTGCCCGCGACCTCGCCAAGGTGCAGCACGTGCTCTATCTCGGCCGCGGCACCAACTACCCGATCGCGCTCGAGGGCGCGCTCAAGCTCAAGGAAATCTCCTACATCCACGCCGAGGGCTATGCCGCCGGCGAACTGAAGCACGGCCCGATCGCGCTGATCGACGAGACACATGCCGGTGGTGGTGATCGCGCCGCACGACCGCATCTTCGACAAGACCGTCTCGAACATGCAGGAGGTGGCGGCGCGCGGCGGCCGGATCATCCTGATTACCGACGCCGAAGGGGCAGCGAAGCGGCGGCGCTCGACGCGGTCGAGACGCTGATCCTGCCGGAGATGCCGTCGACCATCACGCCGCTGGTCTATGCCGATCCCGGTCCAGCTGCTCGCCTATCACACCGCCGTGTTCATGGGCACCGACGTCGACCAGCCGCGCAACCTCGCCAAGTCGGTGACGGTCGAATAGCGGTGGCCGTCATCAGGCCTTCTCATTTGGCGTCCATCAGCTAGATAATGGGCGATCCGGCCGCAGGAGGCGGCCGAGGAGGTCATGACATGACGGACGGCGACCGCCCGCCGGAGCCAATTGTCGCGGAGCAGGCGCGCCGCGGCGGCGGCATGCACCGCCTTCGGAACTATTTCCTGACGGGCCTCGTCATCGCGGCGCCGCTGTTCCTGACCGTCTACATCACCTGGGCGTTCATCGTCTGGATCGACAGCTGGGTGACGCCGTTCATCCCGACCGCCTACAGCCCCGATAGCTACCTGCCATTCAAGGTGCCGGGCTTCGGCCTGGTCGTCGCCATCGTCTTCATCACGCTGCTCGGCTTCCTGACCGCCAACCTGGTCGGGCGCACCGCCGTGTCGTGGGGCGAGTCGCTGCTCGGCCGCATGCCGGTGATCCGCAACCTCTATCGCGGCCTCAAGCAGATCTTCGAAACGGTGCTGTCGAGCCGGGCCAAGTCGTTCCAGACCGTCGGCCTGATCGAATATCCCCGCAAGGGCCTGTGGGCGATCGTCTTCATCGCCACGGGAACGCGCGGCGAGATCAAGCATCGGCTCGATGAAGAGGGCAACGCGATGCTCTCGGTCTTCCTGCCGACCACCCCCAACCCGACCTCCGGATTCCTGCTCTTCGTGCGGGAAAGCGAGGTGGTGCACCTCGACATGACCGTCGAGGACGCGGCGAAGCTGGTGATCTCGGCGGGCCTGGTCAGTCCCGAATACAACGGTGACGACGAGGAAGAAGAGCAACCGGCGATCGGTCAGCCGGTCCTGTCGATTACCGAGGTCGGCGAGCGCCTCAAGGAGAAGGTGACACTCAACCGGCCCTGAGCAGCCGCACGGCGTCGTCCCGCCCGAACAGATAGAGAAGGAGCCTCAGCGCCGCCCCACGCGGATTGGCGAGGTGCGGGTCGGTGTCGACGACGAGGCGGGCGTCGTCGCTTGCGATCTCCATCAGCGCGCCGTGATGCTCGGCGATCGGCGATGCGGAAGCCGGGCATGCCGGACTGGCGGGTGCCAAGAATCTCGCCGCCGCCGCGCAGCCTGAGGTCCTCCTCGGCGATGACGAAGCCGTCCTCGGTCTCGCGCATGATGCGGAGCCGGTCTCGGGCGACCTCGTCCGAGCGGCGCCTTATAGAGGAGCAGGCAGACCGACGGCCGATCGCTGCGGCCGACGCGGCCGCGGAGCTGGTGAAGCTGGGCGAGGCCGAAGCGCTCGGCATGCTCGATGACCATGATCGTCGCGTCGGGGACGTCGACGCCGACCTCGATCACGGTGGTGGCGACCAGCACCTTGGTTTCGCCCGGCGAGGAAGCGCGCCATGGCCGCGTCCGCTCGGCCGTCGTCATGCGCCCGTGGACGAGGCCGACGATGTCGCCGAGCTCCGCCCGGAGCGCGGCATAGCGATCCTCGGCGGCGGCGACGTCGAGCGCTTCCGACTCCTCGACCAGCGGGCAGACCCAGTAGGCCTTGGCGCCGTCGGCGACGCGCGGCGCGGACGCGCTCGACCACCTCCTCGAGCCGGGTGAGGGGGATCGCCCGGGTCTCGATCGGCCGCCGGCCGGCGGGCTTCTCGGTGAGGCGCGAGACGTCCATGTCGCCGTAATAGGTGAGCACGAGGGTGCGCGGGATCGGCGTCGCCGTCATCACCAGCACGTCGGTGGCGCCGCCCTTGGCGGTGAGCGCCAGCCGCTGGTGCACGCCGAAGCGGTGCTGCTCGTCGACGACCACGAGACCGAGATCGTGGAAGTCGACGCCGGACTGGAACAGGGCGTGGGTGCCGATCGAGAAGGTCGATGGCGCCGTTGAGCGAGGCCGGCGAGCGACCGCCTCCCGGTCGCGGCCGCGCTCGCGGCCGGTGAGCACGGCGAAGCGAAGACCGGCCGCCTCGGCGAGCGGGGCGATGGTCCGGGCGTGCTGGCGGACAAGCAGCTCGGTCGGCGCCATGATCGCCGCCTGGGCGCCGGCCTCGATCACCGAGGCGGCGGCAAGCAGGGCGACGACCGTCTTGCCGGAGCCGACGTCGCCCTGGAGGAGGCGTAGCATGCGCTCGGGCTGGCGGAGGTCGGCGTCGATTTCCTTGAGCGCGGTCTCCTGGCTGCCGGTCAGCTTGAACGGCAGACTGGCGAGGATCTTCGCCCGCAGCCGTCCGTCGCCCAGCCTTGCGCGGCCGGTGTTCCGCCGCTGATGGGCCCGCATCAGGGCGAGCGCCAGCTGGCTCGCCAAGAGCTCGTCATAGGCAAGCCGCGTGAGGTGCGGGCTTTGCGGATCCATGTCGCGGGCCGTGACCGGATGGTGAGCCGCCTTGAGGGCGTCGCCGAAGCGAGGCCGATGCTTCTGCCCGATCAATGCCGGGTCGAGCCATTCGGGCAGGTCCGGCAGGCCGTCGAGCGCATCGGCCATGGCGCGAAGCAGCGTCTTCCGCGCCAGGCCGGCGGTCATCGGATAGACCGGCTCGATCAGCGGCAGGTAGGCGAAGTCGACCTCGCTGACGATATGATCGGGATGGACCATGCTCGGCCGGCCGTTGAACCACTCCATGCGGCCGGAGACGTAGCGGGTCTCGCCGACTGGCAGCATCCGCTCCAGCCAGCTCTCATTGGCGTGGAAGAAGGTGAGGGCGATCTCGCCGGTGTCGTCGTGGCAGAACACCCGGTAGGGGATGCGGCGGTTGCCGCGCGGCGGCTTCTGATGCCGGTCGACCCGCACCTTGAGGGTAACGATCGCCCCCTCCGGCGAGAGCGCGATGCCGGGCTGACGGCTGCGGTCGATGATGGCGACCGGCAGGTGGAAGAGGAGGTCGACGACCCGCGGCTCGGCGTCGGGGTCGGGGCTCCGGATCAGCTTGCGGAGCGTCAGGGCGAGCTTCGGGCCGATCCCGGCGAGGCTGGTGACCGGTCGGAACAGCGGGTTGAGAATCGGCGGGCGCATGGCGGTTTCCCCTGGCTAGATAGCCGATGGCGCGTCGCCGGTCGAACGATGCCGCGCACGCGAGGGCCTGGCGCGAGCGAGGTCGATCGACGCGCGGGGATTGCGGCTCGGGGAGGGGACCCTATAGTCGCCGAGTTGGGGAGGCGGCGGAGAGCGGAGACCCAATCGACCATGACCTTCCGGAAAGGCCTTGGCGCAGCGCTGCTGCTTGCCGGAACCATCGTGGCGACGCCGACGCTGGCAGCGAGCTGCCACAAGGAGCCGAACTTCAATGCCTGGCTGCAGGGGGTTGCTCGCGATGCGGCAGCAGCCGGCGTCTCCCAGCAGGCGATCAAGGCCGGGCTCGGCGCCGTCCATTTCGATCAGAGCATCGTCAACAAGGACCGCGCCCAGGGCGTCTTCGCCCAGACCTTCCTCGAATTCTCCGACCGCATGGTCGAGCAGTACCGGGTCAAGCAGGCGCCCGGCAAGATCAAGCAGAACGCCAAGACGTTCCAGCGGATCGAGCAGAAATACGGTGTGCCGGCGTCGGTGATCACTTCCTTCTGGGGACTGGAGACGGACTTCGGCGCCAACATCGGCAACGGCCCGACGCTGGTCTCGCTGGCGACGCTCGCCTATGACTGCCGGCGGCCCGACCTTTTCCGCGAGCAGCTGATCGCTGCCTTGAAGATCATCGATCGCGGCGACCTCACACCGGCCCTGATGCGCGGACCATGGGCCGGCGAGCTCGGCCAGCTCCAGTTCCTCGCCTCCCACTACTACAATTACGGGGTCGACTTCGACGGCAACGGCCGGGTCGACCTCCTGAAGAGCACCCCCGATGCGCTGGCCTCGGCCGCCAACTTCCTGTCGAAGCTCGGCTGGCAGCGCGGCCAGCCGTGGCTGCAGGAGGTGAGGGTGCCGAAGAGCTTCCCCTGGGAGATGGCCGATCTCCGGATCAAGCTGCCGCGTTCGGAATGGGTGGCGGCCGGGGTGACCGGCGTCGGCAAGGCGCTGCCGTCGGACGGGATGACGGCGTCGCTCCTCCTGCCGATGGGGCGGAACGGACCAGCCTTCCTCGCCTATCACAACTTCGACGTGCTGCTCGAATGGAATTCCTCGCTCGTCTACACGACGACGGCGGCGTATTTCGCCACGCGGATCGAGGGGGCACCGAAGGTCAACCGGGCGAGCGGCGCGATCAACGGGCTGTCGGCGGCAGAGGTCAAGCAGCTGCAGACGCTCCTCGCCAAACGGGGCTACAACGTCGGTCCGATCGACGGGATCATCGGCGAGCTGACGCGCGAGGCGGTCAAGGACGTTCAGGTCAAGCTCGGGCTGCCGGCCGACTCCTATCCGACCAAGGAACTGCTGGTGAAGCTGAGGTAAGGGGGGGTCGTCATGGCGAAATTCTACACAAGCATCGAGCCGCAACTGCAGAAGTTCATCGAGCGGCAGCACATCTTCTTCACGGCGACGGCGGTGGAGGGGAGCCGCATCAACCTGTCGCCCAAGGGCCTCGATGCGCTTCGCGTGCTTGACCCGCATACCGTCGCCTATCTCGACCGGACCGGCAGCGGCAACGAGACGGCAGCCCATATTCGTGCCGACGGGCGCCTGACCATCATGATGTGCGCCTTCGAGGGACCGCCGAACATCCTGCGCCTCTACGGCCACGGCCGGGTGTTGCCGCATGGCAGCGTCGAGTACGATCGGGTGCTTGCCGAAGCGTTCGGCGGCAAGGACCCGATCGCGGCGCGCCAGATCATCGTCCTCGACGTCGAATTCGCACAGACGTCTTGCGGCTTCGGTGTGCCGGTCTATTCCTACGAGCGCGAGCGGCCGTCCCTGGACAACTGGGCCTCGGGGAAGACGACCTTGCCGAATACCGGCGCGAGAACAACATAGTGACCATCGACGGCATCCCCACCGGCCACGTCGAGGAGAAGGCCGACGCGGTCGCGGGCGACTGACGCCGCGCCGGGTCGCACCCGAACCACGAGGCCCGTCACCCACCGCCTGCCGAAGCCGGCTAACGACACCTCTGCGAAGCCGCGTCCAGCCAGCCTGTGACAGCGGTCACACCCCCCCTCCTAGAACGCTTTGAGCAGGCGTATAGTGCGGCTGCTTTGAATTGAGGGATCGCGGTCGTGGAAGACAAAGCGGTGCCGCAGAACAGCCTTCACCTGACAGGTCCACGGTTTCGTCCGCCCCTAAAGAGGGGCAGGCCAACCAGGCGGGGCGCTGCCGTAAGGCGATCCCTTCTGTCGCTCGCCGCGCTGCTCCTCATCGGATGCAGCAGCGCCGCCATGGCCGATTGCGTCGAGACCCTCAGCCAGTGCGCCGTGCGGTGCGACCAGACCAAGAAGGTCGGCGATCCCGCCCGGCCGCAATGCGCCAGCACCTGCATCTCAGGCTACGACCGCTGCGAAAAGCTGGAGCGGATTCGCTCCAGCGTCGGCGGCAGCGTTCTCAATCAAGGAAAGGTTCAGGCGCCCGCTCAATGACGCCTGTCGGACCGGTGGAGCCAACCATCAGCGTTGCTCCGCCGGGACAGTGAAGTGGGGGGGGCGGCAACCAGGAGAAAGTCAGATGCGTATCAGGATTCCAGTGATCGCCATTGCCGCGATGGCAATGCTGATGGGTTTCGTGGCATCGGCAAGTGCAGAGAACAAGACCTTCGGCAACCCCATGCAGGGCGGCAACCGGCTGGACTGGTGCTTCAACTGGGGCGTCGGCTGCGGAGCTCAGGCCGCCAACGCCTGGTGCAAGGCACAGGGCTGGAAGAACGGGGCGGTCGGCTTCAGCGAGGCGAAGGACATCGGTGCCAGCTCTCCAACGCGGCTCATCGGCACCGGTGCGGTGTGCGATCAGCCTTTCTGCGATGGTTTCGCGCAGATTACCTGTAGCCGGCCCAATGCGCAGACCTTCAACAATCCCATGCAGGGCGGCAACCGGCTTGACTGGTGCTACAACTGGAGTGTCGGTTGCGGAGCGCAAGCTGCCACCGCCTGGTGCAAGGCCCGCGGTTTTGCAGGTGGTGCATCGGCTTTTGCCGAGGCGAAGGACATCGGCGCCAGCCAGCCGACCCGCCTGATCGGCACCGGCGCGGTCTGCGACCAGCCCTTCTGCGATGGTTTCGCCTCCATCACCTGCAAGCCATAAGCATTCCCGGCCAAGCATGCGCCCGGCCCACCACCGGGCGCATCTCCCGATCGATTGGATATCTCGGATTCTCTCTCCGTCCCAATCCACCTTCTTGCAGCCCACCGCTTCGAGAACTCGTGCGGAACCGGCTGAGTTTGCTGGTTAAACACATCGATCTAGCGATCATGTGGCGAGCGCCGTGACGGCCAGCCGCGACATTTTGACAATGTGCAATTTCCTTTTCCTTTGGGGCACTGGCCCTAGAATTATTTGCCAGGGCGACCTCTCCCCCAATTGCAGAAAGAGGAGAAACCAATGTCCGAAAAACTCACGCGGCGTGGCGTATTGCAGCTCGGCGCGATGGGGGCAGCGGGCCTCAGTGCCCTGAATTTGTTCCCGAACGGCGTGACGGCGGCAAACGCTGCGACGGCAAAGAAATTCAAGATCGCGCTCGCCAACTCCTTCATCGGCAACAAATGGCGCATCGAGATGGAGAACGTCTGGAAATCGCGCTCTCAGATGGAGCCGTTCAAGTCCGCAGGTCGAAGGCTCGTGGTTCAACTCGGGCAACGACGTCAGCAAGCAGTCGCAGCAGATCTCCAATCTGATCGCGCAAGAAGGTCGACGCCATCGTCGTCGACGCGGCTTCTCCGACGGGTCTCAACGGCATCCTGACGCAGGCCACGCAACGCGGCATCCTGGTCGTTTCCTTCGACAACATCGTCACCGGCGCCGTCGGTCCTGAAGGTGAATACCGATCAGGTTGCGTTCGGCAAGCAGCTCGCCGAATTCGCTGGTGAAAAAGCTGAACGGCAAGGGCAACGTCATCATGGTGACGGGCGTCGCCGGCACCTCGGTCGACGAGGACCGCAACAAGGGCGCCGACGAAGTCTGGAAGCGCAAATCCGGGCATCAAGGTCGTCAACCGCTACACCGGCATGTGGGATTCGGCGACGGCGGAACGCAATACGGCTTCCATCCTGCCCTCGCTACCGCAGATCGACGGCATCTGGTGCCAGGGCGGGACCGACGGCGTTCTGAAGGCGTTCATCGCCGCCAAGCGCCCGCTGCCGCCGACGGCCGGCGAAGCGGAAAACGGCTTCCGCAAGTTCATGCTCGGCTATATGGGCCACAAGGTGGACGGCATCTCGATCGGCCAGCCGCCCTTCCTTTCGGTCATCTCGCTCGAGCTTGCCCGCCGCATCCTGGCGAAGGAGTATCCGAAGAAGGACATCACGATCCCCTTCCCCTTTGTCACCAACGACACGGTCAAGGAGGGCGTGACGGTCTTCCCGAAGCTTCCCGACAGCTTCTTCACCGATTTCACCGACAGCGGACCGAATGCGTCCGTGGTCTTCTGTGTCGAAGCGGCGACCGAACGGCAAGCCCTGCCCGGGTGATCTCAAAGTCAACCTGCCAGCGGCATGACCGCCGAGCCCGAAGCCGCCGGCGCGCCAGACCGCGCCGGCGATCGAAGGCATCAGTCTGTCCAAGGCCTTCGGCGGCGTCCAGGCCCTGGACAGTGCGTCGTTTTCGGCTCGTCTGGGCGAGGTCCACGCCCTCGTCGGCGAAAACGGCGCGGGAAAGAGCACGCTCATCAAGATCCTCGGAGGCCGGCTTCGCCCGGATGCCGGAGAGATGCGGGTGGCGGGCGAGACGGTCGAACTCAACAGCCCCGACGCCGCGCATGGCCGCGGCGTCTGGACCGTATTCCAGGAGCTGACGCTGCTGCCCTGGATGACGGTCGCCGAGAACCTGCTCATCAGGCGCGAGCCGCGAAGCCGCCTCGGCCTCATCGACCGCGGACGCATGGCGGACGAGGCCGAATTCGATCCTTTCCGGCCTCGGCATCCATCACATCGATCCGCGTGTCCTGGTCGAGGATCTTTCGCTGGCCGAACGCCAGATCGTCGAGATCGTGCGGGTCATCGTCCAGGATCCGGACACGCTGCTCCTCGACGAACCGACCTCGTCGCTCGGCGAGAACGAGGTCGAATGGCTCTTCCGGCTCATTCGCGATCTGCGGGCGCGCAACAAGTGCATCATCTTCACGTCGCATCGCTGGAACGAGATCACCGATATCGCCGACCGCATCACCATCTTCCGCAACGGTGGCGAACTCGGAACGTTCACCGAGATCGACGAGGGCGAGGCCGTGACGCTGATGACCGGCCAGCAGGTCGACGCCTTCTATCCGCCGAGCCTCCGGCCCAGAAAGCGGCGCGTCCGGTGCTCGAGGCGCGGGGCCTGACGCGGTCCCGGCATCACGGATGTTTCGCTGACGCTCCATTCGTCGCGAGATCCTCGGCATCGGCGGCCTTGCCGGCCACGGCCATCGCGAGCTGTTCTTCTACGCTGTTCGGCGCCGAGCCCGGCGTCGCCGGCGAGATCGAGCGTCAATGGCTCGAAGGCGCGCATCGGCAGCCCGCGCGATGCGGCGCGGCTCGGCATCGCGCTCGTTCCCGAGGATCGCAAGACCGAGGGACTGCTGCTGCCCATGTCGGTCAAGGCCAACCTGACGCTGCCGATTCTGCGGCGCCTTTCCTCGGTCTGGGGCTCATCCACTCGGCCGGCGAACGCAAGCTTGGCGACCGACATGGTCAAGCAGCTGCAGATACGGACGCCGGGTCTCAACAATGCCGGTGGGCCAGCTCAGCGGCGGCAACCAGCAGAAGGTCCTGCTTGGCCGGTGGCTGCATCGCCCATTCGCGCATCCTCCTGCTCTACGACGTGACCCGCGGCGTCGATATCGCCACCAAGCACGAGATCTACGAGCTGATGGCGCGCCTCGCCTCGGAGGGATGCGCACTGCTTTTCTATTCGAGCGATGCGGAGGAACTGGCGCATCTCTGCCATCGCGTGCTGGTGATGCGCGAGGGGCGGATCGCCGCCGAACTGCCGTCCACCGGCATCACCGCCGAAGACATCGTTGCCGCTGCCGTGAGAGAGTCCGTTGTCCACTGAAGCCACCGCCATCGCACCCCGGCGCAGCTGGTTGGTGCATTTCTTCCGTCAAAACGTCGGGCTCGTCCTCGTTTTCCTGATGCTTCTCGCGGCAATCATCCTCTACTGCGTCGTCTACTGGATGCAGTTGCAGGTCCTGCCGGGCAACTTCGAGCTGACCTCGACGGTCAACAACACCATGCCGCTGGTCCTCGTCGCCATGGGGCAGGCGATCGTAGTGCTGGCGCGCGGGCTCGATCTTTCCGTCGGCGGCGTCATGGACCTCTCCAACGCCCTGGCGGCCGTTCACCTGCAGGACAATCTCGGCAGCATGATCGGCTGGAGCCTGCTGATCCTGCTGATCGGGGCCGGGCTCGGCCTGATCAACGGCCTGCTGGTCGCCGTCGGCCGGCTGCAGCCGATCCTGGTCACGCTAGCGACGCTCGCCATCTACCAGGGTCTGGCGATCCGCGTGCTGCCGCAGCCGGGCGGCGCCATTCCGCCTTCCTACACGGCCGTCCTGGTCGATCCCTATCAACCGTGGGCGCTGCTCTACGTGCTTCTGCTCGGCCTCCTCTGGTCGGCCTTCCGGCGGAGCAACCTCGGCGTGTCGATCTTTGCCGTCGGCAATGACGAGCAATCGGCACGCTCCAACGGCATCCCGGTGCGCGACCAGGGTGCTTGCCTTCACCCTCAGCGGCGCCCTTGCGGCCGCGGCCGGCCTCTTCCTTGCCGCGACGGCGACGGCCGGTGACGCCACCACAGGCGACGGCTATACGCTGACGCTCGATCGTCGCGGTAGTCCTTGGCGGGATGAACCTCTTCGGCGGCCGCGGCAGCGCGGTCGGCGTCATCGCCGGCGCCTTCCTCACGACGATGATCGTCAACGTCCTGTTCTTCTCGCAGATCGATCCGCTCTACCAGTCCTTCTACGAAGGGCTTGTTCCTGGTGATCGCCGTGGTCCTCGGCACGGTCATCGGCTGGCTCCTGCGGAGGCGACGCTGATGGCCGTGCTGAGCCGCTCCTTCGGGCTTCTCGATCGCGTCGGGCTGACGCGTGACCGGCGGCGCATCGTCTATGCCTTTCTCGCCGCCATCCTTCTGTTCGTCATCGGCGCGCTGGTACACCCCGGCTTTGCCAGCTTCGACAGCATCACGGCGGTGCTGACGATCGCCTCGTTCGTCGGCCTGGTCGCCGCCGGGCAGACCTTCGTCGTGCTGATCGGCGGCATCGACCTCTCGGTGCCGTGGGTGCTCAACAGCGCGGCGATCCTGCTCGTCACCACCTCGCTCGGCCAGGACGACCGCGCGGTCTACGGGCTGGCGATGACCCTTGGCCTGGGGGCGGCTGTCGGGATGGTCAACGGCGTCGCGATTGCCTTCATCGGCGTTCCCGCCGTCGTGATGACCCTTGCCATGAACGGCATCATGGAGGGTCTGACGCTCGGCCTCAGCGGCGGGCTCACCTGCAACGCCTGCGCATCCTACGCACCGCCGGTCGTGCAGGACGCGGTTCACGGCACCATCCTGGGGCTGCCGGCGGCCCTCTTTCTGTGGCTGGCGGTGATCGCCATCGTGTCGGTGCTGCTCAGCTTTACGACGTTCGGCCGCAGGACCTATGCGATCGGCAACAACACCCGGGCGAGCTACCTCGCCGGGGTCAATGTCCGGCTGACCACCGTGCTTCTCTACATGCTGAGCGGGCTGTTTGCCGCGCTCGCCGGGGTTTTGCTCGTCGGCTTCGGAGGCCAGGCGTCGCTCGGCATGGGGACGCCCTACCTGTTCCAGTCGATCGCCGCGGTGGTGATCGGCGGGGTCTATATGCTGGGAGGCCGGGGCCACTATCTCGGCACCGCCGCCGGGGCGGTCACTCTGGTCGCGCTGGTGAGCGTCCTCCTCGCGATGAACATGCCCGACTACGGTCGGAACATCATCTACGGGGTGGTGATCCTGGTGCTCCTGTTGCTCTACGGCCGGGAGGAGACGGAGGAATAGCGGCCGGTTCGTTGGCGCAGGCCGCCGGTCAGTACTCCACGAAGCGCGGCACCGTCCGGCTGCCGTGGCCGAGCGCGTAGCGCATCTGGATCGTCAACAGGCCTAGCGGCTCGAGCAGGCGGGCGTTCATCAGGGGCCCCGCGGCCATCGGCTCGAAGCCGATGGCCGAGATCAGGCCGGCCACCCGCTGGTTGGCGAACTCGTGATCACCCGCATAGAGAACCTGCGGCGGGGTGTCGGCGTCGCTGAGATGGAGGTCGAGAACGTCGGCGAAGATGGTGTTGAACGCCTTCACGACGCGGGCCTGGGGAACCAGCTTCTGCACTTCTTCGGCCGCCGAAGTGGTCAGGCCGATCGCCAGCGAACGCTCCGGTCCGACCGGGTTGGTGATGTCGATCACCACCTTGCCGGTGAGCGGCCCGGCCTCGGTGAGAGCGTTGGCGGTTTCGCGATAGGGGACGGCGAGGATGACCACATCGGCCTCGCCCGCGGCCGAGACCTGGGCAGCCTTGACCTTGCCGCCGGCGATATTGACGGCGATGGATGCCGTCTTGACCTTGTCCCTTGCGGTCAACACGACCGTTTCGCCGGCTTCAGCCAGCCGCCGCGCCAGTCCTTGCCCCATCCTGCCTGCGCCGATTATCGCAATGCTCATGCTTTCACTCTCACATAGCTTCCGGGTGCATCCTCAAGGGCGTTGAACTTTCCGCCGCCCATCCTGGGAGGCTCCACCCTCGACCTGTTCTTCGCCTCGATCCAGGCCTGCCAGTGCGGCCACCAGGAACCTGGGTGCTCCTTCGCCTTCTTCATCCATTCGTCGTAGCGATCGCCTCTCGGGGCAACACCGGTCCAGTACTGGTACTTCTTCCTCGATGGCGGATTGATGACCCCGGCGATATGGCCGGAGCCGGTCAGCACGAAGGTTACCTTGCCGCCGAAGCAAGACGAGCCGAGGAACACCGATCGCGGCGGGGCGATGTGGTCTTCCCGCGTTGCCAGATTGTAGATGGGGATCTTGACCTTCTTCAGGTCAAGCTTTTCGTCACCGACCTCCATCTCGCCCTGCGACAGGCGGTTCCTGAGGTAGCAGTTGCGCAGGTAGAAGGCGTGGTTGGCGGCCGGCATCCGGGTGGCGTCGGAGTTCCAGTAGAGCAGGTCGAACGGCGCCGGCTTCTTGCCCTTCAGGTAGTTGGCGATGACGTAGGGCCAGATCAGGTCGTTCGAGCGCAGCATGTTGAAGGCGTTCGCCATCCGCTTGCCCTCGAGATAGCCGCGCATCTTCATCTTGTATTCGAGGTCGGCGATCTGCTCCTCGTCGACGAACACCCTGAGGTCGCCGGCATGGGTGAAATCGACCTGCGTCGCGAAGAAGGTGGCCGTCTTGATGCGGTGGTCACGCCTGGCCGCCATCCAGGCGAGCGTGACGGCAAGGATCGTCCCTCCGACGCAGTAGCCAAGCGCGTTCACCCCGTCGGCGCCGGTGACCTTGAGGGCGACGTCCACCGCCTCGATGAGGCCCTCGCGCATGTAGTGCTCGAAGCTCTTTCGCGCGTGCTTCTCGTCGGGATTGACCCAGGATATGACGAAGACCGTGTGGCCCTGCTCGACGCACCAGCGGATGAAGGATTTCTCCGGCGTCAGATCGAGGATGTAGAACTTGTTGATCCACGGCGGGACGATGAGAAGCGGGCGCTTGAGCACCTGGTCCGTGGTCGGCTTGTACTGGACGATCTGGCAGAGGCTGTTCTGGTAGATGACCTTGCCCGGCGTCGTGGCGAGGTTCTTGCCGAGTTCGAAATCGCCGGTCCCGGACTGCCGAATCTTCAGGTCTCCCTGGCCGGCCTCGATATCCTCGGCCAGGAGATGCATGCCGCGCACGAGGTTCTCGGCGTTGGAGGAAAGCGTCTCGCGCATCAGCTCGGGGTTGGTGAAGACGAAGTTCGACGGCGCCAAGGCGTCGGCGATCTGGCGAACGTAGAACGAGGCCTTCAACCGGGTATGAGGGTCGAGGGCGTCGGCCCTGTCGACCATGTCGGTCGCCCACCGGCTGGTGATCAGGTAGAACTGCTTGATGAAATCGAAATACTGGTTCTGGCTCCACTGGGGATCGTTGAACCGCCTGTCGCCCGGTTCCGGCGCCACGCTCTGCCCGGTCGGCTCGCCCATCATGCGCTTCAGCGAATTCGACCACAGGTCGATGTAGCGCGACATCAGGCTGGTTTCGGCCTGGACCGTCCGCTCCGGCTCGGCCAGCCAGTATTCGAAGACCCGCGACAGCACCTTGGCGACTTCGCTGGCGCCGTCGGCGAAGTCGACGGACGCTTTGCCTTCCTCGCGCGGTTTGAGATAAGCCGACGCAGCCTTGCCCGCTTCCTCGATCATACGGGCGAGGTTATGAGCGAAGGCTTCCGGATCGCTGATCCCGTAGCTCCCTGGCGACGATTTGTCCTTGGTCATTCTTCCCTGATGTCGTGCGCGACCAAAACCCGCTTTTTCGACATAATATGAGACAATGGTGCGGCCACGTAAAACGATAGCAGCGGCGTCTTAACGCTTTGATCACCATGGGCGACCACCATTGCAGGCAATGTGGGCCAATGAAAGGTTTCGGCCAACACGTGGTCCTGCTTTTGTGCCTCGTCCTTGCTCTGGCGGTGAGTGGCTGCGTGCAGACCACGGCGGAGAATTTCACCAAGCCGGCTGGCCCGGCGGCGGGCAATCCGTTCGTTCTCAGCGGCGCCGCCTCGGGAGGCACGGCGCCACCGGCGGCCGCACCCGGGGAGCCCGCCCCGTCGACCAACCAGACGGCCGCACCGGCGGCCACGGCGAAAGAGCCGTCCCAACCTGCGGCAGCCGCTGCCGGAAACAAGCAGCCGATGCCGACCACGGCGTCCGAGCCCCTGCCGGTTTCGGCACCCGCGACCGGCCCGGCCAATGCGGCTCCCGCAGGATCAAAGACCGCGAACAGCTTTCCCAATATCAACGTCCCGCCGCAGGAGCCGAGCGGGACTTTGCTACCCCCGGATGAGCGCAAGCGCATTATCAGCGAGCTGGAAGCGCTCCGCGACGGCCAGAGCAAGCCGCCGAAGGCGGACGAAGCGCCGGCCACCCTGACCAAGGAGGCCGAGACCCACGGCGAAGAAGCATTGAAAAAGATCAAGAAATGCTCTCAAGAAGGGGCTGCCGAGAAATACCCGGAATGCGCGCCGGCAAAGACCGCGGATCAAACCTCTGCGGATCCGGCGCCCGCGAACTAGTCGACCGACGGAATGGAAGCCATGAACGAGTTCCACAGTGTGCGGCGGCTGCCGCCCTACGTGTTTGAGCAGGTCAACCGGCTGAAGGCGAGGGCGCGGGCCGGCGGCGCCGACATCATCGACCTCGGCATGGGCAACCCCGACCTCCCGACGCCGCCGCACATCGTCGAGAAGCTGGCCGAGACGGCGCGCCGCGAGGACACCCATGGCTATTCTGCCTCGCGTGGCATCAACGGTCTCCGCCGGGCGCAAGCCGCCTATTACGGCCGCCGCTTCGGGGTGAAGGTCGATCCCGATACCCAGGTGATCGTCACCATCGGTTCGAAGGAAGGCTTCGCCAACATGGCGCAGGCGATCACCGCCCCCGGTGACGTGGTGCTTTGCCCCAATCCCAGCTACCCGATCCACGCCTTCGGCTTC
>CAVQBS010000047.1:0-25442 GCA_963710805.1 uncultured Alphaproteobacteria bacterium | reverse complement strand
GTTCAGGCGGACCGCAGCGCGTTCGGAACCAGCCGCGCGGGCGCCGGGCCGGCGAGGCCGTCGGGCGCGCGATGCCTCTCCCTCGTAGCGGGCGAAGCCCAGACCTTCAGCCGCTCCTTGCTTCGTCCAGGGAGCGGGCGGGGATCTCGATGCACCAGTCGGTGCCGTCGAAGCGATAGGTGGAGGGGAACTTTTTGAACTGGGATCGGACAGAAGAAATCGCTGTCATCGAAGGCCACCTCTTGCGGTCTGAAGCGCACGCGGCGTCGTTTGAACTGCGGCGCCGCAAAAACGGGCGCTGGGAAACAGGTGAAGTACAAGGGACAGGTCGCCGGAAGTGGCAACAGACCCTGATCGTCTACTTTAGGCTGAGAAAGGTTTACGAACTGTAAACCATGTTTCCGGCGGGATTCTGTGGTTCGTCAGCTCGATCGGGCGGATTGTGGCGCCATCGGCGCCAGGGCGGCAACAAGACGTCAGCGCTGTCGGTCGGCGGCGATAAGCAGCCAGCGGTGGACGAAGGAGAGGCTGTCGCCATCGGCGGCGAGCGCCATCCCGGTCGGCACGCCGGCCCGCACCAGGCTGGCGAGCACTGTGCGGATCGGCGCGACCCGCCCGGATCGTCGACGATGGCGGCCCACTCGTCGAAGGTGCGGGGCTGCGCCCACGTCGCCTGCGCGACGATCGTGAAGCCGACCTGGTCGACCAGGGCGGTCAGCTCGGAGGCCGGCAGCATGCGCACATGGGAAGGGTCGCGAAGCGTCTCGATCGCGTTGTGCAATCCGGATTCCTCGGCGTCCTCGGAAGAGACGATGTCGCCGAGCACCAGCCTGCCGCCCGGGCGGGTGACACGGTGGATCTCGGCGAGCACGGCGACCGGATCGGCGAAGTGGTGGATCGAGAGGCGGGTCACGACGCAGTCGAAGCTGCCGTCGGCGAAGGGCAGGGCGGCGGCGTCGCCCTGGCGGAAGGAGACGTTGTCGACCCCGGCGGCCCGGCAGCGGGTTTCGGCGCGTTTCAGCATCTCGGGCGTCAGGTCGAAAGCGACGACGGTGCCGGCAACCTTGGCCAGAGCGGCGGTGACGATGCCGGGTCCACAGGCAAGGTCGAGGGCGGCGGTGTCGGATTCGGCATTGACCGCGTCGACGAATTGGGCGGTCAGATCGGTATCGGTGACGACGGGGGCGGCGTCGAACGCCGCCGCCTGGCGGGTGAATTCGTCGCGGGTGCGGGTCTGGTGGTCCATGGTCTGCGCCGGGCTGAAGTGCTTGTGGATCGTATCCTTGTGTTAGCCGCCGACGATAGCAATGGCCTGTTGGTCGAGACCAAAGTGGGCAGAGGGCGTGAATGGACGTAAGCTACTCGAGAAGGAGTGATCAATGGAACTCAAAGAATTCGTGGCAGAGTCGCTTGTGCAAATTCAGAAGAAGTCAAAGACGCGATTGATCGGCTGAAATCCGATGCACCCGCTTCCATCAATCCGGTATGGGACAAAGCCTCTAACGTAGCCAGCAGCCACGTGCAGAAAGTTGAATTCGATGTTGCAGTCACCGTTGCGGATAGGCTTGAAGGCGAAGCCAAAGGTCATTTGAAAGTGTTTTCCGTGATGGAGATCGGCGGCGGCGGTAGCAAATCTGCCGAGCAGAGCACCGTCAGTCGGATCCGCTTCACCATCCCAATCATTCCGCAGTTACCGTAATTCGATCCTCTTTTTAATGAGTGGAGCGTTTGGTACCGAATGCCGGTGAAATGCATCGAGGCCGCGTGTCAGTTGCGCAACAGCGCGTCCACTGCCTCGGAGTCACTTGCCGGCAATGAGCAGGTTTCTGCCTCGGCAGACATAGGCGGTGGGTTTGCCGTCGACTGGCGTCTTGCCGCGGCGGGATGGCTCGGCGGCAGGTCGGCCGCTCCCGCGTGGACGGAGAGGATGGTGTTCGGGGTCCAATGACGCCGGACGTGTCGACGAGAGTGGACGGTTGCACGCCGGTCGGCGCGACGATCACGACATCGGTCGCATGGAGGCGCAGGTCGAGCGCCGACAGCATGCCGGTGGTCGCGAACAGGTTCGCGGCCACCGCTGGCGCCGAGGCCTGGATGATGGCGTCGGCGTCCTCGCGATAGGCGTCGGCGCCGGTGAGGTGCCAGAGGCGGACGAGGTTCTGCGCCATCACCGAATTGGCGCTCGGCGTTGCCTCGTCGGTGACCGAGCGCGGGCGGACGATCAGGGCTTCGGCGTCGTCGGCAGAGAGGAAGTAGCCGGGCGTTGCGTCGTCCCGATGGTGGCTGCGGAGGGTCGCGGCGAGCTTTTCGGCCGTCGTCAGATAACCGGGCTCCAGGGTGGCGACGTGCAGGGCGAGCGCTGCGGTGATCATGTTGGCGTAGTCGGTGGCGAGCCCGGGAAAGATCGATTTGTCGTCGCGCCATGAATGGGCGAGGCGGTCGCCGCGCGCCATCGGGCCGGTGATGAAGCGGAATGCCCGGTCGGCCATCGCGATCCAGTCGGTTCGGCTGAAGGTCGCGCCGGCGAAGGCGAGCGCGGCGATCATCAGGCCGTTCCAGTCGGCGAGCACCTTGTCGTCGGTGGCGGGGCGGACGCGCCCGTCGCGACGGGCGAGAAGCTTTTCGCGCGCGTCGGCGAGGCGGGCTTCGTCCGCCTCTGGGAGAGCCGTCATGGTGCCGAGGCGGTTGAGAATGTTGACGCCCTCCCAGTTGCCGTCGGGGTAGACGCCGTAGGCGCGGGCGAAGAATGCCGCCTGCTCGTCGCCGAGGACGTCGGCGATTTCGTCCTGCGTCCACACGTAGAAGCGGCCTTCGTGGCCCTCGGAATCGGCGTCGATGCTGGCGGCGAAGGCGCCTTCCGGCGTGGTCATCTCGCGGTCGAGCCAGGCGATCGTCTCGGCGATGCGGTCGGCGAACAGCGGGTCGCCGGTCGCGATGAAGGCCTGCGTCAGCAGCGTCGACGAGCTGCGCGTTGTCGTAGAGCATCTTCTCGAAATGCGGGACGAGCCAGCGGTCGTCGACCGAGTAGCGGGCGAAGCCGCCGCCGAGATGGTCGTAGATGCCGCCCTGGCAGATGTTGCGGAGGGTGGTGAGGACGGCGTCGCGGCAGTCGGGGTCGCCGTTGCGCTCGGCGGCGCGCCAGAGGAAGTCGAGGAGCGTTGCCTGGGGGAATTTGGGGGCGCCCTTGATGCCGCCGTGCTCGCGGTCGATCAGCCCGAGGAGACGCGCGGCGGCGCGGTCGAGGAGGTCGCGGTCGAGGGTCAGGCCGGCGGCGTCCGCCGTCGGGGGCCTTCAGGTGCTGCATCAGCAGGCCGGCATTGTGGGAGATCGATTTCGGCTCTTCGCGGACGACGCGGGCGACCTCCTCGAGAATGTCGACGAAGGCGGGTCGGCCGTAGCGGGCGGTCTTGGGGAAGTAGGTGCCGCCCCAGATCGGCTCGCCGTCCGGCGTCAGGAACATGGTGAGCGGCCAGCCGCCCTGCTCGCCGAGAGCATGGAGGGCGCTCATGTAGATCTGGTCGATGTCCGGCCGTTCTTCGCGATCGACCTTGATATTGACGAACAGGCGGTTCATGACGGCCGCCGTCTCGGGATCCTCGAAGCTTTCGTGGGCCATGACATGGCACCAGTGGCAGGCGGCATAGCCGACGGAGAGCAGGATCGGCTTGTTGGCGCGGCGGGCCTCCTCCAGCGCGGCGGGGCCCCACGGGCGCCAGTGGACCGGATTGTCCTTGTGTTGAAGCAGGTAGGGGCTCGATTGTGTGGCGAGCTGGTTTTCGGTCATGGCACGCAATCTAGGGGCATCTTAGGAGTTTAGACAGGTTTGGATGCTCCGATGCACCCCGATACGATCTTTGCGCTGTCGACCGGGGGCGTCCCCGCCGGGGTCGCGGTCATCCGCATTTCCGGTCCGAAGACTCGATTCGGACTCGAAACTTTGATCGATTCGATTCCGGAACCACGCAGGGCCAGCCTGCGCGCCATCCACTCTGGTGACGGCGATCTCATCGACCGCGGTCTCGTAATGTTCTTTCCGTCTCCCCGCACCTTCACCGGAGAGGATATGGCGGAGCTCCATCTCCACGGCGGGCGGGCGGTGGTTGCCGCGGCTTTGGAGGCGCTGTCGGGACTCCAAGGATTCCGTCCGGCCGAGGCGGGGGAATTCACCCGCCGGGCCTTCGACGCGGGACGGATGGACCTGACCCAGGTCGAGGGATTGGCCGATCTGGTGAATGCCGAGACCGAGGCGCAGCGCCGGCAGGCGCTCCGCCAGGCGGACGGCGCCCTCCGCGACCTCTACGAAGGATGGCGGGAGCGTCTGGTACGGGCGCGGGCTTGGCTCGAGGCGGAGCTCGACTTTCCCGATGAGGAGGACGTTCCGGGATCGGTGGCCGAGCGTGCCTGGGGGGATGTCCGGCTGCTTTCGGCCGAGATCGGCCGGCACCTTGCCGACGGGCACCGGGGCGAGCGGTTGCGTGAGGGCTTCGAGATCGTGGTCTTGGGCCCGCCCAATGCGGGGAAGTCGAGCCTGATCAACGCGCTCGCCCGTCGCGACGTGGCGATCGTGTCGCCGGAGCCGGGGACGACGCGCGACCTGATCGAGGTGCGTCTCGACCTCGGCGGCTATCCGGTCACCGTGGTCGACTCGGCGGGGCTTCGTGAGGGGGCCGGGGCGGTGGAGCAGGAAGGCATCCGGCGGGCCGGTTCACGAGCGGCAGCGGCCGACCTGGTGCTATGGCTGCAGGACGTGACCGCGGTATCGGCTCCCCCGCCGGCGCTGCCGGCGGGGCTCGGATTGCTGTCCGTCGGGACCAAGATCGACCTGCTCCCCGGCGGACACGCTCGTCCGAGGGCGTTCGACCTTGCGGTGTCGACGGTGAGCGGAGAGGGTCTCGACCGGCTGATCGAGCGGGCGGCCGAAGCGGCGCGGGAAGAGCTTGCCGCGGGCGAGGCGCCGTTGATAACCCGGGCGCGGCAGCGGGCGGCGCTGAAGGCGTGCCGGGCGGCGCTCGACGACGCACTCGACGGCGATGGCAAGGCGCTCGAGCTTCGTGCTGAGGATCTGCGACGCGCGACGGACGCGCTCGGCCGGGTCACCGGTCGGGTGGACGTCGAGGAATTGCTCGGGGTGATCTTCTCCGAGTTTTGCATCGGTAAATGAGACGCGGACGCAGCCGGAGGTGTCCGGCGGCGTTCTGGCGAATGTCCACGCATGTTCCGATGGTTGTCCAGGGCCGTCGGCAACGGGTCCAGGGGGCGTCCGCGATGCTCTCGGCGTCGGTGTGGCTTCTCGGAAATGGCGGCGCACCTCGGTTTGGGACGCGTTATCTGTCCGGTTTCACGTGAAACACCATCCGAGACGCTTTCTGAGACACGGCGGTTTCTTTGACCTCCCGGCGTCCTTGGGATAGGGGATTTCCCATGGAACGGTTCGATGTCATCGTCGTGGGGGGCGGTCACGCTGGAACCGAGGCGGCGGCCGCGGCGGCGCGGTTCGGCGCGCGGACGGCGTTGGTGACGCACACTTTCGCGACCGTAGGGGCGATGTCGTGCAATCCCGCCATCGGCGGGATCGGCAAAGGGCACCTCGTGCGGGAGATTGACGCCCTCGACGGGGTGATGGGCATTGCCGCCGACCGGGCGGGCATCCAGTTCCGTGTCCTCAATCGGCGTAAGGGGCCGGCCGTTCGCGGCCCCCGCGCCCAGGCGGATCGGAAGCTCTACAGGGCGGCGGTCCAGGAGCTGCTTCACGAGATGGCGAACCTTGCGGTCGTCGAAGGCGAGGTCGGCGATCTGCTCGTCAAGGATGGCGTGGTGTCGGGTGTCCGGCTCGGTGACGGGCGGGAGATGGTGGCCGGGGCCGTCGTCATCACGACGGGCACTTTCCTGCGTGGCCTGATCCATATCGGGGAGAGGACCATTCCGGCGGGCCGGGTGGGCGAGGGACCGGCGGTGGGCTTGGCGGAGACCATCGAGCGCATCGGCTTGCGGATGGGGCGCCTGAAGACCGGGACGCCGCCACGGCTCGACGGCAGGACCATAGACTGGGCCGGGCTCGATCGGCAGCCCGGGGACGATCCGCCCATGCCCTTCTCCTTCATGAATGACCGGATCGACCGGGCGCAGATCGATTGTCACCTCACCCGGACGACGGCCGCGACCCACGCAGTGATTGCCGGGAATTCTTGGTCGGTCGGCGATGTATTCGGGCCGGATTGCGAGCCGCGGTCCCCGCTATTGCCCGTCGATCGAGGACAAGATCGTCCGCTTCGGCGAGCGCGATGGCCACCAGATTTTTCTCGAGCCGGAAGGCCTTGACGACGACACCATCTATCCGAACGGCATTTCGACCTCGCTGCCGGAGGAGGTGCAGCGTCAACTGATCGCGACGATCCCCGGGTTGGAGAAGGCACGCATCGTGCGGCCGGGCTACGCGATCGAATACGACCATGTCGACCCCCGTGAGCTCTCGGCGACGCTGGAGACGCGGAGCGTGAGGGGCCTGTTCCTGGCCGGCCAGATCAACGGCACGACCGGGTACGAGGAGGCGGCGGGGCAGGGCCTGGTCGCGGGCCTCAACGCAGCGCGGCGCGCTGCCGGCATGGGCGGGGCGGTGATCAGCCGGGCGGACGCCTATGTCGGCGTGATGATCGACGATCTGGTGACTCGCGGGGTCACCGAGCCGTACCGCATGTTCACGTCACGTGCCGAATATCGGCTGTCGCTCCGCGCCGACAATGCCGATCGCCGCCTCACTGCCAAGGGGTGTGAACTGGGGCTCGTGGGTTCGGCTCGGGAGAAGCGGTTCGCGGCGAAGATGGGGAGGTTGGCCGAGGCCCGGCAATTGGCGGAGAGCGTGACGTTGTCTCCGAAGGAAGCGGAGCGCCACGGCTTGACGTTGAACCAGGACGGGGTCCGGCGGTCGGCTTACGAATTGCTCGCGCGCCCTGATGTCGACATGGGACGGCTGGCGGAGATCTGGCCGGCGCTGGGGGGGCTCGATCGATTCGTGTCCGAACAGATCGAGATCGATGCGGGCTATGAGGTCTATGTGAGCCGTCAGGAGGCGGATATTGCAGCGTTCCGCCGCGACGAGGGCGTCGGCATTCCGGCGGGTCTGGATTTCGACGAGGTAGCCGGGCTGTCGACGGAGATGCGGGAGCGGCTGAAGGCAGCGGAACCGCAAACGCTCGGACAGGCAGCGCGGGTTGATGGGGTGACGCCGGCGGCGCTGGTGGCGGTGTTGGCGGCCGTCAAGCGGCGGAGCGCTCGTGATGCTGCCTGAAACGGGTCGGGACGGACCCGAAATCCTCGACGCGATCCTCCCTGTTTCACGTGAAACAATCGACCGGCTGGAGACGTTCGTTGCTCTTGTCCAAAAATGGCAGCCGGCGGAAAATCTGATCGCACCGAGCACCCTGCCGTTCATCTGGCGCCGCCACGTCGCCGATAGCGTTCAGCTGGTCGCGTTGTTCCCCCTCATCCTGCGATGGGTCGATCTCGGGAGCGGCGCCGGGTTTCCCGGCGTGGTGTTGGCCTGCCTTCTGGCTGAGAACTCCGGGCGCCCAAGTCCACCTGGTGGAAAGCAATGCCCGGAAGTGTGCGTTTCTCAGGCAAGCCGTTCGGGAGACGGGTTCGCCGGCCACTGTCCACCAGGGACGGATCGAAGATGTCCTGGCCGCGTGGAACGCGCGGGTTGAGATGGTGACCGCCCGCGCCTTGGCACCGCTCGGCCGTCTCCTTGATCTGTCGGCGCCGCTCCTTTCGGAAGGGGTTTCCGCGGCGTTTCTGAAGGGGGCAGATTTTGTGAGGGAAATCGACGAAGCCACTCAATCTTGGGACCTTGATCTGGTAAAACATCAAAGTCGAATCAATGAGCACGGCGTGATCCTCGAAATCCGACGGGCCACGCGCAAGGACGGCGCCCGGTAGGGTGCGACGAAGAAGGCCATGAGCCTGCCCCCTTCACCGCGCGTGATTGCGCTGGCGAACCAGAAGGGCGGCGTCGGGAAGACGACGACCGCGATCAATCTCGGCACCGCCCTTGCCGCAATCGGGGAGGACGTGCTCATCGTCGACCTCGATCCCCAGGGCAACGCGTCGACAGGATTGGGGATCGACCGTAAGAGCCGGGAATTGTCGACCTACGACCTGCTGCTCGGCGAGGCGGCGCTCGACGATGTGGCCATGGAAACTGCCGTGCCGAGGGTGTCGGTGGCGCCGTCCACTCTGGACCTCCTCGGCGTCGAGCTGGAAATCGCCGGAAGCTCCGACCGCGCCTTCAGGCTGCGCAATGCCCTTGCAGCGGCGACGCAACGAGATTCGAGTCGGTCCCGTAACTACTCATACGTTCTGGTAGATTGCCCGCCGTCGCTGAACCTCCTGACGATCAACGGGATGGCGGCAGCTCACTCAGTCCTGGTGCCCCTCCAGTGCGAGTTCTTTGCACTCGAAGGCCTCAGCCAGCTCCTCCGGACCGTGGAACAGGTCAAGCAGTCGCTCAATCCCGAACTGTCCATCCACGGCATCGTTCTCACTATGTTCGACAGCCGCAACAGCCTGTCGAGCCAGGTGGTCGCGGATGTCCGGCAAAACATGGGGGCCGCGGTCTACGAGACCGTCATTCCCCGCAACGTCCGGGTTTCGGAGGCGCCGTCGCATGGAAAGCCGGTGCTGCTGTACGATTTCAAGAGCACGGGAAGCCAGGCCTATCTCCGACTCGCCGCCGAGATCATCCAGCGCGAGCGACGTTTGCGGGCAGCGTGATGGATTCGGTTCCGGAACGGTGCGTTAACACTTCATTAACCGTCCAGTTCGAGGAATAGGGTAAGGAGGACCGTCATGGCCGAAGAGATGCCCCGCCGACGTCTTGGCCGCGGCCTCGCAGCGCTGATCGGCGATGTCGGCGCAGAACCGACCCCCGAGACGCGCCGTCCGGCCCCCCGAAGACCTTGCCGGTCAGCTTTCTCAGCCCCAACCCAAGGAACCCGCGCAAGGATTTCGATTCGGCCGGGCTCGATGATCTCGCCGCCTCCGTCAGGGAAAGGGGCGTCGTGCAGCCGATCCTGGTGCGCGCGGTGCCGGGGTCGGCGAACGCTTACGAGATTATCGCCGGCGAGCGGCGGTGGCGCGCGGCGCAGAAGGTGGGACTCCATGACGTCCCGGTGCTGGTTCTGGAGGCGACGGATCGCGAGGCGCTGGAGCTTGCCATCATCGAAAACGTTCAGCGCACCGACCTCAATGCCCTGGAGGAGGCGCTCGGCTATCAGCAGCTGGTCGACGAGCACGGCTACAGCCAGGGCCAGCTTGCCGAGGTGATCGGCAAGAGCCGGTCCCACATCGCCAACACGCTTCGCCTTCTCAAGCTGCCGGAGCGCGTGCAGCACTACGTGCGGAACGGCCAGCTGTCGGCCGGCCACGCGCGGACGCTGGTGACGCTGCCCGATCCGGAGGCGGCGGCGCGCCGCATCGTCGAGGCGGGGATGAGCGTGCGCGAGGCCGAGGCGATGGCCGAGGGCGGGCGACGCCAGGCAGGCGGCAAGCCGCGGCAGCCAGCGGCGAAAGACGCCGACACGAAGGCGCTGGAAAAGGCACTGTCCGACGCTTTGGGCCTTGCGGTCGTCATCAGCCACAAGCCCGGCGGCGGCGAGATGCGGATCCGCTACAAAACCCTCGAACAACTCGATGACGTCTGCCGCCGGCTCAGAGCCTGAGACGACGGCGGAGATCGTTTTGGCGAGATCTGGGCAAAGCGCATGGTGCCCCTGGCCGGCACCGTTACGAGGATCGCAGGCAGCGACGAGGATACGCGCACCGCGCTGGCCGGTCTGATCATGCTCGCCGACATCAACCGCGGCGACGGCAGCCTGTCGAAATCCGAGACCGACGATCTCACCAAGAGGGCCCCCGATCTGATTCCCTACTGGGTCCCGATCCTCAACGCCTGGAGGATCGGACAGCACCTCGCCAGCCAGCCACCGACGCCGCACTTCGGAAAAGTCGGCCGCAACGATCCATGCCCGTGCGGCTTCGGCAAGAAATACAAGAAATGCGCGATAACGCCGCCGAGGTTGCGGACCGTCGAATTTGGCAATCGCGACGCGTTGCGCTTATCGTGGCCATTGTGAGAGAGCGTGGACTGGCGGTGCCAGTCGACGCCGCCGGTTTTCCGCGTTCTCCGCTTCGCCGAGCCGGGCAGGTCAGGGCGACACCTGCCGACTCCTGAACCCAACCGACCGCCGTCGAACCGGCGGACGACAGGAGAACCGCCATGCCGACCTTTACAGGCTATGTCTACAATACGACCACTCCGGGCCTCCCCTATACCTCGGGCCAGCATTGGAAGATCGACGCCGACGCCTTCGTCGGCTCTCAGAGCCTGACTGAAAAAGAGTTGAGTGATTCCAGTTGGTTATGATTCCGTCGGATTTGCGAAGATTCGATGGAGATCACGATGCCTTGGACTGAAATCACTCGACCGCAGTATCGGCGCGAAGGCCTGCGCTACGCAAGTGACCTGACCGATGCGGAATGGACATTGATCGAGCCATTCATGCCAGCGCCGTCGTCAATCGGGCGTCCACGCACGACGGATCTTCGCTCGGTCATGAATGCGATCCTCTACATCGCCTCGACCGGCTGTCAGTGGCGGCAGTTGCCGAAGGACTTCCCGCCCTATTCGACCGTGCAGGGCTATTTCTATGAATGGTCGCGCGGTGGTCGGTTCTTCACGATCAACCACGCCTTGGTCATGACCGCCCGTGAGAAGGCGGGACGCGAAGCCAGCCCGTCGGCCGGCGTGATCGACAGCCAGTCGGTGAAAACCACGGAAAGCGGCGGTCCGCGCGGCTATGATGCGGGCAAGAAGATCAAGGGACGCAAGCGCCACATCGTCACCGACACCGAGGGTCATCTCGTCGGCTTGCAGGTCCATGCTGCCGACATCCAGGATCGCGATGGCGCCGTCAGCGTTCTCGCCTCGATCCGTTCGCTTTATCCCTGGCTGCGTCACCTCTTCGCCGATGGCGGCTACGCCGGCGACAAACTCCGCGATGCGCTGACCGCATTCGGGCGATGGACCATCGAGATCATCAAGCGCTCCGATCCCGCCGCCGGCTTCGTCGTGCTTCCCCGCAGATGGGTGGTTGAACGGACCTTCGCCTGGCTCGGCCGATGCCGCAGACTTGCCAAGGACTTCGAAGCGACAATCCCGAGCGCCCTCGCCTGGATGCTTGTCGCTCACATTCGAACCCTCACCGGCAAGCTCGCAAGAGCTTGAAATCAATCGCATCGTTTCGAGTCAGATGGGGTGATTGGGGTCTCGGCCGAGCCCGGATGGTGGCGGCTGCTCCTGTCGGGATGCGAGAACGTGGTCGATGTAGATCGCCACAAACATCGGGAAGGAGCAGCCATGAAGTATTTTGCCGGACTGGACGTGTCTTTGGAAGAGACCGCGATTTGCGTGGTCGACGAGACTGGGCGGATTGTGAAGGAGGCGCGTGCGGGGAGCGAGCCGCAGGCGTTGAGCGAAGCGCTGCGGAAAGTCGATCTGCCTCTGGAGCGTGTCGGGCTGGAAGCGTGTTCGCCGACGGCCTGGCTTCACGACGGGTTATGCGCCGACGGCCTGCCGGCCATCTGCATCGAGACGCGGCAAGCCAGTGCGGCGATGAAGACGATGCCGAACAAGACGGATCGGAATGACGCCCGGGCGCTGGCGCAGATCATGCGCACCGGCTGGTATCGCCAGGTGCATGTGAAGAGCCGGCAGTGCCGTCTCTGGCGCTCCCTCCTCGTCGCCCGCCGCACGGTGCTGAACGAAATGCGCACCATCGAGAACGTAGTCCGGGCGATTCTGCGGGAGGTCGGCATCAAGCTGGGCACGCCGTCGCGAACCGCCTTCGCCGGTCGTGTGCGCGAAGTGGCCGGCACGGATCCGATTGTCATGCCGCTGGTCGAGCCGCTGCTGACGATCCTCGCCACCATGCTGGAAGAGTTTACCCGCCTGACGAAGCAGGTTCTCGGTATCGTTCGTAAGGAAGAGATTTGTCGGCGGCTGATGAGTGTTCCAGGGGTCGGGCCCATCACCGCGCTCGCCTTCCGTGCCACGATCGACCGGCCCGACCGCTTCAAGCGATCAAGGGATGTCGGCGCGCATCTGGGCCTGACCCCGGCGCGCTACCAGTCCGGCGAGACCGACATTCAGGGCAAGGTCAGCCGATGCGGCGATGAACTCGCCCGCACGGCGCTCTACGAGGCGGCCCATACGCTGCTCGTGCGCAGCAAGAAATGGTCGAGCCTGCGGGCGTGGGGCATGAACATCGCCAAGCGCCGCGGCATGGCGCGTGCCCGCGTCGCGGTCGCCCGCAAACTCGCCGTCATCCTGCATCGCATGTGGGCCGACGCGACCGAGTTCCGCTATGGAAAGGCACCGGTCTCCGCAGCGGCGGCATGATGTGAGACGAAAACTGGAGGAGCAAGAAACACAACTTCGCCCTGAAGGGTGATGCCGGATCGTTCCCGTGGGGACGATGGGCAAGGCGATCTCGTTGAGAGTCTAGAACCTGCGGGCCAAGGTCCGCAAGGTCGTGAAACAGATTGAGACGCCTCGCCCTCCTGACCCCATCATGCGGCGGCCCAGCGCCGACCGCGAAGAGAAGCGCGCGACCCGCGGACGACGCGATCCGGAAAAACAACAGGAGCAGCTTGACCTCAACGACCCCAATCAGAGAAGACTCTTAGGTAGTTTCCGATCCTGCCTAAGCGCGGGCGCTCGGGATACATTGCTCCTTCTGACTGAGGCAAGACGCTGCTGCATCGAGCGAACAAGCACCCGGTGCCACTGAATGTGCGCCTGGTGCTTCGGAAAGCTTCGAAGCACTCCGCATCAACCAGGAAAGAGAGACAATCTATGGACAAGGATCGGATCGCCGGATCGGCGAAAGTCGTCAAAGGCAAGTTCAAGGCAGCGGTCGGCAAAGCCGTCGGCGACGCCAAGCTGGAGTCGGATGGCAAGGCCGATGAAGTCGGCGGCAAGGTCCAGAATGCCGTCGGCGGCCTCAAAGACTCGCTCAAAGGCAAGTGAGGCGGCCACCCCATGAATCGCAACGGTCTCTACCTGATCATCGGCGCGCTGGTCGTCGTCGCGGGGGTCGTCGGCTACCTTCACTATCAGGAACGTCAGCAAACCGCGGGCGTCGATATCAGCGTCGGCAAAAGCGGCATTTCCATCGAGACAAAGTAGGTCAGCCGCTCGACACTGCCGTAGCCCTGGTCAGGACGCGGGAGAAGGATCGATGCTCGGCGACTGGGAGCAACAGGAAATAGAATCATGTCCATCGGACTCATCACTCATCATCATCCTTGTCGTCTTCTTGCTTGGCGGCTTCAGCGGCCGCTTCGGCGGCTACGGATATGGCTTCGGTAACGGCGGCATCGGCGTCCTCGGCGTCGTTTTGATCGTCCTCGTCGTGTTGGTCGTTATGGGCCGCCTCTGACCCGCGCCGCGGCCGCCTCAGGCCCGAGCGACTGCGATCGTCGATCGGCCGCCGGAGCGACCTGAGTACATTCCGAGTCTCGTCTTCACGACTTCGTCTCAGCTACAGTCTGCATCGAGGCACACCTTTCAAATCGCGGCGCTGCCCTCGCCCCCGCCAGGGCTGCTGCGACCGACCCGTGACCGGCCCGACAGCGCCCCCGCCCCCGACTGGTCACGGGTCATCATTTCGTAATTGGATCTCCCAAAGAGGATCGCAGGACCTGATGGACCCTATACTCGTCTTCCTGATCGTCCTCGCTATCGGAATTGCGGCCGGGATCATCGCACAAAGGTTCGCCCGACCCTCTTGGCTAACGCGGCAGATCGCCGGCGGGCGGCGAGCCGACCTCACGAGCGCACTCGTCGGTATCGCGGGAGCGTTCATCGGCTTCCACCTTGTCGCGCTATTTCTACTGGCCGCGGGACTTGGCGGGCTGTTTCTCGGGGCGGCAGCAGGAGCAGCCCTGGTTCTGTGGGGCTGGCGAGAGGCTCAGCTGGGTCACCGTCGATATCTTTGCCAGCGTACCAGCTCGAGCAATCGGCGAATTCGCGCCAAGCGCTGGCGGGCTTGCGGCCAGTGTTACTGGTCCATCGCTATCGTGGGCTGTTTCTGAAACCAGACAACGAGTTGCCCGCTTTGCGCCGTCGCCGGCCGCTCAACCCTAACGACAGGCAGGGCCGTACACGGTGAAGATGTCTCGCCTCCGATCCGCTCTGGGGCTGGTGTCCGTCTCGCAACCGGCCGAGCCGCCAATTCGTGCCGAACTCTTCAGCCTGGAGCGGCTGGAAGAGCACGCCAAAAGTCTCGCCAAGGCCCAGCGCATCGACCCAAAGCTGAAGATGGGCCGGTCGCTGGCTCCCCGGCTCCGCGACAACATGAAATCCTGACCGAAACCTATCGCGCGATCCTCCGGGCGAACCATGCGCATGAACCGATCACGCCCGCCGCGGAATGGCTCTTGGACAATTTCCATGTGGTCGATGAGCAGATCCGCGAGATCACCAACGACCTGCCACCGGGATATTACCAGCTCCTCCCGAAACTGGCTGACGGACCGTTGCGGGGGTACCCCCGTATCTTCGGCATCGCCTGGGCCATAATCGCGCACACCGACAGCGCTTTCGACCTTCAAAAGCTCACTCGCTTCGTAAAAGCCTACCAGTGCTCACACCCTCTGACCATCGGCGAGTTGTGGGCCATAACGATCACGCTCCGCATCACACTTGGTCGAAAATCTCCGGCGTCTGGCCGAAGAGATCGGAGAGCGGCTACGGGCAAGTCGAATGGTCGATGCACTTGCCGACCGCATCCTCGGAGCCGGCGGTCGCGTCCCGGAGCCCGCGGCCACAATCCTGTCCAGTCTCCAGCAGGTACCCTGGTCGACGGAGTTCGCGGCGCAGCTCTCGCAGCGTTTGCGCGACCGGGATCCCAAACGCGACCCCGGCGCTGCGCTGGTTGAACGACAGATTGGCAGCCGAAGGCACGACCACGGACCAGATTGCCCATGATGAAGTTCAGCGCCAAAGCGCGCTGAACGTGACGGCGCGCAACGTCATCACCAGCATGCGCCTGATCTCGGTGACCAATTGGGCGGAATTCTTCGAGAGCGTCAGCCCGGTCGACGCGATCATGCGCGCCGGAAGCGACTTCGCGGCGATGGACTTCCCGACCCGGGATCTCTATCGCCGGGCGGTCGAGGAGCTGGCGCGTGGCTCCGGCCACAGCGAGACCGACGTTGCTAACCGCGCAGTTGCTGCCGCCAGACAGGCGGGCAACGCGGTCGCGAGCCAGGACGACGGGGCGCGGCCCGATCACGACCCCGGCTTCTATCTGATCGCCGCCGGCCGGCGCGCCTTCGAGAAGGACCTTGGCTGCCGCGTGCCGTTTCAAACCCGATTGCGCCGCCTTGGCTCCGATATGGGAGTGACGAGCTACGTGGGCGCAATCGCCGTGGTCGCGGCGATCGTTCTGGCTCTGCCGCTGCTGGCGGTATCGTATGCCGGCGTTGGCACATGGACCTTTTTGGCGTTTGCGATCGTCGGTCTCATTCCTGCTACGGACGTGGCCGTGGCGGCGGTAAATCGTTTTCTCACCCTGAAGGTGGGTGCGACACTCCTGCCCGGGCTGGAACTGCTCGACGGCGTCCCGGCCAATCTGCGCACCATCATCGTCGTGCCCACGATGCTGACGAGCATCACTGCCGTGCGCGAACAGATCGAGAGGCTCGAGGTCCACCACCTCTCCAACCCCGACGTCAACTTCGTCTTCGCGCTGCTTTCCGATTGGCGCGATTCCGCCACCGAACACACCTCCGACGATCAGGCCCTGCTTGACGAAGCAGCCGCCGGCATCGCCCAACTGAACGCGCACTACGGGCCTGTCGATGACCGGGCGCGCTTCTTTCTTCTCCATCGCCGACGCATGTGGAACGAGGGCGAGCAAGAGTGGATCGGGTGGGAACGCAAGCGCGGCAAACTGCACGAACTTGATCGCTTGCTTCGCGGCGCTGCTGATACGACGTTCATGGCGATCGATGGCAGCGCCCCCTGGCTGCCGGCTGGCATCCGCTACGTTATCACGTTGGACTCCGACACGCGGCTGCTGATCGGTGCCGCCAGGCGCCTCGTCGGCAAGATTGCGCATCCTCTCAACCGTCCGCACCTTGACGCGGAGACTGGCTTTGTCCGGGAGGGCCACGGCATTCTTCAGCCGCGCGTGACGCCCTCGCTGCCGATCGGCAGCCAGGGATCGCTGTATCAGCGCACGTTCTCCGGGCCGAACGGTCTCGACCCGTACGCGTTCGCGGTCTCGGACGTCTACCAGGACCTCTTCGAGGAAGGCTCTTATGTCGGCAAGGGAATCTACGATGTCGACATTCTCGAGGCTGCGCTGGCCGGCCGGATTCCGGATAACGCCGTCCTCAGCCATGATCTCCTGGAGGGGATCTTCGCGCGCGCGGGCCTGACCTCCGACATCGAGGTCGTCGAGGAATTCCCGTCGCGCTACGAGGTCGCCGCAGCTCGCCAGCATCGCTGGGCCCGCGGCGATTGGCAGCTGCTGCCCTGGATCTTTGGCTTCGGCCGCGAGGCAGACGGAACCGCCCGGAAAACCACCCTCCCCCTGATCGGACGGTGGAAGCTGCTCGACAACCTGCGCCGGTCCCTGTCGGCACCCACTGCCCTTCTTGGCATGCTGTTCGCCTGGCTGCAGCCGCTGCCGGTCGCCGCAATCTGGACTGCCTTCATCCTTGCTGACCATCGCGCTGCCGCCACTCACCGGCGCAATCGCCGGCATTGTGCCACGCCGAACCGGCGTGCCGTTGCGCAACCATTTCCGGGCGCTTCGGGACGATTTCGTGCTTGGGCTCGCGCAGGCCGCGTTCCTGGTCACGTTTCTCTCGCACCAGGCCTGGGTCATGGTCGACGCGATCGGACGGACGCTGTTCCGCCTGTTCGTTCATCGCCGGCTGCTCGAATGGGTAACCGCCGCCCAGACCAACGACGATGCCGAATTCGACCGGCGTTCGCTCGCCGCGCAGATCGCGGCCAGTGCCGTCTTTGCCGGGCTCGCGGGCGTGCTCATTGCACTCGCCGGCCATCAGTCCTGGCTAATCGCCCTGCCATTCGCGGTGCTGTGGGTGCTCTCGCCCGTCGTGGCCCGATGGGCCAGCCAGCCGCCGCCAGCCGCCGGTCATCTCATCGTCGAGCCGACGGACGCGATGAAGCTGCGGCTGATCGCGCGGCGGACATGGCGCTTCTTCGAACAGTTCGTCACCGCGCGAGACAACATGCTGCCGCCAGACAACTTTCAGGAGGATCCGACGCCGATCGTCGCCCACCGCACCTCACCGACGAATATCGGCCTGTACCTCCTGTCCGTCGTCGCTGCCGATGATTTCGGCTGGTCGGACACCCTCCAGACCGTGGAGCGGCTCGAGGCAACGTTTGCGACCATGGGCAAGCTGGAGCGCTTCCGGGGCCATTTCTACAATTGGTACGACACTGTCGACTTGCGCCCGCTGGAACCGAAATACGTTTCGTCGGTCGACAGCGGCAATCTCGCCGGCCACCTTATCGCACTTGGCATCGCCTGCCGTGAAATCGTCGCAGCGCCTGTCGTGGATCCGCGCTGGATGAGCGGGCTCGAAGATGTCGTCGCGCTGATCCGCGAGGCGTTTGACACGCAGGCGATCGAAGGTCCAGACGCGGCGTTCGTTGGCGCCGTCGATGCCTTTGCTGTGGAGCTGCAGGTCGCGCCTGCCAACCCCGCCGGCATCTTCCGGTGTCTGACGGACCTAGCGGCAAAAGCTGATCGGATTGCCGACCTCGCCCGCGCCTGCGGGGATGAGGACGGCACCGGGGAGACAGTAATATGGACGGATACGCTGCGCGCGACCGTTGCCGCGCGTCGCCGCGAATTCGATCTGCTGATGCCGTGGGCGGGCCTGGTGGCCAACTCAGCTTTGGCCGGCGACGAAATTGGGCCGCTCGACGTCATGCCGACGCTCACCGCGCTGCCGGCGCATTGTGAAGCGACAATGCAGCTGCTGGGGTCGCGCCGGGAGCAGAGCCACTCGGACGAAAACCTGGATGCACTCATCGATGCGTTGAAGACATCCGCAGGTGCCGCACGGTTGCTGGCGCATCGTCTGGCCACGCTTGCGGACCTCGCCGTGGCGACGGCGATGTCGATGGAGTTCGGCTTTCTGTTCGATCCCAGCCGCCAGCTTCTGTCGATCGGCTATCGCGCCGCCGACGGCAGTCTCGATTCCGATTTCTACGACCTGCTCGCTTCCGAAGCGCGGCTGGCCAGCTTCGTCGCCATCGCCAAGGGCGACGTTCCCGCCAAGCACTGGTTCCGGCTGGGACGCACCCTGACGCCGATTCGACGGCCGCTCGGGCCTGATTTCGTGGTCCGGGTCGATGTTCGAGTACCTGATGCCGTCCCTGGTGATGCGCGCGCCGGCGGGCAGCCTGCTGGCGCAGACCAATCGCCTGATCGTCTGGCGGCAGGAGCAATACGGCGCCGAACTCGGTGTGCCGTGGGGCATGTCGGAGTCCGAATACAACGTGCGCGACCTCGAGCAGACCTACCAGTATTCGAGCTTCGGCGTGCCCGATCTCGGCTACAAGCGCGGGCTTGAGCGAAAGCACGGTCATCGCGCCCTACGCCACCGGCCTCGCCGCGATGATCGACCCCGCCGCCGCGGCGCGCAACTACGAGCGCATGGCCGGCCTCGGCGCGCGCGGCTCCTATGGCTGGTACGAGGCGCTCGACTACACGCGTGCGCGCGTGCCCGAAGGCGCGAAATTCGTCGTCATCCGGGCCTTCATGGCGCATCATCAGGGCATGACCCTGGTCGCCATCGCCAACGCGCTGCACGACGGCGCAATGCGCGCGCGCTTTCACGCCGAGCCCATGATCCAGGCGGCGGAGCTTCTGCTGCAGGAGCGCATGCCGCGCGACGTCGCTGTGGCCCGGCCGCCGCCGGAACAGACGAAAGCGGCAGCGAGACCGCGAAGCCTCGTTCCCGAAATCCAGCGTCGCTACACCTCGGCCCATTCGCGCATGCCGCGCACCCACCTCCTGTCGAACGGGCGCTATTCGGCGATGCTGACGGCGGCGGGATCGGGCTACAGCCGCTGGCGCGACATCGCCATCACGCGCTGGCGCGAGGACGTGACCTGCGACGGCTGGGGCGCCTATATCTTCCTGCGCGATGTGAACGGCGGCGAGACTCTGGTCGGCGGGATACCAGCCGAGCGTGGTCGAGCCCGACAGCCTATGAAGTCGACGTTCTCCGAAGACCGCGCCGAAATCACGCCGGCACGACGCCACGCTGCACGACGTCTCAGGAAGTCATGGTCTCGCCGGAGGACGACGCGGAGGTTCGCCGCGTCTCGATCACCAATCAGCGGCAAGCAGACGCGCGAGATCGAACTGACGTCCTACGCCGAACTCGCCTTGGCGCGCCAGGCCGACGATGTGGCGCATCCGGCGTTCGCCAAGCTGTTCGTCGAGACCGAGTTTGCGCCGAATCTCGGCGCGATTCTCGCGACCCGCCGGCGGCGCTCGTCCGCCGACCCGCGGTCTGGGCGGCTCACCTGGCCGTCGTCGAGGGCGAAGGTCCGGCGACGTGCAGTTCGAGACCGACCGGGCGCGGTTTCTTGGACGCGGTCAGACCCTCCGCTCGCCGGCCGCCATTACCGAAAGCTGGCCGCTGTCCAACACGGCCGGCCCGGTGCTCGACCCGATCTTCAGCCTGCGCCGTCGCGTGCATCATTCCGCCCGGCGCGACGGTCCATGTCGCATTCTGGACCATGATCGCGGCGTCCCGCGAAGGACGTGCATCGATCTGGCCGACAAGCACCACGATTCGATGGCGTTCGAGCGGGCTTCGACGCTGGCCTGGACGCAGGCGCAGATGCAGCTGCGCCACCTCGACATCGGCCCGGACGAGGCGCATCTGTTCCAGCGCCTCGCCAATCATGTCCTCTATTCCGACCCGTCGCTGCGTCCGCCAGCCGAGCTCTCAAGCGCGGCAGCCGCGAGGCGTCGACGCTTTGGGCGGAAGGAATCTCCGGCGATCTGCCGATCGTACTGGTCCGTATCGATCACGAAGACGATCTGGAGCTCGTGCGCCAGCTGCTGCGCGCGCACGAATATTGGCGTCTGAAGCAGCTCGCCGTCGATCTGGTGATCCTCAACGAACGTGCCGCATCCTACGTCCAGGACACGCAGATCGCGCTCGATGCGCTGGTGCGGATGAATCAGTCGATGCCAAGGGCGGCGGGCGACGATGCACGCGGCGCGGTCTTCGTCCTGCGCGCCGACATGGTCTCCCCTGAAGTTGGAGCGCTGCTTCAGGCGGCCGCCCGTGCCGTGCTGTACGGCAATCGCGGCACCTTGGCCGACCAGTTAAACCGCGTCCGCCAGTTCAATCCAGATGTCGCGCTGCCGACACGCCTCGCGTTGCCGGCCCCGCCTGCCGGTGGCGCCCGCGCCTAATCCCGAGATGGAATTCTTCAACGGCCTCGGCGGCTTTGTCAACAACGGCAGCGAATACCTGACAATCCTCGATGGCGGCGAGACCACGCCGGCGCCCTGGATCAATGTCATCGCCAATCCCGGTTTTGGCTTTCAGGTCTCGACCGAGGGCAGCGGCTTTACCTGGTCGGTGAACAGCCAGCAGAACCAGCTCACGCCCTGGTCGAACGATCCCGTCGGCGACCCGCCTGGCGAAGCGATCTATGTGCGCGACGAGGAGACGGGCGACTGTGGGGGCCGACCGCGCTGCCGATCCGCGAGAAGACCACGGCGCTACTCGGCGGCGCACGGCCAGGGCTACAGCCGCTTCGAGCACGCATCGCACGGGATCGCGCTCGAGCTTCTGCAATTCGTGCCGGTCGGCGATCCGATCAAGATTTCGCGGCTGAAGATCACCAATCTGTCGGGGCGCGAACGGCGCATCTCCGTCACCGGCTATGTCGAATGGGTGCTCGGCGCCAATCGCGCGGCGACCGCGCCCTTTCATCGTGACCGAGATCAATCCGGAGACCGGCGCGCTCTTCGCGACGAACCCCTGGAACGACGCAGTTCGGCGAGCGTGTCGCGCTTCTCCGATCTGGGCGGCCGGCAGACGGGGTGGACCGGCGACCGCACGGAGTTCATCGGCCGCGACGGCGCGCTCGACCGGCCTCTGGGCCTGGCGCCCGGCAGGTCCCTCTCCAACCGCGTCGGCGCCGGCCTCGACCCCTGCGGCGCCTTGCAGACGCGAGATCGGGCTCGACGCCGAACGGCACGACGGAGATCGTCTTCTTCCTCGGCCAGGCGGCGACCGAGGCTGGAAGCCGAGGCCCTGGTCGAGAAATACCGCGCGGCCGATCTCGACGCGGTCTTCGGCGAGGTCGCGCGGCACTGGGACGACATCCTCGGCACGGTCCAGGTGAAGACGCCCGACCGCGCGATGGACGTTCTGCTCAACCGCTGGCTTCCCTATCAGACGCTGGCCTGCCGCGTCTGGGCGCGCAGCGGCTTCTATCAGGCGAGCGGCGCCTATGGCTTTCGCGACCAGTTGCAGGACGTCATGGCGCTCTGCGTGTCGCGGCCCGACATCGCGCGCGAACACCTCCTGCGCGCGGCGGCGCGGCAATTCGTCGAAGGCGACGTGCAGCATTGGTGGCTGCCGGAATCCGGACGCGGCATCCGCACGCGCGTCTCCGACGACCGCGGCTGGCTCGCTTACGTCGCAGCGCACTATGTCGAGGTCACCGGCGACGCCGCAGTTCTCGACGAGATGGTGCCGTTTCTCGAGGGCCCGGTGCTGCGCGAGGGCCAGCGCGATGCCTTCTTCCAGCCGACGATTTCCGACGAAAGGCGAGCCTGTTCGATCATTGCGCGCGCGCGCTCGACAAAAGCCTCGCCGCCGGCGCGCACGGCCTGCCGCTGATGGGCACCGGCGACTGGAACGACGGCATGAACCTGGTCGGCGAAGGCGGCAAGGGCGAGAGCGTCTGGCTCGGCTGGTTCCTCTACTCGACGCTGACCTCCTTCGCGACTCTGGCCGATCGGCGCGGCAATCCGGAGCGGGCGGCTGGACTGGCGCCAGCACGCGGCCGCCTTGAAGGAATCGCTCGAGCAGAACGGATGGGACGGCGATTGGTATCGCCGGGCCTATCTTCGACGATGGCACGCCGCTCGGCTCGGTCGCCAACAACGAATGCCGCATCGATTCGATCGCGCAGTCGTGGGCGGTCATCTCGGGCGCGGCGGAACCGGCGCGCGCCGCGCGCGCCATGGCGGCGGTGGACAAGTTCCTGGTGCGGCGGGACGAGAAGCTTGCCCTGCTTTTCACGCCGCCCTTCGACCGATCCGCCGCTCGATCCCGGCTACATCAAGGGCTATCCGCGCCGGCATCCGCGAGAACGGCGGACAATACACCCATGGCGCGATCTGGGCGGTGCTGGCATTCGCGATGCAGGGCGACGGCGACAAGGCGGACGAGCTGTTGTCGATGCTGAACCCGATCCACCACGCCGACGACAGCGCCGAGATCCATCGCTACAAAGTCGAGCCCTACGTCGTCTGCGCCGACATCTACTCGGAGCCGCCGCATGTCGGGCGCGGCGGATGGACCTGGTACACCGGATCGGCCGGCTGGATGTACAACGTCGCGCTCGAATGGCTCCTCGGATTCCGCGTTCGCGGCACGCATTTGGTTGCTCGATCCCTGCATTCCGCGCGCATGGCCGCGGCTTCGAGATCGTCTTCCGCTATCGTTCCTCGCGCTACGAGATCTCCGTCGAGAACCCTGCCGGCGTCTGTCGCGGCGTCGTTGCGACCAAGCTCGACGGCGTGCTGACGGAAGGCAGCGAATCGCATGTGCCATTGGTCGACGACGGCGCCACGCACCGGGTGCAGGTCGTGCTGGGATGAGCGGCGAGCGCATGACATGGCGGAAAACATAAGCCCGCTGGCGGGCAAGCCGGCCCCGGCCTCCCTGCTGGTCAATGTTCCGCGGCTGGTGACTGCCTACTTCGCGCTTGTTCCTGACCCTCGGATCGCCTCGCAGCGAGTCGCCTTCGGCACCTCGGGCCATCGCGGCTCGGCCTTCGCGGCCGCCTTCAACGAGGCGCATATCCTGGCGATCACCCAGGCTGTCTGCCTGTATCGCCGCCAGGCCGGCACCGACGGGCCGCTGTTCCTCGGCATGGACACGCACGCGCTTTCTGAGCCCGCCTTCGCCACCGCGCTCGAAGTGCTCGCGGCCAACGGCGTGGAGACCATGATTGATGAGCACGGCGGCTACACGCCGACGCCGGTGATTTCGCATGCGATTCTGACCTACAATCGCGGCCGCAAGAGCGGTCTGGCGGATGGGATCGTGATCAGCCCGTCGCACAATCCGCCCGACGAAGGCGGCTTCAAATACAACCCCGCCAATGGCGGACCGGCTGACATTCGAAGTGACCGGCTGGATCGAGAAAACCGCCAACAAACTCCTCGTCAGGAAACTCGATGGCGTTGCCCGCATCGCCTATGAGCGCGCGCGCAAGGCCGCGTGCATCCACGCCCATGACTACATCACGCCCTATGTCGCCGACCTCGCCAACGTCGTCGATCTGGAGGCGATCCGCGCGGCGGGCGTGCGCATCGGGATCGACCCGCTGGGAGGCGCCGCCGTTCAGTATTGGCAGACCGATCATCGAGCGCTACAAGATTGCCGCAACGGTCGTGAACGACGCCATCGATCCGACGTTCCGCTTCATGACCGTTGATTGGGACGGGAAGATCCGGATGGATTGCTCATCGCCGTATGCGATGACGCGGCTGATCGCGATGCGCGACAAGTTCGACATCGCCTTCGCCAACGATACCGATGCGGACCGCCACGGTATCGTCTGCCCATCGAGCGGGCTGATGAATCCGAACAGCTTTCTCGCCGCCGCGATCGCATATTTGTTTACGGCAACCGCCCGCGCTGGCGCGCATGACAGCGCCGTCGGCAAGACCGTCGTCTCCAGCGGCATGATCGATCGGGTGACGGCGAAAGCTCGGCCGCAAGCTCATCGAAGTGCCCGTGGGTTCAAATGGTTCAGCGACGGCCTGATCGACGGATCGCTGGGCTTCGGCGGCGAGGAAAGCGCCGGCGCCTCGTTTCTGCGACACGACGGTGCGGTATGGACGACGGACAAGGATGGACTGATCATGGGCCTGCTCGCCGCGGAGATCTGCGCGCGCACGGGCCACGATCCGAACCAGTTCTACGAGACCGCAACGCGTGATCTCGGCAGGTCCTTCTACCGTCGGATAGATGCGCCCGCCTCCGAGGATCAGAAGAAGCTGATTGCAAACTTGGCCCCGGAGCAGTTTACCGCAACGGAGATCGGCGGCGAACCAATTGAAGCCAAATTGACGCGCGCTCCCGGTAACAATCAGCCGATCGGCGGAATCAAGGTGGTTGCCAAGAACGGATGGTTTGCCGCGCGCCCCTCGGGAACGGAGGAGGTCTATAAGATTTATGCGGAAAGCTTCCGCAGCGAAGATCATTTGCAGCAGATTCAGAAAGACGCTCAGGCAACCGTAGGACAACTTATCGACCGACGATGAGTTTGGCGAAGCGCTGATCTGTCGGTGATCGGCCCCCATCGAGTGGTCCGATTGGAATGTTAGTGCATTGACAGTCGCAGGGCGAGGGTGGCCGGCGTAGCCGGTCGAGCAAGCGCAGCCGGCCACGCGGCGAAAGCTGGCACAAAGACCTCCGGTGCCGGGGGCTTGTATCCGAGCGAGGCGTGCGGCCTGACTGTGTTGTAATGCCGGCGCCAGCTTTCAACGATGATCCTGGCTTCAGCGAGCGTGTAGAAGATCTCGCCATCGAGTAGTTCGTCGCGCAATCGAGCATTGAAGCTGGAGACCTCCAAGAACCGTCTTGCGGTTGGGTCAGGTGAGCGCTGTACGTCGAGTGGGGATGATCGACCCCGGCATTCTGTCCCGCGCGTTCAACAAAATCGGCGCCGAACTGCCGTTCGGCAACGGCAGTGCGATGTCGGCGTTCGGCCGGAGACCGGACTCCAATCTCGGCCAGCTCGACGGCGATCTTTGTGAAGGGTTGTCGGCGCGCGAGGCGTTGGCGAAGAGGCCGTAGTGGCGGATGCGGTGGAAACCCTTCGGCAGGACGTGGATAGGAAGCGGCGGATGAACTCTCCTGTGGCGAGCGTCATCGTCTTGTAGCGGCCGGGCCCCTCGATCCGGTAATCCTTGATCTTGAAGGTCACGCCCTTCTCGCCGGCCGCGATCAAGCGGCTGTTGGAGATGGCGACGCGATGGGTATAGCGGGAGAGGTAGGCAAGGACGGCTTGCGGCCCGCCGAACGGGCGCTTGCAATAGACGACCCATTCGACTGCGCAT
>CAVQBS010000046.1:0-10895 GCA_963710805.1 uncultured Alphaproteobacteria bacterium | reverse complement strand
TCATCGATATGGAGATCGGCGGCGTGACGGTGCGCGTCGGGCGTGGTGCCGAAGCGAAGACCGTGGCAGCGGTGATCCGCGCCTTGAAGGCAACGCCGTGATCGGTCCGACGGGATCGGTCCGGATCAAAATAAAGAGCGTCGCGAAGATCAGGTTGTGGCCGAGGAGGCGTTTTGAGCGCTTTTGTCCGCCACTTGGGCGATCCGCGCAGGTGGCGCTCAGCATAGTCGGCGGTCTGTAGCAATATGTAAGCGCTCAGGCAGTGCCCTGTGGCAACGGGCTTGACGCCTTTGGGAAGCACCAGGGCATAAGGTCTTCGACCTGGCTCTGCGGATGGCCGTTGAGGATGGCCTCCAGGGTCTGGGCGATGTAGGCGACCGGATTGACGTCGTTGAGCTTGCAGGTCGCCACGATCGAGGCGAGCAGCGCCCAGTTCGCGGCGCCGACCTCATGACCCGCGAACAATGCATTTTTGCGGTTATGCAGAGGTCTGCATAAACGCAATTATGCGCACCACGTGATTATGCGCAGTTCACCTAGGGAAGCGCCCGCAGCACCTACTCATCGACGATTTCAAGCGCGACAAACTGCGCATAATTCAAAGGCTTTGAAGGAACTGCATCAGTTGGTCCGGCGGCCGATACCGGCCGGGGCTGGCCCCAGCCGGTTGCAGCCGGTTGAGCGCGCGCTCCTTCATTGAGAGATCGGCCTCGAGGTACATGTGCGTCGTGGCGGGGCTCTCGTGGCCCAGCCAGAGGGCGATCACGGTGATGTCGACGCCCGACTGAAGGAGATGCATCGCCGTGGTGTGGCGGATAGTATGCGGCGATATTGATCGGTGCGCGAGTTGGGGGTGTCGTTCTGCAGCAGCCGAGACAGCGAGGTCGAGACGCTGGGTAACGTTCGATCTAGCCATCCTTCCTCCGCCCCGGTTCGGAAACAGGAACTTGTCATCACCGGCGTTCTCCATCTTGCGCTTCCAGGCCCGGATCAGCGATGCGGTTGATCGCCAAAGCGGCACGCTTCGCTCTTTGCGCCCTTTCCCTTGTAGGTGCGCGACCGAGGAGCCGTCGATGACGACGTTGCCGACGCGCAAGCCTATGGCCTCCGACACTCGTGCACCGGTGTTGTACATCAGGCTGAAAAGTGCCCGATCTCGCTGGCCCGCCCACGTTCGAGGATCCGGCGCCTCGAGGATCGCCTGCATCTCTTGGCGTGACAAAAACCCAAGCACGGGTCTGTCAAACCTCTTCATCGGGATGGCCAGCGCCTGCTCGATCACGTGGAGCGCGGCAAGATCGTGGTGGGCGGCATACTTCAGAAAGGACCGAAGCGCCGCCAAACGGGCGTTGCGGCTGCGCGCGCCGTTGTTGCGCTCCTTCTCAAGATGATCGAGGAAGCTCAGGATCAGTCTGGCGTCGAGATCGACCAACGCCAATGCGGCGGGCGACTTGCTGATCTTGACTTCGGCGAAGCTTAGCAGGAGTTGGAACGTGTCGCGGTAAGCGGCGATCGTTCGAGGGCTAACGGCTCGCTGGCGGCCCAGATGCTCGACGAAGAAGCGCTGGAGCAAGGTGGAAAAGGACGGCGTCGGGATCGGATCAGGCATGGTGATCCCCTCCGACGGCTGCCGCGAAGAGCTCGAAGCGCTTGCCCGTGACCGCCATGAGGTCCGGGATGCCCGTCAGATACCAATAGGTATCGGACACCTTGGCATGGCCGACATAGGTCGAGAGCGCAGCCATGGCGTTGTCGATATCGGCCCCATGCTCATGCCAAAGCTGGACGCGGCGGCAGATGAAGGTGTGGCGCAGATCGTGAATACGCGCCTGGGCATAGGCGCCACGCGCCGTCCACCCGAGTTCGGCTCTCAGCTTCTGAAACACCCCATGGATGGTCCGCTTCGGCAACAGCCCTCCGGACGACGACAGGAACAGCAGCGTATCCCGGTCGGTAGCGCCGTGACGCGCCCGCACCGCCATGTAGCGGTTCAACGCCGCCGCCACGGTCGGATGCACTGGCACGTGTCTGGACTTGCGAAACTTCGTGTTCCGGACCGTGATGACGCCCTGGTCGAGATCGACATCGCCGCATCGCAGGTGAAGCGCTTCCGAAAGCCGCAGGCCAGTGGCGGCGATCAATCCGAAGATCGTCTCGTAGGTCGCTGGCCGCAATCCACCCTGCGGGGCAAGGCGCCGGGCGCCGGCGAGCAGATCGCAGATCTCCTGCTGCGAGTAGATGTGCGGCGCCAGGCGGCGATGCGAGCGGCCAAAGATTGCGGTCTGCGGGAACTCGGTCGCAGGATCGAGCCTTGTCAGGTACCTTGCGAATGGACGAAGGACGTCCAGGCGACGCGCCCAGGAAAAGGGCTTGGCGTGCTTGGCTTGTCCCTGCACCCAATCCAGGATGATGCGGGTCGTCAGCGGTCCGGTGTGGCCCGCCGCGTCGACGAAGCGAGCGAAGGCGGTGATCTGGTCGCCCGGAATGCGCAGGTCGATTCCCAAGGCGCGGCGCTCGGCCAGGTAACCCTCGGCCAGCGAAAGCATGGTGCGGGCCGCGGTCATGACGCGCTCCCCGGCCAGGGCAGGGCCACCGCGGCGAGCTTGGTCAGATCGACCTTGGCATAGATCGCCGACGTATCGAGGCTGCGGTGCCGCAGGACGTCGGCGATATCCTTCATCGGCGCGCCGGTGCGCAGAAGCCGACTGGCCACGCTATGCCGCAGGATATGGACCCCTGTGCGGGTCCATCCGCATCTTCGGTAGCCTGCCAGAACCGCGCGCCTGACGACGCCCTTCTCGATCGGTTCGTCGTACGGGGCGACGTGGCGGACAAATTGGCCCGGTTCGAGGTCTGGGGCCGCTCCTCGCGCAGATAGGTGGCGATCGCGCTGCCGGTCGCCGCGGGCAAGGGGAGGACATCGGCGCGCCTCCCCTTGGTTCCGACAAGGCTGATCGTCCCGTCGGCCCAGTTGATGTCGTCGAGGCGCAGGCTGGCGACCTCGCTGCATCGCAGGCCGAGATCGATCAAGCACCGCGCCATCGCATAGGCGCGCCGGCGCGATGGAAAGGGTCGATCGAATGATCGCAGCAGTTCGTCGATCTCAGCGTCGGTGAGGATCTCCGGCAAGGACGCCAATCGCCAGTGGGCCGCCCGCGGAATGGCGGCCGCCAGTTCGCCGACCCGGTCGCCGGACATGCTGCGGAACCGAAGATAGCAGCCGATGGCGCCGCCGATCACGCCGATGGAGCCAGCGCTGCGCCCGTGGTCGCCGAGGACGAAGCGCCGGATAGAGGTGGCGCCGATCTTCGACATCGTGATCGGTTGGTCGCCGAAGTGGGCAAGCAGAAACTCGCCGGCAATCCGACCGCGCTGACGGCGGGTGTTGTCCGCCAGGCCCCAGACATCCCGCATGTGTCCGTCAAAGCGCGCCAGCTCTTGCGCAACGGCCGTGTCCAAGGCGGGATCCAGCGTTCCTACGCCATCAGCCCTCAGCACTTCCAACAGCTGGGCGAGAGCGGCTCGCAGCTCGTGGCGCAACCGACGGACTGGATAGGGACAGCCGCACGCCGGCAGATGTTCCGACAGGAAGCGGGCGACGACGGCCTCGCCGATCGTGGTCAGGCCGCACCGTTCCCCGGTCAGCCAATGGGCGAAGTGCGCAACGCAGCACAAATAGACACGCTGGGTGCTCGGGGCATACCGCCCACGGCGCAGGTGCGCGCCGTACCGCGAAACGTAGGGCTGAAGAATGCTGTCCTCTAGCCACGCGCGGGGCTGCGGCTGGACGACGATCTCCTGGGACATGTTGACCTCCTGTCAGGCTGAACGAGCCCGGGAGGAGATCAGGATTATGTTCAGAACGGCGCCGTATGAGCGGCCGCCCTCGCCCAGCTCAGCCGCAGGAAATGCGGCGCTTCCCTTGGCGAGCTGCGCATAATCACGCGGTGTGCATTTTTTCTTGTCAGAGCCACCGGCCTGATGGCGTTTTCGACCGAATTGGTATCCAGCTCGAGCCGGCCGTCGTCGAGGAAGCGGGTCAGCCCCTCCCAATGGGCGAGCCCGTAGCGGATGTCGACGGCCAAAGTGGAGCCGGTGGAGATCAGCGACAGCTGCTTCTCGAACCACGGCTTCAGGGCGGCGACGATTGCTGCCGAGTGTTCTCTGCGGGCGGCAAGGCGCTCTTGCGGCGGCATGCCGCGCACCGTCGCCTCGACGGCGTAGAGTGCGGCGACCTGGCGAACCGCAGCTTCAGCGATGGGGGACTTGGTGTTGCGCATCTGCTTGACGAAGCGCCGGCGCAGATGGCTCCAGCAATGGACCAGCGTCCACGGCCCCTCGGCCCGCTCGATGCGGGTGAGCCGATCGTAGCCGTCATAGCCGTCGCACTGCAGGAAGTGTCCGTGGAAGCCGTGCAGGAAGTCTTCGGCATAGGTGCCGCTGCGCCCCGGCGCATAGCGGAACAACACGATCGGCGGATCGGTGCCGCCATGACCTCGGTCGTCGGCGGCGATTGCCCAAAAGAAGCCCTTCTTCGTCTGCCCGCGCCCAGGGTCGAGCACCGGGGCGGTGGTTTCGTCCATGAACAGGCGCGTTGCTGCGGCCAGATGTTTGGCCATGTGCTCAGCGATTGGCTGAAGATGGAAGCAGGCACGGCCGGCCCAGTTGCCCAAGCTCGCCCGATCGAGCCGGATCCCCTGGCGGGCAAAAATCTCGGCCTGCCGGTAGAACGGCAAGTGGTCGCCAAACTTCGCCACGACGACCTGCGCGATCAGCGTTTCGGTCGGCAGCCCGCCGGGCACCACATGCTCGGGCGCATGCGCCTGCACGACCGCGCCCGAACAACGTCGGCAGGCATATTTCGGCCGCCGGGTGACGAGCACGCGCAGCTGCGCCGGGATCACGTCGAGCCGCTCGCTCACATCCTCGCCGATCTTCGTCATCTCGCCACAGCCGCAGGGGCACAGCGTGCTTGCCGGCTCGATGATCCGCTGGATGCGCGGCAGATGGGCCGGCAGCTGCCCGCGATTGCGGTTGCGCGTCTTGCCGACCGGTTTGCCCGTAATGACGGCCTCGGCCCTTTCCTGGGCGGCGTCCAGAACCCCCTGGGCGATCTCCACGTCTTCCAGCGGCAGATTGTACTGGCCGGAGCTCAGCTTCTCGGATTTGGCGCCGAACTTCTCGCGCGTGAACGCGCCGACGATCGCCTCGAGCCGCCGGCGCGCCTCCTCCGCCTGCTCCAACGCCGCCTGCGTCTGTGCCAGAAGCGCCTTCAGATGCGCGTTTTCTTGCTGAAGGGCGGCTACGTTCATGCGTCCCTTCAAGCACACCGGAATCGGTCTCGCCATCAACAAGACCGGCCCCGAGTCACTCTGCCGCACTCACCCGGCAAACTGCGGCCGGCGCACCCGCTCAGGCCGCACCAACCGCCAATCAAGACCTTCGAACAACGCCGAGAGCTGGGCCGGCGACATCCGCATCACACCGTCGCGTACCTGCGGCCACACGAACCTGCCGCCCTCCAGCCGCTTGTGGATCAGCACCATTCCGTTGCCGTCCCACACCAGCACCTTGATTCTGTCGGCCCGCTTCGATCGGAACACGAACGCCGCACCGCAGAACGGGTCGAGCCCGATCATCTCCTGCACCGCCGCGGCCAAGCCGTCATGGCCTTTGCGGAAGTCGACAGGTCGCGTCGCGACATAGACCCTCAACTGCGCGCCCGGCGCGATCATAGCGCCGCCCGCACTGCCCGGATCACTTGCGTCAGCTGTCCACTGTCGATGCCGGGGTCAATCCTGATCGTGATGTTGCCCACCACGATCTCAATGCGGGTGCGGGTCGGCTTCGGCCGCGGCGGTTCTTCCACCACCAGCGCCGCAAAGGCAGGGACCGAGGCCGCATCTCCCGGCAGTGCCAGATGCCCGTTCCGCAGCCGCTTGCGCCAGTCGTAAACCTGCCAGCGCGTCACCCCGTGCCGACGCGCCACGTCGGCCACGCTGCTCCCCGGCATCAGGCTCTCCGCAGCTATCCGTGCCTTCTCCGCCTCCGACCACCGCCGCCGGCCCGTCGGACCTTCGATCACCTCCAGACGGCCGACATAGCCTTCTCTCGGGACGTCCAAATGGACGCCCATTTTGCCGTCTCCTGGCATGCAACCACCTCCGTCCAAACCGGAGGTCTTATTCGCACGATCAGGTCTCGCCCGGCACGAGGCGATCAGATGAGCGCTTACGATGCTCGTCCAGCCATCGCGACATCGCCTTCAGCTCGCGGCCGATCTCGTGCGTGGCGAAGACATCGAATATGCTGGCTTGGACGGTGCGTTCTTGGCGCATTGTCGGCTCCGGCGGTGGCAGGCCTTTGGAATCAGTGGCATGAGACCAAAGATTACCTGAAACCGCCGGGCCCCGCTCGCGCAAATCTACAATTCACCTAATAAAATCAATCGCTTGCCGTTTGTGGACGGAAACTAGACTAGCGCGGCGTGGGTCGGGAGCCGTCCACAGCATCACAACCGGACATGGATGCCCCGCTTCGCATCAAGTTCGGCCCGTACCGTCGTTCGGTCACTCCTGCTGAAAGGAAAGCGGCTCGTCGGGATTGCGAGCCACATATTCAACAGACCGGACAAGCCGATTTACCAATTCCTGCAATTCGGACTTGCCGAAGAGATACGGGTCGAAAGACAGCGCGCAACGATCCGCCTCCCGCTGCAAATCGAAACGCGCAATCATCCCGTTGATCGGCATCGACGGTAGCGAATCTTCCCTGTGAAGTTCCAGGCCGCCACCGCGGATACGCGGAGACGGTGTCGCCATCTGGATCCAAAATGGCGGGCCCGGCATCACCACGCCCTCTTCCTTCAATCCTGCAGCCAACTCCTCGAAGGGAAGCTCCGCGACGTCGTGCGCTCCCAGCATCGCGATACGAACCTTGTCCACCAGATCGTTGAAACTTGCATTTCGATCGATGTCGATGACAAGCGGGACCAGGTTCGCGAAGAGACCGAAGACGTCTCTCAGGTCCCGACGGCTTCGAGCCGCAAAGACCGTACCGACCACTACCCGATCGGACGCGCTGATTGATGCCAGCACCGGTACCGTGGCGGCAACGCGAACCATGTATGGCGTTGCCTTGCGACCATGACCGACCGCCTTGAGCCTTCGCGATGTCTCCGGGGTCAACCCCCAGAAAATGGACCAGTCCGTTGGTTGCGCGGCGCGGGCGGACTGTGGCCGCCAAAACGACCGGAATGACCGGACGTTTGGCAGGATCGGTTGGCCCTGCAACTGTTCTTTCGTGTGAAGGATCGCCGCCCGATATCTCGGCCCGTCCCGTCGCCAGGTGAGACGCTGCCAAACAGTGTAGTCGGCGTATTGTGTGGCAAGAGGCGGCCATGACGGCCCGGTGCCTTTGACCTTGCTCTCGTAGGCGATCGCGAGATCCCGGAGGAAGATATTCCACGACTGTGCATCGGTGATGATGTGATGGCTGGACACAACCAGCACAAAGCTCTCGTCGTCCATTTTCACCATCACGAAAGCGACGGGCGGCGCTGCGGCGAGATCGAACTCGCGACCCGCCTCCCGTTCGATCAATCGTTCCAGCTCGCCGGCTGCGTCAGCGATGTCCGAGAGATCGACCAGAGGTATGACGAAGGGGCGGTTCGGTTCGATGATCTGAACCGGCGAACCATCAGACAGGCCGAAGCGGGTTCTCAAACTTCATGCCGCCCGACAACAAGGTCGAGGCCGCCCTTGAAAGCCTCGATGTCCAGGGGGCCCCCGATTCGGATCACCTTCGGGCGCCCTCCGCGGCGCGATCGCGTTGTTGAGCTTGCGCCTCTCCAGAACGGGACCTGCAGCAGCGAAAGCGGGATTTCAGCCTTTCGTGAAACCGACGCGGCAGGGATTTCTCGACCTGTTCCGGAGATCGACAATTCGCCATCGATGAAGCGCGCCATATCCTGCAACTGCGACCGCTCGGCGAATACCCGGAAGGTTAACTGGACGCCAGTCACGGAATGCATCTCGGCGCTGATTGCGGCCGCGATCAACGAGTTGCCCCCAAGGTCGAAGAAATCGTCCGTGCGATGAATCCCCTGACGTTCAAATACCCGCTCCCAGGCACGCGCAAGAAGGCTCTCTGTCTCGGTGGCGGGAGCCGCGGCGAGCGGACCGGAATCCGACGGCTGTTCGCGAACCCGCCCGCTATCCGTTGGCGGCAGCGCGGCGAAATCGACCTTGCCGCGGTCGGTTAGCGGTATCGCGTCGAGCCACACGAAGGAAGCCGGTATCATCGCCGCGATAAGCTGCCGCGCACAGGCCGCCCTCAGCTCCGACGGCGGGATGGTCGCCTCTGACGTGTAGTAAGCGACCAGGCGGGTCTTGTCCGTCTTTTCAGCTCTCACCGCGCAGCCCTTCACCTGAGGGTGCGCGAGGAGGAGACGCTCGATTTCCCTTGGCTCGACCCGAACGCCGTTGATCTTGACCTGGTCGTCGATCCGCCCCTGGAAGATCAGTGTTCCGTTGGTCGTGCGACCGAGGTCGCCGGTCCTGTAGATGCGGTGGCCGGGCGCAAACGGGTCGGGGACGAAGCGTTCCTTCGTCAGGTCCGCCGAATTGGCGTAGCCGGATGCAAGCCGGGCACCGCCGATGCAGATCTCGCCGACGAACCCGTCTGGAAGAGGATTGCCCCCTGCGTCGAGTACGTGCACGGTCACGTCGCGGGCCGGCTTGCCGATCGGAATGCTTGGGCCGAGGTCGCGGCTGGCATCGAACCGGTGAAAGGTTGAAGCGAGAACGGCCTCCGTGGGGCCGTAGCAGTTGAGGATCTCGGCTTCGCGCCCAAAGGCTTGCTGAGCCCTGAGGGCAAGATCACGCGTGAGCTCCTCACCCATCACTATGATCTTGCGGACCTTCGAAAGGTTCCACGCCCGGTCTACCACCAGCCGAACTGCGGAAGGCGTGGCTATGACGACGTCAACGGCATCCTCTTTCAGGACCGTTGCCAGCGCGAATTCATGGAGGCTCGGATTTTCCGGATAGATGCGCACCGACCCGCCGGAAGCCAGCGCGGCGAAAAAGCGGAGCGACGCATCGAACCCGATGGATGTGGAAAACGCCATGGCGAGTGCGCCGCCGCCGAGCACAACATCATGATGCCAATCGAGGAAACGGGCGAAGCTCTCATGGGGCACGATCACGCCCTTCGGGAGCCCGGTCGAACCCGACGTGTATTGTATATATGCCGTTGCCCGACCACGGATCTCCGGAAGGCCGGCGGGAACAGCATCCGCTTCGGCCGCCAGAGCCGCCGTGCAGGTTGTCTCGATGTGTTCGGAGCCAGGACAGTCGGTCATGCCCTGCTCCCTCAGCAGCAAGGCCGCGCCTGCATCATCCAGCATGAAGCGGGCGCGCCCCTCCGGGACCTCGGGTTCCAACGCCAAGAAAGCCGCGCCCGAGCGCATGACGCCGAGGAGGGCAACGACGAATTCGATTGACCGGCGGAGCTGTACGGCAACGACCGCCCCCTCTCCCATGCCGCGCTTGACCAAAGCGGCGCCAATCCGCCGGCTCGTGCTCTCGAGCTCGGCGTAGGAAAGCGCTCGCTCGCCTTCACGGACCGCCTCGCGCCCTGGCGTGTGCTCGACTTGCCGCAGAAACGCCTCGGGCAAGGTTGTGAAACGAGGCCGGTGAAGCAGGGCCTGCTTCGTGGCAGCCATTGCGTTGTGCCGGGAACGCGCGCCGGGGAGCGGCACGGAATTGAACCGCTGATCGGGATCATCGAGAAGAGCATTGAGTTGAGTGAGAAACTGCTGTGCGAGGCTCTCCGCCGACGCGAAATTCGACAGGTCTTCGTCGAGATCGAAGATCAGCTTCACGTCGCCTGGAACATCTCGCGTCCGGATCGTGAGTGTGAGGTCGAGGTCGGTCGCGGCAGCGGCTTCATGGCGGGTGATGTCCTCGGTGCGCACGCCCAGAAAACTCGGCATGCCGGACGTCAGATAGTTGAAGGCAAACCCGTACGGTTTTGACTCGAGAGGTGACGCCGCTTTGCAGGCGTCGAAGACCCGCCGTCTTTCCGATGTGACCGCGCCAAGGAGTGTGCCGAAGCTGCGCGAACTCAGGGGCCGCGATCTGCAGCGGCACCATCCGGATGAGGGGGCCGGCGACGTCCTTTGCCTCCGGCAGATGCCGGTTTGCGTAAGGTGTGCCGACGATGACCGTATCGTCGGCGGTACTTCGAATGAGCACGGCGCAATAGGCTGCGGCGAAGACGTCGAACATTCCTGAAGCAGCTCCGCTGCGGCAAAGACTCCGCAACCGTGCAAGGCGTTCGGGCCCGACAAGAACCTCGTGACGACGGCGGCGAGTCGGAAACGAAGCCGGCGCCAAACCGGAAGGTCTCCCGCGCCCGCCACCGCGAGCGCGCGCGCCGGCACCCTTGGCGATTGCTTGCCCCACCACCTCCGGGTGTTCTTCGAGGAAATCAAGAAACGCAGGAAACGACCCCATCTTGTCGAGTGATCGCCCCAACGCCGCGCGGTAAAGAATATCGAGCCTGCGGACAAGGATAGCGACAGACGAAAAGTCGGTCGCAATGTGGTGCTGGTTGATGAAGAACAGCCAGCGTCGTGGCTCAAGCTTAAGGATTGCGGCGTTGAAACTACATCTCGACAGGTCGAAGACCCGCTGGCTCAACTCGTCCAGCCACTTGTGCGCCGCCGTGTCAGGATCGGGTAGGTGAGAAAAGTCGTCGAAGAGTAACGGGCTGTCGACGTTCGCCGCGGCGCTCTGATAGGGCACCCCGTCCTGGTGCCCGAAGACCAAACGCAGCGCATCCGTTTGTTCGACCAACGCGTCGAACGCTCTGCGGAAGGCCTCCAATGT
>CAVQBS010000045.1:0-166481 GCA_963710805.1 uncultured Alphaproteobacteria bacterium | reverse complement strand
GCGTAACGACTTCCCCGCTGTCTCCAGCATCGACTCAGTGAAATTGAATTCCCCGTGAAGATGCGGGGTTCCTGCGGTTAGACGGAAAGACCCCGTGCACCTTTACTACAGCTTTGCACTGGCATTCGTGACGACATGTGTAGGATAGGTGGTAGGCTTTGAAGCTCGGGCGCCAGCTCGGGTGGAGCCACCCTTGAAATACCACCCTTGTTGTTATGCATGTCTAACCGCGGCCCGTCATCCGGGTCCGGGACAGTGCATGGTGGGTAGTTTGACTGGGGCGGTCGCCTCCCAAAGAGTAACGGAGGCGCGCGATGGTGGGCTCAGAGCGGTCGGAAATCGCTCGTTGAGTGCAATGGCATAAGCCCGCCTGACTGCGAGACTGACAAGTCGAGCAGAGTCGAAAGACGGCCATAGTGATCCGGTGGTCCCGCGTGGAAGGGCCATCGCTCAACGGATAAAAGGTACGCCGGGGATAACAGGCTGATGATGCCCAAGAGTCCATATCGACGGCATCGTTTGGCACCTCGATGTCGACTCATCACATCCTGGGGCTGGAGCAGGTCCCAAGGGTTCGGCTGTTCGCCGATTAAAGTGGTACGTGAGTTGGGTTCAGAACGTCGTGAGACAGTTCGGTCCCTATCTGCCGTGGGTGTAGGAGAATTGAGAGGATCTGTCCTTAGTACGAGAGGACCGGGATGGACGCACCTCTGGTGGACCTGTTGTGGCGCCAGCCGCATTGCAGGGTAGCTAAGTGCGGACGGGATAACCGCTGAAAGCATCTAAGCGGGAAACCCACCTCGAAACGAGTTCTCCCTTGAGAGCCGTGGAAGACCACCACGTTGATAGGCCGGGTGTGGAAGTGCGGCAACGCATGAAGCTTACCGGTACTAATCGCTCGATTGGCTTGATCACTCTCATTATCCATGTCCGCCCGGACAGGAGATGACCAGACAGACAGCTTCGCAAATGTGTGGTGGTCCCCCGGATCAGGTCCGAGGGCTGCGCTCGCTTCGCGAGCTTGTCTGCGCTTCGCCGGCCTGGTGGTTCTTGCGAGGAGCCCAGAACCCGATCCCATTCCGAACTCGGCCGTTAAACTCCTCAGCGCCGATGATACTTCGTCTCAAGACGCGGGAAAGTAGGTCGCTGCCAGGCCTGCCAAGCGCAGATTTTGTGTTGCCTTCCGGTCGCGCCTGACGGCGCTCCTCGCCGCTTGTTTGCTTCTTCGAGCCTTCTCGTTCACACCGATGCATCCAACGCGCTGCCCCTCGGGGCGGCGCTTTGCGTTCTGGCGCCGGCTGCTCAGGCATCGCCGGTGCCGGCGCGAAGGGAGCTATAGCGGAAGTTGGGTGACGGGGCCGATCAGGCGGCGTCTTTTGTTGGCGTTGCGGTGACGGCAACGCCATCGACGAATGTGACGCCTTCGACGACCTGCGGCAACCGGTTTTCGCCCTTGAGGCGCCGCCAGGTTCTGGACGCGGCCATGACAAGCTTGAAGACCATCAGCCGCGCCGTCTTCTGGGAGAGCGCGCCTTTGGTGCGCACCGTCCTGTGCCGCACAGTGGCGAAGACGCTCTCGATCGGATTGGCCGTCCGCAGGTGATCCCAGTGCTCGGCCGGGAAGTCGAAGAAGGCCAGCAGTGCCTCGCGGTCCTTGGTCAGACATTCTACAGCCTTGGGATATTTGGCAGCGTACTTCTCGGAGAAGACCGTGATGGCGGTCTCGGCGGTGGCCCGGTCCGGGGCGTCGCGCACCTCGCGCAAATCAGCCTTCATCCTCGGCTGCACCGATTTCGGAACCTTGTTGAGGACGTTGACGACCTTATGCACCCAGCAACGCTGGTGGCGGGTGACGGGGAAGACCTCCTCGATCGCCTTCCAGAAGCCAAGCCCGCCGTCGCCGACAGCAATCTCGGGGGGCGTGGCCAGGCCGCGCGCCTTCAGGTCGACGAGCAGCTCGCGCCAGCTCTGGGCGCTCTCACGAACCCCGACCTGGAAGCCGACAAGCTCCTTCTTGCCCTCGGGCGTTGCGCCCACGATGACCAGCATGCAGGCAGCGTCGTCTTCCATCCGGGCCTGCAGATAGACCCCGTCGGCCCAGATGTAGACGTAGTGTCGGGCCGCGAGATCGCGATGCTGCCAGCGATCGTACTCGGCCGTCCATTCTTCCTTCAGCCGTCCGATCACCGAGGGTGACAGGTTCGGCGCGTCCTTGCCGAGAAGCACCGCAAGCGTCTCCTGGAAATCGCCGGTCGAGACGCCGCGCAGGTAGAGAACCGGCAGCAGTGCCTCCAAGCTCTTGGTCCGTCGTGCCCATTTCGGCAGGATTGCAGACGTGAAGGTGATGCGCTCCCCATCCGATCCAGCGGCGGCATCTGTGCTGCGGTCGCGCAGCTTGGCCCGGCGCACCGGAACCGGGCCGATGCCCGTCTGGATCGTCCTCTCTGGACCATGGCCATGGCGAACGATGCGGGCACGGCCGTCGGCAAGACGCTCCTCCTGCATCGCCGCCAGGAAGGCCTCAGCTTCCGCCTCGATAGCCTGCGCCAGAAGACGGCGGGCGCCGGCGCGCAAAACGGAAGTCAGGGGATCGTCAATCGCGTCAGGATGGTGAAAGGCATGAACGGTGGTATTCATCTTCATGGCGTATTATGTGGACGGCCCGCCAAGATCAAACGCGAATTTGCGAGTCTGGCAAGATATTCTGGCGTTGTTTACTTGCCGATGACACGACGTCTTCTGCAGCGCCAACGTGATCAGCGCCGATACATATCAAATTGAACGCAGTCGGCAAGGAACGGCTGGTCGACGCTCAGGAAAGGCCCGGTCAGGTGCGCCCTTATGTCCGGCCTGTTTTGCACAGCCTGCGCTGCTGGCCATCATGGGTGTGCGCTTGCGTGTCAGGCACCAATCTCGCTCGCGTGCTCGAAGCACAATACGCCATCCGGTGTTGCCTGAACTGTCCTTGATCTACAGCCTTCCCATCACGTCAGTCTGAGCTTCCTTCCGGGTCAGACGAGCTCGTGCTCGCCGTTTGTCATCCTGTTGAAAACATCATGCCGTAGCCGTGACGTATCCCTTCGGACGATAGACCTCCTTGCGCGTCATCAAGGCCCACGCGATACGCGCCATCTTGTTAGCCAATGCGACAGTCACCAGCCTGACCGGGCGGCGCTGAAGCGCTGCACGCGTCCACGCTCCCAATGCGCTGTTCCAGTGCGGTGCGCGGTAGACCATTGAGGTCGCGCCCAGAACCAATAACCTTCTAATCTCCGAGTTACCCGTCTTGGTGATCCGGCCAAGGCGGGTCTTGCCGCCGGTCGAATATTGCCGCGGCACCAATCCGAGCCAAGCGCCAAACCGCCGGGCATCGGCAAAGGCCGTGATGTCGGCGACCGTAGCCGCAATCAGGGAAGCGGTAATCGGACCAACCCCCGGTATCGTCGCCAGACGGCGTGCCATCTCATCGCTTCGGGCGTGCGCGACGATCGCCTTCTCGAACCGGTCGATGCTGTCGGCCAACGCTGCGCAGCCTGCAAACAACACTCGTGCCGCCTCTTGCGCCGTCTCTGGTAGGGCACCATCCACATCCACGAGTGCCTCAAGTTCCCCGAGCTTGGCAACGCCTCGGGGCGCGGTCAGCCCAAACTCGGCCGCCAGGCCGCGGATCGCGTTCGCCAGCATAGTGTGCTGCTTGACCAACAAGGTTCGAACCGAATGCAGCGCCAAAGTCCCTTGCTGCTCCAGGGTCTTGATCGGTACGAACCTCGCGTCCGGCTGGGATGCGGCCGCGCAGATCGCCGCGGCGTCCGCAGCGTCGTTCTTCCTGCCCCGCTTCACAAATGGCTTCACTGCTTCCGGGGCGATCAGCTTTACGTCATGGCCCAGACCGGTCAGCAGACGGGCCCAATGGTGCGCGGCACCGCACGCCTCCATCACAACCGTGCACGCCACCTGCCGCTCGAAGAACGAAGGTAGCTCGTCTCTGCGCAGCTTGCGTCTGATGACCGCTTTGCCCAAACCGTCGATCGCGTGAACCTGAAAGATCGATTTGGCCGTGTCCAGGCCGAGCATGGTAACTGTCATGGGTGGCTCCCTTGTTGCGCTTCGTCACGACCCGCACCCTGGCACAACCGCGCCGGCAGGGCCGTCCACCCCATCTCGCTCCTCCGGGAGGTTCTGGCAGGCTTCGACACCCGCCTCGATACGCCGCCTTCTTCACACCGTCATCACCCACATTCCACCATAGCTCGCGCGAAGGCTTCGGCCCTACAGGTCCAGCCGGGTGTAGTTGGCGATGTCCGCCTTGATGCCAAGGCGGGTCATCATTTCCTCCCGCTCGAAGCCCGTCTGCCTGTGCAGCTCGGCTACGGCGGCGGCAACGCGCTCGACGACCTCGGGGCCCGTCCATTCGACCAGGGTCACGAAGTTGAACACGCCCGGCCCCGATTGCTGCTCCATGAGGAGGTCGCGTACGAAGCCCGCCTGCTGGCGGAGCAGTGCGTGGGTGCTGGCCACGCGCTTGAGAAACTCGTCGCGGCCGGCCGCCGGCACCGCAAACTTGTCGACCCGGTACAAAGGCGCCGATGCGCCACGCGATTGCCCTTCGCTCATTCCCTGTCTCCTTTGAGTAATTCGACCGTGGCGACGCTGACCCGGCGGCGCCATGACGCGCAGGGGCGTACGGCTTCAAGCAAGGTTGAGGTCAAGAGGCGATGAAGCGATTTTGCGACGCGCGGATCCAGAGGCTCGTTGCGTCGCGACCGCCCGGCAATGCACTGGCTTGCGCAAGCGGTGTGCGCCTCAGTGCTTTCGACTGAACGGCAAGAAACGCGGCGTCTTCTCGCGGTAGGATTGATAGGCGGGTCCGAGGCGCGTGATCAGCATCGCCTCCTCCTTCCACGCCCGGGCGGCGACCGTGGTGAAGTAGACGAGCATCAGGGCGCCGACCAGCCAGTTTGCCGTCGCCAGGAAGAAGCCGATGGTGAGAACGAGATAGCTCGAATAGAGCGGATGGCGGACATAGGCGTAGGGGCCGGACTGGATGACCCGGTGCTCGGGGAGGGTCTCGAGCTGATCCGACCAGAAGCGGCCAAGCTCGACATGCGACCACAGGATGACGAGCGCGGCGCCGTTGAAGAGCACCAGTCCGATTGCATTCACGACGAGGGGCAGGTTGATGAACACGAAGCTCACCTCGTCCGGGTCGACGAGAAACAGGATGAGCGAGCCGAGGGCGGGGATGCCGCTCAGGTACTGGAGGGTCAATACGAACCCTTCCGGGTAGCGCTGCCGGCTCTTCATGTTGCGCTGGAGATACAGCTGATAGCCGGCGAGCGTGCCGAGAACGAGCCAGATATCGGCGAGGGTCAGGAACGAAAAATCAGCCATCAGCCGCTTTGTAGCGCGTCACCGCCCGCTGGGGACAGCGTCGTGCCGCGATGTCTGATCCGGCAGGGCTGCGAGCGGCGGCCCCGCAGAGCCTGTTTGGCCAAGTCGCGCCGGACCGGGGCGATCGACAGGCGCGTGCATCTCATTTCTGTTCGTCTTCCGTCGCCGGCTCGGCCTTTCCGGCCTCGGACAGCATGATCGCCAGGGCCCGGGTCTGGGGGAAGTTCGAGAAGATCAGCATCAGCACGGCGGTCAGCGGCACGGCCAAAAACATGCCGCCGATACCCCAGATCGCTCCCCAGACGAACAGTGAGAGGACCACGACAAACTGGCTGAGATTGAGGGTCTGCGCCGCCATGCGTGGCTGCACGATATTGCCGATGACGAACTGGATGACCCCGATCGCCAGGAGGAGGATGACGAACGGCGTGAAATCGGCAAACTGAAGCAGGGCATAGAGGGCGGGGATGGCAGTGGCGAGAATCGAGCCGATCGTCGGAATGAAATTGAGGACGAAGATCAGGAAGGCCCAGAACGCTGCGCTGTCGAGACCAACCAGGATCATGACGACGTAGCTGAGGACGGCTGTCAGCAGGCTGACAACGAACATCGTCCACAGATAGCTTTGGATGTCCTGGCCGATGCGGTCGAGGAGGGCGCGGATCATCTGGCGTTTGGCGACGTCGGTGACGACCGCGTAGAGCTTCGCATTGAAGAACCGCTGCTCGATCAGGAGGAAGATCACGTAGAGCAGGACAACGCCGAGGTTGCTGGCGAGACCCGTCATCCCCGAGACGATGGAGCTCAGCAGCCGGTCGATGCTGAGGTGGCCGAGAGCAGTGTTGACGACCTCGTCGTTGGACACACCGGTGAGACTGGCGATCTTGTCGACAAGAATACTGAGGCTGCGCTGGAAATCAGCTGTGCGCGTGCTGATCTGCCCCACATTGACCACGACGATCTCGCCGACGATCAGGCTGGCCGCTGCGATCGTCAAGAAGGCGAGCGTCAGGGACAGGGCGCGCTGCTGACCGAACTTTCGCCGCCACAGGCCGTCATACATCTTCGCCAGGGCGTTGATGATGAACCACAGCAGCAGCGCGACCGCCAGCGGAACGAGGATCCCCGAGAAGTAGGTCAGGGCGAGGACCGCGATCAGCGCAAGGCCGGCGATATAGAACGCTCTGGCGAGGTAGCTCGACCGCCGCCGCTCCTCCGCGACGGGGGAAGGCGGTTGAATGTCTGATAGCTCGGGTGTCTTGGTCATGGCCACCGGTGTCGCCGTTCCGCCGGCAAGCGTGCCCCGATTGCCGCAACGTGGCAATCCCCGGCCGCATGCCTCCGCTGCCTCCTCAATCGCCAGGGCGCCGGAGCCGGCGCGCATCGCAGGGCCGATCGAAGTCGATCGGAGCGCGGACATCTGCTACAGGTCGGCGGGCCGCCGACCCCCCGGCCGGTCGGCTCTCCTTCCCGTGTTGCATCAACGGAGTCCGCCATGCGACGCATTGCACTTCTCGGTCTTGGCACCATGGGCGCCGGCATGGCGTCGAACTGGCTCGCCAAGGGCTTCGAGCTCACTGTCTGGAACCGGACTCGGGCGAAGGCGGAGCCCTTTGCCGGCAAGGGCGCGCGCGTTGCCGACACGCCGCGGGAGGCCGCTGCCGATGCCGACCTGATCGTCGCCATGGTGTCGGACGACGAGGCTTCGCGGGCTGTCTGGCTCGGGGACGACGGGGCACTCGCCGGGCCAAAGCCCGGCGCCGTCGCGGCGGAGGCGAGCACGCTGTCGCCGGAGTGGGTGCGGGAGCTTGCAGCGGCCGCGCTCGCCAAGGGCCTGTCGTTCCTCGACATGCCGGTTGGCGGCAGCCGCGACGCCGCGGAAGGCGGCAATCTCGTCCTCTTCGTCGGCGGCGACGCGGCGACCCTCGAAAAGGCGCGCCCGGCGCTGGAGGCGATCAGCGGCGCCATCCATCATCTCGGCGGCACCGCGGCTGGCGCCACCTGGAAGCTGATCAACAACATGATGGTGGCAGTCCAGATGACCGGCGTGGCCGAGGGCATCGCGCTGGCGGAGAAGGCCGGCATCGACCGCCGCCAGGCCGCAGACATCATTGCGGACAGCGGCGTCGCCAGCCGGGTGGTCAAGTCGAAGATGCCGCGGATGGGCGCGCTCGACTTCGACAAGGCGGATTTCGCTCTTCGTCACATGGCCAAGGACCTGCGTTACGCTCAGGCCCTGGCGGCGGCGCTGGGGGTGACACCCGAGATGCTGAATGTCGCTGAAGGGCGCTACGAGGCGGCGGAAGCAAAGGGGTTGGGCGACAGCGATTATGCCGCCGTGCTCAAGCGGTCCGGGAGTGACCGCAGGCGCTGCGGGCTTCGGCGAGACCCTGTCCGTTCAGGCCGGCACGTGCGCGCGAACGAAATCGCGCTCCAGTTCGACGGCCCGCCACTCATCGGCGCTCGGGCCGTTGCAGATCAGCGTGTAGGGTCTGGAGAACCCCGCCCCGCGGGCGACAGCGAGGCAGCGGCCGAAGTCCTCGGCGTCCATCTCGAGATTTTCAGTGAAAGTGCAGTGGGCGTGGCTGTTTTCGGCGCGCGGCAAGACCGCGGCGAGGTCGTCGTATTTGGTCGGCCCCTTCCAGTTGCCGAGGTCGGCGAGGAAGCCGACCTTGCCCTCCAGCCGGTCGAGGACCGCGTGCACCTCGTCGGGTCCTGCCATGGTTGCCAGCCAATTCTCGGTGAGGATGCGGACACCCTGGTCCGCCCCACGCTCCGCCAGCTCGGCGAGGCCGGCGACGGTGCGGTCGAGAACCTCCGGCGAAGGCGGACGCTTGCCTGCGATGACCCGCGCCTTCTCGGCGCCCAGTTCCGCGGCGACGTCGATCCAGCCGCCGATCCAGCCGATGTCACGCTGCGCGTTGACCGGGTCGGTGATGTCGCCATCGTCGATCAGCAGCGTCTGAAGGGTGATGCCGGATTCGGCGATGGCCGATCGCAGCTCGCCGAGAAAGCCGCGATCCCGGCCGGCGATGTTGAACGAGCAGATCTCGAGACGGTCGATGCCAAGCTCGACAAGCCGCGCCGGTACCTCCATCAGGGATATCGTCCCCTGCCCCCAGGTCTCCGCGAAGGGCGCGTCGCCGTCGTTCTCCGGCGAATTGGGCCAAGTGATGCCGAGGGCGCGGTGGATGCTCCAGGTCGAGAGGGCGAGCCTTGGTGTGGCGTTGGACGGCATTTTCTCGTGATTCCTCGTGCCGGCGACGGAAGACGATCCAGACCGCCGGGTTGTAACCCATGACAACCGCGATTCCCAAGCTTTCGCCGGGATTTACCGCGGTCGGCGACTTTGCATTTCCCCGCCGCGGCGAGGTGCTATAGTCGCTGCCGGCGACGCGGGTCCTGGGCCCGGCAGGGAGGTGCTTCAATGCTGCAGCAGGTTCCGCCGCCTTTGCCGGGCGGAGGAGATGGGAGTCTTCATGGCAGCGTGCCACCGCGCCGGCGCGGGCTGACGGTGGCTGTCGCCCTGACCTGCGGCGCGCTGCTTGCCGCCTGCAACACCGCCTCCAATCTGGGGCTCGAGGGCCCCGCCACGGTGACCGTCGTCGCCCCTCCCGTGCCGGTCGACCCGGCGACGCTGCCGGGTAACTGGGGATTCGCCTCCTATCATGAGGAGAAGGACAAGGACCGCACCATCGCGGCCGCCAAGGGCGCCTGCGGCAACCCCTACAAGATCGGCAAGGGGCCGAACGGCGGCGTGATGATGTTTCTTGCCGACCAGTCGAAGCCGTCGGAGCTGTTCGTCAAGACGTCGTCGGACGGACGCACCTTCATCGGTCCGCGCGGCGCTCCCGGCGTCGTCCAGGACCGGGTGGTCATGTTCTACCAGAACGGCGTGCTGATCACCGAGTGGCTCGATAAGAGCGCGCGGGAACGCTATGGCTCCATGGTGCTGGTCAAATGCGCTTGAAGGGCGACTTCATCGTGACGAGGGAAGAATGCACCGTTCAGTTCTGAAGTCCGCCCTCTTGATGGCGGCGGCGATCCTGATCGCCCTGCCGATGCTGGCGTCGCCAAGCGAGGCGCGAAGCAACAAGGTGCTCGACATCCCGGACCAGCCCGGCTATGTGCCGACGGCCGCGGAAGAGCTGTTGCCGGCCGAGTATCGCCCGCAGCCGGTCTTCTTCCGCAGCAACGAGGCGCCGGGCACCATTGTCATCCATACCGATGAGCGGTTCCTCTACCTGGTCCAGGGCAACAACCGGGCAATCCGCTACGGCATCGGCGTCGGACGCGACGGGTTCCAGTGGCAAGGGCTGCTCAAGATATCGCGCAAGCAGGAATGGCCGGACTGGCGGCCGCCGCCGGAGATGATCCAGCGCCAGCCCTACCTGCCGCGCTTCATGGCGGGCGGCAAGGGTAATCCGCTCGGCGCCCGGGCGCTCTATCTCGGCGATACGGTCTATCGCATCCACGGCACCAACCAGCCGCGCACCATCGGCCACGCTGTATCGTCAGGCTGCTTCCGCCTGGTCAATCGCGACGTCATCGACCTCTATGACCGCGTGCCCGTCGGCACCAAGGTCGTGGTGCTGCAGCGTGCGAAGCTCTAGGGGCAAGGAGAGCCACAAAATGCGGACGATTCCGTTTGGCCGGACCATGTGGGTGGCGGCGACGGCGCTGGTCCTTGCCGGCACCGCGGTCGGCGCCTCGGCGGCGACTCTGGACACCGTCAAGGAGCGCGGCCGGCTGATCTGCGGCGTGAGCCAGGGTATCTCCGGCTTCTCGGCCCCCGACGCCAACGGGAAGTGGACGGGATTCGACGTCGACTTCTGCCGGGCGGTGGCGGCGGCGATCTTCAACGATGCTGACAAGGTCGACTACGTTCCTGTCTCGACGGCGGACCGGTTCGACGCGCTCGCCACCGGCAAGGTCGATCTCCTGTCGCGCAACTCGACCTGGACGATGGGGCGCGAGACCGGGCTCGGGCTGACCTTCGTCGGCGTCACCTACTACGATGGCCAGGGCTTCATGGTGCCGCGCGCCTCCGGGATTCTCTCGGCGCTCGAACTCGATGGCAGCAAGGTGTGCGTGGAGCGGGCGACGACCACCGAGGCCAATCTCGCCGACTATTTCGACGCCAACAACATGGCCTACGACGCGGTGCTCACGACCTCGCCGCAGGAGACGCTTGCCGACTACCAGAGCGGCAAGTGCAACGTGCTCACCAGCGATATGTCGCAGCTCTATTCGCTGCGGCTCGAGCTCGATCAGCCGGACGAGCAGGTGATCCTGCCCGACGCCATATCTAAGGAGCCGCTCGGCCCGGTGGTTCGCGAGGACGACCCCAAATGGGCGACGCTGGTGCGCTGGGTGCACTTCGCTCTCCTTGACGCGGAGGAGCTCGGCGTTGCCTCCGATACGATCGACGGTGCGCTTCAGTCGAAGAAGCCGGATGTGCGACGGCTGGTCGGCCTCGACGGCAACTTCGGCGAGCAGATCGGCCTGTCGAACGAGTGGGTGGTGGACATGGTGCGCCAGGTCGGCAATTACGGCGAGATTTTCGACCGCAATATCGGCGCCGACTCGCCGCTCGGCATTCCGCGCGGCATGAACCAGCTGTGGAATCTCGGCGGAATCCAGTACGCGCCCCCGATCCGCTGAACGGCCAAGAAAAAATCGCCGCCGAAGGTCCCGGAGCCCTTCTCATCGGAGGGTGAAGGGTCTATATCCAACCCGCCTCCGCCGGAGGCCACCTTTTCTTGACGCGGGGTGGAGCAGCCCGGTAGCTCGTCAGGCTCATAACCTGAAGGTCGCAGGTTCAAATCCTGCCCCCGCAACCATTTAAGCCCGTAACTTCAAATAGTTACGGGCTTCTTGATTCCGGCGACAATTGCGTTGTCACTTCCGTGGAAGCACTGTGGAAGCAAGAGGGTGCGTAACCCTGCGCGTTTGGCGCCCGCCGTCCCGCTTCGATCGCCTGAGCCTCGTCGCAGAACCATCGCTCCGCCTTGGCGGTATCGACCGACGTACGTTCACGGCGCGCAAGCAAGAGGGCGCGTAATCCTGCGCAGTCGATTTGCTCCCGCGAAGTCGGCGGCAGCTGCGAAGGCTGAAACTTGCTGATCAACGGCGCCATTCGGAAATTCCGAGTTCTTCCCACATCCACGTGAAATCGTAGGTCGAAACGGGATCGTCCTTGGGCATTTTCGCCGAGTGATTCTCAAGCGATTTCAGCCACGCAACAACCTTCTCGCGCCCCTTGGCTGTCTTCACTGCCCTGACGGGCGTCACGTCGCCTATAGCCAAAATCGGCTCATCGAACATTTTGCGATAGTGGTCGTCCAGGGTCTTGTGAATGAGTGCGCGCTCATCCTCGGGCGACAGGCCGGATGAGACTTCTGGCTGGCTCTCCTCCCGCGAGGCCATCATCTGCTCCACGGTCTGAGTCTCGACGAGCGCTTCGCGCACCAGTCCCGCTAGAGCCCGGTCGAGAAGAGTCCGGCCGCGTTCGCCTCTGGCTCGAGAATTAACGGAGAGCGTCAGCGATTTTTCCTTGAGTTCAACATTGCCAAGCACGATTGCCCCGTCGCCCATCGTCGTGACGAAGGTTTTGGCTTTTGGCGCTTTGGAGGCCGGTCCTTGCTTCGGGGCTTTGGCGCGGACCCAGTTCCAAAAGTGATCGTTCTCCTGGGTCAATTCGGGGATAGATGCCAAGGCCGCCCGCACCGCCTGCGGCGTCGCGCCGGAAAGCAGTGGATAGTGTACGGCATGGAACTCCATGGGCTCGCCGTCGCTGTTGCTAATCTGCGGGAGACCGGGATTCGTCACGCTCTCAAGAAGATCTCGCAGCCATATGTTGGTGAACAGGAACGCTGATGATTTTAGGATTGAATTCTTCCCGATCAGTTGCTCAAGCCCCGCCTTATCGGTCTTGTAGCCGATGGATTTCATCAACTTGGTCGATTCTTTGCGGGCAGTTTTTTCGGTGCGATCCAGAGCTGCAAGCAGCTCCTCGCTCAGGCGATGATCAAGCCCAAGCAACCCTCCGCTCATGATAGCCTTCCCGCGGACATCAATGAGTCGGGCGGCGATGTGTTCCCATTGGCGGAATGACTTCGTCGCGGATCGCTCGTTGACGCGGACCGCATCGCCACCGCGTACGAGATCGCGGGCAAGGAATAACTCCCCGGGAACGATATCGCTTACCTCGTAGATGCTCATCACCGAGGTCCTCAGCCCTGCCATATAAGCCCTGTTCGACGGGCTCTCCTTCCAGCCGCGTCGTTTCAGATAGTCATCGACGATATTGCGTCCGTCATCGAGGTCGCGCGACAGAAAATCCTCGAAGGCACAGCCCCAAAGGGTCGAGAATATTTCCTCCCCAATGAGCGAAGGCAAATCCTCGATCTCGATATCTGACCCCCTACACGCGTGAGCGAGGTGCCGGTCGAGGAGTTCGGAGAAAGCGCCGCGCCATTCCTCCCGCTGGACCCACTTCATCAAGCCCGCAACAGAAGTAGCGCTCGGCATAGCTCAATCTCCTGTCGATATGGAAGCCAATGATAGCGCTCCATTGCCGGATTGCATTCGGGTTCTCTAGTGGCGTTTTCAAAATTCGTGCCCTGAGGGCCAACTGTTGACTTTGGGTGCCGCAAACGAAACCGCGCGACCATTGGTCAGCACCATCTTGCCGCGCCGGATGACATGTCAGCTGGTATTGGTCAAAGCCACTCGTCGAGCTTTGACCACCGGCGCCGGCCCGAGACATTGCGAACGGCGATGGCGACCGCCTTCTTCTGGCCGACAAGAACGACAAGGCGCTTGCCGCGGGTGATGCCGGTGTAGAGGAGATTTCGCTGCAGCATGGCGTAGTGCTGAGTCATGACTGGGATGATGACGGCAGGGTACTCCGAACCCTGGCTTTTGTGGATGGTCGCGGCGTAAGCCGGTATCAGTGTGTCGAGCTCGCCAAATACGTAGGTGACGGAACGGCCGTCGAAGCTGCCGCTGAGTTCACCGGCATCCGGATCGACGTCATCAATGTAGCCGATATCGCCGTTGTAAACTTCCTTGTCGTAGTCGTTCTCGATCTGCATGACCTTGTCTCCCGGAGCGAAGGTCCAGCCAAAGCGCTCGACCTTGCGCTCGCCAGCGGGGTTCAACGCTGCCTGGAGTTCAATGTTGAGCGAGCGGGCACCGACACCGCCGCGGTTCATGGGACACAGGACCTGGATATCGCGGATGGGATCGAGGCCAAAGCGCCTGGGAATGCGGTTCTTCACGAGTTCAACGATTCGGGGAACCGCCGTTTCGGGATCGTCGGCCGGCACGAAGTAGAAGTCGCTGTCCTCATCCGCTTTGCCTAGATCGGGAATGCGGCCCTCGTTGATGCGATGGGCGGTAACGATGATGCGGCTAGCGGCGGCTTGGCGGAAGACCTCGGTAAGGCGCACCACTGGCACGGTGCCGGAGGCGATAATGTCGGCCAGTACCTGTCCCGGACCGACCGACGGCAGCTGATCGATATCGCCCACGATCAGGAGGGCGGCACTGTCCGGCATCGCCTTCATCAGCGTCTGCATCAGAATCACGTCGACCATCGACGCCTCGTCAACGACCAGCAGGTCGCAGTCGAGCGGGTTGTCGCTGTCGCGCTTGAAGCCACCGCCTTTGGGGTCGACCTCAAGACGCCGGTGGATGGTCCTGGCCTCGAACCCGGTCGCCTCGGTCATTCGCTTGGCGGCCCGGCCGGTCGGGGCACACAGAAGCAGCTTCGTGCCCTTTGCCGAGAGAACCCGGAGGATCGACTTGACGATGGTGGTCTTGCCGACACCAGGGCCACCGGTAATGACGAGGACCTTGGATTTAAGTGCCAGACGAATCGCCGTCTTCTGGCTCTCGGCGAGCTCGAGACCGCTGCGCTCTTCGACCCACGGCAGAGCTTTGTCCGGATCAATCCATGGCCAAGGAAGTCTGCCATTTACAAGCCGCAAGAGCCGCTCGGCGATGGCCCGCTCGGCCCGATAGAGCCCTGTCAGGAAGATGCAGGGTTTCTCGCCGACGTGGTCGGCAATGACCGAGCCCTCGGATAGTTCGAGATCTAGGGCCGTACGAATCAGGTCCTGCGGGACTTCGAGCAGTTCCTCGGCGAGCGGCATTAAATCATCCGTTGGCAAGCCGCAGTGGCCCTCGTCCATGGCCTCGGTCAGCGCAAACGAGATACCGGCTCGCACCCGGATCATCGCGGTCTTCTCGATGCCAAGCTTCATGGCGATGGCATCGGCGGTCTTGAAGCCGATGCCGCGGATGTCGCGCGCCAGTCGGTAGGGGTTCTCGGTCATGACCTGTACGGCGTCGGCGCCGTAGGTCTTGTAGATACGCACCGCCCGCGCCGTGCCGACCCCGTTCTCGTGCAGGAACACCATGATCTCGCGCACGACCTTCTGCTCGGCCCAGGCATCGGTGATCCGTTTGGCACGCACCGGACCGATGCCGGTTATTTCACGCAGGCGATCGGGCTCCGCCTCGATCACGTCGAAAACCTTCTCGCCGAAGGCCCGAACCAACTTCTTGCCGTAGACCGGGCCGATGCCGCGGATCATCCCTGAGCCAAGATACTTCTCGATGCCGTCGATCGATGTCGGTGCCGAGGTCCTCAGAAACCGCGCCTTGAACTGCTGGCCATGAGTGCGGTCGTTGATCCATTCGCCGGATGCAGTGATCCACTCGCCGGCGGCGATCGTGGCAGCGTGGCCGACGACGGTCACCACATCGCGATGTCCACGTGCTTTCGCCCGGAGAACACAGAAGCCGTTTTCGGCATTGTGGAACGTAACTCGCTCGACAAGGCCGGCGAGCACCTCCTGGGCCGACGATTCTGGTTGCGGCTTCGTCATGAGAGATCACTTCTTCTTCTGCGCGCGCCAATCCCAAGGGATGTCAAAGCTTCCCGGCCAGTTAATCACGCCGCTCCATGCGGGCGCGATCCTCGTCGGCGACGTAGTCGAGCGAGTATTTGCGATAGGTCACCGCCCAGCCCTGGTCGACCATCCAGCGGTTCAGGTCCAGAGAGCCTTTGAAGCAGACTGCCACGACGCGACCGTAAACGGTCGCGATCTTTTCGCTCGCAGCGAATCAGGGAACGGCCGATCTCGTCCGACAACGCCAGGGCGGCCTTTTGGCCGCAGCGCCATAGGTTCCCGTCGGTGAGCGGCAGAGCTGACTGCTCTCCGGTGCGTCGATGCCGTGGAACCGGATGCGCTGACCGTGAATCTCGACGGTGTCACCATCGATCACCGAGGCGACGCCGACAATTCCTTCTTGTCCGGAAGCTGGACCGATGGCGACAAGTGCCAATAGAGAAGCAAAGACCAGCGCGCGGCATGCCGCGGTCATCGTCCGATCCGCGCCGGTTTGTCGCCTTCCTCGGCATCGCGGGTTTCGCGGTGAACTTCTTCACGAATCACTCTCTCGGTGATTTCGGAAAGGTGGGTCTGCAAGGCCATGCTCAGTTCCTGAAACTCCGGCCACAAAACCTGCACGACGAAACTCTTCGGCGCCCTGACCAAAATCGCCTGACGATGCATTCGGCGATGGCGGTACAGATTCAGGCCGTAGCGCCGACAAAGCGCGATGAGCAACTGCCGTGACCAGGTGTCGGGAATCGAGAAACGGGTTCTTCCAGCTTTTCGGTGCCCGAGCTTCGCCCGAGACGGTCGCGCGAATCCTCTCCGCCGCCGCACCTGCGGCTGCTTTTTCCCCATCGGCGGGTCGGAATTCGGCTCGTGCTCGACCCGCTCGGCGACCAGCCCCATGCCGTCCCAGATGGCGAAGATCCCCGGCGGTACCGGTACCCGCTGGCTGGTGTCGATGAGGATGCAATGACTGGAGGACACGCGCCTCCTGCAAATCGCGCCATCGAGACTGAGATCGGCGAACCGGTGGCGAATCCTATCGATGCGGATAGCGACCCGAGTACCTGGCAACAACATCTGTGGAACAGGGAAGTGTCCAGACGGCGTGATCGGTTGTAGGAATTGCTGATTGCATCACGCTGGAAGGCTCGGGGAGGGCTGGATGGTTTCTATCACGACGGTCATTCGTAAGAACTTCGACGAAAACCCTAAGAACCTATTTTGCCATGAAGGATGTCCCGCTCAATGATTTCTCCTGGGACGCTGGATCGAATGGCAAGAAGGCGAGCATCACGCAGCCGCTGCTGAAAGCCATCGAGGCCCTTGATCCGGACCTGAACGCGCGTGTCCTCAATGACGCGGAACGGATCGGGGCGATGGCTGACGAGGCGGGGCAGACGGCGATTTACGGTGTCGCGTCTGAAACCGAGGCGATCGACGGATTGGAGAACGGTTTCGATCGGGCCATGTGGCTTTTTCTCCACGACCTACCGACCTTCAAGCGCGCCGAGGAAGTCCGGTATACGGACGATCGCAGGCGAGGTCGGGATTGGGACGGTTTCGTCGTGGACGCAGACATTGATCCGAAGCGTGACTGTCCGGCGTCAGCGCCTATGAGACAGATTTAGCGGATTGAGTAAGGGAGGATTTCCGGCTCATCGTAGCCCTTGGAGGGAGCGAAGATGAGACAGAAATCCGGGACGGTGAGATCGCCGGCCGAACGGGTCGTGAAGGACATTCGCCGCGCGACCCGGCGGCATTTTTCGGCCGAAGAGAAGATCCGTATTGTGCTTGAAGGGCTGCGCGGCGAGGACAGCATCGCCGAGCTGTGCCGCCGCGAAGGGATCGTCCAAAACCTCTATTATCGTTGGTCTAAGGAGTTCCTCGAAGCCGGCAAGAAGCGACTGGCGGGCGACACGGCGCGGGCGGCGACCTCGGACGAGGTCAAGGACCTTCGCCGCGAGGCGAGCGCTCTTAAGGAGGTGGTGGCCGAACTCACCCTGGAAAACCGTCTGCTCAAAAAAAGCGTGACGGGGGATGGGGAGGACGACGCATGAGATACCCGGCCTGCGAGAAGCTTGAAATCATCCGGCTGGTCGAGCAGTCCCATCTGCCGGCGAAGCGCACACTCGACAAGCTCGGCATCCCGAGGTCGACCTTCTACCGATGGTACGATCTGTACGGGACCGGTGGGCCGGAAGCTCTCGACGATCGTTCGCCTCGGCCCGATCGGGTCTGGAATCGCATCCCGGACGATGTCCGCGAGCGGATCAGGATGCTGGCGCTGGAGGAGCCGGCATTGTCGCCGCGCGAACTGGCCGTCCGCTTCACCGACACCGAAAGCTACTTTGTGTCAGAAGCTTCGGTCTATCGCCTGCTCAAGGCGCTCGATCTGATCGCAAGCCCCGCCTACATCGTCGTCAAGGCGGCGGACGAGTTCACCGACAAGACCACGACGCCCAACCAGCTCTGGCAGACCGACTTCACCTATCTCAAGGTCATCGGCTGGGGCTGGTTCTATCTGTCGACAGTGCTCGACGACTTCTCGCGCTACATCATCGCCTGGAAGCTGTGCACCTCGATGGCGGCCGGGGACGTCACCGCCACCCTGGACCTGGCCCTGAAGGCGTCGGGACTCGACCAGGCCACGGTCATTCACCGGCCGCGGCTCCTGTCGGACAATGGCCCGAGCTATGTCTCGGCCGACCTTGCCGAATGGCTCGATGGCCAGGCCATGGATCACGTTCGAGGGGCGCCCTATCACCCGATGACCCAGGGCAAGATCGAGCGCTGGCACCAGACGCTCAAGAACCGCATCCTGCTCGAAAACTACTACCTGCCCGGCGACCTTGAAGCCCAGATCGACGCCTTCGTCGCCGACTACAATCACCTGCGCTACCACGAGAGCCTGGGCAACCTCGCGCCGGCCGACGTCTACTTCGGGCGCGGCCAGACCATCCTCATCGAACGGGAAAGGATCAAACGACAGACCATCGAAAACCGACGCTTGCTGCATCGCCGGCAAGCCGCATAACATCAGCAACCAGACGAGCCAGAGCCTCCCTTCAATGAAGCCGCTCGCTGTCCCAAATTCTCTGACGACGGACAGGGGCTGTCCACGGAGCCCATCACAATCGACCTGGCGGAAGGGCTTGAATATGTCGGCCCGTCGCATGAAGCGATCACGGTCGATCTGCGCACGCCCCTTGAATATCTCGGGCTGTCCGACGGAGCCCATCACGGTCGACCTGGCGGAGGGGCTTGAGTATGTCGGCCTGTCGCGTGAACCCATCACCGTCGACCTGCGCGACTCGCTGGAATATATCGGCCGTCGCACGCCTGTCTCCGTCGGCGTGCCCGGAACCTTGGAGTTCACGGGGCAAACGGCTAGGGAGCCTTCAGGTCGACGTGCCGGGAACGCTGCAATTCGTGGCGCAGGTACCCTGCGTCGATGATTGGCCGGCGGTGTCGTCCGACTTCGCCGGAGGAGCCAACGACGGGTGGAGCGTTGAAGGCGACGCCGACCGCGTGCCCTCCGACGAAGGCATCGCAGCCAAAGATCGGGGCGAGGGGATCTGGTGGTACTGGCTCGCCCCGCCCAAGTTCCTGGGCGATCACGCGTCGAGCTACGGCTCGTCGCTGTCCTACAGCATGCGTGTCAGCGACGCGGGCGGCTCGGCGGGATCTCCCATGGTGACGCTGGAGGGTGCTGGCGTGACGATCGCGGCGACGGCCGGATATGAGCCTGGCACGGATTGGACGGACTACTGCTATCGGCTGGAACCCTCCGGTGGCTGGTTGCTCGAAGGAACGTCGGAACCACCGACGGAACAACAGATGCGGGCGGTGCTCGGTAATCTGACGGCCATCAGGATCCGCGGCGAATACAGCCCGAGCCGCGACGTCGGGGCGTTGGGCAGCGTCTGGCTCGGCGCGAAGTAGATCGTCTACGGCTTGAGAGTGGAACAAACGACGGGAGGAGGAAGTGACAGGGAGAGCAGTAGCCTGGGCATTCGCCGCCATGTTCGCCGTCGCGGGATCGGGGCACGCGCACGATTTTGAATTCCACGTGCCCGTCGATCTGACGAACGTGTCGAAAGACCACCCTGTTACGGTCGCCTGCCGGCTTGCGACCGGCGACCACGTTCTATGGAACCGGCAAAGTCCGCCTGACCAGGGATTTGCATGGAGAAGTCGTTGTTCCGGTCGACCGCTATGAAGGCATGAACCCGGCCGAAGCAGAGACGTCTATTGCTCGTTGACGAGCGTACCTTGGCACCGCTCGATTCCTGGGACGAATGCATCAAGGCCGGCTTGTTTCCGCCGGATTACAAGGATCTTTGCGGTGCGTACGGGCAGCCGGTCACCAGCCTCATCACGGGCTCGATCTACGAAAACCTCAGGGAGAATGAATGATGCGCTTGCTTGGTGATGCTGCGCGGTTCGCCGTTCCGCTGGCGGCCGCGCTGATCGTGCTCTCGGGCTCCGCCCACGCGGCGGATGTCATCGTCAATGTGCCCGTTCACCTGAAGAACCTGCCGGAGGGAGCGAAACCGTTCATCCGCTGTGATGTCGGCATAAGTCCCGGCGACCACTACGAGTCGGACGTCTGGCTGGGAGGAAACGACACCCCCGTCCCACCCTTCACAGATGAGTTCGACGGTACGGTTGTCGTGGAGATCACGTTTCCCGAGGGCTCCACCGCCTATCCCGAACAGGCCGATTTCGTGACGTGTTATCTTGCCTTTTCGGAAGGGACGCGATCCGTCAGATCGTACGAGGATTGCCAGGCCGCGTCAGCTCAATCCCGACACGAACCCGTTGGTGTGCGCGCCGCGTGGCGCAAAGGTGCGCGGTGAGATCACGCAGGACGTGGCAGAGACCTTGCCGGAGTAGCGTGTGATGATGCAATTCCGCAAACCGGACGCGACCGTCATGTTCGGATCCCCGGTCGACAACGGGACGCTCGCCATGACCGCACCGTTGCGGCGGGCGCTGGTCGTCGCGATGCTCTTGATCGCCCCCGCCCTGGCCGGACCGGCCGCCGGCAGGAATCTCCACATAGCCCCGCCGGATTAGTCGTGCCGGCGCCCAGTGCTCGTTGGCCTTGCGCAATGGCATCTGTCGCTAACATTTCGTCCGGTGTTGGCGCATTGCGACATCATTGGCGGCGTCCGCTATGTCGGCAAACCGCCCGAAATCCGGACGTGCCCGTTCACGACGATTTATAAGTGCATGGCCTAAGTCTGAAAGGGAGCGGCGACGAAGCTGGATCGACGCTGTTGCGGCACCAGCGCGTTTAGTGACGTGGCGACCGCCGCCAGCAAAACCGCCCCTCCCAGGGAGAGTTTTTCCTCCGCGGACTTCCGGGCGGTACCTGAGCCCGTCCGCCAACTCGGTCACCGAAAATCGCTCGTGGGCAGGGGCCATTCTGAGCGCGAAGGCCTGTCTACACATCTCCCGGTCGAGTACGAGGGGCCTGACATGGGACGCCCCCGCACAGCCTCTACCGCCAGCGGGCGCGACGCGTCGTCCGGTACTCTGGGGCCCTCCGACCCGCCAATGCCCGCCCTTGGTCAAGGCTGGGAGGACGAAGGCGGCTCCTGACGTCGCCGGCCATCGGGCGGAACGGTCCGACCGTCAGCGGTCCCGAGTTGAGAGCCGGCCTGGGCTGCGCGTCCGAGTTTCGCGCGATGCCGAGGATGGATAACCGGACGGGCACGGACGGCGCGCCCGTGCTGGTAGATCGGCTGCCCTCAGATATGCGGCTGCGGCAGGCCCTGTTGAGACAAATTGCTCAACGAAGTCATAGTGTTAGCTACGTACAAACGGCAAACGGTGGTATGCCGTTTGTACGGAAGCCACCTGAGTTTGTCGCTATGCAACATGCCGTCGCCTACTACCGGGTCTCCACCGCCAGGCAGGGCCGCTCAGGTCTCGGGATCGAGGCCCAACGGGCCACCGTCACCCGCTTCGCCGAACAAGAGGGGTTCGAACTGACGGAGGAATTCGTCGAGGCAGAGACCGGCAAGGGAGCCGACGCACTGGACCGGCGACCGCAGTTGGCTGCAGCGCTGGCAGCGGGGCGGGCCGGGAAGTGTCCGGTCATCGTAGCCAAGCTCGACCGGCTTTCCCGAGACGTGGCCTTCATTGCCGGTCTCATGGCCCAACGGGTTCCATTCATTGTCGCTGAACTCGGCGCCGACGCCGATCCGTTCATGCTCCACATCTACGCGGCACTGGCTGAGAAGGAGCGACGACTGATCTCGGAGCGGACCAAAGCTGCCCTTGCTGCTCGGAAGGCTCAGGGCGCGAGGCTCGGCAACCGGAGCAATGCATCTGAGGCGGCGGCGCTCGGGAGAAAGGTTCAGACCACTGACGCCGAGGCGTTCGCAGCCAACGTCCTGCCGATCGTCGAGTCACTCCGCGCTTCAGGCATCCGTGACTTGCGTGGCCTGGCCGCAGCCCTCAACGGCCGCGGCGTCCGCACCGCCCGTGGTGGCCGGTGGCACGTCTCCAACGTCAAGAATCTCGTAGGCAGACTGCCGGTGCCGAGCAACTGACGCCGTCCTTTTCTAGGCGGGAGATAAAGAGGAAGACTTGGCGCGCTCCACCCTCTCGCGTCGCCAGATCCGATAAACGCACTTCGTGTTCGCCACCGGCTGAACTCGCATTTCAGCCGGATCATCGCCTACCGGCCCACGCCCCGCGGGAAGGAGTCGGTGATGTCGGCGGGCAGGTCGAGATAGACGGCGTCCACGTCGGTCAGGAGCGCCCGCTTCTTGGCTGCGCGGCGATGATCGCACCATGCCAGGCCGGTGCCGCCGATCAAGGCGTCGGCCTGCTTCAGCAGACGCACCATGACCCGGACCGCATCCCACAACAGGCTGCTGTCGCTCGGCTCGTGCATGAGTGCCGAGGTCACAGTGCTGTCCAGCCGCACGACCGCGCCGTCTTCGAGCTTCGCCTGCCGCGCGCCCGACAGCAGTGCCCGATTGATCTGTTCCCAGGTCTCGGGCCGGATCGCGCTGATCGTCTTTTGCAACATCGACTTCTGCGGGCTCCATGACCACGGCAGGCGGGCAAAGGCGCGAAACGAGGCTGAGTCCTCGAGATGGAACGCCAGCTCCTGGTAGCTCAGTTGCCGGTACTGCTTGAGGATCGCGCAGCGCAATACCGCCTCGGCAGGCAGGCCTTGCCGTCCGGTGGCCTTGACGCCGACCCGGACCAAATCGCCGGCCACCAAGCCAAGCAGATCGCGATGCTCGTCCAGCCATCGCGACATCGCCTTCAGCTCGCGGCCGATCTCGTGTGTGGCGAAGACATCGAATATGCTGGCTTGGACGGTGCGTTCTTGGCGCATTGTCGGCTCCGGCGGTGGCAGGCCTTTGGAATCAGTGGCATGAGACCAAAGATTACCTGAAACCGCCGGGCCCTGCTCGCGCAAATCTACAATTCACCTAATAAAATCAATCGCTTGCCGTTTGTGGACGGGCACTAGACTAGACGGTCAAAAATGAAGAGTTTCCTTGGAGCGATGCGCTTGCGCGGTCCACCGACATCGGCTCGCCGAAGTAGTTGCCTTGGGCGAGTTTGCATCCGGCGGAAATCAGGGACGCTTGCTGCTTGACCGTTTCGACGCCTTCCGCCAAAACCTCAATGCCAAGCTCGCGGCCGAGGCTGATGGTCGCCCGCACAATGATCGCGTCGTCGGGATTGGTCGTCACGTCGCGGATGAACCGACGGTCGATCTTCAGGCGGGAGACGTGAAAGGACCTCAGATAGTCGAGCGAAGAATACCCGGTCCCGAAATCGTCGATGGCCAGTCGCACCCCGATCCGGCGCAGCCGCTCGAAGGCTTCCCCGTGCTTCTGCGTCGTCTCCATCAAGACGGATTCGGTCAGCTCCAATTCCAACTGGTTGGCAGCGAGGTCGTATTTGGCGAGACCTTCCCTGACAATCCGGTCGACATCGCCTGTCACCTTGAACTGCGCGGCGGAGATGTTCACAGCGATGACTGGTGGCGCGATCTCTTGATCTCGCCACAAGCTGAACTGCCGGCAGGCCCGTTCGACAACCCATTCTCCGATCGGCAGAATGCTGCCGGTGATCTCCGCGATCGGGATGAAGATCGAGGGCATCAGCAGGCCACGCGTCGGGTGGTTCCAGCGGATCAGCGCCTCCAGCCCGACGGTCCGGCCCGATGCGAGATCGACCTGCGGCTGGTAGTACAGCTCGAACTCGTCACGCTCGATCGCGCGGTGCAGGTCACTCCCGATCTGTGCCCGTTCACGCACCCGGCGATCGAGCTCGGCGTCATGAAACCGGAACTGATTGCGGCCTTCGTCTTTGGCGCGGTAGAGGGCGACGTCGGCCTTCATCATCATGGCTTCGACGTCGCCGCACGTCGTCCGTGTAGGGCACCACTCCGATGCTTACGCTCGTGTACACCTGATTGCCGCCGATCAGACAGGGAGTGGCGATGCGCCTCGCCGATCCTGGTCGCCAGCATGCTCGACGCTGGCGCACATCCGTCGATGTCGTCCTGCAGCACCGCGAACTCGTCGCCGCCGAAACGGGCAACCATGTCGGTCTCGCGCACGCAGCCCTTGAGGCGCTCGGCGACGGCGCGCAGGAAGGCGTCGCCGACCGGATGGCCCAGCGTGTCGTTGACATCCTTGAACTGGTCGAGATCGAGATAGAGCACGGCGAAGCGGCTGGCGCCGCGTCTCGCGCGGGCGAAGTCGAGGTCGAGCCTTTCCATAAAGGCCGCGCGGTTGGGGAGGCCTGTCGACGGAATCGGTCCGCGCCAGCTCCGCGATTTTCTCGGCCATAGACACGCGCTCGGTGATGTCGGTGAGGATGCCCTCGATAGCGATGAGGTGTTTTTCGCTATCGCGTAACGCATAGCCATGGCCCTCAAACCAGACATGCGAGCCGTCGGGTTTCTTAACGCGGAATTCCATACGATTGTAGTCAGTACGGCCGTCCACGATGGATTCGATGTTGGCTATCATGGCCGCAAGGTCCGCGCTTGCGATGATCCGTGGCCAGCGCGCCGGAGAGGCCATCAATTCGTCGGCGTCATAGCCGTATTGCTCGAAGTTATGCGACAGGAAGATCAGCGGGTAGGGTGGCTGCGGGCCCAGGCGGTAGACGATGGTCGGGCTGTTCTCGACGATGCGATTGGCGTCGGCGAGGTCGCGCAGATGACGCGTGCGCGCGACGGCGGCACCGATCAGCGTTGCCAGCGTCTTGAAGACATTGATCTCCGTCGGCGACCATTCGCGTTCGCCCCGGCAGCTATCCAGGGTGATGAATCCCCACCAGTGACCGTCGGCGAACACCGGAACAGTCAGCGCCAACTTGACGTCTCCCATCTCGAACAACGCGCGGCCGGAGTCGTCGAGATCCCCGATGTGGGTGATGATCGTCTCGCCCCGCGCGAGCTGCGGCACCCAAGAGCCGAGTCCCACGTCGGCCATGTCCGCCTTTATTCTCTTGAAATCACCTGTGGTTGAAATGCCGCGGGCGCTCCAGACGCAGTGCTGCAGGATGGGGCCGCGGTCGGAAGACGCAGCGGTGTCGACTTCAAAAATGTGCACCCGATCCACGTCGATCGCCCGGCCAATCCGCTCGGCCACCTGCGGCAATGACTGCTGAAGGTCGGGTGTGTGCAGCAGTTCCGTTGCGCTCAACGCTACCGCTTCGAGGAAGCTGTCGCGCCGATCCAGCGCCAGCGTTGCGACCGATTTGGCCAGCTCCTCTCGATCCGTCGCGCGGGGTCCAACTTGCGCCTTCAGTCTCTGAATCATGAGGTCACCAAACCCTAGGAGATACTAACCCCGGGAGGTACTAAAGAGAAATCCCCCTAAAATTCTACGAGGTTGAGATCGATTTCCGGTTTCGGCAATCATTCAACTTGTCATCAACCATGGTGTTCGAAATGCTAACGGCCACACACGGCGGCATCGGAAAGGCTCGTATCGCCTGCGAAGACGAAGAAGCTCCAGCGCGAGATCGATGCTGGTCGCAATCCGCTCGGCCGACGAATCGAAGCCCGTCAGGCGCCGACCGTTCAGGAACTGATCAATCGGCGTTTTAACGAATACGCGACCCAGCTCTCAAGGACGGAGCCGCTCCGATCCGGCGCCTCGCCCTGCTCCTGCCAGGTCTCGCCGAGCTTGCCGTTTTTGAAGGCTTTCAGGTCGGCGTCGTTGCCCTGCGCCGCTTCCCAGTCCCGCGCAATGGTCTCCCACGAAAGCCAGCCGATCGGCGAATAGAGCCCTGAAATGTGGAAGCCGATCACCGCCGGATCGGTGCCCTCAGCGGTTGCTCGCCATTCCCCGCCGGCAAGCATGTCGGTCTTGCGGGCCTCGATGATCGCCTCGTCGCAGTCCTCGCAGACGTAGTGCGCCGTTTTCGGCTGGCCCTTTTCCCACCGCAGACGCTCGAACTTCAGCCACTGCATCGCGCCGCAATGCGGGCACGGCACGAAATACCGCCGCTGGTCGGTCGCCTCGAACTCCCGCTCGATCCGGCTGATGCCCTTGAGGGTCGGGGTCGGGGTCGGGGTCGATGCCATGAAGACGCTCGACGGCCACGAGTTCCAAAGAGGCAGCCACGCCGGCGACTTCAACGATTACATCCTTGCGGCCCGTGTCGGCCGGCTTCGTCTCCTAGCCTGCCTATTTAAGGCTGCTGAAGACGGTCCGGATCATCGCTTTCCGGACCACGCCGCGCAGGATCCGGGCTGCTCTCATCGTAGAAATACGGGCGCCGCAGCCCCACCCGAAGGTCACAACTGTGGAGATAGCGGTCGATTCCCGTCCGGCGAGGGCCTGCCGTCCCGTACGATGACGCTGCAGACAGGCGGCGGCTCGCTTTGTGTCGGTGGTCGGTGCGGCGCGGCTCAGTCGGCTTCGCCGAAGTGTCGGCGCATGACATTGGCGAGGCTCTCGCGCGACCGCCCGTGGCTCGCCCAGAACCCGGGATCGAGGATCTGGTCGAGGTCGCCCTGGCGCTTTTGCAGAAGGCCGGCGAAGCGATCGTAGAGGCGCGGTGCGGCGGCAAGAATTGGCTGCATTGTCTGTCGCGTGATCTCGATCGCCTCGACCCGGTCATCGGCTGTGACAGTGCCGAGGCGCGGCAGGCCGGTCAGCAGCGACATCTCGCCGAAAATCTGGCCGGTAGTCAGTTTCGCCACCGGCCGCTCGTGGTCCGCGTCGGTCATTGTCACGGCCATGGTGCCGCTGGTGATCACGAACATCGAGCCGCCGGGATCATCCTCGTGGATCACCATGGTGCCCGGTTCGAACGCCACCGTCCGGACGCCGGCGGCGAGGGCGTCGAGCTGCGCGGGTTCGAGGGCATCGGCAAAGAACGGGACCGTTCCGAGAAATTCGCGGGTATCCATCGGCGCCTCCCTGTCGGGGCGATTTTCGGCGCGGCAGAGCGGACCGTCAACCCGAACGGGTCGCTACAGGGGTCGGCGCAAGGGGCTGTCACCCGCCTGCGGACGCACTGCCATCTACCAGCGAGGGAGGGCGCTTTCGATGCCGGTCGGGGCGTCCTGCTCGACGTGGCGATGGACGTTCTTTGCTGCCGAAAGAAGCGCATCGCGGCCTTTCACAAAGGCCTGATCGGCGACGATCGTTCGGTACGCCTTATCGAGATCGAGGGCGCGGCGACGCGACGGGTAAAGCAGCGTGGCGACATTGTTCCGGAGCGTGTCGAAGGCAGGCGCTTCGGGCTTTCCGTCGGCGTCGAAGAAGGTGCGGATCGCCTCGTCGTTGGCGCGGAACTCGTCGGCCGCGCCATTCTCGGTCAGGTAGCGCGCATATTCGCGCAAGCCGTCGACGCCGGTCGGGTCGGGAACTCCGGCAAGCCCATCGCGCGACCAGTGAAACCAGCCGCCGTCAGGTGTGTCGAGCTTGCGGCGAAAGGCGAAGGTGGAATCGTCGGTCACGCCGATCCCGCCGTGGCAGCCGACGCAGAACACCGTCTCCTCGAAGCTCTGGGGACGGAGCGCGCCGTCGCGGTCCTCGATGAAGGCCTGCAGCCGCCAGCCGGAACCGTTGGCGATGCCGATCTCGGCATTGCCGTCGAAGATCGGTAGCCGGTTGGGGAAGTCGTGGTCTTCCTTGACCTCGGCCAGCGCGCCTTCCTCGAGGTCGGCATAGGTCTGCCAGCTTGTCTTGCGCATGTAGCGGAGCTCCTTGAGGCGGTTCGACAGGCGGATCGCGGCGGTGTCGTCGTCGACATCGACGTAGCGGACGGTGTGGACGAACTCGGTGCCGAGCGGATAGAGGCCGGCGGCGAGCGGCGCCTTACCCGCCGCCTGCAGGTCTCCGGCGCGGCCCACATAGGCCATGTTGCGCCCCTCCAGCGGGGCCCAGTCGTAGGCGACGTGATCGGCGGTGCTGATCCTGCCGTCCTTGTCGAGATCGATGCCGTAGCGCGCTTCGTCGACCGCATCGATCGGGATGTCGGTGCGGTGGATCATTGCCTCGACGATGGCGAGATTGATGGCATAGGCGGTCCAGTCCGGGTTGCCGTTCCGATCCTGTCGATAGGCCTCGGGAAGACGGACCAGCATGTCATCGGTCGAGCCGCTCGCCGGCGAGAAGCTGCCGGGGAGGGGCGTGTAGGCGAAGGCGCGCCAGCCGGTGCGGCTGCCGTCGGGCGCGAGGTCATAGCCGTCTTCGTCGAAGCGGAAATAGGCGTCGGGCACATACCCGTCCCAATGGCCGTTATCGTTCGCGTCCCAACCCGGCGGCGGATCGCGAAGGGTTGCAGCAAGGTGGATGATTGCCCCGGCCCGGGGCAAGAATCGTTGCGTGCGGAAGCAGGCTTCGGCTTCCCGGGAGGCACTATTTCAGGCGCGTTTGAAGCTTTGTTGACAGTGGGCCGCGCGGGGGGAGAGCGGTGGAAAACGCAGTAGCGGACGGCGTCACCGCTGCTGCCAGAAGTCGGTCAGCTCGGCGAAACGGCGCGCCATCTCGTCAATGGCCGCATCGTCGTCCATCTCGCCTTTCAGCCATCCTTCGAAGACGCCGTTGAAGATCGTCCGGCCAACGGCGAACCCCTTGACGACCGGAAACTTGGCGGCGCGGGCGAAGGCCGCGTGAAGCTCGGCCGGCGGCGCTTCGAGGCCGAGGAGGACGACGCCCCGGCACCACGGGTCGGCCTTGGCGATGACCGCCTCGACCGCTGCCCAGGCGTCGGGCGAGGGCTGCGGCTCCAACTTCCACCAGTCCGGCTTGATACCGGCGTTGTAGAGGGTGGCGAGGACGGATGCGGTGGTGGCGTCGTCGAGGGGCGCCGCCTTGCTGGAGATGATCTCGACCAATAGCTCCAGGCCGTTCCGCCGCGCGGCCTCGTGCAGCGTCCGGAGCTTTGCGGTCTGCTCGTCCTTCAGGGCCTGATCGTCATCCGGGGAGAAGAAGGCGAGGCACTTCACCGTGTGGGTGACCGGCCATTCGGCGAGGCGGCCGCCGATGTCCTGGTCGAATTCGAAGCGGAGCGGGCGGGAGCCCGGCTGCTCCACCGGACGGCCGATCCAGAACGGCTCGTCGACGGCGGCGAACAATGCTTCGCGTCCGTATGTTTCGTCGAGCAGCATCCCGAAGCCGGGCCGGCCGTCGGCGACTCTGGCGGTGGCGGCCACCGCTAAGAGCTTGAAGGCATTGATGCGGCTCCGCGGCGCACCGACCCGATCGGCGACCGCCTCGAGCTGGGCGCGATGGTCGATCGCCAGCGCCATCAGCTGGTCCGGCTGATGGCGCCGCGTCGTCGCCCAGTGGATATGGTTGAGGTCGGGGTCGTGGCGAAGCGCGTGGTAGGCGCTGCCGTGCTCGAGGAACCACGACAACTCGTCCCAGGTCGGGTATTCCGGCGAGCAGAGCAGCCGGGACACGGCGAAGGCGCCGCAGGCATTGGCCCAGGTGGCGGCCGTCTCGATCGGCTCGCCGCGCAGCCACCCGCGCAGGAAGCCGGCCATGAAGGCGTCGCCGGCGCCGAGCACATTGTGGATCTCGATGGGAAAGCCCTTGCCGACGATGCCGTCGTCGAGATTGTCGGGAATGGTGCCGGGAAAGACGACGCAGCCCATCGGCCCCCGCTTCAACACCAGCGTTGCGTCGGAGACGGCGCGAACCTTGCGGAGCGCCGAATGCGCATCGTCGGCGCCTGCAGCGATCCGCATCTCCTCCTCGGTGCCGACGATGAGGTCGCAGTCGGGCAGGACCGTTTGCAGGTGCTCCGACACGCGGTCCGACTTGATGAACCGCTCCTCGCCGGCGGCATGGCCGGCAAGCCCCCAGAGGTTCGGCCGGTAGTCGATGTCGAACGCGACCTTACGGCCGGCGGCGCGGGCGATTCTCATCGCCTTCCGTTGGGCCGCGGCAACGCCGGCGGCGGAGAAATGGGTGCCGGTGACCACCAGAGCGCCCGCCGAGGTTATCAGATCCGGATCGATGTCATCCTCGGTGAGCGCCATATCGGCGCAGTTCTCGCGGTAGAAGAGGAGCGGAAAGGTTTTGTCGTTCTCGACCGAGAGGATGGCAAGGGCAGTGAGCCGCTCGGGATCGACCTTTACGCCCGCGGTGGAGACCCGTTCACGCTCGAACTGCTCGCGGATGAAGCGGCCGAACTGTTCGTCGCCGACCCCGGTTATGACTGCGGATTTGAGGCCGAGGCGGGCGGCGCCGATGGCGATGTTGGACGGACAGCCGCCGACCGACTTGGCGAACGATGTCGGCCGAGGAGGCCCTGGCCGGCCCAAGCGATGCCGGTTCGGCACCTGCGCGGAACGAGGCTATGGACTTCCTCCGGGAAGTGCTTGGCGCCGGTCCTGTGCCCAGCGGGAAGATCGAGGACGAGGCCCGGAAGGCGGGACTGGCTTGGCGTACAGTACGCCGTGCTAAGGACCAGCTCGGCGTGCGTGTCAGGAAGACCGGGGTCGATGGTGGCTGGGTTTGGTCTCTGCCCGAAGATGGCCACGACTGATCCAAGGTGGCCAACTTCCAAAAGGTGGCCATCTTGGCCACCTTGGGAGAAATCCGCCATTTTGGTGGCCATCTTCGAAGGTGGCCACCGAAACCGCAGAATCCCTACAAGAGTGCCAAGGTGGCCAAGTTCTCGATGTTGGCCACCTTGGGGCTGAAGCTCACGGGAGTCTAGCGGCCACAGGGGGCCCGAAGCCGAAGGAGCGCTGGTTTTCTTGGGCGCCGGCGGCGTCGACCATAGGGATCAGCGTCAGGGGCGGAAGCCGAAGCCTTCACTGTCGGGTCGAGCCAACCTCGCCATGCTGAGGGCGCCCGCCGAGGGCGGCCTCGAAGCACGCAAGGCAGGTGGCTCAACGCCCGAGCGTCTCCTTGAACCGCGATGGCGAGCTCCTCGATCGGGTCGGCGCCGTGACAAGATAGTCGCCTCTCTGAATCTGCTGGGACTTGGTGCGGTGGGTCGTCGGCACTGCGATCTGGCACCTGGTCGCGGGAACGCTGCCCAGCGCATCAACCATGGGGACGATCGGAGTTGTCGCGCTTGCCGCGAACGCGGTCTCGTTTGGATTGCTCTGGTTCTACCGATCGGGGGACTCCAACATGAGGTCCGCCTGGCTCTGCACGCGGAACGATGTTCTGGGCAATTTCGCCGTGCTGCTCGCCGCTCTGGGCGTATTTGGGACTGGTACAGGATGGCCTGACGTGATCGTCGCTGGCATCATGGCCGTGCTTGCACTGCAGGCCTCTGTGGCCGTCGTCAGACACGCGATGGCGGACTTGCACGCCGATAGGACGGACACACGTTCGCGGCTGGCGCAGGCCAGGTGAACCTCTTCTCGACCCCTGCGGGCATCGGTCGATGGGGACGATGCCCGGAGGATGTCGGCGTCCAAGTATTTGAGTGTGCGGGCTGCGGCACGGTGCTCAGCCGGCGTCGGCGGATTGCCGCGTCTTCTGCTCCCACGGTCGAGCTGTTGTTCGCCGGTGCAGGCCGGTCTGCCCCGCGATGCGCCAGCAAAGAGGAAGCGCCTCCACCTGAAATCTTGGGGCGCGCAACGTGGGCGATCATCCGGGTACCGAAAAAGCCATCTGCATGCCGGAGCCATAGTGGCCGGGCACATTGCAAATCAGCAGATAGTTTCCCACAGGGAGGTCCAACGTCAGTGTTTTGCTGGCGTTCGGTTGAAGCTCTCCGGTCTCGCCAAGGACCTTGACCTGGTCCTCGACAACCTCCTGCTTGCTGTAGTCGTAGGGTAGCTCTGCATCCGGGCTGTCGACAGCAATGACCACCATCTCGTGGACGAGGCTTCGGGACCAGTTGGTCACGTCGAACGAGACTGTGCCCGCCTTGACGGTCGTTTTGTCGGCGCGGATCGACATCATACCCGGCCCCATCATGCCAATGCCTCGCCCATAGCCGCCTCCCATCATGCCGCTGCCGTAGCCGCCGCCCATCATCGGTCCGCCGTATCCCTGGCTTCTTCCAAGACCTGGCATGCCCCGGGCGAAGCCGCCGCGCCCCATCATGCCCATCATTCCCTGACCCGCCGCGTTGGAGTTCTGATCCGCCGACAAAACCCGGTGCCATCGCAGTCATGTCCAAGAGGGCGATCTTTACCGAGCTCTGTTCCGCTGCACTGGCGGGGGCGGCGCTGGTCAGCGCCAAAAAGGCCGCTGCAGCGGCAATCGAAACGAAGCGTTTCATTGTCGTTTTCCTTGGCTGTGTCATCTGTACCTGCGAGGATATAAGGGGAGCGCTTTGCGCGGCTCTGATGCATATCAATTTCGGCGAGCGACGGAAAACCGGCGCGGCGCCGCCAGCCGGACTATCGGATCGGCACCGGCCAGTGGTGGTGAAGATCGTCGATCACGAAGGCGTGGGTGTGCCGTCTGTCTCGGCCTGTCGCGAGGTGGGGATGGTTGACGGGCAGGTCGCGGTGTTCGTGTTCGAGTACGTCCGGATCGGCAACCGGCCACAGCAACGCGGCGATCGCCGAACCGAAGGCTGCGAACACGCCCAGCGTAGACCAGAACCACCGTCATGCCGGCTGCCCCGCCAAGCCAGCCGGCGAGCGGATAGGTGACCAGCCAGCAGGCGTGCGACAGCGCGAACTGCGCTGCATAGACGGCAGGACGATCTTCGGGTTGCGCGGAGCGGCGAAGCAGCCGGCCGATCGGGACCTGCGTTGCCGAATAGCCGACTCCGAGAAGCGTCCAGATGACCAGCAACGCGGCCCATAGCCCGGCCCCCGTCATCGTTGCGAGCACGGCCGCGAAGCCCAGCAAAAGCCCTGCCATGGACGCTGCCGCCGGCACCATAACCCTGCGGTTTCCCGCCCTGTCGAGGACGCGCGGCAAAGTCAGCGCTGCGGCCATGGAGCCCCCACCGAAGGCGGCCAGTGCGACCGCGACGTCTCCGTCGGTCAGGCCAAGGCCGCCCTTGACCAGCACGACTGTGTTGACGATCACCATCGCCCCGGCGGCAGCGACCGACAGGTTCAGCGCCAGGAGAGCCCGCAGACGCGGCGTCGCCATATAGATCCGGATGCCGCGCGTAATGCGCTGCACGGCGCTCTCGGAGGTCTCTTTGCTGACGGCGGCCGGAAGCGCGACCGACACCACCAGCGAGGCCGATGCGAGGAAACTGACCACCGTGCCACCGAACAGCCAACGGAAGCCGACAAGGCTGACGAGGGCCGACGCCAGAACAGGGCTCAAGAGGTTTTCGAGGTCGTAGGCCAGGCGCGATAACGAGAGGGCGCGCGTGTAGTCGTGTTCGTCGGGCAGGATGTCGGGGATCGTCGCCTGGAACGTCGGCGTGAAGCCGGCGGAAGCCGATTGCAGGATCGCGATCAGGACGTAGATTTGCCAGACTTGGTCGACGAACGGCAATGCGACGGCGACTGTGGCCCTTATCAGGTCAAGCGAAACGAGCAGCGAGCGTCGCGGCAGGCGAGCCGCGAAGCCACCGGCGGTCGGCGCGATGCCCACATAGGCGATCATCTTGATCGCCAGAGCCGTCCCGAGCACCACGCCCGCATCTTCGCCGGCAAGCTGGAAGGCAAGGAGCGCCAGTGCCACGGTCATCAGGCCGGTTCCCACGAGGGCTATGACTTGCGCCCCGAAAAGGTGCCGGTAGGTGCGATTTGCGAGAACCGACAGCATGAAGCTATTGTAGTGCGCGTCGGTCACCGCGTGAATTGACAGGCGCCGAACGCGCGGCCTCACACCGCTCCGGCCTCAGGCCGCGCTGCGCGGTCTCGAAACACGATCAGCGGCACGGCAATCACGCCGCTAGCGAGGAGCAGCCAGTCCTGCGGCACGTCGAGGAGGATGGCGGCGCTTCCCCCGATCAGCGACCAGATGAACGGATTCACCAGGAGCCAGCGCGGGAAGCGTTCGGTCGTCATGAGCAGCATCCCGAACGTGAAGATGGTCACCGGACACGGCGTGATGCCGAACATGGGCATGCCCGGATAGGCGTGGCGGGTGGCCAGCCCGACGAGCGGATAGATCACCGCCGAATAGAGAACGAAGACGGCCCCGATCCACGCGGCCGGCCCTGCCCGAAACCCGAAGCGCAGGCGGTCACCCATACCGGCATATCCAATGAGGATGCCCTGTACGACGAACAGAGCAGCGAAGAGATACGCGGCCTTGTTGATCGGAGCGAAGAACAGCGCGTGGTAGGCGAGGCCCGCCCACAGCCACATGATCGCCAGGACGCCCGCAACAACGCGATCCGCCATCCGACCGGGTCGGAGAAGCGCCAGAACCGCGATCAGGCCCAACAAATAGGCGACGATTTGGACCGGCCAGACTGAGTTGTTGTAGGTCGCGAAGACCGAGAAGAACTGATCGCGCGTGAAGGGCAGCATGAGACGATCCTCCCGCTCGGTTGATCAGTTGAACAGCCAAGCAACCTAGCGGGATTAGGTAGCGGAAGATTGATCTGTCGCAACAAGGCTGTCGCTTGAACAGGTCGGCCTCTCCCAGCTGCCGGTGTATAGTCATGTCAGGGTTCGTTTCCGTAACGGCTCCCCGTTATCATGCCGAGCACGGAGAATGGTTCAGTCATGGCGAGGATCCATGCCCCGGACGGCAACGCCGGACGACGCGGATCGCATCGAAGAGCTGCTTGAAGCGTCCTATTCGACGCTGATGACTGCCAGCTACGATCGTACCGTTCTCGACATGGCCCTTCCCCTGATGACAAGGGCGAACCCGGCACTCCTACGATCCGGGAGGTACTACGTCTGCCAGGTGGCCGAAGGCGATATCATTGGCTGCGGCGGGTGGTCCCTTGAGCGACCAGGAACCGGTTTGGTCGAACCTAGTCTGGCTCATATTCGTCATTTCGCAACACATCCGGCCCGCATCGGGATGGGTGTCGGACGGGCCCTCTACCAGCGGTGCGAAAGCGACGCGCGCTCGGTCGATGTCGATCGCTTTGAGTGTTACGCGAGTTCTCAATGCTGAGCGTTTCTACGCAGCGCTCGGCTTCAAGACTGTGAGGCGCATCAAGATTCCGATGGGCGAGGACCTGCAGTTCCCCGTGGCGTTGATGATCCGCCCTATCTAGCGATCCGTCGGCGAAGAAACCCGCTGGCGCACGCCGCATCGCGCGCGATCGCCGAGCGGAGCGGAAATGAATTTCCGCTTTGGCTGCGTCCCGGCATTTCAAGGTACCAACGATGGCAGGGTTCATCGACCGCCGTCAGCGGGAACCTTTTTTCGTTTAGCTCGTCCAATGGCGCATTGCGGGGCAATTCCCGCGCGACGGAGGATGAGAACCATGAAGCTCGCGTCAATTGCTCTGGCGGCAGGCCTTGCCGTCTCATCACCTGCCCTTGCCGCTGACATGCTGGACCAGGCGCCACCGCCGGCGCCGTTCCAGAAAGTCAGCAGCCTGGTGAAGCTGCCCGATTTCATTCCCGGTATCGGCGATCTCTACGTCGATCCCTCCGACTTTCCCGGCCGGACCCTTCCTCGCCTACGATCACGATGGCAAGCTCGTGTCGACGATCTACATGATCCCGATCGCTGATTTGCAGGCCAACAAGAGCTTCGACGATCTGCCGGCCCCCGGCGGGGCGGTGGACCACGTCGACATCTATTTCAATGCCGGGCATCCCGGCGTGGAGGTGCCCCACGCCCACGTCGTGCTGTGGCATGTTCCTGCTTCAAGCGAGAAGCTGGTCGCCAAATGATCTCGCGGCGCTCGCTCTTGCGGATCGGCGGGCTGATGGTCGCCGCTCCGGCTTGGTCGGCTTTCGCTGGAGAAACGGCCGAGATTCACATGGTCGGCGACGCACACGGAGGCGCCGTTCGCTTTGCGCCGCGCGGATTGCACATTGCACCCGGCGCGACTGTCACCTGGCGCAACGCCGACCCCGGCAATGCTCACACCTCGACCGCCTTTCATCCGGGCAACATGGATCATCCCCTGCGAATACCGGCTGGGGCGAAGCCGTGGAACTCGGATTATCTTCTCCCGGGCGAGGCATTCTGGTGACCCTCACTGTGCCGGGGGTGTACGACTATTTCTGCATCCCGCATGAGATGGCGGGGATGCTCGGTCGTATCGTCGTCGCCTCGCCCGGCACGCGGCCGCCAGTCGCCGCGAAGGGAATGGAGGATATGTTCCCGCCGGTGGAGGAGATCACGACGCTGGGGATGGTCGATCGATGAGCCGGGCGGCGAAGTATCGTCCCGACTACGAGGCTATGAGTGACGACGAGATTGTGACCTGTCTGCAGCACGGCGAACGTGTCGCATTCAATGTCGTCATCCAGCGCCACAACCAGCGTCTTTTCCGAGTTGCCCGCGCCGTGCTTGGAGAATGTCCGTCGTCAGAGAATTTGGGACAGCGAGCGCGGTCATTTGAGGGAGGCTCTGGCTCGTCTGGTTGGTGATGTTATGCGGCTTGCCGGCGATGCAGCAAGCGTCGGTTGGCGATGGTCTGTCGTTTGATCCTTTCCCGTTCGATGAGGATGGTCTGGCCGCGCCCGAAGTAGACGTCGGCCGGCGCGAGGTTGCCCAGGCTCTCGTGGTAGCGCAGGTGATTGTAGTCGGCGACGAAGGCGTCGATCTGGGCTTCAAGGTCGCCGGGCAGGTAGTAGTTTTCGAGCAGGATGCGGTTCTTGAGCGTCTGGTGCCAGCGCTCGATCTTGCCCTGGGTCATCGGGTGATAGGGCGCCCCTCGAACGTGATCCATGGCCTGGCTTTGGAGCCATTTGGCGAGGTCGCCGGAGATGTAGCTCGCGCCGTTATCCGACAGGAGCCGCGGCCGGTGAACGACTGTGACCTGATCCAGCCCGGCGGCCTTGAGCGCCAGGTCGAGGGTGGCGGTGACGTCCTCGGCGGTCATCGTCGTGCACAGTTTCCAGGCGACGATGTAACGCGAGAAGTCGTCGAGGACGGTCGACAGATAGAACCAGCCCCAACCGATGACCTTGAGATAGGTGAAGTCGGTCTGCCAGAGCTGGTTGGGCGTCGTGGTCTTGTCCTTGAACTCGTCGGCCGCCTTGACGACGATGTAGGCGGGGCTGGCGATCAGATCGAGCGCCTTGAGCAGGCGATAGACCGAAGCTTCTGACACAAAGTAGCTTTCGGTGTCGGTGAAGCGGACGGCCAGTTCCCGGGGCGACAATGCCGGCTCCTCCAGCGCCAGCTTCTTGATCCGCTCGCGGACATCGTCCGGAATACGATTCCAGACCCGATCAGGCCGAGGCGAACGATCGTCGAGAGCTTCCGGCCCGCCGCTCTGGAACAGCTCGTACCATCGGTAGAAGGTCGACCTCGGGATGCCGAGCTTGTCGAGTGTACGCTTCGCCGGCAGATGGGACTGCTCGACCAGCCGGATGATTTCAAGCTTCTCGCAGGCCGGGTATCTCATGCGTCGTCCTCCCCATCCCCCGTCACGCTTTTTTTGAGCAGACGGTTTTCCAGGGTGAGTTCAGCCACCACTTCCTTGAGGGCGCTCGCCTCGCGGCGAAGGTCCTTGACCTCGTCCGAGGTCGCCGCCCGCGCCGTGTCGCCCGCCAGTCGCTTCTTGCCGGCTTCGAGGAACTCCTTAGACCAACGATAATAGAGGTTTTGGACGATCCCTTCGCGGCGGCACAGCTCGGCGATGCTGTCCTCGCCGCGCAGCCCTTCAAGCACAATACGGATCTTCTCTTCGGCCGAAAAATGCCGCCGGGTCGCGCGGCGAATGTCCTTCACGACCCGTTCGGCCGGCGATCTCACCGTCCCGGATTTCTGTCTCATCTTCGCTCCCTCCAAGGGCTACGATGAGCCGGAAATCCTCCCTTACTCAATCCGCTAAATCTGTCTCATAGGCGCTGACGCCGGACACCGGGCTTTGAGAAGCTCCCCATCATGGGCCGACAGGAGGCGCAGGCTCGTGCGGAACATTTGGCGCCATTCCTCTCGGTTCTTGGTCAGGTCCAAGTCAGACACGACACTTTTGAGGGACACCCACCGCGGACGCTGAAGAACGATAAGGGGCGCAGTCGATATGTAGAAATCGAAGGCCGCGTCATAATCGGTCGAGCGACGGAGGGGTTTGATGCCAGCCGCTTGAACAAGTCGGATGTCCGAAAATGCGCTAATTCCACTCGACACATAGCAGAAGACGAAGTCGCGTGTTTCTATTCGGCTTGCAAGTTTCTTGTAGCGGGCTGAGAGCCCGAACATTGTGAAGCCGGCAGCCTGATCGGCTTCCCAGTTTTCCAGCCGTTCGATAATCAGCCAGGCTTGCTTTTCCATCGGCCGCGACGCTGCCGGCGCTGTTCGCTGCGGTGTGTCCTCAGCTATCTCACGCCTGCTCCCAATTCCGCGAATCACTACCAGAGCAGCGTAATACCCGCGCAGAACGGATTGAACTGTCAGATTACGCCCTATTGAGCGATGCCGCGATAGTTGATGCCACCTCATCAGCAGCATCCCTGACCGGATCGGCCGCGAGGTGGGCGTAGCGCGCCGTTGTCTGAACCTGCGAATGTCCAAGCAATTTGCCGATCATCGGCAGCCCCTGACCCGAGGCAACCGCGGTCGACGCGAAGGTGTGGCGCAGGTCGTGGATGCGAACGTCCTTGAGACCGGCCCGAGCGCGGACCCGCTGCCAGAATGGCTGGAGATCGGTTAGGCGGGCACCCGGCTTTGCACCGACGATGACCCATGGATTCTCCTCGATGCGCTCGATCCGCTCCAGCACATCGACAGCCGGCTGACCGAGATGAACGACTTTGGCGCCGGTCTTGGAATCCGGCAGCCGGAGTGCTCTGCCCGGAATGTCGACGTGGTCCCACTTCAGCGTCATGATTTCGCCGAGCCGGCAGCCAGTGAGGATCAGCAGCCGAACGGCGAGCGATGCGGACGGCAGTTCAACGCCTTCCGCTTCCATCTCGCGCAGCACCTCGCCGACGCGGCGCAGCTCGGCCGGGCTCAGGAACCGCTCGCGCTTTTCCTCGGGGTATTTCTGGATGTGCTTTCGCGGATTCGATCCGTCCGGACGCAGGCCCCACATCTCGGCGAGATTGAACATCTTGGAGATGATCTCCAGGCATCGGTTGGCGTCGTAGGGGATGTGCCGGAGGTCGTGATGGACTCTGGCGACGTCGGCGCGGGTGACCTCGGTGACGCGCTGGTTGCCGAGCGCCGGAATGATCACCCGCTCCAGCATGCGCCTGTAGCCCTTGGCTGTGCTCGTGCCTTGAGCCGGAGGGCGATGTGCTCCTTGTCGAAGCGCTCGGCGAGTTCCTTGACCGTGATCGCCTTCCGGCCGGCATCGCGCCTGGCGGCCGGATCCTCACCACTCTTGCGCGCGGCGATGATCGTGATCGCCCGGCTTCGCGCCTGCTCGCAGGTGAGCGACGTTGCTGGGCCCAGGCTGATGCGGCGCGACCGTCGACCGGCGCGGTACTGCACGACGTATCTCTTGCGGCCGCTGCGGCAGCACCCGGAGCCCGAAGCCGGGGAGGTCGCTCGTCCCAGATGAAATAGTTCGCTCTCTCTGATGCTCCGCGGCATCGACGACGCGCTTGGTCAATTTCGGCATGACGGCTTCCCGCAACGATGCTCGATCTGCTTCCTGACGGCCCGCGCTCGCCCATGGAAGCACTATGGAAGCAAGAGGGGGCGAATCGTGGCGCGTAGCCAGCGAAAAGCAACGTGGGCCGTCAGGGCGTGCCAAGTCAACTAAGTCATTGAAAATGCGAAGAAAAAAGAAATCGCGCGTAAATCGCGCGCAGTCGGCGACCTTCCACTCATAACCTGAAGGTCGCAGGTTCAAATCCTGCCCCCGCAACCACCTTAACCGAACTGTGATCGATACTGCCCTTCGCCCGGCTGGGCGAGGGCTATCTTCTACGCACGCGACTCACCGGCTTTGCGTCGGATGAGCCACTTCCCTCGCAATCAGATCACGAAGAAATCGTCGCTGGTCAGATCAAGGCCCTTGGTGAGGGTCGCGAACACCGTTGCACCGCCATCGGCGCTGCCGTTCTCGTCATAGGTCAGCGCGCCCGTCGTGGCATCGTAGACGATGCGATCATTCGCCTGATGCGCGGCAGCGCCTGTCGTGAACGCGCCGTCGTGCAGCGCACCCTTCGGGAGAGCGTCGAAGACCTTGTGGCTCAGTTGGATCGTGTCGTGGGCCGGCGAGAAATCCTTGATGACGTCGTGCTTGTGCGGTGTCAGCTTTGAGCGGAAGCGGAAGGTGTCGTCGCCAGAGCCACCAACAAGCGTGTCGCGCCCCTTGCCGCCGTCGAGCAGGTCGTCGCCGCTGCCGCCTTTCAGCCGGTCATGGCCGCTCCGGCCCTTGAGAACATCATCACCACCACGACCGCGCAGCACGTCGAAATGGGAGCCGCCCCTGATCGTCTCGTTGCCGGAGTGGTCGACCGAGAACGGCGTGTCGTATCCCGCGAACAAGGACATGTACTCCGTGACCGCCGTGTTGTAGGCGTCCTGCGGAATCTTCTCGCCGCCGGAGTTGATGAACTTTTCGACTTCGTCGGCACCCACGAGATGCGCGCCGGCGAGCAGGCCCGACACGGTGATAGCCATCCCGCCGAGGGTTTGACCTTCGTACTTCCAGACACTTTTCAGGTACGACCACTGCAGCTCCATATAGGCGCGGATCGCACTCTCCTGGACATCGTGATCGGAGAGGAAATCGGCTTCGGAATGGATGCCGTTCTTGCCCGTCCAATAGGCCAGCTGCCAGTCATTGACCGCGGTCTGATCGGGTTGATAGTAGCCAAGGTCGATCAGCGCGAGCTCGCCAAACTGGTACTTTCCCAAGAAACCCAAGGTGTTCACGATGCCGTAGTCACCGCCGGATTCGCGGTCGCCAAGCGCGTTGAGGAAGTCGTCATAGGTCGAAGCGGCCAAGCGTTACGTCTCCTGCATTCGGAAATCACGGGACGCCAATGTGGCGTGTCTCGCGTCGAGCGCGATCGGCGTATCGCCCAATCATTGCCATCGGACTAAGCCAACCTCGGCAATTCGCATCAAGCCGCAGCTTGTGGCTCGTGGCATCACCGCTTCGACCTGACACTCGGTCGACGCCGGGGAGACGACGCCGGTCATCGAAACGGATTTGATCAGGCGGGTATCAATCACTGGAAACGCCGACAGCCGCTTTCCGATATTGCGCCAAATGCGACGGGATAGCCGCGGTCGGGATTCTCGATGAGGACACGCACGGCCGTGATCCTGTTTGCGCAGTTTTGCGCCGCGGATCGCCCGACGCGCGCTCCATCCACGTAAATGTCGAGCCACGGAAGACCCTGACGCCCGGTGTGGCAGGGACCGTTCTGCGGCGTGGGACCGTCGCCGCAAACGTCTTCGACGATCGCGTATTTTCGCAATGAGCTGATGTAGAAGCGGGTGCCCGGAGGGTAGTCGAGATATTGCCTGCCGCCACGGATCGCGTGGCCCACGGCGATCGTGATCGGATCTTCATAGGTACCCACACCGCCGGCCCTGGCGTGTACGACGGGCTTCGAAATATCGGCCGAGCCAGGAGGCGTGTTGTCCCAATAGCTGTAACCGGTGATGTATGCCTTGAAGGACCGTTCCGCCGTTCCACCGGCGGCCATGCTCGCCGGCAACCCGGCAAGCCAGAACAACAGTCCGAGCGCAAAGACGACTGCGCCGGTTTGCGGCAAACGAAGAAGGTCCGACATCCCCCCTATCCGGTCGAGACTCTTTTCGGGACGATCGTCCCCGAAGCGTCGGATCATCATCTTGCGTTTTTGCAGCATTTTCGTGGCGTCGTTGCGTAGCGGCGTTGACAGCCTAGCCTGAGTGCGGCTCGTGCGACGGCTTGCGGCCCTGCTTTCGAGCCGACCCTTGCCCCTCTCGGTCGATGGCACGCCGATTCCCCTTCCGGTGCTCGGGTCCCTTCCACTTCAGGTCGATCGCCCGGCGATTCCACCTCCTGCGCTCGGGTCCCTCCCACGTCGGATCGATGGCCTGCCGGCTCGCCATCCGCAAGACCTTGCCCCACACTGCGAGTTGGCCGCTAAGGGCGGAGAGCACCGCCCGGATCACGACGAAATACAGGAGCTGACGGTAGAAGAAGCGCTGGAAAACGGTCCACAGCAGAAGACCCTTGCGCTCCCTTGGCTCGAAGCCAAAAGCGACGATTGCCAACACAACATCCGACAGCAAATAGAGCAGATAAAGCAGGGTCGCATAGAGCCATGGCTGGTTCACGCCGGCCGTCGGATGCTGGATGGCATCGATCACAATATTGAACACGGCGACGACGAGGAACAGATCGGCCAGCGGTGCGAGCAAGGGTAATGCGGTGCCGAAAAGCAGGATGTTGGGAATGCCGAACAACCCGATCGCCCGTCCTTCGAGCACCGCTCCGCGATGCTTCCAGGCGGTCTGCAACATCCCGAATATCCAGCGAAAGCGCTGCGTCAGAAACTGCCGCACGGTCTGCGGGGCCTGGGTCAGGGCCATGGCGTCTTCCTCGTAGACGATCCGATAGCCCGCACGGATGACCGCAAAGGTGAGGTCCGCGTCCTCTGCCAGTGTGTCGGAAGACAGACCCCCGGCTGCGATGACAGCCTCCTTCCGCCAAGCGCCGATCGCCCCCGGCACAACGGTAATGGCGTTGACCGTCTCGAAGGCGCGGCGATCGAGATTTTGCGAGGTGATGTATTCGAGCGCCTGCAGCTTCGCCAGGAAACCACGGCGGTTGACCACCTTTACGTTTCCGGCGACCGCCCCGACCTGCGGATCCTGGAAGTGGCGCACGAGCAACCCGATCGCGTTCGAAGCCAGACGCGTGTCCGCGTCGATCGCCACCACAATCGAGGACCGCGCGATCCTGTACCCGTGATTGAGCGCGGCCGCCTTGCCCTGATTGTGCTGGGTGACGATACGCACGCGAGGGTCCGCCGCGAAGGCATCCTGGACGGCGGAATACGTGCGATCGGTCGAGCCGTCGTCGACGACCAGGATCGACAGCTTCGGGTAGTCGGACGCAAGCAAGGAGGCGATCAACTCGACAATCACCGCCTCCTCGCAGAATGCCGGCACGATCACGGTGACCTGAGGATCGAAGTCGGCCGAAGCCAGGCGATGACGCTTCCGCAGAAACGCCAGCGTGACGATCAAAATCGTTCGTGCAACGCCCAGAACGAGGGCGGTCGCGAAAAGAACGACAAGAGCGTCGCGGAGGAAGACCAGCGCGCCGGCTAGCACCGCGTCGAAGACAACGCCCGGACCGGTCGCCGGCGGCATCAACTCGTGCCGCGTCCGGCCGATCAGCGTGCCAAGCGATACAAAGTGGAAGCCATCCGCACGCAGACCCTCTATGATTCGAGGGAGCGCGGCGAGCGTCTGAGAGCGGTCGCCACCGGCATCATGCATGACGATGATGTTCCCCTCGCCGCGGCGGGCCTCATCGATCACCGAAGACACGATGGCGTCGACCCCCGGCCTGCGCCAGTCTTCGGGGTCGATCTGCATGCCGACGGCGATGTAGCCGAGGTCGCTCAGCAAGGTCAGCGGCCTGACCTCACTGGCGGTCATGGGCTCGACGTCCTCGCCATAGGGAGCGCGAAACAGAACGGTCTTGTGCCCGGTGATCGCGACAATGGCCCGTTGCGCCGCGTTCAGACCGAGGCGGATGAGGATGTCGGGAGACATGGAAAGGTTGGCATGCCAGTAGGTGTGGCTGCCGATCTCATGGCCTTCGTCGAGCATCCGTTGGACAAGCGCCCGATTTTGAAGGGCGTTCGAACCCACCACGAAAAACGCCGCCGGCACATCGTAGGCCTTGAGCGTATCGAGGATACGCGGCGTGTAGATCGGATCGGGGCCATCGTCGAAGGTCAGGGCAACGGCGTTCGCCGGCCCCCGACCCCAGCGGTGAACGACGTAGCCCTGCGGCAGTTCCGTATAGCGCTCGCTGACCGCCAAGCGGGTACCGGAATCGAGCTCCAGCTGCCGGACGCCGGGCTGCGGTGTTGCGACGACTTTGAGAAACTCGCCGTCTCCCTCGTAGCCGACATAGTCGTCGAGCGAGACATCCTTCAATACCGCCGTGGCATCGGCCGGCGGTATGGTCGTGCCCCCGACCAGTTTCCAGAATCCCGGATCCTCGCCGCCGGCGGGCCACAGCGCGACGCCCCCGACGCCGGTCGTTGAAAGCGCGACCAGTTGGTTGTAGGCGCTGACCGCGTCGAGGAACCAGACCTGGTGGCGGTTGCCCGCGTCATCGACAAGGGTGAATGTCGAGTTCAGCGAGTTGGGGTCGAGTCGGATCGCTGCGTTGTGGCGCCTGGCTAGGCGCGTCGCGGTCGGGTAGTCGATTTCCTGCGGCCCGGCTTGTCCGCTAATCCAGTCAAAGCCGCCGCTGCCCAATGCAACGACTGTCTTCTTGGGGTCGAGCCTGGGAAGTGCGGCGGCGATGTTGCTAGCGAACCAGGCCTGGGGCGCAATCGCTCCCGGCCGATCTCCCGTCTCCGGCTGCTCGAACCCCAAAAGGATGATGCGGTCGACGGCCGAAGACAACTGCTCCAGAGGCAAGCCCTCGCCTGCCCGTGGCACGATGAGGCAGGTTCGGCGATCCGAGGCAGCCAGCGCCCGCTTCAGTTCGGACAGGAAGATCAGGATGTCCTCGTCGGAGACACCCGGAACTCCCCAGATCTCCATGCAGAACCCTTGATACGAGCCCGCCGACGCAGCGCGGACGAGAGCTTCGACAAGGTGCTGCCTGCCGCTCGCCGATGACAACGCTGCAGCGGCTGCGTCGGGATGCTCGCCGCTGCCGACGATCGGCAAAACGACCAGTGACGGTTTGCTGTCAGCGATGTAGGCAGCAAGCAGCGCCTTTCGGCTGGCGGCTTCCGATGCGATCTCGCCGTCGGGAGACGCGATCTGATACCACTGGGGCAGCACGACATCGATGGCGGGGAGGTTGACTTTGAGCGATTCGAAGGCGGCCGCCGACCACGCCGGGATGAAGGCGTAGACCGCCGGCGGGTTTGCCTCCCACGGCTTCGGTTGGGCCGCCGGTACAGCGCTGCCGGCCCCGGGCTCGCTAACGCCGGCCGGAGCGGGGCGCGTTGGCGCTGGCAGACCAGGCTGGATCAAGGGCTCGTCTTGGCGCGACGATGCCGTCTCGTCCTCGAGACCCAGTTCCGGAAGAGACGGGGCAACCCACAGGCGAAGTGCGACGGCCCCAACGAGGAAGATGCCGACGATCAGCAGGGCATAGGCAACCGCCTTGACGATCCGCCGACGGTGGGCGGAAGGGTCGCGAAATACTTGCTGCGAACGGTGGCCGCTTGTTACGCCCTTATGCCGCCTTCGTCGGGTCCTGGACAAACGCACCTCAAACGCACAACCAAGTTCTTTAACGTCTGCTGTCGACTATCCGGCAATGCCTTGATCGGAATCAACGAGCGCCCGGATCGACCATCGTCTTGTAGTCAGAGAATAGTTAAGCGGACAATGATGAAGCTCAGCCGTCGAGAGACCTTGGGATGTTTCATTCTCGGGGCCCCGATTCTCGCGGTCGGTGTCTCCGGCCGGCTGTTGGCGGCAGAAGACAAGCCGTTCATCGTCATCCTTAACGGCATCACGCCATCCACCTCGCCGGAGAGGTTTCTTGCCGGCGCCAAAGGGCTTCTGTCCAGGCAAATTCCGGTCGGCTGTGCCATCGACCTCCACGATCAGCTGGGCAACCCGTGGAGAGCGGACAGCGATCTGGTGGCACTTCTTCGTCGCCTGAGCACCACCTATCCGGGACTTGTCGAGCTCGTTGTGCACGTCCCGGGCATCGTTGGCGACAAGCCATATTTCCAAATCCGCCGGGCCAGCGAAGCACAGAACGACTTTCGTCGGGCGCTTGAGAGTCCTGGAGAGCCGGAGGGTACGCGACCCCACTGTCTCACGCTGCTGACCGACGAAGCGGCCGAGGAATCGGACCCGGTGGGCAGCGTACGGGCAGCCGGCTTCCGCAACGTACTCTTCCTGCCGCGCCAGGCCGGGCCGCGGGGCTTCTGGGAAGAGCCGATGGGCGTCATGCAGATCCATGGCGGCTTCGAGATCGCTATTCAGTCGGGGGCCAACGCCATAAGCGCGGTCATCGCGGCCGAGATCGACCAGGAGGAGCCGGGGCTGGCCTATCTTTCGGTGTCCGAAACTGCAGACTTCGGCAACGACGCGCTTTCCGGGATCGCGACGGCGATCGGCGATGCGATCGCCGCGGAGATGTCCGGCGGGCGGATCTACTGCACTCTCCCCTCGGAGCTTCACCGACAGTCGGGATCGGACTATGCCCGCTATGTCGCCCTGCGGGTCGACGAGCCGCGAATGGACCGCCCCGTGCCGGACGACTACGCAGCTTTCGCCACTGCACTCCGGCAAGCCGGCATTCCCTTTTCCTACGCGGGCCGGCTCGAGGACGATGACGACCGCCCCGTCGCCGCGCTGATCGGCGCGGCCGGCGCCGGCATCGGCGTCTGCCCGATGCTTCGGCCGCAAGACCTGATGTCGGAGAATCCGCCCCGCACCATCGCGCGTCGGCTTGAGGATGCTGCGGCGCTGCAGGAGTCCCCCGCCACGTGCGTCGTCGTCCCCTCGGCCGGCACAGATCTGGTCGACAAGATCAGCGCAGCGGGAGCTGGCATCGTTAGCGAGCCGTGCGAGACCCGATGGGCGCCTGCCGGGCTTGATCGAAACGGTCTGCTCGACCTGCCGGCGACCATCTGTCTGAACACGCCCAATGCCAACGCGGCGCAGGTGACCGAAACACTCGGCCGGGCCATCGGAACCGCACGCGACGCTCTCGTCGTTGTTGACGCGGGCGCGATCGCCACAGCCTACGGCCGGGAGGCCATTGTTGGTGCCTTTGCCGACCTGGCGAACGGGCGGGAAAACATATTGCTGAACGTGGAGCAGTTCGGCCGGCGGGTCATGCCGGCGGACGCCGCCTTTGACCTCCTCAAGTTGATGAAATCGGAAAATGCGCTGGCTGATTTCGAGTCCGGCGGCGTTGACCCCGCCGAGCGGGCGGAGCTGATGAAGGATGCCGAGATCGCTTGGCGCTACTTTGCCTTGCTCACCGACAAAGAAACGGGGCTCATTCCCGCCACGGCGTGGTTGCAGGACAATCTCGTCGCCTATCCACTGGCAACCATGTGGGATGTAGGCAGCACGCTGATCGGACTGATCGGCGCCCACTCCATCGGGATCATCGACACCAAGGAATTCACGGAGCGGGTCGAGAAGGCTCTGGCCCACATTTCCGATAGCACGATCCGTGGTCTCCGCCTGCCCCGGCTGCAGACGCCCACCAACGGCAAGGGCAGCGGCGAGGACGGCTTTGACGCCAGCGACACCGGCAGGCTGCTCATCTGTCTCAAGGTGCTCGAGCGCTATGCCGGGACCGGACTCGGGGTGCAACAGATCGTCGAGCGATGGGATCTCGGCGGGACCCTGATCGGCAACCGCCTGCACAGCATCAGGCACGGCGCGTTCGAAGATGTCCACGGCTCGAACTATGCGCACTATGTCGCGCGTGGCTTCATCGCCTGGGGTTTCACGGTTGCCCCGGTCTATCCGATCTCGCCCGTAGACAAGGCCACCGATGCAGAAATGCGCCTCGTCTATGAGGTGGCGGATCGCGGCCCGGTCGGCACCGAGCCGCACGTCCTCGAACAGATCGAGCTCGGTTATTCCGATGCGGCGCGGACGATCGCCGACATGCTCTATACGGCGCAGTTGCGGGCCTATGCCGCGAACGGCGAGGTTGTGTGCGTCTCTGAAGGTCCGCTCAACCGCGATCCCTGGTTCACCTATCAGGGGTATCAGATCGGCGCCGAGGAGGATGCCTGGACCGTCGAGACGATCGACAACCTGGCCAAGTACAAGACAGCGAGCTTCCGCCAGTCGACCCGGATGGTCAGCTCGAAAGGCGCCTTCCTGTGGAGCGCTGTGCGGCCGCAGGCCTATTCGCGCATCCTCCTCTCCTATGTGCGCGAGCGGGCAGCGATCGCACGCCTCGGCTATGCGTCGGGAATCTTTGCCGCAACCGGCCAACCGACGGCGAACTACAGCGACGTCAACACGAACGGGATCATTCTTTCCGCGATCGCCTACATTCTCGGCGGTCGCACGCCGCTCCTTGCCGTCGGGATGCCTCGCCGCAAGGAGAGCGCATCTCCAGACTGATCGGGATCGTTGCGGGCTGAAAGATCGGGCCCGCTGTCGCGCGACGGCCTCAGAACAGCCCGTCGATCGTCGGCCCCCATCGTTTCAGGATCGCATGACGCCGTGGCTTCATGGTCGGGGTCATCATCCCGTTTTCGATCGTGAACGGCTGGTCGGCAACGACGAAGCGCTTGACGCGTTCGGCCGCCGCCAGACTGCGGTTGGCGCGGTCTACCGCCTCGCCGATGGCGCTGCGGAAGGCGTTGTCTTCGGCCAACTGGGAAAGGCTCGCTTTGACACCGTTCTTATGCGCCCACTCCGTCGCGAATCCGTGGGCCGGCACGACGATGGCGGCGATATGGGGCCGGTTGTCGCCGACGGCCATGGCGGCCTCGATTTCCGGCTCGAGGGCCAGGACGGATTCGATGCGCTGGGGCGAGATCGTCTCTCCGGCCGAATTGACGATGATGTCCTTCTTGCGATCGGTGATCTGGAGATAGCCGTCCTGGTCGATGACGCCGATATCGCCGGTATGGAGCCATCCATCGCGCAGCGTTTCGGCGCTGAGTTTCGGCTGTCTCCAGTAGCCGTCCATCAACAAGGGACCGCGGACCAGCAATTCGCCGTCATCGGCGATCCGCACCTCGACGTGCTTCAGCGGCGGGCCGACAGTCCTGAGCTTGATCCGGCTGCAGCGGTTGCAGCTGATCACCGGCCCGGCCTCGGTCTGGCCGTAACCCTGCAACAGCCGCAGGCCGAGCGCGGAGAAGAAGAGGCCCACGTCGTAGTTCAGCGGAGCGCCGCCGGACACCAGTGCCTTCAGCCGCCCGCCGAAGCGGGCGCGAAACTTGTCGCGGACGAGCCGGTCGACAACCCGGTCCATCAACCGCTCCCACACCGTCATCGTTTCGGGACTTTCGTAACGTTTGCGGCCAAGGGCGACCGCCGTCCAGAACAGCTTGGCCTTCATGCCGCCGTCGCGGGCCACGCTCTTCAGAATCCGCTCGCGCATGATCTCGTATAGCCGGGGGACCGCGGTCATGATGGTGGGCCGCGCTTCCAGCAGATTTGTCGGCAGCGTATCGCCGCGCTCGGCAAAGTAGATCTGCGCGCCGATGGATACCGGGAACATCAATCCCGCCGAATGTTCGTAGGCGTGCGACAGAGGCAGGAACGACAGGAACACCTCGTCGTCGAGGCCGACTTCGGCGAGAACGTCCGCCGCGCCGACGCAATTGGCGATGATGGCCCGGTGGCTCAGCATCACGCCCCTCGGCGCCCCGCCGGTGCCGGAGGTGTAGATCACGCCGGCCAGCGCATCGCGCGCGATGGTCGTCGCCGTATCCGCCACCGCACCGCCGCCGTCGCGCCCCTCCGCGATGGCGTCGTCCCATGAGCTGATGATGGCGTCCCCGCCATCGATAGCGCCGAAATCCTCCATTGCGATGACGCGCTTGAGGCTTTTGGATTTGCGCGCAGCCTCAAAAAGCGGACGCGCTAGCGCCGCCGTTGAGATGATCGCCGCCGTTGCGCCGCTGTCTTCGAGGACGTGCTCGTGGTTGCCGACGGTGTTGGTGGTGTAGACGGGGACGGTCACGCAGCCGGCGGCCATGATGGCGAAATCGGCGATCGGCCAGCGCGGTGCGTTTTGGGACAGAAGCAGGACCCGGTCGCCGGGGGCGAGACCATAGGCCTGCAGCGCCGCCGCGAGCGATGCCACCTGGTCGGCAGCCTCGCGCCAGCTGATCGGCGTGTAGGCGCCGTCCTGTTTCTCCCAAAGAAAAGGCCGCTCCCCCCGTTCCTTCGCCCTGGTCAGGAACATAGCCACCAGATTGGGCCAGTCGTCGATTTCCATCGCCCTGATCGCCCTTGTCGCGCCGCGTGACGTCAACGTTTACTTTGACGCCGGCTCTTGGGCCAGCGTAACTGTCGGGTGCTTGGGACATGGTGCCGCGCCCGTCGTCGGAATACCAGCCGGAGACATGACCGCCCCACGTGGCGTTCTGCTGCTCGGCATGTGGCTCGCGTGGTCGACCTTCGCGCGTTGCGTCGTCTACATCGCGGTGCTCTTCGCAGGCGGTGCGGCGGTAGGCGTGCCGCGAGAGCCTTACCTCGCCGGCGCCGAGGTCCTCACCACCGTCGGCGCCCTGCTGCAGGTCGCTCTGTCCGCCGCGATCCGCGCGTCTGCGCCTCGTCAAGCCGGCCATCGCGTTCTTCAAACGCCATGCAATCCTCTTCGGGTGTCGCCGCCGGCATGGTGGTGAGGACGGGGACCTATACCGGGCTCGAGCTCGCGCGCGCTGATAGTCACGTCCAGGCGAGCTTCGAGGGATTCGGCACGGTAGGCTTCCGGTTCCGGCCGCAGCGCGTTCAAGCCGGGGTGTTGCGATAGACGACCGCCACCCAGGCGAGGATCACGACGGGCAGGCCGACGAACAGAAGCAGGGAAAGCGGACTGATGCCCATTCCGGAGAAGCGCATGGCGACGAGGCAGGGGATCAGGACCTGCGGCACCAGCCCAATTCCAAGATAGTTGGCGAGCGGAAAGCCGCGAAGGCGCGCCGGTCCCCAGATCAGCTGCGAGCCGTAGATCATCTCGATGACGGCGCGGAGGAGAAAGGCAAAAGCTGCCGGAACCAGATAGGGCGCCTGGTCCTGCAGCATGCCGACGAGGAGCAGGATCTCGATCAGCACCGTCACCAGGGCGTTGATCGCGCAGACCATGGTGACCCACGGGGCAAGCATCGTCGCCGGGCCGTCGGTGTGATCGGCGCGCACATTGGGATCGGTGGACGCCCATACCCGATAGTAGATGCGGGCGACGAAATTCGGCGAATTGCGGTCGATCCGCTTGCCAAAGGCGACGCCGCCCAGCCAGTTCAGGGTGAAATCGGTGCCGAGCAGCATGTAGAGGACGCCGCACCAGAGAACCCAGTCGTACCAAGCCATAAGCTCCCCCTCTCGGTTTCCCGTTTGCGGTGCACGTCGCGCGAAAGGCTCCGGGTGTCAGCTTTTGGCCGAGGCGCTTCCGGGAGTGGGCGGATCCGTCAGCCTTCGGCGACGGGTCGGGGCGCGGGGTTTCTCCTTCGCCTCGGGCCCGCTGCCGCGTTTGACGCCCTGGGTGATCGGCCGCCAGCCGCCGCCCCGCAGGTGGGTGTCGAACTCGAGGCGGTCGCCAGCCTGAAAGGCATGAAGGCGATTGCGCACGCCGATCTTCTGCGCTCCGAGCCAATCGCCGGGGGCGCTGAGGACGACCTTGTCGCGAGCGAACTCGGCCTCGAGCCGCGATCCCTGATAGAGCAGCCTCAGGCGCATGCCCTGGAGCTCCTCCGGCATGCAGGGGCCGAGATGGAGGACGCCCTTGGCGATTTCCAGTGCCGTCTGGCCGCGCTGGACGAGGTCCACGGTGCCGGCCATGGCACCGAGATGAATACCCTCCGCCGTCGTGCCGCCCTGAACGTCGCTGATGTCGCTTTCCAGGGCATCCTTGAGCATCTGCCAGGACTGGGTGCGGTCGCTCCGGGCGAGGACCCAGGAATGAACGATTCGGCTCAGCGTCGATCCGTTGGAGGTGCGCGGCAGGTAATAGGCGATGGTCTTGTGGATGGTCTGGGCGCCGAAGGGGTAGCCGAGCCGCTTGAACACTGTACTCAGCTCGCGGAAGGAGAAGAGATAGAACAGCATCAGGACGTCGGCCTGCTTCGAGACCTTGTAGCGGTTCGCCGTATCGCCTTCCGCCTCAAGAATGCGGTCGAGGCGCTGAATGTCGCTGTACTTCGCGCGGTAGGCGTCCCAGTCCAGTTCCTCCAGCCGATCGTAGTCCTCGAACTGACTGATGACGCCGTCGTCATGGAACGGAACGAACAGCTTGCGGCTTACGTCGTCCCAGCGCTGAAGTTCGTCGTCAGTAAGCGCCAAAAGCGTGTTGAGCTCCCGCCGCCGCTCCGCCGGAATGGCCTCGAGCACCTGTGGCGCGTGGGCCAGAACCCACGCCGCCAGCACGTTCGTATAGGCATTGTTGTCAAGGCCGGGCGTGTCGCGCCAGGGGTAGCCGTCGTGGAACTCGTCGGGACCGACCACGCCGGCGATGTCGTAGCGGTTCCGCGCCTCGTTCCAGGTGGCGAGGCTCGCCCACAGACGCGCCAGCTCGACGAACATCACGGCGCCGTAGGAGGCGAGGAATCCGCGGTCGCCCGTCGCCTCGTAGTAGCGCCAGATGTTGAAGGCGATAGCCGCATTGGCGTGGCGCTGGAGGTAGGTGTTGTCGGGCGTCCAGCGGCCGGAGCGTGGGTTGAGATGGAGGACCTGGCTCTCTTCGCGGCCGTCGCTGCCGCTCTGCCACGGATAAAGCGCTCCGGCGAGGCCGCTCTCCTTGGCCGCCGCCCGCGCCGCCGGAAGACGGCGGTATCGGTAAAGCAGTAGTGAGCGTGAAATCTCCGGCATCCGGATAGTTGAGGAACGGCAGGATGAATATCTCGTCCCAGAAGATGTGGCCGCGATAGGCCTCGCCGTGCAGGCCGCGGGCGGGAACCCCGACGTCGAGATCGCACGAATGCAGTGATACCGTCTGCAGAAGATGGAAGATGTGAAGCCGGAGAATCATCTGCGTGCGACGGGAGTCCTTGAGCGGGATGTCGCAGCGCTCCCACAACAGACGCCAGGCAAGGGCGTGATCGTGGAGCAGGGTGTCGAAGCCGCCGGCCGAGGAAAGTGCGCCGACGGCGGCCGGGGCCGGATCGGATATGGCCCGATCCCGCCCGCTATAGAGCGCAACCACCTTCTCCAGCACGAGCGACTCGCCCTTTGACATCGGCACGATCGCATGCTGGGCGATGTAACCCTCCTCCGTCCGCGTCTCGCGCTCGGCGACGAGGGGATCGCCTTGCCTGAAAAACCGCGTGCGGGCGGCTTCGGCGAACCTGAGCCGCGACTGGTTGGTCTCCACTACCAGGAGCATGCCGTCCTCGCCGAACGGGGCGGCCTCGATGGGCGACAAATGCTTGCTGTTCAGTTGGCGATACCGTGCGACGCCGGCGTTGATGACCCGGCCGTCGAGCGCGGTCATGACCTCCATCTCGCCGGACCAGTTCAGCGGCCGGACCGTCACTTCGAGGGCCGCGAGATGCGGCCGGCCCATGTGCACCAGGCGGCGGCTTTCGACCGCCGTTTCACGGCCCGCCTTGTCGCGGACGGTGAAGCGGCGGGTGAGAACACCGTTGCGCAGGTCGAGCTCCTGCCGGAAGTCGATCGCTTCGTCCCGCTGCAGATTGAGCCAGTCGCCATCGGCGGGGCGAAACGACAGCGGCAGCCAGTTGGGGAAGTTGACCAGGTCCTCGTTCTCGATCACCTGGCCGGCAATATCGGTCTTCAGCCGGTTGTATCCACCGGCGAGATAGGTGCCGGGATAGTGGACGGCGTCGGCGCTCGCCTCCTCGGCGGCGCCGCGGGTGGCGAAGTAACCGTTGCCGAGCGTGCACAAGGCCTCCCGCAGGCCCTCTTCCGCCGGCGCGAAACCCTCGTAGACGAGCTTCCAGTCAGCGGCTGTCGTCATGGTCCAAAGTATGCGTCAGTCTGGTGAGAAAAGCGCCGACCTGGTCGGAGTCTTCGAGCGTGTAGTGGGCCGCCGTGTGCTCGGGATGGCCGACATAGATGGTGATGCCCCGGTCAGCAAGCGCACGGAAGGCGTCCTCGTCGGTGAGGTCGTCGCCGATATAGAACGGCAGGGTATCGGCGTCGTCCTGCTTCAGCGCTGAAAGCAGCCAGAGCACGGCCTTGCCTTTGTCCCAGTCGAAGCGGGGGCGAAGTTCGAAGACCATTCTTCCCGTGGGTCTTGCGCAGCTCCGGCACCGCGGCCAGCACGCGGTCGACGGCTGCTTCGACTGTCGGTACCGCGTCGGGTCTGACCTGCCGGTAGTGCACGGCGACGGCAAAGCGCTTCGGCTCGACAAGCGCGCCGTCGATGGATGCCACGCGCCGGGCGGAGCTGCTCGCTCGCGCGCTCCACCGCGGCCGTGAAGGCCGCGCCTTCGTCGTGCTGGATACGCAGGCCGCCGGGTCCGGCGATATCGAAGCCGTGGCTGCCGGCGTAGACGATGTCGCCCAGCTTGACCAGATTGCGCACGTCGTCGAGATCGCGGCCGCTGACCACGGCGACGCTGCAACGCGCGGCCAGCTCCCGCAGGATGCCGCGCATCTTGTCGCTGAGCACGGCGAGATCGGGGCGGGCGACGATCGGCGTCAGCGTCCCATCATAGTCGAGGAAGACGCTCGGGCGCTTGCCGGCAAGGCGCCCCTCGATCTCGCCAAAGCCTTCGAGCGCATCGGTCACGGGGCCGCCTCGCTTCCTTCAAACGGGATCCCGTCCACTTTGAGATAGGCAAGGTCGGAAACGACGAGATCGGCGCCGGCCTGCCGCAGCACTTCCGGCATCTCGCGGCGGTCGATGCCGACTACATGGCGGAAACGGCCCGCTTTTCCCGCTTCGACACCGCTGACTGCGTCCTCCACCACGATCGCCCGTGCCGGTGCCACGCCGAGCCGTTCGGCCGCGAGCAGAAACAGGTCGGGCGCCGGCTTGCCCTTGAGGTGAAGACGGGCGAGGTCGACACCGTCAATCCGCGCATCGAACAGCTCGACGAGGCCGGCCGCTTCCAGGACGGCCGCGGCGTTACGGCTGGATGACACCAGCGCGGTCTTGATCCCCGCCCTCCGCAGGGCGTGCAGCAGGCGCACCGAGGATTCGAAGACCTCCACGCCCTCGCGCGCCAGGTGTTCATGGAAATACCGGTTCTTGCGATTGCCGAGGCCGTAGATGGTCGCGGCGTCCTCGCTGTCGTCGGGCTCGCCCCACGGCAGGTCGATGCCTCGCGACTGGAGGAAACTGGCAACGCCTTCGAAGCGCGGCTTGCCGTCAACATAGCGTGGATAGTCGGTGTCGATGTCGAAAGGCTGGAACGGCACGCCCGTCCGTCCGGCGCGCTCGCGAAGAAAATCGTCGAACAGACGCTTCCACGCCGCGGCATGTACGCGCGCCGTCTGGGTGATGACGCCATCGAGATCGAAGATCACGGCATCGAAGTCCTGCACGTCCACAGCCTGGAGCGAGAGCTGGCCGGCCGCCGGCTCGATCGTCGTCGCGGACCCCGCGTTCTGGTGACCAGACAAGCCTTCGGCTCCTTTGCCGCATCCCGCCGAGGTGACCAGGATGTTCCATCCTGCCCTCCAATTGCCGATGGCCCGAACAGTCGGACCGCCAACGCTTTCATCGAGAAGGCGTCGCTTCTCCAGTCCGATGCTATGCGGGTTCACGGCGATGCATCAAGCTTCGATTGGCCGCTATGGAACTTCGTCAACCTGGATCAGGCGAGCCAGTAGCGCGGACCGGCGCCGCCGCGTCCCGCCCGGTCCTGCGGATTGGCGAGGCTGCAGCGGTCAATCGACAGGCAGCCGCAGCCGATGCATTCGGTCAGTCCGGCGCGCAGGCGTTGAAGCTCGGCGATCTTGCGATCGATACGCTCGCCCCAGCCGGCAGAAAGCTGCGCCCAGTCGCGACGCGTCGGAACGCGGTCGGCGGGAAGCTTGGCGAGCTCCGTTCCGATCTCGTCGAGGGTGAGACCGATCCGCTGGGCGAAGACGATGAAGGCGATCCGCCGCAGCACCGACCGGTGATAGCGGCGGTGGCCGGAGCCGGCCCGCTCCGACGTGATCAGCCGTCGTTCCTCGTAGAAGCGCAGGGCGGACGAGGCGACCCCACTCCGTCGCGACACCTGGCTGATGGTGAGCATCGACTCCATGCCGGCCGCCTGGCGCATTTTCTCCTTGACTTAAAGTTCACTTGAACTTGTAGAGCAAGCGCCTTTCTTGTCAACGGGAAGGGACCGATCGATGCCGAACAAGGACTTGAACGAGCTTCGCGTCGCCGTCACCGGCGGAACCTCCGGACTGGGACGGGCGCTGGTCCGACAGCTCGTGGGGCACGGCGCGCGCGTCGCGTTCGTGGCGCGAACCGCCGTGTCCGTTGAGCGTACGGCGCGCGAGACCAGCGCGCTCGGCATTGCCGGCGATGTCGGGCGGAAGGAGGAGGTGTACGCCATCGCGCTGCAGATCCTCGGGGGGCTCGGCGGGCTGGATGTCCTCGTCAACAACGCCTCGAGCCTCGGGCCGGCGCCGCTCGCGCTGCTGGCCGACACGGAGCCCGGAGAGCTGGAGGAAGCGCTGGCCATCAATCTCCTCGCGCCGTTCCGCCTGACCAAGGCGCTGTTCGGAGCCCTTGCCGCCTCGGCACGCGACGGCCGTGGCGCGCTGGTCGTCAACATTTCCAGCGACGCGGCGGTCAACGCTTATGCCAGCTGGGGCGCCTATGGGGCTAGCAAGGCGGCGCTGCGACATCTCACAGCGATCTGGGCCGAGGAAGCGGGGACCTACGGCATCCGGTTCCTGTCGATCGACCCCGGCGACATGGATACGCCCCTCCACGCACTGGCGATTCCGGACGCCGACCCCGCGACGTTGAAGCGTCCCGAGGACTCGGCGGCCGAGGTCATCCAGACCATGATTGCCACGCTGCCGCGCACCGTCGTGCGATCCGTCGGAATGGCGTCATGATCGCTGCAGGGCGACCTGAACGACGATCGGCACGCCTGATGGCCGTTGGTCCGGACGGCGAAATACGCCACCTTCGCCGGAGCGCGCTCGCATCGCTGTTCGAGCCCGGCGATCTTCTGGTGGCGAACGACGCCGCGACCTTGCCGGCGAGCCTGCACGGCGCGCTCGAGAAGGACGGCAGCCCGATCGAGATCCGGCTGGCGGCGTGGGTTAAGGCCGGCGATCCGACCCGCTTCGTTGCGCTCGTCTTCGGGGCCGGCGACCATCGCACCCGCACGGAAGATCGACCCCTGCCGCCGCCGATCTCGTCCGGCGACCGGCTGCTCCTCGGGCCACTGGTGGCGGCGGTCGAGGGCATCTTCGACCATCCCAGGCTGATCCTGATCCGTTTCCCTGCCGACGGTCCGACGACCCTCCGTGGTCTCGCGCACCATGGGCGGCCAATCCAGTATGCCCACGTCGCATGAGCCGCTGGCGCTGGGTGCGATGTGGACGGGAATCGCCGCGGACCCCATCGCGTTCGAGCCGCCGTCGGCCGGCTTTGCCCTCGACTGGCGCGCGATCTCCGCTTTGCGGCGGCGTGGCGTCGGTCTCGTCACGCTCACCCATGCCGCCGGGATCTCGTCAACCGGTGATCCTCTGCTCGACCTGCGGCTTCCTTTCGACGAGCCTTATCGCATTCCGGAAAGGACTGCGGCTGCAGTTCGAAGGGTGAAGCGTGCCGGCGGGCGGATCGTGGCGGTCGGCACGACGGTCGTCCGCGCGCTGGAATCCGCGGCGGATGAGGGCGAGTTGAGGGCAAGAGACGGGGTGGCAACCGGTCGCATCGGTCAGGGAACCACGCTCCGCATCGTCGACGCTATCCTCACCGGTATTCATGCACCCGGCGAAAGCCATTTCGAACTGCTCCGGGCCTTCGCGGACGACGCTGTGCTCGATCGCGCTGCCGTGGCAGCCGCGGAGCGGCGTTACCACGCCCACGAGTTCGGCGATTCCATGCTGATCGAGCGGCAGCTCAAGCGCGATCAACCGGTCTCCGGAGCCGCGTTGGCGCTTGCCTCCCTGATGACGTAAACCGGCTTGCGGCTCACCGGGCCGGGATCGACGAGGATTGCGCGGAAATCGTTGACGTTGGTCAGCGTCGGCCCGGTGACGATGAGGTCGTCGAGCGCCGCGAACAGCGCATAGCAGTCGTTGTCGGCCATCAGCGCGGCAACGTCGAGCCGCGCCGCCCGGGCCCGAGCAAGCGTGTCGGGGGCGATCACGGCCCCGGCGTTGTCCTCGCTGCCGTCGATGCCGTCGGTGTCGGCGGCGAGGGCATGGATGCCGGGCGCGCCATGCAGCCCGACGGCCAGCCCGGCAAGGAATTCGGCGTTCCGGCCGCCGCGGCCCTTTCCCTTGACCGTCACGGTCGTCTCGCCGCCGGAGAGAAGCACGGCCGGGGGCGGGACCGGGTGACCGTGGTCCGCGACGGAGTGGGCGATGCCCGCCATCGCCTTGCCGACCTCGCGGGCCTCTCCCTCAAGAGCATCGCCGAGGATCAGCGGCGTGACGCCGGCAGCTTTTGCCGTACGGGCGGCGGCTTCGAGGCTCGCGAGCGGCGAGGCGATGATGATCACCTTTGAGCGGGAAAGGCGCTTATCCCCTGGCTTCGGCGTCTCGTCGCGCGCTGTGGCAAGGCGGGTGGCAACGGCGGCCGGCGGGTCGATGCTGTAGTGGGCAAGCACCGCCTCGGCATCGGCGAAGGTGGTCGGGTCGGCCACCGTCGGCCCGGAAGCGATAACGCTCGGGTCGTCGCCCGGGACATCGGAAATCAGAAGGCTCACCATTGGCGCCGGATAAGCGGCGGCAGCAAGGCGGCCGCCCTTGATCGCCGACAGGTGCTTGCGCACGGTGTTCATGGCGGTGATGTCCGCGCCGGAGGCGAGCAGCGCGCGATTGACTGCTTGCTTGTCCGCGAGCGTCAGGCCCTCGGCGGGCAAGGCGAGGAGGGCGGAGCCGCCGCCGGAAATCAGGCAAAGCACGAGGTCGTCGGGACCGGCGCCGGATGCGAGCGCCAGAATGCGACGTGCAGCGTCCTCTCCCCGCGCATCGGGCACCGGATGGGACGCCTCGACGATCTCGATCTGACGGCAGGGCACGCCATGACCGGTGCGGGTGACGACAATGCCTTCCAACGGCCCCGGCCAGTGATCCTCGACGGCCTTTGCCATGGCGGCGGATGCCTTGCCCGCACCGATGACGATGGTGCGCCCGGAGGGCGGATCGGGCAGGTGCGGCGGCACCACCTGGTCGGGCAGCGCTGCGGCCACCGCGGAATTGAGCAGCGATCTCAGAAATGCGCGCGGATCGCTGTATGACGTCATTGCCGGGTGGCGGTCAGCGCGTGGACGATGCCGTTCAGTTCGGCGAGGCCCTTCAGCCGCCCGACATAGGAGTAGCCGGGATTGGCGTTCCGCACCGGGTCAGCGGCAAGCAGGTGGCCATGGTCGGGGCGCATGGGAATACGGGTATCCTCGCGCCCCGCCTCTTCGCGCCGTGCTTCTTCGTCGAGGACCGTGGCGATGAGTGTCACCATGTCGGCGCCGCCTTCCAGATGCTCGGATTCGTGGAAGACGCCAGGGGCTTCGATGGTGACGTTGCGGAAATGGAGGAAATTGATGCGCGGCGCGAAGGCGCTCACCATGTCGGGGAGGTCGTTGTCGGCACGCGAGCCGTAGGAGCCGACGCAGAAGGTGAGGCCGTTGGCGCGGCTGTCATAGGCGTCGAGAACGGCGGCGGCGTCCGGCTCGGTCGAGACGATGCGCGGCAGGCCGAAGAGCGGGATGGGTGGATCGTCGGGATGGATGGCGAGGCGGATGCCGCTCTCCTCGGCGACCGGCACTACCTCATTGAGGAACTCGGTCAGGCTTTGCAGGAGCTCGTCCCCTCCCATCCGGTCGTAGACCTTGAGGAGGTCGGCAAACTTCGCCCGGTCATAGGCGAAGTCGGAGCCGGGGAGACCGGCAAGAATGATCCGCTCGAGCTCGTCCTTCCGCTCCGCCGTCATCGTGCGGAAGCGACCCTCGGCGGCGGCAAGGACCTCCGGCTGGTAGTCGGCGTCGGCGCCGCCGCGCCCGAGGACGAACACGTCATAGGCAGCGAAGTCGACGATGTCGAAACGGAGCGCCAGTCCCGACTTCAGCGGCCAGGCGAGATCGGTCCGCGTCCAGTCGACGATCGGCATGAAGTTGTAGCAGACCGTGTCGATCCCCGCCCGGCCGAGGGCGCCGAGCGTCTCCTTCCAGGCGTCGACGTCGTGACGCCACGCGTCGGTCCGCGCCTTGATCGCGTTGGTGACCGGGATGCTCTCCACCACCGACCAGCGCAGGCCCTCCGCCTCGATCGCGGCCTTGCGCTCGGCGATTGCCGCGTCGTCCCAGGCGGTGCCGCCGGGGATCTGGTGAAGTGCGGTGACGATGCCGGTGGCGCCCGCCTCGCGGACATGAGCGAGCGTGATGGGATCGTTCGGGCCGAACCAGCGCCAGGTCCTTTCCATGGCGGGCTACTCCATTTCTTTTCGCCAGGGCGGGTCGGCGCCCGGGCGCGAGCTGGTGATCGCCGCCGCCCTTGCAGCATAGCTGAGCAAATCGCGCAGCTGCTTCTCGGTGAGGTCGACGATCGCTTGTTTGTCGAGAAGACGGTCGGCTTCGAGCCGGGCGAGAAACGCCGCCGAGAAGGTGTCGCCGGCGCCGATAGTGTCTGCGACCGTGACCGTTACGGCCGGCACCGATACCGACAGCGTCCTGGTGACGGCGATGGCGCCGTCGGCGCCGCGGGTCAGGATGACGACCTTGGCGCCCTTCTCCAGCCAGCCGTTGGCGAAATCCTCGAAGCTACCGTCCGGCGCCAGCCAGGCGAGATCGTCGTCGCTGAGCTTGACGATGTCCGCCGTTTCCACCAGGCGGTCGAGGCGGGCGAGATAGCCGTCGCGGCTCTTGATCAATGACGGCCTGATGTTCGGATCGAGCGAGGTCACGCGAAGCGGGCTTTCGTTCCGCATCAGCGTCTCGTAGGTGGAGCCGCAAGGTTCGGCGACGAGGCTGATCGAGCCGAAATGGAGCGCTGTCACCTCCGCCGGCAGGGCCGGGAGATCGTCCGCAAGGAGCATCCGCCCGGCCGAACCTTCGTCGAAAAAGGCATAGCGAGCGTGACCGTCGGTCAGCGAGACGAAAGCGAGGGTGGTCGGCCGGTTGCTGAACATGCAAAAGCCGGTATCCACCTTGCTGCGGTGGAGGGCCTCGACGAGGCTGTCGCTGAAGAAGTCGCGCGACATGCCGCTGAGGAAGCCGGTCTTGACGCCGAGCCGGCCGAGGGCCACCGCCACGTTGAAGACCGACCCGCCGGCGAACGGCTGAAAGACGGCGGCGCCGTCGGCGCCCTTGCGGGGGAGGAAGTCGATCAATGCCTCGCCGCAACAGATGATCATGGTCCCGGTGATTCCTTGGTGACGCTCGGTATCGCCTAGCAAATGCGCGTCACATTGTCTCTTTGAAGAGCACGTCGCGGTCGCGGGCGAAATTGGCGAGAAGCGGCAGGCAGGCTCCGCCGATCGCGCGGGCGCCGCTGCCGATCGTCCCCTCGACGATCTCGACCGGCGAGAGACCCTGCCGGTCGAAGTCCGCGATCCTGGTCGTCAGCCGCTCGACGATGCGGCGGCGGACGGCTGGCGGACAGGCGCCATCAACCACGATCGCCTGGAAGTCGATGACCGAGGTTGCGGCGACGACGGCGAAGGCAAGGCCGTCGGCGACTTCGCGAATCCAGGGTTCGAGCAAGTGGCCGAGATCGCCCCAGTCGTCGGGCGTCCGCCACAGGATGGCGGGGTCCCGACCGGCCGCGGCGAGGCGGTTCTGCAGGAGGTAGATCGAGGCGGTGCGGATGAGCTGGTGGGCGCTCAGCCGGCCGTCGGGATCGACTGCGGCGATCGGCATCGAGCCGAGAGCGCCGGCGTTGCCGCGGCGACCAGGGCAAAGGCTGCCGTCGAGGACGACGCCGCCGCCGACGAAGGATCCGATGAAGAAATAGAGAAAGTCGAGGTAGTTGCCTCGGTTGCCGAGCACAAGCTCGGCCCCGCAGGCCGCCGTCGCGTCGTTGCAGAAGAAGACCGGCCACCGGCAGCGGCGGGCGACCTCGTCGACGATGTCGAAGCTGCGCCATCGGTCGAGCACGCCCCGTGGGGCGCCGATCTGCTCCTCCCAGTTCCACAGCTCGAATGGTGCAGCGACGCCGAGGCCCGCGACCCGGTCGGTCTCGGTAGCCGTCAGGCCGACGACAAGACGATCGATGCCGTCGCCGACGAAGTCGAGGATCCCGTCGGGTGTCGGATAGGCATAGGTCTGGTGAAGCGATCCGCGTACCCGGCCGACAAGGTCCATCAGCACAAGGTCGGCGCTTCGCCGGCCGATCTTCAGTCCAAGGGCGAGGGCGCCATCGGGGTTGAGGGCGAATGGCACCGAAGGCTGGCCGATCTTGCCGCGCTGGCGGCCGAGCTTGATCACCAGCTCGTCAGCCTCCAGCTGGCGCATGATCACCGTGATCGTTTGCGGTGACAGGCCGGTCTGGCGGGCGATCTCGGCTTTCGGCAGGCTCCCGTGCCGGCGGATCAGCGACAGCACCAGCCGCTCGTTGTAGAGCCGGACGCCGCTTTGGTTGGTGCCGCGGGACGGATCGGCGGATCGCGGTCGCGCGGCCGTCGCCGCAGCGCTGTCGGCTTTCGCTATCCTGGTCCGCTCGTCGTGTGCGGTCATCTTCAGTCCCGGTCGGCGTGCCCCTTGCACGCCCGGAGCGCGGCTCCGCCTCCTGTCCGATCAAAACGATGGTTTGGCACCTCATGCGTGTCAATAAGTAAATCCATTCGATTTAGTGTTGACACCGGTGGCGGCTTGGGTATGTCGTTTGGTGCCATTTGATGCAGGAGGCGCCCGACCGGCTCAACCGGGTCATGGCGCCTGGAGGATTTTGGATTGCCTGCGTCGTATGGGCTCTTGTTCTCAAAGGGAGGAAGTTGTGCTTAGCCAATCCAGACTGTTGAAAACCGGCCTTGCCGGTGCCGTAGCGCTCGGCATCCTGGGAACGGTCCCGGCGTTTGCCGCTGACGTCATCGTCGGTCTGATCACCAAGACCGAAGGCAACCCGTTCTTCGTCAAGATGCGCGAAGGCGCGCAGGAAAAGGCGAAGGAGCTCGGGGTCGAGCTACAGAGCTATGCGGGCAAGTATGACGGCGACAATGAGGGCCAGGTCGCTGCGGTCGAAGGCCTGATCGCCGCTGGCGCCAAGGGCTTCGCCATCGTGCCGAGCGACTCCAGCGCCATGGTGCCGACCGTCAAGAAGGCGCGCGACGCCGGCCTGATGGTGATCGTGCTCGACACGCCGCTCGACCCGATCGATGCTGCCGACGCGACCTTCGCCACCGACAACCGCAAGGCCGGCGAGCTGATCGGCGAGTGGGCGAAGGCGACGATGGGCGACGCGGCGGCCAACGCCAAGATCGCCATGCTCGACCTTGCCGTGAACCAGCCGACCGTCGACTATCTGCGCGACCAGGGCTTCATGCAGGGCTTCGGCATCGACGTGAAGGACCCGAACCACTACGGCGACGAGGAAGACTCCCGCATCTGCGGCCATGAGATGACGGGCGGCGCCGAGGACGGTGGCCGGACCGCCATGGAGACGCTTCTCCAGAAGTGCCCGGACATCAATCTCGTCTACACCATCAACGAGCCGGCGGCGGCCGGTGCGTGGGAAGCGCTGAAGGCGGTCGGCAAGGACGACGGCTCAGTGCTTGTCGTTTCGATCGACGGCGGCTGCCCGGGCGTCAAGAACGTCCAGGCCGGCATCATCGGCGCCACCTCGCAGCAATATCCGCACAAGATGGCGTCGCTGGCGCTTGAGACGATTGCGTCGGGCAAGCTTCCCGACGGCGTCAAGGAAGGCGGCTTCTTTGACACCGGTGAGCAACTCGTTACCGCCAAGCCGGTGGATGGCGTTCCGTCGATCAGCGTCGACGAGGGCCTGAAGCTCTGCTGGGGCTGATTTCTGACTGAAATACGCCTAGACTAGCCATGACGGAGGGAAGGGCAGCCAACGACGGTTGCCCTTCCCATCCTTGTCTCTGGGAGGGCAGGGTTGGGGGATGACCAGTACAAACGCAACACATGGTGGCGGTGCCGACTACGAACGGGGTCTTCCCGGCCGGGATGACGCGGTCGTCTTCGAGGAGGAAAAGCAGACGCCACTGAGGCGCATCCAGCAATTCCTGCACGCCTATCCAACCACCATCCCCTTCATTGTTCTTCTGGCTGGCATCGCAGTCTTCTACGGGCTGGTCGGTTCGCGCTTCATCGCACCGTTCAACCTGTCGCTCGTGCTCCAACAGGTGACGATCATCGGCACACTGGGCATCGCCCAGACCCTGATCATCCTCACCGCCGGCATCGACCTGTCAGTCGGCGCCATCATGCTGCTGTCGTCGATCGTCATGGGCCGCCTTGCGGTGAAGAGTGGCGTGCCTGTCGAACTTTCCTTTCCGATCGGCCTGATGGCCGGCATGGCCTGCGGCTACGTCAACGGCCTCTTGGTGACGCGGCTGAAGCTGCCGCCGTTCATCGTCACGCTGGGTACGTGGAGCATCTTCGGCGCGCTCGTTCTGTTCTATTCGCGGAGCGAGACGCTGCGGCAGCAGGACGTCGAGGCGGTCGCCGCCTTCCTGCAGTGGACCGGCACCGCCATCCCGATCGGCGCGGCGCGGCTGACCTATGGATCGATCCTGATGCTGCTGGTGGCGGCGCTGATCTGGTACGTTCTCAATCGCACCGCCTTCGGCCGGCACATCTACGCCACCGGCGACGATCCGGACGCGGCGCGCCTCGCCGGCATCAACACCAACCGCACCCTGATCGCGGTCTACACGATCGCAGGGCTGATCTGCGCCATCGGAGGGTGGGTCCTGATCGGACGCATCGGCGCGGTCAGTCCGCTCTCCGGTCAAACGGCCAATCTCAATTCGATCACCGCGGTGGTGATCGGCGGCACCAGCCTGTTCGGCGGGCGCGGGTCGATCGTCGGCACGCTGATCGGCGCGCTGATCGTCGGCGTGTTCCGCAACGGTCTCGCGCTCGCCGGCCTCGACGCGTTGTGGCAGGAATTCACCGTCGGCGTTCTGATCATTGTCGCCGTCGCCATCGATCAGTGGATCCGGAGGATCGCGGTATGAGCGCGGAAGCCGAGCGCCCAATCCTGCAGGCGCGCAATATCGTCAAGCGTTTCGGCCGCGTCACCGCGCTCGACCACGCCGACTTCGACCTCCTGCCCCGTGAGATCCTCGGCGTCATCGGCGACAACGGGGCGGGCAAGTCGACGCTGATCAAGGTGCTCGCCGGCGCCATCATCGCGGACTCGGGTCAGGTGCTGCTGGACGGCAAGCAGGTGCATTTCCGGACGCCGCTCGACGCGCGGGCGGCCGGCATCGAGACCGTGTATCAGGACCTCGCCTTGGCGCCGGCCCTGACCATCGCCGACAACCTGTTCCTCGGCCGGGAAGTGCGCAAGGGCGGACCCCTCGGACATTGGCTCAGGTTGCTCGACCGCTCGGCCATGCAGAAGCAGGCGCGCGAGCATCTCAGCGCACTCGGTTTGGCGACCATCCAGAACATCAAGCAACAGGTCGAGACGTTGTCCGGCGGCCAGCGGCAGGGCGTGGCCGTGGCGCGGGCCGCGGCGTTCGGCAGCCGGGTGATCATCATGGACGAGCCGACGGCCGCGCTCGGCGTCAAGGAGTCTCGCCGCGTGCTCGAGCTGATGCTCGAGATCAAGCGCCGCGGGCTGCCGATCATCCTGATCAGCCACAACATGCCGCACGTCTTCGAGGTGTCCGACCGCATCCATATCCACCGGCTCGGCCGGCGCATCGCCGTGATCAATCCGCGCGACTATTCGATGTCGGACGCCGTGGCGATCATGACCGGCGCCATGGAGCCGCCGCCGATGACCGAGCAGCAGGCGGCCTGATTTCGTCTGCCGGGCCGTGATAGACTCGCGGCATATCCGATCCACGCAAAGCGGTGACTGCCATGCGTGCGCTTGTTCTCGAACGCCAACGCGAACTGTCGCTCCGCGACATCGACCTCGCCCAGGACGTCGGCCCCGATGACGTGAAGATCAAGGTGCACACGGTCGGCATCTGCGGCAGCGACGTCCACTACTACACCCATGGCCGGATCGGCCCCTTCGTTGTCGACGAGCCGATGGTCCTCGGCCACGAGGCGTCGGGAACGGTGGTCGAGGTCGGGTCGAAGGTCACCGGGCTCAAGGTCGGCGACCGGGTCTGCATGGAGCCGGGCATTCCCGACATGAACTCGCGGGCCACCAAGCTCGGCCTGTACAACGTCGATCCTAGCGTCACCTTCTGGGCGACGCCTCCGATCCACGGCTGCCTGACGCCCTATGTGGTCCACCCGGCCGGCTTCACCTTCAAGCTGCCCGACAATGTCTCTTTCGCCGAGGCGGCGATGGTCGAGCCGTTTGCCGTCGGCCTGCAGGCGGCGTCCAAGGCGAGGATCGCGCCCGGCGACCTCGCGGTGGTGATCGGCGCAGGGCCGATCGGCATCATGGTGGCGCTGGCGGCGCTGGCAGGCGGCTGCAGCCGAGTGATCATCGCCGATCTCCAGCCGGCCAAGCTTGCCATCGCGGCGCAATATCCGGGAGTCATCTCCGTCGACATCACCAGGCAGAAGCTCGCCGACGTGGTGGCGGCCGAGAGCGACGGCTGGGGCGCCGATGTCGTCTTCGAGGCGAGCGGCAGCCCCAAGGCCTTCGACGGGATTTTCGCCCTGCCGCGGCCGGGCGGCTGCCTTGTCATCGTCGGCATGCCGGTCGAGCCGGTGGCCTTCGATGTGGTGTCGGCCGCGGCCAGGGAGATTCGGATCGAGACGGTCTTCCGCTACGCCAATGTCTACGACCGGGCCATCGCGATGATCGCCTCCGGCAAGGTCAATCTGAAGCCGCTGGTGTCGGACACCTTCCCGTTCGAGAAGAGCATCGCCGCCTTCGAGCGTGCCGCCGAGGGACTGCCGAACGACGTCAAGCTGCAGATCAGGATGGATGGCGAGGTAGCGTAGCAGCTGCCTGTCGAAGCTGCGACGCGCGCGTTTTCAGGGGGGAGACCATGGACCTCGGATTGAAAGACAAGGTCGCGGTGATCACCGGCGCCAGCGTCGGCATCGGGCTGGCCGTCGCGGAGGGGCTGGCGGCGGAGGGCGCCCACATCGTGATGGCGGCGCGGCAGGGGGAACGCCTCGCCAAGGAGGCCGAGCGCGTCGCCGCCGACTGCAGGGTGCGGACCAGCGCGGTCGCCTGCGACGTCGCCACCGCCGAGGGGTGCGATGCGCTGATCGCGGCGACAACCAAGGATTTCGGTGGCGCCGACATCCTCATCAACAACGCCGGCACCGGCTCCAACGAGACCATCATGGAGGCGCCGGACGACAAGTGGCAGTATTACTGGGACCTGCACGTCATGGCGGCGGTGCGGCTGGCGCGCGGTCTGGTGCCGTCGATGAAGGGGCGCGGCGGTGGCGTGGTGCTCCACAACGCGTCGATCTGCGCCGTGCAGCCGCTGTGGTACGAGCCGATCTACAACACCACCAAGGCGGCGTTGATGATGTTCTCCAAGACGCTCGCCACCGAGGTGATCGGCGACAACATCCGGGTGAACTGCATCAATCCCGGCCTGATCCAGACGCCGGACTGGGTCAAGACCGCCAAGCAGCTCACCGCCGATTCAGGCGGCGACTGGCAGGCGCATCTGCAGGGGGTTGCCGACGAATACGCGGCGATCAAGCGCTTCGGCACGGCCGAGGAACTCGCCCATTTCTTCGTGTTCCTGTGTTCGGACAAGGCGACCTACAGCGTCGGGTCCACCTACTTCGTCGACGGCGGCATGCTCAAGACCGTGTGACGATCTCCGTCCCGATGTCGGCCGAACGGGCTACTCGTCGCCGGCGTCCGCTGCCGCTTCCAGCCCGCGCATGACTTCGGCAACCGCCCGATCGCCCGGGCGCGACGACGCCGACAGTCCGGCTATCGTCCCCTGGCGGTCGCCCGCGGAGCGATGCTGGATCATCTTCCAGCTGCCCTCGATCCGTCTGACCCGCAGCCGCAGGCCGACGATGGCCCGGATCATGTTCCGAACGTAGTCCGGCGGCGCATCCGAGACGGCCCAGGGGCGCTCGCGCCGGCTTTCGTTCGCGCTGGTGAGGTCGTCGAGATGTGCCCGGAGCTGTGCCTCATCCACGACGATCTCGAGCGACCCATGGGCATGTACGGCGATGTAGTTCCACGTCGGGACCACCTTGCCATGCTCGTGTTTCGTCTCGTACCAGCTCGGCGATACATAGGCCTGCGGACCTTGGAAAACGGCCAGGGAAGGCAGGGGACCGTCTTCCAGGGCCCGCCAGTGCTCGTTTTGCCGCGCGATGTGGGCGTCCAGACGCAATCCGCCGGCAGTCTGCTTCAAGACCATGGGGACATGGGAGGCGAGATAGCCGCTCGCCGTCGCCGTTATCAGCATCGCCAGCTGAATGTCACGGACAGCGGCATTCAGAACGTCCGGACGCTGCTCCCGGAACTGCGTTGGCGCATACATCGTGGCACCGTTCGGAACGAGGAGATCCCCGACCGAAGGGGAACATCGAAACGAATTTGTCAACATCCCACTACGGTCGTGTCGTAAGGATTCGGTAGGAGCAATTGTGGCAGAAGTTCCGGTCGGTTCCGTCTGCGGTCGCGCCGCGGGCGGGGGATCAGGTTGGCCACATGGGCCCTAACAAGATGCTGGATGGCGTGGATGCGCCGGAAGAGGACCTGCCCAACGCAGCGGCCGCCGCGCTCGCCGTTGGCGGGATTCGTCCCTGCACGGCGGATGACATTCCGGCGGTAGCGCGAACTCTTCCGCAAGATTTTCGCAAAGGGACCGAGGCGGGGAACGCGATCGCTGGAGGAGCAGCTCCGGCGAGAGCTCTTCGAGCATCCCTGGCGCGATCTGAACATGCCGTCCCTGGTCTTTGCCGGCACGGATGGCAGCCTGATCGGGTTCATTGCCGTCCGCCCGCTCCGGCTCCTTTTCGATGGAGCCCCCGTGACGGCAGCCGTCAGCGGATCGCTGATGGTCGACGAGCCGGCGAAGAATCCACTGGTCGGCGCCCGGCTGCTTCGCTCCTATCTGAACGGTCCGCAGGACCTTTCGCTGAGCGAATCGGCCAACGCCGTCTCCCAGCCGATGTGGAGCAAGCTCGGCGGCAGGACCGAGCCCGCCTACAGCATGGAGTGGCTGCGGATTATCAAGCCCGCCGGCCTGGGGATAGCCATCGCACGGGAACGATCGCGTGGTGCGACGCTTCTCCGACCGTTCGCCACAGCATTCGACTGGTGTGCGGCGCGTGTGCCGCGAAATCCCCTGCGGGTCGATCCGGCTCTCGAGATCGGCGCCGACGCCGATGACGACGATCTGGTCGGGGCGATCCTTGAGCTCCTGCCCGCCTATCGTCTCAGGCCTGCTTTTGACCGCGACAGCCTGCTCTGGTTTCTCGCGCAGGCCGCGCTCAAGGAACGATACGGGCCGCTCATCGGCCGCGTGGTGCGGGGCCGCAAGGGGCAAACCGCCGGCGCCTATCTCTATTGCGTCCGGCCACAAGGCATCGCGTTCGTGCTCCAGATCTTCGTGACGGAGAAGGCTGCCGAGACCGTCGTCGACGACCTTGTCGCCGACGCATATCGGCGTGGCGCGGTGGCGGTCAGGGGTCGCGTCCAGCCCGAGCTGGCCGACGTCCTGCTCCGGCGGCGTGCCATCTTCGTCCACTCGTCTTCGCTGGTGGTCCGGTCGAAGCGCGCTGATATTCTTGCTGCAATCCATGCCGGCGATGCGATGATCACGGGGTTCGTCTGTGAATCCTGGTCGAGCCTGATCGGCGGCCTGTTTCTCTAGGGTTTCCGCCGTTTCCGGGGAAGGTTAATAAATTTTAACTAGGATACGGGCAATTCAATCGTTAATGTTTACTTTATTCCTTCTTAGGCTTTGTAAGTGTAGGGCCTAGCCGATAGCCTCCTTGCGAAGACATCTTGCCTGACCGTCCGGCGCAGATTGAACGCGGGGACCAGCTGAAATGTGCGGCATTGCCGGCTACTTCGGAGCGCCCGAGACGCAGGAGCCTGTCGAACGGCTGGTCGGCCGGATGGTCGCCGCCATCCGCCACCGGGGGCCCGACGAAAGCGGCGTCCATATCGAATCCGGGGTGGGGCTCGGCCATGCCCGGCTCTCGATCATCGACGTTGCGTCCGGCCAGCAGCCCATGGCCAACGATGCCGGCGATGTGGTCGTCTCCTTCAACGGGGAAATCTTCAACTTCGTCGAACTGCGCCGGGACCTGATCGCCAGGGGGCACACGTTCCGCACGGATTCGGACACCGAAGTTATCATCCGGACCTATGAAGAGATGGGGCCGGACTGCGTCCATGTCTTCAACGGCGATTTCGCCTTTGCCCTGTGGGACCGCCGCCACAGGCGGTTCATGCTGGCGCGGGACCGCATGGGCGTGCGGCCCTTGTTCTACACGTGGCGGAAGGGCTGCCTTTATTTTGCGTCGGAGGCCAAGGCGCTGTTCGAGGTGCCCCAGATCCGGGCAGAGCTCGATCCGATTGCCTTGGACCAGATCTTCACGTTCTGGTTTCCGCTGGCGCCGCGGACCCCCTTCAAGGACGTCTTCGAGCTGCCGCCCGCCCACCTCCTGATCGCCACGCCCGACGAGGTCGCCGTGCGGCCCTACTGGTGCCTCGATTATCCCGACGTCGAAGATCGGGGCGCCCTCGATAGACGAGCCCAGCGCGACATCGCCGAGGAATTGCGTGCGCTTCTCCTCGACGCAACCCGCATCAGGCTCCGCTCCGATGTTCCGGTCGGCGCCTATCTCAGCGGCGGCCTCGATTTGTCGATCATCGCGGCGATGGTCCATGAAATTGTCCCGGAGCGTTTGCGCACCTTTTCGGTCACCTTCGATAGTCCGGAATTCGACGAGAGTGCCTTCCAGATGGACATGGTGGGGGCGCTGGGCACCGACCATATGGCGGTGGCATGCCGGCGGTCGGACATCGGCGACCTCTTTCCGGAGACGATCCGCCACGCCGAGCGTCCCATCCTGCGCACCGCCCCGGCGCCGCTGTTCGCCCTTTCCCGTCTGGTCCATGATAACGAATTCAAGGTCGTCCTCACCGGCGAAGGAGCGGACGAGGTCTTCGCCGGTTACGACATCTTCAAGGAGGCGAAGCTCCGGCGATTCTGCGCGCGCCAGCCGCAGTCAACTCGGCGGCCGCGGCTTTTCGAGCGCCTCTACCCCTACCTTCCGGCGCTCAGGGGCCAGCCGCAAAGCTATCGCAACGCATTTTTCACCGCCGGGCTCGACGGCGTCGACGATCCGCTGTTCTCCCACCTGCCGCGCTTTCGGACGACGGCCGGCGGCAAGGTCTTCTTCTCTGCCGAGATGCGCGAGACGCTGAGCGGCTATGACGCGCTCGACGACCTGCGCGCCCAACTGCCGGCCGACTTCGGGCGCTGGCATCCCTTGTCGCAGGCGCAGTACCTCGAAACCGCCTACCTGCTCCCTGGCTACATCCTGTCGGCGCAGGGCGACCGGGTCGCCATGGCGCATGCTGTCGAGGGGCGGTTCCCCTTCCTCGATCACCGGGTCGTCGAATTCGCGTCGCGCATCCCACCGGAGCTGAAGATCCGCGGACTTCGCGAGAAGCACGTTCTGCGCGAGGCGGTGGCGGACCTTCTGCCGTCGCACATCGGTGGTCGCGTCAAGCAGCCCTATCGCGCGCCGGATAGCCAGGCCTTCGTCGGCGCCGATGCGCCCGACTATGTCGCCGGCGAGCTTGCCGCCTCGGAGATCGGTCGCGCCGGATACTTCGCGCCGCGCGCCGTCGAGAAGCTCTACGCCAAATGTCAAAAGCAGGACGTTCTCGGCTTCCGCGACAACATGGCCTTTGTCGGCATCCTGTCCACCCAGCTTCTCCATCGCGCGTTCGTCAGCGGCACGGCGACGGAATCGCTATCCACAACAGCGGCTTAGAAAGAAGAGGTCTGTCGCAATGTATGCCAATGGAATTGCCCATCAGGTCCGTGAGTTCATCGACGAGAACTTCCTCTTCCGCGAGGAGGCTGACCTCGCGGACGACGAGTTGCTGCTCGATGCCGGCCTGGTGGACTCCACCGGTATCCTGGAACTCGTCGCCTTCCTGGAAGGCACGTTCGACATCGAGATGGCCGACGCCGAGATCGTTCCGGAGAACCTCGATTCGATCAATGCCATCGTCGCTTACGTGACCGGCAAGCTGGCGGCAGCGCAGGCGCAGGCGCCGGCGTCGGTCGCTGCCTGAGCGGACGGGCAGAGAGGGAGCAGGGCCAAGATGCGGGTCGAACGGTTCCTGACGGACAGCGCGGCACGGCTGCCGGACAAGGCGGCCATCGTCGCCGGCAAGAAGCGGCTGAGCTACGCCGAGCTCGACCGCATGTCCGACCGTCTGGCGGCGGCCCTGACCGGCTGCGGCATCGCCCGCGGCGATCGTGTCGTCGTCTTCATGGACAATTCCTGGGAGGCCGTCGTCGCGATCTTCGCGGTGCTGAAAGCCGGCGCCGTGTTCAGTCCGATCAATCCGTCGACCAAGGCCGACAAGCTTGCCTTCGTGCTCAACAATTGCCGGGCGGCCGGCGTGATCACCCAGGCGCGTCTCGCCGCGACCGCCGCGACGGCGATGGTCGAAGCACCGTCGGTCAAGCTCGTGGTGCTGTCGGGCGGCGGCAAGGCGCCCCCCGCCACCGGTTGCCTCTGCTTCGAGGACGTCATCGTCGAACCGCCGTCGGCTCGCCTGCCCCTGGCGGGTATCTCGCTCGACCTCGCCATGCTCATCTACACGTCCGGGTCGACCGGCTTCCCAAAGGGCGTGATGATGACCCATCAGAACGTGCTGGCGGCCGCCGGGTCGATCACCACCTACCTCGAGAATCGGGAGGACGACGTCATTCTCGGCGTGCTGCCGATTTCCTTCGACTACGGGCTCTATCAGGTGCTGATGGCGGTGAGAGCCGGCGCTACGCTGGTGCTCGAACGGTCGTTTGCCTTCCCGCAGGCAATCCTCAATCGCATGGCCGAGGAAAAGGTGACCGGGCTGCCGCTGGTCCCCACCATGGCGGCGATCCTCCTCCAGATGCGCGACCTCAAGCCGGGTAGCCTTCCGCATCTCCGCTACATCACCAACACTGCGGCGGCGCTACCGCCGGCCCATATCGAACGGCTTCAGGCGCTGTTTCCCTCAGCCCGCATCTACTCGATGTACGGGCTCACCGAGTGCAAGCGATGCACCTACCTGCCGCCCGAGGAGCTCCTCCGGCGCCCGGGGTCCGTCGGGATCGCCATTCCCGGAACCGAAGCCTGGGTGGTCGATGACACCGGCCGCCGCGTCGGACCGGGCATCGTCGGCGAGCTGGTGATCCGCGGCCCGCATGTCATGCGCGGATATTGGGAGGACCCGGAAGCGACCGGCAAGGTGCTGAAGCCCGGACCGTTTCCCTGGGAGAAGGTACTCCATACGGGCGACCATTTCCGCGCCGACCAGGACGGCTTCCTCTACTTCATCGGGCGCAAGGACGACATCATCAAGACTCGCGGCGAGAAGGTGGCGCCGAAGGAGGTCGAGACCGTCCTCTACGGGCTCCCCGGTGTCGCCGAAGCCGCGGTGGTCGGTGTTGCCGACCCGATCCTCGGTCACGCCATCAAGGCCGTCGTGGCGCTCTCCCCCGGCGCCGATCTGACCGAGCAGGACGTCACCCGCCATTGCGCCCGCAGCCTCGAGGATTTCATGGTGCCGAAGACCGTGGAGTTCCGCGATGCCCTGCCCAAGACCGAAACCGGCAAGATCAGCCGGCGGCTGATCGAGGAAGAGATGCTGGAGGCGGCTGAATGAACGACGTTTCCATGGCTCCTGTCGCCGAGCCGCTCTCGGCCGATGCGCTGGTGATCGACCCCAACGCAGAAATTGCGCGGATCGCCGGCTCCATGCGTGAGCAGGTGCTGCGCCGGCTCCGTCGCCGCGGTGCGGTCATCGGCCTGTCGGGCGGCATCGATTCGACGGTGAGCGCGGCATTGGCGGTGGAAGCGTTCGGCCGGCAGAAGGTGCTCGGCGTGCTGATGCCGGAGAAGGATTCCGACCCGGAGAGCCTGAGGCTCGGACGGGAGGTCGCCGCGTGGCTCGACATCGAGTCGGTGGTCGAGGACATCGAGCCGGTGCTCACCGCGCTCGCCTGCTACGAGCGTCGTGATGCCTTCATCCGCAAGCTGGTGCCGGAATTCGGCAACGGCTGGGGATGCAAGGTCGCCATCGCCAATTCCGTCGCAGGCGGGGGTTACAGCATCACCCATCTCATCGTGCAGTCGCCGGACGGCGAGGTCCGGAAGCTCCGCATGCCGATCGACGTCTATCTCGGCGTCGTCGCGGCCACCAACATGAAGCAGCGGACCCGCAAGCAGATCGAGTACTACCATGCCGACCGGCTGAACTACGCCGTGGTCGGCACGCCCAACCGGCTGGAATACGACCAGGGTTTCTTCGTCAAAAACGGCGACGGCGCCGCCGACCTCAAGCCGATTGCTCATCTGTACAAGAGCCAGGTCTATCAGCTGGCGGAAAAGCTCGGCGCGCCGGAGGAAATCCGCCGGCGGCCGCCGACAACGGATACCTGGTCGATCGCCCAGACACAGGAAGAGTTCTACTTCTCGCTGCCCTATCGGGAGATGGACCTCTGCCTCTTCGGCCTTTGCAAGGGATTGCCGGCCGAGAGCGTCGCGCCTGCCGTCGGACTGTCGGCCTCCGAGGTCGAACGGGTCTGGCGCGACATCGAGTTCAAGCGAAGGACAACCCGCTACCTGCACGAGGGGCCGCTCCTGGTCGAGTCGGTTTTCAAAGCGGCCGGGACAGGGGACGGAGAACCAGCAGCACCTTGAGCGGATGGAACGAGGAGAACCATCATGCCGCGTATTGGCAAGACCGTCATCCATGCTGGACTTGAAACGCTCTATTTCACGGGAGGTTACCGGCTGGCGCGGCATTTCCTGGCCGGGTCCGGCGCGATCCTTACATTCCACCATGTTCGTCCGCCGCGGCCGGCCGGATTCCAGCCGAACCGCTCGCTGGAAATCGCACCGGAATTCCTCGAGGAGATACTGACCCGCCTCCGGGCCGCCGACGTTGACATCGTCTCCCTCGACGAGGCGTATGAGCGCATCCTCAACGACGACGCCGACCGTCGCTTCGTGGTGCTGACCTTCGACGACGGCTATCGCGACAACCGGGTCCACGCTTGGCCGATTCTCGAGCGCCACAACGCCCCGGCCACCCTTTACCTGCCGTCGAGCTTCGCCGACGGCACCGGGGCGCTGTGGTGGGTGGAGCTGGAGCGAGCCATCGCCCGTCAGGACACCATCGCGCTCGACATGGGCGGCGAACTCTGTCGGTTCGACACTTCGACCGACGCCGGGAAGGACGAGGCGTTCGCCACCATCTACTGGTGGCTGCGGGCGCTCCCGGACGAAGGCGAGCTTCGCCGCATCTGCCGGGACCTTGCGGTCGCGGCCGGCGTCGACGTGGAGTCGATCTGCGCCGAACTCTGCATGGGGTGGGACGAGATCGCCGAATTCGCCGCCGAACCGCTGATCACGATCGGCTCGCATACCGACTCCCATATCATGCTGGCCAAGGCATCCGCGGCCGTCGCCCGCGAGGAAATGGCGCTTGGAGCGAGGAAGATCGAGGAGCGGCTCGGCGCGCGGCCGATTCACTTCTCGTACCCGGTCGGCGATCCGGGCTCGGCAGGCCCGCGCGAGTTCGCCATCGCGCGCGAGCTTGGCTTCGCCACCGGGGTGACGACGCGGCCGGGGGTTCTCTTTTCCGAGCATCGCGACCACCTCGCCTCGCTCCCGCGCATTTCCGTCAACGGCGACTTCCAGCGCTTCCGCCATCTCGACGTGCTTCTGTCCGGCGCGCCGACCGCGCTGCTCAACCGCTTCAGGCGGGTCGACGCGGCGTAGGCCCCTGCGGGGCGGGCGGCGGACGACCCGCGGCGCTGTCAGATCAGCCTGCGCCGGGCGAGGTTGCGCATCAGCGCGGCCGCGCCGAACGTCCACGGCTCGGCGTCGCTGCAATGGACGACGACGTTGGAGAGGCGGCCGAGCTTCGGCGAGGCGATGGTGACGATATCGCCGACCTTGTGGGTGAACCCCTGGCCGGCCACGTCGCGGTCCTCGACCGGCGCGAACATGGTGCCGAGATAAAGCACGAAGCCGTCCGGATACTGGTGGTTGCTCGCCGATGGTCGCAGCCACCAGGTCGGCCGGATCGCGGCTGATCTTGCCCATGGCGCTGGCGCCTTCGAGCGTGATAGCCCTCCGGGCCCTCGACGATCAGCCGGATCTCGGCGCCGCCGCACGTCGTCGAGCGTGAAGCCGTCGTCGAACAGCCGCATGAAAGGGCCGAGCGAGGCGCTGGCATTGTTGTCCTTGGCCTTGCCGAGAAGCAGCGCCGAGCGGCCTTCGAAGTCGCGGAGGTTGACGTCGTTGCCGAGCGTGGCGCCGACGATGCGGCCGGTCGAGGCGGCGACCAGCGCCACTTCCGGCTCGGGATTGTTCCAGGTCGAATTCGGCGCGGATGCCGATCTCGGCGAGATGGCCGACCGCCGCCATGGGCGGCGCCTTGGTGAAGACCTCGGCGTCGGGGCCGATGCCGACCTCGAGATATTGCGACCACATGCGCCGGTCGATGAGCTGCTGCTTGAGCGCCATCGCCTGCTCGGAGCCGGGCTTGAGGCGGCGCAAGATCGTCGCCGATCGCAGTCTGGATCTCGGCGCGGATCGTCGCCGCCCTTTCGGGGTCGCCGCGCGCCTGTTCCTCGATCACCCGCTCGAGCATGGACACGGCGAAGGTGACGCCCGCCGCCTTGATCGCCTGCAGATCGGTCGGCGCCAGCAGCCAGGGCTTGGCCGGATCGCGGCGTTCGCGCGGCGTGTTGGCAAGGATATCGGCGAGCAGGCCGACCGGCTCGCCGGAGGCGTCGCGGGCGAGCGCGGCCGGCTCAGGCGCCTCGCAGAGGTCGCGCATCGTCGGCGCCATAGCGCTGATATCGACCAGTTCGGAGCCATGCAGGGCGACGACCGACGGCCCCTCGAGCTCCGGGCGCCAGACGCGGCCGACGAGGGCGGCGTCCTCCGAGTCGTCAGGAAGGGCGAAGTCAGGGCTGGCATAGAGCGGCATCTGGTCGTTTCCCCCAGTTTCCGGTCAGCGTCGGACTGGCATGTGTCTGTCTCCGCCGTGCCGCGTCAAGTCCGCGGTCGGCACTTCGGCGGCCTGACCGGTGCTACATCGTGGCCGCCATGCAACACTCTGCGGTTTGATATCGCGGCGCGTTGCGCCGACGGGCCAATCGGCCGTAGCGTCTGAAGCTGGGGCGATTTGATGACGACGATCCTGAGGGATCGCTTTCGAATTGGGGGCTGGCATGACTCTTCGCAAATCACTCGCCGCGACGGCGGCGCTGGGGGCTGCATGCGCCCTGTCGTTACCGGCCTTTGCGGCTGCTCCGGTCGACCTGGCGCCGGCCAAGCCGGCGCCGCGGGCCGAAATATCGGTGCCTGCCGATTACGCGCTCGATACCGAGATGGTGGTTCGGAACTGGGTGCTCTGCGTTTCGCAATCCGTCGCGGAAGAGCTGGTTCATGCGCGGGAAACCAGCGTCGCCGCGGCACTCAAGGCTTACGACGACCTGAGGACTGCAAAATCCTGCGGCCAGTTTGCCGAGTTGCGGGTGATCCTTCAGACGCCGCTTTATGGGGCGACGGTCGACGCGGGCGGTGACGCGCAGGCGTTCGAGGCGCTGGTCAACCTGACCGGAAGTTGGGCCTCCGCCTACGTCGTGTCGGGAAGCCTGCCTGACCAATAGAAAAGATCGCATCGGACGCTCTTTTTTTGGAACGCTTGCCCAGCCGATGGCGTTGAGGGTTCGGCTTGGGGGTGACGAGCCGTTGACGCGGAGGTTGCGGGGCGGCTCCAGCAAGCAAGAGGTGTCCAAAATGCGTAAACTGATGGTCGCAGCGAGCACGGCTGCTTTCCTCGCCGTTTCGGCTTATGGTGCCCTCGCCGCCGAGGCCACTGGCAAGATCACCAGCATCGACACCACGGCAAAGACCGTGACCCTCGCCAGCGGCGAGACATTCCAGCTGCCGGCGAGCGTCGACGCGGCTTCGCTGCAGGTCGGTCAGAACGTGACGATCCAGTACGACAAGGGCGCGAACGGGGAAATGACCGCAACGTCGGTCCAGACCTCGAACATGTAACGGGCCTCGACGGCGGCCTTAGGCCGCCGTCACCCCTCCGTCAGATAGCTCCAGGGGTTCCGGCCGATGACGAAGACGTAGCCGTCCGGGTCGTCGACGCCGGCACATCGCGAACGGCGATCGGCGGCTGCGGGCGAATGTGCTGACCGGTCATTTGGAGTCGAGGCGGTCGAGCACGCTCGTCACCGGGATCATGCGCTCGAAGCCGGCCTGCGGCTCGCTGGCGACGACAAACTTGCCCTCCAGCACGCCACCCGGCGTCCGGGTATAGACGTTTGTGCCGGTGGCTGCGCCGGCGAAGGTCATCTCCAGGTGGTCGCCCTTCCTGACACCGGTGCCGACGTAGTCCTCGAGGCCCTACATCACCGCGCCGATCTGCCAGGGCACGAACTCGTTGTCGCCGTAGCCGAGCTCCTCGGACTTGCTGCGCTTGCCGGAGGCGACGGCGAGCATCTCGTCGAAGATCTCGGCGGCCCTTCTCCTCGATCGGTGACGCCGTCGAGGATGTCGCCGCAATTGATGTCCATGTCCTCTGCCATGCGCTGGTACATGTCGGTGTTGGTGGCGAGCTTGATCGACGGCGCCGGCTTGAAGCCGAAGGCCGAGCCGCGGCCGGTGGTGAAGCAGACGAGGTTGGCGCCGGACGGCCACCTGGCCGGTGACCGAGGCCGGGTCGTAGCCGGGGCTGTCCATGAAGACGAAGCCGCTTGCTCGGTGACCGGCTCGGCATATTGGTAGACGCCGCTGAGCGTGGTCGTGCCGCCCTTGGCGGCCGCGCCGAGCGATTTTTCGAGGATCGTCGTCAGCCCGCCGCGCCTTGTTGCCGGGCGAGGGGTTGTTGTCCATCTCGCCGCCGTTGCGGGCGGTGTAGTCCTCCCACCAGTTGATGCGCTCGACCAGCTTCTCGCCGACCTCGCGGGTCGACGGCGCGGCGGGTCAGCAGGTGCTCGGCGCCGTAGATCTCCGGGCGTCTCGGCCAGGATCGCCGGTGCCGCCGTGCGCGACCAGCAGGTCGGCGGCGCGGCCGAGCGCCGGGTTGGCGGTGATGCCGGAATAGCCGTCCGAGCCGCCGCATTGCAGCGCCACCATCAGCTCCGACACCGGCACCGGCTCGCGCGTCACCGCGTTGACGGGCGGCAGCATCTCCTTGATCATGGCGACGCCGCGCTCGATGGTCTTGCGGGTGCCGCCGGTCTGCCTGGATCGTCATGGTGCGGAAGGTCTCGCCCTCCTCGATGCCGTGGCCTCGCATCAGGCCGGGGATCTGCATCACCTCGCAGCCGAGGCCGACCAGCAGCGACGCCGCCGAAGTTCGGGTTGCGCGGCATAGCCCCATTCGGTGCGCTGCAGGGTGGCGAAGCCCTCGCCGCTGGCCGGCCATGCCGCAGCCGGTGCCGTGGGTGAAGGGCGACGACGCCGTCGACGTTCGGATACTCGTCGAGCAACGCCCGAGCGCGTTGACCGCTTCGGCGATGAAGCGGGCGACGGAGGCCGAGCAGTTCACGCTGGTCAGGACGCCGATGTAGTTGCGCGTGCCGACCTGGCCGTTCGCGCGCCGGAAGCCCTCGAAGGTCGCCGCTCGGCCTCCGGCAGGATCGTTCGTCCTGCTTCGCCGCCTCGGCGAACGCGTAGTCGCGCTCGAAGTCGTGAACGCCGCAATTGTGGGTGTGGATGTGCTCGCCGGGCCGGATCGGCGCCGTGGCGAAGCCGATGATCTGGCCGAATTTCCGGACCGGCTCGCCCTCGGCGATCGCGACGGTCGCCATCTTGTGGCCCTTCGGCACCCGGGAGACCGCCGTGACGCCCTCGGCGACGGCGCCGGGCAGAATCGGGTCGATCGAGACGATCAGGTTGTCGTCGGCGTGGAGGCGGAGGACACGCGGGTTCCTGGCGCGCTCGGACATCTCCTGCATGGGCACGACGGTGGAATCGGAAGGGGCGGCCATGGGTCTCGTTCTTTCTCTGGAGGGCAATCGGCGCGGTGTGTCGCGCGGCTCGACACTATACGGGAGCGCGCCCCGCTTCGTACAGGGATACAGGTGTGGCCGAGCCTCTGTCGCCTTCGGCCCGACCCGGGGGGCGCTCGCCGGGGATGACATGGAGTGTGGGGGCAATCGCCGTGTATCAGGACGCACTCCATCGTTGCCGCGCTCGCGAACGAGCCGGGGTTTGCGTTCGCGTCCCTGACGCGTGGGCATGCGGCTTCGCCGCTTTGCCCACCTTACGAACGACCCCTCGGATAAGCGAGGGGTGGCGGGCGCTGGATGAACGCCTGCGCGCCTCCGGCCAGCGAGCCGGAAGCAGATTGGGCGCTCGCTCCAGCGCCCGCCGCGGCGATTTTGGGCACTCCGACTCCCGCGCTCCACCGGGCGGGCAATCGCCGGGACACCCGACGACGACTCTCATCCGGACTGGCCGGCGGCTTTCGCCGTCACGCACCGGATGGGCCCGCCCGGCTTACGGTCAGCCTTGTGACAGCCGGTCGTAATGCCGGCGGGCGGGCTTGCGGAGGCCTCCCGACGATCCGCTTGGCGATGCGGACCGGCAGGCGCCGCTCCCCGCCCCACGCAGATGACGCCTCATGAGCGCGCCCCTCGGTGGGCGAGGATGCCGCCCATTATGAGGGCCGGCCGGCGAGCGGGGATTTCTTTTTTCTTATGCCCGCTGGGTGCGGTGGGCCGGAAACTGAAGGGTTTGGCCCGTGTGTCCTCTTATGCGGACCTGTCATCCCGGTGAGCGCCCCCGGGTCGGGCCGAAGGCCCGCCCGAGCGCAGGCTCCGGCGCGAGGGAAGGCGATCCTGTGTCCGCCGTCGGAGCATCGCGTAGGAGAAGCGCTGGACTGCACCGGCCGGCGTGACGTGATCCTCCCCCCGGCCTTCGACCAGAATGAAGTCCGGTCCGAGGCGGGCGGCGAGGGTGGCCGGACTGTAGCGCTGGACCGGCAGGCCGCTGCACCGTTCCGGCCCATCGAGGGCGAAGGTCGCGATGATCACGACCGCGCTCGGCGCGGTCGCCTCGGTCATGACCCTGACGTAGGCGTCCTGCCGTGCCGTGTCGGTGAGGAAATGAAACGCAGCCCGGTCGTGCCAGACGTCCCAGCGCCGGTCCGGCGTCCATTCAGCGATGTCTGTGGCAATCCACCTGACCTTGTCTGCTGCGGCGCCAAGGCGTTGCCGGCCGCGTGTCAGGGCGGCTTCGGAAATATCCAGGACGGTGAGGTCACGGTAGCCGGCTGCGAGCAGGTGGTCGGCCAGCGTCGAGGTGCCGCCGCCGATGTCGATGATCGCGGCGGCGCGGTCCGGCGCCGCGGCGGTGATCAGGTCAAGCGACACGTCCGGGCGCGGTTGGTACCAGCTCACCTCGGCGTCGGCTTTGGTGGTGAACACACGCTGCCAGTGGTCGTGCGCTTCGCTCATTCAGTCTCGTCGATGGTGGAGCGCATCACGGGGCGGCCGCCTCGATCTCGGCCCGGGTCGGGAAGCTCGGCTGGGCGCCAGGCTTGGTGCAGGCGAGCGATCCGGCGACGGCGGCCCGCGCCATAGCCGTCTTCAGATCGGCCCCCTGGTCGAGATAGGCGGCGAGCACGCCCGCGAAGGCGTCGCCGGCGCCGGTGGTGTCGACCGGGGTCACCGGAATGGCCGGTACGCGCACCAGTCCCTCCGGTCCGCTCGCCATGGCGCCTTGCGGTCCGAGCGTGGCGATCACTGTCCGGTCGAGCCGGCGGGCCAGTGCGCCTACCACCGCCTGGTCGCCACGCGCCGAGAGGCCGACATGGCGGGCGAAGTCCGCCGCTTCGTGCTCGTTGACGACGATCACCGAAACCGGCGCGAGCTCCGGGGGGTGAGCGGCGTGAAGGGGGCGACCGACAGCACGACCCGGGCGCCGGCGTCGTGGGCGACGCGCGCCACCTTCATGCTCTCCTCGTAAGGCACCTCCATCTGCAGGAGCAGCGTGTCGCCCGGCGAGAAGGCGCCGGGCGGAACCTGTCCGGCGCTGGCGGCGGCATTGGCGCCCGGCGAGACGACGATGGTGTTCTCGCCCTTGTCGTCGACGGTGATGATGGCGACGCCGGTGGTGCCGTGGCGGCGGGCAACAGAAGACAGGTCGACGCCGCCGGGCTCGAGCTCGATCAGCGCCGTCTTGCCGATGTCGTCGTCGCCAATGGCGCCGACCAGCCGCACCTCGGCGCCGGCCCGTCGCGCGGCAAGCGCCTGGTTGGCGCCTTTGCCGCCGGGAATGAGCTGGTAGTCGGAGCCGAGCACGGTCTCGCCGGGGAGCGGCGACTTCGCCACCCGGGTCGACGAGATCGACATTGATGGAACCGAAGACGGTGATCATGCGGGGTTCGCTCGTCCGCCTACCGTTCGGTGAACGGGATGCCGCCCTTCGCTTTGTTCTCCTTTGGCGACTCGATGATCTGGACCGTGACCACCTCGGGCTTGACGCCGAAATTCTTCACCATGGCGTCGGTGATGTCCTTCATCAGGCCCTTCTTCTGCTCGGCCGAGCGGCCTTCGACGGCATAGACGATGATCTCGGGCATGGTTCCCCCTGTCGCGGTGCTGCGATCCAAGCCATAGCGGTGGCGGAGACTTACGGCAATGCGCCCCGGTTGGATGGCACCGGGACCTGTGGTCCAACCTCTCTGGAGGCCCGCCTTTTGCTGCAGGTGCGAAAGGGTGTTTTCGCAGGCGCACAACAGCGCTAAAACCATCGTGCCCGTAAACATTTCGAGGGGTTGAGGGTGACCATCACCAAGATTCTCGTCGCCAACCGATCCGAGATCGCCATCCGCGTCTTCCGCGCGGCCAACGAGCTCGGCATGAAGACGGTCGCCGTCTTCGCCGAGGAGGACAAGCTCGCCCTGCACCGGTTCAAGGCGGACGAGGCCTACCAGATCGGACGAGGGCTCGGGCCGATCGAGGCGTACCTGTCGATCCCCGAGATCATCCGGGTGGCGCGCGAATCGCGGGCCGACGCGATCCATCCCGGCTACGGCTTCCTGTCGGAAAACCCCGACTTCGCCACCGCCTGCGCGGCGGCGGGCATCACCTTCATCGGCCCGTCGCCCGACACCATGCGGCGGCTCGGCGACAAGGTCTCGGCGCGCGAGCTGGCGGTTTCGGTCGGCGTGCCGGTGATGCCGGCGAGCGAGCCGCTCCCCGACGACAAGGCCGCCATAGGCCGGATCGCCGCCGAGGTCGGCTATCCGCTGATGCTGAAGGCCTCATGGGGCGGCGGCGGCCGCGGCATGCGGGTGATCGCCGACGAAGCAGGGCTTGCAAGCGAGGTCGAGGCGGCGCGGCGCGAGGCGAAGGCCGCCTTCGGCCGGGACGAGGTCTATCTTGAGAAGCTGGTCGAGCGCGCCCGCCATGTCGAGGTGCAGATCCTCGCCGACCAGCACGGCACCATCGTCCACCTGTTCGAGCGCGACTGCTCGGTGCAGCGGCGCCACCAGAAGGTGGTGGAGCGGGCGCCGGCGCCCTACCTCGACGACGACCAGCGCCGGGAGCTTGCCGGCTACGCGATCGCGATCGCCGCGGCGGCGGACTATGTCGGGGCCGGCACCGTCGAATTTCTGATGGATGCCGACACGCAAGCCTTCTACTTCATCGAGGTCAATCCGCGCATCCAGGTCGAACACACGGTCACCGAGGAGGTGACCGGCATCGACATCGTCAAGGCGCAGATCCACATCGCCGAAGGGGCGCGGATCGGCGAGCCGGCCTCCGGCGTGCCGCCGCAGGAAGGCATCCTCCTCAACGGCAACGCGCTGCAATGCCGGATCACCACCGAGGACCCGGAGCAAAACTTCATCCCCGACTACGGACGCATCACCGCCTATCGCGGCGCCACCGGCTTCGGCATCCGCCTCGACGGCGGCACCGCCTATTCCGGCGCGGTGATCACCCGCTTCTACGATCCGCTGTTGGAGAAGGTGACCGCCTGGGCGCCGTCGCCGGAGGAGGCGATCGCCCGCATGGACCGGGCGCTGCGCGAGTTCCGCATCCGCGGCGTCGCCACCAACCTCGCCTTCCTGGAGAATGTCGTCAGCCACCCGGCCTTCCGGGCGGCGAGCTACACCACCCGCTTCATCGACGAGACGCCGGAGCTGTTCGAGGCGGTGGCGCGCCGCGACCGGGCGACCAAGCTCCTCACCTACATCGCCGACGTGACGGTCAACGGTCACCCCGATACCCGCGGCCGGACGCGGCCGCCGGAGGAAGGGCTGGTGGTGCCGCCACCGCACTTCGACCGGCTGCCGGCCGACGGCGCCAAGCAGCGCCTCGATCGCGACGGCCCCGAGGCCTTCGCCCGATGGATGCGGAGCGAGAAGCGGGCGCTGGTCACCGACACCACCATGCGCGACGCGCATCAGTCGCTGCTTGCGACGCGCATGCGCACCTTCGACCTCGCCGCCATCGCCGACGCCTATGCGCGGGCGCTGCCGGAGCTCTTGTCGCTCGAGTGCTGGGGCGGGGCGACCTTCGACGTCGCCATGCGCTTCCTCACCGAGGACCCGTGGGAGCGGCTGGCCCTGATCCGCGAGCGGACGCCCAACATCCTCCTCCAGATGCTCCTGCGCGGCTCCAATGCGCGTCGGCTACGCCAACTATCCCGACAACGCGGTCCGCTATTTCGTCAGCCATGCGGCGGACGCCGGCGTCGACCTCTTCCGCGTCTTCGACTGCCTCAACTGGGTCGAGAACATGCGGGTCGCGATGGACGCGGTGCGCGAGGCGGGCAAGCTCTGCGAAGGGGCGCTCTGCTATACCGGCGACATCCTCGACCCCGACCGCGCCAAATACAGCCTCCGCTACTATGTCGATCTCGCCCGCGAACTGGAGCGGGCCGGCGCCCACATCATCGGCATCAAGGACATGGCCGGGCTGCTCAAGCCGGCCGCGGCGACCAAGCTGGTCTCGGCGCTCCGCGACGCAACCGACCTTCCCATCCACTTCCACACCCACGACACCTCGGGCATCTCGGCGGCGTCGGTGGTGGCGGCGGTCGAGGCGGGGGTCGACGCCTTCGACGCGGCGATCGATTCGATGTCGGGCCTGACCTCCCAGCCCTGCCTCGGCTCGCTGGTCGAGGCGCTTGCCGACACCGAGCGCGACACCGGCCTCGACGTCGGCGGCGATCCGCCGGATCTCGTTCTATTTCGAGGCGGTCGGGCGCAGTACCGCGCCTTCGAATCGCGACCTCCGCTTCGGCGCCTCGGAGGTCTATCTCCACGAGATGCCGGGCGGCCAGTTCACCAACCTCAAGGAGCAGGCGCGCTCGCTCGGCCTCGAGGCGCGCTGGCACGAGGTGGCCCGCACCTATGCCGAGGTCAACATGCTGTTCGGCGACATCGTCAAGGTGACGCCGTCGTCGAAGGTGGTGGGCGACCTGGCGCTGATGATGGTCGCCGGCGACATCACGCCGGAGGACGTCGCCGACCCGAACAAGGACATCGCCTTCCCGGAATCGGTCGTCCAGATGATGCGCGGCGACCTCGGCCAGCCGCCGGGCGGCTGGCCGGCGGCGCTGCAGAAGAAGGTGCTGAAGGGCGCCGAGCCGATCACCGTCCGGCCCGGCTCGCTGATCCCGCCGGCCGACCTCGACGCCGAGCGCGCCGAGGCGGCGGTGGAGAAGGTCGAGCGGCCGGTCAACGACCAGGAGCTCGCCTCCTACCTCATGTATCCGAAGGTGTTCGTCGATTTCGCCGCGCGCCGCCGACACCTACGGGCCGGTCGCGGTGCTGCCGACGCCGGTCTATTTCTACGGGCTGCCGGTCGGCGAGGAGATCCTTGTCGAGATCGAGCGCGGCAAGACGCTGGTCGTGCGCAACCAGGCGATCGGCGAGACCGACGAGGACGGCTTCGTCCGCGTCTTCTTCGAGCTGAACGGCCAGCCGCGCGTGGTCAAGGTGCCCGACCGGCTCGGCGCGGCCAGCGCGGCGGCGCGGCGCAAGGCGGAGGAGGGCAATGCCCTCCATGTCGCCGCGCCGATGCCGGGCGTCGTCTCGACGCTCGCCGTGCAGACCGGCCAGGCGGTCAAGGCCGGCGACGTGCTCCTGTCGATCGAGGCGATGAAGATGGAGACGGCGCTCCACGCCGAGCGCGACGGCACCATCGCCGAGGTGCTGGTCACGCCGGCGGCCAGATCGACGCCAAGGACCTCCTGGTGGTGTACGAGGAGTAGGAGGCTCCTTCGACATTCGCGGCAAGGCTGGCGGCGTCCCACGGTCGTGACGCCGTGACAACCGTGATAGGATAACCGCCCTTTGACGAAGGGCGCGCGACGCGGGAGCCACCCCAATGAGTGGTCTCAAGTTCACCGAGGAAGCGGCTCGTCGGCTGGAAGCCGTCTACCTGACGAGCGATGTGATCGCCCAGCGGGCCGAGATCTTGCGCAAACTCGAACCCGCGGAGGGCGACAGCGTCATCGATGTCGGCTGCGGGCCGGGCTTCCTTTGCGAGAGCGTCGCCTCGGCGGTCGGACCGTCCGGCCGGGTCACGGGAATCGACATTTCGCCGGACTTTGTCCGTCTGTCGGAGAGCCGCAATTCCCATGCCTTCGTTCGGTATCGGGTCGGCGACGCGACGCGCCTCGATGAGCCGGACTCAAGCTATGACGCGGTCGTCTGCGTCCAGGTGGCGGAATACATTCCAGATGCCGACAAGGCTCTCGCGGAATCGCTTCGTGTTCTGAAGCCCGGGGGCCGCGCGGTGTTCGTTGCCACCGACTGGGATGCCGTAATTTGGCATTCGGACGCCCCCGAGCGCATGGCCGCCGTCATGAAGTCGTGGGAGGCGCATTGCGCACACCCACGACTTCCGCGCTCCATGTGTTCGCTGCTGCGCAATGTCGGCTTTGCTTTGGGCGCTGTGACCGTCTTTCCCATCCTCAATCTGGAATGGGGCGACGACACCTACAGCAAGGGACTGAGCAAGCTTGTGCGCGCCTTTATCTTGCGACGCGGTGAAATAGCGGAAGCCGATTTGACGGCATGGAGCGAAGAACTCCAGCGATTGAGCAGGGAAGGCCGCTACTTCTTCAGCAGCAGTCGTTTCATCTTCGAGGCGTCGAGGCCACTGTGACGCGAGGCGAAGACCCGTCCTCGAGGGTAGCCAGCGGCCCGTGATCCTGACCTCGGTCAATCGAGCCGATCCGCCATTGTCTGAAACGGGTCTAGCCGGCGAACAGCGCCTCGAGCTTGTCGAGGCAGCCGTTCCAGCCCATGACGTGCATGTCGCGCACCGCCTCGACCGCGAAGCGCTCATGGGTGAGCACCAGCTCCGTCCCCTCGGCATGGGGCAGGAACATCACCCGCACCCGCGTAGGGTCGCCGGGCACGATGCTGACGCTCCACGTGTAGACCAGCTCTTCCGGTGCCCGGACCCGCTCGAAGGTGCCCTCAATCCAGGTGATCGAGCCGTCTTCCTCCAGGTTGGCGATGCGGTAGGCGCCTCCCTCGCGGAGGTCGACATGGGCCTCGGGGCAGGTGACGGGCCCGGGTCCCCACCATTGCATCAAGAGGTCGGGCTCGGTCCACGCCGCGAAGACCTTCTCGGCGGTGCGCGGATCACGCGGGTAAGGGTCAGCGCTGTCGGTTGCACCGGTCAGTCTCCCTTCTCGACGAGCGACGCGAGGCGGTCGATCCGGCTGCTCCAGAAGCGGCGGTATGCGCCGATCCACTCCTCGGCGGTCGCCATTGGTCCGGCGTCGAGCACGCAGGACTGGACATGGCCGTCGCGCTCACGGCGGATCAGCCCGGCCCGCTCCAGGACAAAAAGATGCTTGGAGACCGCGTTGAGCGACATGCCGTGGGGCTCGGCCAGCTCGGTGACGCGCGCCGGTCCCGCGCGAGGGTCGCAACAGCGCCCGACGTGTCCGGTTGGCGAGTGCGTGGAAAATGTCGTCGAGGCGATCCTCCTCGGCCGATGTCGTCATCTCTTTCCTCAACCAAACGGTTGACACGATCCGATCGAGGCTCTAATCAATGCCGTCAACCAATCGGTTGATTGCTTAGATGCCGTCGATCGCGCATGTCAAACCGGAGCGTCGCCATGTCCATCCATCAGGAAGTGACCATCAATGCCAGCCCGCAGGCGGTTTATGGCGTGCTCACCTCGTCCGCGGATTTCGAGCGCATGACCGGCGGCCGGGCGGCGAAGATCTCGACAGGAGGCCGGCGGCGCGGTCAGCCTGTTCGGCGGCGATATCGCGGCGCGCAATATCGAGCTGGTGCCGGGCAAGCGGGTTGTCCAGGCGTGGCGGTCGAAGGCCTGGCCGGAGGGCGTCTATTCGATCGTCAGGTTCGAACTTGCCGCGGACGGCAAGGGAACGAAGCTCGTCTTCGATCAAGCCGGCCATCCGGCCGAAGCCGAGCAGATGCTCGACGGCGGCTGGCACCAGATGTACTGGCAGCCGATGAATGCCATGCTGGCGGGCAAATGAGCCGATCGTCGTCGTCGTCCGGCTTCGCTCAGCGGCCCCACATCCCGTGGAAATGATGCACGGCCCGTGGCCGTGCCGACATCGAGCTGGTCGGCGGCGGCAGGGCGCCGGTGAGGTAGGCCTTGGCCTCGGCGATCGCTTCGAGGCAGCGGCATGCGCGGCAGCAGCGCGGCGATGGCCGAGGACAGCGTGCAGCCGGTGCCGTGGGTGTTCCGCGTGGCGATGCGCGGGGCGGGAAGGTCGTCAGCGTCTCGCCGTCGAAGCAGACGTCGATGCTCTCGGGGCCGTGCGAGATGGCCGCCCTTGAGCAGCACCGATGCGGGGCCGAGCGCCTGCAGGCGCGCGGCCATTCGGCGCGCATGCCGCCGTGTCCGTCGGTTCGGCGGCGTCGAGCAGCACCGCGGCCTCCGGCAGGTTCGGCGTGATCACGCTCGGCGAGCGGCACCAGTCGCTCGCGCACGGCCGCGACGGCGTCGTCCGGCGAGCAGGCGGTCGCCGCCCTTGGCGACCATCACCGGGTCGAGCACGATGTGCGGCGCCCGGTGGCGCTCGAGCGCGTCGGCGATGGCCTCGGCGATCTCGGCGGTGCCGACCATGCCGATCTTCACCGCGTCGACGCGGATGTCGGCGAACACCGCGTCGATCTGGTCGGCGACGAAGGCCGGCTCCATCGCGCGAACGCCGCGTGACGCCTGCGGGTGTTCTGGGCGGTCACCGCGGTCGATCACCGCCATGCCGTAGGCGCCGAGGGCGGCGAAGGTCTTGAGGTCGGCGCTGGATGCCGGCCCCGCCGCTCGGATCGAGCCGGCGATGGAGAGGATGTTGGCGATCATGCCGCCTTCGTGCCGGCCATGCGCCCGGCGGAGCGCCGCTGCGGCGGCGCCCGGATCGGCGGCGGCGCAGATCGCGGAGACCACCGCGATGCCAGTCGGCGCCGGCCGCCATGATCGCGCCGGCGTTGCCCGCGTCGATGCCGCCGATCGCGACGACCGGCAGCGCTCAGCGCGCGGCGACGGCGCGGAAGCCGGCGAGGCCGAGCGGCGGCGCGGCGTCGGCCTTGGTCGCCGGGCGAAGACGGGCCCGAGGCCGACATAGTCGACGACGGCCGGGTCGACGGTCGCGAGCTCCGCCGGGCCGGTGACCGACAGGCCGAGCAGCGCGTCGCGGCCGAGCAGCGCGCGGGCCGCCGCCGGGTCGCCGTCGCTCTGGCCGATATGGACGCCGTCGGCGCCGGCGGCGACGGCGACGTCGGCCGGTCGTTGACGATGAGCGGCACGCCGAGCGGCTCGAGGCGCGCCTGCAGCGCCCGTGCCGTCGTCGACCATTTCGTCGTCGCCGGCCGCCTTGTCGCGGAGCTGGACGATGGTGACGCCGCCGTCGACCGCGGCGCAGCACCGTCTCGACGAGCCCGCGATCGCGGCACATGCGCCGGGTCGGTGACCAGCATCAGCGAGGGTCGTGTCGCATCGTGCACAGCCCAGCGCACGCCTGCGCGCAAGCGCTGCGTCGTCGATGCGATAGAGCGCGTCGATCAGCGCGACCTGGAAGCTGCCCGGCCCGTTGGCGCCTCGGATCGCCGCCTCGGCGGCGATGCCGATCGTGGCGAGGCCCGCCGCCGTGGCGTCGAACGGCGGCAGCCCGGCGCCGAGGAAGGCGCCGATCAGCGCCGTCGCCATGCAGCCGGTGCCGGTGACGCGGGCAAGCATCGGGTCGCCATTGGCGAGCGCAGCCATCGCGCTTCCCGTCGGCGATGTAATCGACGGCGCCGGTCACCGCGACGACCGCTCCGCTGCTCTTCGCCAGGCGCTCGGCCGCGTCGCGGGCGGCGTCGGAGCCCTTGGTGCTGTCGACGCCGCGCGCCGGCCCGCCTCGCCGGCGAGCGACATGATCTCCGAGGCGTTGCCGCGGATCACTGACGGCTTGCGGTCGATCAGGCGGCGCGCCGTCTCGGTCCGGTAGGCCGTGGCGCCGGCGGCGACGGGATCGAGGATCCAGGGCACGCCCCGCGCGTGGGCCGTCTCGGCGGCCCGCTCCATCGCCTCGACCCAATGGGCGGAGAGCGTGCCGATGTTGATCACCAGCGCCTGGCCGATCGGCACGAAATCCTCGACCTCCTCCACCGCATGCACCATGGCCGGCGAGGCGCCGACAGCGAGCAGGGCATTCGCCGTCGTGTTCATGACGACGAAGTTGGTGATGTTGTGGACGAGCGGCGTGCGCGCCCGCAAACGTTCGATGGCGGATGCGAGATCGGCTTGTTCCACGGCGTCCTCGCTTGGCAGGAGCCGCGGCCGGCAGGCGCGGGAAGTGTTTCCGCAAGCCGGCTGGTGACGGCTCCCTGCGCTGGCATTATCCAGATCAGGTTCGACGGGTATGTTCTCAGCCCGTCGTCAAGGACGAGCACCCCGTTATCACCGCCATCGAGAATAGGACGAAGCGGACCGGCGTCAAGCGCTCCTGCAGGATCGGACGGCGTGCTGCTTCAGCCGCCGAGGTTGGCGAGGTCGCACCAGCCGGCGCGGGCACTGCCGTCATAGGGTCGGGCAAGACCGGTCGCGAGCATGTAGGCGGCGACGTCGGTGCCGTCGTCCGTCTCGACGTCGGCGAGCACCCGCCCGGCATATTTTCCGTTGGCGATGTTGGTGAGGCGGACGGCGCGGGCCTCGGCCACCCTGGCGAGCGCCGACCGGGCGGCCTCGGCCATTGTCTTCTCGCGCTGGCAGGCGCCGTGGAGCTCCGGTGCGTCGATGCCCCGCACCCGCGCGTTGACGGTCAGTCGCTGGCCAAGCCAGATCGTCGCCTCGACCGTCAGGGTGTCGCCGTCGACGACGCGGATGACCTCGGCAGGCACTGGGCCGGGGATGACCTCGGCGGCGTTCGCCGTGCCGATCCCGGCCGAAACGGCGAAGAGCACCGCCCAGACGGTTGCGAATTCGAACCGCCCGGTCGGGGGCAGTCGGCGGGGCAGGTCGTCCGAGGCGCTGCGCGGCCATGAAAGAGAACACCGCAATGTGAATTTATTCCTGTTTAGCAGCAACCACTACTGATCGCAAGGGATGAATATACGCTATCTGAGATTGTATTAACGGCTACCCTCGCTTTTGCGGAGCAGACCATAGAGTCCCAGACGCGGACCTTGCGGCGGCGCAAGGCCGAAGGCGGTGCATCGGCGCCGCCCTCGCATGAAGACGGGCGGTGCCATGACCGCCCGTCGATATCGATGCCGGCGAGGTCTGTCGGCCGCCGAGATTGTCCGGGCCTGCGCGGTCAGTGCGGCCGGTTCTGGCGGTTGTCGACCAGGTCGTCGACCACGGCCGGATCGGCCAGCGTCGAGGTGTCGCCGAGGCTGCCGAAGTCGTTCGCGGCGATCTTGCGCAGGATGCGGCGCATGATCTTGCCCGAGCGGGTCTTGGGCAGGCCCGGCGCCCACTGGATCAGGTCCGGCGTGGCGATCGGGCCGATCTCCTTGCGCACCCAGCTGCGACCAGTTCCTTGCGCAGCTCCTCGGTCGGCTCGTCGCCGGCCATCAGCGTGACGTAGGCGTAGATGCCCTGGCCCTTGATGTCGTGCGGGATAGCCGACCACCGCGGCCTCGGCCACCTTGGGATGGGCGACCAGCGCGCTTTCGACCTCGGCGGTGCCCATGCGGTGGCCGGAGACGTTGATCACGTCGTCGACGCGGCCGGTGATCCAGTAGTAGCCGTCCTCGTCGCGGCGGCAGCCGTCGCCGGTGAAGTACATGCCCTTGATAGGCGGAGAAGTAGGTCTGCACGAAGCGCTCGTGGTCGCCGTAGACGGTGCGCATCTGGCCCGGCCAGGAGTCGGTGATGCACAGGTTGCCGCTCGCCGGCGCCCTCGAGCGACCTTGCCGTCGTCGTCGACCAGCGCCGGCTGGACGCCGAAGAACGGCCGGGTGGCCGAGCCGGGCTTGAGCGGCGTGGCGCCGGGCAGCGGCGTGATCAGGATGCCGCCGGTCTCGGTCTGCCACCAGGTGTCGACGATCGGGCAGCGGCTCGTCGCCGACCATCGCGGTAGTACCACTCCCAGGCCTCGGGGTTGATCGGCTCGCCGACCGTGCCGAGCAGGCGCAGCGACTGCGCGCGAGGTCTTCGTCGACCGAGCTCGTCGCCCTCGCGCATCAGCGCGCGGATCGCGGTCGGCGCGGTGTAGAAGATGTTGACCTTGTGCTTGTCGACGACCTGCCAGAAGCGCGACGGCGTCCGGATAGTTCGGGCACGCCCTCGAACATCAGCGTGGTCGCGCCGTTGGCGAGCGGGCCGTAGACGATGTAGCTGTGGCCGGTGACCCAGCCGACGTCGGCGGTGCACCAGTAGATGTCGCCGTCGTGGTAGTCGAAGACGTACTGGTGGGTCATGCGCGGCATAGACGCAGGTAGCCGCCGGTGGTGTGCAGCACGCCCTTGGGCTTGCCGGTCGAGCCGGAGGTGTAGAGGATGAACAGCGGGTCCTCGGCGTTCATCGCCTCCGGCGGGCAGTCGGCCGACGCCGTCGGCCACGACCTCGTGCATACCAGACGTCGCGGCCGGCCTTCATCGGCACCTCGGCGCCGGTGCGCCTGACCACGATGACCTGGTGCGATCGCGTCCTGGCGCACGGTGCTCCAGCGCCTCGTCGGCGTTGGCCTTCAGCGGCACGCGTGCGGCCGCCGCGCAGGCCCTCGTCGGCGGTGATCACGAGCCGCGAGCGGCAGTCCTCGATGCGGCCGGCCAGCGCCTCGGGCGAGAAGCCGCCGAACACCACCGAGTGGATCGCGCCGATGCGGGCGCAGGCGAGCATGGCGATCGGCCGCCTCCGGGATCATCGGCATGTAGATGGTGACCCGGTCGCCCTTCTTGACGCCGTGCGCCTTCAGCGACGTTGGCGAAGCGGCAGACCTCGTCGTGGAGCTCGCGATAGGTGATCGTGCTGCGCTCCGGCGCTCGGATCGTCGCCCTCCCAGATGATCGCCGTCTGGTCGCCGCGCGTCGTCGAGGTGGCGGTCGAGGCAGTTGGCCGAGACGTTCAGCTTCCCGTCCTCGAACCACTTGATCGAGACGTCGGTCGTCGGAACGTGGTGTCCTTGACCTTGGTGAACGGCTTGATCCAGTCGATGCGGGCGGCCTGCTCGCCCCAGAAGCCCTCGGGATCCTCGACCGAGCGCCTGTACATCTCTTCGTATTTGGCACGGTCGACATAAGCGCGCTTGGCCCATTCGGCCGGTACCGGATGCACCGTCTCGGACATCTTCTTCCTCCCGTTCACCCCTTGCAAAACGCCCGGCCGCGCCGGACCTGTCTGCCTCTATAAGCCCGCCAGCGATGTCAGATGCAAGCCTTCGGTCGCGACGCACAATGCCGCGCTCACAGGCCGCCGAGCCTACAGACCCGCTTCCACTCCGCCTCGGTGACCGGCTGCACCGAAAGCCGCGACAGCTTGACCAGCGCCATGTCGGCCAGCGCCTTGTCGGCCTTGACCTCGGCGAGCGTCACCGGCTTCGGCAGCGGCTTGCACGGCGGCGATGTCGACGCATTCCCATTTGCCGGTGTCGTCGGTGGAATCGGGATGCGCCGCCTTCACCACCTCGACGATGCCGACCACCGCCTTCTCGTCGCCGGAGTGGTAGAAGAAGCCGTGATCGCCCTTTTTCATGGCGCGCATGTTGTTGCGGGCGGTGAAGTTGCGGACGCCGTCCCATTCCTGGCCGGACCTGCCCTTCTTCACCTGCATGTCCCAGGACCACGTCGCGGGCTCGGACTTGAACAGCCAATAGGCCATGGCTCCCCTCCTCGAAATGCGACGATTTCTTACGCCGCCCCTTCGCGAAGCGGAAGGGCCGCTTCAGTCGCGCCCGCCTCGCGCTTCAAGGGGCGCGACATCAGGCTGTCGGCCGCGGCGTCGACGGTCAGCTTGCCGGAGAGGATGCCGACCACCGCGTCGACAATCGGCATCGAGATGCGGTGGCGGCGGGCAAGGTCGCGGGTGACCGCCGCGGTCTCGATTCCCTCGACGAGGGGATGCGGAGTGGTGAGCGGGGCGCCTTCGCCGAGCATCCGGCCATAGGCGAAGTTCCGCGACTGGGTGCCGGAGCAGGTGAGAACGAGGTCGCCGAGGCCGGATAGGCCCATCAGGGTCTCGGCCTTGGCGCCGAGGGCATCGCCAAGGCGGCGAAGCTCAGCGAAGCCGCGGGCGACGAGGGCGGCGAGCGCGCTGGCGCCGAGGCCGCGGCCGGCGACGACGCCGGCGGCGATGGCGAGCACGTTTTTCACCGCGCCGCCGATCTCGACGCCGACGAGGTCGGTCTCGGCATAGGGCCGGAAGGTCGGCCCGGCGAGCGCATGGCAGAGCGACAGTGCCAGCGGCTCTTCGGCGGCAGCGATTGTCACGGCGGTGGGTAGCCCGCGCGCGACGTCGGCTGCGAAGCTCGGGCCGGAGAGGACGGCGGCGGTGGCGTTGGGTGCCGCTTCCGCCATCACCTCGGTCATCCGCTTGGCCGATCCGCGCTCCAGTCCCTTGGCGCAGATCACCACCGGATGGCCTTCGGCGATATAGGGTGCCGCGATAGTGGCGACGGCGCGCAGCGACTGGGCCGGCACTGCCAGGAGCACGAGGTCGGCGCGGAGCGCGGCACCGATATTGGTGGTGGCGGGGATGTGGTCGAGGTGGACGCCGGGCAAGTAGCGGGGATTCTCGTGGCTTTCGTCGATAGCGGCCACGGTGTCGTGGTCGCGCGCCCACAGCCGCACTTTCCGGCCGGCGCGCGCCGCGACCAGCGCCAGCGCGGTGCCCCATGCGCCGCCGCCGAGGATCCCGACCGTCTCGATCATACCTTGGCTCCCTTCGCTCCCTCACCAAGCACGGGATTTGCCAGTTCATCAAGTGGCCAGCGCGGCCGCGCCGGCGCGTCGAGCGGATCGCTCAGGCCGCGCGCCAGGCGCTCGGCGCCGGCCCAGGCAATCATCACCGCATTATCGGCACACAATCGCGGCGGCGGTGCGACGAGGCGGAAGCCGTGCCGGCCCGCTTCCTCCGCCAGCGAGGCACGGAGGGCGCGATTGGCGGCGACGCCGCCGGCGATGACGAGCACCGGGAATGCAAGGCCGGGATGGCTGTCGCGGAAACGCGCCATGGCGCGGCGCGAGCGGTCCGCCACCACGTCGACCACCGCCGCCTGGAACGAGGCTGCCAGATCGGCGACGTCGCGATCCGCAAGCGGCGCGATCTTTTCGGCAGCAAGGCGGAGCGCGGTCTTCAGGCCGGATAGCGAGAAGTCCGGTTCGGGCCTGCCGATCAGCGGGCGGGCAGCGCAAAGCGCCTCGGGTCACCGGACCTTGCCGCCTCTTCGACGGCGGGCCCGCCCGGATAGCCGAGGCCGAGCAGCTTGGCGGCCTTGTCGAAGGCCTCGCCGAGAGCATCGTCGATGGTGGTGCCGAGTCGCCGGTAGCGGCCGACATCGTCGACCGCGACGAACTGGGTGTGGCCGCCGGACACCAGGAGAAGGAGATAGGGGAAGGCGAGCCCGTCGGTCAGCCTCGCCGTCAGCGCATGGCCTTCGAGGTGGTTGACGGCGATCAGCGGCTTTCCGCGGCACAGCGCGATCGCCTTGGCGGTGGTCAGCCCGACGATGACGCCGCCGATCAGCCCCGGCCCGGCGGTGGCGGCGACCGCGTCGATGTCGGCGAAGCCGAGGCCGGCCTCGCCGCATCGCCGCGGCGATCACCCCGTCGAGCGCCTCGACATGGGCGCGGGCGGCGATCTCGGGCACGACGCCGCCGAAGGCGGCATGATCGGCGACCTGGCGAGAGGATGATGTCGGAGAGGATGCGCGCCGCGGCCGTCCGCCGCGCGTTCGACGATCGCGGCGGCTGTCTCGTCGCAGCTCGTCTCGATGCCGAGGATCTTCATCGTCCGGTCCGGGTCCGAACGCGCAACAGGTTGACAGGGCCGACCGGCATTGCCATCGAATGGCCGCTCCCTTCTCGCGCTGCTTCCCGCGCCAGGGGGTTGCCTATGTGACCGATCCGCCCCGGAAGCTGATTTCGCTGCGGCGAACGCCGTAACATCCGGACCCTTCCTTTGCAAACCACCGCCACCCGCATCGGCACCCGAGGAAGCCCGCTTGCCCTGGCGCAGGCCGAGGAGACGCGCCGCAGGCTGTCGGCCGTGGCGGGGCTTCCGGCCGAGGCGATCGCCATCGTGCCGATCCGCACCACCGGCGACCGCATCACCGACCGGTCGCTGATCGAGGCGGGCGGCAAGGGGCTGTTCACCAAGGAGATCGACGAGGCGCTGCTCTCGGGCGCGGTCGATATCGCCGTCCACTCGGCCAAGGACATGCCGACCCGGCTGCCGGAGGGCCTCGTCATCGCCGCCTGCCTGGAGCGCGAGGATGTGCGCGACGCGTTCCTGTCGCCGGTGGCCGCAAAGCTCGCCGATCTGAAGCCCGGCGCGGTGCTCGGCACGTCGTCGCTCCGCCGCAAGGCGATGGCGCTCAGCCTGAGGCCGGACCTTCGCGTCGTCGACATGCGCGGCAACGTGCAGACGCGGATGCGGAAGCTCGCCGATGGGCGAGGCCGACGCCACGCTGCTGGCGCTTGCCGGACTGCAGCGTCTGGGCTCGCCGGACGAGGCGAAGAGCGTGCTCGAGGCGGATGCGTGGCTGCCGGCGATCGGCCAGGGAACGATCGCGATCACCGCGCGGGCCGACGACGAAGCAGCGCTGGCGCGACTCGCCGCCATCGACCACGGGCCGACCGCGACGGCGCTCACCGCCGAGCGCGCCTACCTCGCGGTGCTCGACGGCTCGTGCCGGACGCCGATCGGCGGGCTGGCGCGGCTTGCCGGCGACGCCATCGAATTCAACGGGATCATCGTGAAACCGGACGGGTCAGAGGCCCACCGGGTGAAGCGGAGCGGTCGCGGCCGGCGATGCGGCGCGGATCGGCAGGGAGGCCGGCGCCGAGCTCGCCGGCCGCGGCGGTCCCGGATTCTTCTCCGGTCCCTGAGATGCGGCTCCTCGTCACCCGGCCGGAGCCGGACGCCGAACGATACGGCGGCGGCGCTCGCGGCGCTGGGACATTCGGTGCTGGTCGAGCCGATGACGCGGATCGTCTTCCTGCCGCCGGCGGCGATCGCTTTCCGGCCGGCGGCGATCGTGTTCACCAGCCGCAATGCGGTGCGGGCGGTGGTCGGCCTGGCCGCAGGTGCTCCGAGTGGGGAGATACGGACGGTCTTTGCCGTCGGCGAGCAGACAGGACAGGCGGCGCGGGAAGCGGGCTTCACCGATGTGCGGGTCGGCGGGGGGGACGTGGCGAGGCTCGCCGATACGATTGCTGGTGCCCTCGATCCCGCCGGGGGCACCATCCTCTATGTCGCCGGCCGCGACCGCGCCGGCGATCTCGAAGCCCGCCTGGGCGCGCGGGGCTTCGACGTGGTTACGGCCGAAGCCTACGCCGCGGCGGCCATTGCGGAACTCACGCGCCGGCGCGCGTCAGGCGCTCGCCACGGGCGCGATTGATGGTGCCCTGTTCTTTTCCCGGCGGGCGGCGGCGATCTTTGGCGAGCTCCTGCAAAAGGCCGAATTGGCGGATGCGCTCCACGGCGTAACCGTCTATGCCATCTCCAATTCCGCCGCCGGGCCGTTGCGGCCATTCGGCCCTGCCGGCATGCGGATTGCTTCGGATCCGAACGCCGAAAGCCTGGTTGCGGCGATCGCGCGGTTAGAGGTCTGCAATCATTTTGACTATATACCCTGAGAGGGGCGCGACGACCGAGGAGACGCATGAGCGCTGATCAGGACGACAAGAAAACCGGCAACGACACCGGTGCCGGCTCGCCCAACGCTCCGGACAAGCGGCCGAAGCCTCCGGTGACCATCGATCTTGCCGCCGAAAAGGGGAGCGAGCCGCCAAAGGCAGCGGCGGAGCCGGCAGGCAAGGACGGCGAGAGTGCGAAAGCCGAGCCGCCAGAAAAGGATGGGGCGAAGGAGGAAAAGCGGCCGCCGCCACCACCGCCTCCCCCTCCCCGCGAACCCCGCCCTGAAGGCGGTAGACCGGGCCGCACGCGGGTGTGGCCGCTGGTGCTCGCCGGGGTGATCGGCGGGGTGATCGCGACCGTTCTCGGCATCGCCTATCACGCGAGCGGCGTCGTGCCGACGCGGTCTGAGACGGTCGCAGAGGCGGCGCTCGGCAAGGTGAACGACCTTGCCACATCGGTCGCGGCGCTGGACAAGCGGCTGGCGGATGTCGAGTCGAAGACGGCGTCCCTCGCCGATACCAATCTCGCCGACCTCGCCAAGAAACTCGGCGACCTCGCAACTCTCGCAAACGAGAACCGCACGCGCATCGGGAAGCTCGAAACAGCGGCGGCTCAGCCGCCGGCGAGCGGCGGCTCGGACGTCGCAGCTTCGCTCAGCGACATCGAGGCGCGTCTCGGCAAGCTGGAGACCAGCGTCGCCGCGACGACCGACCTGGCGAGCGCCGTCTCGTCGCTCCGCGATCGGCTGGCGCCGATCGAAGCCTCGCTGAAGGACCTCGGCAGCCGGGTGGATGATCTGGCCGCCAAGGTCTCTACGGGCGGCGAGAGCGAGCGTGCGGCACGGGCGATCGCGATCGGCATGTTGCAGCAGGCGGCGCGGAACGGTGGACCGTTCGCGACCGAGCTCGCCATGCTGAAGACGCTCGGCATCGACAATGCCGAGATTGCCAACCTCGAGCCGCTGGCCGCCAAGGACACGCCGAGCGTCGCGGAGCTCCAAAATCAGTTCCCGGCCGTCGCCGACGCAATTCTTGTCGCCACGTCCAGCACCGGTCCGAACGCCGGCTTCCTCGACCGTCTCGGCGCCTTCGGTCGCGGCCTCGTCTCGGTCAGGCCGACAACCGCGATTTCGGGGAGCAGCCCGGAGGCAGTCGTCTCGCGGATGCAGGCGGCGGTGGACAAGGGTGATCTCGCCACGGCGCTGTCGGAGCGGAAGGCGCTGCCGGCCGACGGGCAGACGGCGTCGGCGGCGTGGGCCGAGGCGGCCACCGACCGGGTGGCCATCGACGACCTGATCGACAAACTTGCGCTGTCGGTGACGGCGCCCGGCAATTGATGGGGCCCTGATGCTTCGCGTCCTTGTCTATATCGTCATTGTCTTCCTGGTGTCCGCCGGCCTTGCCTGGCTGGCGGACCGCCCGGGCGACGTCATCCTCCACTGGCAGGGCTACGAGAATCCGCACCTCGCTGATGGTGGCGGGGCTTGGGGTCGCCGTCATCATCGCCGCGATCATCATCCTGTGGACGGTGATCCGGGCCATCATCCGCGCGCCGCGGTCGTTCAAATCCTATCTCGGCCGGCGCCGTCAGGATCGCGGCTACAAGGCGCTGTCGGAGGGCATGATCGCCGTCGGTTCGGGCGACCTGCGGTCGGCGCGGAAAGCTGCCGACAAGTCGCGGACGCTGCTCGGCGCCGAGCCGCTGCCCCTGCTCCTCACCGCCCAGACGGCGCAGCTCGCCGGCGACGCGCCGGCGGCGCGGACGGCCTTCGAAATCGCTCGCCGCGCGGCCTGAAACCAGGGTTCTCGGATTGCACGGGCTGTTCATCGAGGCGCGGCGCCAGGGCGAGCACGAGGCAGCGCGGCACTTTGCCGAACAGGCGGCTGAAGCGGCCCCCAAGATCGGCTGGGCGGGCACGGCGCTGTTCGAGTACCGGTCGCGGGCCGGCGAGTGGCTGGGGGCGATGCGCGCGCTGGAAGCCAATCTCCGCGCCGGCGCCGTCGACAAGCAAATCGCCCAGCGCGAGCGGGCCGCCCTTCTCACAGCGCGAGCGATGGAACTCGAAGCCGGCGAGCCGCAGGAGGCGAGAGCCGCGGGCGCTCGAGGCGCATCGCCTCGCGCCGTCGCTGGCGCCGGCTGCGGTGACGGCAAGCCGCCTGCTCAGCCGCGCCTCCGACTATCGCCGCGCGGCGCGCGTGCTCGAAACCGCGTGGAGGGCGGCGCCCCACCCCGACATCGCCGACGCCTATGCCGCCGTGCGTCCGGGCGATTCGGTGCGCGACCGGCTGAAGCGCATGCGGCGGCTGGCCGACCTTCGCGCCAATCATCCCGAGGGTGCAATGGCTGTGGCGCGGGCGGCGATCGACGCACACGACTGGGGTGCCGCGCGGGGCGCGCTCGAGGGGCTGGTGAAGGCGGGGCCGAGCGAGGCCGTCTGCCTGCTGATGGCCGAAATCGAGGAGCGCGAGCACGGCGACGAGGGCAAGGTCCGCATGTGGCTTGCCCGCGCGATCAACGCGCCGCGCGACCCGGTGTGGATGGCCGACGGGCAGGTCTTCCCGAACTGGGCACCGGTGTCGCCGGTTTCCGGGCAGGTCGGCGTCTTCGAATGGACGGTGCCGTCGGAAGCGCCGCTGTCGCGGGTGGCCATGCAGATCGAGGCCGACCTCGCACGTGAGCAGCAGATGGTCACACAGGCGGAGGCGCTGCCGCAGATCGAGGCCAGAAGCACCGGGGAGGAGGCCGCCGAACCCGGCGCGGTTGTCGAGCCTGAGCCCGCGGAACCAGCGGAAACCGCCACGGCGCCAGTGGAGCCGGTTGCCGAGACCCCGGCGGTCCCGGGCAAGGAAGCATCCAAAGCTCCGGCCGCGAAAGCGGCAGCGAAGCCGGAGCCGGAGACAGCGACCGCGCTACAGACAGCGGCCGAGCCAGAGACAGAAACAGAGCCCGCGGCGCCCGCCAAGCCCGAGGCAGGAACCGCTCCGGCGATCGGGCCGGACGGTCCTGACGGGGCGGCGGACGAGGGACCCCCGCGGCCACCGTCTCCCGACGATCCGGGGCCGCTGCCGGCCAATGACGACAGCGACGAGGGGCGTCCGCGCCGCTTCCGGCTGTTCTGAGCCGTCGTCGTCCTTGAACGAGGCGGCGCTTGCCGGTATCAATCGGCCGCAACTGGCCGCACTAGCTCAGTTGGTAGAGCAACGCATTCGTAATGCGTGGGTCGCTGGTTCGAGTCCGGCGTGCGGCACCACTTCGCTTCGATGAATTCTCCCGCAGGGTCAGTCGTTCCCCGCGCCGATGCCGCTGGCGCGGCTCTCCAGCTCGGCGAGCTTGGCGACCCGGCGGCGGAAATGCTCCTCGGTGCTGAACTCGGCCGCCAGGAAGGTGCGGATGACGTCGGCGGCGATCTGCGGTCCGATGATCCAGGCGCCGATGCACAGCGTGTTGACGTTGTCATGCTCGACCGCCTGGCGGGCGACGAACGTGTCGTGGGCGACGGCGGCGCGAACGCCGGGAACCTTGTTGGCGGCGATGCAAGCGCCGGCGCCGGTGCCGCAGACGAGGATGACGCGCTCGACCTTGCCGTCGAGAAGCAGCCCGACCGCCTTTGCCGTGATGTCGGGGAAGTCGACCGGCTCGGCGGACTGGGCGCCGACGTCGATCACCGCGTCGCAAAACTCCGCCAGCAGGTCGGCGACGAAGGCCTTCAGGGGATATCCGGCATGATCGTTGGCGAGACAGACGGCAGCGCGTCGCGAGACCGCGATCGTGTTGGGGGATCGGGCTTCGTCTGCAGTCATTTATCTCACTCCCATTTCCAAGGGGTCGCCGTGGTTCACCCCAGCTCGAAGGTGGTGATGCCGTAGATGTGCGCGAGCGGCAGGTCGGGGGCGGGACCGCGATACATGCGGGCCGTCTCGAACACCGGGCGCATGCCGTGGCGTTCGGCGAGCGCCAGCGCGTCCGGGTTCGGTTCGGGGACGTCGAGAATGACCGGTGTGTCCCGGTTCGGCGCGGTGAGGGCGGCGAACAGCGCGGCGGCGATCTCCGGCGTATCGGCGAAGAGCGGGCCGATCTTGTGGCCCTCGCGGCAGGGGCGGATCGTGCCGTAGCCGCGGATCGTCCCGTCCTCGCGCCAGGCGAGCGTCCTGTGGCCGGGGGCGGCGATCCAGCGATGCAGGAAAGCCTCGCGCGGGACCGGGAACATCCGGGAATCATAAGTGATGAGGTCGGGGCCGACGTCGGTGGTCTCTACGATGCGGGCATCGGCCGGCGCGTCGGTCTTCACGACACCGGCGTAACGGATGTTGCGGTGAGCAAGCACGAAGCCCGACCTCGCGTAAAAGGCTTGCTGGTCGACCACGCCGTCGAGGCCGATCGTGCGGTCGCCGAGGCGCGCGATCCCGGATTGCCAGACGTTGAAGCCGTGGCCGCGGCCGCGGTGGTCGGGGTGGCAGATGTAGAAGCCGAGGAAGCCGAAGCCATCGTCATAGGCGACCACCGAAACCGCGGCGACCGGCTCGTCGCCGAGCCAGCCGATCAGGAAGCCCTCGGGATCGGTGCCGTGAAACGCATCGCGGTCGCGGTGACCGGGGTTCCACCCCTCGGCGGCCGCCCAGTCGATCAGAGTGTCGAGCTCGGCGCGCGATGCCGGCCTGATGGAGAGTTCGCTCATGTCGCGGTCACAGGTCTTCGTCAGTCGATCATAACGCCATCCCCCTGTCCGCCTGCAACGAATTGAGGCGGGGGGCAGGCCGGTGATAGCTTTCGCCGATGAGCGACGCCGACCTGTCATCTCCCGCCGAGATCGTCTTCCTGGACCGCGAGACCCTGCCACCGGAGACGGTGCTTCGCGCTCCCCGCTTTCCGCACCGCCTCGTAGAGCATGCGCGCAGCCGTCCCGAGGAAGTGGCAGCGCGCATCGCCACGGCTGACATCGTCATCACCAACAAGGTGCCGGTGCGGGCGGAAGCGATCGCGGGCGCGGGGAAGCTTCGCCTCATCGCGGTGTCGGCGACCGGAACCGATATCGTCGATCTCCGCGCCTGCGCCGAGCGCGGGATCGTCGTGTCCAATGTTCGCGACTATGCGCGAACGACCGTGCCGGAGCACACCTTTGCGCTGATCTTCGCCCTTCGCCGCAGCCTGTTCGCCTACTGCAATTCCGTCCGCGCCGGACGATGGCAGACGGCGAGCCAATTCTGCTTTTTCGATCACCCGATCGGCGATCTCGCCGGCTCGACCATCGGCATCATCGGAAGCGGGGCGCTTGGCCGGGCCGTTGCCAACATGGGCCGGGCGCTGGGCATGATCGTGCTCCTCGCCGGCCGCAAGGGGGCAGCACCCGGCAAGGGGCGGGTTGCCTTCGACGAGGTGCTTCGCCGAAGCGACGTCATCACCCTCCATGTTCCATTGACGCCAGAGACGAGAGGCCTGGTTGGCGCGAAAGAATTCGCCCTGATGGAACGCCGGCCGATCCTCATCAATACGGCGCGCGGCGGGCTGGTCGACGAGGCGGCGCTCGGCGCGGCGCTGGCAAGCGGCCAGATTGCCGGGGCCGGTTTCGACGTGGCGACGGCGGAGCCGCCTCCGGCCGATCATCCGCTGATGGCGCTGCTGCAATATCCCAATTTCATCCTCACGCCGCACGTCGCCTGGGCAAGCCGCGAGGCCATCCAGTCCCTTGCCGACCAGACCATCGACAACATCGAGGCCTTCTCTGCCGGCCGGCCGCAGAACGTGGTGACGGTCTGAGGCGGGAGGGCTCGGTCATGTGGTAGAGTCGATTTGCACCAGACCGGGGAGGGGAAGGCATGCAAAGCTTGATCAATGGGGTGGGGCGGCTGGTTCTGGTCGCCGGTCTTGTCGGATCGGCGGCTTCGACGGCTGCCAGCGCGGAAGACAAGCTCCTCAACGAGACCGTCGAATTCACCGGCGCGGTCCTCTTTCTCGAAACCGGCGTGCCGGGCCTCGTCTTTGGTGCCACGCGAAACGGGGAAACGGCGGTTGCCGGCTTCGGCGAGACGTCCAAGGGATCGGGCAAGACACCGGATGGCGACACGCTGATGCGGATCGGCTCGGTCACCAAGGCGTTCACCGGACAGGTGCTGGCGAGCCTGGTAGCCGACGGCACGGTCAGCCTGACTGACCCTTTGCAGAACTACCTGGATTGGGGTGTCTCCGTCCCAGAGCGCGACGGCCACGTCATCCGGCTCATCGAGCTCGCCACGCAAACCTCCGGCCTGCCGCGGGAGGTCGAGCGCGAATTCGGGGCCGCCGGATGACCCATTCCGGACCCTCACGCCGGAAGCCTACGCCAAGGGCCTTGCAGGCGATCCTCTCCTGTTCACGCCCGGCACCGGGGCGCTCTACTCCAATTTTGCCTTCGACGTGCTCTCAGCCGCGCTCGGCTCGGCCGCCGGAAAGCCGTATGCGGACGTCCTCAAGGAACGGGTGCTCGATCCGATCGGTCTCAAGGATACGGTCCTGACCCTCCGCGATGGGGACCGCGACCGGTTGATGCAGGGGCACAACTTCGACGGCTCGCCGCTTCCCGACGTTGCCGCCACGCCGATCATGGCCGGGGCGAGCAGTCTCTATTCGACGACCAACGACATCCTGAAATGGCTGAGCTGGCACCTCGACCGGTTTTCGGCCGACGACGCTGAAACCCGACTCCTCGATCACGCCGCCTATGTCCAGCGCGACGGGCTCAATCCGGTCTACGGGCTTGACGAGTTAGGGCACATGGATGCGATGAGCCTGGGCTGGGTCGTCATGGAGCCGGAGGGCGACCGCCCGCTTATCCTGCAAAAGGCGGGGGGATTGCAGGGCATGTTCGTCTATGTGGCGTTCGCGCCGACGCGCAACATCGGCGTCTTCGTCGCCATCAACGAGTTCGACTTTTCTGCCGCGATGAACATGGCGACCGTGGTCAACGAGCTGATCGCCCAGCTGGCGCCGCGCTGAGGCTTCGCGACCGGGGGATTCGCATGGAAGAGTACGACGCACACGCTGTCCTTGCCGCCATTCCTCTGTTCGCCGGGACTCTCGACGCGCGGCAGCTCGACCATCTCGCGGCACAGTGCCGTCTGGCGGTCTATCCGGGCGAGTCCGTGCTGATGGCCGAGGGGGATTTCGGCGACGGCATGTTCGCCATCGTCGGCGGCGAGGTGGAGGTCACCTTTCACGACCGCCACGGTGGCGAGCACCGGGTGGCGGTGCTTCGCCCCGGCGATATCGTCGGCGAGATGTCGCTCCTGACCGGCATGCGCCGCACGGCGACCGCGGTCGCCGGGGGTGAAGTCGTGGCGCTCGAGATCGGCAAGGTCGCCTTCGAGGACATGTTCGCCCGCGCGCCGGAGCTGATCGACCGCTTCAGCGAAGTGCTCGCCGGGCGCCAGGCGGAGCTGAACCGTATCGCCGCCGATGCCGATGCCGAAGCCACCGCCATCGGGGCGCGCATCCGCCGGTTCTTCGGGCGACGTTGACCGGAGCGGGATGCCTGACTTGACGGCGCCGGCCGTGATGCCGGCGATGAAGTAGCGCTGGAGGAACAGGAACACCGCCAGCATCGGCAGCGTCATGATGACGACGGCGACCATGATCGCGTTCCAGAAGATCCGGTTGAGGCCGACCAGCGCGCCAAGCGCCACCGGGGCGGTCTGCGCCTCCGGCCGATTCAGCACCAGGAGCGGCCACAGATAGTTGTTCCACGAGAAAAGGAACAGGATGATCGCCAGCGCCGCCACCGCCGGCAGCACCAGCGGCATGGCGATCTGGAGGAAGATGCGGAACTCGCCCGCTCCGTCGACGCGGGCAGCGTCCAGCATCTCCTGCGGCACCGACAGGAAATTCTGGCGCATGAAGAACACCCCCACCGAGTTAAACAGCGGCGGGATGATCACCGCCAGCCAGGTGTTTGTCAGGCGGAACTCGCGGGCGACCAGGACGAACTGCGGAATGACCACGACGAAAAAGGGGATGGTCAGCGTGGCGATGACGACGACGAAGAGGGTGGTCCGGCCGAAGAACCGGTAGCGGGCGAAGGCGTAGCCGGCCATGCTGGTGATGAGGATGGAGGTGACAGTGAATAGCGCCGCGGTGCCGATGCTGTTCCACATCGCGCGCAGGAAAGGGGTCTGCTGCAGGAGGAGGTTCCAGTTTTCGATGAACTGGTCGCTTGGGAGGAATGGAACCGTGGTCCGGTAGAACTCGGATTCCGGCATCGTGGCGTAGGTGATCATCAGCCACAGCGGCGCGATCCAAAGGACGGCCAGCGGAACGAGCAGGGCATGGAGGCCCACCGAGGGCCAGACGCTGCGTCGGCTCACTGGCTCCGCCTCCCGAAAAGCATGATCTGGATCATCGAGAAGGTGGCGGCCATGAATGCCACCGAATAGGCGATCGCCGAGGCGTAGCCGAAATTGAAGGTGCGGAATCCCGATGGTAGAGGTAGTAGCCGAGCGTCTCGGTCGCCGATCCCGGACCGCCATTGGTGATGAGATAGGGCTCGGCGAACAGCTGCAGCGACCCGATGATCGACAGCACCAGGGCGAAGGTGATCACCGGCGCCAGCAGCGGCAGCGTGATGTAGAAGAACTGGTGGCGCCTGGCGACGCCGTCGACCTCGGCACATTCGTAGAGCTCGCGGGGAATGCTCTGCAGGCCGGCGAGGATGATGATGGCGTTGTAGCCGGTCCAGCGCCAGGTGACCGCGATGATGATCACCGCCATCGCGGTGCCGGGCTGGTTGAGCCAGTTGGGCCCGCTGATGCCGAACAGGTCTAGGGCGCCGTTCACCGCGCCGAACTGGCCGTTGAACATCAGCCGGAAGATGGCCGAATAGGTGACCTCGCCGACGACGACCGGGGCGAAGAAGGCGAAGCGGAAGATGCCGCGGAACTTGAGGAGCGCCGAGTTCAGCGCCAGGGCCAGCAGGATGGCGATTGCCAGCATCACCGGCACCTGGACGACGAGGAAGAACAGGGTGTTCTTCAATGCGTTGAGGAAAGCAGGGTCCTTGAAAAGCCGGCCCCAGTTGACCGTCGCGTCGAACTGCCAGGGATTCACCCGGGTGTTCTGGAACGAGTAGATGACCGACTGGACGATCGGCCATGCCCAGAACACCGCGAAAACGGCGAGGTAGGGAAGCAGAAAGGCGTAGGCCGCGGTATTCTGGCGGCGCATCTTGCAAGTGGTCCGGCTATGGCGGGAGCGGGAGACCGACCGGTCGCCGGCCGGCCTCCCCAGGGAGGATCAGCCGCCGTCGGCGATCGGCAGGCCGCTCGCCGCCGACAACTGATCTGCCGCGTCGTCGAGGGCGTCCTTGGCCGAGGCGTATTTGTCGGTCGTCAGGTAGTCGTTGACAACCACCTTCATGATCGCCCGGCCGTCGGTGTAGTACGGGGTGCCGCGGTAAGGCGGGATCTGGTTCATCGTCGCCAGCATGTCGGCCCACAGCTTCTGGCCGCCCCAGTAGTCCTGCGGCGCCTGCACATAGGGATCGTCGAGGGCGGCGAGCAGCGACGGCACCAGCCCGCGGCTCTTCAGCATGGACACCTGGCCTTCCGGCGTCGTCAGCGCATACTGGATGAACGCCCAGGCGATCGGCAGCACAACTTGCCGTATGGTAAGAGCATGTCGACGCGCATCTGGGAGCCCTGCGAGAGTACGGTCGAGAAGGCGCCCAACTGCCTCGAGGTCGCCCGCGATCAGCCGGGGCTGATGAACCGGCCGCACTGGCACGCTCAGGTCGAGGTGAACTTCGTCATGCGCGGCGCCCTCGCTTACCGGATGCACGGGCACACCGTCAGCCTGATGGCCGGCTCGCTGGCGCTGTTCTGGGGTGGGCTCCCGCATCAGCTGGTCGACACCTCGGCGGAGTCCGAGTTCGTCGCCATCCACCTGCCGCTGGTCCATTTCTTCAGACTGAGGCTGCCCTCTGCGATCCAGCACCGCCTGATCCACGGCGCGACGCTGGTTGCGACGGCGGCCGACAAGGGCGACTTCTACAGCTTCGACCGCTGGTCCCGCTACATGCTTTCCGAGGACAAGGCGCGCATCGATCACGCGGTTGACGAACTGCTGCTGAGGATCGAGCGCATCCCCTTCGAGCCCTATTGTCTGGTCGAGCCATCGAGCGTCAAGGACGACATCGAAGGGGTGGTCGAGCCGCTGCCGTTCGGACGAGTCAAGAACATCTGCGACTTCATCGCCGACAACTTCCGCCAGAAGATCGATTCCTCCGACATCGCGGTCTTTGCCGACATTCATCCGAAATACGCGATGAACCTGTTTCGCAAGTCGACCGGCATCACGCTCAACGAATACGTCAACCTGCTCAGGCTGAGCTACGCGCAGGCAATGCTCATCAATGACGACGCCAGCGTCCTGCGCGTGGCGATGGAAAGCGGCTTCGGCTCGCTCAGCGCCTTCAACAAATCGTTCCGCCGGATCGCCGGCATGTCGCCCAGCGATTTCCGTCGCGATTACATGCCGCGGCGCAACTTCCAGACCGCGCGCCGATCCCGGCTGCAGGCGGCGACGACCAGCGAGATCGGTCGGTCCGGGGTACGCTGAACCTCGCGGCTACTCCTCGAGCGCGCGGATCTCGTCGTTGGCGCGGCGGAGCCGCTCGGAGAAGTCGCGCATCATGTTGCCGAGGATGGTGGTGAAGATGCGCGGATGGGTCTGGCCGACCTCGCGCAGCTCGTCGACGGAGAAGCCGTAGCAGACCACCCGGTCGTCGGCGACGACGTCGGCGGAGCGGTGGCCGCCGTCGAGGAGCGCCATCTCGCCGAACGACACGCCAGGCCCGAGCGAAGCGACGCGGACGATGCGCTCGCTGTCGTTCTCGGTCTTGAGGCGAAGCTGGACGGTCACCGTGCCGCGGGCGACGACGAAGAAGAGGTTGGCCTCGTCGCCCTCGGCGACGATGGTCTGGCCGGGCTCGAAGACCATGGGACGGACGAGACCTTCGAGGATGCGCAGGTCGTCGCGCGACAGGCCGGCGAAGATATCGAGCTGACCGAGCGAGAACTTGGTGCGGTCACCGGTATCGGTGAAGGCGGAGATCAGCTGATTCTCGCACCATTCGAGCGCCTGGTCGCGATGCTCGAACACCATCTGGTCGGCGACGCCGCGGGCAATCAGCTCGGCATGAAGTGGGCCGAGCGGCCCGTCGGGGGAAAGGTGGGCGAAGATGAGCCGGCGATCCCGTTCGTGCAGCCACTCGATGAGATCGAGCAACAGCCGTCGCGCCGCCTGGTCGGCGTCATGGACGCGCCTCAGGTCGAGGATGATGAACTCGGCCTCGGCGGCAAGCGCATCGATCCGGCGCACCAGGCGTTCGGTGGAGCCGAAGAACATGCCGCCCTGGACCTCGATCAGGCAGATCAGTTCGCCCCGCTCGTCGAGGAGGGCACGCTCCTTCGGCGTGCGCATCCGCTTGGAGCGCACCACGATGCCGCTCAGCTCGCGGCGGATGATGGCGCCGCTGTTGGTGTGGTTGCGGAAAACATGGAGGCCGAAGGTCTCGGAGATCTCCGCGGCAGACACGGACGCCGCGCACGCTGTGACCGTGTGCGTCGAGGCGCGGCGAGAAAACGCCGATGCCGATCTGCCCCGGGATGACGGCGATGATGCCGCCGGCGACGCCGCTCTTGGCCGGCATGCCGATTTCGTAGGACCACTGGCCGGCATAGTTGTACATGCCGCAGCTGTTCATCACGGTGAGGACATCCTGGATATATTCGCGGGCAAGCGCCCGTTCGCCGGTGACCGGGTTGACGCCGTCATTGGCGAAGGTGGCGGCCATCACCGCCAGGTCGGCGCAGGTGACGCGCACCGAGCACTGGCGGAAATAGATATCGAGGATGGTTTCGGGCGGGCTGTGGATCATGCCGGAGTTCAGCATCATGTAGGCGATCGCGCGGTTCCGGTGACCGGTCGCCTGCTCCGAGCGGAGCACGGATTCGTCGACATGGAGGCTGCGCCCGGCGAAACGCGACAGCGTCAGGAGCATCGTCGCGATCCGCGCTTCCGGGGTGTCGCCCTTGATCAGCTCGGCGGCGGCCATCGCGCCGGCGTTGACCATCGGATTGAAGGGCCGCTTGTGGACCTCGTCGAGGATGATCGAGTTGAACGCCTCGCCGGTCGGCTCGACCCCGATCCGCGACAGCACGTAGTCCCGCCCGTATTCGGCCAGCGTGTAGCCGTAGACGAAGGCTTTCGAGATCGACTGGATGGTGAACGAGTAGCTCGGAATCGCCGACCGTGTAGAGTTTTCCGTCGACGGTGGCGATGGCGATGCCGAAGAGCTCGGGGTCGACCTTGGCAAGCTCCGGAATGTAGGTCGCGATCTCGCCGTCGGTCACGCCGGCGATGCGGCCGTGAAGGGCGGCCAGGTAGTGGTCGATGGGGCCGACCGAGGCGAGGGCGTTCTCCGGCGCTCTGGTATCCATTCTTCACTCACCTGCGGTCTTCCTGGACGGCCTCACGGGGGCCGGCGCCGAAAACGAACCAAGTTCCGTGCCAGCGCGGCCGATTGGGTCAGCGGACGAACCGCGCGTCAAGCCTGCCCATCAAACGGGCGAAACGGCCAAATCTTTGGCGTTTGTGTCGCCCGGGCGGTTGAACGCCTGGTCCGGCGCCGCGATACTCGCCGGCGGGAATCGTGCGAGAAGCCCGGGGCTGCTGGATGGTGATCCGCGCGGGTTGGCTCTACCCGTTTCTGGTGGCGGCAGTGCTCGGCGGGGCGATCGCGCTCCGGATTGCCGACCCGTTCTTGCTCCAGGCGTTGCGGTCCATCGCCTTCGACACCTATCAGCGGCGCGAGCCGGTCCCCTACAACGCCAATTCACCCGTTCGCATCGTTGCCATCGACCAGGCATCTCTCGATCGCATCGGTCCCTGGCCGTGGCCGCCGGACGTGATGGCGCGGCTCCTCAAGGCGCTGTCAGGCCAGCGGGCGGCTCTGGTGGCCTTCGACGTCCTGTTTGCCGGAGAGGACGGTGCGGGCGGCCGCGGCCTTGCGGCGGCGGTCGGCTCGGCACCGACAGTGCTCCCGGTCGCTCCCACCAACCAGCCCGCCGACGACCCGGTGCCGGCCGCGAAGGCAGCCTTCTCGGTTGTCGGCGACGATCCGCGGCCCTTCATCCCGGCCTTCGCCAACGTCGTCACCAACGGGCGGCCGCTGGACGAAGCGGCGTCGGGGCTGGGCGCCATCGACCGGGCGCCCGATGCGGCGCCGATCATCCGACGCATTCCCCTAGTGGTCCGGGTGGGGGACGATGTCCTGCCGTCCTTCGCGCTGGAGGTCCTGCGCGTCGCCCACGGCGACGACACCTATGTGCTGACCGCATCGAGCGCCGATGACTGGGCGGCCCTCGGCCGGCCTCGCGGCGTCAGCCAGGTCAAGGTCGGCGCCACGGTCGTGCCGACCGATCCCGACGGTGGGATGCGGCTCAACCTCCGTCTCGCCAATCCGGCGGCCTACGTTCCGGCATGGGAGGTTCTGGCCGGTCAGAACGACCCCGCGCGGATCGCCGGGCGCATCGTCCTCGTCGGGCTCACGGCGCCGGGCCTCACGGATCTCCGTGCGACTCCGCTGGAGCCGGCGGTGCCGCATGTGGAGATCGAGGCCGAGGCCATCGAGCACATCCTGTCGGGACGGACTCTCACCCGACCGGCCTCTGCCCTTGCCATCGAGATCGCCGTCACGGTCGTCCTCGGGCTGCTGCTTGCCTGGCTGATCCCCCGGCTGCGGCTCATCACCGGTGTCGCCGCCAGCCTCGTCGCCGTCGGCCTGGTGGTCCTCGGCGGCTGGCTCGCCTTTCGCGATCTCGGGATCGTTCTCGACCCGACGTGGCCGGCGCTGACTATCTGGGTGCTGGCGGCATCCGCGGTGCTCTATCTGCAACGCCGGCTCGACCTCCGCCGGGCCGACGTCCGGGCGGCGTTCGGCCATTCGCTGGCGCCGGCGGTGGTCGATGCCATCCTCGCGCACCCCGGACGCCTGGTGCTGACCGGCGAGACGCGCGAACTCACGATCATGGTCTGCAAGGTCACCAACTTCGCCGCGGTGACGGAGCGGATGGAGGCCCCGGAACTGATCGGATTCGTCAACGGCGTCTATGCGCCGGTCAGCCAGGCGATCCTTGCCCGCGGCGGAACCATCGCGCGCAACACCGGCGACACAATCATGGCGTTCTGGAACGCGCCCCTCGATGACGAGGAGCATGCGCTGAATGCCTGTCGGGCGGCGGTCGACGCGGTCGTCGCCGTGCGGACGCTGCGGGGCCGACAGCAGGGAGAGGAGGCTGCCCCGCGCAAAACCGTGGCGCCGGCAATCGGCGTCGGCGTGGCCACCGGCGCCTGTTGCGTCGGCAATCTCGGGATCGGCGAACGCTTCGACTATTCGGCGATCGGCGACGAGGTGGACCTCGCGACGCGCCTGCCGGCACTGTCGGAAACCTATGGCGTCGCCGTCGTTGTCGCCGGATCGACGGCCGATCGGGCGCCACGGGACGGATTTCTCGAACTCGACCTCGTCAGGATCAGGGGACGGGCGAAACCGATCCGTCTTTTCACGCCGCTCGCCGCCATCGAAGCGGACCGAAAGACCCTCGACGCGCTGGCGCCCGTCCATGCTCGACTGATCGCGGCGTATCACGGGCAGGACTGGGATGGTGCGGAGGCCGCGCTCGAGGCCTGCCGTGCCTTCGGCGTCGGCGGCCTGGCAACGCTCGACCGTCTCTACCGCGCCCGGCTCGCCACCGCCCGCGAGACGGTTTCGCCGGAGGATCGGGACGAGGCCGACGCAATCACGTTGAAATGACCCCGGTGGATGTGATCCATGTCACATCCGCAAGGGGATCGAACGGGCATACTCGCCTGCGGCGGTCGACCGAGGGGCAGGGTTTTTTGGGGGTGTTGACGTGACCAGTCCGTTTGCCGCGTTGCTCGTGGTATTCACGATTCTGCAGATCAAGCATTTCATTTGCGACTACCCGCTGCAGACGCTGTACCAGCTCAAGAACAAAGGGAAATACGGCCATCCCGGCGGAATCCTCCACTCCGGGCTGCATGTGGTCGGGACGCTGTTCGCGTTCATCGCGGTGACGCCGATGCTGGCGCTCGGCGCGGCCATCGTCGTCGGCGAGTTCCTGGTGCACTATCACACCGACTGGGCGAAGGATAACTTCATCCGGAACGCGGGCTACACGCCGACCGACCACGTCTTCTGGATCGCGATCGGTGCCGACCAGCTGGTCCACCATCTCACCTACATCGTCATCGCCGGCGTGCTGGTCGGGGTGATGATCGGCACCGGCTGACGGGTATCGCTGCCGCGTCGGCGTCGGGCGGATTTTTGGCTAGACCAGCTTGTTCATCGCCCGCAGGCGTTCGGCCAGCACCCGCATTACGTCGAGGGCGAAATAGGGCGCGTCCTGGACGAGGATGACAAAAAGCCGCTCGTCGATCGGCACCACCTCGCAGTCTGTTGCGGCGACGGCGTTGGCGCTGCGCGCTGCGCGGTCGATGAGCGCCATTTCGCCAAAGATGCCGCCGGGCCCGATCTGCTCGACGGTCTTGTCATGGACGCTGATCGCGACCTTTCCCTTACGGAGGAGGAACATCTCCCGGGCCGGCTCGCCGATCTTGATGATGGCTTCGCCGGCCGCATAGCTCCTCACCGGAATGTCCGGGCGGTCGAGGATGCGGAAGTCTGTCTTGGGGGTCTTCAAGAGGCTCATGCATCGGCTCCCGTTGCGGCGACGCCGCCTGTTTCGCGGTTCGAGGTTGATGAGGCTTCGGCACTCGCCTGACGACGCGGCGAATTTGCGGTGGTGCCGACGGGCGCGACGCTTTCGCGAATGACAAGCGAGCAGGGCAGGCGGATCCGGCTTGCCTCGGCCGGCAGCCCCGTCATCCGCTTCACCAGGTTCTCAGCCGCCAGACGCCCCATCTCGGCGCGCGGCTGGATCACGGTGGTGAGGGCCGGGTCGTACATGGCCGAATAGTCGATGCCGTCGAACCCTGCCACCGACACGTCGTCGGGAATGTGAAGTCCCGCGTCCTTGAGGGTCTTGATGAACCCGATCGCGAGCTCGTCGCTGGCGGCGAAAACGGCGGTCGGCCGCCGTCCTCCGAGGGCGAGGAATTTCTGCGCCGCCTTGGCGCCGGCGATCAGGTTGAACTTGCCCGGCCAGATCAGCGCCTCGTCGACCGGGATGCCCGCCGCGCCGAGCGCGTCGCGGTAGCCGGCCAGCCGCTCTCCGGTCTCGACGTTGGTCTCGGGGCCGGTGATGTGGGCGATCTGCCGGTGGCCGACGCTGATCAGATACTCGGTCATCATCCGGGCCGCGTCGTGATTGGCGATCTCGAAGATCGGGAGACCGCTGCCGGGAATATCGTTCGAGATGAGGGTGATTGGCACATCGCGATCGAGCTGGGCGAAGTCGGCGCCGGGGAGCCGGCCGTTGAACAGCAGGACGCCGTCGGCCTGGCCGGCCCGCACGAGGCGATCGTAGTGCGCCTCGCGGACCGGATCGTTGCGGGTGTCGCCGAAGATCACCCCGTAGCCAGCCCGGGTGAGCACCTCCTCCACCGCGTTGATGATGACGTTCCAGAAGGAATGGCCGAGGCCGGGGAGCAGGCACAGCACGATCTTGGTCGACCGGGCCCGGAGGTTGCGGGCGGTGGCATTCGGCGTGTAGCCGGTTTCGGCAATGGCAGCGACAACCTTGGCGCGGGTCTGCTCGGTCACCCGATCCGGATCGGTGAGCGCCCGACTGACGGTCGCCGTCGAGACGCCCGCCCGGCTGGCCACGTCGAGAATGGTGACGGCGCGCCGGGCCGCGCGGCGAGGAGGGTCGGTCTCCTGATCCATGGCGTTCGGAATTTATCCTCAAAGTGCCGCTGCCCTGCCTTTATAGCGGGAATGCAGGCCCGATGTAATCTTTACATCCCTCAGTCGGCGACATCGTTGACATCGGTATTCGACAGGCTAGAATTGATGTAAACGTTTTCACCGGCTGGTCAAGAAAACGATCGGGAGGAGTTGACAAGGGCTAGTCTTCTAATAAAGTCGATGTAAACGATTACAGGCCTCTGCAATTGGGAGGATGGTCTGTGCTCGTTGTGTTGCAGTGCAAAAAGCGCTTGTGCTTTTGCAAAAGGGAGGAATGTAATGAAGACTTTCGTAGCACGGTTGCTCGGAGCGGGCGCTCTCGCCGCGCTGGTCAGCGGGCCGGCAATGGCCACCGACCTCGAGGTCATCCACTGGTGGACCTCCAAGGGCGAGTCGGCTGCTGTGGCCGAGTTTGCCAAGGCTTTCGACAATGACGGAGCCGGCGACCACTGGGTCGACAGCGCCATCGCGCTCGGCGAGACGGCGCGCTCGACGATCATGCAGCGCATTCTCGGCGGCGATCCGCCCGGCGCGGCGCAGTTCAATCCGGGCCGCCAATATGAAGAGCTGATCAAGAACGATCAGCTGCTGGTCCTCGACGACGTTGCCGAGGCCGGTAACTGGGCCAAGGTGATCCGCCCGCAACGCATTCAGGCCGCCTGCCTGGTCGATGGCCACTGGTACTGCGTGCCGGTGAATATCCATTCCTGGCCGTGGGGCTGGTATTCGTATGAGGCGTTCTCCAAGGCCGGCCTGCCCAACCCGAAGAACTTTGACGAGTTCGTGGCTGACGCGCCCAAGCTGCAGGAGGCCGGAATCATCCCGCTCGCCATCGGCGGCGACGGCAATGGCTGGCAGATCAAGGGCGCCTTCGACCAGATCCTCCTCGCGAGCCTGGGCATCGCCCAACGCGACCAGATGTATCGCGACAAGGATCTGGACATTGCCGGCGGGCCGGAGATGCTGAAGGCGCTCGACCAACTTCAAGGCGCTCAAGCAATACACCGACGACGGATACGCCAACCGCAACTGGAACGACACCACCAACCTGGTGATCACGAACAAGGCCGGCCTTGCAGATCATGGGCGACTGGGCCCGTGGCGAGTTCGCTGCGGCCGGCATGACCGGCGTCAAGGACTTCGGCTGCATGATCGGCCTCAACGAAGACAAGCCGATCGTCAGTACCGACGGCGACGTGATCGTGTTCCCGAAGCAGAACGATCCCGACGTGGAGGCGGCGCAGAAGCGCCTCGCAGCGCTGCTGATCAGCCCGGCGGTCCAGGTCGCCTTCAACAATGCCAAGGGCTCGATGCCGGTCCGAGGCGACGTCGACATGGCGACCGCCGATCCCTGCATGCAGAAGGCGCTGAAGGCCGTCGAGGATCCGGATGAGATCGCCACCGGCGTACAGCGGCTTTATCACCGGAAGACACCAACAATGAGTTGAACTCGCTGATCACGCAATATTGGTCGGACGATTCAATGACCGCGGAAGATGCTCAGGCCAAGTGGGTCGAGATTCTCAAGAACGCCGACCTAAGCGACAACGATCGGCGGGCGTCGGCCAATTGGTCGGCGCCCCCTTCATTTGGGGATCGGGGCGCCGGTTGACCTCCCGTGTGACAGCGCTATTGGTGGACCGATCGCGTCCGGTTCCCGCTTCATCCGGGGCAGGCGGCGCTCGTGGCGGGGACCACGAAGGGCCTTGACGCAGGACGTTCCGGCTTCAGGCAGGCTGGCTGAGCGATGGCGGAAGCGCGAAGGCGGAAGTTCAAAATTCAGGCAGTAATCGGCACGCTCCCGATGATTGCGGTGGGGGTTGGCGTCTACATCATCGGCATCGCGCTTTCACGTTCTACTGGTCATTCACCAATTCCAAGCTTTTCCCAAGCTACGATCTTGTCGGCTTGATCAGTATCGCCGGCTGTGGTCGAGCGATCGCTGGCTGATCGCGGTCCACAATATCTGGATCTTCGGCGTGCTGTTGATCGGCTTCAACCTGGTGTTCGGCTATCTGCTCGCCGTCTTCATGGACCAGCGCATCCGGCAGGAAGACCTCTTCCGCTCGATCTTCCTCTATCCCTTTGCCATGTCGCTGATCGTCACCGGCCTCATCTGGCAATGGATGCTCGACCCCAATCTCGGCATCGAGACACACCATCCACAGTCTGGGGTGGACGAGCTTCCATTTCTCGCCGCTGGTCGATCCCGACACCGCGATCTACGGCCTGGTGTCGCCGGCATCTGGCAGGGCTCGGGCGTGACCATGGCGATCCTGCTCGCCGGCCTGCGCGGCATCGACGCGGAGATCTGGAAGGCGGCGAAGGTCGACGGCATTCCGACCTGGCGCACCTATCTGTTCATCGCCCTGCCCATGATCCGCGGCGCGCTCGGCGACCGCCTTCGTCCTGCAGTGCGTCGGCGTCGTGCGCGTCTATGACCTGATCATCGCCATGACCGGCGGCGGCCCGGCATCTCGACGCAGCATGCCGGCCGTCTACGTGATCCAGATGATCACCGAGCAGCCAGAACGTCGGCCAGGGCATGGCCGCGGCGATGATGATGCTTCTGCCGATCCTGGTCGTGCTGGCGATCGGAGGCTTGGCGCATGTGGCGGAGAAGCCGACGCGCGGGAGCAGACCGCATGAGTACCGGCGACGCGACCCTGACCGATGCCGCGGCGGTGACGCGCTGGGGCGACCGAGCCGAGCGGGGTCAAGCCGCGGCGCTTCTCGCCGGCGCGGCTCGGCATCTACGGCTTCCTGATCATCTCCGCCGCCTTCTTCCTGGTTCCCCTCTACGTGATGGTGGTGACGTCGCTGAAGACGATGCCGGAGATCCGCCTCGGCCACCTCTTCAACCTGCCCGCCAGACCTGGACCTTCCAGCCCTGGATCGATGCCTGGCTTCACGCCTGCACCGGACGCGACTGCTTCGGACTCCAGTCCCGGCTTCCTGAACTCGGTGAAGATCACGGTGCCGAGCGTGATCATCTCGATCATTATCGCCTCGATCAACGGCTACGCGCTGTCGTTCTGGCGCTACAAGGGCGCCAACATCTTCTTCGGCCTGCTCGTGTTCGGCGCCTTCGTGCCCTACCAGGTGGTGATCTACCCGCTGATCATCGGCCGCGAGGGAGGCCGGCTGTTCTCGACGCTGGCCGCGCATCATCATCGTCCACACCATTTTCGGCATGCCGATCCTGACGCTGCTGTTCCGCAACTATCTACGCAGCGGTGCCGGTCGAGCTGTTCAAGGCGGCGCGCGTCGACGGCGCCGGCTTCTGGCAGATCTTCTTCCGGATCATGCTGCCGATGTCGGTGCCGATCACCATGGTCGCCGTCATCCTGCAGGTCACCGGCATCTGGAACGACTTCCTGTTCGGCATCGTGTTCGCCGGGCGCTCGAACTGGCCGATGACCGTGCAGCTCAACAACATCGTCAACACCACGACCGGCGTGCGGGAGTACAATGTCAACATGGCCGCCACCATCCTGACGGCGGCGGTGCCGCTGGCCGTCTACTTCATTTCGGGACGCTGGTTCGTGCGCGGCATCGCGGCCGGGGCCGTCAAGGGATAAGCGATGGCAAGCGTTTCCATCAAGAAGCTCGGCGTTTCGTTCGGCAACCTCAAGGTCCTGCGTGATCTCGACCTCGACGTCGACGCAGGGCGAGTTCGTCGTGCTGCTCGGTCCGTCCGGCTGCGGCAAGTCGACCCTGCTCAACGCCATCGCCGGCCTGCTCGACATCAATGCCGGCCAGGTGTGGATCGGCGGCAAGAACGTCACCTGGGAAGAGCCGAAGGACCGCGGCATCGGCATGGTGTTCCAGTCCTATGCGCTCTATCCGCGGATGACGGCGGAGGGCAACCTCACCTTCGGCCTGAGGGTGGCCCGCGTGCCGAAGGACGAGATCGCCCGTCGGGTGGAGCGGACGGCGGAGCTGCTTGCAGATCAAGCCGCTGCTTGGCCGCCGGCCCGTCGGAGCTTTCCGGCGGACAGCGCCAGCGCGTCGCGATCGGCCGGGCGCTGGTTCGCGACGTCGACGTGTTCCTGTTCGACGAGCCGCTGTCCAATCTCGACGCCAAGCTGAGGACCGAGCTGCGCGTCGAGCTCAAGAAGCTGCACAATCAGCTCGGCTCGACGATGATCTATGTGACCCACGACCAGATCGAGGCGCTGACGCTCGCCGACCGCATCGCCGTGATGCATGCCGGCGTCATCCAGCAGCTTGCCCCGCCCAAGGAGATCTATCGCAGGCCCGTCAACCGCTTCGTCGCCGGCTTCGTCGGCTCGCCGGCGATGAACTTCGTCGAGGGCAGGATCAGCAACGGAAACGGCTCGCCGGTCCTCCGGCTGGCGGACGGGCACGATATCGCGCTCGCCGGCTATGAATTCGCTGCCGGGCCCGGGGAGGGCCGGCCCGCTGTGCTGGGGCTGCGTCCCGAACAGATCGATCTGCATTCGAGCGCGGCGAACTCGGGCGCGTTTTCGGTCCAGGTCTCGCTCGTCGATCCGATGGGCGCCGACAGCCTGCTGTGGGGGACGGTCGGCAACGATACGGTGTCCGTGCGGATCGGGCCGGACGACGAGTTCGCTCCCGGGCAAACGGTGACGGCGCATTTCCATCCCGACCATGCGTCGATGTTCGATGCTGAGACGGGCGCCCGTCTCTAGCACTCAGAAATTCCTCATCCCAACAGATCGGACGTGTGATGGCGGACTATCGGATATCCTTCCAGCTCTATAGCGCGCGCAATTTCCCCCCCGTCGAGACGCATCTCGAGGCGCTGGCGGCGATCGGCTTCGATGCGGTCGAGCCGTATCGCGGCGCCTATGGCGACGATCCGGCCGGGTTCCGCCGGAAGCTCGACGGCTTCGGGCTCGCCTGTCCGACGGCTCATATCGGCCTTGCCGACCTCGATGCCGACCGGGCCGCGGTCGTCACTACCGCCAAGATCCTCGGCCTCGAAACCGTCATCGTGCCGGCGGTTCCGCAGGACCAGCGAAACCAGGACGCCGAAGGCTGGAAGGCGCTCGGCGCCAGGCTGGAAGAACACGCGGCTGCCCTCGGCGAAAGCGGCCTTAACTTCGCCTGGCACAATCACGCCTTCGAATATGTGACGCTCGCCGACGGCTCGCGGCCGATCGAGCATCTCCTCAGCGGCAAGAACGTGCTGTGGGAGCCGGATGTCGGCTGGATCGTGCGCGGCGGGTGCAGCATCAAGGCCGAGCTCGAAAAGTTCCCAGGCAAGGTCGCCGCGTTCCACATCAAGGACGTCGCGCCGGAAGGGGTCACCGAGGACGACGGCTGGACCGATATCGGCGCCGGCACCATCGACTGGCCGGCGCTGTGGCCGTCCATCGCGGCGGCGGGCACCGATCTTCTCGTCCTCGAGCACGATGCGCCGTCCGACTGGCGCGGCTTCGCCGCGAATTCCTACAAGTTCCTCACCGGTCTCATCGGCAAGAGCAAGGGTTGACCATGGCGCGACAGGCGGCAATCGGCATCATCGGATGCGGTGTAATCTCCGATACCTATTTCAAGCTCGCGCCTCTCTTCAAGGGCGTCACGATCGTCGCCTGCGCCGACATCAAGCCGGCAATGGCCAAGGCCAAGGCGGAGACCTATTCGGTGCGGGCAATGGCGGTCGATGCCCTCCTCAAGGACGAATCGATCGGCGCGGTGATCAACCTGACGGTTCCGAACGCCCACTATGACGTCAGCCATGCGATCCTCACCGCCGGCAAGCACGCCTATTCGGAGAAGCCGCTGGCGCTCAGCTACAAGCAGGCGAGCAAGCTGGTGCGCGAGGCCGACAAGCGCGGGCTGAAGCTTGGCGCGGCGCCCGACACCTTCCTCGGCGGCGGCGGCCAGACGGCGCGCAAGCTCCTCGATAAAGGGACGATCGGCAATGTCGTCGGCGGCAGCGCGCATGTGATGAGCCGGGGGATGGAGCATTGGCACCCCAACCCCACCTTCTTCTTCAAGCCGGGCGGCGGACCGATGCTCGATATCGGGCCATACTATCTCAGCGCGCTGGTGAACCTGCTCGGCCCGGTCAAGTCGGTGACGGCGATGGCGACAAAAGGCTACGCCGAGCGGCTGGTCACCGCCGAGGGCCCGATGCTCGGCAAGCGCATCAAGGTGACGACGCCGACGACCTTCGACGCTGTGCTGGCATTCCGCTCGGGGGCGCAGGTGAGCGTCGCCACCAGCTGGGACGTCTGGAAGCACGGCCACGTCAACCCGATGGAGCTCTACGGGACCAAGGGTACGATGATCCTGCCCGATCCGAATTTCTTCGGCGGCAAGGTGGCCTATTCGCAGAACGACGGCGACTACGCCGAGATCGATTCGTCGTCGGTCCCGTTCGGGGCTGAAAACTGGCAGGGCCGGCCGGGCACGCCGAAGCGGTCGAACTACCGCATGCTCGGCGTTGCTGACCTGATCGATGCGGCGGACAAGGATCGCGAGCCGCGCTGCTCTGGGCGGCTGGCGGCCCATGTCGTCGAAATCATGGGGTCGATCCTCCTGTCGGCGGCGGACCGGCGGTTCGTCACGGTGCGATCGACTGTCGAGCGCCCGGCGCCGCTGACGGCGGCCGATGCCAGGCGGCTGGCGAGCAAGGCGCTTCTGCCCGCCTAACGGTCGCTCCCCGGCGGAACGCGAAAGAGGCGAATCGTCCATCCCTCACAGGACGGTGGGAAACCTGAACTTCCCATAGAACTCAGGGCCTTCGTGCGTCAGTGTCCTGGCATGCGGGCGGCTGCCGGACATACGCGTGACGCACGATGGCATTCTCGCCCCGAGAATTCCCAGCGTGCTCTCGTCACGTACCAAAATGAGCGCGCGATAGGAATCGCAACCAGAGGCCGAGCGGAAAAGACTGGTCGACAAACGCCTGATTTGGCCATTTTGTCACGCTACCGCTGCGGCGCTGAGCTCCACCCGGGCGAAAAATACGCGGACGCTTTCCACAGAATCTCATTAAAAGAGTGGGGACAAAGGAATTGGGGGGCCTCGGCCGATGAAAAGATGGAATGAAGGGCTGATCCAGCTTGCGGACTTCACACGCTTCGACCCCGTGCCGCCCGAAGGGATCGCCCGGGCGGTGGCCATCATGCAGACCGGCAAGATGTTCCGCTACAGTGGACGCGACCCCGAAGACTCGGAAGTCGCGCTGCTTGAACGCGATTTCGCCGAATATCTTGGCGTGCGCCATGCACTCGCGGTCAATTCCTGCACGACGGCGATCGAATTGGCGCTCACCGTCTGCGGCGTCAAGCGTGGCAGCAGGGTCCTCGTCCCGGGCTTCACCTTCACCGCAGTGCCGAGCGCGATCGTGGTACTAGGCGCGATCCCGACCTTCGTGGAATGCAATGACGACTACCGGCTGGATATCGACGACCTCGAGCGCAAGATAACGCCGGAGACCAACGTCCTGCTCCTGTCCCACATGCGCGGGCATACCTCGGACATGGACGCGATCGTGGAACTGTGCGCGGCACGCGACGTCACGCTCATCGAAGACGCGGCGCACGCCCTCGGCGGTCGGTGGGGCGGCAAGCAGATCGGCGGGTTCGGCAAGGCCGGCTGTTTTTCCTTCCAGTCCAACAAGGTCATCAACGCCGGCGAAGGCGGCATGCTGACGACCGACGATGACGAAATGATCGTCAGGGCGACATATCTCTCCGGCGCGTACGAGATGAACTACAAGAAGCATTTCACGCGGAGCCCCTTGTTCGAGGAATTCGCGGACACGCTTCCCCAGACCAACAACCGGATGACGAACGTCACCGCCGCCGTCGCGCGTCCCCAGATCGGTCTTCTGGAAGAGAAAGGGCGGCGCTACCGGCAGATGTACGGATATCTCAAGCGCGAACTCACTGCGACCAATCGCATCGCGTTTCCGCAGGAATTCCCGCAGGAGACGCGCATTCCCAATTCCATCCAGTTCAGGGTGCCCGGATACGACGCCCTGCAGATGCAATTATTCATCGAGCGGATGCGGGAAAGCGGGCTGCCGCTTTCGGGCTTCGCCGAGCGGCGCAATGCCAGGGCGTTCTTCAATTGGCACTATCTCGGCGAGAAGATGCCCGACCTGCCGCAAACGCGGAGAGCGATCGAGAGCCACATGCGATATGCGCCTGCCCTCCACGCTGCAGGAAGCGCATCTCGAGTATATCGTGGCTGCCGCTCGCTCGGCGCTCCACGACGTCGACGCCATGAGTCAAAGCGCGGTCGGCTGAGCCTATGGTCCCGTCGCACGTCCGGTCGGCCTCACTACGAAGGCCTGTCCTCCTCATGCTCGTCGGTCGGCGCACGGCGCCGCAAGAGTCGTTCGACCGCCAGGAGCGGGACGACCGCCGCAATGATGATGATCGGCCACCGCAGGACGCCGAGCCATTCCACGGTCAACGCTCCGAACTGATACGAAAGGTAGAACAGCCCGGTCGTCCAGATGCTGGCCGCCAAGATGACCGAAACGACAAAACGGCCGAAGGGCATGGCGAAAAAGCCATAGGTCGTGTAGGCCGTCATCCTCAGGCCCGGAAGGAAGCGCACGATGAACACTCCCGCGACGAGACGTTCGTCGAGCCAGACCTTGAATGCAGAGAAGCGCCGGCCATCGGCGAACCGCTTCGAGATGCGGTTGAGCGCGATCAGCCGGCCGAATCCGTAGAGTCCCAGGTCACCTGCGACGATTCCGACGTAGAGAGCGGGAAGAGCCACTCCGACGCTGGTGACGCCATCGGCCACCAATATGCCGGTGGCCACGGTGGCGATGTCCTCGTGAATGAATGTTGCTGCGATGATCGCGAGCGCCATGAACCACGGCGTTGTTGACGGCTCGACGGGCAAAGGCCAAGTGGCGAGAGAAGCATGCAGAATGGTCTGAGCGTCTCCACAACAGACGATTTGACTGAACATACCGATCGTCACCGAAGCGTGCCGAAGACCTGGAAAGCCGTGCCGTTCACACGGACCGACGGAGTGCACGCCGCGGCTCGCCCGGAGTGCTGTTCATGATCGATCGACTTGCGCCGCGCCTCGGACGCACCGGGCTACCTCCCAGGCCTCGCGCCCTCTCGCTCATGGAGCGGGCGCCGCAGTTTGTCATCTATGCGCTTCACGGGCCGTACACCCTCTATCTGATGCTCCGCTTTCGGGGCATCATGCTCCCGACCGCTGCCAATCCCGGGCTTGAGGGAAGCGGCCTCACCAACGAATCCAAAGCGGGCCTTTTCGACCTGCTCGGACCCGTCGGCCGGGCGCATCTCGCCCCGTTCGTCGCGGTACGCACCGGACCCTTCATGCTGGAAGACGCCGGACGCGCCATGGAGACTGCGGGCCTTTCCTTTCCGGTGGTGGCCAAGCCGGACATAGGCAGGCGCGGATTCGGCGTCAAGACGGTATGGAACGAGCAGGAACTCGCCGAGCACCTCAACAAGTTCCCCGAAGGCGTGCGACTCCTCGTCCAGCGCTATGCGGAGGGCCCCGGCGAAGCCGCCATCTCCTACCTGCGCATGCCGTCGGAGGATCATGGGCGCATCCTCTCCCTTACCATCAAGCACTTCCCCGAAGTGATCGGCGACGGGACGTCGACCCTGCGGGAGCTTATCCTGCGGGATCGTCGCGCCCGGGCCTTCGCGGAGCTCTATTTCAAGCGCAACCGCAAGAATCTCGATCGCGTGATCCCGTCGGGGGAGAGCTATCGGATCGTCTCGGTCGGCAACCACGTCCGGGGCTCCGCTTTCGAAGACGGGTCGGCGCACATAACGCCGGCGATGCAGAAGGTGTTCGAAACCATCGTGCGCGAGGTGCCGGGATTCTTCGTCGGCCGCTTCGACGTGCGCTACACCACACTCGAAGCGCTGAAGCGCGGCGAGGGATTTACGATCGTCGAGTACAACGGCGCCGGCGGCGAGCCGACGCATATCTGGGATCCGCGGACGAGCATCGTTGCGACCTATGCGGGGCTCCTCACGCACTGGAGGTCCCTGTACGCAGTGGGCGCCGAGAATCGCGCACTCGGCGCGCGACCGATGACGTTCCGCGAACTGCTGAAGCGGTATTTTGACGAACTGCGTCTCCTCAGGTCCTATCCCGACGAAGAGTGAAGCTGCGGTTCACTCCAGCGGGGGCCGTCAGCGCCCGGGCTGGTCGGCGCCGACCAGCCGGCGATAGCGCTCGCGTCCATTGACGAGGTGCGCGCGCATGGCGCTGCCGGCGGCGGCGGCATCCCGGTCGGCGATCGCCGCGATGATCGCCTCGTGCTCCTTGTGGATGCGGTCGAGATAGGGCGTGCGGGCCGCCGCGGCCTGCTCGTCGATCAGCACCGTGCGGCGGGGAATGATGATCCGGCCGATAAAATCGAGAAACGACGAGAAATAGGGATTGCCGGTTGCCGCTCCGATCGCGGTGTGGAGGTCGAAATCGAGGTCGATCGCCGCATCGCCGCCGACGATCGCCTTGCCCATGGCGCGGTTGATGCGGCGCATCTGTCCGAGGTCGGCGTTCGACCGGCGCCCGGCGGCAAGCTCCGCCGCTTCCACCTCGACACACAGCCTCAATTCCATGACGTCGAGCACCTGGGCGATCGACTGCAGGCCTTCCGGATCGATGCGAAATGGACGGCGGCGGGGATCGGCGGCGACATAGGCGCCCGAGCCCTGGCGGGTCTCCACCAGTCCCTCCGCCCGCAGAGCGGCGATCGCCTCGCGCACCACGGTGCGGCTGACGCCGTAGGTTTCCATCAGGGCGCGCTCGGTCGGCAGGCGGGTGAGGGGCGGCAGCTTGCCGGCGACGATTTCCTTGCTGAGCCGCGAGGCGAGCGTGCTGGTCAGGTTGCCCTGCGGCTGGATGCGAGGGGTTGCGAGGCGGGATGCCATGGCGCCGGTCAGAAACTGATCCCGGGATATTTCAGGCTCGGGATCCACATGGAGAAAACCGGAAAATAGGTCACCAGCATCAGCACCGCCAGCATGGCGAGCCAGAACGGCCACAGATGGCGCGTCGCCTTCTCGATCGGGATCTTGCCGATGGCGCAGCCGACGAACAGCACCGTGCCGACCGGCGGGGTGACCAGGCCGATCGACAGGTTGAGCATCATGATGATGCCGAAATGCACCGGGCTGATGCCGATCGCGGCGACCACCGGCAACAGGATCGGCGTGCAGATCAGAAGGAGCGGCGCCATGTCCATGAAGGTGCCGAGGACGAGCAGCAGGAGGTTGATCAGCGCCAGGATGACATACTTGTTGCTCGATACGTCGAGCAGGAAATGCGTCGCCTTCGCCGGGATCTGCATCAGCGTCATCATGTAGCCGAAGCTGCCGGCGAAGCCGATGACGATCATCACCATGGCAACGGTGCGCACGACATTGTGGAGCACCCGCGGCAGCTCGCGCCACTTCAGGTCGCGGTAGATGAACATGGTGACGAAGAACGCCCAGACCACGGCGACCGCTGCCGATTCGGTCGGCGTGAAGACGCCGCCGAGAATGCCGCCGACGATGATCACCACGGTAGCCAGGCCGGCCAGCGCCTCCCAGGTGATGCGAAGCGCCTCGCGGAGTGGCACGAAGGTGCCCTTGGCGTAGCCGCGCCGGCTCGAGACGATGAAGGCGAGCACCATCAGCGACAGGCCGACCATGATGCCGGGGATGACGCCGGCCATGAACAGCTGCGCCACCGAGACGGTGCCGCCGGCGGCGTAGGAATAGATGATGGCGTTGTGGCTCGGCGGGATGACGATTCCCTGGGTCGCGCCGCTGATCGTCAGGTTGACGGAGAAGTGGTCGTCGTAGCCCTGCTTCTTCATCATCGGGATCATGATCGAGCCGATCGACGAGGTGTCGGCGACCGCTGATCCCGAGACGCCGCCGAAGAACATCGAAGCAAGCACGTTGACCATCGCCAGGCCGCCGCGCATGAAGCCGACGAAGATGTTGGCGAAGGCGACCAGCCGGCGGGCCATGCCGCCTTCGGCCATCAGCGCGCCGGCGAAGACGAAGAAGGGGATGGCGAGCAGGGCGAAGTCGTCGACGCTGTCGGAGACCTTGAGGAAGATCGCCTCGAGCGGCAGGCCGGCATAGAAAGCGCCGGCCAGCGCCGCCATGCCCAGCGCATAAGCGACCGGCACCCCGAGGACGAGAAGGACGAAGAAGCTGCCGAGCAGGACGACCGGCGCGAGAGGGCCACCCATGACCTACCCCTTTTCCAGGAAGCCCAGCTTGCGGGCCTCCTCGTCGGCATGGAGGGCGGCGCGGCGGATTTCCTCCTCCTCTTCGCTGACCATAACGTTGGGATAGAGGATCGCCTCGATGGCGAAGAGAAGCGTCACCACGCCGGAGCCCGGGATCGCCGAATAGACCAGGCCGACGCGGATGTATTCGAACTCGGGATAGGCCTGGAACCAGGTGGTCTCGGCGAGGTTCAGCCCGTAATAGATCATCGCGATGGCGATCGCGATCATCAGGAGATGGACAAGGATCTCGAGGGGTCGGTGCAAGCGCTCCGACAACAGCCCGACGAAGAACTGCAGCCGGAGATGCGACTGGGCCCGGTAGCAGGCGGCGGCCCCGTACATCGACAGCTGCACGGCGAAGAAGATCGACGACGGCTCGGCGAAGCTCGCCCCCATATAGAACACGTAGCGCATGATCACGCCGACGAAGATGAGGCAGGTCATGGCGACGATGGCGACCGCCGCGACGACGATGCACAGCACATAGAGCTTGTCCATGATGCGCACGTAGAGGGGACGCATGGCGGTCCTTGGCATTGCCGCAGAGGGCGGGGCAGGTCGTCGGGGTGTTGGGCTGATCCGTGCGGGCCGAGGCCATTCCGGGCGGCGCCTGATCCGCACCGTCCGGAAGGGCAATCGGTGTTCGGACCTACTTGACCGCGTTGATTTGCTTCAGAAGGTCGGCGTACTTGGCGCCGTACTTGTCGCGCACGGGCTGGGTCGCCTCGATGAAGGGTGTCTTGTCGACGTCGGTGATGACGGTGACGCCGGCGGCCTTCAGGTCCTCGAGCGCCTTCTGCTCCTTGGCCGCCCACAGCTCACGCTCCTTGAGCACGGCGAGGGCAGAGGCCTTGCGGATGAGCTGACGGTCGACTTCGTCGAGACCGTCCCACACCTTCTTCGAGAAGACGAAGATCTCCGGCACCATCAGGTGCTCGTCGAGGGTGTAGTAGGGCGCGACCTCGTAGTGCTTGCCCTCGTCATAGGATGGCGGGTTGTTCTCGGCGCCGTCGACGACCCCGGTCTGCAGCGACGTATAGAGCTCGCTGTAGGAAATCTGCACGCCGTTGCCGCCCATGGCGTTGACCATGTCGACGAACATCGGGTTCTGCATGACGCGGATCTTCATGCCGGTGAGATCGCTTGGCTTCTCGATCGGCTTGCCCTTGACGTAGAACGAGCGGGAGCCGGCGTCCATGTAGCCGAGGCCGATCAGGCCGGCAGGCTCGAGCTTGTTGAGGAGGCCGGTGCCGATCTCGCCGTCGACCACGGCGTGCTGCTGGTCGAGATTGCGGAAGACGTAGGGCAGATTGAAGACGTTGAAGTCGTCGACGATCGGCCCGACGACGCCGACCGACACGCGGGTCATCTCGAGGGCGCCGAGCTGCACCTGCTCGAGCGCTTCCTTCTCGCCGCCGAGCTGCATGCTGGGGAACAGATTCACGGTGATCCTGCCGTTGGTCCAGCTCGACAAGAGGTCGCCCATGTACTGGATGGCGTCGGTGGTCGGATAGCCCGTGCCGTGCACGTCGCTGGTCTTGATCTCGAGGCTGTCGGCTGCATGCGCGGTGCCGATCCCGGCAACCAGAGCGGCCCCGGCGATTGCCGCGAGCATTCGGTTGGCGCGACCACGGTGGTCGAATCTCTGCAGGTTCATTGCTTTTCCTCCCATTGCTTAGGCCATACGACTGTGGCAGGTGTTGTCGCCCGCCATTGAAGTTGTCGTACAACTTCGGTCACCATATCACACCCGCGGCGACGGACAATAAGGAAGCGGTCGTGCGCGCTTCGCAGGGGATCGGAACGAGAGGGAGAACGTCGATGAAACATATTCTCGTCACCGGCGCTGCCGGCGGCGTCGCCACCATGATCAGACCGCTTCTGCGCGACGCCTATCGCCTGCGCCTGTCCGATGTACGCCCGGTCGGCGATCCGACGCGGCACGAGGACGTCGTGACGGCCGACCTCACCGATGTCGAGGTGGTGAGGAAGGCGGTCGCCGGCGTCGACGGCATCGTTCATCTCGGCGGCTATTCGGTCGAGGCCGAGTGGGACACGATCCACGCTGCCAACATCGTCGGTTGCTACAACCTGTTCGAGGCGGCGCGTCTCGAGGGGGTCGAGCGCATTGTCTTCGCATCGAGCAATCACGCGATGGGCTTCTATCCGCGTTCGCAGACGGTCGGCATCGACGCTCCGGTCCGCCCCGATTCGCGCTACGGATTGAGCAAGGCGTTCGGCGAGGGCGTCGGCGCTCTCTATGCCTACAAGTACGGAGCAAAGGTCCTCAGCATCCGGATCGGCCATGTCGCGAACCGGCCGGCGGATCGCCGGCGGCTTGCCATCTGGGTGAGCCCGCGAGACCTGGTGCAGCTTGTCCGCATCGGGCTCGAACATCCCGATATCCGCCACGAGATCGTCTATGGCATGTCCGATAACAAGCGGGCCTGGTGGGACAACAGCAACGCCCTGCGACTCGGCTATCGCCCCCTCGACCGCTCCGAGGACCATGCCGAAGCGGTGCTCGCCGCGGACAGCGGCACGACTGGTGACGACCGGGTCGACCTCAACCAGGGCGGCCCGTTCTGCGTCGCCGAAGTGCTCTGATTCTCTGCCTTTTGACCGTCACGGCGGTTAGCAGCCTGTTTACCCATTGAAAAAGCGCGATTTTTTCCCTCTTGTCTCCGGCGATCATACTTTCTAAACTAGTTGGCAGGTGGCAAGTCGGAGATAACGTTGGCCGATGAGCCGCTGGGTGGTGACCGGTTTAGGGTGCCATTCGATGAAGGTGGCAGAACCTGTTTTTTGGTTGCAGTTACACTCAAGGTTTATAGGTCCGGCTTTTTTCGATCGGGCAAAGGGTTGTTCCAGAAGCTTTCGTTTTTTCACACGTCGATTTCAACGAGGATACCGCCGGCCCCTGGCCGGCGGTTTCCGTTTGGGCGGCCTATTTCCTTATCCGTTCCGGGGGCTACCATTCGGAACAACGAAGGAGATCCGCAATGATTTCCGCCCTGAAGCAATTCCTGGCTGATCTGACTGGTGGCGCCGAACCCGACGTTGCCACTACCGAGGACCGCTGCCGGCTGGCGGCTGCGGCGCTGCTCTTTCACGTCATCTCGATCGACGGCGTGGTCTCAGAGGAGGAGAAGGCAGCGCTCCGCGATGTTCTGAAGCGACGGTTCGATCTCGACGACGCGGACGTGCGTGAGCTGATCGCCGCGGCCGAAGTCGCCGACAGCGAGGCGGTCGACCTCTATGGTTTCACCAGCGTGCTCAAGCGGCAGCTCGATCACGCCGATCGCGAGCGCATCGTCGAGATGATGTGGGAGCTGGTCTTCGCCGACGGCAAGGTGCACGAGTTCGAGGACAATCTGGTCTGGCGGGTAGCCGAGCTGCTCGGCGTTTCGTCCCAGGACCGCATCAGGCTGAAGCACGCCGTCCGTCCCGATGACAGCAACTGACCAACGGCCGATCCTGATCGTCCTCCATCAGGAGCATTCGACGCCCGGGCGCGTCGGCTTGCGGCTTGTCGAGCGCGGCCACCGGCTCGACATTCGCCGCCCGCGATTTGGCGATCCGCTGCCGGCGTCGCTCACCGACTATGCGGGGGCTGTGATCTTCGGCGGCCCGATGAGCGCCAATGACGAGGACGACTACATCCGGATCGAGACCGACTGGATTCGGGTGCCCCTCGAAGAGGGCGCGCCGTTCCTCGGCTTGTGCCTCGGCGCCCAGATGCTTGCGCGCCACCTGGGGGCGCCGGTGGCGCGCCACTCGGAGGGATGCGTCGAGGTGGGCTACTATCCACTGCGGCCAACGGAGGCCGGGGTCCGCATGATGGCGTGGCCCGACTGGGTGCATCACTTCCACCGCGAAGGCTTCGAGCTGCCGTCGGGCGCCGTGCTTCTGGCGGAAGGCGACGTCTTCCGCAATCAGGCGTTCTCCTGCGGCCCGTCCGCCTTCGGCATCCAGTTCCATATCGAACTCACCAACGCCATGGTCGGCCGCTGGACGCGGCGGATGAGCGAGCGCGCCAGGCAACCGGGCGCCCAGGAGGCGGCGGAACATTTCGCCGGCCGCGCCCTGCACGACTGGAAGACGGCCATCTTTCTGGAAGCTTTCCTCGATCACTGGCTCGCCAGCGACCGGCGGGCGGGCCATTCGTGACGGGCGCTCGCGCTGCGTTTGCAAATTGCGACGATCGTTGCAGATTGCGACGCAGGGGCGGTTACCAATACCTTAATTATTTCAATACATTGTGAAGCGAATCTGGCCGGATACCAGCCCTTGGGGTGGGACCGGGTGGACGATGTGGCAAGCCATTTGCGACTGGGATGGCACGCTGACCTTTCGGTTGTGCGTAGTCAGCGAGACCTGGCGGAGAAGGTAGGCCGATGACCCCCGGCTTTGCCTTCTCCGTCCAGTCGCGTTTCAGGGCTGGCAGGCCGAGCCGTCCCGACCTACGATTCCGGATCGCCGTTGATCGCCGCGGCGAGGTCGCGATACTCCTCGCAGCTTGTGTTGCCGCAGATGGCTCCGATCCGGTCAAGCTCGGCCCTCGCCAGGTCGACGCGACCCGTGATCACATAGCCCTCGCCGAGATACTCCCGCGTCAGGACGTTGTCGGGCTCGATGGCGAGTGCCTTGTGATAGTACGCAAGGCCCTCGTCGACCTGACCCATCTTCCGCTTCGAATAGCCGATCATAGTGAGCACCATGGCGTCGTCCTGGTTGCGGACCGCCTCAAGCAGGTCGAGGGCGCGCTCGTATTCGCCGGCTACGGCGAGCGCCCGTCCCTGCTCGAAGAGATCGCTGTCGCCGGCCGCATCCTTGCGGACGCAGATCCGCTTCGTCTTGTCGTAAACCCAACCAGCGCGGCACTGGATGTTGCTGCTGCCGCTGCCCCCGCTACTTCCCCCGCCGCCGCTGGCGGCGAGCGCGGGTCCGACGGCGATCAGCCCGGCGGTGCAAAGCGCGATACCGGCGGCAGCGGCGCGTCGAATCAAGCCATTACGATTTATGGTCTGGTCTCCCGGAAAAGTGTTGAACCTGCAGGCGACAAGTCGTTTACAGTCGCGCAAAGCAAACACCGGCCGACGCGACGGTATTCGCAATTGCCATGACGGAAAGCAGTCACGATGCCGTGAGGGCGGGCCTCCGCGCCCATCTCGCCAGGCTATGGCGGTACGGGCTGGTGCTGTCCGGCAGCCGCGACGCGGCGGAAGACCTGGTGCAGGCGACCTGCGTCAGGGCGCTCGAGCGGGCGTACCAGTTCCAGCCGGGCACCCGGCTCGACCGCTGGCTGATGACCATCCTCCATCGCGTGTGGCTGAACGAATTGCGGGCCGCCCGCTACCGGCGCGGCCAGGGGCTGGTGGACGCCGAATCGGCGCTGGTTTTCGACGGGCTCAGGGCGATCGAAGCGAATATTTCGGCGGCTCAAGTGTTGAGGAATGTGCAGGCTCTGCCCGAAGCCCAGCGCGAAACGGTGTTTCTGGTCTATGTCGAAGGCTACACATATCGCGAGGCCGCCGAGGCGCTCGATGTGCCGATCGGCACCGTCATGAGCCGGCTCGCCGCGGCGCGGGCGAAGCTGTCCCTACTCCAGGAGAACAGGCCGGACCTCCGGCAGGTGAAGCCATGAACGGCAACGGCGAATCCGTATCCGAGACGGATATCGAGCTGACCGGCTATCTCGACGGCGCGCTGAGCGCCGAGGAGCGGCAGGCGGTGGAGGCGCGCCTTGCCGCCGATAGTAGCCTGCGGGCCCGGCTCGATCTGCTGGCCGGCGCCAGGCCTTCGGCCGAAGCGTTCGATCTGCTGCTTGCCGACGCGCCCGGGGAGCGGCTCAACGCGATTCTCGATTTGGCCCAGCCCGCGCCCGCGCCGGTCGCCTGGCGGTGGAGCCGCCTTGTCGCCGTCGCCGCGGCGCTGATCCTCGTCGTGATTGGCGCCGCGATCGGCTTCGGCGTCTCCCACCTGATGAACCCCGGCACCGTGGAGGTCGCCGAGCCGGCGAACTGGCGCGCCGTAGTGGCCGAATACCTCGCGCTCTACACCGACGAGACGCTGGCCGCCATCCCCGACGATCCCGCATTGCGCACGACCGAGCTTGCCAATGTCGGCGCAAAGCTCTCGCTGCACCTCACACCCGAGGACGTGGCACTGCCGGGCATGACGCTGAAGATGGCGCAGCTCCTCGAGTTCCGCGGCATGCCGCTGGCTCAGATCGCCTATCGCTCGGGGAGCGGCGGGCCGGCCGCCTTCTGCATCATCGCCAACGGCAAGCCGGACATCCCCGTAACCCTCGAGCAGCGCGACGGCTGGAACATCGCGTTCTGGAATGCCGACGGTCTCGGCTACATGGTGATCGGCCGGCTCGCACCCGACACCCTCGAGAGTCTGGCGACCACGCTGAGGACCCGGGACCTGTAGGCGGCCGAAGGTGCTTGCGGGAGAAGTGGCTTTCCGCCAGCAATCCCCAGCCGTCATCCGCCTGTCATGACATGTCGGTATGTCCCGACATATGGACGATCAGGCAGCCATCTCAGCCCTGTCGGCGCTCGCCCAGCCGACCCGGCTGGAAGTGTTCAGATGGCTGGTCGCAGCCCACCCGACCGGTCTCCCGGCTGGTGAGATCGCGCGGCTTCTCGACGTCCCGCACAACACCCTGTCGGCCCATCTGGCGGTGCTCGCCCGGGCCGACCTCATCTCCGCGCACCGCGCCGGCCGCACCATCCGCTATCGCGCCGAGCTCGACGGTGTCCGCGCACTCGTCGCCTTCCTGACCGGGGACTGCTGCGCGGGACATCCCGAGGTCTGCGCGCCGCCGGTCGCCGATCTTTCCAGATCCGCCTGCTTGTCGCCTGCGAAGCACGAGGTCCGTCATGACTGAGCGTCCCTACAACGTCCTGTTCCTGTGCACCGGCAATTCGGCCCGCTCGATCATGGCCGAGGCGATCCTCAACCGCGAAGGACGTGGCCGCTTTCGCGCCTACAGCGCCGGCAGCCAGCCGAAGGGCGAGGTCAATCCGAGGGCTCTTCAGCTGCTCGACAAGCTGAACTACGACGTGAGCGGCTTCCGGTCGAAATCATGGGAGGAGTTCCTCGTTCCCGACGCGCCGAAGATGGATTTCGTCTTCACCGTTTGCGACGACGCGGCCGAAACCTGTCCCGTCTTCCCCGGCCAGCCGATGTCAGCCCATTGGGGCATTGAGGATCCGGCGCGGGCGACCGGCACGCCCGCCCAGATCGCGCTCGCCTTTAGCGAAGCCTACCGCATGCTCAACGCGCGGATCAGCGCGTTCGTATCGCTGCCGATGGCTTCGATCGACCGGCTCTCCCTGCAAAACCGGCTGCGCGAGATCGGCCACCAGGAGGGAGCGACGGCAAAGGCAAGAAGCGAGGCATGAGGGGCGCGACGATCGCGCAGCGCCTGTCGGCGGAGGCGCTCGGCACCGCCTTCCTGCTCGCCGCCGTGGTGGGATCCGGCATCATGGCCGAGCGTCTCGCCGGCGGCAACATGGCGCTGGCGCTGCTTGGCAACACGCTGCCGACCGGCGCCATTCTCGCCGTCCTCATTCTGATGCTCGGACCGGTGTCGGGCGCGCACTTCAACCCGGCGGTCAGCCTCGCCTTTGCTCTAAGGCGGGAGCTCGGCTGGGGAAGCGCCGCTTCTTACGTGGCCGCCCAGCTTCTCGGTGCGATCGCCGGCGTTGTGGTCGCGCACCTGATGTTCGGCCTGCCGCCCCTCCAGGCCGGCACCATCGTGCGCGAAGGGCCGGGCCAGTGGCTCGGCGAGCTGGTGGCGACCTTCGGCCTCGTGCTCACCATCCTCGCCTGCGTCGCCCGCAATGCCGCGGCGATCCCCTATGCCGTCGGCCTCTACATCACCTCGGCCTACTGGTTCACCTCGTCCACCTCGTTCGCCAACCCCGCGATCACCGTCGCGCGCGCGCTCACCGATACCTTTTCGGGTATTGCTCCGGCCGACGCGCCGGCATTCATTGTCGCCCAGCTGATCGGCGCCGGTGTGGCGGTCGTTGCCGCTCGCGGTCTCTTCAGCCGGAACGAACCCAACGCGGTGCGCCATGAGGTCTCGGCGCCGGATCGCGGCGTCGGGGCCCAGCCCGGCCGATCGCCGTCGCCGGGCGCTAGATTAGTAGGCCCAGGGCTCGGTGGTCAGGCTGACCGTGTCGCCTTGGGTGGTTATGTGGATCTGGTCGAGAAGCACATCGAGAAACGGCACCAGCGCCTGTTCGTTGCCGTTGACCGCGATGGCGATGTTCTCCTTCCATTCCGGGAGGTCACAAAGCATGGCGAACACACGCATCGACGGATCTTCGGCGAGATAGTGGCGACCGATGAGATCGCCCTGAAACGAATAGGCGACGGTGCCGGTGCGCAATGCGTCCATCATCGCCGCAAACGTGTCGAAACGGGTGAGATCGGCCTGCGGGTCGATGGCGGTGAGGCGGGCCGCATAAGCGCTGCCCTTCTCGACGCCGATCGGCACATCGCGAAGATCGGCGACGAATTCCTTTGTGGTCGGACATTTGCCGCCGTGCTTGGCAGCGTGCACCCGGTTGACCAGGAGCGTCAGGTCCTGGGTCAGATACGGGCGCGTAAACAACACCTCGCGTGCCCGGTCGACGGTGCGGGTGAGATAGGAGACCCCGATGTCGACCTCTCCGCGGGCGACCTGGTCGATCACTCCCTGGGCGGTGGGCTCCGTACGGACGATGGTCAGTTTGACGCCGAGCGCCTTGGCTATGGTTGCCGCGATCTCGGCGTCGTAGCCGGTCGGCTCGCCGTTCTTGCCGGTCGTCACCATCGGGGATGAGTCGTAGGCGAACATCCCGACTTTCAGCTCGCCGCGCTGAATCAGGGCGTCAAGTCCGGGGAGGTAGGGCTGGGCGTTCGCCGCGGAGACGCCGGCGCTCCACAGTCCAAGCGCGACGCATAGGATTGTCAGCCTCATGGCTTTGCTTCCGTGTGTGCCTCGGTTGGTTTTGCTTCCGTGGGCGCTTCGGTCGGCTCCAGCGACCGCTCCCCCCTGGGCGCACCCCGGCCGAGCAGGACAAGGGTCAGCGCCGAGAAGACCGTCAACAGCGACACCATCGGGCCGACGATCTGCTCGGTGGTGGTGAGGACGACCGCTCCGAGGTCCGGCGGAACGCCGACCGACCCGAGGATCGGCGTCAGGGCAGGCGCCAGCGCGGGTCCCTCGCCGACGACGGCAACGCCACCGATCGTCCCGCCGATGGCGAGCGTCGCCAGTTGGCCCGTCGACAGCTGGATGCCGTAGACGTTGGCGAGGAACATCGTCAGCAGGATGAAGTTGATGATCTGGCCGTGCTGGCTGGCGATGATCCCGAACGGCAGAACCGCGTCGGCCTCGTCGTCCTGGACATGGAAGCGATTGACCAGGCTGTCGATGGCCGGCCTCACGGCGATGAACGGGTTATTGGCGAGAAAGGAGACGGTGAGCGGCTGGCGGATGTCGGCCAGCGAGCGGAGTCCCCCGACCCGCCGGAAGTAGAGGAGCAGGAACGCGTAGATGAGAAAGAGCGTGATGCCGGCCACGTAGAAAGCGCCGATGAAGCTGATTAGGCTCTCGAACATGGTCACGTCCACCGTGGCGGTGACTCCGGCCATCAGACAGAACAGGCCGATGGCGAGCCCCATCATGATCCACTCGAAGATCCGCGAAAACGCCACGTACAGCGAGTGCACGACGCTGAGCGTCTGGTCGGTGGCCGGCGCTTCCGCCACGCCGAGGCCGATGCCGAGCAGGAGCGAGAAGATAACGATGGCGGCGAAATTCTCGGCGCTCAGATCCTTGAAGATGTTGCTGGGGATGATGGCGATCAGAAAGTCGGACAGCCCCGACGCGGCATGCGTGTCCGTCGTAGCGGCGAGCTGCTGGCCGAGCTTCGCGACGGCGTCGGAGCTCAGATTGGCGCCGGGCTCCAGAAGCACGCCGACCGCGATAGCGATCGTCGCCGGCACCAGAAGCGTCAGCACATAGACGATGGCAAATCGTGGAAAGCTCCGGCGGAGTGACGGCTTGCGGAGCATCCGGCCGACGCCGCTGATGAGCGCCGTCATCATCAGCGGCACGATGCTGATCGACAGCGCGGCGATATAAAGCTCGCCGAACGGTTTGAGGATCACCCCCGCCGCCGGCACCAGCCATCCGAGGACGCCGCCAAGGATCGTCGAAACGAAAATGACCTTCGGATCGGCCACCTTGCTGAGGATCAAGCGGACTATCCTTTCATGCCACGACAGGCCGGGCTTTCGCGCCGGCGGTCCATTTTGACTCGGGAAGTGTTTACGGCACGTGTTTCACAAGATGCAATCCGGCGTTAGCGCCGGCTGCGGCACGATGTCCGCCCCTGTCTACCGGCTCGCGGCGTCGGCGCCAGCGTCCGGCGAGTGGATGTGCTCGGGCCGGAAGCCGAGGCCGACCACCCGGGCCGGTATGCGCCGCAGCACCGGAAAACGGCCGAGCAGCTTGAGCGGCCACGGCAGGCTGACCTCGCCGCCCTTCAGCACCCGGTCGATGAAATGGTCCTGCATGAAGATCTGCAGCCGCTGGGTCGCCCGCGTCGGCCATTCGCGCCGCTGCTGCACCGAGCGAAGGGCCTCCTCGGCAACCGGACCTTGCTGCAGCAGCGGTCCGGCGAGGATGTTGGCCGTCGCCACGGCGTCCTGGATCGCGAGATTGATGCCGACGCCGCCGATCGGCGACATGGCATGGGCGGCGTCGCCGATGCACAAGAGCCCCGGCCGATGCCAGGTCTTCAGCCGGTCCACCTTCACGGTGAGGAGCTTGACCTGATCCCACGAGGCGATGGTCTCCACGCGGTCGGCAAGAAAGGGCGTTGTCGCGGCGAGCGCTTGGCGGAGGGAGGCGAGGCCCTTTGCCTTCAGCCCTTCGAAGGCGCCGGCGCGGATGAGGAAGGCGCATTGCCAATAGTCGTCCCGGTTGAGCAGGATCATCATGTGGCCCGCGACGATCCGGCCGAATGCGTCTTCGGGGTCGGTCGTTCGGCGCGGGATCCGCATCCACAAGACATCCATCGGCGCGCCGAGCTCGGTGACCTCCAGTCCGGCCCGCTTGCGCACCACCGAGTGCCGGCCGTCGGCACCGATGATGAGGTCCGCCCGCACCTCCAGCTCGCCGTCCGGCGTCGTCGCGCGAACGCCGGCGACACGGTGGCCGTCGAAAAGGAGGTCGGTCACCTCCGCCTGCATCATCAACCGGAAGGTCGGATAGTGACGCGCTTCCTCGCTGAGGAAGTCGAGGAAATGCCACTGGGGCATCAGCGCGACGAATTTGGCCGCTGTCGGGATATGGGTGAAATCAGCGATCGCCACGTCGGTGTCGCCGAGGACGCCGCCGAGTTGCCGGAGTTCCTGATGCGGCCGCTCGAGAAACGCGGCAAGCAGGCCGAGCTCGTCCATCACCTGCATCGTCGAGGGATGGATGGTGTCGCCGCGGAAGTCGCGGAAGAAGTCGGCGTGCTTCTCCAAAACGACGACGTCCACGCCGGCCCGCGCCAGTAGAAAGCCGGTCATCACCCCCGCCGGGCCGCCGCCGGTCACGCAGCACCGTGCGGTCACTGTCTCCGCCACTGCCCCCTCCGATCGCGATCCCTTGGCAGCGCCATGGTCGGGGCTGGCGTGAGTCGGGTCAACCGGCGCGGTCTTGTCGGGGCTGGATCGACGCACCGGGCATCTTGCCGGAGCCTGCCGCAGCCGGGAAACGGTGTCAGCCGGGCAGGCGACGGCCGGACGGCGGGGACGTCACTCCGTCGGCGGGGCCTGTCCGGACGACGGTTCAGCGGCGCCTTGCTGCGCGAGCGCCATCGTCAGCGCCGTCAGGCCGGTGGCGCCGCCGAGCTGCATACTGTCGGCGGCCGTGCTCGGGACGATGACGATGGTGGCGTTCTGCTTCAGGCCCTCATACAGCATGTTCATCGCGCGCAGATGGAGGGCGGTGGGGTTGTTGGCGTAGGTGTTGGCTGCCTCGCCGAACTTCTCGGCGATCTGGCGTTCCGAATCGCCGAGGATGACGCGGGCCTGGCGCTCGCGCTCGGCCTGCGCCTGCATCGACATTGCGTCTTCCAGCGCCGACGGGATCAGAACGTCCTTGACCTCAACCGAAATGACCTTGATGCCCCACGGCTCGGTGTGCGCGTCGATGATCTTCTGCAGTTCCCCGCTGATCCGTTCCCGGCCCTCGAGCATATCGGCGAGCATGGTCTTGCCGATGACGTCGCGCAGTGCAGTCTGCGCCGCCCAGTTGATGGCGCTTTGATAGTCGGCGACGCCGAGGGCGGCCCTTGTCGGGTCGACCACCTGCCAGAACAGCACCGCGTCGACGTCGACCGGGACCGTGTCCCGGGTCAGCGTGCGTTCCGCCTTGAATGCCGAGGTGATGACCCGGATGTCGATCCAGTAGGGGATGGTGTCGATGATCGGCACAATGAAGAACAGGCCCGGGCCCCTGAGGGCGGTGAAGCGGCCAAGGCGCAGGACCACCGCCCGGCTCCATTGATCGGCGACCTTGATCGCAAAAGCGGCGACGATGGCGACGATCAGGGCCACGAGCATCGGCCAGAGGCCCTGCCAACCCGTCGGAAAGCCGCCGATCGCGTACGTGACGGCGGCGCCGACCGCGAGGATCAGAAAAAAGACAAGGGTTCCGAAAGAACTGGTTGGCCGCATGGGCGTATCCTCGCCGTCGCGTGAGACGCGGAATGGCCCTGAATATGGGCATCGGCGGGCACATTCGGAAGGACCGGGCGTTCAACTCAGGGAAATCAGAGGCATCCGGATCGCCCCAAGGAACGTCGCAACCTGCCGTAACGATCTCGGATTGTTTGGTTTTCCGGCGTTGCCGGGCCGGAGACCCAAGCAGACCATCACGCCCGGCGGTTGCCTGGTGGAGCCGAGGGGAAATTCATGGTCGCCTGAAAAGACCTTTCCGGATCAGAGGCTTACCTGAAGGCACCTCGGTGAAGGTCCTCTGCGATCTGACGGCGGACGGAGTCAACAGCTGCTATTTCCTTGGCTGAGCAGTCGCTCAGCCGAGGAAAGCAAGAGTGGTGAGACCGGCCGAGGAATAGGCACGGTTCGCGGCGCTAGAAATATCGGTGATGGCGGCCTTCAGTTTGCCCTTCAAATCGCCGTCGTCGGTTCGATCGAAACAGAAGATAAGCCCTTCCAAATGCTTCTCCAGCCCGAAATGGAAGGTCGGCAGGCCACGTGCATGAGCCTCCAGGAAGCGCTGGGCGGCATCTGTGATCGGATCGTCTGGACGCGGGGCGTTCGGCTCATCATTGAGCGGCGTCGGTGCCGGCGGTCGATTGATGCGCCATTTCGGCCAGGGCGGATTGGCCCGATCGCCGCGAACGATCAGCCGCCGCCAGCCCTCGATAATGCAGCCATCGCTCATAAAAGGAAAATAGTCGGCGAGATTGCGGCTCCAGTCTCGCAGGAGCTCGAACTTGTTGAAGCGCACCATGAAGTAGCCGGCGATAGCTGCGGCATAGGGATCGAGAAACTTATCCCGCAACAGACGGTAAGCGAGTTCGAATTCATCCATCCCGTCTTGCACACTTTCGAAGACTTGTTCGGCTACGGCGTCAGCCTTGACGGCAACGTCGGTGGCGAGCAGCGCCAAGAGGGCGTTCACTCCGGGATGGTTGGAGCTTTCGACGCGGACCACCTGTTGGTTGTCGGCGTCGAAGCCCAGCGTTAGACCCGTGCTGAAGAGGGGAATGGCGATGAAGCGGGCTTCGGTGATGTCCGATTTGCGCTCCTGAAGCCAGAGCAGCGGGGCGCGATAACCGGGCTCGATCTCGACCTCCAATGGGATAGGACCGAGAATGGTCAGATTGTCACCCGGGACATTGTCCGCCTCCGCGACATGGAGATGGACCCGGCCGGGGATCGTTGCATGGTCGGCAATGGTCAAGCGAAAGCGGGAGCGCAGTTTGGCTCGCCGTCGCTTTGCCTTCTCCGCCGGGGAGGGTTGGCCGGATGCTTCCGGTAGGCGGAAGCCGCTGCCCTCTCGGGTAACGCCCAAGCCTTCGGTGTCGATCGCGGCGGGGCGGCGTCCCGTGTATTGGGCAAGGATCGAACCGAGGAAATTGGAGCTGAGCTCCCGGCCAAGTTCTGGAGCCGTCAGGGTAATGTTTGGAAGCGCTTTGTGGTGGGTGCCGCGTCGGGCTCGGCGGCGGGCTGCCGCGACCTGTTTGCGCTGTTTCGCCGCCACCTGCACGGTGGCGTCCGGCCGCTCGGCGACCTCGAGGCTGTCGTCTTTCTCAAGCACCCGCAACACCTGTTCCGGATTAGTGCCGGCGCGCTCGATCTGGATGATGTAGGGGCCCTTGGGGACGGTGAAGTCATGCTCATACTGACCCGGCCCGAGGACCACGTCGCCATGCAACGTGTGGCGGGTGTCGAGCATCTGCACTCGGGCAGGACGCCCGGCGTCAGCATTTGTTACCCGCAGGGTTACGTCGCTCATGGGTCGTCGCTTTTCTCGGGCGCTATCGATACCTTGTAGTCTCGCGGGACCGGAAGGATCGGCATGCCTTTGTCCTTGAACCCGCTGCCGGGCTCAAAATGAGCTTTGGCTTCGTAGTAATCACCGTAGACGGTGACTTGGCGGCTCGCCGCATTCGAGGGTGGCCAGTCGCACGGATTGCCATCCACATCATTCACGATTTCCGATGCTCCGATACGAGTCAGCTTGACGGCAGCGTCCGGGAAAGCGATGGGCGGCTTGGTGCGGAGCGTGACGGCGACCCGGGGCGGACTGTCCAGTTGGTGCAAATAGTCGAGCTCGGCAGCATTGCTCTTGACTGAACAGACCGCCCAATCATCCCCGTAGGTCGCCTGTCCGTAGCCGTTCATCGCTTCCATCAGCGCATTTGGCTTGGCGCCCCAACCATTTTCGACCGGTCGTGCGGCGTCGTTCTTCAGCGCGACTTCGAGCGCATCCATCAAATGGGTCTTCTCGCCCGAATAGGCCTTTCGTCCCGGGCTGGCGGCCTCGATGCGCAGTTGGCCGACCTCGCGGACCTGATCGGCATCGGTGCCGAGCAGAGTGGTACCGCTCGTCGGATGAAGTTGCCTGGCAATCGTTTCGGGAAGGTCCTGACAGCAATCGAAGATGAACCATTGGAAGGCGCAGCGCTTGGTGCTCATCCCAGATTGGAAGCCGTCAAGGCGGATGGTCTCGTCCAGTGGGTCGCCCCAGGCTCCGGCATCCTCGGTGAAATAGTGAATGCCGGCCTGGTAGCAGCCGTGGCCACCGGCATAAAAAACCGCCATCGACTTCTCGTCGACGCCGAGGCGCTCAAGCCAACCCCTTAGCGCTGGGCGGATGTTCGCCATGGTCGGCTCATCCACCGACCGACCGCGCCATGTCACGGGTCCGGCCGGGTCGGAAACGAGAAGCTCGATGGAGCCGAGCGGACGAAACAGCTTGTCTGATCGCTCGACCAGAAAATCAGCGAAATCGAGTGCCGAGCGCGCCACACCCGGCAAGGGGCGGAGCTTGATCGACGCGTCGGGCGCTTGCGCCGCGCGGTAGGCGCCGGTGGCGATCAGGAAAGCGTGGATACGCGGACCGGCCTTCATATCAAATGGAAAAGTGGTCATGGCGCCGAGCACTACTCGCCGAGCGATTCCGGATCCACCCGCTTCAATTCGCCCATCGCGCCTTGGGCATCCATCACGACCGGCGGCACGCCACTACCCTCGGCGCCCATTGAGACGGCGCCCGCCTTGACCGGCCGGTACACAAGGCCCAGATCGCCGAAGTCGCCGCGCTCGCCGGCCGACAGCTCGATCGCTCCGAAACCGAAAGCGAGCCGCTTTTGCCCTTTGAAACTCAGCGTGTTGGTGGACTGGCTCTGCATTTCGACCGAGACATCTCCGCCGACCATTTGCTGAATCGTAGGGATGTCGAGGCTGACGCTGGAGTTGTCACTCTTGAAGGCGGTCACGCCGATCTCCTTGGACTTCACAACCTCGGTTATGACATAGAGGTTGCCGGCGCCGAACAGGTACTTCTGAAGAATGATATGGTCCCAGCGGACGTCGCCGCTGCCGACATAGTCGCCAATCGCGATCTGATTAGCCCGATCGCGCTCGACGTTCAGGAAGGTGAATTCCATCTTACGACTGCCGTCATAAGCGGCCTTGATCCCTAGATTACCACCAAGCGCCGCCAGGATGTTGCCGAGGATATCCAGGCCGACTGAGATCGGCAGTTTGCTCGTGCGCTGGCCGGAGACATTCGCGGCGGCCCCCGTTCGCACGTCAGGCAAGGGCGCCGTCGCATTGTCCACCAACTGGTCGAGTGTGCCAATGATCGCCCGGGCGCCGCGATATTCGCCGATCAGGTCGAGCGGCGCGACATTTTCTTCCGGATGTCGGACTGTGTTGAGATTGAGAGATTTCAGATAGTTGACCGACCGATCGCTGCAAAGACCCACTACCGCCTCCCCTGACGACTATCGACAATAGGGCAAAGTCATACACCTCAACGTGCGTATCCAAAAATGCTGCGAGATGCGTGTCTTTATCGAACACTCGAAACGCGACAAGGTGCGCCCCAGCATGTTGTTCGACGCGGCGTGAAGACACGCAGCGTCGACCGCCGTCAGTCGTTCATTGTGATTTGGTGGGCGGAGAAGCTAACCTGACCTCCGATGCGCGGCCGCATCATCCAGGTATCCGGTCCCCTCAGCCTCGCCATCGTAGATGGGTTGGACGTCCGCGATGACGGCGGCACCAACTTTCCGCCGTGCGAGCGCCGGGGCAGGACCTGCTGGTCATCAGGAAGAACGACAAGACCGGTGAGCGATCCCTCGACCTTCTCCGATCCGAGCCCGCGCGGAGGCTGAAATCCGGTGCGGGCGGCTGTCGCCGTGCCAGTTGCAATCGCCAGGACTGCGCTTCGCTCGCCAGTGACACGCCCGACTCGACGACGTCAGGCCGCGACGAACTCATCGAGCCGAACAGGGAGCCGTTTCGCGCCCCAGTCTCCCGGCGACCTCTTGAAGACGCCGGCACACGGTGTTCCACAGCGTGAGCAGCTCCCTTCGGCGCTCAGATTCCACTCCAGAAGTGAGTACGAGTTGCGGCCGATCAACAATTCACCGCATCCATGGCAGTAGGTGCTGCTCGCCTCAGCACCGCGGACGTTGCCAACATAGGCGTAGCGGACACCGTTCTTGATGGCGATGTCGCGCGCCCTGAGGAGCGTCTCCCGAGGAGTCAGCGGGTGGTCCCGCATCTTCCAATCGGGATGGAATGCCGTGAAGTGCATCGGTACGTCCGGGCCGAGCCTTTCAACGACCCAGCGCGTCATCCGGTCAAGCTCAGCAGGCGAATCGTTTTCTCCAGGGATCAGAAGCGTAGTGATCTCCAACCAGACGTCGGTTTGGTGCTTGAGATATTCGAGCGTCTCGAGCACGGCGCCCAGAGCCGCGCCACAGATCTTGCGGTAGAACTCTTCGGTGAAGGCCTTGAGGTCGATATTGGCTGCATCAATGTAGCGAAAAAATTCCGCGCGTGGCTCGGGGCAGATGTACCCGGCAGAGACCGCGACGGTCTTGACACCGGCCGTGCGGCAGGCGGCCGCCGCATCGACGGCGTATTCGAGAAAGATTACGGGGTCATTGTAAGTGAAGGCGACGCTCCTGCACCCGTGCGCTGCGGCGGCGCGGGCAATGGTCTCGGGGCTTGCCTCGTCAGACAGCGTATCGAACTCGCGAGACTTGGTAATGTCCCAGTTCTGACAGAACTTGCACGTCAGGTTGCATCCCGCCGTGCCGAATGACAGCGCCGGTGTTCCGGGCAGGAAATGGTTGAGCGGCTTCTTCTCGATCGGGTCAATGCAATACCCACTCGACCGACCATAGGTCGTGAGCACAATCCGGTCGTTGGCGCGCGCCCGCACGAAGCACAAGCCTCGCTGACCGTCGTGGAGCCGGCAGAAGCGCGGGCAGAGATCGCATTGAATACGTCCGTCACCGAGCGCATGCCAATAGCGCCCGTCTGTGCCCATTATCGCGCGGCTCTTTGCTTGCGTCATCACGGACGTATCAGTCGACTGGGGTCAAAGGCATGCGTAGGTCGGCAGCCATCCGCCAGGGGGCGTCAGATCCAGCCGGTCTGGCCGCCGTGAGGCACGTCCGGAAAGATGAAAGATCTCGCCCCGGTAGGCCCAGACACGAAGATCGCTCCACGTTGGTACTCCATCGATTTCCAGGCAGGGTTTCGGAACCCGTTTCTGCGCCACATAGCCCTGCGCTGCCAGACGGCGCAAGCGCGCCCGCCCCACCGCATCGCTGCCGAGCAGGCCGCGCCCTGCGAAATCCGTGCAGGGGTTTGAACACAAACTCCTGTTTTCTGTGCGCCAACTCATCGACATTCTCGAGGCGGACCACGTGCGTCTCCGGCACGTGGCCGCTAAGGATCTGACGTTCCCTCGGTTCTATTTCCAACTCCCTGTCCCAATCGGGCAATGACAGCCATTCCAGCAGCCGCTTGTCGCTGCGGGTGGCATAGGTGAAGGGGTTGGGTGCTACATAGGCGGCGCCTGCGTGAATCGCGCTCCACAACGGGACGAAGTGATTGGACTGCCAAAAGAAGTCAGTCGAGCGGTTGATGATGAAACTCAGCGCCTGTTCCTTGAACAGCAATTGTCGACCATCCCAGCGCAAATCAGCCGGACATCCGAGCTCAGCCTGCCAGCCGCGATGACGTAGCAGATCACAAAGTAGCTCGAGTTCCCTGCGGAATTTGCCTCTTTGCAGCAACTCGGAGTCGTCGAGCACTAAGAAGGAATCCGCAAAGCGCTCTCCAAAGAATGTCGTTGCCTCTTGCTGCACCAAATCTCCAATGAATTCGTTGAATGCGGGCCACCGGGCAGGCGCCACTATTGTCTCCTCCTGCCGCAGCCCGGCGGCCTCGTAGTACAGGGCATTGATGGTCGCGGCAAAAAGGAAACCCGAACCATTGTCATTGAACTCGATGAGTTGCCAGGTGCCGTCGGGGGGAAGGTGAAAATCCCAAGCACTGAAGAAACACACCGCGCGCTTTCCACGTTGCACATCGCCGGGAGCCTCGCGCAAAGCCGCCGCCTGCCAAGCCTCTCAGAGTCGTAACGCGGTCAAACGTGCGAATGAAATCGGATATTTCGGTGAGGGTCGCGCTGCCGACGAGCTGGTGTTGCGGTACCACGGAGAATTCTTGTGGCGCATCCGGCATCCCGGCAGCGTGGAGCGTGGCGTAGAAGTCATTGGGCTCGATCGTCACCTGTCCTCTCAACCCGCTGGCAGACCAGATCGGCTCAGAAAACCCAGAGCGAGGAAGCATCTCCGATGTGGCGCCTTCCTGCCTTGCTGGCACGCTCCAACGATGTCGGAATTTGCCGCGAAAACCGGACACGCCTCGCCGCCGTCCCCAGCACAGCTCGGCAAAGATGACCGATGGTGGCCTGGCTGGCTCAAAGAGCTCGTCGAAGAAGGTCCGCTCGAAATCGTCCGCATAGTGCGCCGCCTTACGCATAAAGCTCAAGCAGGCCTCGACGGACCAGCGCGGCGAATTCCGGATAGGAGATGCCTTCACCCCCGATCGTCGCGCTTGCGCTTCAAGAAGCGCGGCACTGGTCGAGGTGATCCACTCGGCCCCGCGTGGATCAGCATCGTCTTTGAGAATGCCAATGCCAATTTCGGCGTCAGCAATCAGCTCTTCCTGTTCGGCGCCATTGGCCGGGCCGTCCTGGTCCGACCGCTCGCGGAATCGACGATCCATCCTGTCAACGTATTGGCGACCAGTTCGGTAGCCGTCGCTCCGGAGAGAGGATGACGATCATCGCTGCAAGCGCCTTCGGTTCCCTCGGCGGCCTCGAACCGGGCGCTCCACTTGACGTCTTCGATCTCGCGCCGCTGCTTGGCAGTCTTTTTGTCGGCCGTCTTCAGCGAATACTGGATGACCGGTCTGCCGATCCGGCCGACGAGGTGATCAGGCACTCGCCGGCGGTAGTACCAGACGTTCTTGCGACGAACGAGATGGAGGGCTTCCGACACCTTTTCCACGCCCCATGCGTACCACCTGGGTGTACCATCTGGCTATGCTAAGGTGTTGATCCGGATGGGAAGTCAGGAATATCCCCAACTTCCGGGTCTCTTGGTGGAGCCGAGGGGAATCGAACCCCTGACCTCTGCAGTGCGATTGCAGCGCTCTCCCATCTGAGCTACGGCCCCGGCAAGGTCGGCGTCATTTAGGGTTTGCCCTTTGGCCCTGTCAAGGAGGCCCGCGGCGGCGCGACGCCGAGGGTTGCGGCGAACCGGTGGCGAGGCTACATGACGATGCGCCGATTATTCCTCCCAACAGCGGGAAACACCGATGCTAGAGCTTCTGGGCTTCATCTCCTATGTCCTCCGGCTCTACATCTACGTCTTGATCGCGGCGGCGGTGCTGTCCTGGCTCATCGCCTTCAACGTGGTCAACATGCGCAACCAGTTCGTTGCCGGGCTGGTGCAGCTCCTCTACGCGATCACCGAGCCGGTGCTCCGCCCGATTCGCAACATCCTGCCCAATCTCGGCGGCATCGACATCTCGCCGGTCGTCGTCATCCTCATCATCGTGTTCATCCAGAGCGTGATCCTGCCGAACATCGCACGCGCCTTCCTCTGACCCGGATGATCCGGGTCAGCGTGCATCCGGCTGCGCCATGGCCTGCTACCGCCTCGAGACCGACGCCGTCCTGCTTGCCGTCCGGCTGACGCCCAAGGCGTCCCGGGACGCGGTCGAGGGCATCGCGGAGCTGTCCGACGGCCGTCCGGTGGCGGTCGCAAGGGTGAGGGCGCTTCCCGCCGACGGCGCCGCCAACAAGGCCCTGGTCGATCTTCTGGCGAAAACGCTGAAGGTGCGAAAGTCGGCGGTCACCATCGTTTCCGGTCACACCTCCCGCCTGAAACAGGTTAGGATCGCAGGCGATCCTGCTCTGCTTGCCGAGATGATTGCCAAATGGCCGGGCGCCGCCTGATCCTCCTGTTCACCGCCGTCGCTTTGTCGGCGCCGGCCGCGGCCGCCGAGAATGCCAGCGCCTACACCAAGATCATTCTCGACCAGTGCCAGCAGCAGCCGCCGGACCCCGAAGATCCCTTGCAGAGCGGTGTGTGGTGGTGCGAGGGCTATGAGAGGATGCCGGTGCGGGTGGCCGAGGGCGATCTCCGTTTCCTGGTCTCCTACGGCGCCGACGCGGCAAACGAGATCGCGGCCGGTCAGACCCTTCCGGCCTTCAACACCATCGGCGACACGCTGGAATGGCGGCTTGCGCGCGGCGGCGACGGCGCGCTGCACCCCTTTGCTACCATCCTGCGGTTCTTCACCAACTTCGGGCGATGGCCAGAAGGGGCAGTATCTGGTCGTCACCAAGCTCGGCGGACCAGGGCAGGTCTGCCACGTCGGCTACGTCAACGCGCTTCTCAATCCGGATGCCAATGTCGTCGCCCGCGAGATCGCGGATAACGCCGCGCCTGGTTTTGTGTGCGGAAAGGACAATGCGTTGACCTACGGGCTCACCGGCGACGACGCCCGCGAATAACGGCTCAGCCGGCGCGCGCCCAGGCGTAGGCGACCTTGATCAATTGAACGTTGCCGAACCGCTCGCTGGCGCGCGCCACCTTGCGGCCGCCGGCATTCTGGTAGAAGCGGCAGGCATTGTCGTTGTCGGAGAGCGCCCAGACCACCACCGAGCCGAAGCCGAAACGCGCGAGCTCCTTGCGGGCGGAGAGGAACAGACGCGTGCCGAGCCCGATGCCCTGATATTCGGGAAGCAGGTAGATCTCGTAGATCTCCCCTTTCTGGGCCAGATTGCGCGCCCGATTCGGCCCGAAGGTGGCGTAGCCGCAGATTTCCCCACCGACTTCCATCACCAGGATCGCGGTGCCGCGGCGGATTGCGCGATCCCACCAGCGCGGTCCGCGCCGGGCGATGATTCGCGCCAACTCCGGCGCCGGGATGACACCGTCATAGGCATAGCGCCAGGCCGCGTCGTGGACCCTGGTGATCGCCTCCGCATCGCTTTGTTCGGCTCTGCGAACGCCGATGGTGAACGTGCTCATGGGGGAAGCTTATGACCACGAGCCGGTCCTGCAAAGAGGGCGCGCGCTTTCCTGCAAACAAATTTTGCAACAGTGTTGCAAGCGTGCTGCGAGTGGTCGAAAATCGGCATCGTCGGACGCGGACTACCAGTCCGCGCGAAGCTGCCAGTGCGGGTTGGTGCGCGGCGAGGGCGGGACGTCGAGCGCCCGTTCCTGAGACGTGATCTCATCCTCATTGAGTCGTCCATCTGGACGACGCCATAGATCGGCGCGCTTCCCTCCGGGCCCATGGTGGTCCCCTCCAGGGCACGGCCGACCCGCTTTTCCATGCTGAGCGTGTAGCCTCTGGCGAGCCACCTGCCGGTCAGATCAGGCGGCGGCTGCGCCAGAAACCGGGATGGCCGGTCAGGCGGCGCCGGCGCGCTCGGCGCGCTTGCGCTCGTGGGGATCGAGGATCGCCTTGCGCAGCCGGATCGACTTCGGCGTGACCTCGACCAGCTCGTCGTCGGCGATGTAGGCGATCGCCTGCTCCAGCGTCATGCGGATCGGCGGGGTCAGCCGCACCGCCTCGTCCTTGCCGGAGGCGCGGATGTTGGTGAGCTGCTTGCCCTTCAGCGGGTTGACCTCGAGGTCGTTGCCGCGGGTGTGCTCGCCGATGATCATGCCGCGATAGACCTTGTCGCCCGGGTCGATGAACATCGGGCCGCGGTCCTCGAGGTTCCACAGCGCGTAGGCGACGCGCCTCGCCGTCGGAATTGGAGATCAGCACGCCGGTGCGGCGGCCCGGGATCGTCGCCCTTGTAGGGCGCATAGCCGTGGAAGACGCGGTTCATGACGCCGGTGCCGCGGGTGTCGGTCAGGAACTCGACTGATAGCCGATCAGGCCGCGCGTCGGGGCGTGGAAGACGAGCCGCGTCTTGCCGCCGCCCGACGGGCCGCATCTCGACCAGCTCGGCGCGGCGCTCGGACAGCTTCTCGACGACGACGCCGGAATACTCCTCGTCGACGTCGATCATCGACCTCCTCGATCGGCTCGAGCGCGCTGGCCGGTCTCGTCGGTCTTGAAGAGCACGCGCGGGCGGCCGACGTCGAGCTCGAAGCCCTCGCGGCGCATGGTCTCGATCAGGACGCCGAGCTGCAGCTCGCCGCGGCCCGGCGACCTCGAAGGCGTCGGCGTCGGCGGTCGTCGGCGACCTTGATGGCGACGTTGCCCTCGGCCTCGCGCATCAGCCGCTCGCGGATCACGCGGGTCTGACCTTGTCGCCCTCGCGGCCGGCGAGCGGGCCGTCGTTGATGCGGAAGGTCATGGCCAGCGTCGGCGGGTCGATCGGCTGGGCGGCGATCGGCGTCGGTCGACCTCGGGCGCGCAGATCGTGTCGGCGACGGTCGCCTCGGTCGAGCCCGGCGATGGCGACGATGTCGCCGGCCACGCGCCTCCTCGACCGGCTGGCGCTCGAGGCCGCGGAAGGCGAGCATCTTGGAGACGCGGCCTGTCTCGATCGGCTTGCCGTCGCGGGCGCAGCGCCTTGATCGGCCATGTTCGGCCGTGACCGTGCCGGCGGTCGATCCGGCCGGTCAGGATGCGGCCGAGGTAGGGGTCGGCTTCGAGCGTCGTCGCCAGCATGCGGAACGGCCCGTCCTCGACCACCGGCTGGGCGGCACGTGGCGAGCGATCAGATCGAACAGCGGCGCGGTCGATGTCCTTCGGGCCCGTCCGGATCGCGCCGCCATCCAGCCCTGCTTGGCCGGAGGCGTAGAGGACCGGGAAATCGAGCTGCTCCTCGTTGGCGTCGAGGGCGGCGAACAGGTCGAAGACCTCGTTCAGCACCTCGTCGGGGCGCTCGTCGGGCCGGTCGACCTTGTTGATGACGACGATCGGGCGCAGGCCGCGGCGCGAGCGCCTTGCAGCACGAACTTGGTCTGCGGCATCGGCCCCTCGGCGGCGTCGACCAGCAGGATGACGCCGTCGACCATCGACAGGATGCGCTCGACCTCGCCGCCGAAATCGGCGTGGCCGGGCGTGTCGACGATGTTGATGCGGGTGCCCTTCCAGACGACCGAGGTCACCTTGGCGAGGATGGTGATGCCGCGCTCGCGCTCGAGATCGTTGGAATCCATCGCGCGCTCCGCCACCTGCTGGTTGTCGCGGAAGGTGCCGGACTGGCGCAGGAGCTCGTCGACCAGCGTGGTCTTGCCATGGTCGACGTGGGCGATGATGGCGATGTTGCGGAGTGGCATGAACGGTTTCCGATGAGTTGGGCGCAATATAGGTTGCGCCGCAGCAAACACAATCGCGGCACCGGCATGGCTGCCACGCGGGGGAACGTCGCCGGGGTGTCCGGCCTTCCCGCGTGCCAAGGAATGGCCGGCACCAAGACTCCGCTTGCAAGGGAACGCACGCTGTACCAAAACTCTGCGCGTTTCGCTCCAGGAAAACGTGGATGAGGCGCGCGCCACGCAAGCTGACCGTTCTGGCCTCGCTGGACGTGGCCGGCTACACGCGTCTGGTGGAGCGCGACGAGCGCCGGACACTGGTCGATCTCGCACGCATCCGCCGAAGCATCCTCAGGCCGAGCGTCGCCAAGCATTCCGGCAATCTTTTCAAGACTATGGGCGACGGGGCGCTGGTCGAGTTCCCGAGCGTCGAAGATGCGATCGAATGGGCGATCGAATTCCAGACGACGATGGCACGGTTCAACGAAGCGCGCGCCGACAATCCGGTTAATGCGCGGCTCGGCGTGGCGCTCGCCGACGTTTTTGTCCAGGGCGAGGACCGCTTCGGCGCTGCGGTCGGGTTCGTCGTCCGTCTTCAGGAGGTCGCGCCGCCCGGCGGCATCGCGATCACCCACTCGGTCCGCTGGCAGATGACCAAGGGGCTGGCTGCCCAGTTCAATCAGACCCAATGGGTCGAGCTCAAGGGAAAGAAGGACGAGCTCTTCGAGGTCTGGATCTGGACTGGCTCGCCGGCCGATGACGCAGCCGAACCGGTTCCCACCGGATATGGCTACCGCCGGCGCGGCACACCGCAGGAGGCGATGCCCGCCAACGCGGCCGACGCGCCGGTGGCGCGCGAAGAAAGACTGTCGGACCAGCCGTCGATCGTCGTCCTGCCTTTCGACAACATGTCACGGGATCCTGCCGCCGATCCGATGATCGACGGGATCATCGAGGAGATCACCGCATCGCTGTCGCGGGTGCGCGACTTCACCGTGATCGCGCGGAACTCCGCCTATGCCTATCGGGGACGTTCGGTGGATGTCCGCGACATCTCGCGCGAACTCGGCGTCCGGTACATCCTCGAGGGCAGTCTGCGCACCTCGGGCGACCGGGTGCGGGTGACGGCGCAGCTCATCGACGCTCTGTCCGGTGTCCACATCTGGGCCGACCGCTTCGACGGCGTCGTTGCCGACCTGTTCGATTTCGAGGATGAGATCGCGACTCGGGTGACCGGCGCGCTCAGGCCGTCGATCTGGGAAGCCGAGATTGCTGCCGCGCGCCGGAAACGCCCGGAAAACGTTGCCGCCTACGATCTGGTGCTGCGGGCGCTGCCGCATCTGTGGGCGCACCGGCGGGATGACAACGAGGAGGCGATCCGGCTCCTCGACGAGGCGCGGCACCTCGAGCCGACCTACGCGCGGGCCAAGGCGATCGCCGCATGGGCACGCGCCCAGCATGTCGTCTACAACTGGTCGGACGATCTGGAGGCGGTCCGGAACGAAGGCGAACGGCTGATCTCGGAAGCCGCGCCGGTGGTCGGCGATGATCCGACCGCGCTCACGGCCCTGGCTACCGCCACGATGCTCCTCTTCGGCGACCTCGACCGCGCACGGGTTTTCGTCGACCGGGCGCTCGCCCTCGATCCCAACAACGCGTGGGCATGGACGCGACGCGGCTTCCTTGAAGCCTATCGCGGCGATCCGGACGTGGCACGGAGCTGCTTCGAAAAGGCGATCAAGCTCAGTCCGCTCGATCCCTTCAGCTTCAACGGTTACATCGGCATTGGTTTCTCGCGCTTCGTCGCCGGGGACCCGGTGGAGGCGGCGCAATGGGCGCGGCGGGCGCTCGGCGAGAAGGTCGGGATGACCTGGGCGTATCGCGACCTTGCGGTCTTCCTCGCCAGGGCCGGCGACATCGAAGGCGCCAAAGGCGCGCTTGCCAGGTTCGTGGCGTCTCGCCCGGGGATCACCGTTCGCCAGGTCGGCGATGCGATGAAATTCGTCCAGCCGCGTATCCTGGAGATGTATCTCGACGGGCTGCGCCTCGCCGGCCTCCCCGAGGAGTGACGGCTTCGCTCAGCCCCGCGGCGCCCCCGCCGCCTGATTGCGATCCGCGCCGCCGACCATCATCAGTTCGGCAAGGTTTTCCTGGCTGATATAGCCGACCAGCCGGTCATTGTCGTCGACGACCCCGGCGTAGGGCGTCTGGTGCTCCCGCATCTGCCGGACGGCAAGCCCGAGCGACTGGCCAAGGCGGACCGACGGAATGTCGGTCGACATCACGTCGAGCACCGGCGTCGACGGGCCTGTCGACTTCATGGCGCGGATCATGGCGTTGCGGGTGAGGATGCCGCGCAAGCGGCCACCGCCATCGATCACCGGGAACTCGTGCTGGGTGGTGCGGAGCAGCGCCTCGGCCGCGTCGTTGACCGTTGCGTGGGGCCCGAGCGTCTCGAATGCCCGGATCATGGCGCGGTCGACCGTTACCCGGCGTGCCGTTTCAGCCAGGCCGACGTCGCCTGCCTCGGCCTGGGCGGCGAGGAACACGAAGATGGCGATGAAGACGAGGATCGCATTGGCGCTCAGAAGCCCGAGGAATCCGAAGCCGAAGGCGAGCGCCTGACCGATGGTGGCGGCCACCTCGGTTGCCCGCTGGCGGCCAAGCCGGAAGGCGAGCACGGCCCGGAGCACCCGGCCGCCATCCATCGGGAACGCCGGGATCAGGTTGAACAGCACGAGGAAGATGTTCACGGCGGCAAGCCGAGCCGCGAAGCTGACGCCCGTGTTTTCGATCCCGGCAAGATCGGCAAGGTTGAACCGGGCGCCGAGGACAAGGATCAGCACGGCGGCGATCACGACATTCACCGCCGGGCCGGCAATGGCGATGACGATTTCCTCGGACGGCTTCTCCGGGACGCGCGACAGACGGGCGAGGCCACCGATGGGGAGAAGGGTGATGTCCGGGGTGGTGATCCCGTAGCGCCGCGCCATCAGCGCGTGGCCGAGCTCATGCAGAGACGACGCAGGCGAAGATGGCGATGATGAAGAGAATGAAGTCGAGCGCCGCGGAGGCCCCGCCCTGCAGATACTGGGCGACGCCGATCCAGGCGAGAAGCAGCAGGAACGTGACGTGAATCGCGTATTTCGCTTCCCGCAACCCGCCCGATGGTGATCGACCACGGCATTGACACGCCTTCTCCGCGATGGGCCTGCTTCTGCGGCCCGGCATGCTTTAAATCTGGAGGTGGCGCGAGGCTGGTACAAGAGCGATGCGTGGGCTGTCGCGTGTCAGGATGCCGCCTTCTCGCCCGTTTTGACGTCGCGGTTGCCGGTCTCGGCAAAGAATGTCGCGACCGAGCCGGCCGGCAGGGGCGGGCTGAAGAGAAAGCCCTGAACCTCGGTACAACCCTGCTCGCGGACCAGATCGAGCTGATCGGCGGTCTCAACGCCCTCGGCCGTGGTGGACATGCCGAGGCTGCGGCCAAGGCCGATGACCGCCCTGATGATCGAGACGCTGTCGGGTTGAGAGGCGACATCCTCCACGAAAGAGCGATCGATCTTGATCTTGTCGAAGGGAAAGGCGCGCAGGTAGCTGAGGCTGGAATAGCCGGTGCCGAAATCGTCAAGCGCAATGCCGACACCAATGCGGCGAAGACGATGAAGCGTGGCGAGCGTCGTGTCGTTGCCGGCGAGCAGCGCCGACTCGGTCACCTCCAGTTCGAGTCGCCTGGGCGCGAGACCGGCATTTGAAAGCGCCGTCTCGACCTGTTCCACAAGATTGCGGTGTCTGAACTGAACCGGCGACAGATTGACCGCGACCCTGATATCCTCCGGCCAGCCGGCCGCCTCGAGACAGGCGCTGCGCAGCACCCACTCCCCGATCGGGACGATCAGTCCGGAAGTCTTCGGCAATCGGGATGATTTCGTCGGGCATGACGATGCCGCGAGTCGGATGCTGCCAACGCAGAAGCGCCTCGAAACAGCAGATGCGGTTTTCGGCAAGGTTGAACAACGGCTGGAAGGCAAGGGTGAACTCGCCGTTGGCGAGGGCCGAGCGGAGATTGATCTCGAAGGCGAGACGCTTCTGCAGGGCGGCGTCCATGTCGGCCTCGAAGAAATGGAACGTGCCGCGACCCTCGGCCTTGGCCCGATAGAGGGCAAGGTCGGCATTCTTCATCAGGGCCTCGGTCGTATTGCCGTCGCCGGGGGCGACGGCAATACCGACGCTTGCGCCGATGACGACCTCGTGCCCGCCGACGCTCATCGGTTCCGCCATCGTCTTGACGACACGGTCGGCGAGCGTCGCCGCATCTCTTGGCAAGGTGAGCCGCCCCTGCAGGATGGCGAACTCGTCGCCACCCAGTCGGGCAACGATGTCGCCCTTGCGGCATGCCTTGGATAGCCGGGCCGCCACCTTGACGAGGACCGCATCGCCGACCGCATGACCGAACAGGTCATTGACCGTCTTATAGTGGTCGAGATCGATGAAGTGCACGGCGACGATTTCGTGCCGCCCGATGCGCGTCTCGGCTTCCGCCATGCGCTCGCGGAACAGCATGCGGTTGGGAAGATCGGTGAGCCCGTCGTGGCGGGCAAGATGACGGATGCGCGCCTCGGTGTGCCGTTGCTTAGTGATGTCCTGATGGGTGGAGACCCAGCCACCGTCAGCCATCGGGTGATGCAGCACCGAAATCACCCTGCCATCCTGCAGCTCGACGACATCGGCGGCCTCGACCTTGTTGGCGACCAGCGCCTGACGCGTGCGGATGTACTCCTCCGCGCCGTGCTCGGGATGAAGCCCGCGCTCGACCCGGTTTCGGAGTATGGCTTCAAGCGCGGTGCCCGGCCGGACCAGCTCTTCCGGCATGCCATAGAGATCAGCATAGGGTTTGTTGCAGATGATTAGCCGCTGCTTGCTATCAAACATGCAAAGCCCCTGCGACATATTGTCGACGGCCACCTCGAAACGCATGTTCTGCCGAGCGAGTTCCCACTCGCGCTGCCGAAGCGCCTGAATCTGATCCTTCTGCTCGGTGATGTCGTCGTGGGTCGCCAGCCAGCACCCGTCCGAGGTGCGGTGGAAGCTCACCTTGACGACCCGGCCGCTGACCAGAACCTCCTCGGCGAGGAACGTCTCGTCCTCGCCGGTGGCCGAAAGCCGCTCCCGGTAATGACTGAGCATCTCGTTCGCCGAGCGACCCTGGTGGTTGCCTGCCTCGGCGCTTGCCAGGAAAACGTCGAAGAGACTGGCGCCGCGCCACTCGACGGCTGGATCGAGGCTGTAAAGCTCGAGAAAGCGATGGTTGCAGAGAATAAGATGGAAGCTCCGGTCCCAAAGGCAGAATCCGTAGGGCATGCTGTCGAGGGCGGCGTCGAGCTGCAGATGCTGTTCCCGCATCGCGCTCTCGCGGCGCCGGCTTTCCGTGCTGTCCTCGTGGATCACCACCCAGCCAAGTCCGGGGCGGCGAATGTGGGTGGACTTGATGGTTCGCCCGCCGATGGACTTCTCATGGACCAGTGGCAGGGTCGGATCGCTGGTACCAACGAGCCGGTCCCGATAGGCCGGGTAGATCTCGGCGGCGGTCCTCCCCGGGTAGTTTCCGGCGGCGACCGTCAATTCGATCGCCGTCTCGAGCGAGATGCCGGGGCGGAACTGCTCGCGCGACAGGTTGTAGATCTCGAAGTACCGCCGATTGGCGAGAACCAGACGGAACGAGTCGTCCCAGATCGAGAAGCCGTAGGGCATGCTCTCGAGCGCGGCGTTCAGGATGTCGACTGTCTCGGTGTGGTGATCGTCGGGCGCGCGCGATGCCCCGGCCGAAGTCTTCATGGGCGGCTCCTGGCGGACCGCCAAGGTTGCATTTCGCGCTTAATACCGGATTAAGCGCCCCGGCAGATCGCGGGCCGCTGCCACCGTGGTTAACGCCGGCTAAGCGCCGCCAAAGTCCGCAGCCTGAGGGCGTTCAGCCGGATGAAGCCGGCGGCATCCTTCTGGTCGTAGGCGCCGCGGTCATCCTCGAAGGTGACCAGTTCGTCGGAGTAAAGCGACTTGTCGCTCTTGCGGCCGACGACGATGACATTTCCCTTGTAGAGCTTGAGCCGGGCGATGCCTTCGACGTTCTCCTGGGAGGTGTCGACCAGCGCCTGCAGCATGTGGCGCTCGGGGGCGAACCAGAAGCCATTGTAGACCAGTTCGGCATAGCACGGCATCAGCGAATCCTTGAGATGCGCCGCCTCACGGTCGAGCGTCAGCGATTCCATGGCGCGGTGCGCGGTGAGCAGGATGGTGCCGCCCGGGGTCTCGTAGATGCCGCGGGACTTCATGCCGACAAAGCGGTTCTCGACCAGGTCGACGCGGCCGATGCCGTTGTCGCGACCGAGCGCGTTGAGATGGGTGAGGAGCGTGGCCGGGCTCATCGCCACGCCGTCTATGGAAACCGCGTCGCCGCGGCGGAAGCCGACCTCGACCATGGTCGCCTTGTCGGGGGCGTCCTCCGGGGCGACGGTGCGCTGGAAGACATAAGGCGGCGGCTCGGCCCACGGATCCTCCAGCACCTTTCCCTCCGAGGAGGAGTGGAGAAGGTTGGCGTCGACCGAGAACGGAGCCTCGCCGCGCTTGTCCTTGGGCACCGGGATCTGATGCTTCTCGGCGAACTCGATGAGGTCGCTCCGCGACTTGAAGTCCCACTCGCGCCACGGGGCGATCACCTTGATGTTGGGGTCGAGGGCGTAGGCCGTCAGCTCGAAGCGGACCTGGTCATTGCCCTTGCCGGTGGCGCCGTGGGCGATGGCGTCGGCGCCGGTTTCGTGGGCGATCTCGACCAGCCGCTTGGCGATCAGCGGCCGGGCGATCGACGTACCGAGCAGGTAGACGCCCTCGTAGACGGCGTTCATCCGGATCATCGGGAAGACGAAATCGCGGACGAACTCCTCGCGGAGATCCTCGATGTGGATTTCCGTGATGCCGAGCAGCTCCGCCTTCTTGCGGGCGGGCTCCAACTCCTCGCCCTGGCCGAGATCGGCGGTGAAGGTGACCACCTCGGCGCCGTAGCTGGTCTGCAGCCATTTGAGGATGATCGAGGTGTCGAGCCCGCCGGAATAGGCAAGAACCACCTTCTTGACGTCAGCCATGCCATGCGCCCCGCGTTCGCGAAAAAAAGGTCGCCGCTTATAGGACGTGCCGCGCACGACCGGCAAGCCGCCGGGATGATTGCAGCCGCCGGCGATCCAGTGGGCCTAGCCGACGCTGTCGGCGGCAAGCCTGAGATCAGCGACGAAGCGGCGATATTCGTGCTCCGCCGCATCGCGGTCGGGCATGCGCAGGAGGTAGGACGGGTGGATGGTGACGATCAGCGTCGCGCCATCATCGAGAACCGCCGGCTTGCCGCGCATCGAACTGATGGTCGGCGAGCGGCCGGTTATCGCCCGGAGGCCGGTCGCTCCGAGCGCAACGATGACCTCCGGCGCGACGAACTTCCGTTCGAGGTCGAGCCACCAGCGGCAGATATCGATCTCGGCGACGTCCGGCCGCTTGTGAAGGCGCTTCTTGCCACGCGGCTCGTTCTTGAAGTGCTTGACGCCGTTGGTGATGAAGAGGGTCTTGCGGTCGAGGCCGGCGTCGGCGAGGCCCTGATTGAGCACGCCGCCCGCCGGGCCGACAAAGGGGCGCCCCTGAATGTCTTCCTGATCGCCGGGCTGCTCGCCGACCAGCATGATGCGGGCATCCGCCGGGCCCTCGCCGAACACGGTCTGGGTGGCGTTCTTGTAGAGGTCGCAGCGGGCGCAGGTCGCGGCAAGACGCCGCGCCTCGGCGAGGGAGGCCGGCTCCGGGATGGCGTCGCGATCGGTGGCGAAAAGGTCGGGCTCGCGGTCGCTCATGCGTCTTCACGCGGCTCGGCGTCGCGCCGTTGCCGCCCGTGCAGCCGCTTGCCAAACCGGGTGAGGTTGGCCTCCAGCCGGTCGTTGGCGAGCCATGCCGGCGGGCGGGCGATGAAAATGCGGTAGCCGATGGCGATGACCAGCAAGGTGAGTGCGGCGGCAAGCACGACATCGGACAGGAAATGGCCGCCGAAGGCGATGCGGTTGAGAGAGATAAGGGTTGCGTAGATCACCGTGACGAGGGCGACCGGCAGGCGGTAGGGCTTCGGCACGACAAGGGCGAGGGCGGTCAGCCAGAAAGCGCTCGCCGTCTCGCCGGAGACGAATGAGCAGTTGGTGTCGCAGTAGCTGGTGATCCGCCAGACCACGACATAGGGCGAGTCGCCGCCGAACAGATCGACGGCGTTCGGGCGGGGGCGGCCCCAGTGATCCTTCAGCACGACATTGACCAGGAGCGCCGGGCCAACGATCAGCGTCGAGAAGAGAAAAAGGGTGACGTTTGGCGGCACAGAACTCGGCCGTTCCGGCTTCGCCAGCTTGATGACCAGTTGCACCACCAGCAAGGCGACGACGGCAATGACGGCGATGCGACCGGTGTAACGGAACACCTTCAGCACGCCGTCGTGGCGGAGGAAAAAGCCGTCGCCGCTCTGGTAGAAGAGATGGCTGGTCCACAGATCGACACCGGGAAAGGCGAGGAAGAAAGCCGAGACCACCACCACGAAGAGGAGGGAGGCGCTGATCGGATGGGACCAGGGCAGCCTCGTCAGGCTTGCGCCGGCGTAGGGATGGTTGCCTTGCTCTCTCGTGGCCAAGAGTCTTTCGATCCTGTCGGTGCCGCGCCGATCCCGGTGCTTGCGTCGGCCCTGCCAAACGTCAACAGGATCGGATAGTCTGCCAATCGCTTCGCGACAAGGCTTCAAACGTCAATGCTTGCCGATTTCGTGCCCGCCCTGCCGGTTCTCGCCGCCTATACGGTGGCGTCAATCATCCTCGGCCTGACGCCGGGCCCCGACATGACGCTCTTTCTCTCCAAGACGGTCTCGCAGTCGCGCGCGGCAGGATTATCCGCTTTCGGCGGGGCGACGACCGGGCTGGTCGTACATTCGATCCTCATCGCTGCCGGTCTTTCGGTTCTGCTGGCGGCGTCGGTCACCGCCTTCACGATCCTCAAGATCGTCGGAGCGGCCTATCTCGCCTATCTCGCCATCGATGCGATCCGCCACGGCTCGGCCCTGTCGCTCGACAGACGAGGCCGGCCGGAACGGCTGCGGGCAGTCTACCTGAAGGGGCTCTTGGTCAATCTCCTCAATCCGAAGATCATCGTCTTCTTCGTGACCTTCCTGCCCCAGTTCGTCTCGCCGAACGATCCGGAGGCGGCGAAGAAGCTCCTCTTCCTCGGGCTGTTCTTCGCGGTGGTGAACGTTCCGGTCTGCGTCGGGCTGATCCTCTTCGCCGACCGGATCGCGAGCTTCCTCAGGCGCTCGCCAAAGGCTACGCGGCTGGTCGACTGGCTGTTCGCCAGCGTGCTCGGCGCGTTCGCGGTGCGGCTGGTGCTGGCGCAGTCGCGGTAGGGAAGGGCCGATGAAACGTGCCAGCCTCCTGCCCTGCCGGATGTCGGCGGCGGTTTCGCCGGGGATCTAATCGGCCGCAGGGCGGACCCGATAGATCCAGGCGGTCGTTCCGGGAGCGTCGCCCTGGCCGCCGCTCCGCAGGTCGAAAGCCCTAGGTGTGCCGTCGCAGGTGATGCCTTCATCCTGGATGACGCCGTGGCAGCCCTCGGTCAGGGCGCACGCATCCAGCGCCGCCTGAAGGTCGACCTGGCGATAGAGGCAGGGATCCGTGGCGCTGTCGGGCATTCTTTCGTCGAGCGTCGTCGCGTCCTGCTTGACGAAGTCGCGGCGGACCCAGGCGTTGTAGGTATTGTCGGGGGTGGTGTCCCAGAGGATGCCCCGCCGGAGTTCGTAGGTCCGCACCTCGCCGTCGCAGACGATCCCGTGATCGCGGGTGATGCCCCGACATTCCTCTGTCGACTGGCAGGTCCATTTGGCGGCGTTGAGGTCCGCGAAGCGCGCCTCGCACGGGTCCTTGATGCCCGACAGGGGGAGGCTCAGCCGATTGTGGGCGACGTTCAGCCAGACGTGGTTGGTGCCGCAGATCGAACGATCCGGGAACCAGACACAATCAAGTGTCGCTTCGGGAGCGCAGGCATGAGGCGGCGCGAGGCAGCTCTCTCCTTGTCCTGGCGTCCGGGCGTCCTGCGCCTGCCCGCATTGCGTCAGGACCGCAAGGGCGACCAGGCCCGAAACGACCGCCAGCGCCTTCTTTCCCGGCGCACGCGGCCACCAGCGGAAGACGCCCCTAGTCTGCATCGGCCTTCTGGGCTGCCAACAGCTCCCCCTCCTTCGACTGGGCCGCGTCGCAATCGAGGCGGTCCATCTCGCGGACCGACATGTCGGCAGTGTCGGCTGCCTTGGTATGGACGTAGAGGATGGTGTCGTCCGATTGCAGGTGGACGCGGTTGAGACCGCCCTTCGGCTCGCCGACGGTCAGCACGCCTTCCACCGGGTTGAACGCGCCATCGACATAGGCGGGCCCGATGACGCTCTTCAGATCGGGCGAGAGGGCGTAGTAGCGGCCTTTAACGAGCTGGGTGTCCGTGATCGGCTCGATGACCAAGAGCATCTGCTCGTGGAACACCTGATAGTCATCGGGCTTGCTGTCGGCGCCGAGGATCACGATCGGCTCGGGCTTCGCCGTCAGCCAGCAACCGACGAAGGATTTAACGGATACGGATATATCCCCCGCCGCAGCGACCGGGGGGGCGGAGGCTATCATCGCGCCGGCGAAGGCCAGTGCGGCGAAGAGAGAGCGTGTCGTCACGGCCGCTTGCGCGCTAACCATTGCCGGACTTCGCCTTGATCAGGAAGTTCGAGATCATCGCCGTCTCCTCGTGTGCGAGGAAATGACAGTGGAGCACGGTCTTGCCGACCCGCTCGCTGTACATCCGGGTCCAGACGCGAAGGTATCCCTTCGGCGGGATGATCATCGTGTCCCGCCACTGGTTGGGGTGGTCGATGACCTTCAGCGCGTCGATGCGGGACTGGACGATCGGTGCGTCGGCGCCGACCAGCTTGGGATCGGGTACCTGGGCCGAATAGGCCTCTTTCACCTGATAGGCATTGACGTGGACATGGAAGGGATGGACGCCGCCCGTCGGGTTGACCATCACCCATTCCTCGACCGTGCCCTGCTCGATCTCGAAGTCGACGGTGTCGGTCCGATAGACCGTGTCGTTGATGCGGAACTGCTGGTAGGGGAGCATGCAGGTGTTGCCGTCGATGTCGAACACGAAGTGACGGCGCCGTTGGATTTCCGAGGGCTGGATCTCGGCGACCCCGGGCGGGCCCTCGGTCGGAATGCCCGGCGTGAACTTCATCTGCTCGATCTGTGACATCGGCTGGCCGGCGTCCTCCTCGGTCACGACGAACTTGGCGATCACCTGGTCGCGCGGGCCGGTCCCGAAGAACTGGATCGTGCCGAGATGGTCGCTCTTCACGAGGTACTCGCCCGGCTGGTCGAAGCTGACCAAAAGATCGTGACGCTCGCCGCCGCCGGTGACCATCAGGTTCTTCTTGACCACGTCGCCGAAGGCGATGCCGTCCGAGGCGATCATGTAGAAGGGATAGTTCTCGCCCTCGACGCCTTCGCTCGCTGTCGGTGCGTAGGTCCCAGGCGCGGCGACGATGCGGAAGCAGGCGAGGTTCTCGACCGTGGCGGTCAGATGACGGATGACGGCGATCTGGTTTCGCTTCAGCGTGTAGGTCGGCTGGTAGCGCCCCGAGACCATGTAGGTGTAGTCGGTCAGACCGTTCTGGTTGTGGAGGAACCGTCCGACCTTGGCGATCCCCGGCTCGTCGCCTTTCGGATACTTGACGATCTCGTAATGCGGATCGTGCACGACGAACGGTATTTCGGTGGTGACGCCGTTGGCCTTGAGCTCGTCGTCGAACAGGCCGCGGATGATCAGCATGCCGGCCAATCCGCCCCACGCCTGAATGGCAACCGAGTTGTGACGGTGCGGGTGGTACCAGAAGGTGCCGGTCGGATGCTCCTGCGGCAATTCGAAATGATAGAGGTATTCGCCGCCCGGCTTGATGGTGATGTAGTCGGCCTTCGGGTCGGACGTGCCCTGCGGGTAGAAGAGGTGCGGATCGATCTCCAGCCCGTGCAGGTGGAGGTTCGTCCAGTTGTAGTTCTTCGGCACATTCTCCCAGTCGACATTGAACTGGTCGATCGACGTCGTCGGCGTGCAGGTGCCGAAGAACGGCATGCCGAGGGGCTGGTCCTGGTGCAGGAACACGGAGGGGCCGGACTTCTGGTCGATGACCGACATCCAGTCCTTGGGCTCCGGCACCGGCGGCCCGTAGTTCTCGTAGTCGCCCTCCTCGAAGAACTCGTTCTTGACGAGCACCGAGAACTTGTCGCCCGGCTTGATCTCGATCAGCGGGCCCAGATAGTTGTTGTCGAGCACGCCGTCCATCGCCCAGGTCCGGGTCATGAACTTGAACTTGCCGACCTCGAGCCGGTCGCCGCCGGGGTTGGGCGTGCCATCTTCGTTGACGCCGTAGAGAAGATCGAGGTCATAGGTGGCGAACTTGGCGACCAGCGTGTAGTCCGGCTTCGGCTCGAGCCCCATCCCCTCCAGCGCTTCGTTATTGGTCGTCGGCGCCGCGTCATCCGGTGCCTGCGCCAAGGCTGTCGCAGGCATCGCCATCAGCGCCATCGAGCCGAGCAGCTGCCGGCGGCTGAGGACGGTCGAACTGGTCAGGTCCGCAATAAGGCGTGAATGCCGGCCGATCGCCGGCAGCCCCGGTAAAGTCTTCATCTGAAATCCTAGCTCGACTCTTTCACTTTCGGTTCTCTCTAAGAGCCTGACTGAAAAAGAGTTGAGTGATTCCAGTTGGTTATGATTCCGTCGGATTTGCGAAGATTCGATGGAGATCACGATGCCTTGGACTGAAATCACTCGACCGCAGTATCGGCGCGAAGGCCTGCGCTACGCAAGTGACCTGACCGATGCGGAATGGACATTGATCGAGCCATTCATGCCAGCGCCGTCGTCAATCGGGCGTCCACGCACGACGGATCTTCGCTCGGTCATGAATGCGATCCTCTACATCGCCTCGACCGGCTGTCAGTGGCGGCAGTTGCCGAAGGACTTCCCGCCCTATTCGACCGTGCAGGGCTATTTCTATGAATGGTCGCGCGGTGGTCGGTTCTTCACGATCAACCACGCCTTGGTCATGACCGCCCGTGAGAAGGCGGGACGCGAAGCCAGCCCGTCGGCCGGCGTGATCGACAGCCAGTCGGTGAAAACCACGGAAAGCGGCGGTCCGCGCGGCTATGATGCGGGCAAGAAGATCAAGGGACGCAAGCGCCACATCGTCACCGACACCGAGGGTCATCTCGTCGGCTTGCAGGTCCATGCTGCCGACATCCAGGATCGCGATGGCGCCGTCAGCGTTCTCGCCTCGATCCGTTCGCTTTATCCCTGGCTGCGTCACCTCTTCGCCGATGGTGGCTACGCCGGCGACAAACTCCGCGATGCGCTGACCGCATTCGGGCGATGGACCATCGAGATCATCAAGCGCTCCGATCCCGCCGCCGGCTTCGTCGTGCTTCCCCGCAGATGGGTGGTTGAACGGACCTTCGCCTGGCTCGGCCGATGCCGCAGACTTGCCAAGGACTTCGAAGCGACAATCCCGAGCGCCCTCGCCTGGATGCTTGTCGCTCACATTCGAACCCTCACCCGCAAGCTCGCAAGAGCTTGAAATCAATCGCATCGTTTCGAGTCAGAACTCTAAGAACTAGAGCCTAACGGAGGGTGAACCCCCGTTGTGAGGAGCAGCTTGGATTACCATTGAGGACGGGTGACGCGTGAACAGGGTTTTTGCTTTGAATTGTCAGCGCCGCGGTGCGGGCTGAGCGCCGGCTAGGCTGATTTGTCGCTGGCGGTGTTGACGCCGGAGAACCGGCCTGCGATCAGCCAGTAGACAAGAGCGCCGACGAAGCCAGCAGCGAGGTGGAGGGCAAGCCGGTAGTCGACATATTCCGGCGCGTCGATGAAACTGCTCAGTGCGTTCGCGGCGAGCCCGATGCCGCCGCCGACAGCGAGCCAATAGAAGACCGACCGCCAGCCGAAGGCCTCGGCCAGGACGATGGCGATCAACGCCGGCAGAAACGAGAAGGTCCCAGCATAGAAGGTGACGCCGATGCCCGAGCCGATCAACAGGCCGACGAGCTGTCGATGGAAGTTCGTGTCGACGCCGAACAGCGCGACGGCGATGGTCAGCCCCGGCGGCGATGCAGGCGGCGACAAAGGCCAGCGGGATCGAGGATGAGGATGCGGAGAAGGCGGTCAGCGTTGCCTCCGCGCTAACCGGCGATCATCGCCTCGAGCGCCATCCGTTCGCGGATGCGGAGCCGCTCGCTCTCGCTCTTGAGCTGGCCGCAGGCGGCGAGGATGTCGCGGCCGCGCGGCGTGCGGATCGGCGAGGCGTAGCCGGCGCGGTTGACGATGTCGGCGAAGCGCTCGATCGCCTCCCAGTCGGAGCACTCGTAGCCGGAGCCCGGCCACGGATTGAACGGGATCAGGTTGATCTTGGCCGGGATGCCGGCGAGCAGCTGCACCAGCTCGCGCGCCTCGGCCGGCGAATCATTGACTCCCTTCAACATGACGTATTCGAAGGTGATCCGCCGCGCATTGGAGAGGCCCGGATAAACAATGAG
>CAVQBS010000044.1:0-248535 GCA_963710805.1 uncultured Alphaproteobacteria bacterium | reverse complement strand
CACGACAAATCCGCGCGGGCAGCGTTCTGGAGCGGCCTCCGGTCGATGATGATCGGAGATATCGGTCTCGGATCTGGATGGCTTCAGCGCGCCGGCAAGCATGCCGAGCAGACCGCGCCCGACTCGCGTGGAACGCGGCTACCTGTTACTGCCGCAGGTTTTCATGCACCGCGGCAAGGGCGCATATGAAACCGCGGTCGAGATCGCCGACAAGGCAATTGCCATAGGCCAGACCCGGGATGAGCCGGACCTGATCGCGCTGGCCGGCAGCCTGAAGGGCGGAATACTCTTCCGGCTCGGGCGGATCGACGAGGGCTACGTCCCGATCGATGAGACGATGCTCCTGGCCAACAGCAACCGTCTTTCGCCGGTCGTTACCGGTGTCGTCTACTGCGAGATCGTCGCCTCCTGCTGTCGGGTGCTGGAGATGGTGCGCGCGCGCGAATGGACCGCGATCCTCGACGACTGGTGCCGGCGCAATCCCCAGGCGAAAGCCTTCAACGGTGTCTGCCAGGTGCACCGGGCCGAGGTCCTGCAGCTCGAGGGAAACTGGAGCGAGGCGTTCGCGGAAGCCGAACGCGCGGGCCACGGTCTCGAGGGCACGACCGAGCAGACCGCCATGGCCAACGCCGCCTACCGACGCGGCGAAATCCTGCGGCTCCGCGGCGATTACAACGCCGCCGATGCCGAGTATCGCCTGGCCGGCGAGAGTGGCATCGACCCGCAGCCGGGGCTGGCCCTCCTCCGGCTGGCGCAGGGCCGGCACCACGGAGGCGGCCGCCATGATCCGACCGCGCGCTGCAAACCGCGGGCGACCTGCCGCGAAAGAGCGCGCTGCTACCGGCGGGCATAGAGATTTCCATCGCCTGCGATGATCTGGACACTGCCGAACGCCTGTGTGGCGAGATGCAGGAGATCGCGGAACGCTTCGGCACGGAAGTCCTGACCCGCGTCGCCGACCAGGGCTATGGGACGCTGGCGCTAGCGCGTGGCGCCTTTGCCGTTGCGGTTCCCGCGCTGATCCGCGCGCGGCAGTATTGGTCGGAATTCGGCGCGCCCTACCTGGTGGCGCGGCTGCGCGTCGACATCGCGCGCGGCTGCACCGAGCTTGGCGACATCGAGAGTGCCGCGATGGAGCTCGATGCGGCCGAGAAGCTGTTCCACGAACTCGGCGCCGAACCCGACCTGGCGCGGATCCGAACACTCCGGGCGAACAGCAAACCCTCCGACTCGGACATCCTCACCGCGCGCGAGCGGGAAGTGCTGGCGCTGATGGCTGCGGGAGGCTCCAACCGCACCATTGCCGGGGAACTCGGCCTCAGCCCGAAAACGGTAAACCGTCATGTCGAGAACATCTTTGGCAAGTTAGGCGTGTCCTCGCGGGCCGCCGCCGTCGCCAAGGCGCTCAAGACCGGCACGATCTGACGCACACGGAATGGGTCAAACGCCCCATCAAAGAAAATTTGCGGCATGGGTCGTCCTCACGATGTAGGCCGGCGGGCGCGTGACTAGGCTTGTCTCCAGGAACGCAAGATTGGAGCAAGCTCATGACTACGACGCCCACGTCCTCGACCGTTCGCCGGCCGGACCGGCCGCCATCCGGCAGACCTGATGGAAACCGGCAATCTGCTGAGAACCCAGCCCGGCGCGTTTACCGAGGCTGCGACGACCCGCGAGCCGGCCCGGACCGCCGCGCGGCGCCACGACGTCGTGGTGATCGGAGCCGGCCAGGCCGGGCTGTCGGTCGGCCATCACCTCAAGCGGAACGGCGTCGACCACGTCATTCTGGACGCCGCCTCCCGCATCGGTGATGTCTGGCGCCAGCGGTGGGATTCGCTCCGGCTTTTCACCCCGGCGAAGTTCGACGGGCTCGACGGCTACCGCTTCCCGGCCGACAAAGACACGTTTCCCACCAAGGACCAGATGGCGGACTACCTTGAGAGCTACGCCGCCCGCATGGACCTGCCGGTTCGCCTGAACGCCCGCGTCGACCGGCTCTGCAAGGTGGACGGTCGCTTTCGCGTGGAAACCACCCGCGGCGCATATGAGGCCGACCAAGTGGTGGTCGCGGCCGCAAGCTATCAGAAGCCGCGCGTGCCCGAGTTCGCGCGCGAACTCGGAACTGACGTCGTCCAAATGCACTCGCACGAATACCGCAACCCCGCCCAGCTTCCGGACGGCGCAGTGCTCCTCGTGGGTGCGGGCAATTCCGGCGCCGAGATCGCCATGGACCTGGCACAAACGCACAAGGTTTATTTGTCCGGTCGCGACGTCGGGCATGTCCCCTTCAATATCGAGGGGTTCGCAGGGCGCAAGCTGCTGGTGCGCCTCGTCATCCGCGGACTGTTCCATCGTGTCCTGACGATACGGACGCCGATAGGGCGGAGGTTCCGGTCCAAGATGCACGGCCACGGCATGCCGCTGGTCCGGACGCGTCCCGGCCAGCTCGAGCGCGCTGGGGTCCGCCGGATCGGGAAGATCACCGGCGTGCGAGGCGGCAGGCCGGTGTCCGAGGACGGCACGGAAATCGCCTGCGCCACCGTGATTTGGTGCACAGGCTTCCATTCCGGTTTCGACTGGATCGACCTGCCGGTGCTCGACGAACACGGCACGCCCCGCCACCGCCTCGGGAAGGCGAGCGACATGGACGGGCTCTACTTCACCGGACTTCCTTTCCAGTACGCGGTGTCATCGACGCTCGTCTCGGGCGTTGGGCGAGACGCGCGCCGCGTCGCGGATTGGATTGCGGCGGGTCACTGACGATCCAACTTCTGCCTCTCAACGCAGTCCCAGAACCCAAGGAGGAAAACCTATGAAACGACTTCTCACAGCGGCCATTCTCGCTTGCGTGCCGGCAGCTTCGTTCGCCGAAACAGTGGTCGTGCCCTCGGCAGGCTCCGTTCCGGAAACGGTGGAGCGACTGAAAGCGTCGGTCGAGGATGCGGGTGCGCGGGTCTTCTCCGTCGTCGACTTCGGCGGCGGTGTGAAGAGCATCGGCAAAGACATTGGCGACCTCCAGCTGGTGATCTTCGGCGACCCGAGGATCGGCGCGCAGGCGCTGTCCGCAGATCCGATGGCGGCACTCGATCTTCCCGCCAAGGTGCTCGTCTACGACACCGGAAGCGGCACCGCGATGGCCTATGAGGTTCCGGCTGACATGCTCGCCGAGTGGAGCATTCCCTCCGATGCGCCGGTCCTGCAAGTGATGGCCGATACCCTGGACAAGATCACGACAGCCGCCGCGAAGTAGTGGGCCGGAAAACTATCAGCGCTTCTTCGCGGCCGACGGCGGCATGGCGCTCGAAGGGGGTATGACCACGGCGACCGCGGCGAAGTAGCGGGCTAAGCGGAAAGCCCTGCCAGGATCCGCTGGAAGGCGAGCATGCCCGGATCGTCCATGCCGACCGACTTCTCGGCGAACATCCGCGCTCGGCCGAGCTTGTTGGGCCTGCCGCGGAACGCGTCCATTGCCGTGGCGGTCGCTCCAGCGGCCGCCTCGCGCATCTTCGCCGGATCGTCGATGCCGTCGATGGCGCGGGCGACGGCGTCGAGGGCGTCGAGCACGCTCTTGTCGCCGAGCGCGCCCTTGCCGCGCGCCATCATGGCATCGCGGGCGGCCGCCACCAGCCCGGGCACCTCCGACCACGGTCACGTCGGTCTGCCCCTTGGTGCGCTTGGCCGCCGCCATCAGCGGCGGTCGCCGTCAGCGTGCCGTAGGACGACGAGGAGACGCGCTGGAACGCCTTGGCGGCAGTCGAGGAACGCCATGCCGACGTCGTCGGGCATGGCCGCCGCATCCTTGGCGACCTCCTGCCAGCCGGCGGAGATGGTGATGCCGAGGTCGCCGTCGCCGAGCTGCGCCGTCGAGGGCGTTGAGTTCGGCCTCGGCCGCCGATGCCGCCGCAGCGCGGCGACGCGGTGGCGGCCGCTGAGCGGTGTCGGTGCGTCAGTCCCATCGCCGTCTCACACCACCGTCCAGAAGGCGCAATGGCACGGCGCCGTGAGCAGGCGCTCGAGCTCGCCGTCGAGCTTGCACAGCGTGAGCGTCACGCCGGCCATCTCCATCGAGGTGGCGTAGCGCCCGACCAGCGGCATGACGATCGTCACGCCGAGGTCGGCGAGCCGCGGCTCGGCTCGCCGGTACACGATGTAGAGCTCCTCGAGCGGCGTCGCGCCGAGCGAGTTGACCAGGATCGAGACGCGCTCGCCCTTGGCAAGCGGCATGTCGGTCGGCGAGCCGCTCGAGCATCTCGTCGGCGATCGGCGTCGGCCGGCTTCAGCTTGTCGCGCCAGATGCCGGGCTCGCCGTGGATGCCCATGCCCATCTCCATCTCGTCCTCGCCGATCTCGAAGGTCGGCTTGCCGGCCTGCGGCACCGTGCAGGGCGTCAGCGCCATGCCGATCGAGCGGCAGGCGTCGGCCGCCTTCTGGGCGGTCGCGGTCACCGCGTCGAGGTCGGCCATCTCCTCCGCCTTGGCGCCGGCGATCTTGAAGGCGTAGACCATGCCGGCGACGCCGCGCCGCTTGGCGCGCCTCCTCCGGCGGCGCCGAGGCGACGTCGTCGGCAAGCAGCACGGTGGTCGAGCGGATGTCGTCCTCCATCTCGACCATCTCGCCGGCCATGTCGAAATTCATCACGTCGCCGCCGTAATTGCCGTAGAGGCGCAGCACGCCGGCGCCGCCGAATGGGCATGGCGCATGGCGCCGGCCATCTGCTCGGCCGACGGCGAGGCGAAGACATTGCCGATGGCGCAGGCGTCGAGGAGGCCCTTGCCGACATAGCCGGTGAAGATCGGCAGATGGCCCGAGCCGCCGCCGGTGACGATGCCGACCTTGCCCGACGTGGCGCCGCCGGCCCGCGCGATCACCCGCGTCTCGGGCTGAGCGTAGATATCGGGGTGGGCGGCGATCAGCCCGTCGAGCATCTCGTCCACATAGTTCACCGGATCGTTCAGGATCTTTTTCACTACTGTTGCCTCCCTCGACGCATGCACCACCAATCGTGCGGCGCACCATGCGCCCCCGTCTCTGCGAGGCGTTGTCGCAGGGATGCCCCGGCCGCCTCACTTCGCACCGCCCGTCTGCGTCGCGGCGCGACGACCCGACCGGCGGCGGGCGCACTATGTCCCGAATTCCGCCTGACGCTCAAGGGCCGGGAGCCGGGATCGTGGGGAGGGCCGCGCCTCTTTCGGAAGCCGTGAATATCCGGGATGGATATCTACGCCATCGGGCAGCGCCATGCGCCTGATCTATTCTCGACCGGTTTCGGCGGGGCGCTCAGCCAGCAGCCGCAGACCTTGTCGAAATCTCCGCCTTGTGCGGCGCTCGGCAATGCGAAGCGTACCAATCACATTCGGAATGCACAGAGGTAGCAGCAGAAATGACAAATGCGTCCCTTACGGTCAGCCTGCCTGACACGGTGATCGTGTCCGGCGCATCTTCCGGCCTTGGCCGCGCGCTTTGCCGGCTCCTGGTGCAGGCGGGCGTCGCGACCATCGGCGTCGACATTGCGGGAGCAGCCGACGACCTTGCCGGCGTTGCCGGATACAGCCACGTCACCGGCGACGTCTCCGACGAGGGAACATGGGCGGCGGTGACGTCGCGGCCGGAAGCTGTCGGCGCCGCGACCATCGGCCTTGTCACCGCAGCGGCGATTCTCGACGTTGGTGATATCGTCGACCTCGACAAGACGCTGTTCGAGCGGACGCTCCGCGTCAACGTCGTCGGTACGGGCCTGGCGATGAAAGCGATCCTGCCGCTGATGATCGAACGCGGCGGCGGCCCGATCGTCTCGATCGCCAGCATTGATGCGACGTTCGCCGAGCAGCAGCTCGCCACCTACGCCGCCTCGAAGGGGGCGGTCAGGCAGCTCGCCCGAACCGTCGCCATGGACCACGCGCGTGACGGCATCCGGGTGAACGTCCTCAGCCCCGGTCCGATGCGGGCCGGTCTTTTCGAGCGGCATCTCCAGTCGGCGAATGACCCGGAAAAGTTCCTCGCGGCGCGCGCGCAACGGCAGCCGGGGGGAGAGATCCTTGCCGCCGACGATGTCGCCCGCGCCGCGATGTTTCTGCTTTCGCCGGCCGCAAACGCCATCAACGGCGCCGAGCTGATGGCCGACGGCGGCCTGACGACGAGCTTCGATTTCCGGACCGGGGCGGAAGGCGCGTCGGTCTAGCAACAGACCTGAGAGAATGCGGGAGGAAACATGGATACGGGCCTTGCCGGCAAGGTGGTTCTGATCACCGGGGCCGCGAAGGAAATCGGCAGCGCCACCGCCCTCGGCTTCGCGCGCGAAGGCGCGAAGCTTGCCCTTCTCGACCGGTGCCGGTCGACTATTCGGCGTCGAAGGCGGCTGTACTTGCGCTGACCAAGGGACTGGCGCGCTCGGAGGGGCCAGAGATCCGCGTCAACGCGGTGGCGCCCGGCCCGATCTGGACGCCGTTCTGGACCAAGCCCGGCGGTTTCGCGGACACCTTCGCGACGTTCCACAAGATGCCCCCGCAGCAGGCCGTGGAGCATGAGCTGTCGCTGCGGCAGCTGCCGCTCGACAGGCTGGGTAAGCCCGAAGAAGTCGCCAACGTCATCGTTTTCCTCGCCTCGGATCTCGCGAGCTTCGTCACCTCGGCGGTGTGGGGCGTCGACGGCGGCAGCATCCGCAGCATCATCTGACGGGCCGTTGCTTCCAGCGTTGACGCCGCGCGCGGGCTTGAACGATACGGATGCGGGCGTCAGTCTGCAGGCCGTCGAAACATTGAGGCCGAATGAAGTGACTCGTGAAGCGACACGCCGGAGCAAGCTGCTGAGCTTCGTCCTTCGGCACGGGCCCGGCGCCATCGGCATCGAACTGGACGAAGCCGGCTGGACGCCTGTCGCGGGACTGATCGCCGGCCTGTCGAAAGCAGGCGAAGCCCTGTCGCTCGCCGACCTCGAGGCGATCGTCGAGACCAGCGACAAGCAGCGCTTCTCGTTCAGCCCCGACCGCACCCGCATTCGCGCCAACCAGGGCCACTCGGTTCCGGTCGATCTCGGCCTGACATCGGCCGATCCTCCACGGGTCCTCTATCATGGAACAACGGCGCGCTTCCTGGATCCGATCGCCCGCGAGGGCTTGAGAAAAGGAAAGCGGCACCACGTTCACCTGCACGCCGACCCTGATATCGCCCGCGCGGTGGGTGCCCGCCGGGGCAAACCGGTGGTCCTGGCAGTGGACGCGGCATCCATGTCCAGGGACGGCTTCACGTTTTATCTGAGCGCCAACCACGTCTGGCTCACCGAAGCGGTGCCGCCTGCCTATTTGAAGGAACTTGACGGTGGGCAAGTCGCCGACCGTGGAGAGGGGTAGCCGGCTTGTACGAATTCTTTCACGATGAAGACGACGTCGGCATGGCGCAACTGCTCCCCATCGAGTGGCAGGACTATTGCGTGCGGGAGTGTCAGGCGATCGCGGCCCATGCGGAGAAGTATCTCGCGCCCAACGGAGTTGGCTGGACGGAGATTTACCGGCGTGCCGAGCCGCCTTCGACCCTCCCTCGTCTGCAGATGAAAGAGTCGCGGTTCGTCGAGCTCCTGAAGCCGCGCGCCAAGCAGTTCGACAGGATCGTCAGCACGCTCGGTGCGCTTGAGGCCGAACTCGGGATCAGGCGCATCGGCTTCGGTCCGGGGTACCCGAGACCGAGCCCGTGGGCGAATAAGGGCATCATTGCCGAGCTCGATGGCGATGAGGTCGGATCGCTGTGGGGGAAGCTCAAAACCAGCGAAGCCGACGAACGTCGCAGGCTCACCGAAATATTGATGGCGCTCAGTCTCGACCAGCACCTGCTGCTGGTCGACTGGCGCGACCTCGAGATCGTCGATCTTCGATCGCCGGACGCGATCGATGCCTATCTGCGGCAGTAGTCGCGGTCTGCGTCGGCACGTCGGTGCCAAGCCAGTCCCAGAGATCAGTGGAGCGTCGTCGCCGCCGAAAGACCGACATCGGTCATGCTCGGTTGCCGGCAACGATGACCTGACGAGCGACCGGTCCACAATTGTGATATCGATACGGAAAGCAATCGTGGAGGACAGTCGATGGTGGACGCAACGAGATCTTCTGTCCAACGGACCTGCGGACCTGCGCAGGTTGCCAGGAGAGCTATCCGGTGGCTCTCCGTTGCCTTCGCAACTCTTGCAGTCGTACCGCATGTTCAGGCGATGGCGCAGGACGCCGGCCCGGCAGCGCTGGATGAGGCGGGTCAGGTTGGGGCGCACAACCCGTTCACCACCCTGCCGCCAGACGACCCGCGGCACACTTGGATTCCGGCAAGCCGACCGCCGAGCGCCGCGGAGATCCGCGCCTATCCAGAGCTCTTCTTCGAGGGCAACTGGCATATCGAATGGCGCGACCAACCCGACCTTTCCTCTGCCGACGTCTGGCTCCTCAAGGGATTGATGCTCGACAGCGCGTGCAGCCTCGATGGCAACAACGCGAGCTGTCGCGATCCCGCTGCACCCTGGACCGCCAGCGGCTCGCGACCGGGAGCCGGCGGCACCGGCTCGGTGGAGTGGCACGACCTCCACGTCTCAAGCACCCCGGGCGACGGAACCCTCAAGGTCGAGCACGCCGGCGGTCTGACCTCACTCTTGCGGGTGGCGAACGACGATGAGCTGGTCGGCACCTGGACTGATCCCGAGGGCAAGACCGGGACGGAAATCTGGCACCGCAAGCCGCGTCCCCAGATCGTTCGCGTCGAGTGCGGCTATGAGGGGGCGGCGGCGGCCGCCGTCGACGCCGGCCCGTGCCCGGTGGCGGTCCCCGTCTATCCCGGGCAAGGTGCCATGCGCGGCAATCTGCCGACGGTCTTTTTCAACGTCTTCGGCGCCAATCTGGACGGGGCCGGGCCGCTTCCCGTCTTCATCGACTGGGACAAGACAAGCCTGGAAGTCCAGGCCTATTGCTACCTCTATGAGAAGCCGTTTGCCGAAGGCCAGGATCACGGCTGCGCCTCCTGGGGCCAGGCGGACGCCACCTATGGCGACATCATCGGCCTGCGCGTCGAGATCAACGTGATTTACGGCGCCATGCCGGGCATGAAGACCTTCTGGCTGGGAGGCGTGCCGGTCGACTTCGAGCTGAACCTTCCGGACCTTCCAGAGCAAATCGCGGGCCCTTCCGACGGCGCCGAGGCGACGCTTTTGCGCGTTGTCTTTACCACGCCCGATCCGCCTTTTGCTCCGCTCGACGAGGTCACCTACGGGGAGAGGTTTCGCGTGAAGCTCGTCTTCGACGCGGCTCCGCCGCGCGACACCGAGCCGGTTTCCCTGACGACTGACGTGCCGGACGCGGCAATCCAGCTCGATGCGCTCCAGACGGACGACCCGTCGCTCTTCCTGACCGAGCCGGTTCTGCTCTCGCCGCCGGAGACGGACGGAGTCGCGCCATGAGGAGAGCAGCCCGCAGCCGTTCCCGGCAATGCCGGTTGGTGGGACGCCTGGTGATTGGCGTCTGCCTGGCAGCCGGCCCAGTGTCGCTGTCCATGGCCGACGACGAGAAGACGGTTCGCGGGAAGGACGAGATCGCGGCCAAAGCCCGGGACAAGCAGACCAAGGCGCCGATCGCCTCGCACTGCGACCCGGAAAAGGCCCCCTTGGGCAAGTGGATCACCGATTTTGGCGAGATCTCATTCCCGGCCGAGGCAAGGAGGAGGATCGACGCGCCTTATACCCACAACAACGGGCGCCTTTTCGGAACACTCACCGGTCGGGTTTTCAGCGGCGAATGGGTCCAGAGCGCCTCCGACTCGCCCTGTTCGATCTCGCGGCACGGCAGCCCGCACTGGGGAGCTGTCGAGCTCCGCTTCAATGAGGCCTTCAATCGCTTCACCGGGGTCTGGAACTACTGCGGGAAGACGGCCGGCAGTGACAAGAAATGGTCGGGCTACCGAGATTGTTCCGGAAGCTGCACCGGCAAGAGCCTCGTCATCAACGGCAAGGAAGTCTGTCCGGAGAAGCTTCCGGATGACGGCAAGCTCGGGTGGGGAGAGGGCTGGGTCGGCCAGCTTTCCGGCAAGCGCTGGGAAGAAGCCCGCAGAGCCGAATGCACATGCCGGACCGTCACGTTGGGCTATGTCCGGACCCGGATGTACAACGAAGACCGCGAGACCTTCACCACTTCGATCCAGTATGATTTCTGGAACGCCAGCAAGCCACCGCGGGCCGGGACATTGGCGATCCCCGAACTGAACTGGCATCCGGGACGCGTTTTTCCCCGCACCGATCGCCCCGATCGCGTCTGCTTCCAGTTCACCTTCCCCAAGGCGCTCGCCTATCTGAGGCCGGTGCTGAAGGACCATCCCTGCGAAGTGCAAGTGAAGCTGCACTACCCGCGGGAGATCAGGGGAGCACAAACGCCGTACACGATCGTGCACCGACTCTACTCCGCGATGGGCGCCGGCGGAACGATGAACCAGGGCAGCGCATTGTTCGCAGCCGGCACCGACGGCCGCAGCGTCCTCGCCAACGAAATTTGCGTGCTGCCGGTCAATCGCGACTGGAAGATCGGCCCTTCGGGCAAAACGGGCTACATCGAATGGACGGTGCGCGGTGCGCGCGAACTGACACACAGCGCGCCACAGGAAACCTGCGCGCGAATCAACTTCGCGGTGAGATAGCCACAGTTGCCGACAGAGGAATGGTGCGCGACCGCAAGCCCGGCACGATGGCAAAGCAGCGCACGGTTTGTCATAACAGCGGATCAGGATTGCCTTAGAGAATGACCCGATGCAAACCGGGGCCTTTCACTCGGGTGCGTCTGTGACAGGCCAAGGAATGCCCGCAATGCTCACCGCGTGTCCATCTTGCGGGAGAAGGAACCCGGTCGGCGCCAAGTTCTGCTCCGAATGCGGTGCCGCCCTCACGGCGCTTGCCACCGGGCAGCTCACGCAAGACCGCGACGCCGCCCAACCGGAAGCCCGGCCGGAGGCGTCGGGCGAGCGGCGGCAGCTGACCATCATGTTCTGCGACCTCGTCGGCTCGACGACGTTCGCCTCGAGGCTCGATCCCGAGGATACGCGGGAGGTGATCGGCGCCTCGCTCCGCATGGTCACCGCCGTCGTCAAGCGTCACGGCGGTTACACCGCGCGCTATGTCGGCGATGGCGCCCTCGTCTATTTCGGCTATCCCCATGCCCAGGAAGACGACACGGAACGAGCGATCCTGGCCGGCTTGCAGATCATCGAGGAAGCGTCGTCGCTGACGCTGCTCGGCGGCCTCAAGCCGCAGTTTCGGGTCGGCATCGCCACCGGCGTCGTGGTGGTCGGCGATATCGTGCGCGCGGGCGCTACCAGCGAACGGGACGTGGTGGGCGAAACACCCCATCTCGCTTCCCGACTTCAGACGCTCGCCGAAACCGGTTCGGTTGTTATTTCGCAAAGCACGCGACAGCTCGCCGGCGGCCTCTTCTCGTATCGGGACCTTGGCGGCGTCGCCCTCAAAGGCTTTGCCGGCCCGGTGCAGGCCTATCAGGTGCTCGGGACGACCGGCGCCGAGAGCCGGTTCGAGGCGCTCCGCGAGAGCGAAAACAGCCCGCTCATCGGACGCGACGCGGAACTCGACACGCTCTCCGGATACTGGCGGGACGCCTGCAGGGGCAGGGGGCGGGTGGTGCTGATCTCGGGCGAGCCGGGAATCGGGAAGTCGCGCCTGACGGCGATGCTGTCCGAGCGCATCGAAGGCGAACCGCATACGCGGCTTCGCTATTACTGCTCGCGGCATCAGCAAGCCTCGCCGTTCCAGCCGGTCATCAACCAGCTGGAGCGGGCGGCACGCATCGATCGGGGTGATACGCCCGCCCACAAGCTCGACAAGCTGGCGCGCCTGTTGGGGCCGGAGGCCCGGGACGAGGACCTGCCGCTGGTCGCCGATCTCCTCTCGATACCGCTCGAAGGCCGCGCATCGCGACCGGATCTGACACCTCGCCGGCTGCGCGAGAAGACGATGGACGCGCTTCTGCGTCAAGCCGAGTTGCTGGCAAGCCGGCGACCGGTGCTGATGGTGTTCGAGGATGTCCACTGGATCGATCCGAGCTCCCTCGATCTGCTCGGCCTGGCGGTCCAGCATATCGCCAGCCTGCCGATCCTGCTGATCGTCACGTTTCGACCCGAGTTCGAGCCGCCGTGGTCGGAGGCACACGTGGCCTCGCTGCCGCTTGCGCCGTTGTCTCGCGACGATAGCGCCGCCCTGGTGAGGGCAAGCGCCGGCGAATCGCGGCTCTCGTCGGGGGTGATCGACGCCATCATCGAGCGAGCCGACGGGATTCCGCTCTTCGTCGAGGAATTGACCCGCACCACCGTCGACAGCCTCGGCCGGTCCGCCGGAGCCACCGAGCGGAAAGACGCGGGCGAGTCGGCCACCGTGCCGACGACGCTGCAGGCTTCGCTGATGTCCCGCCTCGACCGCCTCGGTGACGCCCGGGAAATAGCTCTGATCGGCGCAGCGATCGGCCGGGAGTTCAGCTACGAGCTGGTGTCCGGGCTGGCGCGGCAGCCGGCACCAGCCGTACGAGAGGCGCTCGAGCAACTGACGGATTCGGGTCTCGTCCAGCGCCGGGGTGTGCCGCCGACGGCGATCTATCAGTTCCGCCACGCCCTCATTCACGAGGCCGCCTATCGCTCGATGCTCCGCAGCCGGCGACGCAAGCTCCACGCCGAGATCGCCGCAAACTTCGAAACCGACTTCCCGGAGACGGTGGAGCTGCAGCCGGAACTCGTCGCCCATCACTATGAGGAAGCCGGTCTGACCGAGAAGGCGACCGGCTACTGGTTGAAGGCCGGACACAGCGCGCTGGCGCGCTCGGCGATCGTCGAAGCGATCGGGAGGCTCAAGAAGGGGCTCGCCCTGGTGTCGACGCTTCCCGAGAACGAGCGCCGATACCGCCTGGAGCTCGACTTCTGCCTCTACCTGGCGCAGGCGCTGGTCGCGAATACCGGGTACACGTCGAAGGCGACGTTCGAGGTGGTGGAACGGGCGCGGCGCGCCTGCGACAAGCTCGGGCAGCCCCCGCAACTCGCGGCGGTCCTCAGCGGACAATGGGGCTACGCGCTGATCAGCAACCGGCTGCAAACCGCGAGCCAGCTGTCGGCAGAGCTTCTCGATCTCGGGCTCGCCCGCGGCGACCGCATCTGGACCTTTCTCGGCTATCGCTCGAGCGGGGTGACCGACTTCGCGCGTGGCCGCTTTGTCGAGGCGCGGACCAACCTCGAACAGGCGCGGCGCATCTACAAGCCGGCCGATCAGGCAGCCTACGCGGCGCTTGGCGTGCAGGACGCCCGCGTCGTGGTGACAACCTATCTCTCGTGGATCCTGATCTATCTCGGCTTTTTCGACCAGGGCCGAGAGATGCGCAACAGGGCAGTCGACGAGGCACGCGACCTCAATCAGGCCTACAGCATGGCGCATGCACTGAACGGCCTCGCCTTCACCCAGCTGATGCTGGGCGAGCCGCGAGAGGCCCTCCGCGCGCTTGAAGATCTCGAGCACCTCAACGAGGAGCACGGGCTTGCCTACTACCGTCCCTTCGTTCTGATATTCCGCGGGTTGGCGCTCGCCGACCTTGGCGAGGCCGCCGACGGCATCAGGCTGATCGAGAGCGGTATCGCCGCCTATCGCAGTGCCGGCGCGCATCTCTACACCACCACCTTCTACCGCTGGCTCGCCTCGGCGCACCGACGGGCGGGGAGCCATCGCGAGGGTCTGGAGCAGCTCGACGAAGCGACACGCATTGCGGTCGAGTCGGAAGCCTACGGCGACGAGGGAGAGATCCACCGCGTCAGAGCCGAACTCCTCCTCGATCTCAACGATACCGACGGCGCAGAGCGAAGCTATCGAGCCGCTCTCGACGCATCACGGCGACGCCAGGCCAAGCAGTGTGAACTGCGCGCCGCGACCGGACTGGCGCACCTCCTTTCCAATCGCGGTGAAGCGTCGGAGGCGCGGGCGCTGCTCGGCGACGTTTACGGCTGGTTCACCGAAGGGTTCGACACTCCGGATCTCAAGGCGGCACGGGAGATACTTGACCATCTGGTGTAATTGAAGCAGGCGGGGGCCTGTGGGGCACAGACGGCTGAGAGGAGGCGCGATATGCCCGTGAGCAACCCCGTTTCGGAGTCCGGCAAGGCGCCGGCATCCGCTCCACCGGTGTTCGACTCGCCCGGAAGCGATTTCGACCCGCAGGACTTGCAGCCAACGCCGGGGCTGAAGTCTTCGATCGCGTCCTGGCTCCTCGCCAACCTCCCTACCGTTCTTCGACTCATGCGACGGTTCTGGCCGATCGCCCGCATTCCCTTCACCGGGCTCACCTTCGTCACCCGCTACGACGACGTGCAGGAGGTCCTCGCCAACGACAAGGCGTTTCCGGTTCCCTTCGGCGAGAAGGTGAAGGAGCTGAACGACGGACCCAATTTCGTGCTCGGGATGGAGTCGGGTCCCGACTACTGGCTTTACCAGCGCCAGGTGATGCGGGCGTTCCGGCGAGAGGACATCGCCGAGATCGTCACCCCGATGGCGGAAAGGTATTCCCGGGAGATCGTCGACGGATCGAACGGCAAGCTGGACGCGATCGAGGGCCTGATCACGCTCGTGCCGACCCGGATCTGCGAGGACTATTACGGGATCGTGCTGCGGCCGGAGCAGCGGGTCCCCTTCTCGCAGTGGACATTCGCCATGAGCATGTACATGTTCGCCGATCCGTTCAACGACCCGAAACTCAAGCCCCCGGCTCTCGCCGGCGGCAAGGCGGTGCGGGCGGTGGTCGACGCGTCGATTGCCGCGGCGCGTTCGGCTTCGCCGGGAAGCGACACCGTCGCCCGGCGGCTGCTCGCCATGCAGGCAAACGATGCGGACGGCTTGAGCGACGGGATCATTCGAACCTATCTCGTCGGCATGATCGCCGGATTTGTGCCGACCAACACGATGGCCGCCGGCAATATGCTCGACGTCCTCCTCCAGCACCCGGCGTTCCTCGCCACCGCCCAGGAGGCGGCGCGCAACGGCGACGACGAGCGACTCCGGCGGTGCCTGTTCGAGGCGTCGCGCTTCAAGCCGATCAATCCGGGCCCGTTCCGGCTATGCGGGACGGACACGACGGTAGCGCTCGGGACCTCGCGGGCGAAGCGCTTCAAGAAAGGCGACATTTTGCTGGTCAGCACCCAGTCGGCGATGTTCGACGAACGCCGCGTCGCCAACCCGTGGGCCTTCGACCCGGACCGCCCGCCAACGGACTACATGCTGTTCGGACACGGACTGCACTGGTGCCTCGGCGCTTTCATCGCGGAGGCGCAGATCACCCAAACCCTCAAGCAGCTCCTCCTGCGAAAGAACCTTCGCCGGGCGCCGGGACCTTCCGGAAAGCTGCGACACCTTGGATCGTTCCCGCAGCACCTTATGGTGGAGTTCGATCCGTAGAGCACAACACTTGTATCGTTCGACCTGAACAAGAGGAGGCCGCCATGCCGCATGCCTTTGTCACCGTCGCGATACCGTTCGAGGCCGGGCGCGCCGCCACCGTCGAGGCGTACCTGAACGAGCTGGGCAATCCGCCGACCGACGCGGTGAGGCAGAAGCTCGACGATGCCGCCTTCGTCCACTTCATGAGCATGTGGGTGGTCGGAAGCGACGGCACCGCGCCCAACCACATCATCATCGAGGTGAACGCCGACGGGACGGTCGAGGAAGTGACCGCGAAGCTGGCCGAGACGATGGGGCCGGAGATTTCCGGGCTCTTCGACAAGGCGGGGATCGACCGCGGGCAGGAAGGCCTCGGCAAGTTCCTCGCGGCGCATCATCAGGGCGTCGGACAAGGATGGTTCTCGACCCCGGGGGTGAATTTCGACGGAACGCCGCAACTGACCGTCGGACAGGTCCGCCGCGAAGCCGAGCTTGCCCACGATGTCACCGAGATGCTCGACTCGGTCCGCGGCACGACGGCGCTCGCCACCCTCGACGCGGTGCGGGAACGTCTCTGGAACGACGAGGCCAAGAAGTGGGCGTTTGTCGCTGCGCCGGCTCCATCCCTCGACCCGGTGCCACCGTCGTCCCGTGCGATCATGCCAATCTTCTCGTCACTGATCGCCAGCTTCTTCTGGCCGCTGCTGGCGGTGGCGGCCGTCGTGCTGATCGTCGTGTGGGCGCTCGGCGGATTTGCCCTCGCCGCGTGGATCACGCTTCTCGTCTTCGCGATCGAGTTCGGGCTGCTGGTCGCGCTCTACTTGGCGCTGCGGCGCGCCGAAGGGACCGATATCCCCGACGATCTGCCTCCATCGCCCGAGCGGGTCGGTGAATACATGAAACGCGAGGGGCATGCGGCCCAGAGCCATCTGGCCGCCGTGTCGATCCTGAAGCCTGGCTCGCTTCGCTATCTCACGCTGCGACTGGGCCTGTGGTTCGCGGGCATCCTTGCCGCGCACTTTTCACGGCCCGGCTTCCTCGGATCGACCGGCGTCATCCATTTTGCCCGCTGGATCCTTCTCCCCGGCACCAACAAGCTCCTGTTCATGTCCAACTATGACGGGGTGTGGGAGAGCTATCTCGAGGACTTTATCGAAAGGGCGAGCCAGGGGGTCACGGGAATTTGGAGCAACACTCTCGGCTTCCCGAGATCCGAGAACCTGATCTTCAAGGGCGCCGACGACGGCGACCGCCTCAGGCGCTGGACCAGACGCCAGCAGCGGACCACGTGGTTCTGGTACACCGCCTATCCCGACCTCACGCTCAACCGGATCCGTGTCAACGCCGCCATCCGCCAGGGTATCTCGCAGGCAAAGAGCGAGGCCGACGCCGCCGACTGGCTCTCCTGCTTCGGCTCGGAGCCCACCCTCCCCGCAACCCTCGAGGCCAGCGAGATCCCGACGCTGGTCTTCGGCGGGCTCGGCCGGCTTTCCCGTTCGCGGAGCCTGCTTGTCCGCCTGTCGGCCAATGTCGGCGACGCCAAGGCATGGCTCGGCGGACTGGAGGGAGAGATCGCCTATGGCGACACCCGCGGCGCGGCCACCGCCGTAGTTGCCGGCTTCTCGACGTCGGGGCTGATCAAGCTCGGCCTGACGCCGACCGACCTGGAGAGCTTTCCGCTCGCCTTCCAGCACGGCAGCACGGCGCCGTGGCGCGCCAGCGCACTGGGCGACACCGGGCGGAACGATCCGACCGGGTGGCTGTGGGGCGGTCCGAAGGACGAAGTGGATGCGATCGTCGTCCTCTATGCGAAGACGCAGAAAGCGCTCGACGCGATGATAGCGACCCAGCGCAAGCAGGCGCAGTCGCATGGTCAGGAGATCACCTACGACCTGCCGCTGGCGCCACTGCCGACGAAGCCGGACAAGTCCGGAGTTCGCGTGCGCGAACCATTCGGCTTCGCCGACGGCATTTCGCAACCGCGCATCCGTGGCGCCGGGCGCCCGGTAGGAGACGTGCAGACCATCCACATGGTCGAACCGGGCGAGTTCATCATCGGCTATCCCGACAATCTCGGCTACCTGCCGCCGTCGCCGTCGGTGGCCGTCGAAGCCGATCCGGACAATATCCTTCCGGCCCTCGGTGCCGATCCCTTCCGCCAGCGGCCACGATTCGTCCCGACCGCGCCCGCCGCCCGCCACGATCTTGGTCGGAACGGGTCGTTTCTCGTCGCCCGCCAACTCGAGCAAGACCGCGAGGGCTTCGAAGCTTTCCTTCAGGAAGCGGCCTCTCACCTCAAGGCCGATGAAAGAGCCCCGGACACCGGCGCCACCCGCCTCGACGACTGGATCGCCGCGAAGATGGTCGGGCGCTGGAAGGACGGCTCGTCGCTCGTCCGCAACGCGCTCGTCCCCTCGACAGAATCGCGGAGCTCGGGAACAGCGCTCCAGGACAACGATTTTCTCTACGGGGAAGACCCCACCGGCCAGCGCTGCCCGCTCGGCGCCCATATCCGCCGGGCCAATCCGCGCGAAACCTTCGACCCGGGGTCACAGCAGCAGCTGGCGATTTCCAACCGGCACCGGATCCTGCGCGTCGGCCGACCCTACGGTCCCGACGGCAACGGCAAACAGGGGCTGCTCTTCATGTGCCTCAACACCGACATCGACCGACAGTTCGGCTTCATCCAGCAGACATGGGCCCTTGCGCCCAGCTTTCACGGTCTCGAAGCCGAGGTCGACCCCTTCGTCGGGGTCAGTGCTAAGCGCGGTCTCTTCACCATACCGAGCAAGAGCGGGCCGGTTCGCGTCAAGGGGCTGAGGGACTTCGTGACGGTGAAGGGGAGCGCGTACTTCTTCCTGCCGGGACGGCAGGCTGTCCGCTACCTCTGCTCGCCCAATCGCAGCGGCGGCGCGGACGGGCGCGCCGACACAGAACACGCATCGCCGAACAGCGTTTGAGGAAAGGGCGGGCACGCGAATGCCCCTCGCGGCAGTTGACACGCATGCCGCCCACCGTAGCATTCGCCGCCTGTCCGGGACCGGACAAAGGATGATCGACAGTGCCTTGCTGTCGGCCGAGACCGGGCGGACTGTCGAGTTGATGCCATGAACGACACGCCCGACCTCGACGCCTACAGCCTGAAGAGCGCCACGGCTGCCGAGGTCCCTGCCCCCGACCTGCCGTACCGGCCACCGATGCCGAAGTCCTATCGCCCGCGCATTGCACTCGTCGGCGCCGGGGGCATCTCGGCGGCCCATCTGGAGGCGTACAGCGCGGCGGGCTTCGACGTGGCGGTGATCTGCAACCGGACACTCGCCAAGGCTGAAGCGCGGCGCGACGCCTATTTTCCGGGCGCCGAAGCAACGGACGACATTGCCGGTACGTTGACGCGGGGCGACATCGAGGTCGTCGACTTGACGCCGCATCCGGCCGAGCGCCTGGCGATGATCGAGACGGCGCTCAGCAACGGAAAGCACGTTCTCTCGCAAAAGCCCTTCGTTCTCGATCTCGACGACGGCGCGCGACTTGCCGACCTCGCCGACGAAAGGGGTCTCGTCCTCGCCGTGAACCAGAACGGCCGGTGGGCGCCGCACCTCGCCTGGATGCGGGAGGCCGTGCGCGCCGGATTGATCGGAGACGTGCAGTCCTGCCACATCAGCATCCACTGGGACCACGGCTGGATCGCCGGCACGGCGTTCGAGTCGCTCGATGACCTGATCCTCTACGACTTCTCCATCCATTGGTTCGATTTCCTGACGAGCCTGATCGGCGGCCGTGCAACGTCGGTGTTCGCCGTGACCACTCGCGCGGAAGGCCAGAGCGTGCGCCCGCCGCTTCTCGCCGAGGCGCTGGTCGCCTTTGAAGGCGGACAGGCGGCGCTTCTGTTCGACGGCGCGACCCGCTTCGGAGCAGAGGACAGCACCGTCGTCACCGGCTCCGCCGGGACCGTCGCCAGCCGCGGGCCGAACCTCGGCGACCAGACCGTCACGCTCACCACGAGCGCGGGCATGGCACGGCCGCACCTCGAGGGCACCTGGTTCAAGGAAGGCTTCCGCGGCACGATGGGTGCCCTTCTCAAAGCCGTCGAAGATAGCACGCCGCCGCTCAACGACGCGCGCCGTAACCTCGACGCCCTGGCACTCGTCTTCGCCGCCATCGCCTCGTCGCGGCACGGCGTGCCGGTGACGCCGGGAACCGTGCGGAGCCTCGCCGCGGCGCAAAGCTGACACTGTCCTTGTTGCCCGGCCGCGACGCCGCGATTACAAAGTCGCCGCCAATGTCCGTTCCATATTCCGAAAAATAGAAGGTTTGTTCTGGGAGACGCGCGAATGGAGGCTCGAGTTCGACGGCAAGATTGTGCTGGTCACCGGCGCCACGCAAGGCGTCGGCGAAGCGATCGCCACGGCCGCTGCCGAGGCCGGCGCATCGGGCCTGCTGATCACCGGCCGAAACGCAACGCGCGGCGAGGAGGTGACCCGGCGGCTCGGCAAGCGCGGCGTGGCGACGGAATTCGTTGCTGCCGATCTCACCGATGCGACCGCGCCGACGCGCCTCGTCGGCGCGTGCCTGGCGCGATTCGGGCGCATCGATGCCCTGGTCAATGCCGCCGCGGTGACCGATCGCGCCTCCTTCCTCGACGCCGACATCGCAATCTGGACACGCCTGTTCGACGCCAACGCCCGTGCACCGTTCTTCCTCATGCAGGAAGCGATCAAGGCCATGCGGGCGCAAGGCGACGGCGGTGCGATCGTCAACATCCTGTCGATGAACGCCCATTGCGGAACACCCGAGCTCGCCGTCTATTCGGCGACCAAGGGGGCACTTGCCACGCTCACCAAGAACGCCGCCAACGCCCATCTCTCGGATCGCATCCGGGTGAACGGGATCGCGATGGGATGGACGCTGACGCCCGGCGAGCAGGTCATGCAGGCCGAGATCCTGGGTCTCGGTCCGGGCTGGGTCGAGGCGGCGGAATCCAGGCTTCCGTTCGGGCGCCTCTTCGCCGCACAGGACGTGGCGAACCTCGCCCTCTTCCTGCTCAGCGACGCCGCCGGTCCGATGACCGGCGCGGTGATCGACCAGGCACAATGGGTGGTCGGGGCGAACAGGTGAGCCAGGCTGTCGGCCAGACCGGGACGCTCGATCCGTCATATCGGCCATCATTGGTAGGCGTCGCGCGACAGGACTGAACGTCGGAACGTCCGCAAACAGGGTATGGCTGCGCCAGTCAAGGCAGGACGGATTCGCGGCCATCGACCGGGCCAGCAATGCGACATAATGCGGAATTCTCAACTTTGCTTCGGCGGATTACGAAGAAACAGGATCGACGCGTGACTAGGAGGTGAAAATGACCTTCACCCTCAGAAATCCGGTCTCCGAGAATCCCCATCTTCGCAGCGAGGCCGCAGTGGTAAGCCGCCACTCTTCGCTGAGATCAGCGCGTAGGGCGCTGCTGAAAAGTCAAAGCAGCGCCGAGCGGCAGGGTTACCATTGCGAGGCGTACATCTGGGACGAGGAGCAAGACTGCCTCGCATCAGACTCAGAGATCGGCCAGGCACGAAACTGAGGACGCGGGTTTCATTGCGACGGGCAATGTGGTCGCGATCGGTTTACGCGCCGGATGTTGCTGCGTCAGTCTTGTCCTGCGATTCCGGACAGCGGCATGGTGTGTGCCACTGGAGTAGGCGACCCGGCGAATGCGCCGGGTCGGGCGTTCAGGCCCGGGGAAAACAGAAGCCTGCTGGCCGCTGGCCCCTTCCAGAACGGGAAGAAACTTAAGCCTCTCTACCCGCCAGCTGGCGGGAACGCGGCGACGCGCGTGTTGCCGGAAGCCGCCGCGGTGCCGGGGAGGGCCGCATTGGCCTCCGTGCCGTCGGAGAACGCCAGCCCGACCTGCTCCCACACCTCGACCAGGGCGTCGACCAGATCGTCGATCAGCTTGTCGTCGTGGAACGGCGTCGGCGTGATCCGCAGCCGCTCGGTGCCGCGCGGCACCGTCGGATAGTTGATCGGCTGGATGTAGATGCCGTGCTCGTCGAGCAGCAGGTCGCTCGCCTGCTTGCACAGGTCCGCGTCGCCGACCATCACCGGCACGATGTGGGTCTCGCGACGCGCATCACCGGCAGGCCGGCCGCGGCAAGCGCCGCCTTGGTGCGCGCCACGCGCGCGCTGCTGCGCCTCGCGCTCGGCCGTGGACGCCTTCAGGTGGCGGATCGATGGCCAGCGCCGCCGCGGCGATCGCCGGCGGCAGCGCGGTGGTGAAGATGAAGCCCGGCGCGTAGGAGCGGACGACGTCGACGATCGACCCGGCTCGCCGCGATGTAGCCGCCGAGCATCCCGAAGGCCTTGGCCAGCGTGCCCTCGATCACGTCGATGCGGTCCATCACGCCGTCGCGCTCGGCGATGCCGCCGCCGCGCGGGCCGTACATGCCGACCGCGTGGACCTCGTCGAGATAGGTCATCGCGCCGTATTTCTCGGCCAGGTCGGCGATCTCGCCGATCGGCGCGATGTCGCCGTCCATCGAATAGACCGACTCGAAGGCGATCAGCTTCGGCCGCGCCCGGCTCTGCGCCTTCAGCATGCTCCTCGAGGTGCTCGAGATCGTTGTGGCGGAAGATCTGCTTCTGCGCGCCGGAGCGGCGCACGCCCTCGATCATCGAGGCGTGGTTCAGCTCGTCCGAGAGGATGACGCAGTCGGGCAGCATCTTGGCGATGGTCGAGATCGCCGCCTCGTTGGAGACGAAGCCGGAGGTGAACACCAGCGCCGCTTCCTTGCCGTGCAGGTCGGCGAGCTCGGCTTCCAGCATCACGAGCGGGTGGTTGGTGCCGGAGATGTTGCGGGTGCCGCCGGCGCCGGCGCCCATCCGGCGCGCCGCCTCGTCCATCGCGCCGACCACCGCCGGGTGCTGGCCCATGCCGAGATAGTCGTTCGAGCACCACACGACGATCTCGCGGGTCTCGCCGCCCGAACGCCGCAAAGCGTAGGGAAACCGCCCCGCGATCCGCTCCAGGTCGGCAAAGACACGGTACCGCCGCTCGGCATGGAGGGCGGCGATCGCCTCGGCAAAAATCGATTGGTAGTCCATCGAGCTACCCTGCTGTTTGGAATGTTGCAAAATTAGAGGCTGGCGTCTCCGGGGCCGCCGGCACTCTGCCGCATCCGCACATTGAAATTTGAGACGAAACGGCCAGGCTTTCCCCGTTCACTCTGTGCGCTGCTGCGCGTAATAGGCGGCGAGCTTCTCGATGTCCGATTCGGTCATCAGGAATGACATGGCGAACATCAACTCGTTTGGCCGGTCGCCGGCATGATAGAGTGCCATCGCCTTGGCAAGGTAGCTCTCGTCCTGGCCGGCAAGCACGGGAAAGCGGGGGTCGGTGCTGTTGCCCTTTGGCCCGTGGCAGCGGTTGCACCTGGCGGTCCATTCGCCAAGGGTAAGCGGCTTGCGGATCGGTAGCGCCTGGGGCTCCTTCGACGCATAGTAGGCGGCAAGATCCGCGACGTCCTGATCCCGGAGCGCGAGCACCTGATCGCGCATGACGTCATTCTTGCGGCTGCCGTCCTGATAGCTATTGACGGCGGCAATCAGATAGTCGGCGCTCAGACCCGCGAGCCTGGGGTTCTGCGGATCGGTGCTGTTGCCATCGACGCCGTGACAACCGGCGCACGGCGCGGTCACCGCCAGTCCCGCAAGCGGATCGCCCTTGCCTGACGCTTCGGCCCGGCGCGGCACCATCGCCGCGTAGAAGTAGGCGATATCCTCGATCTGGCTTCGGGTGAGCGGCTTCGTCAGCGCCTGCATCATCGGTTCGGCGCGCGTTCCGTCCTGGTAGGCCTCGATCGCGTCTATCAGATAAACGTCGTGCTGACCCGCCACGCTTGGTGTCGCAGCCGCCGCGGAGTTGCCGTCCTCGCCGTGACAACCGGCGCACATCGCCGTCAACTTCTTGACAGCCGCGAACGGATCACCATCCGCCGGGGGGGCGACCTCCGGCTCACCCGGTCTCGAGTTGAAGCCCTCCAGGCTGGCGTAATAGGCCGCGACGTCGGCAATCTCCTGTTCGCTGAGCTTGCCAATGGCTTGCTGCATGCTCTCGTCTTTGCGGACGCCCTCCTTGTACGCCAGCAGGGCCTTCTGAATGTAGGAAGCATGCTGACCGGCGATGAAAGGAACCCCGTCCTTCGGGCTGATGCCGTTGCTGCCATGGCAAGCGGCGCAACTGGCGGCGATGGCCTTGCCGGCGACAATATCACCGGCGGTCGGAGCCTCCTCCGCCCGCGATACGGCGCCGATCGGCGCAAGGCAAAGCGCCAATGCTGCCACCAACGTCGCAGGTCTCATGGCACCTCTCGAGATCGCGGCATCGCGCTGGCCCCGGGCTTCGGAGACCATGGTTTGAGAGGCCTCGACCGCTTCTGACCCGCGTTAACCGACTGTGGCATTGGCTGGATGCTCAGCGGCTTTGTATTTGGAAAACCAGATCTGGTACATCGACACGATCCACTGGATGGCGAAGCTCAGTCCCATCAGCCCACCGCCAACGATCACCATCCACGCAAATGCGGTGTTGAGTTTGGTCAGGTACCAAGAGCCGACGTCTATGACCACGGCGAGGAACGGCAAGGCAATGACTGTCGCCTTGAACCACACCGGCCGCACAAAGGCATGGCTGAAGATCAGGCCCATGATGAAGAAGATGAAGGTGATGCCGAACATGTGGATGTGTGAGACGCGCACCAGGGTAGCCAGGCTCGCACCGGTATCGATCTGAGCAACCTTGGACAGGTCTTCAAAGCTGGACAGATTGGGGATGTGAGGGTTGCTGCCGTCGTGGCAGGCGAGGCATCGCGATTTGATGATCGGCGCGATCTGCGTCTCATATTCGGCCTTGTCGAGGCCGTGGTGCACCCATCCGATGATGGTGGCGCCCTCGTCCGCGGGCAGCATCCCCGACATTGGCCCTGACAAAGCTGTCTCCAGCCGTGTAGCCGCCTTGTTGCCGCTGTAGGCAATGGCGATATCGTCCGCCGACAAGCCCGGCCTGCCATCGCGTCCTGCGTCAACTTCGTAGATCTGGATCATGGCGAACACGTAGCCGATGCCCATCACAATGAGCGTGGCCGTGTACAGCGTGCGCATGCTGAGCGGGAGCTCGCTGTAGTGAAAGAACATGCGGTGCACTGGTGGTGTGACCATATCCCTACGATCCTTGCGCTTCGATTGCGCCAAGTCTGCGAACATCGCGACCGGCGCGGCCGAATTGCTGTGCGCTACCCTTTTATCCACGCGAACGCCTACGCGCCCGGATTGGCGGCGGCCCGGGAACCCACATCATCTCCTCAAGCGCATGCAGCTTGGTACCTGCGTCGGCATAGCTTTGCCGAGCCCAGACCGGGCCGACGTTGCCGTCGGTGCCCGGCCGGAGTCCACACGCTCAGGGATTCATTTGACGAGTGCGGCCCGTATAGGTCTCATTGCGAATATTTCAGCGGCCCCACGGGAGAATCCGGAAGCACGTACTCGATGTATGGGAAACCCTGGCTGGCGTGACATCCGTTGCAACCCTTCATGCCTGCCTTGAAGGCCGCATCGAAAGTGTTGAAATCTTTCGCTTTGATGGCTGCATCGAGCGGCTCCAGGTAGGCCGTCTCGAACGCCTTAAGGGCTCCGGCCCGTGCCGGCCTCGTCGCCTCGCCGACCTCCTGAATCTCAAGCGCCTCTTTGAGCATATAGGCAGCCAGATCCCAGTTGCCGCCTTTCGCAGCATAGTAGGTGTTGGTATAGCGGGCCGAGTACTCCATCATCACGGTTCCCAGGCCAGGCTGGAGTTCAGCGAGCGTTTTCAACTGCTCTTCGGTGCTGCCTGTCAGCCAGTCGGATGCCGCATAGGTCCCTCCCGTGAACGCCATCAAGCACGCTGCCGCAATGGCCGTCTTGCGAAAAGAAAACATCGTCGTCTCGCCCCTTCTATTGGATCTTACAAGGAAATTAGCGAATGGCACCTTACTTCGACACTCACCGGATGACCAGACTCTGACCTGAGGATGCCGACAATGAACCCCGTTGGCAAGGGGGCAACGCCGATGGCTCGCCGATGGCCGCGTGACGAACGGCCGCATGAACCAGATGCCGCCAACTCCAGGGCACGCGTGAAGAAACTCCGAGAAAGATCCCCACAGCGGCTTCGGCCACCCGGAAGGCGATGCGACGGCCGTGGCTGCTCCCCAACCTTGATCACCCTGAGTGCGGTTTGATTGAACTTCCGCACGAGACCAGCACTCGCGCGCAGCTCAATTGTCTTTCGCGCCCTGGAAGATCCATGTCCAGATGTTCTGACGAAGACAGTTTGGCAACGGCTTGTGCCCGTACGGCATGCGTATCTCGGGCGCGGCCCGCCCATCTATGAGCTGGATGAGATTGCTGAGGTCGGGATCGCCCGGGATGACCATGGGCCCGAATTTCGTGCCCTTCATCAATCCCGCGTAAGTTGACAGGTCGAGGCCGCTATGCTCGAAGCCTTCACCGCCCGGTTGATGGCAGGAAACGCACCATCCTTTGAAGATGGGAGCTATATCCTCGGAATAGCTAATCTTCGCCTGCTGCGCACAAGCCTGGCCACCCGGCATCAGAGCCGTTGAACCAATAAGCGCAAGGCTGGCAACGATAATGCCTGCAAGTTTCACGTTTCGGCGCCTCATGATGCCCTCCTTGACGAGGCCAATAATCGCCCGTCCATTCTTAGCCTGCCCTCCGGCGACGCGCGTTGATATCGGTCAAACGCGATAAGCCACCGTCTTTTGATAGACGCCGCCGAACAGCGTCGTCTTCTCCCAGCGAAATGCGTCCGCATTCCTGGCGAATTCGTGCACCTCGTAGTGCCACATGCTCTCGGCAAACGGCTCCAGGCGGTCGAACAATCGGCGATAGAAGCCGCGGAGCGGCTGCCAGCGGGCCGGCGCATGGTAGTCGATGAAGACGGCCCGGCCGCCGGGGGCAACCTGCGCCAGCAGCGCGTCGACCACGGCGCACTTCTGCTCGTCGGGAATCTCGTGGAGCAGGAAGAAGCAGTTGACTACATCATAGGTTGCCCCGCCGGCGACGGCCGCGTCGGCAACGCGGACTCGCGTGTTGGCAAACCCCCGGAGCTTCAGCCGGCAGAGCGCCGCCTGCAGTGGAACGAGATCGATGACGTCGAGTTGGCCGCTCGGGCCGATTCGACGGGCAAGTTCGGGGATGAGGCAGCCATAGACATGCGCCGCCTGGAGCACGCTCTGGCCCGGCGCCACCTCGGACAGCGCGGCGCGGCGCAGCCGGCGATGGTTACCGAAGAGGATGGCGGTGACGACGAGATCGTTGTCGAGCAGCCGGGCATTTCTCCGGCTGAGATAGGCCCAGCGATAGTGCGTGCTGAGATAGTCCGGGATGCCGTCCCGGCGCGGCTGCACCGTTGGGCCGCTTGCCGACGGACCGACCCCTCGCCGGTCAGCCGACGGAAGCTCGACTTCTAGCCATGCCACTGGATGTCCCCCCACGAGCCGAACGGAGCGTACACGAAGCCCCATGCATTGTCCGGTCATTGCGTCAGGTCCGGTTGGAGCCAGCCATGATTTGGATCAAGTCTCCGACCGCCCCGGTTCCGGCAATCGTGAGATTGGGCCGGCCTGCCTAACGCTTGTGCCGATCATGAAGCCGCCGCGCCCGGGCCTCGAATGCCGAGATGATGGAGTTGGCCGTGCCGCCTATTGCACGGCTAAGCACACCGCCGAGGAGCGGCGCACGGATCTCGATCTCGCCAACGATCGTTACCTCACACCGCACTTTCTCCACCGCGCCGAAACGCCAAGTCAGATCGAAGGTCTCGAACGGTCCGTCGGTCGCCGTCACCCCGATCTCGCTTGGTCGCAGCAGAACGGTCTTGGTCGTGAAACGCTGCCTGACCGGCCCGAAGCCGATGACCTGGTCCGTGTAGTAGACGTTGTCCTCGCGTCGCCGGATCTTGGCGGAGAGCCACCAAGGCAGGAAATCCGGGTACCGCTCCACGTCGGCAGCGATGTCGAAGAGCTGCTCGGGCCGATATGGCATCACGCGGGAGACATCCAGTGTTGGCATGGGCCTTGGCCCTCTTGGCGGTGGTCAAGTCGGACAGGTGAAGCTTCGGCCAGACCCGCATAGGTGACAAGGACGAAAGGCAACCGGACCGCCGCCGCCGTTCGAAGGGCGCTTTTGGGGCATTCTGGAAGTGCCTCCGCGACAACAGAAGAGTTCCGGATATGACCCTGACCGTGTGCAAAAAAGCGGCCGGATTTGGTTCTCGCGATATGATTCCCACGCTCGGCTATCTCAGCCCGGTTGAGTTCGAAAAGGAAGGCGGCGTTAGCTTGACTGCGTGTCATCAAACCGGCAGCAGGCCAAGTCGTCGATGCTCCGGAGGATGAAGGTGGCGTAAGCTGGTCCCTGTTCAGCCCGCGGCAGGAACTCTGGCGTCGGGAAAAAGCCGCATCAGCGCCGGCAGCTGGGCCGTCCAGGCGCGATTGGTGTCGAAGATCACCGGCTTGGCAACGTCCGCGTAGTAGCTGTCGAAAAGCCCTTTCAGGATGCGCGGCGATCCTGCGCCAGAACCCGCGCTTTCACGGCAACAGCACGTGGATGCGTCGATAACCGTAGCGCGCTCGCGTCTCGGCAATCTCGCGGATGCGCTTCCTTGGAGACGCCTGATCACCGCGACGGCTCTTGTGGTGATAGGTCGAGGTCTGCGTGCGCGGCACCGAGCACGCCCTTCCAATCGACACCCGCTACGTCACCCGCATGTCATTCACCACTCGTCGCCGGCGACCAGGCTTCATGGTTTGCGCGAGATCACGTCCTGCAGCATGGCCTTGTCGAGCGAAAGGTCGACGACGAGCCGCTTCAGCTTCGCGTTCTCCTCCTGAGTTGCCGCAGCCGCTTCATCGCTCGCCTCGCTCCCGGTCCATCGCCTTCAAACTGGAATTTTCCAGCTTACCGCGGTCCAGAAAACGGGAAGCAGGTCACCCAGGGACAGACTAACCTCAGACCGGGGGCACCCTAGGGGGAGGGTCAGCGTGAATCCCGATGTTGTGGCAAAGTGGACCGCCATGAAATAACGTCTCGGGGTATCAAGGCGGATCGGGAGTTCTCGCGAGCGAGCATGGACCAGACGGACGCGATCGACATCAAGCAAATGAGAATGTTCGCGGCTATCAGCGAATTCGGCAGCTTTTCCAAGGCTGCCGTGTTCTTGGCCCTGTCCCAGCCGGTCCTCAGCCGTCAGATAAAATCTCTTGAGGAGACGCTGGGCGTAAAGCTGTTCTATCGCAACGGACGCGGAATCGTCCTGACTGAGGCCGGCCTTCTCCTTCAGCGATACTCGAAAGGAATTCTCGAATCGGTGTCGCGGGCTACCGCCGAAGTCTCGGCAATGCGATCAACACCGACTGGAAGAGTTGCGATCGGCTTGCCGCCGTCGGTCGGCCTGGTCCTGACAATCCCGCTTGTGCTTCGATTTCGCGAGGCGTTCCCGCGCGTGGCCATGAGAGTGGCAGAAGGCTTCAGCGGCCACGTTCTCGAGTGGCTTTCCGCCGGCCAGATCGACGTTGCCGTGCTGTACAACGCACCGCGCACCGGCAATCTCCTCTCGGAGCCACTTTTCGAGGATGAGCTCTTCTTGCTCGGCGCCGTCAACGATCCATGTTCGCTACCACCTGGCAAGATCGAGGCAAACCGGCTGGCTGAGCTTCCGCTGATCCTGCCGAGTTCGGCCTCATGGACTGCGCGTATTGATCGATCAGACGCTGAGCAGCATCAAGCTGCGGCCCAATCTCATCCTGGAGGTGGAAGCGATGCCGTCCACTCTGAGATTGGTCGAGATGGGGGTTGGCTACACCATCTTGTCCTATTCGAGCGTCCACCATCTGGTTGAAGAGGGGCGGATAGCGTTTTGGCCCCTCGTCAATCCAAGGTTCACCAGGCAATTGATCCTGGCGACCTCGACGCAGCGCCCCACCACGATACCGTCGCGCGGTCTTGCCGACATTGTTCGCGATGAGATCAAGAAAATGGCGCGGCTTGTCGGCACAGACGTCGTGAAAACGGATCCCGAGAAAGTCGACAGCGAGGCAACGAGGCTTGCGACCGGAGCCTAGTGAACCGCCGCGTACATGATCTTGGCTTCGGTCGCCTCGGCCACGGTCATCTCCTCGACGACCCGGCCCTGACGTGCAATCAGAATGCGATCCGACAGCGCGAGCACTTCCGGCAAGTATGAGGAAATCACGACGACGGCGATTCCGCTGTCGGCGAGCTGATTTATGAAATTGTGAATTTCGACGATCGTTCCGACGTCGACGCCACGTGTCGGCTCGTCGAAGATAACGAGAGTTGGCTTCTGAACCAGCGCCTTGGCGATGACGACCTTCTGCGCGGCCGGTTCTCGCCGGAGGCTCATCCGCCCCAATCGACGGCAGGCGGCTCGGAAATTGCGGTGGCCTCTACACTCGCGCGCGGTATCCCGGGACAGCAACGGACAGGCGACAAATGCGGCGCGATCGACAGCGCCATGGCGTCGACGTCGTCGCGCCCGGGGGAATTCTGCGCTCCCCCGGGCCAGCGGCTTGTCGCTTTCGAATGCAGGCTACGCCGCCTTATCGAGATCGGCGAAGACCCGGCGCGCGGTGCGGAATGAAATCGACGCCGGCCGGCACGCCGCAATAGATCGCGACCTGGAGGAAAACTTCGCGGATTTCGTCGCGGGTCACACCGTTCTTGAGCGCGCCCTTAATGTGGGTCTCGAGTTCGTGGGGCCGGTTAAGCGCACTCAGCATCGCAAGGTTCAGCAAGCTCCTCGTTTTTCGCGAGAAAGTCTCACGGCCCCATACGGCGCCCCAGCAATATTCGGTTACGAGTTCCTGCATCGGTCGGTTGAACTCGTCGGCCGTGCGAAACGATTCCTCGACGAATTCCGCACCGAGGACTTCCTTGCGGATCGCCAGCCCACGATCGAAGACTTCTTTCGACATTGTGCTCTCCTTGTTTTGGTTTTCGGATGATTCTTGACCCGCTGCGCGCGACGGGCGCGAACGGTTTCCGGCGGGGTCGCTTGCACGCCTCAGGATAGCGGCACGCCCAGTGTGTTCCTTGTTCTGGGTTCGTCCACGAAATCCTCAAAGGTAGCGTCTTTCGCCGAGAATTGGCGCGGCGGCGAGCCGAAGCTCACGTCCCTGAAAGCGGTCGAATGTTCATGCCAGGGCAGTTTCCTCGTCATCCTGGCGACTGTCTTTGGATATCGGGTGACGCCAACAAACTCCCCATCCGGCGAATGCCAACGAAGCCGAGTTCGCGTGGGCACCATTGGAAAGCCTGCCTGTTGCGATGCCGATCGGCCGATGCGGCGCGGGCGCGCACTCTAACGGATTGACCGTGCGTCGAGGAATGGCGGCGGCGGAATAACAGAAATAGCCATTCGCGACGTTGTTGCCGAAACATGGCTCGGATATGCGTGAGGCAAGCTCGACACAGGAGTGGCGGCCACGAAGAAGCCGCCAACGGGAGGAACTCATGGGCCATGCGTGGGCCGCCGACAGGTCAATTCACCGTGCGCATCGGTGAAACCGGCCTTGCCGGAAAGGTCGCCGCCGTCACTGGCGCCGGAGGCGGCATCGGCCGTGCCATCGCACTGGCACTCGCTGCAGAGGGCGTGACCGTCGGAAGCCTCGACATCAATGGCGCGGCAGCCGACGAAACCGCGCAGTCTGTCAACGCGGCCGGCGGCAGGGGGTTTGCGTTTGCAGTCGACATTTCGGATCGCGCTGCCGTCGTTGCGGCGATCGACGACTTGGCGTCGCGGGCCGGTGGCCTCGACATCCTCGTCAACAATGCCGTCTTCTTCTTCTACGCACCGCTGGTCGACACGCCGGAAGAGACCGTTGACCGCATGCTCGACGTCGGGATCAAAGGCACTTTCTGGGCGACCCAAGCGGCCACGCCGCATCTGATCGCGCGCGGCGGTGGCACGGTCATCAACCTCAGTTCCGTGGCCGTTTCATTTTCAATCAAGAATGCCGCCGTCTACACATCGATCAAAGGTGCCCTCGACGCCTTCACGCGACAACAAGCGGTCGAGCTCGGCCACCAGGGTATCAGGGTCAACGCGTTGGCGCCGGGCCCGGTATCGACCCCCGGCGCCAACAGCGTCATCACCGCCGAGGGCTGGGAGGCGCGCAAGGCACGAACACCGCTGCGGCGGGTCGCTGAGGCCGAAGAGATCGGCGCGGCTGCCGTGTACCTGTGCTCCGATGCAGGCCAGTCGATCAATGGGGTCACCCTCAAGATCGACGGCGGCATCACAATCGCCGGGCCATAAGCCGAACTGTCAAAGGTTCCGGCGGCGCGGGAACTGAACGCAGCGAGAGAGCTACCCATGGCGGACAAACGGGTCGGATTTATCGGATTGGGCAACATGGGTGGGCCGATGTCGGGACGACTTCTCGACGCGGGCTACCAGCTCGTCGTGTTCGACATCGATGAGCAGGCGATGGCAACGGCAGTGGACCGCGGCGCAGCGGGGGCGGCATCGCCGCGCGAGGTGGCGGACGCGGCGGAGATCGTCTTCACCAGTCTGCCGACGCCCGACATTGTCGAGCGGACCGTGACCGGACCTGACGGTGTCGCCACCGGGGTCGGCAAACATCGTCGTTGACCTTTCCACAAGCGGGCCAGGGATGGCTAAGCGGGTCGCCAACGCGCTCGAAAAGGTCGGCAAGCAATGGGTGGATTGCCCGGTAAGCGGCGGCGTCAAAGGAGCTAGCGCCGGAACCCTCGCGCTTATGGTCTCGTGTCCGCCCGATGTGTTCGAGACCATCCGGCCGATAATCAGCCATTTCGGCAAGATCTTCTTCGTCGGCGAGAAGCCGGGTCTCGCGCAGGTGGTCAAGCTCGGCAACAACATGATGGCGGCGGCGGCCCTGGTGGTGACCTCGGAAGCTTTGGCGATGGGCGTGAAAGCCGGTGTCGATCCCGACGTGATGATCGACATCATCAATGCCAGCAGCGGCCGCAACAGTGCATCACAGGACAAGTTTCCGAGATCGGTGCTGCCGGGGACGTTCGACTTCGGCTTCACGACTGGCCTCTCCTACAAGGACGTGCGCATGTGCATCGACGAGGCGGAGGCGATGGGCGTGCCGATGGTAGCCGGCGGCCTGGTACGGCAGATACTCGCGATAACCAATCGCGAGTTCGGGCCCACTTCCGATTTCACGTCAATTGTGCGGGTGATCGAGGGTTGGGCTGGCGTCGAGATTCGCGGCCGCGGCGAAGGTAGATAGGCTTATGCTCGCCGTCCCCTCCGGAGCAGCCTGAACCGTTCCTGCACGGCGACACTGAAATTCTCGTGGCTCCGCGGAGGCAAACACCGTTGTCCCGGGGATGGCTACCGCTCTTCGTGCGCGCAACCGCCTGTGCCGCCGGCAATCATGCCGATACAAGCCGCATAACAGCAGACATATCGGCAATCTTGTCTAGGCCGTCGATAGCCTCTTCCAGCTCTTGCGCCTTTGCCTTGCCGGCAAACTCAGTGTGTCAATCGGCTGTCCGTCGTCAGAGAATTTGGGACAGCGAGCGCGGTCATTTGAGGGAGGCTCTGGCTCGTCTGGTTGGTGATGTTATGCGGCTTGCCGGCGATGCAGCAAGCGTCGGTTGGCGATGGTCTGTCGTTTGATCCTTTCCCGTTCGATGAGGATGGTCTGGCCGCGCCCGAAGTAGACGTCGGCCGGCGCGAGGTTGCCCAGGCTCTCGTGGTAGCGCAGGTGATTGTAGTCGGCGACGAAGGCGTCGATCTGGGCTTCAAGGTCGCCGGGCAGGTAGTAGTTTTCGAGCAGGATGCGGTTCTTGAGCGTCTGGTGCCAGCGCTCGATCTTGCCCTGGGTCATCGGGTGATAGGGCGCCCCTCGAACGTGATCCATGGCCTGGCTTTGGAGCCATTTGGCGAGGTCGCCGGAGATGTAGCTCGCGCCGTTATCCGACAGGAGCCGCGGCCGGTGAACGACTGTGACCTGATCCAGCCCGGCGGCCTTGAGCGCCAGGTCGAGGGTGGCGGTGACGTCCTCGGCGGTCATCGTCGTGCACAGTTTCCAGGCGACGATGTAACGCGAGAAGTCGTCGAGGACGGTCGACAGATAGAACCAGCCCCAACCGATGACCTTGAGATAGGTGAAGTCGGTCTGCCAGAGCTGGTTGGGCGTCGTGGTCTTGTCCTTGAACTCGTCGGCCGCCTTGACGACGATGTAGGCGGGGCTGGCGATCAGATCGAGCGCCTTGAGCAGGCGATAGACCGAAGCTTCTGACACAAAGTAGCTTTCGGTGTCGGTGAAGCGGACGGCCAGTTCCCGGGGCGACAATGCCGGCTCCTCCAGCGCCAGCTTCTTGATCCGCTCGCGGACATCGTCCGGAATACGATTCCAGACCCGATCAGGCCGAGGCGAACGATCGTCGAGAGCTTCCGGCCCGCCGCTCTGGAACAGCTCGTACCATCGGTAGAAGGTCGACCTCGGGATGCCGAGCTTGTCGAGTGTACGCTTCGCCGGCAGATGGGACTGCTCGACCAGCCGGATGATTTCAAGCTTCTCGCAGGCCGGGTATCTCATGCGTCGTCCTCCCCATCCCCCGTCACGCTTTTTTTGAGCAGACGGTTTTCCAGGGTGAGTTCAGCCACCACTTCCTTGAGGGCGCTCGCCTCGCGGCGAAGGTCCTTGACCTCGTCCGAGGTCGCCGCCCGCGCCGTGTCGCCCGCCAGTCGCTTCTTGCCGGCTTCGAGGAACTCCTTAGACCAACGATAATAGAGGTTTTGGACGATCCCTTCGCGGCGGCACAGCTCGGCGATGCTGTCCTCGCCGCGCAGCCCTTCAAGCACAATACGGATCTTCTCTTCGGCCGAAAAATGCCGCCGGGTCGCGCGGCGAATGTCCTTCACGACCCGTTCGGCCGGCGATCTCACCGTCCCGGATTTCTGTCTCATCTTCGCTCCCTCCAAGGGCTACGATGAGCCGGAAATCCTCCCTTACTCAATCCGCTAAATCTGTCTCATAGGCGCTGACGCCGGACATGCCACCGGTGGGCGACCAGGTGACACCAATGGCGCCCGACCAGATCGATCCGAACGTCGCTTTCGATTGTTCATCGCAACCTCCTTCATCCAGGTGTTGCGACGACCGCTTGAATCCGCCCTGGCTGCCGCGATCGGAGTGGTGGACGAGGCCGGCTCCCTCGACCGGCCGGCGCTCGTGGAGGGCCTGCTCGAGGGCGTCGAGCACGAAGTCGGCATGCGCCGTGCGGCTGGCCCGCCAGCCGACGATGCGGCGGGCAAAGGCGTCGATGACGAAGGCGACGTAGACGAAACCGGTCCAGGTGGCGACGTATGTGAAGTCGGAGACCCAGAGCCGGTTCGGCGCCGAGGCTCGCGTGTAAATCGGCGTGCAATTTTTGCTCTGACGCACACTTGATGACGATTGGCCGGTTTCACGCCGCCCCGATCAATCTCGCCTGCAGGAGGTCGAGCTTTGCCCGGCCGTACATCTGCCGCTTCACGAGCTTGAGCTTGGTGATCTGGCCGTTCGACCACGGCTCGGTGATGGCGGAGTGAACGGCGGCTTTGTCCCTTGTGATGCCCGTTGCAAGCGACGCTATCAGGCTGGCACTGGCGTCGGCGATCCACGGGTCGAGGTCGGCGGCAACCGCCTTGCGGATCATCGAATGGAACCTTATCGATCAGGTTGCGGGCTTCGACCAGCATGGGCACGTTCGCTTCGATGGCGGCGATGATGATGGTGTCGGCTTTGCTCAGATGATCGCGGGCCGTGGTCATTAGCCGAGCGATCGTTCTGGCGGAGGGCACCTTCTGCAGCTGCTGGTCGGAAGCCCGCTCAGCCCGCCGCCGCCGTGTCGCCCATTCACTGACAACGCGCAGTGATCCCCGGAAGCCGCGGGCTTAAGCTGCCGCCATAGTGCGGCCCCGTTGTGGCAACCCGATGCCCATTGTTCGTCGAGGAAGGGAAGAGAGGTCTCGAGCGAGCTCTGCCGCATACGGAACACGTCCGTTCTCTCGCCGCGGATAACCTGACGGACGAGCTTCCGGCTATGGCCGGTGCGGCGAACGATCTGCTTGATGGGAAGGCCCTCGCCAGCGAGCGTCATGATAGCGACGTTCATCTCCTCACGTCGCAGGTATCCCTCATACTGCAGCTTCTCAGCTGAGGTGAGTAGGTCCGGATTGATCCTGGTGGCGCCGATCGCGGTACGGATCGAACGCATGGATTTGCGAACGGCGTCGAGGAAAGCCGAACTCGCGTTCTCCATGAGATGCCAGCGGTCGGCGACTTGGGTCGCCTGCGGTAGTGCCCTTGCGGTTGCCTCGCCGTAGCCCCCGCCACGGTCTCGCGAGACGGTTCCAATCTCCGGATGATCAGCGAGCCACGCCTCGATGGTGGCAATCTCGCGGTCGGGAAGGAGCGTCACGATCCGCCGCCGCTCCAGGTCGCAGACGATCGTGCCGTAGCGGTGGTTCCGGCGCCAGGCCCAGTCATCGATGCCGATCACATTCAGCCGATCGTCAGGCAGGCTCGCTCGTCGCCGTACGACCCGAAGCAGCGTGTCGTTGCTCACCGGCAGCATCAACCGCCTGGCGAAGCTCGCCGCCGGTCTGCCGCCCAGAGCCAACCCGAGATGATGGACGAGGCATTCCAGCCGCGTCGTCCGCCGTGACCGGACCGCAAGCACGGCGTCACCGAAGCGCTCGGCAAAGATACGCCTTCGGCAATGGGCCACGGTGCAGACAAAGCGGCGCGTGACAACGCGAAGGTAGATCCTCTGACCCGAACACGGCAGATCCGACACCTGCCGGATGTAGCGGCTGTGAATGCGCCGCGACGCAGCTCCGCATAGCGGGCAAGCGGCGACACGGGCTTCGGCCCGGACGGTCGCGACAATCGTTTCGTCGGCACGCATCACGCTCTCCACGGCGAGGCCGCTCGGGACAAGGGACGAAATCCGAGACGGGGGCATGGCGCTGATTCGACAACAGCGCCAGTCCGCCGAGCAACTTCATCGAGATTGAGTGAGAGCCAAAATTGCACGCCGATTCACACACTATCTCGGGGAGCAGCGCTACGAGACCGAATCCATCGGCATCGCCGACGACCTCTCGGACGCCGACGGCCTGGTCGTCCTGACCTTCGACCAGGCCCAGGCGAAGGCGCGTCAGCGCATGGTGGAGCGGGCGCACGGGGCGGCCGGCCTGGGGGACGTGCCGACCGTGCGCGAGGCGATCGAGGACTACGTCGCCGGGCGCAACAAGCGCGAGAGCGAGCGCCAGGGACGCCCGCTGCGGTCGGACGCGGACACCCGGCTGGCCCGCCACGTGCTCGCAAGCGCCCTCGCCGAGACGGCGCTGAGCGAGCTGCGAGAGGAGGCCCTCTTGGACTGGCGCGCCGGCCTGCCGGAGACGCTGAGGGGATCCACGCGGCAGCGGCTGACCAACGACCTGCGGGCCGCCCTGAACGCGGCCTACGCCCGCCACCGGCGTCGCCTGGGCCCCGACTTTCCCGCCACCGTGCGCTTCGGGCTGAAGGCGCCGAAGACCGGCGACGAGCGGGAGCCGACTGCCCGCGCCAACCAGATACTGTCGGACGCCGAGGTCGGAGCGCTGATCGCCGCGGCGCGCGAAGTGGACGCCGCGCAGGAGTGGGACGGAGACCTCTTCCGCATGGTCCTCCTTCTGGCCGCGACCGGCGCCCTCTTCGGGCAGTTGCGCCGCATGCTGGTGCGGGACGTGCAGCGCAGCAACCGTCGCGTGATGGTACCGCCGAGCAGGAAGGGGCAGGGCCACAAGACCGAGTCCATTCCGGTGCCGGTCGGCGGTGACGTCTTCGACGCGCTGCTGCCGGCCGTTACGGGACGCGGATCGGCCGAGCCTCTGCTCGAGCGCTGGCGTCACGTTCAGGTGCCCGGCGAGGCCCTCCTTAGATGGCATCGCCACAGTCGCGGGCCGTGGTCCTCGTCGGCCGAGCTGACGCGCCCGTGGGAGGCGGTGCGCAGGCGCGCCGGCATGCCGACCGTCATCCCCTACGCGCTCCGGCACAGCTCCATCGTTCGCGGCATCCGCGCCAACCTACCGCTGCGGCTGGTTGCGGCCACGCACGACACCTCGACCGCGATGATCGAGCAGCACTACTCGCGCTGGATCACGGACGGCCTGGAAGCGATGGCGCGGGCGGCGGTCGTGCCGCTCGTCCCGGCCGGCGAGGACAAGGTAACGCCCTGCGGCGGTCGTCCTGAGATAACTAAATTCCGTTATTATTCTACCGCGCCCGTTGCGGCTTTTCTAGGCGCGTCCTGCCCTCGCGTATGTAGGGGTCAGGGGGCGACGTTTCTAGCTAGGAAAGTCACACATGGAACGCGAAGCATCAACGCCCGACGACGACGGGCGCGTCCGGAGCATCAAGGAATTTTGCCGACGCAACGGCATCTCCAGGAGCACCTACCTGAAGAATCGCCAGGAGGGCCGCGGTCCCCGCGAGGCGCGGCTGAGCCCCAACCGCGTTGGGATCACGCCCGAAGCGGAGCGCGACTGGCGTCTTGCCCGCGAGGCCGAGGCGGCCGTGGGGGCGCGTCATGGCTGAGCCGATCAAGAAGGACGCGGCGCCGCTGCCGGTTCCGGTCGGGGGCGCGGGCGGCGTGCCCGCCAGCCTCGACGCGCACGCGAGACTTGAGGCGGAGCTGAAGCAGGTCGCCGCCGCTGTCGACAGGCGCGACGTGCCAGCGCTGCGCCGAGCGCAGCGGACGGTGCCGCGCCTGCGGCAGGCGTTCGCCAAGGTCGACCGGCCGGCTACCAGCGACGAGATCCTCGTCGGCGCAAACGGCGTCATCCGCACCAAGCCGCTGGCCGGCAACATCGACTGGGAGGCCCAGGCTGAGCTGCTGATGGCCGAGATGGCCCGCCGCAAAGTGTCGGCTTTTGAGCTGGCGACGGCCGTGCGCGAGCACTTCTGCGCGAAAGGCAAGTTCGTCGATACGGGCCTGTTTTTCGAGGAGGTGGAGAAGGCGCGCCGGGCCGCCGTCCAGCACCGTCGGTTGCTCGCCGTGGACCCGGCTCAACACATCGCCCGGATCGAGGACGAGAACCGAAAGTTCAGGCGCGAGCGCGAGCAGGCCGTCGCCAGGACGCAGCACGCGCTCGACAAGATGAGCGCGACCGCGCGGCGTCATTGTCTGGAAAGCGGCGGCCGCGGCCTGCGGGGCGGGTACGCATCCCACGAGGTGCTGATGGGGGCCATGACCGACGACGAGCGCGACCGCATGTTCGCGCGCATGCTAAACCCCTTCGATCGCGAGAACCTCCTCCGGGCGGCGCCCGACGGCTGGGAGCCGCCCAGCGACGAGCGCATCGACGAGATACTGGAGGACACGCGGGACGAGGAGGACGGAGACGGCCTGGCCGACCATGGCGGGGAGGACGACTGATGGCCGAGAACTTCGTCAGCAGAAAGCTGTCGTGGCTGGAGACCATCGCGCGCGACCGCAGCATGCCGAGGTCGGCGGTCGTCGTCGCGGCCCTGCTGGCAACACACTACTTCAACGGTGAGACCGGGGAGGCGTGGCCGAGCGAGCGAACGCTGGCAATAGATACCGGCATGACGCCCGCGAATGTCCGCATGGGCATCGACAGGCTGGTCGAGGCGCGTCTGCTCGTCCGCACGCCGGGTGGCCCGCGCACCTCGAACCGCTACCGGATTCCGAGGCGCTGGAAGGTGCCCGAGCGCCCCTGTCAGCAAGGGCGCAGCGCCCTTGTCAGCAATAGCACCGGTGCCCCTGCCAGCAATAGCTCAGCGCCCTTGTCAGCAAGGTCAGAACCCGGGAAAGAACCCGTGAATGGAACCCCTGAAAGAACGCCGGGAACGCGGCGGCTCGGAAAGGCTGATGGCACTGCCAGGTCGGTGCCACGTCATGCCGCTGGCCAGCAGCAGCGCAGCACGCGCCTGCCTCCCGACTGGACCTGCGGCGACGCCGAGCTCGCCGACGCGGTGGACATCGCCGGCTGGGAGCCGGGGCGCGCCCGCGCCGAGTTCGAGCGGTTCATCGACTACCACCGGGACAAGGACACCCGCGGCACGTCCTGGGCCAGGTACTGGCGGAACTGGTGCCGCAAGGGTGCCGAGATCGACCAGCGCGAGAGAGACCGCCCGCGCCGCCCCGGAAGCGGGCGAGAGTCCGGGATGCTCGGTCGGAGGTGGTACGAGAGGCAGCAGCGCGCCGCCGCGGCCGGCGGGTATGTGGAGGACGAGCCAGAGGAGTGAACCCACCGTGAGCCTCGCCGACCTGGATCCCGAGTTCGTCCGCAGCTACGAGGAGGCGATGTTCGACGACGAGCACCGAGCCGCCATCGAGGAGGCGCTGTCCGACATCGACGCCGCGCGCCGCCAGCTGATCGCCGCGCAGAACGAGCTGGTCGACGTGCTGGGCGGCACCAGCGACTATGCACGCCGCGTCTTCAGCGAGTTCTACGTCAGCGGTCTTGTGACTGCAGCTGATTGGCGGGCCTACGCCCGCAAGCGCAATCGACATGATGCGACGCCGCCGTCGCGCGGCAGGGGACAGCTTCGCGTGGTGCGGCCGAGGGGGGAAGAGATACCCCCGACGCCGCCTGCCAAGAAAAAGCGAAGGCCGAGCACTACGCCCCGATAGGGCGGAAATAAGTCTCCGACGGGCGCGGAAAAGCGCCGAAAATTATAGGGTTCCGAGCTCCCCTCGGCTAAAATAGCCAATATGGAGCCAATAAAGACCGCGGATACAGCCGAACTGCCCTCGCCAAGCGCGCCGCGTTTCGACGGAGTGAAGGCGCGTCGCACCGGGCTGGTCGGAGTGGACGGCCGAAGGCGAGAGGCCAAGGCGTGGCTGCGGCACTACTCCGAGGCCATGGACCGGACGGGCGGCCGCAGTCAGCAGCTCTGCAAGAGCTACGCCAGCCTAGCCGTCCGGAGGGAAGCCATGGACGCCGAGGTCGCCGCGGGCGCGCCCGTCGACACCGATCTTCTGCTCAGGGTGTCCGGCGAGATTCGGCGCCTTGCGCGTCACCTGGGCATCATCTCCGACGCCGACGACGACGGTGATGGCATCGACGGCACCGAGGCCGCCATCGCCGCCGCCCGCGCCCACATCCGCGGCGAGGCCGCCTGACCATGTCCGCGCCCACCGCCGCCGGCCTGCTGAAGATGCTCGACAGGCGCAAGACGCAGGTCGCCGTCGCCGCCCTTGGCGACCTCGACGACGCCGGCCACGACGCCGTGAGGCGCGCCCTGACCGCCGTGCCGGCGGGATCGAGGATCGACGTTCCGGGATTGCTCGAATCCGTCCGCGCCCAGCTTCGCCGCCGCGCCGAGGCCGAGGCCGAGAAGCGGAGCGCCGCCGCGCAGCCGTGGAGATACGAGCTGTTGCTCAAGAACCCGCGCGAGCTTCTCAGGCTGCGCGACCACCTCAAGGCCGCCGCCGATGCGGGAGAGACCATGGTCGAGTGGCCGCCCGGATCGGCACACGCCCTGCTCGACGAGCGCCTCGGCGAGATTCGCGCTCGCCTCCGCCCCGGCGCCGACCCCGAGGACGACCTGCTCGACGACGACCTCGACGACGAAGATCTGGACGACGAGCCCGCTCGGCCGATCCGCCGCGGAGTCCGTCGCCTGCGGTCCCGGAGCGTCGAGGACGGCGCCGCCGCGCTCGCCGGGGCTGGTCACCCACCGGCCGCCGCCGGAGCGCGCCACGCAGGCCCCCCGGGCCGCCACGGGCGCCTCCTCGGGGGGCGGGTGTTCGTCGACGGCGAGGACGTCACCCCCGAGCCGGTCGATCACTTCAGGCCGCCGTGGCTGATCGACGGTGGCGCACCCGAGGAGCCCGACCCCGACGAGGACCGCGACGCCGCATGATGATCGCGAGAAGGAGAGGGCCAGCGAATTGCGCGAGATGAAGTGGGCGGCAGCCGAGCGCGCCGCCGCGGAGGGAGACCACAGGCGCGCGCGGGTTCTCAGGCGCGACGGTCTGAGGGCCCGCCAGATCGGAGAGATGGAGCTGCACTGGCGCCCGGCCATCCCCGGCTACGGCAGCGTAGCGCAGTGGACCTGAGGACACGACGATGATGACCACCGAGCCGAGGAAGGTCGAGCTGCCGGCGAGCGACTACGGCACCAACAAGACGACCTTGCCGCCGGCGAGGAGTTACCAGGTGCCCGGCGGGCCGTACCGCCGCTCGATGCGGGACCCGACCGTGGTCATCAAGGCCGAGATCGAGCGCGGCGGCGAGCACGACCGCGGCTACGGCCCGAGGAGGTAGGGTGATGGAGCGCGTCCTCAAGCTCGACGACGAGCTCCAGCTGGTGGTCGGAATCGCCCTGGTCAGCGGCGAGGTCGACTCTCAGGGCGACGTCGTCGACCCGACCGAAATGACGCGGGCGGCGATGAAGGCGCTCGGCGCGGGCGTGAAGGTCGACCACGCCGGCCCGTCGGTCGGCCGGGTGGTGGAGACGTCTTGCGCTGACCGTCCGATCTTGCCGACGCGCTCGGCATCGCACTGCCGTCCGACAACCAGTCGCTCTGGATCGTCGGCCTCCACGTCGAGGACCCGGCGACGTGGGCGCGCATCAAGTCGGGCGAGATCGGCGCCGGCCTGTCGATCGGCGGCCGCGGACAGAGGAGCATCGCAGCATGACGAACAACCTGACCGACATCGAGGTCGACGAGATCAGCATCTTGAGCGCGAATGTGCGGCCCGCCGTTCGGAGGGCGCGCATCGCGATCGCCAAGAAGGAGTCCACCATGAACGAACCGATCAGCTTCGCCTCATTCGAGGATGCCTGCGCGTACCTCGCCAAGACGACCGGCTTGTCGAAGTCGGCCGCCATGTCCCAGGCCGCCCGCGAGCACCCGGACTTGCTCGCGAAGTACAATCAGGCGGGCGACGAGATCGCCAAGGCCGCCGCCGAGAAGGCGATCAACCTCGAGCAGGTCGTCGGCGACGCCGCGGCGGCTCGGCAGTTCTGGGAGATCGTCGGTAACTCGATGCGGCGCTCCGGCCTGTCGCGCACTGCCGCCATGTCCCAGGCGGGTCGCGACTACCCGGAATTGAGGGCGGCCGCCTTCTCCGAGGTCCCCGGCACGGCCGCGGCTCCGCCGGTCGCCAAGGCAGTCACCGCCTTCAACAAGCTCGTCGACCAGGTGCAGGACCGCACGGGATGCAGCCGCTCTGCGGCGATGACGAAGGCCCGGCAGGAATTTCCGTCCGAGTTCGAGTCCTACCAGAACGAGGCCGCGCCGTGACGACGATCACGCCCGAGCAGCGCCGCCGCCGACGGGCCGGCGAGTTCGCCGACGCCGCCGACCTCGACCTGTCGCCCGGCACGCCCGCCGCCCGTCGCCGCCAGCGAGCGGGCGAGCAGGGTCTCTCCGGCTACGCGGTCGGCAGCCCGGCATGGCGCCGCCGGCACAGGGCGGGCGAGCCCGCCGAGCTGGCGGCCGACTCGGGCTACGACGACTGAATGTACCCCGGCGGTCGCTGCATTCCGCCGGGCTGCAGCCGCGGGCCGCCTTGGCTCGCGGGCGGGCCCCGGCCCCGCGCATCTCGAAGCCGGGCCGCCCAGCTGGCAGGTGGCGGCAAGAACGGCCGGCAGCCCGCGGCGGCCCACTCCTTGGCCGGTGAGCGGGCACTCGGGGGCGGCGGACTTCGTGACGGCTGCGCCGCCGCCCTCGACAAGATCCCCGGCAGGGGCGCACCGCCTACCCGTGCCCCGCCGGCGAGGGGCGGGTGGTCGCTCAACGCCGGGCCAGCCGCGCGGTCGCCCGCCCCGCCGACCGCATCCAGGCGCGCGCCATCCGCCGGTGCGGCGAGCTGCTGGGGGAGATCGAGAAGGCCAAGAACCAGCACGATGCGAGCGCTCGTGCTAGGGGAGGCGCCTCCCCTAGCAGGTCACAAGTTGCCCGCGACGCCGGACTGTCCGACGACCAGCGCAAGACGGCGCTCAGGGTGCAGGCGAGGCCGAGGTCGACGTCGCGCTGGCAGAGGCAACTTATTCGCTTGGGGCCTCGAATAGACGACACGACACCCAATCTTGCGAGTCATCGGGGAAGATGACATAGCCCTTGGGTTTGGTCCCCTGCTTCTTCTTCAGAGACGACGCATTTAAAGTCGGCGAGGAAAGGAGCGCTCCCGAAAAGTGGATTTCGCCGTCCGCGTTCATGTAGAAGCGATTTTTGTCGTGGACCGCCTGGCCCTCGAAATTGACGATACCGTTCCTGATCGCAGCGATCCGCAACTGCCGGTCACCAACGAGGCAGAAGTCGCCGACGCAGGGTCCGGTCATCTGGCCCCACTTGCTTTTTGCAGTCGCATTCACGTCGGGCTCACCGCTCATGATGCACCTTCCAGCCTGTAGCGGGGGTCATAGCCTACCAAAAGAGCATTACGCGAGTCGACCCAACTCCCTGCACGAAACGTGGATGACCTTTCGGTTCTCCGGCGGCGGGTTGAACGATTGTGTCGATCCGGCGGGCCGCCCGCCCCCGACAGCCAGCCCCGAGCGCCGCGCCCGTCGGCGGATTGGTGAGGCCGCGCACGATTAGGCAGAAGGCGTCAGATTAGTCATCCGTGAAGCAACGCGGGGCCTTACCTCCCGGTCGACTCCATGCGCTGCGGCCGCCGCAGATGCTACCATCCTTGGCATAGTCGTACGGGCAATCACAACCTTGGCCGTGGCGCGGCGGCCGAACCGCTTTGTGGGATGCGGCCGCGACAACTAGCGGTGCACTTTGGGGCGGCGCGGAACAGGCGCCGACGAAGCACACAACGGCGAAGATGAGCAATACGCGGTGCTTCATGCATCAAGAATATCTACAATTGGCGCGAGTGTCATTATGCGGTGTCGTCGAGCAGTGTTGCTAGGCTCCGGCGCGGCCCGGCCAGCGGATGACGGCGCGGCTGGCGATAATCTCAACGAACCCCCGTCGCCGGAAGACGGGAGGGTCATTGACGATCGTCTCGATGTACGCTGCGACCCGCGCCAGCGCCTTTTTGAGACCAGTTCAGGCTTTCTTGGAATGGGCTCGGCCCCTTCAGTTCTGCTCGCCGCTTCCGAGATCTTGCACCCGATCGTGCGTCAGGCCTCCCCTCTTTTTCCGCTCCTTTGCCGAACGCACTCTAGCTTTCGCGTATTCCGTCACTTCCGAGTCCGCATGCGGGGCGGTCTTCAAGGCGTCGGCTATGTATTCCGCATCTTCCTGATTTAGCAGGTTCGTCGCGACGTCAGCCGCCCGGCGCGCCTTTCGTATGGATCCTCGTGACATGCGAAATCTCCCTTCGTATATTGGCCATCTGTTGGACACCAACTCGAAGCTATCTCATAACTGATTGAAATTATTGGCGCTCCCTAGGGGACTCGAACCCCTGTTTCTGCCGTGAGAGGGCAGCGTCCTAGACCGCTAGACGAAGGGAGCGGAACCGGCCGGCAATCTATAGCTATCGGCGCTGTCGACTTCAAGGCTGCCGTGCCGGCTCACTTTCTCGATGGAGGCCGGCGGCCACCGGCAGGCGTGTCGGGTGACCCCTGGTCGGAGCCTGGCGGGATCCTCAACCACTCCTGCACGAGCTCGTAGGCGACAGCCAGGATCACCGGCCCGAGAAAGACGCCGATCAGCCCCCAGGCAACGAGGCCACCGAGCACGCCGACGAAGATGAGGAGACCCGGCAGATGGGCGGCCCGGCCAGCAAGCAGCGGCCGCGACAAGTTCTCGACCGAATAGACGACGACCGCGCCCCACACGACGAGGAAGATCGCCCAGCCCGGCTCGTTGTTGGCGAGCAACCACACCGCAACAGGAATCCACACCAGCGGCGCGCCGATCTGGACCAGTGCGGCGAAGAACGTCAGCCCGCCGAGGAACAGCCAGGCCGGCACCCCGGCGATGAAATAGGCGAAGGTGGCGACGATCGACTCGGCAATGGCACTGCCGACCACGCCGCGGACCGTGCTGCGCGTTGTGTGCACAGTCCTCTTGAGCAGCGCCGTGCCGAGCGGTCCGCCGATCCGCCCGAAGAAGGTCTCCGCGAACGCCGACAGGTTTTTCCGGTGGGCGAGGAAGACTCCGGCGAGCACCACGCCGAGCGCGATCTCGAACATGAACAGGCCGACGTTCTCGATCTGCTGCAGCCCCCAGGCCAGCCACGTTTCGATGTCGGAGCGGAAATGAGCGATGTAGGAGTTGCCCTCGGCGGCGATCAGCTCCCAGTTCCGGCTGAGGAGATCGCCGACCCAGGGGATGTTCTTGATGCTGGCCGGCGCCGCTGTGACGCTGGTGGTCGACACGGCATCCACCCAGGCGAGAACGCCTGGCGTATAGGTGATGATGCTCCGGGTGAGGCCGATCGCCGGAATGACGAAGACGAGCACGAGGACCAGGCTGGTGAGCGCCGCGGCGAGGCGGGGCCAGCGGGGCATGTGCCGCTCGATCCATGCGTGGAGTGGCTCCGATGTGATGGCGAGCACGACCGCCCACAGGATTGCCGGCAGGAACGGCTTGAGGGTGATGACGGTCGCCAGCAGCAGGAAGCCGACGACGATGGCAGCCAGCACGCGGTCGAAAGTCGACGTTTTCGGCGCCTCGCCTTCCGTGCGTTTGCGCTCCACTGGTCAGCCCTCGTGGTCGACGTCCGGTTCCCGGCCCGCTCAGACATACCGGATTCGACCAGCCGGCAGAAGACTACTCGGCTTTAACCCGCAACCGGCCGACGACCGCCATCTCCGGCATGTGGAAGACGATCACTGTGGTCCCTCCGCCATCGGCATAAGTGAGAGCAAGGTTGTCGCCGTCGAGGGTGGAGGACACGATCCGGGAGTTGGGCGGCAGCCCGAACGCCGACAGCGAGACCGTCGGCACCGCTCCTTCTTTCGGCAGCGGCGCCGGCGTCCCGCCGGGTTGCGTCAAGGAGAGGCGGTAGACGATCCCGCCAAAGACGGCGAGGATGCCTATACCGAGCGTCAGGCCGGCAATCAGCATGAGCCGGCGCAGCTTCTGCCTGACCCGCGCGACGGCGGGGTCGAGCGGCTTTTCTTTGTCGTCGTCGAACGGATCAGCCATGTCAGCCGGCGAAACCGGTCACCCTGTCGAGGTTATCGTCGGCGAAGCCGACGCGGGCTCCCGGCTCGATGCCTATCTCGCCGGCGCGGTCGCCGATCTGTCGCGAAGCCGCGCCAAGGCGCTGATCGTCTCCGGCAGGGTCGCGGTCGGCGGCGCGACGATAGTGGAGGCGAAAAGGCCGGTCAAACCGGGCGAAAAGGTCGTCGTCACCGTGCCGCCGCCGGAGCCGGCAACGCCGGCCGGCGAAGCGATCCCGCTCGACATCGTCCATGAGGACGCCGACCTGATCGTCATCGACAAGCCGGCCGGCATGGTGGTGCATCCGGCAGCAGGAAACCGCGCCGGCACCCTGGTCAATGCCCTGATCGCCCATTGCGGCGCGTCGCTCTCCGGGATCGGCGGGGTGATGCGGCCGGGCATCGTCCACCGCCTCGACAAGGACACCAGCGGCCTGATGGTGGTCGCCAAGACCGACCGCGCCCACCGCGGCCTCGCCGCCCAGTTCGCCGACCACGGGCGCGAGGGGCCGCTCGAGCGCGGCTATCTGGCGGTCGCATGGGGCACCCCGGAGCGGCAAAAAGGCACCATCGATGCGCCGCTCGGGCGGGCGGCGCACAACCGCGAGAAGATGGAGATCAAGCGCGAAGGCGGACGCCGGGCGGCCACCCACTATACGGTCGTCGAGCGCTACCGGCGGGCGGACGGCGTCGGCATCGCCTCGCTGATTGAATGCCGGCTGGAAACCGGCCGCACCCACCAGATCCGCGTCCACCTTGCCTCGATCGGCCACCCGGTGATCGGGGATCGCGCCTATGGCACCGGCTTTGCCACCAAGGCGGCGCTCTTGCCGGAGCCGGCGCAGAGCCTCGTCCGGGCCTTCCCGCGCCAGGCGCTGCACGCCTATCTGCTCGGCTTCGAGCACCCGGCGACCGGCGCGGCGATGCGCTTCGAACGGAACCCACCGGAGGATATGGCCGGCCTGATCGCGGCATTGCGATCGAACTGCACATTCACCATATAGTGGACCGGGGATCGCATAGGGGGCGATCTGTTATATGATGGCCCTGCCGTAATCCGATCCGCCTGTCGATCGGTCCCGGCGTTGATTCTGTGACCTAAAGCTCTGTGTGGGTTGGATAATATCCGGCCACGCAAGCGTGAACGTGTTTCTGCCGGAATCGTTCCTATATAGGATGGTTGTCGTGGCCTAGGGAGGCACGGCAACCGGACCCGCCGGATGTTCCGGGGGTCACAAGGAAGGGGCGCCAGCTTATGGCCCGTACAAGTCTGCCTGTCATTGCGGCCGGTGAATCCGGCCTTTCGCACTACCTGAACGAGATCCGCAAGTTCCCGATGCTTGCGCCTGACCAGGAATACATGCTGGCCAAGGCGTACAAGGAACATGGGGATCGCGACGCCGCGCATCAACTGGTGACCAGCCATCTGCGGCTCGTCGCCAAGATCGCCATGGGCTATCGCGGCTACGGCCTGCCGATCGGCGAGGTGATCTCCGAGGGCAATGTCGGCCTGATGCAGGCCGTCAAGCGCTTCGACCCCGAAAAGGGGTTCCGCCTCGCGACCTACGCCATGTGGTGGATCAAGGCGTCGATCCAGGAATACATCCTGCGCTCGTGGAGCCTGGTGAAGATGGGCACCACGGCGAACCAGAAGCGGCTGTTTTTCAACCTGCGCAAGGTCAAGGGGCAGATCAGCGCCCTCGACGAGGGCGATCTGCGCCCCGAGCAGGTCAAGGAAATCTCCGAGAAACTCGGCGTGCCCGAGGAAGACGTGATTTCGATGAACCGCCGGCTCGGCGGCGACGCCTCGCTGAACGCCCCGCTGCGCTCCGACGAGGACACCGGCGGCCAGTGGCAGGACTGGCTGGTCGACACCTCGCCCGATCAGGAAGAGCGTCTGGCCGAGAGCGAGGAGCTCGACAGCCGACGGCAGCTGCTCAAGGACGCCATGGGCGTGCTCAACGACCGCGAGCGCCGCATCTTCGAGGCGCGGCGCCTCTCCGAGGACCCGATCACGCTGGAGGAGCTCTCCGGCGAGTTCGGCGTCAGTCGCGAGCGCGTCCGCCAGATCGAGGTCCGCGCCTTCGAGAAGGTGCAGAAGGCGGTCCGCAAGGGCGCCAAGGATCTGGAGCGCCCGCGCGCCGGCGCCGAGGCGCTGGTCGAGGGCTGAGTCAAAGGGCTCCGGGCGCGAGCGGACAGCGCTATCCATTTGCGGCCGGAAGCGCCCGGGCGCGCAAGGCGCCCACTCCCCCCGTTCATTCCCGCGCAAGCGGCAATCCACACCATTCCGAGGGGCAATCCCACGGCAAATCCGGGTCCCCGTGTGCGCGGGGACGAGCGGGTGGTCGCTGCACCTCGGAAGCCGCCAAGAGTTCACGCATCGACGGTGTCGGCCGCCTCTTCCGCCATCTCGAACAGGCGGGTGAAGGCAGCATCCTCGTCGAGGAGAGCGAAGACCGTGGCGATGTGTTCACCGAAGCACGGAGCCGTCGTGACGCGGCAGGCGCGGGCGCGGCGGCAACCGGCGCGGCCGCAGACTTCCCACAGCTGACACCAGTCGACCAAACGCCGCGCCAGGTCACCGGCCCCGCCGGCCATGTCACCACGGCGTTGTGCACCCCGCCGGCGGGCGCCGGCCCTGCGCCGACGGCTCACGGTCGTCTCCCGCGGTGCGCACTCATGGGACATACTCCATCGTCCCGCGACCGTTCGGCGGTCCGGGGTCTCTGTGCGTCCCTTGTTTTTGCTTCCCTTCCCGGTCGCGCCTTCCGGCGCTCCTCGCCTCTTGTGTCCCTTCCCGGTCGCGCCTTGCGGCGCTCCTCGCCTCTTGGGTTCTTGCCCTCCCGACTGAACGAGAGGTGGCGGGCGCTTGGTGAACGCCAGTCCGAGGTAGTCTCAAAGGGGCGCTCATCGAAGCGCCCGCCGCGGCGATTTTGCGAGCCCGGCCGGGCTGCTTCGGCAAGAGGTCCTCCGGTGTCCGAGCCCGGATGGGCCACCGCAGCACGGTAGCGCTACGGGCTCGTCCGGGGCATCGGCCCTTCGGGCCTCGCCTTAAGCCTCTCAGCGGGCGGCGGGGTCGATAGTGCCCCACGGTCCCGGCCGGGGCGACCCGACGGCAGGCTGGCGAAGCCTACCGGCAGGCGCCGCACCCCGCTCCGCACTCAAGACGCCATCCGGAACGCGCCTCTCACGAACGAGGATGTCTGGAATATATTCCTATTACCGAAGGGCTGTCAAGGCCGAATTCTGGAGATGAGCGTCATGGTTGCCGACGGCTGGCAGACGCGCGCCCCTGCCCTGCCTCGACCAGCGCGGCGAGCTTGGTGAGCGACATGCGCCAGCCGGTCTCGTTGTCGGCGGCCGAAAGGCCCGGCGGCAGGTCGTCGTGCACCGCGACGAGGTGCGTGCCGCCGTCGGAATCGGCCAGGGTGATGGTGAGTGTCATCTCGCCGCGAAGCGCCGGATCGTCGGTCTCGAATTCGACCACCTCGACGACTTCTTCATCCGGGACGAGCCTGGCGAAGCGACCGTGGAAGGTGTCGGTGTGGGCGGTCGTCTTGCCGGTGCCGGTCGGCGCGTCATAGGTGAGCGAGATGCGGAACGCACCGCCCTCGCGGGCATCGAACGCATGCACATGACTGGTCATGCCGGTCGGCACCATCCATGTCGCAACGGCGCCGGCGTCGACCAGCGCGCGATAGACGGCCGAACGCGGGGCGTCGATACGGCGGGCGATGCGGGTCGCGGTCATGTTCGAGCCTTAGCACGCGCTGCCGGAGGGTCGCCACCCATTTCGCCCGGTCAGAGGCGTCAGACGGTCAATCATGCCCACAGGCGCCCACCGGCGCGTCGGCTTCGTCGCTGGTCCCCAGCCAGGCCAGGCGCTCGCTGACGAAATCGACGAAGACCCTCACGGCGATCGGCATGTGGCGCGCGCTCGGATACACCGCATAGAGCCCACCATGGGGCGGCGCATGATCGGCGAGTACGGTGGTGAGGCGACCGTCGCGGATATCGCGGGCGGCAAGCGGCGACGGGATCAGGGCGATGCCCAGACCGGCAAGGGCGGCCCGAACCGCGAAGCGCATGGTGTTGACCGCGATCCGCCCCTTGACCGGGACTACCTCCGGGCTGCCCGGACCTTCGACCGTCCAGCTCGCGCCCTCGATGGTGGGGCCGAAGATCACGCAGTCGTGGCGCTGAAGATCGGCGAGCGTGTCGGGTGTGCCCGCTGTGGAGAGATAGCCGGGGCTGGCGACGAACACCCGCTGCGAAGGCGCCAGCTTGCGGGCGACAAGGCTCGAATCGGCGAGCTGCCCGGCACGGATCGCCACGTCGATCCCCGCTTCGACCAGATTGAGGTACCGGTCAGTCAGCACGATTTCCATGGCGACGTTCGGATACGCCGCCATGAAATCGGCGACGACATCGGCAAGGAACCCCGAATTCCGCCGGCAGCGAGAGGCGGATGACGCCGGCCGGCTCCTGCCGCGCCTCCGCGGTCCGGCGGTTGGCATCCTCCACAGCAGCGAGCGCGTCGCCACATTCCCGGTAGTAGCGGCGCCCCGCATCGGTGAGGCTGAGCGAGCGGGTGGTGCGCTGGATGAGACGGACACCGATGGAGTCCTCCAGACGCGCGACCCGGCGGCTGACCGTCGCCTTGGGCAGGCCGAGCACCCGCGCCGCGGCGCTGAAGCTGCCGGCTTCGGCGACCTTGAGGAAAATGGGGATGTCGTTGAGGTCCATGGGGCGTCCACCAGACGATTGTATCCATTGACGCAACAGTGTTTTGTAATTATAAGCGCTAGTGAGCCAATTGCCAGCGGCTTATGTGAACGCTTCTCGCAACCACGAAGAGGAGTTCACGCCATGTCAGATCAACTCACGGTCCTCGTCACCGGCGCCACCGGCCAGCAGGGCGGCGCTGCGGCACGGGCGCTGCTCGCCCGCGGCCACACAGTGCGCGCCCTGACCCGCAATCCCTCCGGCGATGCCGCCAAGGCCCTCGCCGCGGCCGGCGCCGATGTCCGCGCCGGCGATTTCAACGATCCGGCGACGCTGACCGCCGCGGCCAACGGCGCCGACACCGCCATCGTGATGAGCACGCCGTTCGAAGCGGGCGAGGAAGCCGAGACCCGCCAGGGGATCGCCGCCATCGATGCCGTCAAGGCGGCCGGAGTCGGCCACGTCATCTATTCGTCGGTCGCCTCCGCCGACCGCGGCACCGGCATCCCCCACTTCGACGGCAAGTATGCGGTCGAGCAGCATCTGGCGGCGAGCGGCCTGAACTACTCGATCAGCGCGCCGGTCTGGTTCATGGAGAACCTAGCCGCGCCATGGATGGCGGGCTCGCTGCTCGATGGCGCCCTCGCGATCGCTCTCGATAAGGACCGTCCTCTCCAGCAGGTCGCCGTCGCCGACATCGGCGCCTTCCTCGCCACTCTCGCCGAGCGACGGGCTGAGGTGTTCGGACGGCGCATCGACATCGCCGGCGACGAACTGACCGGCGAGGCGACGGCGAGGATCATCGGCAACGCGGCCGGCCGGCGCGTCGGCTATTATCAGGTGCCACTCGATGCCGTGCGCCAGCAGAGCGAGGACCTGGCGAAGATGTTCGCCTGGTTCGATGCGGTCGGTTACAGCGCCGACATCGCGGAGCTCCGTCGCGAGTTTCCGGAGGTCGGCTGGCAGAGCTTCGCCGACTGGGCCGCCGCATACGACTGGGACGGCCTCGGGATCTGGACCGCCAAGGCCGCCTGAGCACAACTCGGCGACCCGCCGACGCCGGGTCGCATCACGTCGAATTGAGGCCCGGCGCGGTTTCCAACGCCACGCCGGGTCTCTATTGCCTCGGGGTAGCGAATGGCAACGCGCCGTTCCGAGGAGAAGAGCCGATGACCGACCTCGTCCCGCTGATCCCGCGCGAGCCTGTGCCGGCGCTCTCGGTTCCTCTCGTCGGCGGCGGCAGGTGGACGCTTGCCGCGCAGACGCCGACCCATTTCACCCTTCTCAACTTCTATCGCGGCTACCACTGCCCGCAATGCCGCAACCAGCTCCAGGAACTGAACCGCAAGGCGGGCGATTTCGCCGAGCGCGGCGTCGGCATCCTGTCCCTCTCCTGCGACCCGAGGGAGCGGGCGGAGGCAAGCAAGACCGAGTGGAGCCTCGACAACCTCGCCATCGGCTACGACCTGCCGCTGGAAGAGGCCCGACGCTGGGGTCTTTATGTCTCGACCAGCCGTGGCAAGACCTCGGCCGGGGTCACGGAGCCGGCGCTGTTTTCCGAGCGCGGGGTGTTCCTGGTGCGGCCGGACGGCACGCTCTATGCGGCGATCGTCCAGACCATGCCGTTCGTGCGGATGCATTTCGCGCCGTTGCTCGCCGCCCTCGACGCGACGATCATCCCCAAGGATTATCCGGCCCGCGGCCAGGTGGCCGACCTCGGCGAGGCGCTTCGGAACGAGGCGGCGGAGTAGGTCGAGCGCAAGGGCGCACGTGCTTCGCCACGCTTCTCGCAACCGCGGCCGATTTCCGGTTTTCGATTACCCCGTCCGGCGCTAAAGGTGTCGGCCTCAATGGATCATCAACAGGGGGCATCCATGACGGATGAGTTTGCCGGCCTTGCCGGACGGGTCGGCCTGGTGACCGGGGCGGCGAAGGGCATCGGCGAGGGGGTGGCGCGGAAGCTCCATGCGGCCGGCATGAAGCTGGCGCTCGCCGACGTCGACAGCGACGGGCTGGCAGCGCTGGCGAAGGATCTCGGCGGCAGCGACATCATGACATTCCCGCTCGACGTCACCGACGGCGCGGCCGTCAATGCGTGTGTCGCCAGGATCGAGGACGAGCTCGGGCCGATCGACGGGCTCGCCCACGTCGTCGGCATCCAGCGCTTCGGCAGGATCGCCGAGATGAGCGAGGCCGATTTCGACGCGACCTTGAATATCAACGTGAAGGGCGCCTTCCTGGTCGGCAAGGCCGTCGCCGGCCGCATGCTGCCCCGCAAGCGCGGCGCGATCGTCGCCATCGCCTCGACAGCGGCGCGCACGCCACGCGTCGGCCAAGGCGCCTATTGCGGCTCGAAGGCGGCGGTGGCGCAGATGATGTGCGTGCTCGGCCTCGAGCTGGCGCCGAGCAATATCCGGGTCAACTGCGTGTCGCCCGGCGTCACCGACACGGGCATGGTCCAGCGGCTGATGGCGACGATGGAGGCGCCGGAGCTGGTGGTCGGCGGCAGCCTCGAGAACTTCCGGGTCGGCGTGCCGCTCGGCCGGCTGGCGCGGTCGGAGGAGATCGCCGACGTGGTCGCCTTCCTGCTCTCCGACCGCTCGACCTACCTCACCATGCAGGACGTGGTGGTCGACGGCGGCGGCGCGCTGGGAGCGTAATCCCGCAATTTTCACTCGGCCCTTAAGGGATCGCTAGGGAGTTGAGTGCTTGTCTCCGGTGCCCACGAGGAGGAGACGAGCGATGTGCCGAGATTGCACGACGCGTAACCTGACCCGCCGAGGATTGATCGCCGGCGGCGTGGCCGGCTTGGCCGTCGCCGCCACGATCCCTTTCCATTCCTTCGCCGCCGCCCAGTCGGGCGATGCGATGCCGGTCTCTCCGGACGAGGCGCTGCAACGCCTGATGGACGGCAACGCGCGCTACGTGGCGAATGCCCCGATCAATGGTGACTACTCCCACGACCGCGCCGAGCGCGCGAGCGGACAACGCCCCTTCGCCGCCATCGTCAGCTGCGCCGATTCCCGCGTGGCGCCGGAGCTGATCTTCGACCAAGGACCGGGAGACCTTTTCGTGGTTCGGGTGGCGGGCAACTTCATCAACGAGGACGGGCTGGCGAGCCTCGAATACGGCGCCGCCGTTCTCGGCATCCAGTTCATCCTCGTACTCGGCCACTCTGCCTGCGGCGCGATCGGCGCCACGATCAGGGTGGTGCAGGGGGGCCCCGATCTGCCGGGCCATCTGCCGAGCCTGGTGGCCGCCATCCGGCCGGCCGTCGAAGCCGCCATCGCCCAAAAGCCGGCCGACCTGCTCGCCGCAGCAACCGTGGAGAATGCTCGGCTCAATGCCGAGTATGCGAACAAGGCGGAGCCCACCCTCGCCGACATGCACGCCGCAGGGAAGCTCAAGGCGTCCTCTGGCATCTACGACATCGCCACCGGCAAGGTGACGTTTGCCTAGCGGCCGCGGGGCGGCGCGCTACTTAGGAGCGACAGTGTAGCTGTCGACCGGCAGCACCTTGTCGATCAGGCCCTCGTCCTTGAGGAAGCGGGCGAAGCGCTCGTAGCGTCCGACGTCGATCGCCGCCGGACGCTTGGCGAAGCGGGGCAGGGTCGCGTCGAAGGATTCCCGGTTCAATTCGTCGTCGAGGTCGGTGTGGGCGGCCATGAACATCGCCTTCGCCTTGTCCGGGTGATTGGTGAGGAAGATCGTCGCCTCCTCCACCGCGGCGAGGAAGCGCGCGAGGATCGGATCGTTGCGGCGATCGGCGCGCGTGACGAAGATCAGCTCGTCATAGACCGGCACCCCGTGCTCCTCCGGATAGAAGGCGATGGCCGGCTTGCCCTCGAGCCCGAGCTGGATCAGCTCGAAATTGCGGTAGCCGTCGATCGCCGCGTCGATCTGGCCGGACAAGAGCGCGCTGACCAGGTTGAAGTTGACGTTGACCAGCGTCACATCCTTCGAGGTCAGCCCGACCGACTTCAGCACCGCATCGAGATAGGCAGACTGGATGCCGGCCACCGAATAGCCGACCCGCTTGCCCTTGAGATCGGCGAGCGTCTTGACCGGCCCGTCCTTGAGGACGATGAGCGCGTTGAGCGGCGTCTCGATCAGCGTGCCGAAGCGGACCAGCGGCAGGCCTTCGTTGAGCTGGAGCATGAAGTCAGGCTGGTAGGTGATGGCGATGTCCCCCTGCCCGGCCGCGACCAGACGTGGCGGCGCGCTCGGATCGGCCGGAGCGATGAGATCGACATCGAGCCCGTGTTTCTTGAAGTAGCCGCCTTCCTTGGCGATCACCAGCGGTGCATGGTCCGGATTGACGAACCAGTCGAGGATAACGGTCAGCTTGTCGTCGGCCGACGCCGGGCCAAGCGCGAGCCAGAACGCAGCGACGATGGCGAAGAAGATGCGGAACATGGTCACTCCCGTCATGCGGTTTCAGGGACCCATGGGGTCAGGTTGCGGGTGAGAAGGTCGACGACGGCGCGCAAAAGCACCGACATCGCCGCGAGCAGGAACAGGCAGGCGAACATCACCGCCGTCTGCGAGCGGGCGTTGGCGAGCAGCATCGCGTAGCCGAGCCCGGACGAAGCGCCGACCCATTCGCCGATCAGCGCGCCGATCGGCGCGTAGACGGCGGCAAGCCGCACGCCGGTGATCAGGGAAGGCAGGGCTGAAGGCACTCGCAAGAGGGCCACCTGCTGCGCATGGTTGGCGCCGTAGAGACGGGCGAGATCGAGGAGGCCGCCGTCCGTCCGCGCCAGCCCATCGTGGAAAGCGGAGGCGACGGGAAAGAAGATCGCCACCGTCGCCATGACGATCTTCGAGGCGAGACCGAAGCCGAACCACAGCACCAGAAGCGGTGCGATGGCGAACACCGGCAGCGCCTGGCTCACCACCATCAATGGCAACAGCATCCGCCTGGTCGGCGGCACGAAGCTCATCAGGAGCGCCAGCAAGGCGCCGAGCGCCGCGCCGGCGATCAGGCCGATCAGCGTCTCGGTCAGCGTCGTCACCGCGTCGACACGCCAGAGGTCGGGGCGGTCGCGCAGCGCCGCGAAGACGGCGACCGGCGGCGGGAGCATGAAAGGCGGCGGGGCGAAGACGAAGATCACCGCCTGCCAGACGACGATCAGGCCGAGCGCGACGAAGAAGGCGCGGACGACGATCATCGTGCAGAGCCCGCGCCCGCAGGAAAATGCCTCAGTCTTCGTCCGAACGTCATCGACCGACTGCCGCCTTCGTGTGGCGATCCCGGTCATGCAGCGAGGTTTCGGATGAACCCGTTCCGTTCCTTCGCCGGCATGACCCGGATCAGGTTCGAAGGGTTTGACCGTCAGGTCATCTCAGCTCGCGCGCGAGCACCCCTCGGAACGGCGCTAAGATCGCAGGGAGCGGCGCCGAGGGCAACCCAAATCGACGCCGGCCAGCCATGCGCCGGCAGCAGGTTGATTGGATCAGGCCGCGCCGTCATCAACGCGCGGCCTGAACCGACCTCGCAAGAGCACCCGAAGCGGGCCCACTGAGCGCACCGGCAAGCGACCGCTGTTGACCCGGTGCGGACATCAAGCGCTGGCAGAACGTGTTTGGCGCATCAAAGGGAGCAGGACGGGGGGATTAGAGACCGCCTGCAGAGCGCCTCTTGCAAAGCAGTGCGCCTACTCCTAATATACCATCCATACAGATGGTATGGGGATGGTGCGATGGTTGACAAGGTGCACGAGCTTCGGCCGAAGACGGCTGATAGCGAGAAGATCACGATCAATCTTGGCTATGTCGATCTCGGCCATATCGACCTACTGGTGCAGGACGGTTTCTACTCCAACCGCACCGACTTCATCCGGACGGCAATCCGGAATCAGCTCGATCGCCACAACGACGCCGTCAAGCAGGCCGTCGCTAGACACCAACTCGAACTCGGGTTGCGTCAGTACAGCCGGCAGGACCTAGAGGCGGTGCAAGCGGCCGGTGAGACGCTTCACATCCAAGTCCTCGGGCTGGCCGTTATCGCAGCCGACGTCTCCCCCGAACTAGCTCGCGAAACCATTGCCTCAATTCATGTGCGTGGCGCCCTGCAAGCCAGTCCTGCGGTGAAGGCGGCACTGAGCGACAGGATCCGCTGAGCGCCCGGTTTCTGCTGCGCAAACTGAACCTCTAGCAGATCCCTTCCGAGAGGAAGGGTAGCGCTCTTCCTTTGCCGGAATTCCATTCAACAGGATCTACGCCCATGAACACGCACCTGAAGACCAACGTGATGGAGGCGACCCGCCTCACTCGCGAAGGGCGACTAGAAGAGGCGATGGCCGTTTTGCGTGGAGCGCTCCACAGCGCTCCTACGCCAGCCGCTCCGTCAAATTTCGAGGGCGAGAAACGGCAGAGGCCGTCTCGGCGCACGCCCCCCATTGTCGACATGAGGCCGCCGTCAATGGGAACCGGCACCTCCTGGACTTCGCCGCAATTTATTGCCGCTCACCCTACCGTTCGTCCCAGCGGCATGGGCCAGCCGCAGATCCTTGAAGCGCTCAGCGGGCTCCTGGACCGTATGGGGCAAATCGGTTCTGCACGCGGGCTCGAGGGACTGGTCGCGCCCAATGTGCGCCCTCCGCCGGTCTCTCTGCCGGACGGGGCGCAGTTTGAAACGCGCACCTATACCAACACGGCGGGAAGCCGAGCGTACAAGCTCTATGTCCCGAGCGGTTACAACGGACAGGCGCTGCCTCTCGTGGTGATGCTGCACGGCTGCACGCAGTCGCCCGACGACTTTGCTGCCGGCACGCGGATGAATAGTCTGGCTGAGGAGCAGACTTTTCTTGTCGCCTATCCGGCGCAGGCCCAGTCAGCCAATGTCTCTAAGTGCTGGAACTGGTTCAGCGCGGCCGACCAACGGCGTGACCAGGGCGAGCCCTCGCTGATTGCGGGCATCACCCGCCAGATCATGCGCGACTTCCCGATCGATCCTCGGCGCGTTTATATCGCCGGCCTGTCCGCCGGTGGGGCTGCGGCGGCAAATATGGGCTCGACCTACCCGGATCTCTATGCGGCCATCGGTGTCCATTCCGGATTGGCAAGCGGGGCCGCGAGCGACCTACCGTCAGCCTTCGCCGCGATGCGCGAGGGTAGGTCTTCTGCCGTAGAGGGATCGCGTCGGCACGGCGGGTTGCAAGGCGCTGTACCGACCATCGTGTTCCACGGCGACAGCGACACGACCGTCAGTCCCATCAACGGCGATCAGGTCATCGCCCAGTCGAAAGCCGCGGCGGATCTCCGGGCCACCGTCAGCCGGGGCGAGGCTCCGGGCGGGATAAAGTACACCCGGACCGTTCAGGCAGATGAAAGCGGGCGACCGATGCTGGAGCAGTGGGTCCTTCACGGAGCCGGTCACGCATGGTCCGGCGGGAGTGCTGCCGGATCATACACCGAGCCACGCGGGCCCGATGCCAGTCGCGAGATGATGCGCTTCTTCCACCAACACCCAACGGCAGCCAGTCTCTCGGCCAAGCCCCAGGAGAGCTCGCCGGAACCCGAGGCGACCGGCGGGCTAGGCGAGTGAGGCGGTGCCGGCCTAAAGGTCCGGTGTTGGCGCTTCTCGGAAGTGGTGGCGGGGCACCGTCCGATATCACACGCTGATCGGTCAGCTGGCTCCCCAGGCGGCGAGCGCATCGGCGAACACCTTGTCGCCCTGCGGCCCCTTCTCGAAGGTCAGGATCGCCCGTTGGCCGTTGCCGTAGACGAACGGCAGGTCGATCCATTCGCGGGCGCGAAGCAGCTCCAGATTGGACGCGATGTCGTTCTTGTTCGCCGACAGGGCGATCCAGAAGAAGCCGTCGGCGACCTTCGCGGCAGCGCCGACCAGCGGCTGTCCGCGTGCATCCTCGCTCGGCTTGAAGACGATGCGGGGGATCTCGTCGATGCCCTTGCCGGGGAAATCGGCCGGCGTGTCGACGGTCACCTCGATGAGGTGACTGGCAGGCAGCGTATCGTCCGAATTCTTGTGGAGCGAGAAGCGCACGGTCATATCGCGCTCCGGCACTTCGAGACTGGCATCGATCTCGGGACCGTTCGGGCCATCCTTGTTGTATTGCCAGGTGACGGCGGCGTTGATCGCGGTGACGCCGCCATTCGACGAGTCGCCGACCGGCTCTTCATAGAGGATTGCCTTTTGCGGACCCGGCGCGGCAGCGCTTGCAGCGTCGCCGGTCGACACCGGCAACGGTTCGGTGCCGGCGTCCGCGGCGCCGGCAGCCGCCATCTCCGTCTTGCCGTCCGCCTCGTCGCCGACCACCCGCACGTCGCGATCGGGCGCCGCTGCCGCTGCGGCCGGCTCGGGCTGCGCATTGTTGCCGCCGGCGAGCAGCCTGTCGCTGTTCTTGGTCGAGGCCGGCTCCGCCGCGTCCGGCGGCTGTTCGCTCAGCGTCGGTGGCTCATTGGATTCGAACGAAGCCAGAAGATCGTCGAGCACCGCCCGTTCCTTCCAAGCCCATGCGCCGAGGCCGCCGACGACGGCGATGATGAGGACGACAAGAATGATACCTGGCAGACGCGAGCGGCGCGCCGGCTTGCCCAGGAGCTCGGCGTCATCCTCGTCGAGATATCCGCGCCGCCGGCCTTTCTTGGCGAAGGCGAGGCGATCGTGCTCGTCGGGTTGCGGAGGCGGCGGAGCGGCCCCCCGGCTCGCGACGGCGGGCGCCGGCGCCTGCTCCCAGTCCTGGTCGTATTCGGGCGCCAGACGGGGCTCCGGCTCGTAGAGGTCAGACGAGGGAGGGGGTGGCGCCTGGTAGCGATCGTCAGGCGGAGGCGCCCGATGGCGGTCATCGCGAGGCGGCGGCGCACGATAGCGATCGTCGGGTGGCGGCGGCGGCCGATGGCCCTGCTCGCGCCGCACCGGCCGCTCGTCCCGCCGCATCGGGCGGTCGTCGGGCCGTCTGAGATCGGGGGCGGTCGCGCCATGGCGGGCAGCCTCGGCACGCGCCGAGACCGGTTCGCGCGCCACGGGCTCCTGATTGCCGCCACGAATGCCGGCTTGCTGGATGGCGCGGCGGAATACGTCCTGCGGGCCCCCCTGGCCCAACTCCTGATAGGCGGCCGGCGGCGGCGTGGCGACGCGCGCGGCGAGCGCCGGCTCGTGAGGATGCGGCGCGGCAGCGCTCGGCGGCGGCTCGGCCGGGAAATGCTGCGGTTGCGGCGGCGCCGGCGGAGGCGCGCCAATCCCGGCGCTTTCGCGCTCGACCCGGCGGATCGCTTCCTCGAGCTCCAGGCGCTGGCGCGAGATCTCCGCCGTCGTCAGCGGCGGGTCGACCGCTTTCAACTGCCCGATCAGCGCATTGCGCGCCTTGTCGTAGACCGCCCGACGCGCCTCGGCGACGTTCGGGTCGATGCCTGGCAATCGCTCGTTTCAATACCGTGTAGTATTCGGCCATCTTTTCGCCCTGCCGAGAGGACCCTCTTAGCGTGCTGCCCCTAACCGTGGAAGGGATCGTGAACCAGAATCGTATCCTCCCGCTCGGGGCTTGTCGAAAGTAAGGCCACCGGCGCCCCGATCAGTTCTTCGACATGGCGGACATATTTGACCGCCTGCGCCGGCAGATCGGCCCAGCTCCGCGCGCCGGCCGTCGATCTCTTCCAGCCTTCCATCGTCTCGTAGACCGGCTCGACCCGCGCCTGCGCGCCCTGGCTCGCCGGAAGATAGTCGATCTGCTCGCCGTCGAGCGCGATAGCCTACCGCAGATCTTGATCTTCTCCAGCCCGTCGAGCACGTCGAGCTTGGTCAGCGCGATGCCGTTGATGCCCGATAGTCGCGACCGCCTGGCGCACCAGCACCGCATCGAACCAGCCGCAACGGCGCTTGCGGCCGGTGACCGTGCCGAATTCGTGGCCGCGCTCGGCCGAGGAAATCGCCGACCTCGTCGTGATCCTCGGTCGGGAACGGCCCCTCGCCGACCCGCGTCGTGTAGGCCTTGGTGATGCCGAGCACGTAGTCGATGGCGCCCGGCCCCAGGCCCGAGCCGGTCGCCGCCTGGCCGGCGACCGGTGTTGGACGAGGTGACGAACGGATAGGTGCCGTGGTCGATGTCGAGCGAGGATGCCCTGCGCGCCCTCGAACAGGATGCGCGCGCCGGCGCGCCGGCGCTCGTCGAGGAGCCGCCAGACGCGATCGGCATAAGGCAGGACGCGCGGCGCGAGCTCCAAGCAGCTCGTCGAGCAGCGGCCGCCGGTCGACCTCGTCGACGCCGAGGCCGCGGCGCAGCGCATTGTGATGGGCGAGCAAGCCGGTCGACTTGCGCGGCAGCGTGTCGGGATCGGCGAGGTCCATCACGCGGATCGCGCGGCGGCCGACCTTGTCCTCATAGGCCGGACCGATGCCGCGGCCGGTCGTGCCGATGCGGGTCCCGACGATGTCGCAGTCTCGCGCGCCAGGTCGAGCTCGCGGTGAAGCGGCAGGATCAGCGACGCGTTCTCGGCGATCCGCAGCGTCTCCGGCGACACCGCGACGCCCTGGGCGCTGAGCGCCGTCGATCTCGGCGAGCAGCGCCTGCGGATCGACGACGACGCCGTTGCCGATGATCGACAGCTTGCCCGGACGCACCACGCCCGAGGGCAGCAGGCTGAGCTTGTAGGCTGACGCCGTCGATGACGAGCGTATGGCCGGCATTGTGGCCGCCCTGGAAGCGCACGACGACATCGGCGCGCTCCGACAGCCAGTCGACGATCTTCCCCTTGCCCTCGTCGCCCCATTGCGAGCCGACGACTACGACATTGGCCATGCGGGTCCGGTTCCCCCTAGTCCTTCATCATTGCCCGGCGGCGGCCCCCGCCTCCCGTCCAAGGCGGCGGCACTATAGCGACGCCGATTGCCGAGAGCGACCGCCTCGATCAAGCCGTGACAATTCGCGGCGCGAGCATAGCCGATCGGCACCGGCGAGGCCCGCTTTACACCGCCGCCGGACGACGCTACCCCCCGGCTGGCAACCGCGGGAGAAAACGCGCTTGGAGGCGAGCCCATCGGGCGGCCGGTCGATCATCGACCGCCCTTATCTTCTTTGTCCCTGACGTCACTGTTCTGGGCGATCAACATCGTGCTCGGCCGGTTCATCGCCGGCACCATCCCGCCGGTGGCGCTGGCCCAGATCCGGTGGGCGGGCGCGGCGCTGATCCTGCTCCTCATCGGCTGGCGGCATCTCAAACGCGACTGGCCGGTGATCCGCACCAACCTGCCGATCCTCCTAGTGCTCGCCCTCACCGGCATCACGCTCTACAACTCCATGGCCTATACCGGCCTCAACTACACCCAGGCACTGAACGCATTGCTGATGCAGTCGAGCGGGCCGCTGCTCGTCGGCCTGTGGTCGCTGATCCTCTTCCGCGACCGGCTGACGCGGCCGCAGCTGATCGGCATCCTGATCTCCCTCTTCGGAGTCATCACCATCATCACCCGGGGGCACCCGGAGGTCCTGTTCGGCCTCACCATCAACCGGGGCGACTTGTGGCTGGTGGCGGCGATGGCCGTGTACGCCCTGTACACGGTCCTGCTGAGGAAGGGCCCGCGGATCACTACCTCTCGTTTCTCGCCTCCACCATCACCGCCGGCGCCGTGATGCTGATCCCGCTCTTCCTGATCGAATTCAGCGCCGGCTATCGCATCAATCCGACACCAGCCGCCTTCGGGGTGATCCTCTACGTGATCATCTTCCCTTCGGTGCTCGCCTATTTCTGCTTCAACCGCGGTGTCCAGCTGATCGGCGCCAACCGCGCCGGCCAGTTCTTCCATCTCATCCCGGTGTTCGGGTCGGCGATCGCCATCGTCTTTCTCGGCGAGCGTCCGCAGTGGTTCCACGGCGTCGGCTACGCGCTGATCATCGCCGGCATTATCGTCGCCCAGCGAAGGTGGAGCCGGGCGAAAGCCTGAGGCGCCGGCGTCCCCTCGCAATTGCGATTACCGTTCACCATACTTCCGGCATGCGCGTTCACGAGAGCGGCCCCGAGGCGGGCGAGACCGTTGTCTTTCTCCACGGGGCCGGGGCGAGCGTCACCATGTGGAGCGCGCATATGCGCCATTTCACGCGGTACCACAGTCTGGCGCCAGATTCTCCCGGGCTTCGGGGACAGCGCCGGAGAGCCCTGGGTGTCGCTTGAAGAAACCACCGCGGCGGTTGCCAACCTGATTTGCGAGCGTGCCAAGGACGGGCGCGCCCATGTGGTGGGCGTCAGTCTCGGCGGCATCGTCACCATCAAGCTCGTAGCCGAGGCGGCCGAGCTGGTTGACCATGCGGTGATCGACGGCGCCAGCGTATTGCCGCTGAGGCACCTCGCGCTCGCCAGGCTCGGGCTGCGGTTGCTGGAGCCGGTGGTCAGGACCGACCCGGTGAGCGGCATCATCGCGCGAAGCCTTGGGCTGCGCGGAGCGGCCGTTGACGACTTCCGGACCAACTATCGCCGAATGTCAGCCGCTTCCTATGTCGGCGCCTTCATCGAAGCGCTCGACTTCCGCCAGCCGCCGGGGCTTGAGCGAGCCGCATGCCCTACGCTTCTGGTCGCAGGCGGCCGCGAACCGCCCTCGACGCTGGCCTCGAACCGCCTTCTCGCGCGCACCATGCAGCATGCTACCGCGCGAGTTGTGCCTGGCAAATGGCATGGCTGGATCAGCGCCGACCGCGAGCTTCACTGCCGAATGGTCGAAGCGTGGATCACGGACCGGCCGCTGCCGGCCGAACTGACCGATGGCGACGGGTGAGCGAGTCAGAAGCTCAAGCGCTTCGCCTGGACGACGCCTTCGAGACCGCGCACCCGCTCCAGCACCGTGTCGCTGATCGCCTCATCGACCTCGATCAGCGCGATGGCCTCGTCGCCCGGCGCCGAGCGGCCGAGATTGAAGGTGGCGATATTGACGTGCTCCTCGCCAAGCAGCGTGCCGAGGCGGCCGATGAAGCCGGGCCTGTCGCGGTTGGTGATGTAGAGCATGTGGGGGCCGAAGGCCGCCTCCATGTCGATGCCCTTGATCTGGATGAGGCGCGGCTTGCCGTCGGAAAACACGGTGCCGGCCACCGACCGCTCCTGCCGCTCGGTGCGCACGGTCAGCCGGATATAGGTCTCGAAGGCGCCGCGCCGCGACTGACGCGACCTCGTCGACGGCCATGCCGCGTCCCTCGGCGACGAGCGGTGCATTGACCATGTTCACCTCGGTGAGGATCGGCCTGAGCAGGCCGGCAAGCAGTGCCGAGGTCAGCGCCTTGGTGTTCATCTCCGCCACGTCGCCGGCGTATTCGACGGCGATGCCGCGGATCGTCGTTTCGGTGAGCTGGCCGGCGAAGGAGCCGAGATTCTCGGCAAGGCGGATGAACGGCGTCAGACGCACCGCTTCCTCGGCGGTGATCGACGGCATGTTGAGGGCGTTCGCCACCGCGCCGTTGAGAAGATAGTCGGACATCTGCTCGGCGACCTGGACGGCGACATTCTCCTGCGCCTCCGTAGTCGCCGCGCCGAGATGCGGCGTGCACACGACGTTCGGGAGGCCGAACAGCGGGCTATTCTCGGCCGGCTCGGTGACGAAGACATCGACGCCGGCGCCCGCCACCTTGCCGCTCTTGATCGCCTCGGCCAGATCCTCCTCGACCACCAGGCCGCCCCGCGCGCAATTGATGATGCGCACCCCCTGCTTCATGGCGGCGATCGCCTTGGCGTCGATGATATGCCGCGTGTTGTCGGTGAGCGGGGTGTGGAGAGTGATGAAATCCGAGCGCTGGAAAAGCTCGTCGAGTTTCACCTTCTCGACGCCGACCTGAACGGCGCGCTCGTCGGACAGATAAGGATCGTAGGCGATCACCCGCATCCTGAGGCCAAGCGCCCGCTCGGCGACGATCGAACCGATGTTGCCGCAGCCGATGATGCCGAGCGTCTTGCCGGTGATCTCGACCCCCATGAAGCGGTTCTTCTCCCACTTGCCGGCCTGGGTCGAAACGTCCGCCGCCGGAATTTGTCGCGCGACGGCGAACATCATGGCAATGGCATGCTCGGCGGTGGTGATCGAATTGCCGAAGGGCGTGTTCATCACGATGATGCCGCGGGCGGTAGCGGCCGCAACGTCGACATTGTCGACGCCGATGCCGGCGCGGCCGATCACCTTGAGTTTCGACGCCGCGATCACCTTCTCGGTGACCTTGGTAGCCGAGCGGATGGCAAGGCCTTCGTAGTCGCCGATGGCGGCGAGCAGCGCCTCCTTGTCCTTACCGAGGTCCGGCTTGTAGTCGACCTCGATGCCGCGGTCCTTGAACACCTGGACGGCGGTGGGAGAAAGCTTGTCGGAGACGAGTACGCGGGGAGTGGTCATTCTAATTGTCCTAACGTTGCCCGGCTGACTCAACCCCTCTCCCCTTGCGGGAGAGGGGTGCGCGGCAGCGCGGGTGAGGGGTATTTTTTGCGCCGGAGCGGAGGGGATCGCCCCTCACCCGGCTCGGCCTTCGGCCTCGCCACCCTCTCCCACAGGGGAGAGGGTTCAGGCCGCCTCTCTCAGCGATGCCTTCTCCACCGCGAAGGCCCAGTCGAGCCACTCGGTGAGGATGGCGAGATCGGCCGCCTCGATGGTGGCGCCGGCCCAGATGCGCAGGTGCGGCGGCGCGTCACGATGAAAGGCGATGTCGTAGGCGACGCCTTCCTTGTCGAGCCGGGCGACGATAGCGCGGACGAAGGCCTCGTGGGCTGCAAGCTCAAGCGCCGTCACGTCCGGGTCGACAACCCGCAGGCAGACCGAGGTGTTCGACCGGGTCGTCGGATCCTCGGCGAAGAAGTCGACCCATGCGGTCCGCTCCGCCCAGTCGGCGAGCACCTGGAAATTGGCGTTGGCGCGGCCGATCAGGCCGTTCAGCCCACCCACCGACTTCGCCCATTCAAGCGCGTCGAGATAGTCCTCGACGCACAGCATCGACGGCGTGTTGATGGTCTCGCCGACGAAGATGCCCTCGTTGAGCTTGCCGCCCTTGGTCATGCGGAAGATCTTGGGCAGCGGCCACGGCGGGGTATGGGTCTCGAGCCGCTCGACCGCCCGCGGGCTGAGGATCAGCATGCCGTGCGCGGCCTCGCCGCCGAGCGCCTTCTGCCAGGAGAAGGTGACCACGTCGAGCTTGTCGAAGGGAAGCGGCTGGGCGAAGGCGGCCGATGTCGCGTCGCAGATCGTCAGCCCGGTGCGGTCGGCGGCGATCCACTCGCCATCCGGCACCCGCACGCCGGAGGTCGTGCCGTTCCAGGTGAAGATCACGTCGTGGCCGAAATCGACGGCGCCGAGGTCGGCGAGCTTGCCGTAGTCGGCCTTGATCACCCGGGCGTCGTCGAGCTTCAGCTGCTTGACGACGTCGGTGACCCAGCCGAGACCGAAGCTTTCCCAGGCGAGAACATCGACCGGCCGCGCGCCGAGCAGCGACCAGACCGCCATCTCGACCGCGCCGGTATCGGACGCCGGCACGATGCCGATCCGGTAGTCGGCGGGGACTTCGAGAACCTCGCGGGTGAGATCGATGGCGCGCCTGAGCTTGGCCTTGCCGAGCTTGGAGCGATGCGAGCGGCCGAGCGCGGCGTCGGCGAGCTTGTCCAGCGACCAGCCGGGCCGCTTGGCGCAAGGTCCTGAGGAGAAGTTGGGATTGGCAGGCTTGCGGGCCGGCTTGGCCGGGCCCATGGCAGGATTGGTCATCATGTCTACCCTTTCAGATAGGCGCCCCTCGTTGGGGAGGGGTGTCCCGCCGGCCGAAATATGCGAACAGCGGGGGGAACGCAAGGCCTTGGAAGACGATCCGTGCAGCATGATGCATGATGACGCAGGTCCGTACCATGAACACGACCGCTCCGACGGGCAGCGCGTCGCGGAGTTCGTGAGCACTTCGGGCGACACTCTCAGGAGTTTTCGAGGGTCAGCTCGCGCGTCATCACGATGTTACCGGCGGTCAGCCCGCAATCGACGGGCAGGACGGCGCCGGTGATGGCCGAGGCAGCGTCGGAGGCAAGAAATGCCACAGCGCGCATGACCTCGATCGGCTCCACGATTTTCCCGAGCGGATACCAGCGGGCAAGCTGTTCCAGGACCTTCGGATTGCGGGCAATGCGGCTCGCCCAGATCGGCGTCCGGACCGTTCCCGGGCAGACGATGTTGGCGCGAATGCCGAACCGCCCGAACTCGGTCGCCAACGACCTTGTAAGGCTGATCATGCCGGCCTTGCCCGCGCTGTAGGCGGGATCGCCGAGGGCGGCGAGGCCGTTCACGGACCCGATATTGACGATCGCACCGGCCCGCTTCGCCTTCATCCCCGGCAGTACCGCGTAACAGCAGTTGTAGGCGCCGTTGACGTTGGCGTTGACGTCCGCGGCGAAGTCGCGCGGTGTCGTCTTGTCGAGGCTCGGATTGGACGACACGCCGGCATTATTGACGAGGATGTCGACGTCGCCGAGCGATGCCTGGAGGCGAGCGAATGCGTTCGCCACAGCCTCCGCGTCGCCGATGTCGACGACCGCGGCTTCGGCGCGAATGCCGGCCTTGCGCAATTCTTCGGCGAAATCGACAACCGCCGGACTCTTGTCGAACGCGGCGATCGCTGCGCCTTCGCCACCGAAGTGGCGACAAAGCTCCCTGCCGATGCCGCCCGCCGCACCGGTGACCGCGACAACCTTTCCCTCGAACTGCACCATCAGTCTCCTGTCGCTGCCAGTGCGTCGGCGATCCATCCGAGACTGGCGCGACGCACGTGACCGTAATTGTAGAAGGCGATGTCGCTGATGCCGGCATCCCGGAGCGCCGCCACTGCCCCCACAACGTCAGATTTGCTCTGGAGGTCCGGCCATGCCGGACGCAGAATGCCGCGCAGCTTTCCGGCATCGCCGACCCTGCGCAACACGTCGAAAGCCTCGGCCCGCACGCGTTCGACACTCGGCTCGTAGAAGCAGGCCTCGATCGCGTCGGCGGCCCTGGCGAGCGCGGTGAGATCGGTTCCCTCGTACCACGCGCCCGCCGTCGGCCGGGCGACCGAAGGAATCACCGCAACTGTCGCGTCTTTACGGACGGACGCGCGGATCTCCGCCACGAGCCTCGTGACGGTTTCACAGCGATAGCGAAGATAGGCGCCAAGCTCGCTGTCGAGCACGTCCGCAAGCCAGAAGGCCTCGGCCATGTCGTCCGGAATATCGATATCGCGGCCGAAGTACGCCTCGACCGCGCCGGCGACGCGTCGCTTCAGGCTCGCGGCGTCGATCCCGCCTCTCGCGGCGCCGCGAACGCAGTGCGCGCAGAAGCAGAGGCCGAGCTGCGCGTCGAGCCATTTGTTCTGCCTGAGAAGAGCGAACTCGTGGTGGAAGCCATGCTGATAGGGAAGAAAACCGGGCGTCTCGAGCGACATGCCGATGACCGGGTAGCTTTCGGTCACATCCTTGCAGAGCGCGATCGCATATTCGCGAGCCTCGGGCGCCGACGGGCACAGGTTATAGACGTAGCGGTCACCGAAGGCGTTCTCGACGGTGGCTTCGGGATGGAGCGTGCCGAGCCGGGTGTTGTGCAGAAGCACCATCCACGCGTTTACGGCGATGTCGGTCTCACAGAGCGCCTTCAGCGTGTCCTGCTGCTTCAGCAGGCTGTTTTCGAGCGGCTTGATCTTGCCGTAGCGCTGCGGATCGATGCGAAAATATGCGGTGCCATCTTCCGGGAAATAGACCTTGCCGGTCTTGCCTTTCGGCCGGATGAATTTGCCCGCGTGGTAGCTCCCGGCGAACGTCACCGTGTTGAGGCCGGTCGCCTTGGCTTCCGCAGCGAACGTCGGCACACCGACCTCAGCAACGTCCCACGCATAGGAATAGATCGCACGGTAGCTCATCGCAGCACCCTAGCGAAGCGCGCGCAGAAGGAACAGGCTCGTCGGTCGGCGAAGCGACTAAACCGACCACGTCCGTCACGACGTCACCAGAGCGTGTAGCCACCGTCGATGACAAAGGCCCCGCCGGTAACGTAGCTCGACGCCGGCGATGCGAGGTAGACGGCGAGCGGGCCGATCTCCTCCGGCTCGCCGGCTCGTCCCATTGGAATGGCGCTGAGGAATGTGCGGATCACGTCGGGGCTGTTCTTCGCCCATTTGCGGTTCGGCTCGGTCATGAACAGCCCCGGGCAGATCGCGTTCACGTTGACACCGCGCGGTGCCCAGTCGGCGGCGACGGCGCGGGTGAAATGGATAACCGCAGCCTTTGTCGTCTCGTAGTGGCGCCCTCCGATCCCACGACTGGCGACAAGGCCGCTGATCGACGCGATGTTGATGACGCGCCCGGCCCGGCGCTCCAGCATCGCTCCGCCGATCATCTTCGTACAGATGAAGCAATGCGTCAGATTCAGATCGACGAAGTTCTGCCACGTTGCGAGATCGGTGTCTTCAACCGCCACGTCGAGCCTGCGACCGCCGACATTGTTGACGAGGATGTCGATCGGCCCCGCCTCGCCAAGCACCCGCTCGCATAGCGCCTCGCAGACAGCGGGGTCGGAGATGTCCGCCGGGTAGGTCCACGCCTGGCGGCCCGCGCCGCGGACCTCCGCGGCGACTTTCTCGAGGTCGTCGGCTCCGCGCGCGGTGACGACGACGTCGGCGCCGGCCTCCGCCAGCACAAGCGCGATCACGCGACCGAATCCCTTGCTGGCACCGGTAACGAATGCGCGTTTGCCGTCGAGGCGAAACCGATCGAGCACACTCATGTTTCGTCCTTCCTTCGACCGCTTGCTTCGTCGGTGGTTCTCCCTGATAGTATCCTCAATGGGCTGATGTCGAGGTCCGATGTGGAGCGGGCCGAGAGCGTTAGGAGGGGTGAGCCGAGCAGCCTGCGGGGGCCGAATCCGTTGTGGACAGGCGAACCTGCAAAGATAGCGGTATCGAACAAACTCCACGAAATCCCTGATCAATCCCGGAGGGGGAACCTATGAGCGTACGAAAGGAAGAGGAGCACGTGCTGCAGCAGGCATTGCGCCGGCAGCTGCTTCAAGGAACGATCGACCGGCGTCAGTTTCTCACGCGCAGCATGGTCGCCGGCCTCGGCATGGCCGGCGTCGCGGCGGCCACGAAAACCGGCATCGGGCCGGCCTTTGCTGCCGATGACCGCCCGCTGACGCCGACGTTCTATCAGTGGATCGAGAACCTTCACCCCGGCATCGCGACCGTGAACGGCGAGTTCCCGGGGATCAACTACCAGATCGCGCCCGTCGAGGGCTTCGGAATCGAGCGCTTCGTGGCCGAGGCGAAAGCCGGTGAAAGCACCTGGGACGTCTATGTCGGCCAGACGCCGTTCGTGGAAATGACGGCGATGAAGGAAGCCGGGGTCATCGAGCCATGGGACGACTATATGCCGAAGGAGGTGCTCGACGACATCATTCCTTCCATCCGTGAAGAGAATACGATCGACGGCAAGATATACGGCTGGCCTTTCCTGCTGGACGTGATCGGAACGGGATGGCACTCGGGCCTGACGAACAAGGCAGGCGTCGCCGATGAGGCGCCCGCGACCTGGGACGATTTCCTAGCCGCTGGACAGAAGGTCGTTGATTCGAAGGCCGCGCCATGGGGCGCCACCTTCGATTCGCACGGGTGGCGCTCGGTGGCGCCCATCACCCACAGCATGAGCACCGACGTCTACACGCCGGAGGGGCTGTTCGACTTCACCAGCGAGCCGGCGATCGAGGCGTTGAAGCTGATGAAGACGATCATGGCGATGGCCAATCCGGACATCTTGCTGGAAGGCGCGACGGACGCGGGCGTGAACGGGACTCCCGACGAGGTCGCTTTCGCCGCCCAGCGGGTCGCCCTCTACTTCAAGTACTTCAACGCCCCGTTGCGCATGGCGGCAAATTGGGATGATCCGACGCTGCTCCATCTCGGACCATTGCCGAAGTTCCCGAACGGCGAAGGCTCGACCGTGTTCTGGACGACGGGTTGCGCGCTGTTCAAGTACGGCCAGAACAAGGAGAAGGCGGCCGAATATATCAAGGCGCTGACCTACGATCCGCAAATCTGGAAGAACTCGATCGTCGGAACCCCAAGCGGCCATCCCGGCCAGTTGCCGCCCTACAAGTCCATCTATGCGGACTGGGACGCCAGCAAGCCGGACTGGATGCCTCCGTTCGTTGGACTGGTGCGCGGCCAGCTCGATCGGGCCAAGGCGATTACCAACAACCTGTTCGGGCTCCAGCAGTTCGTGATCGGCAAGCCCATCTGGGAGACCTACCTCAAGGGCGAGGAGCCCGATCCCAAGGTGGCGATGCAGAAGGTCATGGACGCGGTCCAGGCCGAGATGAAAAAGGGCTAGTCGCCAGTTACATCGGGGACCAGGGCGGCTTTCTGCCTTGGCCCCCGGATCGCCTTGATGGCAACGCTCAGCCCTTAATCGAAGCGCATGGCACAGACGATTGCATCCGACCAGGCGGGCCTCTATCCAGGCCGACTGGGCGGTCTTACGGCGCTGTTTCGGCAGGGTGGCGCGTGGCTGTTCCTGTTGCCGGCGGTGGCCTTCTTCGTCGGCTATCAGCTCTGGCCGATCGTTCGGGTTCTCTGGCTAAGCTTCACCGACTACAAGTTCCTGTCCAACGACCCGGCCCAATGGGTAGGCTTCGCCAACTACGTCGAGGCATTGGGCGACCCACTGATGTGGGCGAGCCTCTGGCGTGCCACGCTGTTCACCATGATGTTCCTCCCAGGAACGATCATCCTGCCGCTTCTTCTGGCAGTCCTCATCGACCGTGTGACCAACCGGCGGCTCGCGACAATCTACCGGGTCGTGCTGCTCATTCCGGCCGTGATTCCAAGCACCCTCATATTCGTGCTGTGGAAGTGGATGTACAACTATCAGGTGGGGCCGATAAACCATTTCCTCGTCAGTACGACGGGTCTGTTCACCCTGCAGAATGCACCGCAGTGGCTGGGCGGCACGCCGCTGACCTTGCCGTCGATCGCGATCATGGAAATCTGGTGGGGTCTCGGCTACCACACCATCTTCTTTCTCGCCGGCCTCGCCGCGATCCCCAAGGACCTGCCCGACGCCGCCCGTATCGACGGCGCCAACGAGTGGCAGGTGTTCTGGCACGTGGTGCGGCCGCGACTGGCGCCGATCATGATGATCCTGGTCGTGTTGCGCTTCGGCACCGCAATGGCGGTGATCGACGAATACCTCATCTTCGGGGGGTTCAACCGCGCCTCGCCGACCTATACGTGGACCATCTTCATGTACGATCAGGCCTTCAAGACCGGCCTTTGGCGGCAGGGCTATGCCGCGGCGATCGGCATGATCGGGGCGGTGGCGATGATGATCGTCATGGTCCTCCTGATCCGCATATTCCGGCCTCGGGACTGACCGGCCATGACGCAAGAAGCGACGATCCCTCTGAGCCCTCCCCTCGCGCGGCGCCATGAGCCAAGCTGGTTCGGGAAGAACCGCCCGGCCATCGTGCGTCACGCGGTCATCATCTTCTTCATGATCATCATCATCCTGCCGCTGGTCTGGGTGCTGATGATGTCGGTGAAGTCGCTCCCCGACTCCATGCGCGGCGATTTCTGGCCGCGCAACTTCGACTTTACGCACTATTCGTTCGTCTTCGAGCGGATCAGGACGCTGCCGATCAACCTGTTCAACAGCATCTATGTCACCACCGCCACGGTCCTGATCACCACGGCCTGCGCAGTGCTCGCCGGATATTCGCTCGTGCATCTCCGGCCGCGGGGCGCCGGCATCGTTGTGGCCGTGCTGCTGGTATCGCTCTATTTCCCGGTGCGCGTCGTCTCGATCATCAGCATCTACCAGACCCAGAACTGGCTTGGCCTGATCAACAACACCGCCGGCCTTATCCTGCCCTACATCACCCTTCAGCTGGCGATCAGTATCCTGATCATGCGCAGCATGTTCCAGCTCGTGCCGCACGAGCTCATCGAGGCCGCCAAGATCGACGGCGCCGGCGCCTGGCGGACGCTTTTGACGATCGGTGTGCCGATGGTGCGGAATGGGCTGGTGGTCGTGTTCATCGTCAACTTCGTCACCGCCTGGGGCGAGTACCTGTTGTGCCTGACGCTCATCGACGACGAGGCGAAGCGGACGATGCCCGTCGTCCTTGCCGCCGCCCAGGGCGGGCAGGGCCAGTGGGCCTGGCCCAACCTTGCCGCCGTCTATGTCATCGTCGTCATGCCGGGCATCATTGCCTTCACATTTGCCCAGAAGCTGTTCTTCAAGGGGCTGGCGGAAGGCATGGTGAAGGGGTAGAAATCCGCTTCGGGACGCTGATCGGGCGCGACGAGTTTGTTTCGCGGGTCGCGTTCACCGGGCTGGGGGAAGCCGGCATCACATGACGGAAGCCGTGCGGCTGGTGGTGGCAGGAGCCGGCGCCTTTGGCAGCGAACATGTGCGCATCGCGTCGCGAATGGACGGCGTCGATCTGGCTGGCGTTGCCGACATCAACGCGACTGCGGCAAAGGATGCCGCCCGGCAATTCGGGGTAGCCGATTGGGCAACCGATGCAGCCGATCTCGTGCGGCAGATACGGCCCGACGGGTTGATTGTCGCCACACCGGCTGTCACCCACGTTCCCATTGCCGCTGCGGCCCTTGAACGGGACATTCCGGTTCTGCTCGAAAAGCCGGTTGCGCCAAGCATGGCGGAAGCCGCCGTTCTTGCCGATGCCGCCTCGCGGAGTCGCGCCTTCGTCTTGCCGGGGCACGTCCTTAGGTTCTCGGCACCTCATCGCCGCTTCGTCGAGCTTGCTCGCTCTGACGCTGTCGGGCCGATCGTGTCGATAACGGCGCGGCGGCATCGTGACGAAAGCCATGCGACTCGCTATGCGGATGATCCAGTCTTGATGACAATGATCCACGACATCGACTTGTGCCACTGGATCACCGGCGCCCGCATTCGAGACCTGCTGGCCACGCGCCGGCCGCCCCGAGAATCGCGATCCGAAACAGTGATGACGGCCACCGACGATCGCGGTGCGGTGTGGCGACTGTCGACGGCCTGGGTCTTTCCGACCAAGTCTTGCCCGCCCGATCGTATCGAAGTGATTGGCGAACGCGGCAGCGTCGAACTCGAGGTAGGAAACATGATCCGCCTTTACGGAACCGCACCGTGGGAGTCGGACATCAGCGGAGCCGATTCCGATCAGCCCCTGGCGAGGGAATTGGCACACTTCGTCGAGTGCATCCGGTCCCACCACCCCCCGCAGACGGTCACGCTCGCCGATGCCCTGTCCGGACTGGCGACTGCTGAAGCCGTCCTCACCTCTCTCAAAACCGGCGAACTCTTCCGGTCACTGCGAGCCAAACTCGATTGATCCTGCCGGTTGTCTGGGCAGGCCTTGTCCTCGGCGCTCTTTCGCCAGGTGGCCCCGCCAAACCAAGCCGCGGACGGTCTTGGTGAAGACCGTATGAAGTCGCGTTGCATCTGTCCGCCAACGTGGAGGGGAGAGACAAGCGGTGGCGGTCAAGCACCGAGGCGAAGGGAACTCCCTTGGGGAGAGGAATCTGAGGCCTGAGTGCGGGTGAAGCTTGACCTTGCCCCCTGAGGTGCCCTCGATCCGAGGTTAGCTGTCGCCTTCGAGAGGAGACGGACGATGCGACGGAGCAAGTTCAGCGAGGAGCAGATCATCGGCGACGGCTCGCGCAAACGCCAAACGCGGCGAGGGACTGACCCCGCCGCGTTCGATGCGCCCCCGGTGCGGCCGGAGGAGAACGGCCGCCCAGTCAGTTGAGCAGGTAGCGGAAGCCGAGGCGGACTTCCGAAGCCGCGATGTTGTCGTAGTTGATCCGCTTGTTACCGAACTGCTTCTGCGTCTTGCCCGACCTCGCGTCGCCGAGATTGACGTAGCGGTAGTTGAGATCCATCAGCCAGTTCTTGCCCATCGGAACGGAGACGCCCGCCATCAGCGCCCAGGCGAAATTCACCTCCGTGGCGCCGCCCCATTTCCCGGTCGTGCCGTTGGGGTTGAGGTAGTGGACCTTGCTGGTGGTCAGGCTCGAAGCGCCGAGACCGGCGCCGATGTACGGGATGATGGGCGCGAGCCCCTCGCCGCTCAGGTCGAAGTCCCAGTAGAAATTCACCAGCCCGCTCCAGGCGGTGATATCGGCATACTCCGTCGAGTATTCCTTGCCGGGCTTGCCTGTGCACGGATCCGGACACCTCAGCTTGCCCTTGAACTTGCCCGGCCACTCATAGTCGACGGTCAGATCGGTGCGGAACGAGTTGTTGAACTGGTACCCGAAGCCGCCGCCGACGACGCCCGTGCTGCTCAGGCTCTCGTCCTTCATACTGCCGTAGCCAGGCTGGTTGAAGCTGGCATCGGGCGCCATGTACCATTTGTAGCCGAGGTCGCCGCGCAGGTACCAGTTGCTGCCGACCTCATAGGGCGTCGGCGCCGGAGCCGCGAAATAGCTCTCCGGCATGTCGGCCGCCAGCGCCGATGCCACCGGCGCCACGAGGCCGATGGCGGCACCCACCACCGCGAATTTCTTGAAGCTCCCCATATCCAGTCCTTTCCCCTTGCGCATTTCCGCATTGCGCGGGCGCCAACAACGGTTCGGTCTCTGGAAGGGAATTGTTATGGTTAATCGTTAAAGTCAGATTAACCACGTTTGGTAACCTTAAGCAATCATGCTCATTTTTGCTGGCCTGTCGAATCCGCCGCGGTGGTGCCTGCGGACTGGCCGCGGTCTCGAATGCATGACAATTCAATGACTTGAGGAGAGATCCCAGCTGGCCCCGGCCAGCGCTCGAAGAGGCCGGTCCGTCGCGACAGGCGACTATTTTCTTAACGAATTCTTACCCACCGCCCGAATCACGTCAGGTGATTCGGGGCCACCCGACCCGCGGTCGGAGGCGCGAATCAGGCCTGCGGCTGCGGCTCGAGACCGGTGTCGGGCTCGCCTCCGGCGCCCTTCGGCTTGCCCTTCGTAACGGGGACGGCCGACCCACGCGATGCCGGCTGATCGTCGCCGGTATCGCGCACCGGCGGCTTGCCGGCGAGCAGGTTCCTGATTTCGTCACCGGATAGCGTCTCGTATTCGAGCAGCCCTTGGGCAAGGGTCTCGAGCTCGTCCCGGTGGTCGGTGAGAATCCGCCTCGCCTCGGCGAGCCCGGTTTCCACCAGCCGGCGGATTTCGGCGTCGATCTTCTGCGCCGTCTCCTCGGAGACGTTCTGCTGGCGGGACACCGAATGGCCGAGGAAGACCTCTTCCTGGTTCTCGCCATAGGCGACCGTGCCGAGTTCGTCGGACAGTCCCCAGCGGGTGACCATCATCCGCGCCAGCCGCGTTGCGCCTTCGATGTCAGAGGCGGCACCCGAGGTGACCTTGTCGCGGCCGAAGATAATCTCCTCGGCGACGCGGCCGCCCATCATGATGGCGAGGCGCGAGGTCATCTGCTCGAGGCTCATCGACAGCTTGTCGCGCTCGGGCAGCTGCATCACCATGCCGAGCGCCCGGCCGCGCGGGATGATCGTCGCCTTGTGCACCGGATCGGTGGCGGGCACGTGCAGCGCGCAGATGGCGTGGCCGCCTTCGTGATAGGCGGTGAGGCGCTTCTCGTCCTCGGTCATCACCAAGGTGCGGCGCTCGGCGCCCATCATCACCTTGTCCTTGGCGTCCTCGAACTCCGCCATGGTGACCAGCCGTTTGCCGCGCCGGGCGGCAAGCAGCGCCGCCTCGTTGACGAGGTTCATCAGGTCGGCGCCGGAGAAGCCGGGCGTGCCACGCGCGACGGTCTTGAGGTCGACGTCGGGAGCAAGCGGCACCTTGCGCACGTGCACCTTGAGGATCTTCTCGCGGCCGACAACGTCGGGGTTTGGCACGACGATCTGGCGGTCGAAACGACCGGGACGGAGCAGCGCCGGGTCGAGCACGTCGGGCCGGTTGGTGGCGGCGATGAGGATGATGCCCTCGTTCGCCTCGAAGCCGTCCATCTCGACGAGGAGCTGGTTCAGCGTCTGCTCGCGCTCGTCATTGCCGCCGCCGAGGCCGGCGCCTCGATGGCGGCCGACCGCATCGATCTCGTCGATGAAGATGATGCAGGGCGCGTTCTTCTTGGCCTGCTCGAACATGTCGCGGACGCGGGACGCGCCGACACCGACGAACATCTCGACGAAGTCGGAGCCGGAAATGGTAAAGAAGGGAACGTTGGCCTCGCCGGCGATCGCCCGGGCGAGCAGCGTCTTGCCGGTGCCGGGGGGACCGACCAACAGCACGCCGCGCGGAATCCGTCCGCCGAGCCGCTGGAACTTCTGCGGGTCGCGCAGGAATTCGACGATCTCCTGGAGGTCTTCCTTGGCCTCGTCGACACCCGCCACGTCCTCGAAGGTGACGCGACCGTGCGCCTCGGTCAGGAGCTTCGCCTTGGACTTGCCAAATCCGAGCGCCTTGCCGCCGGTCCCCTGCATCTGTCGCATGAAGAATATCCACACGGCGAGGATGAGGAACATCGGCAGCCAGGAGACCAGCATCCCGATCAGCGACTGACCGGCCTCGGCCGGCGGCTTGGCAGTGATGGAAACACCCCGCTCCTCGAGCCGCTTGACCAGTTCAGGGTCCTCCGGAGCGAATGTCTGGAAGGCGCCGCCATCGGTATACATGCCGGCGATCTGCTGACCGGAGATGACAACGTTGCGCACCCGGCCCTGATCAACATCGTTGAGGAACTGGGAATACGAGATGTCGTGTCCGGAAACGCGCTGGCCGGAATTCTGGAACAGGTTAAACAGGGCGATCAGCACCAGGCCGATGATCACCCACAACGCAAAATTACGGAAATTGGCGTTCATTCTGGTCCCTCGGCGGCGCGCCGTCCGCTCCAACCCGGTTTCTCAAGCGTTAAGATAGGTGCCGGGTGGCTGAATTCCAACAAGACTCTGCTGTCCTATCATGCTGAAATTACGGCAGGGTGAACAGCATTTCATCATGGTTCACCGTACTCCGGGAACCGCGACGGGTTCTCGAGACGATCGCTGACGACCTCGCGAACGAGGACCGCGAAGGTTGTTTTCCCGGCTCGACCCGTCCCGATCGTCGGCACCGCCACCACCTTTCCCTTCCGCCGGATCGCCGGCTGCACCGATAACGCCGCCGGCGGAATCTGGTTCGAGCCGTCCGGCCGGAACTGGCCGCTGGCCGCGCCGAGCGCCCCAAGAACGAGGTCGTTCGGGGCATCGTCGCCGACATGGACCCGGAATCTGCGATCCCATACGCCCTGATATCCCGGCCCGACCGGCACCTCGGGGAGACCGGTCCGACCGGCCTCGCGGTAGAACAGGACGGAGCCGCTGCGGACCTCGGCAACGACCCCGGACAGCGTGCGCTTGAAGCGGCCGTGCCCGGCGCCGAGAAGGCCGTCGTGGAGGGCCTTCAGTCGCTGGAAACGGGGCGGATAGGGCTCGCCCCCGATCGCCATCATCAGCCGGACGAGGAACCGCAGACGGATCTCCTCCGGCTCGGCGCGGAACGCCGCCAGAACGATCCTGGCCACCGCCAACTCGCTGATCACGACCGAGGCTTCGATGAAGCGGTCGGTCGCAGCATCGATGGCATCGGCGGCGGTGGCGAAACGCGCTGCCGTCAGCGCAAGCTCCGACGGCCCGATCCCCACACCGGCAAGTGTCGGCATGATCTGCCTGATCCGGGCGCGCAGGAAACGCGGATCGCTGTTCATCGGATCATCGACCGCGGCAAGCCCGGCGGCCGCGGTGGTCGCGGCGAGCCGCGATCGCGGGATGTCGAGGAACGGCCGGAAAATCATCAGGCCGCCGGCATCGACCATGCGGCGCATGGCGGACAGTCCAAAGACACCGGACCCGCGCTGTAGGCGCATGAGGAACGTCTCTGCCTGATCGTCGCGGTGATGGGCCAGAAGAAGATGCGACGCCCTCGCCTCGCGCGCGGCCCCGAGCAGCAACCGGTATCGCGCCTGCCTGGCCTCGGCCTCGATATCGCTCCGAGGGGCCGGACCGGACGTGGCGAGCAGGCGCACTGGCATGCCGCGCTGCTTGGCGATGTCGACGACCATCTCCGCTTCACCGGCCGACTGCGGCCGCAGCCCGTGATCGACGGTGAGAACGACGGCCTCGGGCCGCCCGGCCCGCCTTCGCCAGCGGTCGATCGCATCGAGAAGCGCCAGCGAATCAGCGCCGCCCGAAACGGCAAGCGCAATAGTCCGGGACGCGGCGACCGGCGCGAAGAGCGCCTCGATCTCGCTGTCGGTCAGCGGTTCGGCTGCGTCAGCAGTTGGCAACGGCCTGTTCTGCAGTAACCCTCTGGTGGAGCGCGTTCGAGGCGTTGGGGTATTTCTTCAGCACCTCGGCGTAGGTCTGGCAGGCAGCCTCGCGCTCGCCGAGGCCGGCAAGCGAAAGTCCGAGCTTGAGCAGCGTGTCGGCCGCCTTGCCGCTCTTCGGATAGGCCTTGTAGCCGGCCAGGAATGCATCGGCCGCCTCGCTGTACTGGCCGCGGGCGAACAGGCTTTCGCCCAGCCAATACTGCGCGTCGGGCGCCCGGTTGTCGCCGGGATAGGTGGCGAGGAAATTGCGGAACGCCGATTCGGCGAGCTCGTAGTCACCGGACAGGATACTCGAATATGCGCGGTCGTAGTCCGACTGCGGATCGCCCGTCGAAACGACCTGGGTATTGGCCCGCGGCTGGCCTTTTTCCGCCGGAGCGGCCGCCGCAGCGGCGCCGGGCGCCGTAAGGTCGATCGGTTGATTGGCAGGCGCGTCAATAACGAGGTTGCCGAGATCGCGCGGCGGCGCGCCAGTCCCGCCACCGGCCGGATTGTCCGGAATCGTCATCATCCCGTTGGTCGGCTGGCCGGTGCCTGCCTCGATCCCCAGTTGCTGCTGGATTTCATGCAGCTGGAAATTGAGCTCCTGCACCTGGCCGGTCAACTCGCGAATGCGGGCCTCGGCACGATTGAGGCGGTCTGCCAAGTCGGCCTGGGCAACGTTGACGCCAGTCGCCGCCGGTGCGGGACCGGTCAGCGGTGCCGGAGCCGGCTGTTCCGTGCGTTCCTGGCGCTTGGACCATGGCCACCACGCCGCGTCCGATGCGGTCGGCGACGAGGCCCCGGCCACCGCGAAAACCGCAGCGGCGAGAGCAACAGAACCGGCTTTCAACGTCACTGAACCTTTGTCCCCTCTGTGCCACCCCGTGAAGACAAGGCGGCTGCGAGCCTCCCCGGCGGTCGTCTAGCATAGGGCGCGCGAGTTCGGCCAAATTTTGGCGCCGGAAACGGCAACGGCGGCCGAAGCCGCCGTTTTCCGGTGCAATGACCGCGGTCAAACGCCAGCGGTACTTAGCACGATCACAGCGCGGCGGTTCTGCGACCAGCACGAGATATCGTTGCAGACCGCGACCGGTCGTTCCTTGCCATAGGAGATCGTGCGCATGCGGTTGGCGGCGATCCCCCGCGCCACGAAGTAATCCCGCACCGCCGTAGCGCGCCGCGCGCCGAGGGCGATGTTGTACTCGCGAGTCCCGCGCTCGTCGGCGTGGCCCTCGATGACGAAGGTGTATTGCGGGTATTGCCGAAGCCACTGGACCTGGCGGTTGAGCGTGGCGATCGCCTGCGGCGAGAAATCGGCGGAATCGGTGGCAAAGAACACCCGGTCGCCGACGCTGACCACGAACTCCTGCGTGCTGCCGGGACGGGCCGCCGCGCCGGTGATGCTGAGATCGGAGCCAGTCAGGCTCTTCTTCGAGGCGCACGCGCCGAGGGCGAGCGCTACCCCGATGACCACGATCAGTCGACCGAAGCGTGACGTGGTGAAAATCTGCGGCATTCACTTAACTCCTCGTCCACCATGCCGGTCATCTAACCGGCGCGTGGTTAAGCCCGCGTTCAGCGACGTGGTTAAGAATGAATTGCTGAGGTCGCGCCCCTGTCTGCGACTTTGCCGCAGCGACGCCTGTCGCCGCGGCCTTGCGCCCCCTCGCCCGCCGCCGGCACGGTAGACGGCGGCGGTCAGTTGATCAAGGGTGACCAAGCCGGATCCGACGCGAAGTCCGGCGTCGGAACCCGGTATTCGTTGTAGCCGGTAAGGTCGATGGTCCACAGCTGCGGTCCACCATTGGCGCCCGGCGTATCGCGGAAGAACATGATCACCCGACCGTTCGGCGACCACGTCGGCCCCTCATTGTGGAAACCCTCCGTCAGGATTCGCTCGCCGGTGCCGTCGGGCTTGATGACACCGATGGCGAACTGCCCGGCATGCCGGCGGGTGAAGGCGATGTAGTCGCCGCGCGGCGACCAGACCGGGGTCGAGTAGGTGCCCTTGCCGAAGGTGATACGCTGCGGATTGGAGCCATCCGCGTTCATCACATAGAGCTGTTGCGAGCCGCCGCGGTCCGATTCGAACGCGATCTTCGACCCGTCCGGCGAATAGGACGGGCTGGTGTCGATGGCCGCGTCCGCGGTCAGCCGGGTCGTTCGCCGCGACTGCAGATCCATCGCATAGATGTTGGCGTTGCCGTCCTGCTCCAGGCTCATGATCACCTGCTGGCCGTCCGGCGAGAAGCGCGGCGCGAAGGTCATGCCCGGGAAATTGCCGACCAGCTCGCGCTGGCCGGTTTCGATGTTGAGGAGATAGACCCGCGGCGTGTCGCCGTCATAGGCCATGTAGGTGACCTCCTGGGTCGACGGGCTGAAGCGCGGCGTCAGGACCAGATCGTCGCCGCGGGTGAGATACCGCACATTGGCGCCGTCCTGGTCCATGATGGCCAGCCGCTTGACCCGATTGTCCTTCGGCCCGGTCTCGTCGACGAACACGATACGGGTGTCGAAATAGCCGCGCTCGCCGGTCAGCCGTTCGAAGATCGCATCGGCGATGATGTGGGCGACGCGCCGCCAGTTCTCCGGACTGGTGAAGAACTGCTGTCCGGCGATCTGGTCGCCGGCGTAGACGTCCCACAGCCTGAATTCCGCACGAAGCCGGCCGTCCGACATCTGCTCGACACCGCCGGTCACCAGCGCCTGGGCGTTGATGACGCGCCAATTGGCGAAGGTCGGCACAGTGCCGGCGTCGACAATGCGCTCGGTGAAGCTCGCCTGATCGAGCGGCACGAACAAGCCGGAGCGCTTGAGGTCGGACGAGACCACCCCGGCGATCTCCATCCCAAGCTGCGCCTCGCCGCCGACCCCGACAAAGTCGGGGATGGCTATCGGCACCGGCTGCACATTGCCGCGGGTGACGTCCAGCTCGAGCTGGGCGCGGACCGGCGACAAGCCGACCAGCCCGGCAATCGCAACCAAGATGCATGCGACAAAAGCGCCGCGGCCGGGCACCGCCCGGCGAACGCCTTTCGCGATCTCGATCAGCTCACCCACCGAACATCTCCCGGGGATCGAAGGTCACGATGATTTCCTTCCAGCTATCATATTTCTCCGCGGGGAGATTGTATGGCGCGCACAACTTGACCGCCCGGAGAGCGCTCTCGGCAGCGATCTGCCCGATCGTGCCGGGTCGGTACTCGACGATCACGGGGTCGCGCTCGAGCGCGCCGTTGCGGCCGAGGAACATCTTGACCTTTACGCGTAGCTCCGCCGGGTCCGCCGCGGTCGGCGGGATGCTCCAGCACGAGGCCAGCCGCGCCCTGAGGGCATCGATCTCGTTCTGCTGGAGCCTGGAGAACGGCGACCCGGTCACCGCGCCGATCGTCGCATCCTGCTCCGTGGCCGCCGGCGCGGCAGCAGATTTGGTCTTGTCGAGCAATGCGGAGATCTCGTCGGTGAAGTCCTCCGTCTTGGCCGGCGGCGCCGGCCGGTTCGGTCGGACGCGCGGCGTCGGCGGCTCCGCCCGCGCCTCCTGCACGGGCTGCTCCGGCGGCTTCGGTGCGTCCGGCTCGGGCTGTTTTGTATCCTCCGGCGACGTCGCCTGTTCGGGAGCGGCCTGTTCCTGCGGCTGAGGCGTCGGCTCGGGAGGAGGCGGCGGCGCGGCTTCGGCCTGGGTGTCGGGCTGCGGAGCCGGCGTCGGCTCGGGGGGCGGCGGGGGAGGCGGCGGCGGAGTAGGCGGGACCGGATCGGCCTTCGGAGGCTCGGGGGCGGGAACCGGCTTTTCCGCCGCGACGTCGGTCGGATCGTTGGGCGAGGAGACCTCGGCCACCTTGGCGGTCTTCAGACCGAGCGGCGTGTTGCTCACCTCGTCGGGCGTGATGAATTCGACCGGCACGGATTCGATATTGCTCGCATCGAGCGGCTCGAAGGCACGCAACGAAACGACACCCCAGCCGATCAGGACGAGATGGACGATAACCGAGACCGTGAGCCCGGTACGCATGGCGCGATCAGCTGTCCGGTTCCTTCAGCGCGACCAGCCCGATTCGCTTGAAGCCCGCACCATTGATGGTGCCCATGACCTGCATGATGGCGCCGTAGCTCGCCGAGCGGTCGCCGCGCACATAGATGCGCTCGTCGGGGCCATTGGCTGCGACCTTGGTGAGCGTCGGCACCAGCTCGGCGAGGGTGACCTCCTTTTCCTCCACGAAGATGCGGCCGTCGTTGTCGATGGTGACGGTGACCGGCTTCTTCTCGACGGCAAGCGGACTGGCTGGCGCCTTGGGAAGATCGACGGGAACGCCGGCCGACAACAGCGGCGCCGTCACCATGAAGACGATCAGGAGGACGAGCATCACGTCGACGAAAGGCGTGACGTTGATCTCGCTCATCGGCCGGGCGGTGCGCCGCCGGTGCCGGTAACGGATGTCGCCTCCTGGTCCCATCGATGAAGCCATCGCTCACACTCTCTCGTCGGCCTGGCGCGAAAGTATGGCGGAGAACTCGTCGGCGAAGCCTTCGAGGCGCTGGCCGATCCTGCCTGCCTCGTTCGACAGCTTGTTGTAGGCGATGACCGCCGGGATGGCGGCCAGCAGGCCAAGGGCCGTCGCCAGCAGGGCCTCGGCGATGCCCGGCGCGACCACGGCGAGCGAGGTGTTCTTCGAGGCAGCGATCGCCTGGAAGCTGGTCATGATGCCCCACACGGTGCCGAACAGGCCGATGAAGGGACCGGCGGAGCCGACCGTGGCGAGGAACAGCAGCCGCCGTTCGAGCCGGCTGGTCTCGCGAACGATGGTCACGTCGAGAACCTTCTCAATGCGCGCCTGGAGGCCGATCGGCGAGCGCGCCCCGGCCTCGAAGCTGCGCTTCCATTCGCGCATGGCAGCGACGAAGACGGCGGCCATGCCGGCCGGCGTCCGCCCGGTCAGCGACCGGTAGAGATCCTCCAGCGACTGGCCCGACCAGAATGCCTTCTCGAAGCGGTCCATCGCCCGCCGCGTCCGCGAATAGAGGAGCGACTTGTCGACGATGATGGCCCAGCTCCAGATCGAGGCGAGCAACAGGCCGATGATCACCGCCTTGACGACGATGTGCGCCTCGAGAAACAGCGAGACCAGAGAGATATCGCCCGCCGGCGATACCAGAACCGCCTCGGTCACCCCATCAATCGGCATAAGCGAATTGCCTTTCGGACATCGTTCCTGTGTCGCAACGCTCGTGGCGAGCGGCGGGTCGCCGGCGTGCTGTGGCTGGACCGCGTCCGGGGGCTTACGATGCCGTCGGTCCGGATTGTCTGCTCGGAGCCGGGTGTCTCGCCTTCAATTTTGTCGAAACGAGGGCCGGCCGACGCGGCGCGCCCCTCGCAAACCCTTGGTGTTTCTAGCCTTGTCAGGGTTAACGAAGGGTTAGCTCGGCGCTCCTGGCGATGTATCGCGGGCGGCGGTCAGTCGAGCGCGGACCGAGTCCGGGATGCGCCGCGCCTTCCCGTCTCGCGTGACCAGAACCACCGTAACGTCCGCCTCCACCAGTACCTGGCCGTCGCGACGGATGGACTGACGGAGGACCAGCCGGGCGCCGGCGATCTCCTTGACCATGGTCGCGACCTCGACGAGGTCGTCGATCCTGGCCGGCTTGAGGAAGTCGATATTGATGTGACGAACCGCGAAGGCGAGCGGCTCGCCATGCTCGCCCTGGTCGAGCCCCGCATGGCCGACGCCGATCAGGCGAACGAAGTCCGACCGCCCGCGCTCCATGAAGCGCACATAGCTGCCGTGATAGACGATGCCGGAGAAGTCGGTGTCCTCGAAATAGATGCGGACCGGCAGCACATGGCCGCCGGGCACCAGCCGGCCGGCGAGATCGGGCCAGGCCTCATTCATCCCCATCCCCCTCCTGGAACAGCGTGAACTGCGCCGCCTGAGCGGCAGGCGCTTCCAGCCCGAGGTGACGGAAGGCGTTGGGGGTGAGCAGCCGGCCGCGCGGGGTGCGCTGGACGAAGCCCTGCTGGATGAGGAACGGCTCGACGATCTCCTCGATGGCGTCGCGCGGCTCGGACAGGGCGGCGGCAATGGTCTCGATGCCGACCGGGCCGCCGCCGAAGCTCGACGCAATCAGCTCCATGTAGCGGCGGTCGAGAGCATCGAAGCCAAGCGTATCGACCTCGAGCCGGCGGAGGGCGCGGTCAGCCACCTGCGCGTCGATCGCCGCGACCTTGTCCGCCGTGGCGAAGTCGCGGACGCGGCGTAAGAGCCGGGTGGCGATGCGCGGCGTGCCGCGCGAGCGCCGGGCGATCTCGACGCTGCCGTCGTCGGTCAGCCCGACGCCCAGGATGCGGGCGCCGCGGCGGACGATATGTTCGAGTTCCTCGGTCGAATAGAAGTTGAGACGGACCGGAATGCCGAAGCGATCGCGAAGCGGCGTGGTCAGGAGCCCGAGGCGGGTGGTGGCACCGATCAGGGTGAACGGAGCGAGGCCGATCTTGACCGAGCGCGCCGCCGGCCCCTCGCCGATGATCAGGTCGAGCTGAAAATCCTCGAGCGCCGGGTAGAGGATTTCCTCCACCGCCGGGGCGAGGCGGTGGATCTCGTCGATGAAGAGGACGTCGCGCTCCTCGAGATTGGTGAGGAGCGCCGCCAGATCGCCGGACCTGGCGATGACCGGCCCCGAGGTGGCGCGGAAATTGACGCCGAGCTCGCGGGCGACGATCTGGGCAAGCGTCGTCTTGCCAAGACCGGGCGGCCCGACGAACAGCACATGGTCGAGCGCCTCGCCGCGCGAGCGTGCCGCGTCGATGAACACCTTGAGGTTGGCGCAGGCCTGTGGCTGGCCGACGAACTCGGACAGCAGCTGCGGTCGGAGCGTCGTCTCCGGCGCATCGTCGTCGCGGGTCTCCGGGGTGACGAGGCGGCTCATGTCCTATCCTTCGCTGAGATACGCCATCGCCGCCAGCCCCAGCGCGGGTTCCCGGGCATCAGGCCACGCTGCCGGCGGCGTTTTTGCCGCCCCCGGCAGGAAGCGGGTCACCTTCCATGAAATGAGAGCCCCAAGCGCGGCAAGACCCAGAACCGCGAACTCTGCCCCAAGAAAGAACCCGCTGCCGTCGAAGTCGAGGGTAAACAGCGCAACAGTGGCGGCCAGCCCGCCAATCAGCCCGGCAAGGGCCGTAAACCCCTTTCCCGCTCCTCCCCGCCGATCCCGTTCCGCAACCGCAACGCCGACTGCCGCTGCCGGAAGCCCGCCAATGCCATAGGCGATCCTTGCAAACAAACCGAGGGTATCGTTGAAGCGGAACAGCGATGGGGATTCGAAGCCGAAGATCAGCCCGGCCAGGCCAACAAGGACCGCAGTGCCAAAACCGGGAATGATCAGAGCGAAGATCACAACCCTCAGGGCAAAGCTTACGGGAACGGTCATCGCGTCGGCTCCTTCAGACCAAGGCGGACGCCGGGCGCATGAGCGTTGAGGACCAACCCACACGAGGCCGGCATCACGCCTGGACGCCGTCACCGGGGAAGCTCCAGCCCGATCTCGCGCCCAGCGACAGGGAACGCCTTCACGCAGGCGAGGATCGACCGTCGCGGGATCGCCGTCTATTGTCCGGGCGATGAACCTCGACCGCGCCCGCCAGAAGCTGCTGGCTGCCCGCAAAGAACTGCAAAGCCTTCGCGAGCGGAGCGCCGAAAGCCGCGAGCCTGTAACTCTTGACCAGCAGAGCGTCGGCCGCCTGTCGCGCATGGACGCAATGCAGGGCCAGGCGATGGCCAAGGCGGCGGAGCAACGCCGGGCGACGGAAATGGCGCGCATCGACGCAGCGCTGAAGCGGATCGACGACGGCAGCTATGGCGAATGCCTGCGCTGCGGCGAGGAGATCGACCCGAAGCGGCTTGATCTTGACCCGGCCGCGACGCTCTGCATCGACTGCGCCCGCAGCGCCTGACATCATCGCGCCAGCTCCTTCAGACCGAGGCGGATGAGCTGTTCGGTCGTCGCCTCCTCGCCGCCCGACCGTGACGCCGCTGCTACCGCCGCGCTCGCCTGCACCTGGGCGTAGCCAAGATTGACCAACGCCGAGACCGCGTCGGCGACCGGCTGCGGCGCGCGGTGCTCTGCGAGGTCGGCCTGGAGATGAACGACCGCCGGGTCGGCGCTCGAATAGGCCGGCGCCTTGTCGCGGAGCTCGGCGACGATCCGCTCGGCGACCTTCCTGCCGACGCCGGGCGCGCGGGCAAGCTGCGCCTTGTCCTGGAGGGCGATGGCGGTGGCGAGATCACCCGGCTTCATGATGCCGAGCACGGCGAGCGCGACGCGGGCCCCGACCCCCTGTACCGTCTGCAAGAGCCGGAACCACTCGCGCTCGATGTCGCTGGCGAAACCGTAGAGCCTGATCATGTCCTCGCGGACATAGGTCTCGATGGACAGCGTCGCGGCTTCGCCCGGCGCGGGCAGCGCCTGCAGGGTGCGCGCCGGGCAATGGACCTGGTAGCCGACCCCGCCGACGTCGATGATCACCCAGTCCTCCCCGTAGGAATCGATAATCCCCTTGAGCTTGCCGATCATGACGCCGTGTCCGGCGAGATGATGTCCAGCGTCGCGAAATACCCTGCGTAATAGCCGCGGTCCCGGGTGAGCAGGCGATATCGACGGACGGCCGCATGCGCGCCAATGAAGAAATCCGGCAGCGGCGATGATCGCCGGCCCCCACGCCGGCGGTATTCGAGAAAGACGACGCCAGCCAGGTACGCGGCATCCCACGGGACGTTTTCGCGGCGATAGGAAGAGCGGGTCAGGACCGCATCGAGGTGTTCACGCCGCGCATATCCACAGGCGAGTTCCGCATAGACAATCTGGTTGATCACCAATTCGCCCTCGTCGGCGGCCTCGTTCATACGGGACATCGCCCAAGGTCTCCAAATGGAATCCGGCCCGTTGATGTCGAGCAGAATATTGGTGTCGACGATGGTGTCAGTCATCCCCACGCAACAGCCGCATCAATTCATCGGTGGAGAGATCGCGATTGGCTGTCCTGCTGCCCCTCAGCGCCTCGACGATCTTCTCGCCGCGGCTCTTTCCGGGACGCTTCCGCGACGGCACACGCTTCATGGTAATGACCTCGCCGTCCACGTCGAACTCGACCTCGCTGCCGGCCCTGATCCCGGCGCGGTCGCGGACTGCCTTCGGGATGGTGACCTGACCCTTGGTGCTGACCCGCATCGGTTGCTCCAGTTCTTTACTTCGTAAAGTAAGAAATAGAACATTTCAGAAACATCGGCAACCGCCGCGGAAGCTCACAATCGGACAGAAGCGCCCTACGCACCAGCGAGAACCCGGGCCGACCGGTGGTGGGCATGGCAGATCGCGATGGCGAGCGCGTCGGCCGCATCGTCGGAATCGAACACCGCACGGGGCAGGAGAACACGCACCATCGCCCGGATCTGCCCCTTCTCGGCATGGCCGGCGCCGACGATCGTCTTCTTCACCGCATTCGGTGCGTACTCTGCGACGCTGAGGCCCGCCTGCGCCGGGACGAGGAGCGCGATGCCCCTGGCCTGGCCAAGCTTCAGTGTGGCGGCCGCATCGCGATTGACGAAGGTCTGCTCCACCGCCGCCTCATCGGGCACATGGGCGCGGACGACGTCGGCAAGGCCCTCGTGGAGAACCAGCAGGCGGCTGGCCAACTCGCCGTCGAGCGGCGCGCGAATGGTGCCGGCGGCGACGAAGCCGAGCTCGTTGCCGCGCATGACGACCACGCCCCAGCCGGTGCGGCGAAGGCCGGGATCGACGCCCAGAATGCGAATCGGCGCGTTCATTGCCGAACAGGCGTAAACCCGAACGGCCGTGAGCACCAATGGCACTGATGCTCAATCGGAGAGGCGGGTCGGCTCCTCGACAGTGGCGAAGGCTCCGAAATCCCTGATGCCATCCCGCACAACGTTGCGATCGACCGGCAGCCCGCAGAGTGTGGACGATGGCTCCTGACGCAGCGTCCAGTCCTGAAAGGAGCCGCCAGCGCCATGGTTCGCCAGCCAGGCAAGCTCTCCAACACCCGCCGCCATGACCGCCGCGCAAATGCCGGCATTGCTATAGACCCCAACTCGATAACGCGAGCCTTCGGCCGAAAACGCCCGGCCGACCGCGCGGAAATGGGGGATGATCCGCTCGCGGACATCGACAGGTCCGGCGTCATAGTCAACCGCGAAGTAGATCGCCGACCCGGCCGGCTGGCCGATCTTGGCCATCGCATTGCGGTGGGCATGGGCAGCGTCTGCCGCGCCGATCTCCGCCGAGAAGCACGCTGCACTGTTGCCGGCGCTCTGGAAGACCACCCCGACGTTCAGGCCGGCGGTAACCAGCGCGGCCGCTTCCTCACGGGTCAGGCGCTTCTCGGGCAGGTGCGTTTCCCGCGCGTAGTAGCGAATGACAGTCGTGACGCCGGCCGCCTTGAGACAGGCGATGGAGGCGGTGGTGCGGCGGCTGGTGTCGATGATCATACCGTCTGGCCTGGCGAGTCAGCGCGCCGTAAATGGTCTCGACCTCGTCGGCCGTCAGTGTCGCCGGCAGGCGGTGTTGCAGGTCGCCTTCAGCATCGGCTCGGCTCTCGGCTGGCATCGGGTGCAGCCGTGGACCGCCGCCGCGCGCCGGATCTTCAGCCGGCGCAGCCGCATGCGGCGTTCGGCTGGCCGGCAACAGGCTCCTAGGGTAGCATGCAGCGCTTTTTTTCCGTCACGTGTACAATCCCCAGGGTCGCAATCGCAATGTCAGCCAAAGACGAGACGGACCTCGCAATATCGAGGCCGCGGCGGGTGTTCGGCGACGGGTCCCACATCATCGATGAACTCCTGTTCGAGCGGGCCATCGCGCTGCGGAGATTCCCTGTCCTGTGGAAAGCGATCACCTACTGGTTTCTGCCGCTGGTCAAGTATCAGGATGCAATCGACTGGGCCGACCGCGTCGGCCACCTTGACGGGCGGGAAGCCTTCGAGGAATTCGCCGACTGGCTCGACCTCGACATCCGCGTCACAGGACTGCAGCACCTGCCAAGAACCGGACGCGTCCTCATCGTTGCCAACCATCCAAGCGGCGTGGTCGACAGCCTGGCGGTCTATCGCGCTATCGGCGACATCCGGCCGGACACTTGCTGCTTCAGCAACCGGGACATCGTTCGCATCATCCCCCGCATCGAACGGTTCATCATCCCGATCGAATGGATGCGCCAGCGGCGGTCGCCGTCGGCGCTTCGCGAAACGCATGCAGCCTTGAAAGCGGCCTTCGCCGCGGAGCGTCCGGTTATCATCTTCCCGAGCGGCGGGATCGCCCGAGGGTCGTTGCGCGGACTGCAGGAGCTCGACTGGCTGACCGCCACCATCAAGTTTGTGCGTCGGTACAACTGCCCCGTGCTGCCGCTGCATATTCGGGCGCGAAACTCGTTTCTCTACTACGCCCTCGAAGTGATCCACGACGAGTTGCGCGACCTGCTCAGGTTTCGCGAGATCATGGGAAAGCGCCACAAGCGCTTCGACCTGACCTTCGGGCCGGTGATTCTCCCGGATCACATCACCGGTTCCGCCGAGGAAGCGACCGCAGCCCTGAAGGCCCATGTGGAGCACGATATGACGAGGGGCGCGGCCTGGCCGGCGCCGCCGGCGCCAACCAGGACACCGGACGGCCGTATGCCTGCTTGAGCGAAATCAAGGCGCGCGCAGGCGCGCGGGAACAGCCTGCATCCGCGAGGTGCAGCGATGACCACCGGCATCGTCCACGATTTTCGACTGGAGATCGGCCATGTGTTCGGCCTTCCGGTCTATTGGTACGGCGCCGTCTACACGATCGGCTTTCTCGCGGTGTTCGGCTGGTTTGCGCTCCGCCGACGACGCCTCCGCTGGTCGCTTGCCGACGTCTTCGAGCTTTCGGTTCTTATGGCGGCCGGCATCCTGATCGGCGGCCGCATCTTCGACATCCTGGTCTACGAGCTCGATTTCTACGCCGAGCATCCGCTGGAGGCGATCAACTGGTGGGCCGGCGGCATGGCCTCGCATGGCGTCCTGCTTGGCGGGCTGATCGGCGTCTTCCTGTTCTGCCGTCTGCGCCGCAAGCCGTTCGTGGAGACCGCAGACGAGCTCTCGGTACCCGCCGCCTTCGTCATGGGGGTCGGACGCCTCGGCAACTTCATCGAAGGCGGCGTGATCGGCTCGGTGACCACGATGCCGTGGGAATTCATCTACCCCGGTGTTGAAGGCGCCCGCCACCCGGTCGCCCTCTATGAGAGCGCCAAGAACCTCTTGATGGTCCCCGTTCTCATCTGGGTGCTGAAGCGGTTTCCGGCCGGCCGCGGCATGGCGATGGGAGCCTTCGTCTTCCTCTATGGCGGCCTGCGGTTCGGGGTGGATTTCTTCCGCGATTACGAGGGCGGCTGGCTCGGCATCGGCCAGGGCCAGTACTTCAACCTGGCGATGGCGGCGATCGGCGCCGGCGTGATGATCTGGGCAGCATTACGGAGGGCGCCCGCCGTTGTCGCGCGGGCGCCGGAGCCGCGTCGGACCAGCCCGGTGCTGGTGGCGCTGTTTGTCTTCCTCTGTCTCTACCCGCTCGGCATACCGACCAGCTGGACGCAGGAACACATCGCGGCGATCCGCAACGAAGAGGCGACGCCCAATCCGTGAAAGCCCCGGACGATCCTATGGCGAAACCACACGCGGTCAGGCCGCGGTCAGCTTCTCCAGGACCTCGTCGGACACCTCGAAGTTCGAATAGACCGTACTGCACGTCGTCGTCGTCATCGAGGGCGGAGACCAGCTTCATCATGGTCGCCGCCTTGTCCTCGTCGAGCTCGGTGGTGGTCTGGGCCTGCCATACCGCCTTCACCGTCTCCGCCTCGCCGACCGCCTCCTCGAGGTTCTTCGCCACATCGCCGAGATCGGTGAAGGCGCAGGTGATGACATGCCCGGTCTCGTCGCTCTGCACGTCGTCGGCACCGGCGTTGATCGCCGCCTCGAGCATGGCGTCGGCCGAGCCGGCCTCGGGCGGATAGGCGATCTGGCCGACCCGGTCGAACATGAACGACACCGAGCCGGTCTCGCCGAGCGCCCCGCCGTACTTGGTGAAGCACGAGCGGACGGCGCTGGCGGTGCGGTTGCGGTTGTCGGTCAGCGCCTCGACGATGACCGCGACGCCGCCCGGGTCCGTAGCCCTCGTAGCGGACCTCCTCGTAGTTCTCCGCGTCGCCGCCCATCGCCTTCTTGATGGCGCGCTCGATATTGTCCTTCGGCATGTTCTCGGCGCGGGCGTTCTGGATGGCGAGCCTGAGCCGCGGGTTCATGCCGGGATCCGGCGCGCCGAGCTTGGCGGCGACGGTAATCTCGCGGGCGAGCTTGGAAAACACCTTAGAGCGGCGCGCATCGGCGGCGCCCTTCTTGTGCATGATGTTCTTGAACTGGGAATGTCCGGCCATGAACGACTCCGGCTTGCGAACTGACGGCCGCGCGGACTTCGTCGGCGGCGTGTCGGTGCGGCGGGGATGATTTGCCGGCCTTATACGTCCGCCGGCTAGCGAAAGGAAGGGCGGGCGGTGCGGTCTTCGGACCGCGCGGGCAGTCCTTCGATCCAGCGAAGCACGGGCATGGCGGCGCTCTCGATCAGCGAGCCGGCGATCAGCCAGTGGCCGTGCCCGGGGATGATCACCAGCTCCGCTCCGTACTTCCTAGCGATCTCGCCGGCGACCGAGGGCGGCACCAGCCGGTCGGCGCCGCCGTTGACGACAAGGACCGGGCAGGCGACCGACTTCGATTTCACGCGCACCTTGCCGAACAGCATCTCGCGGTAAGCGAGGCCGGATTCGGGCACGAACCCCACGATCAGCGCATCGCGCTCGGCCGCCGGCAGGTCGTGAAGAACAAGCCGCCTCAGCCCGGCGCGGCTCGGAGAGAACGGCCGGCCGGCAAGGATCCGCGGGCCGACCCGAAGGTAGTAGGGAATAGCGCCGGGCGGCGCCGGGAGCCGCCCGGGCGCCAGCGAGCCGACCAGCACGATCGCGGCGCAATCGAAGGCCGCGCCAAGCATCTGGGCGAGAAACCCGCCCAGCGAATGGCCGATGACGATCGGCGGTCGGTCGAACCGGGCAAGCACCTCGCTGACGGCGGCGAAGAAGTCGTCGATGCCGAGCCGGCTCAGAAGCTCCGGATCGCTCGGCGCGTGACCGGGCAGCGCCGGCACGGTGCATGCGTAGCCCTCGCCGGCAAAGAAGGCCCGCCACGGCTCCATGTGCGCCGGCTGGCTGCAGGCCCCGTGGATGAGGAGGAGCGGAGGTTTCTCAGAGATCTGTTTGCCGCATGGCGCAGTCTACCACCCCGGCATCCGACCGGCGGCTGTGGTCGCGCCGAACCGGCCGCTCAATCGACCCAGAAGGAGGGGATCGCCTGTTCGAGGACGCCGCCGATGCGCAAGGGAGCGACCGCCGTGGCGAGGCCCGTGCTGTCGTCGACCTCGACCGCGAGGCCGGCCAACGTCGCCTCTCCCCGGGCGGCGGAGAAACGCTCGCCCGGCACCTTGGTCAGGAATCGCCGCACCGGCTCGTCCTTGTCCATGCCGATCACCGACTGGTAGTCGCCGCACATGCCGACGTCGGTCTGGTAGGCGGTGCCGCCCGGCAGCACCCGGTGGTCCGCGGTCGGCACGTGGGTGTGTGTACCGATCAGAAGCGTCGCACGTCCGTCGACATACCACGCGGCCGCCTGCTTCTCGCTGGACGCCTCGGCGTGGAAGTCGATGATGACGACGTCGGCCTGCTCGCCGAGCGGGCAAGCTTCGAGCTCGCGGTCGATCGCCGCAAAGGGATTGTCGAGGGCGTCCATGAACACGCGGCCCATGACGTTGACGACGAGAACACGGCTGCCGTTTCGGGCCATGTAGAGGCCGGAGCCGCGGCCGGGGGTGCCGACGGGAAAATTGACCGGCCTGAGGAAGCGATCCTGCCGCTCGGCGAAGACCAGCGCCTCGCGCTGGTCGAAGACGTGGTTGCCCGTCGTCACCACGTCGGCCCCCGCATCGAGGACCGCCGTGTGGATGTCCTCGGTAATGCCGAAGCCGCCGGCAGCGTTCTCGCCGTTGATCACCACGAAGTCGAGGCGGCGGTCGGCAATCAGCCCCGGCAGGCGGTCGATGATCGCGTTGCGGCCGGACCGCCCGACGATGTCGCCAAGAAACAGAAGTCGCATATCATCTCATTGGTGAAGGTGGCGAAAGTCGAGGGTCTCCGCCTCGTTGACCAGCCAGTCGAGCCTCACGTCATGGGGTTCGACCGGGATCGCGTCAACCTCCTGGACCGAAAAGGCGAGGCCGACGAGCAACGGCCGGCGACCGGCCGCGCGCATCGCCCCGATGGTGCGGTCGTAGTGACCCTTGCCATAACCGAGACGGGCGCCGCTGCGGTCGAAGCCGGCCGCCGGGACCAGCAGGACATCGGGATCGACGATCGGCGCATTGCCGGGTGGCTCGCGGGTGCCGAACCCCGCCGCAACCAGCCGGCCGTCGCGCTCGTAACGCCGGAACACCATGGTCCACGGGTCGACGAAAGCCGGGAGCGCGATCATCGCGCCCTTCCCTCGCGCCGCTTCCATGACCGGTCGCGGATCGCATTCGCTGCGGATCGGGATGAAACCGGCCAGGCAGCCGAAGCGAAGGCCGGCGAGCACCGCGTTGGCGCGCTCAGCGATCGCCGCTGATCCCTTCGCCCGCTGCTCGGCCGGGAGTGCGTCGCGTCTTGCCAGCGCCTGCGTGCGCAGAACCGGCTTCGATAGGGCGGTGCTGGCGGTCATCGAAAGGTCGGCGACAGATGGAGAGGAAAGCGAGGCCGCAACGGCCGGTGGAGTGTTCGATCCCGGAGACCTACAAAGTAGGTGGGCGCCGTATGTGCGAGCCCACGAGCCCGCCCAGGGTCAGCTCCCGTTAGGATCGATAAGGCCCCGGGGATTGTTACTCCTGCCGGGCCCCACAGCCTCGCCGCGCCAAGATATAGAGCCGGGCCGAGGCCAACGCCAGAGCCAAACGGGCCGGCGGGAATGCAGCGTGCAGCAGTCCCGCCGCGAAGACCCTACTCGCTGCCTTCCAGCGGGTCGGATCCGCTGAGCCGCGCGGCCACCGCCTCCAGCCGGCCGGCGAGCACCTCGATCACCCGGGCGAGATCTTCTTCCGCCGCCTCCTGCCGTTCCGCCAGGGCGGCACGCGCCTCCTCGAGCCCGGCGATCTCGCCCTCGACCTGACGCAGCCGTCGCTCGGTTTCGGTGTATTGATCGGCCATGGTGATCGCGGCCATCACCGTGAGCCGCTGATCGCCGATCTCGCCGAACTGCTCGCGAAGATATTCGATCGTGTCGCTGAGCCGCCGGCCGAGCGCCGCGAGATGCTCCTCCTGCCCGTCGTCGCAGGCCATACGGAATGTCTTGCCGCTGATCGTGACATTGACCTGACCCATGATGTCCCCCGACTGCGCGAATCACCGGGCGCCGTTGCGATCGAGGATATCCCGGATCGATTCCATGGCGGCAACGAGGCGACGCGACACCTCGCGGTTGGCTTCCTCGACGCGGCCCGACCGCGCTTCCGAGGCGTCGAGCGACTGTGCAAGGCGTGAGCGGTCGGTGCTGAGACGGTGCAGTTCGCTCTCCAGATCCGCGATCCGTCCGGCATGTTCCAACCGGTGATCGAGGGCGTTCTCGACCCGGCCAAGCGCCGTTTCCAGCTGTTCCAACGCATCATCGAGGGGCGAACGACCGGCCATCTCGGGCTTCCTTGCGGGGGACCCGCATGTTGCGCGCCTACCAGTGCCCCGAAGGGCCAGCCACCCGGTCCCGCAATTCACGGGCCCCTGAGAATCACAAGACCGGACAATGCATTGCGCCGGAGAGATTAGGCAATACCCGAAGAATACGTCAATGGCAGGGCGCGCGCGGCCGGCCGGCATGCCGGCGCGAGGCACACGGCTGTTTCGATGCACCGAATTGACTCGCCAAATCGACCTGCTATGTGTCGCCTCGACCGCGTCCGGACCGGTCCACTAGAGGCAGTGGCGTCGTTGCCGATCGGGCCGGTGAACCATTTTCCTTGGCACACCCACCCCGGCACCGGATCGGAAAAATCTGACCATGACCGACCTCGTCAAACACAATCGTATGGCGAACGCGATCCGCGCGCTCGCCATGGACGCCGTCGAAAAGGCGAAATCGGGCCACCCCGGCCTGCCGATGGGCACGGCCGACGTTGCCACCGTTCTCTTCACCCGCTTCCTGAAATTCGATCCGACCGAAACGCACTGGCCGGACCGCGACCGCTTCGTGCTGTCGGCCGGCCACGGATCGATGCTGCTCTATTCGGTGCTCCATCTGCTCGGCTTCGAGGACATGACCATCGAGGAGATCGAGAACTTCCGCCAGCTCGACTCCAAGACGCCGGGCCATCCCGAGAACTGCCATGCCGCCGGCATCGAGACGACCACGGGCCCGCTCGGCCAGGGCCTCGCCAACGCGGTCGGCATGGCGATCGCGCGAACGGCTGATCGCCGCGCGCTTCGGCGACGACATCGTCGACCATCGCACCTATGTGCTCGCCTCCGACGGCGACCTGATGGAGGGCATCAGCCACGAGGCGATCTCGATCGCCGGCCATCTGCGGCTTCGCAAGCTGATCGTCCTCTTCGACGACAACCACATCTCCATCGACGGTCCGACGTCGCTCGACCGAGAACGGCGACCAGTTCGCCCGCTTCGAAGCGGCCGGCTGGGATGCGACGCGGGTCGACGGCCACAATCCCGACGAGATCGCTGCGCGCCATCGAAGCCGCGCATGCGACCGACCGGCCGACGCTGATCGCCTGCCGCACGACGATCGGCTTCGGCGCGCCCACCAAGGCCGGCACCAACGCCGCCCACGGCTCCCCGCTCGGGCCGAAGAGATCGCCGGCGCCCGCAAGGCGCTCGGCTGGGAATATCCGCCCTTCGAGATCCCCGCCGACATCCTCGACGCCTGGCGGATCGCCGGACTGAACGCGGCCAGGTACGCAAGGACTGGGAGAAGCGTCTCGCCGCGCTCGACGCAGAGACCCGCGCCGAATTCGAGCGCCGCATGCGCGGCGACCTGCCCGCCGGCTTCGACGCCGCGATGTCGGACTACAAGAAGAAGCTCTCCGCACGACAAGCCCAACGTCGCCACCCGCAAGTCCTCGGAGATGGCTCTCGAGGTGATCAACGGCGCGTCCCCGAGACCATCGGCGGCTCGGCCGACCTCACCGGTTCCAACAACACCAAGTCCAGCGGGATGAAGGACGTCGCCGCCGGATGACTTCTCCGGCCGCTACATCCACTAGGGCATCCGCGAGCACGGCATGGCGGCGGCTCATGAACGGGCTGGCCCTGCATCGGCGGCGTCATCCCCTATTCGCGGCACCTTCCTGGTCTTCTCCGACTATCGCCCGGCCGGCGATCCGGCTGGCCGCGCTGATGGGCCAGCGCGTCATCTACGTCATGACGCACGATTCGATCGGCCTCGGCGAGGACGGACCGACCCACCAGCCGGTCGAGCATCTGGCGGCGCTTCGCGCCATGCCCAATCTCATCGTCTTCCGCCCGGCCGACGCGGTCGAGACGGCGGAGTGCTGGCAACTCGCGCTGGAACGCGCGTCACGCGCCTTCGGCATTCTGGCGCTGACCCGCCAGAACCTGCCGACGCTGCGGACCGACCATTCGAGGAAAACATGTGCGCCCACGGCGCCTACGAGCTGATGACGGCGAGCGGCGACGCCGAGGTGACGCTCTTCGCCACCGGCTCGGAGACCGAGATCGCGCATGGCGCGCCAAGGCGCCGTCGAGGAGGACGGCCACCCGACCCGCGTCGTCTCCGTGCCCTGCTTCGAGCTGTTCGCCGCGCAGAGCGCCGGAATACCGCGGCGATCATCGGTGCGTCGCCGGTCCGCGTCGCCATCGAGGCGGGCGTCCGCCAGGGCTGGGACCGCTTGATCGGCGACGACGGCATCTTCATCGGCATGACCGGTTTCGGCGCCAGCGCGCCCTACAAGCAGCTTTACGCCATTTCGGCATCACACCGGAAGCAGGCGGCGCAGGCAGCGCTCGATCGGCTTGCCGCGCACGCCTGATCTAACGAGCGGAGAGAGAGACATGGCAGTAAGTGTTGCAATCAACGGGTTCGGCCGCATCGGCCGGCTGGTCCTGCGCGCCATCGTCGAATCGGGACGCAACGACATCGAGGTGGTCGGCGATCAACGATCTCGGACCGGTCGAGACGAACGCGCATCTGCTGCGCCACGATTCCGTGCACGGCCAGTTCCCGCACGCGTGACGGTCAAGGGCGACGCCATCGACGCCGGCCGCGGCCCGATCAAGGTGACGGCGTCCGCAACCCGGCCGAGCTGCCGTGGAAGGAACTCGAGCGTCGACATCGCGCTCGAATGCACCGGCATCTTCACCTCCAAGGAAAAGGCCTCGGCCCATCTCGAGGCCGGCGCCAGGCGCGTCCTCGTCTCCGCACCGTCGGACGGCGCCGACCTGACCGTCGTCTACGGCGTCAACGACGACAAGCTGTCCAACGACCACATTGTCGTCTCCAATGCCTCCTGCACGACCAACTGCCTCGCGCCGGTCGCCTTCGTGCTGAACAACGCCTTCGGCATCGAGCACGGCTTCATGACGACCATCCATTCCTATACCGGCGACCAGCCGACCCTCGACACGCTGCACAAGGACCTCTACCGGGCGCGCGCGCCGCGGCGCTCAACAGCATCCCGACCACCACCGGCGCCGCCAAGGCGGTCGGCCTGGTCCTCCCGGAGCTGAACGGCAAGCTCGACGGCACGCTCGATCCGCGTGCCGACGCCGAACGTCTCGCTGATCGACTTCAAGTTCGTCGCCAAGCGGACGACGACCGTCGACGAGGTCAACGCCGCCATCAAGGAGGCCGCCGCCTCGAACCGGCTGAAGGGCATCCTCGGCTTCACCGAGGAGAAGCTGGTCTCGTCCGACTTCAACCACGACCCGCGCTCCTCGATCTTCGCCATCGACCAGACCAAGGTCATCGACGGCAGCTTCGTGCGGGTGGTCTCCTGGTACGACAACGAATGGGGCTTCTCCAACCGCATGGCCGACACCGCCGTCGCCATGGCCAAGCTGGGTTAAGGACCCGCCAGCCGGCCATGACCGCTTTCCGCACGCTCGACGATGCTGAACTCAAGGGCAAACGCGTTCTCGTCCGCGTCGACCTCAACGTTCCGGTGGCCGGCGGCAAGGTCAGCGACGACACCCGCGTCCGCGCCGTGGCGCCGACCATCACCGAGATTGCCGACAAGGGCGGCAAGGTGATCCTGCTGGCTCATTTCGGCCGCCCCAAAGGCAAGCCGAACCCGGAGATGTCGCTCGGGCAGGTGGTGCCGGCGCTCCGCGACGTGATCGGCCGGCCGGTGGCCTTCGCCCGTGACTGCATCGGCCCCGACGCCGAGGCTGCTGTCGCCGCGATGAAGGACGGCGATGTGCTCCTTCTCGAGAACACCCGCTTCCACGCCGGCGAGGAGAAGAACGACGACGCTTTCGTCGCCGCGCTCGCCAGACTTGGCGACGTCTATGTCAACGATGCCTTCTCGGCGGCTCACCGGGCGCACGCCTCGACCGAAGGGCTTGCCCGCAAGCTGCCGGCCTTTGCGGGTCGCGCCATGCAGAAGGAGATCGAGGCGCTGGAGTCGGCGCTGGCCACGCCGGAGCGACCGGTGGTGGCGGTGATCGGCGGCGCCAAGGTGTCGAGCAAGATCGACGTCCTCGAGAATCTCACCGCCAAGGTCGACGCCCTGGTGATCGGCGGCGGCATGGCCAACACCTTCCTGCTCGCCAAGGGGATCCCGGTCGGCAAGTCGCTGGCCGAAGCCGACCTGGTCGACACCGCCAAGCGCATCATGGTGGCGGCCGACAAGGCCGGATGCAGCATTGTCCTGCCCGACGACGTGGTGGTCGCGGCCGAGTTCAAGGCCGGTGCGGCGACCCGCACGGTCGCGGCGACGGCCGTGCCCGACGACCAGATGATCCTCGATATCGGCCCCCGCTCGGTGGCGGCGGTGAACGCCTGGATCGACAAGGCGAAGACGCTGGTGTGGAACGGGCCGCTCGGCGCTTTCGAGATTCCCCCTTTCGACCGGGCGACGCTAGCCGTGGCGAAGCACGCCGCCGAACGGACGAAGACCGCCGGGCTGAACTCGGTCGCCGGTGGCGGCGAGACTGTCGCGGCATTGCATCAGGCCGGCGTTGCGGACGATTTCGGCTTTGTCTCGACGGCCGGAGGCGCCTTCCTCGAATGGCTCGAGGGCAAGGCGCTCCCCGGTGTCGAGGTGTTGCGCCGCTGAGCCTCAGGACATGAGATAGATGATGCCGATGACCGTGGCGCCAAGCGCCAGGGTTATCGGCAGCGTCAGAAGCTCGACCAGGGCCTCGGCGCCTGGAACCTTGCCGGATTCGATCGCCACGTTGTCGTGAACGAAGCGGTCGAAGCTGACCGGCTTGTCGGCCCACCGGCGCTGGTGGGCGGCTCTGAGGGCAAGGCTGAGGGTCAGCCCGAAAAACATGACCGCGAAGCCGATCATCACCGCCATGATGTAGTCCGATTCCAGCGTCCGCCCAAAGGCGAGCGCCATGGCGATGACGAACCAGACGACGGCGATCATGGCGATTCTGATCGCCGTGGGATGCATCGCGTGTATCGGTGCTTTGGGGTCTTCCCCGATGTCGGTTGCAGCTTCGACATCCCGGGTGATTGGCGAGATTACATTCATTTTCCGTCCTCCGGTTTTGTGGTGGACGGTCGGTGCCATGCCGGCCGGTTGCCTCGTCCGGTTCAGGATTGGGCGGGGCAGACGCCCTGATAACGCCCCATCCACCAAATCGTTTGCGCCGGCGTGGAAAATGCCGCGGCTTGCGCTTATAGAGAGCGCCAATCGATCGACGATCGCTGGAGGACAATCATGGCCGAGACACTCGAAGACATTGCCGGGCGGATGGTGACGAAGGGCAAGGGGCTTCTCGCCGCCGACGAAAGCACGGGAACCATCGCCAAGCGCTTCAAGCCGTACAACATCGAATCGACGCCGGAAAAGCACCGCGACTACCGCGAGATGCTGTTCCGCACCGATGAGGCGATGAAGAACTATATCTCCGGCGTGATCCTCTATGACGAGACGATCCGCCAGAAGGCGGTGGACGGGACGCCGCTGGTCGACGTCATCGCAGCAGCCGGAGCGGTGCCCGGCATCAAGGTCGACGCCGGCGCCAAGCCGCTCGCCCTCCACCCCGACGAGAAGATCACCGAGGGCCTCGACGGCCTCCGCGAGCGGCTGAAGGAGTACTATGATCTCGGCGCCCGCTTCGCCAAGTGGCGGGGAGTGATCGACATCGGCCCCGACCGGCCGAGCCACAACTGCATCAATGCCAATGCCCACGCGCTTGCGCGCTATGCGGCACTTTGCCAGGAGGCCGGCATCGTGCCGATCGTCGAGCCGGAAGTGCTGATGGACGGCCCGGTCGCCAGCCACGACATCGACACCTGCTACCGCGTCACCGAATGGACGCTGAAGACCGTGTTCCGGGAGCTCTACTTCGCCCGCGTGACGCTCGAAGGGATGGTCCTGAAGCCGAATATGGTCGTCGCCGGCAAGAACTGCCCCAACCAGGCGCCGCCGGAAGAAGTCGCCGAGAAGACGGTGCGCGTGCTGAAGAGCTGCGTCCCGGCGGCGGTGCCCGGCATCGCGTTCCTGTCCGGCGGGCAGAGCGACGAAGAGGCGACCGAGCATCTATGCCTGATCAACGAGCTCGGCCCCCTGCCCTGGTCGGTGACCTTCTCCTACGGTCGCGCGCTCCAGGCGGCGGCCCTGGACGCATGGCGCGGCAAGCCGGAGAATGTGCCCGAGGCACAGGCGGCATTCCTCCACCGCGCCCACATGAACAGCCTTGCCGCGACCGGCGCCTGGAAGCCGGAACTCGAGAAGATGGCGGCGTAGTTACCCTAACCTGCGGATTCCGCTATATTAACGGGCAAGAGTGCCGGGCATGCGGTCGATTTTGGCCGCATTGCACCGGCATATGGGGCCGCGGGGCGCGTTGAAGACCTGCGGATCGCGTAATGGCCGACGCGGACGACAGCCGGTGCCGCCTCTGCCTGGTGACGCCGGAAACGAGTGATCCCGCCGGATTCCGGCCGCTGCTCGATGCCGCGCTTGCCGGCGGCGACGTTGCCTGCCTGATCATCACCGGAGCGCCGGAGTCGCTCCAGGAGACGGCTGAGGCGCTGGTGCCCGTCGCACAGAGCCGCGGCGCCGCCGCGCTGGTCCATAACGACACCCGCATCGCCGGACGCGCCAGGGCGGACGGCGTGCATGTCGACACCGGCCCGGCCGATCTCAAGATCGCGATCGACACGTTCCGGCCGGCCAGGATCGTCGGTGCGGGCGGTCTCGAGATCCCGCCACGACGCGATGCTCGCCGGCGAAGCCAACCCCGACTACCTGTTTTTCGGCCGGCTCGACGGGGACACCCGGGAATCCATATTTCGCAAAGCTCTCGACCTGGCGAGCTGGTGGTCTTCCATGTTTCTCGTGCCGGCCATGGTGATGGGCGGCCGGAGTATCGCCTCGGTATCGGAAGCCGCCGAAGCCGGAATCGAGTTCGTGGCGCTGCGCGATGCGGTGTGGTCGCACGACGCCGGTCCGGGCGAGGCGGTGGCTGCGGCAGACCGCGTTCTCGCCGCGGCGCCGGAGCGCGCCGCATGAGACGGGCGCTTATCACCGCCGCGATAGTCCTTTGCTTCGCCGTCACAGCACACGGGCAGGCGCCGATCGTGCTGACGCCGCCCGGCGCCGGCGGAGCGCCGCTCTCCCCTTCGCCCGCTCCCGCCCCGGCCGCGACCGCGCCGGCACCGAGGGCCCCCGACGCCTCGACCGTGCCCCTGCCACCGCTCCGGCCGGACCGCGCGGATCAGGCCGATGCGATGGCCGCGCCCGGCGAAGGCGATGAGGCGGCGCCTGTCGCGGAACTGCCCGCCCTGCCGACGCCCGACAACCTGCCAACCCTGCCGGCCGACGACTTCAGCACCGTGCCTCTGCCCGATCCGGGCGCCGATCAACGGACAATGGAGGCGCTGACCGCCCAGCCGGCCGCCACAACGATGGACGGCGAGACCGACCTGACCGCGCTGGCACCCCCGCCGCCATCGAGCGACGGCCCGGACCTCGCCTACGGCGCGTTTCAGCGTGGCTTCTACCTGACAGCATTCCAGCTTGCCCTCGATCGCGCCGAGGCGGGCGATGTGGCCGCCCAGACGCTGATCGGCCTGATCTACGAGGGCGGCTACGGCGTTCCGCAGAGCTACTCCGACGCCTTCAACTGGTATCAGCTCGCTGCCAATTCCGGCGACCGGGAAGCGCAGTTCGCGCTCGGCATGATGTATCTGCAGGGCCGCGGCGCGAACCAGGATCGCTCGAAGGCGGCCGACTATTTCGAGAAAGCGGCGGCCCAGGGCCAGGTCGACGCCATGTACAATCTCGCCCTCCTCCACCTCGAAGGCAGCGTCCGGCCGCTCGATCCGAAGCTTGCCGCAGAGTATCTCGAGAAAGCATCGGAGGCGGGCAATCCGGACGCGCAGTACGCCCTGGCCCAGCTCTATGCCCAGGGCCTTGGCGTGCCGCTTGACGATTCCATTGCGGCAAAGTGGCTCGCCTCGGCCGCCCGGCTTGGGGTCGTCGCGGCCCAGGTGGAATACGCGATCCGCCTGTTCAACGGCAAAGGCGTCCCCAAGGACGAGTCCGCCGCGGCGCAATGGTTCGAACGAGCCGCCGACGCCGGCGACCCGATCGCCCAGAACCGGCTCGCCCGTATCCTCGCCGTCGGCGCCGGGCAACCGGCTGACCCGGTCGATGCGGCGAAGTGGCACTTTCTCGCCGAGCAGGCCGGCAAGACAGACCCATGGCTGGACAACTTCGTGAACGGCCTGACCAGCGAGCAGCGGCAGTCCGCCGTGACGGCTGCGCAACGATGGCCGACCGAGTGATCCGCCCGGCTTGAAACGACCCCGAAAGTATGTTGGGAGGGGCGCCGGCCGCGCTCCAGCGGCGCGGAGAGTTGCATGGCACGCACGGCGCTGCTCAACGTGATGGTCAACGCCGTCCTCAAGGCCGGACGCGGACTGGCGCGCGATTTCGGCGAGGTCGAGAACCTGCAGGTCTCGTTGAAGGGCCCCGGCGATTTCGTCTCCGCCGCCGACCGGCGCTCGGAAGAAATCCTCATCGCCGAGTTGAAGAAGGCGCGGCCCGACTATGCCTTTCTCGCCGAGGAGTCCGGCACCACGGCCGGCGCCGACAAGAACCACCGCTGGATCATCGACCCGCTCGACGGGACGATGAATTTCCTCCACGGCATTCCGATCTTCGCGATCTCGGTGGGTCTCGAGCGCGAGGGCGTCATGGTTGCCGGCGTCATCTACAACCCCGTCCTCAACGAGCTTTATGTCGCCGAGCGCGGCAGCGGCGCCTTCCTCAACGACCGGCGCCTACGCGTCGCCCGCCGCAGCCAGCTCGCCGACTGCGTGATCGCGACGGGCATACCGCGTCTCAACCAGCCCGGCCAGGAGGCCTTCCTGAAGGAGTTGCAGGTGGTGATGGGCCGCGTCGCCGGGGTTCGGCGGACCGGATCAGCCGCCATGGATCTCGCCTGGACGGCTTCCGGCCGCTTCGACGGCTACTGGCAGCACGGGCTCTCGGCCTGGGACATCGCTGCCGGCATCGTCATTGCGCGTGAGGCCGGGGCCTTCGTCACCGATACCGGCGGCGGCGAGACGGCGATGGAAACCGGTTCGATCGCGGCCGGCAACGAGGCGGTCCACCGCGGATTACTGACCCTGCTCGCCGAAGCCGCGTCGACCGCGTGACGCCGCCGCCCACGCTCGTCAACTATGCCGTGGAGCACAGGAAGCTTGGCGCGACGCGCCCGATAGCCTACTCTTCGGACCGGGGAATGTCGGGCCACACTATCCCATCCGTCCGACACGGAGCGGGTGGTGCATTACCGCCTCTTCTACGACTATGTACCGGACTACATGGAGCGACGCGGAGCGCTGCGCCCCGCCCATTTTGCGCTGGTGAAGGCGGCGATCGACCGCGGAGAGCTGTTCCTCGGCGGCGCGTTCGCGAACCCGGCCGATGGCGCGATCATCGTCTTCAGCGGAGATTCGCCTGCAGTCGCCGAGAATTTTGCCAAGGCGGATCCCTATGTCCGCAATGGCCTCGTCACGAAGTGGTGGGTGCGTGAATGGACGACGGTGGTCGGGAGGGACGCCGCGCAGCCGGTGCCGATGCCGGACACCGTCGCGGAGCCGTAGGCGATATGTCCGACGAGCCGGTCAGCACCGCCTGAAACGGCCTCCGACAGCACTTTCTCGGCTTTTCGGCCTTGCCGCCGCCATTTTGCCGTTTCTCTCTGCTGGCAAATCACGTTAAGAATTCGGAGCGACCGAGAAAGGGCTCAGGAACTTGCGTCTGTTCGGACGAGGCCGTGCGCGCGAGTACGATCCGTACAAGCTCGCCACCCCGCAGATATACCTTTGGCGGATGATCATCTTCCTGATCATCGCCGGCTTTATCGCGTTGATTCTCTACCGCCAGGTCTACACCGCCTTCCTCGCCAATCCGGGCCTCAACGGCGTCATCGTCGCGGTCCTGGTCATCGGCATCCTCCTCTCCTTCCGGCAGGTGCTGCGGCTGTTCCCCGAGATCAAGTGGGTCAACACCTTCCGCATCGCCGAGCCGGGCATCGAGGTCGAGCGCCCACCGGTGCTGCTGGCGCCGATGTCGACGCTGCTCGGCGACCGCATCGGCCGGATGGCGATCTCGACCCAAACCATGCGGTCGATCCTCGATTCGATCCTGATGCGCCTCGACGAGGCCCGCGACATGTCGCGCTACCTCGTCAGCCTGCTGATCTTTCTCGGCCTGCTTGGCACCTTCTGGGGCCTGCTGCAGACAGTGTCGGCGGTCGCCAATACGATCCAGAACCTCGATGTCTCTTCCGGCAACACCGGGGTGATCTTCGAGGATCTGAAGGCCGGTCTGACCGATCCGCTCGGCGGCATGGGCACTGCCTTCTCGTCGTCGCTTTTCGGCCTCGCCGGTTCGCTGATTCTCGGCTTCCTCGACCTGCAGGCCGGCCAGGCACAGAACATGTTCTACAACGACCTCGAGGACTGGCTGTCGACGGTCACCGATCTCGATCCCGAGCTGATCGAGGGCCGCGGCGCCACCACCGCCGAGGACCTGCGCATTGCCATCGAGCGGCTGTCGCGCGCCATCCAGGAAGGCAGTGCGCAACAGGAGGTCGGCTCGACCCAGCGAGCGACGACGGCCATGGCCAATCTGGCCGAAGGCATCCAGGGGCTGGTGCAGCATATGCGCACCGAGCAGCAGGTGATCCGCAGTTGGGTCGAAACCCAGTCCGAGCAGCAGCGCGACATGCAGCAGCTGCTGGAAACGATTTCGCGGGCGCTGCAGACCCCGGTAGGTGAGTAATGGCCACAGTCAGGCGACGCGCGGCAGCACGCACGGAGTACTGGCCGAGCTTCGTCGACGTGCTGACGAATCTGCTGCTGGTCTTCGTCTTCCTTCTCTCGATCTTCGCGCTGGTGCAGTTCCTGCTCAGCCGGGAGGTCTCCAGCCGCGACCAGGTGCTCAACCGCCTCAACGCCCAGATCGCCCAGCTGACCGAGATGCTCGCTCTGGAAAAGGCCAACAAGGGCGAGCTCAGCGACAACCTTTCCAACCTGCAGGCCAGCCTCGCTGCGGCAGAAAGCGAGCGGGACCGGCTGCGCGGGCTGCTCGACAGCCAGTCCGACGCCGCATCCAGCGCCGGTGACCGGGTGGCGAAGCTGACCGCCGATCTCCAGTCGCAGACCCAGGTCAGCCAACGGGCGCTTGCCCAGGTCGAACTGCTCAACCAGCAGATCTCGGCGCTGAGGCGCCAGATCGCCGCCCTGGAAACGGCCCTTGACGCTTCGGAAAGCCGGGACAAGGAAAGCCAGACCAAGATCGCCGATCTCGGCCGCCGGCTGAACGTCGCGCTTGCCCAGCGGGTTCAGGAGCTGTCGCGCTACCGCTCCGACTTCTTCGGCCGGCTGCGCGAGATTCTTGGCGACCGGCCCGACATCCGCATCGTCGGCGACCGCTTCGTCTTCCAGTCGGAGGTCTTTTTCGAGACCGGTTCGGATCAGATCGGCCCGGCCGGCCAGCAGGAACTGGCCAAGCTCGCCGACGCCGTGGTCGAGCTGAACAACGAGATCCCGCAGGACATTCCCTGGGTTCTCAGGATCGACGGGCATACCGACAAGCGGCCGATCACCGGCGGCCGGTTCCAGTCGAACTGGGACCTGTCCGCCGCCCGCGCCATCTCGGTGGTCCGCTACCTGATCGACCGCGGCATCCCGCCCGAGCGACTGGTCGCCGCGGGCTTCGGCGAATACCAGCCGATCGAGGAAGGCGACACTGAGGAAGCCTACGCCAAGAACCGCCGGATCGAGCTGAAGCTGACCGAGCGGTAGCCGGACCCGCTCTTGTCGTCGGCGGCGGCCTCGGCTATACCGCGCCCTGAACCGGCGCCCGCGGGCGCTCGCCCAAGCGTTTCGAGGCTCAAGCCATGAAGAAAGACATCCACCCCGACTATCACGAGGTCAAGGTCGTGATGACCGACGGGACAGAGTACGTCACCCGCTCGACCTACGGGGCGGCAGGCGACACGCTGACCCTCGACATCGACCCGAAGACCCACCCGGCCTGGACCGGCGGCGGCCAGCATCTGGTCGACCGCGGCGGCCGCGTTTCCCGCTTCAAGAACCGTTACAAGGGCCTGATGGGGAACTGAGGGGTCAACGAAATCGGTGCAAAGGGCCCGCCTGGCGGGCCCTTTTCGATTCCAGCCGCTTTCTGTTGCCTATTTGGCGACCGCGTCGAATGCCCGGGCAATCTGGCCGATCTGGCGGGCAACCGGATTGTCGCTCTCGGACGGGTAATCGCCCGGCGCCATGACGCCGTCGAGCCGCCTGATGCGCTGCTGAAGATAGAGGGAACGAGTGATCAGCGCCTTGAGTTGTTGCGGCAACGGTTCCCACCCCGGTCCCTCGGTCGCCGTCGCCAGTCCGCCCAGCTTGACTTTCGCTTTTTCGAGGCTGGCTTGCTGCGGAGACATCTCGCCGTCGTTGACGGCGCGCTGCAGCAAGAGCCAGGAGGCGAGCTGCATGAGGCGGGTGGTCAGCCGCATCGATTCGGTCGCGTAGGCAAGTGAGGCCGTCCGGCTCAGCTGCTTGGAGTCCGTCCGGCCCTCACCGTCAAGATAATTGGCCGTTTCCTCGACCAGAGCCATGCCTTCGCGGAACATCGCACGAAAGGCCTCAGACCCAGCGAGTTGCTGCGCGAAGGCAATCGGCTGAATCTTGCGGTCGAAGTCCTGCTGTTCGTCGGCCATTGACGATATTCTGGTCACGCCAGCCCATAGCGTCCCACATCGGGACCGGTACCCATAAATTCGCAAGCTATGTGCCGTCGTCTCACGAGGGCGACCGCGAGGCAAGATAAAAAAGAGCCGCCCGAAAGCGGCTCTGAAGAGTTTAACAGGGAGGCGTCAAACAGAGTGGACAGGAGCCACTCGAATCCAGATGACTGGACAGCCTTCAGTAAACGCCCGTAAAGCTTAAGGATTGGTTAACGGGTTAACAAAAATCGAATCGCCGACATGGCGGGAAACGGTGGCAGTGTCCCGATCCGGCACGGCGGAGTTCTCCGGGCTTTCAGCGCTTGAAAAATGTCGCCGCCACGTCGGCGCTGGCCCGCTTGGCGCGGATCGCCTCCTCGATGCGGCCGATCTCCGCCCTGAGAAGCAGGATCCGCTCGTCCAGTTCCTCGAGTGACAGGCTCGACAGGTCTTCACCGAGGTCGTGCTTCGGCGTCTTCTTCGGCGCGTCGTCGTCGACAATCGGCATCGCGATCGCTCCCCTTCCGCGAAAAGGCTAAAGCAGGCGGCGTGCATTGTCATGCTCCGGCGGAACGGCTAGATCGATTGGCCAGTCCAGGAGATAAGGTCCGCGCCATGGCCGCGCTTCCCGATACCATGACGGCAATCGTCATCAACGCGCCTGGCGGACCGGAGATGCTGGTCGCCGAAGACCGGCCGCTGCCACGGCCCAGCGAAGGCGAGATCCTCGTCAAGGTCCACGCCGCCGGGGTCAACCGGCCGGACATCATGCAGCGCCGCGGCCAGTACCCGCCGCCGTCCGGCGCCCCACCGGACATCCCCGGCCTCGAGGTTGCCGGCATCGTGGCAGCACTCGGACCGGGGGCGACCCAATTCGCGGTCGATGACGCGGTCTGCGCCCTGCTGCCCGGCGGCGGTTACGCCGAATACGCCAAGGTCCACGAAACCAACGCCCTGCCGGTTCCGACCGGCTTCTCGATGCGGGAGGCAGGAGCCGTGCCGGAGACCTATTTCACCATCTGGCCGAGCATCATGGAACGCGGCCGGCTCTCGGTCGGCGACACAATCCTCATTCACGGCGGCACATCCGGCATCGGCACCAGCGCCATCCAGCTAGCCAAGATTGCCGGCGCCCGGGTAATCACGACCTCCGGCAGCGACGAGAAATGCCTCGCCTGCCGCGAACTCGGCGCCGACGTGGCCGTCAACTACAACACAGACGACTTCGTCGCCGTGGTGAAAGAGGTAACCGGTGGCGCCGGCGCCAACGTCATCCTCGACATGGTCGGCGGCGACTATGTCAACCGCAACTATGAGGCGGCTGCCGTCGAAGCGCGGATCGTGCAGATCGCGGTGCAGCACGGGGCGCGGGCCGAGGTTGACGTTCGGCGCCTGATGATGAAGCGGCTCTGGCACACCGGCTCGACCCTGCGCCCCCAGTCGGTGGCCTTCAAGGCCGGGATCGCAAGGACGCTGCGCGAGAAGCTGTGGCCGCTGTTCGAGGCCCGCCGCATCGCCCCGGTGATCGGCTCGACTTACCCGCTGGCACGGGCGGCCGACGCGCACCTGCGCATGGATGCCGGCGACCACATCGGACGGATCGTCCTCACCGTCGCCGGGGAGCATTGAGGCGGGCGCGTCCGGGGCACCGACCGGGCACGAATCCGTGTCACGTGATCGTGAGCGGCGATCCAGCGATTGCTTCGCGGTCCGGGGCAGCCTATATAACAGGCATCCCCATCGCCTCGATTGTGGACAACGCCTCGCCGCGCAAGACCGGCGGAGCAGCCGGGAGAAGTTTATGACAACGCCTCTGATGCCCAAGGCAACCGCCGTCTGGCTGGTCGACAACACGTCGCTGTCGTTCGACCAGATCGCCGCTTTCTGCACGCTCCATCCGCTCGAGGTCGCCGCGATCGCCGACGGCGAAGCGGCCATGGCCGTCAAGGGACTCGACCCGATCCTGACCGGCCAGCTCATCCGCGAAGAGATCGAGAAAGGCCAAGCCGATCCGAACTACCGGCTGAAGATGGCCGACACCAAGGTCCGCGTGCCGCTCGCCAAGCGCAGGGGACCCCGCTACACCCCGGTGTCCCGCCGTCAGGACCGTCCGAACGCCATCCTTTGGCTGCTGCGCAACCACCCCGAACTGAAGGACGCCCAGGTCATGCGGCTGGTCGGGACCACCAAGCCGACCATCGATGCCATCCGCGACCGCACCCATTGGAACGCCAACAACCTGACCCCGATGGATCCGGTGACGCTCGGCCTTTGCTCACAGCTCGAGCTCGACCTCGAGGTGGAAAAGGCGGCCAAGCTCGCACCCCGCACCGGTGAGGAGACGGAGGGGCCCACGCTGCTCCCGGCCGAGGAGACCGCGACCGGCGCCGCGATGCTTGCCGCCAATTCCGAGCAGAACGCCGAGCGGGAGGCCGAGATGGAAGCCGACGCGGTGTTCGCCAAGCTGAAATCAATGAAGGGTCCGGAGCAGACCGAGGAGGACGACGACGTCTAGGGCGAGCGCGTGACCCTGGCGAGGTAGTCGTTCAGCGTACGGCCGGCGACATTGGGATAGCGCTCCTCGCTAAGGCTGAGCTGCTCGGCCCGGTCGACCCGGAAGGTGCGGAAGTCGTCGCGCAACTCGCACCAACTGGCGAGCGTCCAGACCTGGCCCCAGAAGTGAAGTGCCAGCGGCCATACCGTCCGCTCGGTGTCGCCGCCATCGGCGTCGCGATAGGCGAAGCGGACCTTCAAGCGCTCGTCGACCGCCTTGGTGAAATCGTCGAGATTTTGCCGCTCCGCTTCGCATACGCGAAAGCCGCTGGCGAAGATGGGGACGCGTTCGGCCGCGCGCATGCGCTCGGAGGGCACGACCGCCCCGATCTTGACCAGCGCCTCGCCGGCGGCCGCTGCCAACCCGCGGCCCGCCCATGCCTCGACCATGCGGGCCCCGACGATCAGCGCCTCGATTTCGGTCGGCATGAACATGAGCGGCGGCAGATGATAGCCGGGCCTCAGGAGATAGCCGACGCCGGCCGCGCCATCGATGGGCACGCCCGACGCCTGCAGGTCGCGGATGTCGCGATAGACCGTGCGGACCGAGACTTCGAGCTGCTCGGCGAGGCGCTGCGCCGTCACCAGCCGCCCCCCGCGGAGGCGCTGGATGATCTCGAAGAGCCGGTCGGCGCGGCGCATTTCCGCCTCAGCGCCCGAACAGGCCGATGCTGTTGCCGTCGGGATCCTGGCAATAGGCGAAGCGGCCAGCCGGAATGACGACCACGTCGCTCAACACCTTGCCGCCCTTCTCGCGCACCCGGTCGATCGCCGCCTCCAGCGGATCGGGCGCAGCAAGGTGGATGGTGTTACCACTTCCGGACGCCGACGGCTTGCCGGGATAGAGGTGCCCGGCGACACCGCCCCCATCCCCACCGGGGAACACGGCCATCGGATTCGGGCCGGCGTTCTCGTCCTTCAGCGTGGTCTGAAGCACAGCTTCGTAGAAGGCTTTGGCGCGATCCATGTCGCTGACCGGGATCTCGAACCATACCGCAATGTTAGCAGGGGTGGCCGTGGCCATGGCAGTGTCTCCTTGCGTTTCGACAATGCCAGGCTTGCACACCCCTCCTGCCAGCATTCTGTCAGGAGCCGCGGCGCTTCTCAAACCGGCTATTCGCCGACCGGGACCGTGTAGTTGAGCGGCAGGCGCCCGCCGTCGGCATAGATCGTCTGGCCGGTGATGTAGCTCGCCTCGTCGGAGGCGAGGAAAGCCGCAATCGCTGCGATCTCCTTGGGCTCGCCGATCCGCCCCAGTGGCGTCCGCGACAGGATGCGCCGCCGCGATTCGGGATCCGCCATGACGCTGTCGAGCATCTCCGTGGCGATCGACCCCGGGCCGATCGCGTTGACGCGAATTCGATGCGGCGCAAGCGACAGTGCCATCACCTTCGTCAGCTGGTTGATGCCGCCCTTTGACACCGAATAGGGAACCTGGTTGGCGATGGCAAAGACGGCGTTGACCGAGGAGATGTTGACGATCGTCCCCGGAGCCCCGCCCGCCGCAATCCGCTCGACCATGTGGCGGGCGGCCGCCTGGGCGCACAGGAAAGCCCCCTTCAGATTGACGCGGAGAACCCGGTCGAAGTCCGCCTCCTCAAGCTTCAGGAAATCAGCCTCGGCGAGGATGCCCGCATTGTTGACGAGCACATCGATGTCGCCGAAGGCATCGATGGTGGCGGCGATCATGTTGCGGACGTCGAGTCGCTCGCCGACATCGCATTCGACGTAGCGCACCGGGCCGAAGACAGCCAATTCCTCCGCCGCTTGCGGGCCGGTCGTGTCGTCGATATCGGCGATCACCACGCGCGCGCCTTCCTCGAGGAAGCGTCGGGCGATGGCGTATCCAACGCCCCTCGCACCGCCGGTGACCACGGCAACCCGGTTTTCGAGCAGCATTGACTGTCTCCCTGTTCAGGCAGGCCCGGCCGATTGTAGCGCGGTTGCCGGGCCGGTGTGGACCGGCGTATGATCGCACGCCTTCCCCGCCCTCCGCGATTCCGCATCAATGATCCACGACCCCTGGTTCTATGCCGCCGCCATTCCGGCGATGATCATCCTTGGCCTGGCCAAGGGCGGATTCGGCGTTGTCGGCCTTCTCACCGTTCCCATCCTCGCCATTGCCATCTCGCCGGTCCAGGCGGCCGGTATTACCCTGCCGATCCTCATCCTCAGCGATATGGTGGCGGTCGTCTCCTACTGGCGGGAGTGGGACAAGCGGGTGCTGGCCATCATGCTACCTGGTGCATTGGTCGGCATCGCCATCGCCTGGCTGGCCGCCGCACACGTCGGCGAGGACCTGATCCGCCTCATCGTGGGGGTCGTGGCCGTGGCATTCGCCCTGAACTACTGGCTGCGGCTGCGGCACAACACAATGCCGCGCAAGTCGAACCTAGCCAAGGGCATATTCTGGGGCGCCGTCACCGGCTTCGTGAGCTTCGTCAGCCATGCCGGCGGCCCGCCCTATCAGGTCTACGCGGCGCCACTCCGTCTTCCTCCGCGGATCTTCGCCGGCACGGCGGTGATTTTCTTCGCCATCGTCAACGCGGTGAAGGTGGTGCCCTATTTCTTCCTCGGGCAGTTCAACCCGCAGAACCTCGAAACTTCGGCCATCCTGCTGCCGATCTCGATTCCGGCAACATTCCTCGGCGTGTGGCTGGTAAAGCGGATCGACCCGAAGGTGTTCTACGAGACCATCTACGGTCTCGTCTTTGTCGTCGGTGTCTTCCTGGTGATCCAGGGCCTCGCCGATGCGATCTGAGGGGCGACGTCCCTCACATCAAACCCTTGCCGGCGATGCCGTCGATCTTGAAGAACTGAGCGATCGCCACCAGCACGCTGTCGACCGCCACCGCCGCAAGGATCAGACCCATGATCCGGCTGAGCACGCTGGCCCCCAATTCGCCGATCGCCGCAAGGATCGGCTTCGCCATAAACATCAGCGCGAGCGTGATACCGAGCAGGGAAAGGATGACGCCGAGATCGATCGTGATGTCAGTCAGCGAAAACTGGTCGGTGTCGTTGAGCAATACCGCGCCAAGCATCGCACCCGGGCTGGCGATGGTCGGAATGGCAAGGGGGAACACTGCCATGCTGCGGGCCCGCTCGAGGGTCGAGACTTCCTCGATCTCCTGCTCCGCCTTGGGCGGTCCGAAGATCATCGTCAGGGCGAAAAGGAAGAGCACCATCCCCCCGGCGATCTGGAAGCTGGCCAGCGGTATGCCGAGCGCCTTGAGCAGCAACTGGCCGCCGATCAGAAAGAAGACGAGCACCAGCGCGGCGACGCTGACCGACCGCACGGCGATCACCGAGCGGTGCTCAGGCTTCATGTGGGTGGTCAGCATGAGGAAGACCGGCAGCGTGCCGATCGGATCGATCAGCACCCACATCATCACGAACTCATTGACGATATTTTGAACATAGGCGCTCATCACACCCCCTCCGCCGCCGCCGCCAGACGATTCGCGCCACGCCATGGAACGCGCACCATGGCTGAAAAGCAAAGGCTCAAATGCGGCATAAGGAGGTAGCAAAGCATCGCCGCGCCGCCGAAGCGTTTCGGCGCCGCCGCCGGAGCGGTCAGACCAAGCGGCCGTCGAAAGGCCGCCCGAAACGATCCTGTCCTAGTGGACCGCCGCGGTCTTCAGCCGCGTGATTTCGTCTTTCAGTCGCAGCTTTCGCTTCTTGAGTTCGGAAAGTTCGAGGTCGTCGGTGCCCGGGTGGGCGATTGCATCTTCGATCTCCTTTTCGAGTGCCTGATGGCGGCGCTCAAGCTCGGCAAGATGCGAATCCATGGTCATCAGCAAGCACCTCCTGTTGACCCATCTGCAGGGATAGTGTGACACAGGGTTTCGGCGCTGTCGAACCGTCACAAGTTGTTGCTGCGCCGCAACATGCGGTTTTCCCCTGTGTTCGTCGCCTTTATGCATTTGCGTCGGAAATCGGACTTTTCAATGCATGCAAATCGCATTGGTGGTGTTCCGACATCTGTCAGACTAACGACGGGGGCAATGGCGATGACACGACCCCTTTGCGGCGCTTGCCATCGTGTGTAATTCTGCAGGAGTTGGAAGGAGGCGGTCGAAGCCTCGCCATGGACAAGACCATCGCTCAGCTCAATATCGAGCATTTTCGCCGAAAGCTCGCAGAGGAAACCGACGCAAGCAAACGCGAGATATTGCTTCAACTCCTGGCCGAGGAGGAAGCGAAACTGAAGGCGCTTTGCGAGGCTGCCGAAGAGAAAACGAAACAAGGCTGAACGACTGGGGAAAGCCCTTCTGTCTCGACAGATGCAGCAAACGGACCGACAGGTGCGGGTGCGCTCAGTCCCTGCCGGGATTGTCCGCGGCAGCCGGTATCCACGTGCGCCAATGTGTCGGGTGCACCTCGACCCGCTTCAGCGTTTCTGCGTCGATCCATCCGCGAAGCACACGGCGGCATGGAAACACAAGCGCGTGAGGGCCGTCGCCGTCGATGACGGCCAGCTCGAGATCGCTGTCAAATGGCGCAGACGATATGTCGTTCCACACACGATCCTTGGGCGACACAATTGCAAGACCTTCCATCGTCGTCCGTTTGATAGCCAAGCGGAACAGCATCTGCTTTGATCTAGATCACAGCAGGCCCACGGCACCCGTGGTTGCCATGGTCCGACATCCTGCCCGACGAGATCGGTCAACCGATCCGGGGACTTCAAACGGGATGTGAGAAAACGATACTGGCAGTGCCAATGGAGGTCTTATGCAATTCGCCGACATCCTCGTTTGCATCGACGGGTCCCTGACGGGGCGGAAGCGCTCGGACTATGCATTGGCGCTCGCCGCCCGGTCGGGAGCGCGGCTCACCGGCTACTACCTTCCCGGCGAAGGGGCCGCCACCGACTTTCGCCACACCGGACAGACCGAGGCGACGGAGGCGGCGGCCGTGGAGTTCGACCGCGAGCTCACGGCCAACAGCATCGAGGGCACATGGGTCCTCGGCGACCGGTCGCGCGGGGTCGAGGATGTCATCAACCACGCGCGATGCTCCGACCTCGTCGTCATCGGACTTGGTTCGCCCGACGATCCGGGAGCTGATCCGCAAGGCCTGGATGTGGAAACAATCGTCGTCGATTGCGGACGTCCCGTCCTCGGCCTGCCAATCGTCAGCCTTCCCGAAACGGTGGGGAAGCGCATTCTCCTCGCCTGGGACGGCCGCCGCGCCTGCACCCGTGCACTACACGACGCCCTTCCCTTCCTGCGGGAGGCAGAAGCGGTGAAAGTCGTTTCGGTCGACGCCGATCCGTTCTTCATTGCATCGGCGACCAATGCCGTGGCCCACCTTAAACGGCTGGGAGTCACCGCTGATGTCGACACCGCGCTGGACCTGCAGTTGCCGATCGGCGAGGAGATTCTGAGCCGGATCGAGAGAGAGGAAATCGACCTGCTCGTGGCCGGGGCGTTCGGCCATTCGCGAATCTGGGAGCATCTGTTCGGCGGCACCAGCCGGACCCTCCTCCATCAGATGATGGTGCCGGTGTTGGTCTCGCACTGACGGGGGGTTTTGCAGGCAGGCATGTCGCTTTCCGGCGCCGGCGATTTCATTGCCCGGCGCGATTTCGTGGTATCGTTGCGATCGGGGAGCCGTGCTCGTTCGATGCCCGGGGAAGGAAATGCCGTCAAGCGGCCGACGCATCACGCCCGAAGAAGAAGCGGAGATCCGCCGCCAACTCGCCGAGCTTCGCCAGGAGCATCGGGACCTGGACACGGCAATCGACGCCATGATCGCATCCAGACCGGTAGACACCATCCAGATCCAGCGGCTGAAGAAGCGGAAGCTCGCCTTGAGGGATCGCATCGCCGGTCTCGAGGATCAACTGCTCCCCGACATCATCGCCTGAGGCAGCGAGTTGCGCCCGCCAACCGCCAAGCGCGGATCCGCCGTCCGGAGTTCCGGCTTGTCTCCTTGCGGCGCAACCCGCTGCCACTATAATCCGCCCGGCCTGCTATCCTGCCGAATGGACTTGTCTTCATGATCGAGCCGACGCCGCCCGTAGCCATTCTCATGGGCAGCCAGTCGGACTGGACGACCCTGCGCCACGCGGCCGACACCCTCGATTCGCTCGACATCGCGCATGACGACCGCATCATCTCGGCCCATCGCACGCCCGATCGCATGTTCACCTTTTGCAAGGGCGCGCGGCGCGCCGGCTACAAGGTGATCATCGCCGGCGCCGGCGGCGCCGCCCACCTGCCGGGCATGTGCGCCTCGCTGACACCGCTGCCCGTCTTCGGCGTGCCGGTGGAATCCAAGGCGCTCGGCGGGCAGGACAGCCTGCTGTCGATCGTCCAGATGCCGGCCGGCGTGCCGGTCGGCACCCTGGCGATCGGGCGGTCGGGCGCGATCAACGCGGCCCTGCTCGCCGCCGCCGTCCTCGCGCTCAGCGACGACGATGTCGCCAGCCGACTCGACGGCTGGCGCATGGCGCAGTCGGCGGCCGTCGACGAGCGCCCGATCGACGATGAGTGAGCACCGCCCGATCAAGCCAGGCATGATCATCGGGATCCTGGGCGGCGGCCAGCTCGGACGCATGCTCGGCGCTGGCGGCAGCAGAACTCGGACTGTCCTGCCACATCTACTGCCCCGACCGAGGAGCCCGGCCTTCGCCGTGGCCGCGGCGCGCGACCATCGCGCCCTACGACGACGAGGCCGCGCTTGCCGCCTTCGCCGCAGCCGTCGACGTGGTCACCTTCGAGTTCGAGAACATCCCGGTCGCGACGCTTCGCTTCCTGGCCGAGCATGTCACCGTTCTGCCGGGCCCGGCCTCGCTCGCAGCCACCCAGGACCGTCTGTCCGAAAAGCGGCTGATGGCCGATCTCGGCATTCCGGTCGCCTGCCTTCGCCGAGGTCGCCCGACAGGCCGACGTCTATTCGGCACTTGCCAAGACGGGGCGGCCGGCGCTCCTGAAGACGCGTCGGCTCGGCTATGACGGCAAGGGACAGGCGCTGCTTCGGGCGGGCGACGATCCGGTCGCCGCCTGGCGCGCCATCGGCGAGGTACCCGCCATTCTCGAATCCTTCGTTCCCTTCGAGCGCGAGGTTTCGGTCATCCTGGCGCGTGGACGCGACGGAGCGACCCGCGAACTTCGATCTGGCGGAGAACGTCCACGAGGGCGGGATTCTGGCGACGACCACGGTGCCGGCGAACCTCTCCCCGGCTCTCGCCGACGAAGCGACTGACATCGCCCGGCGGATCGCCGAGGCGCTCGGCCATGTCGGCGTGCTCGCCGTCGAGATTCTTCGTCACCTCGGGCGCCGGGCCACGGCTTCTCGTCAACGAGATCGCCCCTCGTGTCCACAATTCCGGTCACTGGACGACGGACGCCTGCCTTTGCTCGCAGTTCGAGCAGCACATCAGCGCCGATCGCCGGCTGGCCGCTCGGCAGCCCGGAGCGCCACTGCGGACGCGGTGATGACCAACCTGATCGGCGACGATGTCGCCGACTGGGCGGCGATTGCCGCAGAGCCCGGCGCGCGGCTCCATCTCTACGGCAAGACGGAGGCGCGACCGGGCCGCAAGATGGGCCACGTCAACCGGATCGTCTCGCGCGGCAGCTGACGGGACGGGCCTGTCTTTGACAGTCTTGCGATTGTTCTGATAAAGCACGGCGCCCGTTCGACGGCGGCGATCAACATGCGGCATGGCTGCTTTCGGCATCCGGGAAATCTGCCCGGCTGCGGGCCGACGCCCTTAAATCGCCGGCTTTCAACGGTCCGCTAAGCATTTGGTGGGAAAGAATCGTCAGGGACCTCCCGTGATCGGGAAGTGGCGGGCTCAGGAGCGGCGGCGGGGATGCTCGCAAGGGTAATCGATACAAAACTGCGGCTACCGGCAGCGCTCGTCTTTGCGGGGCTGACCGTCGCGGCCGGTTGCCAGACGAACCCGACGGCCTTCGCCACCGCCGACGTCGATCCGGCGACCGGATCGGCCGTCAACATCGGATCGCTGTCGGAAGTCATCTCGCAAAACCCGAGTGACGCCAACGGCTACAACGTTCGCGGCACGGCCTACGGCAAGGCAGGCAAGCTGCGCGAGGCGGTGAAGGATTTCGACACCGCGATCAAGCTCAATCCGAACTTCTATCAGGCCTACGCCAACCGCGCGCTTGTCTACCGACGTCTCGGCCGCGACGATCTGGCGCTCGCCGACTACAACCGGGCCATCCAGATCAATCCGCGCTACGATATCGCCTATATCGGCCGCGGTGGCATCTACCGCCAGAAGAACCAGATCGATCTGGCGCTTGCCGACTTCAATCAGGCGATCGCGCTCGATACTGCCGATCCACGGGCCTATCACAACCGGGCGCTGATCTATCAGGCGAGCGGCCAGCAACAGAAGGCGATCAATGATTTCTCCAAGGCGATCGCCATGTCGCCGAAAACCGCCGAACCGTTCGACGGCCGCGGGCTTTCCTATCTCGCCATCGGCAAATACGAAGCCGCCCTCGAGGACTTCAACGAAGCGGTCACGCGCGACCGCGAATCCTATGCCGCCTGGACCAATCAGGGTCTGGCGCTGGAGAAGCTTGGCGACCGCGAACGGGCATTCGCCGCCTTCGCCAAGGCAGCGAACCTCAATCCCAACTACCGCCCGGCAACCGAGGGCATGAAACGGACGTCGCCGAGCGGCAACGGCCGCACGACCTGACCGCAGCTACCGCGGCGCTTCGCAGCTTGTTCACTGTGTCGCCGGCGGCGTCGACCGCCACGCACCACCGAGCAGGAAGCCAGCTACCGTAGCCACCGCACCGCCGCCGACGAGCACCGGTATCGCTATCCCCAGTTCGTCCTGGCGCAGGTCGTCGAAGAACAGCAAGGCCACCACGACGGCAGCCCCGACGATGGCGCCAACGATGACCGCTTCGAACCAGCGCATGCGATCCGACTTCCTCATCGCGACCCCAACGCCGATCATGAACAAAGCCGAGATCAGGAAGGCGCCGGGCCCGCCCAGGGAGAGTCCGGAGGTCCACAGCAGGACCATGACGATGCCGGGAACGACAATGAAGGTGAGGAGCGAACGCCCTTGGACGAGAGCGAGCGCCTGCCGCCCGACGCCCGGCGCGCGAGCCACAGGTTTCTCGGGGGCCCGGGCACGCTGGGCGGGTTGAGCCGAAGGCGGCTCCGGAGCGGCCGCGCCCTTCTCGATGGAAGATGGCGGCGGCGGTTGGTCGGCCGCCGGCAGTGGCGGCGTGACGGTATCCGATGCGACTGTGGCGCCGGTCTCCGGACCGGGCACATCCTCTCGGGATGCAGCCGGCGGTCCGCTTCCCAGCACCCGGTCGATTGTGGTGAAGAGCCGGTCGAGGTCTTCGTAGAACCGGGAGCCACCCGAGGCGATCGGCAGCGCGTTGATCTCCGTGATCTCGTGCAGACTCGGCGGAAGCTCCTCCGGATTCGGCATCTCGGCGTCTTCGACGAGCACGGGCAGGAGCGGGATGTCGAGCTGCAGCGCGGTCTCGATCTCGACCCGCACCCAGTCATTGTTGTTGTTGATGCGGCTCTGGCCGTCGGCGGTCGGCCCGCACCATCCGGGGCCGATCACGGCGACGACGAAGTCGCAGTCCTTCAGGGCCCGCCCGATACGTTTCCGGAAATTCTCGGTCGGCTGGATCGAGTTGATGTCGCGGAAAACGTTGTCCTTGCCGTAGCGCTCCACCAGCTTCTCGTGGAGCCAGCTGGTCATGGTCCGCGAGTTTTCGCGGCGATAGGAAAGGACGATCTTGCCCATGGCTGATTTCCGCGCGGCCGTCCAGCAGCGTGCGGGATTCTGTCACCCCGGGTCAGGTTAGGACATTCGCGGTTGTTGTCACAAGGGCAGGCACGAAGCATCGCCGGCACAGCCGGGCCGGCAATGCTTCGGCGGGTCTCAGCGATAGATATAGACGACCTTGTGGGTATCCTTCTCGACCAGCACGTTCTGGCCGTTGACCGTCGTGAAATGATAGGGTGACTCGGGCACCGCGTAGAGCGGCACGGTCTCCGGCAGCACGGACCCCACGACCACTTCACCCGAAACGAAGACCGGATCGACCGTCTGCTCGCTGACATAGGCCGAAACCATGGTCGGTGGCGAGATCGCCTCGACGACGCCGTCAACACGCTCCACCGTGCCGACAAATTCCGGCGCAACCTGTTCGACTTCCTCGTAGGTGAGCAACGGGATGTCGATTTCGTCGCCCGCCAACGGAAGCACCTGGGGCCCGTTCTGGCCGTCATAGGCAATGTAGTCGGCGGACGCCCAGCCGCTCTGGTCGCCCCAGTTCACGCTGCACCAGGTAACCTCCTTGAGGCATCCGCGGACGTCGATCTTGTCGTCACGACCGATCATTGCGACGACCGGATAATGGGGTCCCGGACCAGTGCGCAGATTCAGGTCAGCGCTCGATACGGCGGTGAAGGCGAACGCTGCCGGAATGCCGGCAAGAACGAAGCCAACGGCGGTGGCGGCAGTGAGAAGACGTACCGATTTCATGAAAGCCCCCATCAAGTTGTCGGTGAGTATCGAGCCCGCCACGCCCCGATCGGCGTCGCGCGGCAGTGCGTCAGCCTGTCGCACGCGGCGATACTAGCCGAATTGCGCCAATCCGGTCACCCGGAAGCGCGGGCTGTTCACACGGTTAGTAAACACCCGGTTTGCGGGCCCGGTAGCGCGATGGCCGCTTTGCGCCCATATTATCGGTCTGCTTGAGACTGATCATGAACCCATCCTCCTCCGCCCTCTCCACCATCGGCTTCGATGCCGACGATACGCTCTGGCAGAACGAGACCTTCTACCGGATGACGGAGGAGCGTTTCCGCCATCTGCTCGGCGACCACGCAGAGGAGGCAGACCTCTCCGCACGGCTCCTCGAGGCGGAGAAGCGGAACCTGGCGGTCTACGGTTTCGGTATCAAGGGCTTCACGCTGTCGATGATCGAGACCGCCATCGAGGTTACCGACGGCGCCGTGCCGGCTTCGGTGATCGGCGACATCCTCAAGGCCGGCCGCGACATGCTGGGCCATCCCGTCGAGACACTGCCCCACGCCGAGGAGACGCTGGAATCGCTCGCCGGCTCCTATCGCATCGTGCTGATCACCAAGGGCGATCTCTTCGACCAGGAGCGCAAGCTCGCCCAATCGGGGCTGGGCGACCTGTTCGACGCGGTGGAGGTCGTCAGCGACAAGACGGCCGCGACCTATGAGCGGATCTTCACCCGCCACGGAGACGGCCCCGGGCGGAGCATGATGGTCGGCAACTCGCTCCGCTCCGACGTGGTGCCGGCGATCGAGGCGGGAAGCTGGGGCGTCTACGTGCCCCACGATCTGACCTGGGCGATGAGCATGCCGAGCCTCCGACGGCCGCCCCGCGCTTCCGCGAGCTCGCTCATCTCGGCGAACTGGCGGAGCTGGTGAGCTCGCTCTAACCATTGACGACTTTCGAGCGGGCAGTAGTTAAGCAAAAGGGGACGTTTCAGGGAGGCTTGGCATGCGCGCAGCTCGTCTCTCCGCTATGCAGGGTTTTCTCGCCGGCCTGTTCGGAGCGCTGGTGCTTTTGGGGTCTCCGGCGACAGCGACCCTCGCCGAGGAGCCCCCCGCGCTGCGGGGCGACCCGGCGACCTATGCCGACGAAAGCGAGCGGCTGTTCGGCTTTCTTGGCGCCGCCAAGACCGAGGCCGAGGCGCGGTCGATCGAGGACGAGATCTGGCGCCACTGGTTTCTGGCGCCAGACGCCAAAGCCGCGGAGCTGATGGGCCAGGCCATGGAAAGGCGACGCAACTACGACTTCGCCGGCGCCGTCGAGATCCTCGACGAACTGATCGCCGCCAACCCCGATTGGGCCGAGGCATGGAACCAGCGCGCGACGATCCGCTTCATGCAGGGCGACTTCGCGGAATCCCTCGCCGATGTCGAGGAGACTCTCCAGCGCGAGCCGCGCCACTTCGGCGCCATGGCCGGCATGGCGATCATCCTCGCCCAGCAGGGCCGCACCGAACAGGCCCAGGCCATCCTCCGCAAGGCGGTGAAGATCGATCCGTTCCTGCGCGAAAAGGCGATGCTCGTCGCGGTCCCCGGCGACGATATCTGAGACGTCCCGGCGTCATCCGCGACACGTGCGCCCTCCCGCCGCTTGTCGCCGCCTCCGAAACCGGGCAGGGTCTGCCAAAGAAGCCACGAGGAAACCGACCGACATGGCAATCTTCAACCGATGGGTCATCACTGCGGCGCGACGGCTGACGAGTGACCCGCGCGTGCGGGAGAAAGCCGCCGAGTTGTTCGAGAAAGAGGTGAAGCCGCGAGCAGCGGAGACCTGGGAGAGGACCAAGCCCAAGGTCGCGGCGGCAGCCCGGGACGTTCGCGACATCGCCCGCAAGACCGACGCACGGAACAACCCGGGTGCCTTCGCCGCGTTGCTGAAGAGGCGGTTCATCGACGGCAAGCGGTGAGCGTAGTTCGCCGCGCACCGTGGGGTGAGGCATCTCCCGGGCAGCAGCCGGCCTCAGATCGCCGAGCCGTCCATCTCGCCGGGATCGGGCGGCGGCTCGCCCTTGGCGATCCGCTCGGAGCGCAGGCTCGGCAACGCACTCGGCAGCGGCATCCAGGAAGCCAGTTCTCCGGCGGCGTAGACAATGGGGGCGTCGGCATCCGAGTTGGTGGCGATCCACCCCGGCTCGGCGGCGCCGTGGGGCCTGGCCCACTTGACCACATCGACCTCCGCCGGCCCCTGCTCGCTGGCGCGGACCGTGACCAGGATCCGCGAGCCGTCCCTCGGGGCGGTCGCCATCGGCTGCCATTCGGTGACGTCGGAGCGGCTCATCCTCAGGCCTCGGTGACGCATCGGCGAAGAGCGACTCTGGATCGCTCCGTCGCGAAGAGCAACCCCTCCGACCGGCGCCCTACAGCGCCTTGACGATGTCCTCGGTCATCTTCTTGGCGTCGCCGAACAGCATCATGGTGTTGTCGCGATAGAACAGCGGGTTGTCGATGCCGGCATAGCCCGACGCCAGCGACCGCTTGACGAACATCACCGTCTTCGCCTTCCACACCTCGAGCACCGGCATGCCGTAGATCGGCGAGGACGGGATCGTCCTCGGCCGCCGGGTTGGTGACGTCGTTGGCGCCGATGACGTAGGCGACGTCGGCCTGGCGAGAACTCGGAGTTGATGTCCTCCAGCTCGAAGACCTCGTCGTAGGGCACGTTGGCCTCGGCCAGCAGCACGTTCATGTGGCCGGGCATGCGGCCGGCGACCGGGTGGATGGCGTATTTCACCTCGACGCCTTCCTCCTTCAGCTTGTCGGCCATCTCGCGCAGCGCGTGCTGGGCCTGGGCCACCGCCATGCCGTAGCCCGGCACGATGATCACCTTCGAGGCGTTCTTCAGGATGAAGGCGGCGTCCTCGGCCGAGCCCGGCTTGACCGGTGCGCGACCGTCCGTCGCCGCCGGCCGCGGCGGTCTCGCCGCCGAAGCCGCCGAGGATGACGGAGATGAACGAGCGGTTCATCCCCTTGCACATGATGTAGGAGAGGATCGCGCCCGAGGAGCCGACCAGCGCGCCGGTGATGATCAGCGCGGTGTTGCCGAGGGTGAAGCCGATGCCGGCCGCCGCCCAGCCCGAATAGGAGTTGAGCATCGAGATCACCACCGGCATGTCGGCGCCGCCGATCGGGATGATGATCAGGACGCCGAGCGCCAGCGCGACGAGCGTGATCAGCCAGAACAGCGACGTGGCTCTCGGTGCCGACGAAGATGGCGATCAGCACGATGGCGAGAATGCCGAGGCCGGCGTTCACATAGTGCCGCGCCGGCAGCATGATCGGCGCGCCCGACATGCGCCCGTCGAGCTTGAGGAAGGCGATGACCGAGCCGGTGAAGGTGATCGCGCCGATGGCGACGCCGAGCGACATCTCGACCAGGCTTGCGCCGTGGATGGCGCCGGGCGTGCCGATGCCGAAGGCCGCCGGCGCGTAGAGCGCCGCCGGCGGCGACCAGCACCGCGGCGAGGCCGACCAGCGAGTGGAAGGCGGCGACCAGCTGCGGCATCGCCGTCATCGGGATGCGGCGCGCGATGAAGGCGCCGATGCCGCCGCCGATGGCGAGGCCGAGCACGATGACGACCGAACGCGCCCCAGCCGGGCGCCGCGACGAACAGCGTGGTGAGGATGGCGATCGCCATGCCGGCGATGCCGAGTAGTTGCCCCGCCGCGAGCGTCTCCGGGCTCGACAGGCCGCGCAGCGCCAGGATGAAGAGGACGCCGGCGACGAGATAGAGGAGCGCGGTCAGATTTGCCGACATGAGCTCACGCTCACTTCGCTTTCTTCTTGTACATGGCGAGCATGCGCTGGGTGACCAGGAAGCCGCCGAAGATGTTCACCGAGGCGAGCACCAGCGCGACGAAGCCGAAGCCCGCGACCAGCCAGCTGCCGCCGGAATCGCGTCCGACAGCGCCGACGCCGACCGCGAGCAGCGCGCCGACGACGATCACCGACGAGATGGCGTTGGTGACCGACATCAGCGGCGTGTGCAGCGCCGGCGTCACCGACCACACGACGTAGTAGCCGACGAAGATCGCCAGCACGAAGATCGACAGGCGGAAGACGAAGGGGTCGATCGCGCCGCCGGTCGCCGCATGAACGGCGCCGCCCACGGCTTCGCCCGCCTGATCGGCATAGCCTTGCGCGGCGGTTGCCGCCTCGACCGCGCCTGTCGGCGGCGGACTTGCGCCGTGTCGGCCGCCGCCTGCGCCGCGGCTGCGGCCTGCTCGGGCGTCATGGTCCCCATCAGCTAGCTCCCTTTTCGGCGAACGCCGGGTGGACGACCTTGCCGTCGCGGGTCAGGTCCGTCGCCTTGACCAGCTCGTCGTCCCAGTCGACCGCCAGCGCCTTCTTCTCCTTGTCGATCAGCGTCTCGACGAAGGCGTAGAGGTTGCGCGCATAGAGCGCCGAGGCGCTCGCCGCGATGCGGCCCGGCATGTTGAGATAGCCGACGATCTTGACGTCGCCGACGTCGGCGACCTCGCCCGGCCTGGCGCCCTCGACATTGCCGCCGCGCTCCACCGCGAGATCGACGATGACCGAGCCCGGCTTCATCGACGCGACCATCTCCTTCGTCACCAGCCGCGGCGCCGGCCGGCCGGGGATCAGCGCCGTGGTGATGACGATGTCCTGCTTGGCGATGTGCTCGGCGACCAGCTCGGCCTGCTTGGCCTGGTACTCCTTCGACATCTCCTTGGCGTAGCCGCCGGCGGTCTCGGCCTGCTTGAACTCCTCGTCCTCGACGGCGACGAACTTGGCGCCGAGCGATTCGACCTGCTCCTTGGCCGCGGGCCGCACGTCGGTGGCCGAGACCACCGCGCCGAGCCGGCGCGCGGTGGCGATCGCCTGCAGCCCGGCGACGCCCGCGCCCATGACGAAGACGCGCGCCGCCGGCACGGTGCCGGCCGCCGTCATCATCATCGGCAAGGCGCGGTCGAAATCGGCGGCCGCGTCGATCACCGCCTGATAGCCGGCGAGGTTGGCCTGGCTCGACAGCACGTCCATCGCCTGCGCGCGGGTGATGCGCGGCATGAACTCCATCGCGAAGGCGGTGACACCGCCCTCGGCCAGCGCCTTGACCTCGTCCTCGTGGCCGTAGGGGTCCATGATGCGCCCACCACGACGGCGCCTGGCTTGTAGGCTCTTCAGCTCCGCCGCCGTCGGCCGGCGCACCTTGAGGACGATGTCGGCCGTCCTTCAGCATCGGGGCTTCGGTCTTGGCGATCGTGGCGCCGGCTTCGGCGTATTCGTCGTCGGGGATGCGCGAGCCGGCGCCGGCGCCGGCCTGCACGGCGACATCGGCGCCGAGCCCGATGAACTTCTTGACGGTTTCGGGCGTCGCCGCGACCCGGGGCTCGACCTTGTCGGCTTCCGCCGGCACAGCGATCTTCATGAGGGTTTCCGTATTGGCTGGACTGGCTGGCTACGCGCGGGCCCAAGCCGGCCGCCGTTCACAGCCGGTGGCCGGAGGCCCCGAATGGCCGCGGCGACGCCCCTTTTTCCGCGGCAAGCGCCCCTTTGTCCTGGAGGTCTAGAGCAAGAAGAGGGCCATCAGGATGAGGAGGATGACGATGCCAGTCAGCGCATATTTCGTCAGGTTGAGGAAGGCTTCATAGGTGCTGAGATGCTCGGCATAATCAGTGCCGGTCTGCATGGCAAGTTCGGGGGTGACGTGCTCGGCCATATGGTCGATCTCCCTTGGGGCATTGGAGGATGGCGGGCTTTATAGCAAAACCTTCAGCCGCGACAATCGTGCAAGGAGTCGCGGCGGCAGACCACAGGAGGAAAATTGTAACGCCGAAGTGATGGGCCTCCGCTACAATTGTCCAACAGGGCCCCTGGCGACGACCGATCCGGCCCGCAAGAGGCAAGAGGAGGTCCCGGGCATGCTGAACCCGATCTCGATCCTCGCGACAGCTTCGGCGACTACCTCGCCGGCCAGTACCTGCAGTATTTCTCGCACCGCAACCCCGAATATGCCACCTATCTCGGAGGCGCCGCCCGCCTGGTGCTGGAGCGTATCGGCAATTCCGATGCGCTCTACCACAATATCGAGCACACCATGATGGTGACGCTGGTGGGCCAGCAAATCATTCGCGGTCGCCTGTTGTCGCAGCACATGGCCCCGGAGGACTGGCTGCACTACACCTGCGCCCTTCTGGTGCACGACATCGGCATGGTGCGCGGGGTTTGCCTGGGCGACGGCGACGGCAGCGTTGTCATCGACGAGACCGGGCGGCGCATGACGCCGCCGCGCGGGGCCTCCGATGCCAGCCTCTGCGCCCTATCATATCGAGCGCGGCAAGTTGTATGCCCGCGAACGTTTCGGAAATTCGCCCATCATCGACGAGGAGCGCATCGCGCGCGCCATCGAAATGACCCGCTTTCCGGTGCCCGACGACGAGTCACCAGGAGACCGAGAGCGAGCCGGCACTGGTGCGCGCAGCCGACCTCATCGGCCAGATGGCCGATCCCTTCTATCACCGCAAGATCAACGCGCTGTATTTCGAGTTCGCCGAAACCGGCATGGCCGAAGAACTCGGCTACAACAGCCCGGCCGACCTGGCCGACAAATATCCCGACTTCTTCTGGACCCGGGTCCAGCCGCTGATCGGGCCCGCGCTCGGCTATCTGGAACTGACCACCGAGGGCAAACAGTGGATCGCCGCCCTCAATTCGAACGTCTTTCAGGTCGAGCACAGCCGCCGCTTCGTCGGCCCTTTCCCGGGCCGCAGCTGACGTCCGGAGTCCCTGGTCAGACTTCGCGGCTGATGAGCCCGTCGACGGAAATGCTGCCAGCACCCTTCACCGCGAACATCAAAAGCACGATCGCCCACAGACCGGAGAACTCGATGCCGCCCGGCTCGACGTAGAAGCCGAGCGAGAGATGAACATAGAGGGCGGCCGTGCCCGTGGTGAGCGCTGCCGCAAGCGCCGCCGGGCGGGTGAGGAACCCGATTGCGACGAAGACGCCGCCGACTGCCTCGACAATACCGACGGCGATCATCAATGGCACCGCCGGCTCCAGCCCGATGGCGTGAAAGAAGGCGATCATGTCCCCTTGGCTGCCGGTGACGCCGAAGAGCTTCCAAAGGCCGTGCGGGACGAGGAAGGCGCCGGCGACGAACCGGGTCAGCGCGTAGGCCGGTTCGGCGAAAGCCGCGTAGATGGGACCGAGAGCGGGGATGATGAGACGCATCGCAATGAGATCCCTTCGTCCGCGAGGCAGAGCGCTCGTCATTAGCAAACACGCCGCGCCGTCCGCCTATTCGCCGGCCGCACAGCCCCGCACTGGCCGGTCGATCGATATCAGGACGAAGGTGAGCGCCACGCACGCTGGCTGACGAGGCCCGCCGGCCGATGTTCCTGCTCGTCGCGGCCGTCAGGGATTGATGGTCGGGATGGCAGCCGGTCAGGTGACGGTGATCGACACGATCCTCAGCTGTCCGTCGACGACTTCGTAGACGACCGTCACCGTCTGACCGACCTTGAGGACGCCGATGTTGATCGACGTCGGCACGTGGAACGCCTTGCCATCGATGACGACAATCCGGGCACCGACATCAATGTGTGTAATCGTGGCACTGAGTTCCGCCGCCAGCGCCACCGAACCCGTAAGGAAGACAGCCATGGCCGTGCCGAGGATCAGTTTCCGCATCTCACCTACTCCGCCTCATGGAACCTGGTCACTGTAGCAAACCGCGGTCGAAATACACGCCGTCATCAGGCGTCGGGAACCCCCGCCGCTTTCAGCGCAGCCTGCTGACGCCGGGCGAGTTTCGCCTCGTCGAAATCCTCGACCGTGTCGGCGAAGATGCGGTGGAAGTTGAGTTCCGCCTTGAGATGCAGCATGACCGAGCCCAGTCCGATCGCGGCCCGATCCATCAGCACGAACTCGCGCGGAATGGTGATCGGTCGCTCGGCCTTCAGCCCCTGCTTGACCTTCCACGCCTCACGGCGACCATAGGCTTGCGGCGCGACCCCATCGGCGATGGTCCGCACCCGGTCGTCGATCAGCGGCGCATAGATGAAGCGTGCCCAGATGTTGAGGGTGTCGATCTGCCCTTTGCTGAGGCCGCGGAAGCCCCAGCGCCGGTACGCCTCCACCACCCGGTCGTGATCGTTCTCGAGGAAGCCGTGATAGAGTTCGAACACCCCGCTGACGAACCGCGGGGTGAAGATGCGGATACAGCCGTAGTCAAGCAGATTGATACCGCCGGGGTGACCGTCCCGCTCGAACACGCTGTAGTTCCCGAGATGCGGATCGCCGTGGATGATGCCGTGGGTCGCGAACGGGTGCCACCAGGCACGGAACAGTGCCGTGGCGATGCGGTTGCGGTCTTCCAGATCGTGGTCGAGGAAACTCAGAAGCGGCTGGCCGTCGAGCCAGCTCATGGTGAGGAGACGCCGGGTCGACAGGTCCGTGACCACATCCGGCACCCGGATCAGCGGCTCGTCTTTCAGCACCGCGCCGTAGAGTGCCACGTTGCTTGCCTCGCGCCGGTAGTCGAGCTCCTCCCGCAGCCGCTCCGACACCTCCTTGGCGATCTCGCTCGTATCGATCTCCGGATTGAAGCGGCGCTGGAGCGCGAAGATGACGCCAAGCTGCTGGAGGTCCGCCTCGACGGCCGACTGCATGTCGGGATACTGGAGCTTGCAGGCGAGCTGCCGCCCGTCGAGACCGACGGCGCGATGCACCTGGCCGAGCGAAGCGGCGGCGGCCGGCTTTTCGTCGAAGGACTTGAAGCGTTTCTTCCAGCCGGGCCCGAGCTCGGCCGTCATGCGCCGCTTGACGAAGGCCGGTCCCATCGGCGGCGCCGACGCCTGGAGCTTCTGCAGCTCGGCCGCGTACTCCGGCGGCAGCAGGTCAGGCACGGTCGACAACAGCTGCGCGACCTTCATCAGCGGCCCCTTGAGGCCGCCGAGCACCGCCATCAGTTCCGCTGCGTTCCGCTGGTCGCCGAGTTGCCGGCCGAACAGGCGGGCCCCCGCCATCCGTACCGCCACGCCACCGACATTAGTGCCGACGCGCGCGTAGCGCGTCAGCCGGCGCGACAGGCGGTTCTGTTCGGGATCGCGGGTATCAGCCATCGTGCACGTCATCTATGCCGGGACGATGGCGGTGGGAAGGCCGAAAGCGACGAGCCAGGGTCACGCGGTCGGCAGGTTGTCGCGGATCCAGCGGCCGAGCCCCTCTTCCTCGACCCGCCCGGCGGCGAGATCGAGCGTCATGACGGTGGCCGACGCCGGCGATGCATCGAAATCGATTCCGTTCAGTCCAAGAAACACCAGGATCGACGCAAATGCCGATCTCTTGTTGCCGTTGACGAAAGGGTGGTTCCGGGCGATGCCGTAGGCATAGGCAGCTGCCAACGCGGCGACATCCGTTTCGCCGTAGGCGTATTTGTTGATCGGTCGCGCCAGCGCGGATTCGAGTAGACCAAGGCCACGAACGCCGTCAGCGCCGCCGAACAGGGCGAGCTGTTCGGCATGAACGTCGAGGACTATGTCCAGTTCGAGCCATTGAGGCTCGTTCACTTGGCGAGGGCCTTGAAGGTATCCGCATATTTGCGAAAGCCGCGCCGGGCGATGTCCATAGCCTCGGAGTGCTTCGGATCGTATGGGCTAAGCTTGATGCCGCGTTCGGTCTGCTCGACAACATACAGGCTATCGCCGGCTTTCAGCTTGAGCCGTGCCAGCAGTTCCTTAGGAAATATGATCCCGGTCGAGTTGCCGATCTTCCTGACCTGCAGAACGGCGCCAGCCGCCTGGCGATCACGTGGTTCCTCACTCATCGTAGTGCCCTGATTGTTCTACATTTCGTATAACATCGTTTTACAAAATGTACAACAGCCGGTTGGGCGCTCAGCGCATGCGGCGAACCGCTATGAAGCCGCCGACGACGGCAACCGCGGCGATCAGGATGACAAGCAGAACAATCATCACCACGGCGCCGAGGATCGCGCCGAGCGTCTTCCAGAACCCGACGGTGGCGATCAGGATGATGAGAAGAAGGAAGAAAAGAAGGGGCACAGGACAACCTCCGTCGACGCACGCACGTCTATTTGGCTATCGGCCACGGCAGCCGCAACAGCGAGACAGCGCGGCCCTTACGAGGCGGCCGCTTCCATCGTCTCCAATTCGCCGATCAGCCCGTCGATGACGCCAAGCCCCTTCTGCCAGAAGCCGGGATCGCTGGCGTCGAGACCGAAGGGCGCCAGCAGCTCCTTGTGGTGCCTGGAGCCGCCGGCCCTCAGCATGGCGAGATACTTCTCCTGGAAGCCGGACGCCGCTTCCTCGTAGACGGCGTAGAGCGAGTTCACCAGGCAGTCGCCGAAGGCATAGGCATAAACGTAGAACGGCGCGTGGATGAAATGGGGGATGTAGCTCCAGAATACCTCGTAGCCGGGATTGAGCGCAATCGCAGGGCCGAGGCTTTCGCCTTGCACGCTCATCCAGATCTCGCCGAGTTGCTCCGACGTGAGCTCGCCTTCGCGGCGCTCGGTGTGAACCGCCCGCTCGAAACTGTAGAAGGCGATCTGGCGGACCACCGTGTTGATCATGTCCTCGACCTTGGCGGCGAGCATCGCCTTCTTCTGGACCGGATCATCGGTTTCGGCGAGCAGCGCCCGGAAGGTGAGCATCTCGCCGAAAACGCTCGCCGTTTCGGCCATGGTGAGCGGCGTCGGCGCCATCAGCGCGCCCTGCGGCGCCGCCAGCACCTGATGCACGCCGTGCCCGAGTTCGTGGGCGAGGGTCATCACGTCGCGGACCTTGCCCTGGTAGTTGAGCAGCACATAGGGATGAGCGCTCGGTACGGTCGGATGAGAAAAGGCGCCCGGCGCCTTACCCGGCCTGACCGGCGCGTCGATCCACCGGTCGTCGAAGAACCGCCGGGCGATGTTCGCCATCTCCGGTGCGAACAGGCCGTAGGCGCCGAGCACGGTCGCCCGCGCCTCGTCGAACGGGATCGTCTTCATCGGCACCTTGGGAAGCGGCGCGTTGCGATCCCAATGATCGAGCTGTTCGCGACCGAACCACTTCGCCTTCAGCGCATAGTAGCGGTGCGACAGGCGCGGATAGGCGCCGCGGACGGCCTCAACCAGCGCGTCCACCACCTCCGGTTCGACCCGATTGGCAAGGTGGCGGGACGCCGCTACGTCCTTGAAGCCGCGCCAGCGGTCGGAGATTTCCTTATCCTTGGCAAGCGTATTGGTGATGTGCGTGAAGAGGCGGAGGTTGGCCTTGAAGGTGGTGGCCAGTGCCTCGGCCGCGGCCTTCCGCTTCTCGCCATCGGCGTCCTGCAGAAGATTGAGCGTCGGCTCGATGGCGAGCTCCTCCCCGTCGACCTCGAAGCGCAGGCTCGCCATCGTCTCGTCGAACAGACGGTTCCAGGCACCGCGCCCAGTTACCGACTTCTCGTGGAACAGTTGCTCGACACGGTCCTCCAGCTCGTATGGCTTCTCCCGCCGGATGTCTTCAAGCCACGGCCGATAGTGGCCTAGCGCCGGCTCCGCCATCGCTTTTTCAAGCACCTCATCGTCGATCCGGTTGAGCTCGAGCTGGAAGAAGAGGAGATGCGAGCTCGCCGTCGTGATCTTCTCCTGCACATCGCCGTAGAATTTCGAGCGGGCCGGATCGGCGGTATCGCCGGCATGAAGCAGGCCTGCATAGGAAATGATGCGGCCGAGAAGATCCTCGAGGGCCTCGAACGCCACGACTGCTTCGGCGAGATCCTTGCCGGCTGTCTCTCCCCCGGCCAGTTCGGCGAGCTTGCCTTTATAGCGATCCTCGAAGGCGGCCGAGTCGCTTTCGGAGCGGGCGAGCGCCGACTTCAACTCCGGCGAATCCGGCGCCGGATAAAGGTCGGCGAGGTTCCACTCCGGCAGGTCGCCGAGCGGGCGTAGGGCGAGGGCGGATTCAAACGGATCGGATGGTGACATGACTGGAAGCCGGATCGAACGGAAGGCGGATGGATAGTGGGCATGACGCGCGCCCCAATCAACCGCCGTCGCGACAGACCAAATCGATCGGCGGTCGGCGGTGCATCAGGGCAACAATGAGAACGCCTCGAGAAGGACTGTCCTTTTCCCCGACATGCACACGCGAGGCGGTGGGATTAACAAGCCGTTAACTGCGGACGCCGATGATCGCCCCGACATGTCTGTCTCCATCCTTGTCGTCGACGACGACCCGGTCCAGCGTCGGCTCCTCACCGCCGCGATCGAGCGATTCGGTTATCGCCCGGTCGCCGTCGAAGGCGGTGAGGAAGCGCTTGCGCGCATCTCGGGCTCGGAAGGCGACCGGCTGGCGCTGATCGTTCTCGACCTGATGATGCCGGATGTCGACGGCATGGCGGTGTTGGCGAAATTGCGCGAAATGGATCGTCCGATCCCGGTGATCGTCCAGACCGCCCATGGGGGAATAGACACTGTGGTCAGCGCAATGCGTGCTGGAGCGGTCGATTTCGTGGTCAAGCCGGTGTCGCCCGAGCGCCTGCAGGTGTCGATCGACAACGCGCTGAAGCTCGGGGCGCTGGAGGGCGAGCTCGCCCGCATCAAGCGAAGCGCCAGCGGCACCCTCACCTTCCGCGACATCGTCACCAAAAGCCCGGCCATGGAGCGGGTCATCCGGCTGGGCGAACGCGCCGCCGCCTCGCAGATTCCGATCCTGATCGAGGGCGCATCCGGCGTCGGCAAGGAGCTCGTGGCCCGCGCCATCCAGGGCAGCAGCGACCGGCGATCGAAACCGTTCGTCACGGTCAATTGTGGTGCGATCCCGGACAATCTGGTCGAGAGCATCCTCTTCGGCCACGAGAAGGGCGCCTTCACCGGCGCCGCCGAGAAGCACGTCGGCAAGTTCCGCGAGGCCCATACCGGAACATTGTTCCTCGACGAGGTCGGCGAACTGCCGGCCGACGTCCAGGTGAAGCTGCTGCGGGCGCTCCAGGACGGCGAGATCGATCCGGTCGGGGCGCGACGGCCGCTGCGCGTCGACTTCCGGCTGATCTCGGCCACTAATCGCAGCCTGATCGATCTGGTCAAGGCAGGGGCGTTCAGGGAGGACCTCTACTACCGGCTCAACGTTTTTCCGATCCGCGTCCCGGCGCTGCGGGAACGACCGGAGGACATCCCGGAACTCGTTCGCCACTTCACGGCGCGCTTCGCCGCCGAGGAAGGCAAACCCTTCATCCGTACCGTTACCGCCCCGGCCCTCGATCTGCTTCTGCGCTTCGATTGGCCGGGAAACGTGCGTCAACTGGAGAATGCGGTGTTCCGCGCCGTCGTGCTTGCCGACGGTCCGCTGCTGACCCCGGAGGAATTCCCGCAGATTGCGGCCTATGTCGAGGGCGGGCAAGAACCTGCGGAGCTCCGGCAGCATGTTTCGGAGCCGGTCACGGCTCGCGAAATTGACCTCAGGGACAGCTCGCCCCCGCACGACTCCGCAGAGGGACTGGAGGCCTTCGACCCCGGCGGCGATGTTCGCCCGCTCGCCGAGATCGAGGCGGAAATGATCCGACTTGCGCTGGAGCGGTATGAAGGACGGATGACGGTCGTTGCCCGCAAGCTCGGCATTGGCCGGTCGACGCTCTACCGCAAGCTCAAGGAGCTTGGCCTTTCCGACATGACCCACGGGATCGCTGCAGAATAGACACGCCGCCGGTAAATTCATTTTTACTGGAATGGATTACGGTTGAATTGCGGCGCACGTTGGTCTCTTTTGTGGCTCTGCGCGCGATCTGGCTGCTCGGACGAAGAGGCGTTTCCCATGATTCTCCGTGGCTTAACCCAAATCCTTGCGGGCGTTGCGGCGCTGTCCTGTTGGGCAGCGCTGGGCACGGCCGCGCCGATCAAAGCCGGCGCAGAGTTGGCAGAAACTGCGCCTCCGGCTATTTCGTACACCGTCTACGACCGGGTGACCGACGAGAACACGGTCGCGATGCGCACCCTTCTCACCGAAGCGGTCGCCGATCGGCTGATCGCCAAGGAAGATGCCGCAGCGATCATCAAGTTCTATGCGGATCGCGCCTACACCATGGCATGGGTGGAGGACGGCAAACTGACCGACCGGGCCAAGTCAGCCGTCGAGCGCATCCAGAAGGCCGACACCGACGGACTTGAGCCGAACGACTACCAGTTGCCCTGGGAGAAGATCGGCACCTATTTCACGGCGAGCCCGGCCGCACTGGCCCGGGCCGACCTGCTGCTCAGCCAGGCGATCGTCGACTACGCCCGGGACGCCTATTCCGGGCGGCTCGATCCCGCCTCCGTGAGCTCGAATTTCGGCTACAACGTGCGACAGCTCGCTGCCGGCGACATCCTTGGCCTCGTATCGGCCTCCTCCGACCCGGCGGCGACGCTCGACGCCTACAATCCGCCGCAGGCGGAATACAAGGCCCTCCGGGAGGCGCTTGCCAAGGCACGCGAGCGCACCGGCGAGGATTCCAGACCCGAAATTGCAGACGGGCCGCTGATCAAGGCCGGCATGCATGATCCCCGGGTCGTCACCATTCGCCAGCGGCTCGAGATGGGCGGAGATGTCGCCGAGCCGGATCTGTACGACGCGGACGTCGTCGCCGCCGTCAAGGACTTCCAGAAATCGGCACGTCTCCGGCCCGACGGGATTGTCGGCAAGAATACGCTCGCGGCGATGAACCGCGGTCCTGAGGATCACGTCGAGACGATCATTGCCAACATGGAGCGCTGGCGCTGGATGCCCCGCTATCTGGGCAATTTCTACGTCCGCGTGAACGTCCCCAACTTCGACGTGGACGTCTACAGGGACGGCCAGATCGTCCACTCGACCCCGATCATCGTCGGCAAGGTGACCAACCAGACGCCGATCTTCTCCGACGAGATGGAGAGCATCGTCGTCAACCCGGTGTGGAACGTACCCGCGTCGATCGCGCGGAAAGAGATGCTTCCGCGTCTCCGCGCCGGCAGCGGTCTGCGGGGATATCGCGTCTACGCCAACATTCGCGGCCGGTTCCGGGCGGTCAATCCGGGTTCGATCAATTGGCGCACCGTTAATATGAGAAGGATCCAAATCAAGCAGCCGCCCGGATCACGGAATGCGCTTGGCACGGTCAAGTTCCTGTTCCCGAACAAATATTCGGTCTACCTCCACGACACGCCATCGAAGAGCCTGTTCGCCCGTGATACCCGGGCCTTCAGCCATGGTTGCATGCGGGTGAAGGATCCGTGGGATTTTGCCGCAGCCCTCCTGGCCAACAACGACAACATCGATGTCAACCGGCTTCACAAGATGGTCGGCGGCGGCGAGCGCTGGGTCAAGCTCGACCACAAGATCCCCGTCCACGTGACCTATTTCACCGCTTGGGTCGACAACAGCGGCAAGCTGCAGGTCCGCAGCGATATCTATGGTCACGACAAGCGGGTTCTGTCCGCTCTCGGATTGACCTGAAATAGCGGGGACACAGGCGAAGAAGCCAGTTGTCAATCTGCCCCGTAAATGCCACGATCCGGTCTTAGTCGATTCAGACTACGCCGGGACGGGGTGGGGTAGGCGCACTTCCCGTTTTTGGTAAAGCGACATTAACCTTGTCGCTCGACAATGCGCTGTGGGACAGCCCAATCACGGGCGAGGACGGCGACGGGATTTGTTGGCGCGAGACGGGGAACACTGCCGAGGCAAACGGAAGCATCCGCTGAGCCGGGCGCTGAAGCGCGTCTGCGCCGCCGGCGCCGTGGCGGTTGCACTTTCCGGCTACGTCGGGACCGCCTCGGCGGAAGTCGATCACGCCCTCTACCTTCACAACGCCCATACCAACGCGAACGCGACCATCGTCTTCAAACGCGACGGCGTCTACGATCCTGCCGGGCTCGCCAAGCTGAACTACTTCCTCCGCGACTGGCGGAAGAACAAAGTCATCAAGATGGACCCCAAGCTGTTCGACCTGCTCTGGGAGGTCTATCGGGAGACGGGCGCGACCCAACCGATCACGGTCATCTGTGGCTATCGGTCGCCTGAAACCAACGCCATGCTGCGCCGGCGCTCGAAAGGCGTCGCGCAAAACAGCCAGCACATCAAAGGCAAGGCGATGGATTTCTACATCCCTGGCGTTGATCTGGCCAAGCTGCGGGCGATCGGGTTGCGGCTGCAGGCCGGCGGAGTCGGCTTCTATCCAACGTCGGGCTCGCCGTTCGTCCACATGGACACCGGCTCGGTTCGCTATTGGCCCCGCATGACCCGCAGCCAACTCGTCAGGATCTTCCCGAACGGCAAGACGCTTCACATTCCAAGCGACGGAAAGCCGCTTCCCGGCTATGCGCAAGCGCTGGCCAATTACAAGGCTCGGGTGGCCAGCGGCCACCTTGTCCCGTCGGGGGGAGGGGTTATGCCCGCCAGCGCTCCAATCGCCGTGGCGGCCGCCGAAGAGGTGCCGACGCCGCGCGTTGCGCCGGATCGCGAGTCGGAAGCGGTGGCAATGGCCGAAACGCCGGAAATCGCGGATCCGACGAGCGATACCGACGGGTTGCTGTCCTATCCGCCGAAGCCGGGGCAGGGCCTTGACGCGGCCGGATTCACCGCGCGGTTCGCGGCGCTTGACCGGGCCGAGCCAAATTCCGGCCATGCGCGCGCCGTCGCCTTCGAAACCGCCTACAATTCTCCGGCGCCCTCGGCCCCTGCCGATCTCCTCTCCGCGATGGCACGACGCGCCCAGCCGGAGCGCACCAGATCGGTCACGGCGTCGCTGCCGATCAAGCCGACGGCGGTTGTCGCGACGATCGATGTCGGCGTCGACCTCAGCCGTCCGCTTCGCGCCGACGCGATCACCACTGCTGTCCTGCGAGGCAACGACAACCGCCTTGAACAAACCGTGCCTCCGGTCCTCGCCTACGCCTCGGCGGCGGGCGGCAGGCCGCAAGCCAAGGATGCCGGCAGTGGCATCGCCGCCCTTGGCATGCCTTTGCCTCAAGTCAGCCCGCGCACGGCCGAAACCGCTGCCTCACCCGCGCCTGCCGCGCCGACGCCGGCACCCGAGCGCGCCGCCAAGCTCATTTACAGCCATCTGCTTCCGGCGGATCTGACGCTGACCAAGCTGGATACCCAGGGCCTGCGGCTGTGGATCGCCCGGCCTTCCACGCGCGAAAAGCGCTATGCACTCCTCACCATGCCCGATTTCAGCCGCACCCCGTCGCTGCTCGGCAAGCCGGACGCGGCCTTCGCCGCCCGGTTCGGCAAGGGGTTCGGCGCCAACCTGCGCACAGATCGCTTCGATGGTGCCGTGGTCCTGCCGCCGGCGGTTGTTGACCTGACCAACAGCCATGTCATCGCCGCCCGCTGATCGCAGGCCCGAAATACTTCCCGATTTCCCGAAGTAACCGTCCGGCGCCGGCGCCCCGTGCGACGACGCCTGCCCGGTCGATGGCGCCCTACCCCTCGCGCATGCCCAGCGCGTGGAGATAGAGGTCGAGCAGGGCTTCCTGCTCCTGACGCTCGGCAGTGTCCTGCTTGCGGATGCGAATGACCTGGCGCAGGATCTTGGTGTCGAAGCCGTTCGCCTTGGCCTCGGCGTAGACTTCCTTGATATCGTCGGCAAGCGCCTGCTTCTCTTCCTCGAGCCGTTCGATCCGCTCGATGATGGACCGGATCTGGTCCCTGGCGATGCCACCTGTATCTGCCATTTGCGGCGCTCCTCACGCTTGACGACGGGCAGGCTGCTTGCCTCGACCGCAGGCGCAGGTCAAGGCCGCTTTCGCACTATTGGGGCGGTCGGTTCTTCTCGAAGGCCGCCTGCTGCTCGACGGTCGCTTCCCTCTGGTAGCGTGTGCGCCATTCGTCATAGGGCATGCCGTAGACGATCTCGCGGGACTCCTCCTTGTCCATCGCGATGCCGCGCTCTTCCGCCGCTTCGCGGTACCAGTTGGAGAGACAGTTGCGGCAGAAGCCGGCAAGATTCATCAGGTCGATGTTCTGGACGTCGTTCCGCTCGCGCAGATGCGCAATCAGTCGCCGGAATACGGACGCTTCGAGCGCCGTGCGCGTGGTCTCATCGAGGTTCGACATGATGTGCTCCCAATCAAGGTAATCCGAGCCGATCGATGGCTAGATAGGGTCCACCGGACCGGCACGCGACCCATAATGCCGGACCTCGTGAAGCTCCGACAGCGTGTTCAGTTCGGCGAATATCGGCGTCAGCCGGTCGACCCAGGCACCGGCGCCCGCCGGATCGCTGATAAGATCCTGCCTCAACTCGATCAGCCCGTGCGCCAGACCGCGTCGGGTCCCGTGCCGGTACATGCTGTCGCGGATGAGGGCACCGGAATAGGGCTCGTTGTCTCCGACCACGAGGTCGGGGTCGGCGGCAAGCTTCTCCACCAGCGGCCGGGCAAGGCGAGGATCGGCGTCCCACAGAATGCCGATCTGCCACGGCCGGCCGCGCCCCCGCCAAACCGGCGTGAAGCTGTGGATCGAGACGAGCGCCGGAACGGTACCTGCCTCGATGGAGCGCGCGATCGTCCGTTCGATCTCGGCGTGATAGGGAGCATGGAAACGTGCGATCCGGTGCTCCCGTTCTGCCGCATCGACATGATGATTGCCGGGTATGATCGCGCCATCCGAGAGGCGCATGATCAGCGTCGGGTCGTCGTCGCCGCGGTTGGGATCGATCAGCAGTCGGGAGAAGGTGCTGAGCACCGCCGGAGCGCCCAGCCGCTCGGCGAGCCCGCGCGTCACCGCCGCCGCCCCCGGATCATAGGCGATGTGACGCTGGAACTCGGTGGATGGCAGCCCAAGCGTCCCGTATTCGGGCGGGAGGCGGTTCTCGGCGTGATCGCACAGGAAGACGAGACCGTGGGCAGGATCGCCCGCGATCGTCACGAAAGGAGCGAAATGCTCCTCGTCGCCGGCGGCCTCGCTCCCCGCCCCTGCCGAAACCATGTCCATGGCGTTCAATGATAGTGACGGCCGCGGCGCGGTGCCATAGGAATAGCCTCCAATCCAGGCGGACTTTTTCCATGACCGAGCAGACCCTGGCCAACCGGGCCCACCCGCCCGCCGCCGATCATGCCGGCTTTGCCCTGCCATTCGGCGCGCTGCTTCTTGCCGCCCTGGCGATGGCAACGTCGCCGCTTTTTGTCCGTCTGGCCGAGGTCGGCCCGTTCGCCAGCGCCTTTTGGCGCGTGACCGCTGCTCTGCCGGTCCTGTGGCTGTGGGCCATCTGGGAAGCGCGCCGGCGCGGGGAACCGCTCAGCGCCGCGTTCCGGATGAACGGGGCGATTGTCGTGGCCGGCCTGCTCTTTGCCGGTGACCTCCTCGTCTGGCACCTCGCCATCCTCAATACGACGGTCGCCAATGCGACGTTCTTCGCGGCCATGACACCCGTCTGGGTGGTGCTCGGGTCCGGCGTCCTGATTGGCGAGCGCGTCGGTCGCGGACCCATCGTTGGCGTCGTGCTGTGCGCCGGCGGAGCTGCCGCGCTGCTTGGTGCGAGCTATTCGTTCGACCGCGGCCACCTCATCGGCGACGCCTACGGGATCGCCACGTCGGCCTTTTTCGGCGCCTATTTCATGGCTGTCCGCGTCGCGCGGCGGAATGCCGGCACCGGCCGCATCGTCTTCCTGTCGTCGGTGATCACCGCACCTGTCCTGCTTGCCGCCACCATGCTGATGGAGGGGCGCCTGTTGCCAGCCAGCTTCGGCGGGGCGATGGCCCTGTTCGCGCTGTCCTTTTTCAGCCACGCCGGTGGACAAGGCTTCCTGGCCTTCGCCCTGGGGCACCTGCCGGCGGCGTTTTCGTCCCTCGTGACGTTTCTGGGTTCCCTGGTGGCGGCCGGGCTGGCATGGATCTTCCTCGGCGAAGCGATGTCGCCCGTTCAGGCACTTGGTGGCGCGCTCATTCTCACCGGCATGTATGTCGCAAGGCCACCACGAGGCCAGCCTTGATGCTGCCGTCTTCAGTGTCGATTTTCCCAAGCTTCCGGCAGCGAGTTGTCGGCAAGGCGTAAGGTGAAAAAGGCAATGGAATCAGCATTGGCCGCGTTGACACGACGAAACCCGCCGAGCGATAAGAACGCATCCTAGCACGCCTGAGAAATCGGTCCGCCAAGCCCAGCCCGATGCGATCGCCCGCTCCCAAATCCTGGCACCGGAAAGCGGCCGTCGTCGGCAGTGTTGCGCTCCTCGCCGCCCTTGCCACGGGTGCGTATTTCATCCTTCGCCAAGACGGCACAGCCGAGGTTCGGCTGTTGCAGGCCGGCGCCGTGCCGGCCGGCGTGACCGGCAGCCTGTCGTCCGACGCGGCGGGAGGGCTGCGGCTCTGCAACAAGACCACAAGCCGCGTCGGGGTCGCCATCGGCTACAAGGAGGGGCGCCGCTGGACGACCGAGGGGTGGTGGAACGTCGATGCCAACAGTTGCGAAACGTTGATGGCCGGCCCCCTTGTCTCCCGCTACTACTATGTTTACGCCATCGATTATGACGCAGGCGGGGTGTGGAGCGGCAAGGCGGCAATGTGTACGCGCGACAAGATGTTCACCATTCACGGGATCGAGGATTGCGTGGCGCGTGGATTTGAGCGGACAGGCTTCTTCGAGGTCGATACCGGAGAACAGAGGAGCTGGACCGTCCAGTTGACTGAGCCAGGCGAAGTCGGAACAGGCGGTCAATGAGACGGCAGCGCAAGGTCAAGATCCTTGCGACTCTCGGCCCGGCCTCGTCCGACAAGGCAAAGATCAAGAGCCTCTCGAATGCCGGGGCGGACGTCTTCCGCATCAACATGAGCCACACCGATCACCAGACGCTCCGTCGGCTGGTGAACACAATCCGCGCGGTCGAGGCGGAAGGTCCGCGGCCAATCGGCATCCTTGCCGACCTGCAGGGACCGAAGCTGCGGATCGGCGAGTTCGCCGACGGCGCCGTCGAGATCACCGCCGGTGACACATTCGTGCTCGATTCCGATCCGAAGCCGGGAACGAAGAAGCGCGTTTACCTGCCGCACCCGGAGATCTTCGCGGCGATCATGCCGGGCCACCGACTGCTCCTCGACGACGGCAAGGTGCGCCTGCGGGTAACGAAATGCACCCAGAGCCGGGCGACGACATTCGTCGAGGCTGGTACCCGTCTTTCCGATCGCAAGGGCGTCAGCCTGCCCGACACCATCCTCGGCTTCAGCGCCCTCACGGAGAAAGACCGCTCCGATCTAGAGGCCGCCCTCAACGCCGACGTCGACTGGATCGCGCTGTCCTTCGTGCAGCGACCTGAGGACCTCGCCGAGGTCAAAAAGGTCGCCCGCGGCCGCGCGGCGGTGATGGCCAAGATTGAGAAACCGCAGGCGGTTGAACAGCTCGCCGCCATCATCGAACAGGCCGACGCCCTGATGGTCGCCCGCGGCGACCTCGGCGTGGAGGTGCCGCTCGAGCGGGTGCCGGGCATCCAGAAACAGATCACCCGCGCGGCCCGCCGCGCCGGCAAGCCGGTGGTCGTCGCAACCCAGATGCTGGAATTGATGATCACCGCGCCGGTACCGACCCGCGCCGAGGTGTCGGACGTGTCGACCGCGGTCTTCGAGGGTGCCGATGCAGTGATGCTTTCGGCAGAGTTGGCCTCCGGCGCGTTTCCGGTCGAAGCGGTGGCGACGATGGACAGGATCGCCATCGAGGTCGAGCGTGATCCGAATTATCCGGGCATCATCTACGCCCAGCGAACCGAGCCGGAACCGACCAGCGCCGACGCCATCTCCGCCGCCGCCCGCCAGATCGCCGACACGCTTAATCTCGCGGCTATCTGCTGCTACACCGCGTCCGGGGCGACGGCGATGCGCGCCGCCCGCGAGCGGCCGCTTACCCCGATCATCGCCCTGTCTCCGATCGTCGCCACAGCCCGGCGGCTATCGATCGTGTGGGGTCTTCATTGCGTCGCCGGGAAAGAGCCGGACGCACTGGAGCACATGATCGACCGGGCGTGTCAGGTGGCGTTCGACGAGGAAATCGCCAGGGCCGGGCAAAGGATCATCGTCACGGCGGGGGTGCCGCTCGGCACGCCGGGCGCAACCAATATGCTCCGCATTGCCTTCATCGGCAGCGGCGGCGGCGATTCCCTGCGCGGCCAGAAGCGCAGCTGAACCGGGGTCAGAGATCCTGGCCCTTCGTCTTCGTCTCGAGCTCGTCGAGAGCATTGCGAATCTTGTCGAGAAGCGGATCGACGGCAAGCGCCGCACGATAGGCCGCCATGGCGCGGTTGTCGTCGCCAAGCTCCCGCATGATCATGCCGAGGCCGCTGAGGGCGCCGAAATGCCGCGGCTCGAGGGAGAGCACGTGACCGATATCGGCGATCGAGTGGTTGTAATCGTCCATGAGGAAATAGACCGTCGCCCGCTTGTTCCAGCCCTCGGCATAGTCTGGCTGCATTAGAACCACCCGGTCGAGAAAATCGAGGGCGCGGGGGTACTTCTTCGCCTCCATGGCGGCCAGTGCCCAGTTCATCAGGAGATCGACGGTGTCGCTCCCCGATTCAAGCCAGAGCCTGAGGATCGTCCGCTCTGCTTCCTTCGCCGTCTTTTCGTCAGTCGAGGTCTTCAGCGTTTCGAACAGGGCGTCGATCCGCTCCGCTTTGGTCGGCGCGGGAAGTGTCTTCTCGTCGGAAACGGAAGGCGACGTCTCATCGGCCAAAGCACCGGTGGTGCCAAGACCGGCGGACATCAGCGCGAAAGCGAGAACGAGCGCAATGGACCGCATGATCAGCAGATTAGCCTCGCCGACCGGTTCCGGTCAAAACAAACGGACGTGAAAGAGGCGCCGGCGCGTTGCTCAGCCCTGGCGAGCCTTGAAACGGGGATTGGCCTTGTTGATCACGAACAGCCGACCCTTGCGCCGAACCAAGCGGTTGGCGCGATGGCGCTTGCGCAGCGAACGAAGCGAGTTGCGGATCTTCATTTGTCTGAGGCCGGTTTCGAACCGCCATGCGTTGCATGGCCCAACGAAAATTTTGCGGGAACCTATGGGCCACTCGCGGCCGTGTCAAGGCTGTGCGGCAGTGTCTAGGCCTCAAGCCCGGACACGCGGGCGAGCAGAAGCTCGAAGTCGTCTCCGGTAAGCAGCGTCCGGCTGAGAGCACAACCATGCCCATCGATCTCCACCACATCGACCATCGTGTCGTCGGCACCGAACACATGGGCGAATATGGCCGAAACGGTAACGGGCTTCGAGCCGGTGTCGCTCCGCCATTCGTCGGCGAAGTCCTGATCGAGGCCCTTCTCGAGCTTGACGGTCTCGCCGCCGAACTGGTCGCGATCCGCGTTGAGCTGGCGGATGACCTCGGTATCGCTCACGCACGCCGGAACGTTCCCGGATGCGTCGGCGACAAAGAGCGGGACACCACTGACGGGAGCCGGAAGCATCGCCGCCTCCGCGTGCGGGACCGTATCGGCGGTGGCACCGTCCAGGGTGATGTGGTCGGGAATGCTGGCGAGAGCCACGGCAGCGGAAACGGCGAGAATGCCGATGCCTGCGGTTACCGTGATTGCCTTGGCGAGGTGCTTTGCCATCTTCCCCTCCGCTTCATCCCCGGAGCGCCTGACGAACGCTCCATCAACGCCCAGATGCGGATCAACGTTCCGCTGATCATTTTGGTACAGGGAAAAACCGCCGCGCGCTGTGACCTCGGCCACACGTGCGACAAAGCCGGAAAGGTGTGTTTTCAAGGAGATTCGAGAAACGGGCAGATAGATCGCCCGATCAGGCCATCGCGAGACCGCGCGCCGATCCGAATACGGTCACTTATCCTCTATCCGCCAACAGGAGCGGAACGAGGCCGGCGTCTACGGCGTAATTGTCGCGATCTGCACCGCACCCTGGATCGGCGTCAGATCCGGACCATCGTACTCGATCGACGACGGCAGCTTGCCGACACCAAAAGCGGGTGGGTGGAACGGCAGGAACATGACCGCATAGGCGACCCACGCGGCGAGCATCAGGGCTCCGGTGCGTCTGGCGCGTATCTCGCAGGTCGAAGGATGCATGGCACTTTCATCCGGTGCGCGCCCGAGGCGGCCTCATACCACAGCGAAGGAAAAGCGGACCATTGTGTCCATTGTGAGGATGGATGGTGGGCGCGACTGGGATTGAACCAGTGACCCCTACGATGTCAACGTAGTGCTCTCCCGCTGAGCTACGCGCCCATCCGGCCGCCGAACAGGCGGCGGCTTTCTTCGCTGGCATATAGCAGGCGCCATGAAGCCTGTTCAAGCCTCGACTGTCGGGATCACCGTCGGTAGGTCGTCCGTCCGCACCCGAAGCGGGTCGCCTCGCCCCGGAAGCGCCGCTCCGTCAGGCGGCGAGCAGCTTCTCGACCTCGTTGACGAGATCCTTGAGGTGGAACGGCTTGGAGAGAACCTTGGCCGACGGCGGCGCGTTGAACTCGGGATTGAGCGCCACCGCAGCGAAACCCGTGATGAACATCACCTTCAGATCGGGATCGAGTTCGGTCGCCCGCCTGGCAAGCTCGATGCCGTCCATTTCAGGCATGACGATATCGGTCAGGAGAAGCGTGAACGGCTCCTCGCGGATGCGCTCATAGGCCGACAGCCCGTTGTCGAAGGAAACGACGTCATACCCGGCATTCTGGAGCGCCTTGACCAGGAAGCGGCGCATATCATTGTCGTCTTCGGCCAAGAGAATTCTCGACATGGGCGCGTCCAAACTCCGATTCCTGACGTCGGTCATCCGCCGGCAAATTAGCCGCAATCAGAGTAAAGATCGCGTGAACGGCAGAGCGCAAGAGAGTTTGCGACCAGTGGACAGACACCGCCAGAATTGGCAACATCGCCAAACCTTTACCGACGGTCTCTGATGCCGCCGCAAATGCCACCATCGAACGAACTCGCCGCCGCCGCACCCTTTGAGGTTCTGCTGCCGGAGAACCAGGCCCTGCCCCTGGTCTTCAACTCGCCGCACAGCGGTCGCGCCTATGCAGCCGACTTCCTCGCCTCGTCACGGCTCGACGAATGGACGATCCGGCGCTCCGAGGACAGCTATGTCGACGAATTGTTCCTGGCCGCGGTGTCCCTCGGCGCCCCGCTGATGCGGGCCAATTTCCCGCGCGCCTGGCTGGACGTGAACCGGGAGCCTTATGAGCTCGACCCCAAGATGTTCTCCGGCAGCCTGCCGCACTACGTCAACGTGCGCTCGGTGCGGGTGGCCGGCGGCCTCGGCACGATCGCACGCATCGTCTCGGAGAGTGAGGAAATCTATGCACGTCCGCTGAGCGTCGACGACGCGCTGGCCCGGATCGACCAGGTTTACAAGCCCTACCACGAGACGCTCTTCCGGCTGCTCGCCGCGACGCAGGCCGCATTCGGCGTCGCCGTGCTGATCGACTGCCATTCGATGCCGTCTTCCGTGCGCGGCGGGGCAGGACGGCTGCGGCCGGACATTGTGATCGGCGACCGTTACGGCACCAGCTGCGCGAGCGAGCTCACCGACGTCGCCGGGCAGATCCTCACGCGCCTCGGCTATTCCGTCAGTCGCAACAAGCCCTACGCGGGCGGCTACATCACCGAGCACTACGGCCAGCCGAACCGCGGCATCCACGCCCTGCAGATCGAGGTGAAGCGCTGCCTCTATATGGACGAGACGACGCTGACGCGAACCGCCGGCTTCGGACAGCTTCGCCAGGACCTCTCCCTTTTCGTCAGCGAACTGGCGACCGCCATCGATGCCGGCCTGCTCATCCAGCAGGACGCCGCTGAATAGCGCCGGAAAAGAAAAGGGGCCGCTCGTTTCCGAGGCGGCCCAAGTCTAGGGAGGAAACGCCCAAGGAGGGCAGCGGTATCGCTACCGCACTGCAACAATTGGCTGATCAGGCCATTAAATCAAGAGAGTGGATGTTTTTTGTTGCCGGCGGTTTGTCGCACGACCGATCGAGTGTCCCCGGCGGCAGCCGCGCCGCATCTGAAATCGTTTACAAATCAGGGCGCTACACGGCCCTGTGTCTGTGATGCAACAAGCCTTGCATAATACGCATGGCAGCTATTCCGGAGCCTGCAATGGACCTTGAAAGCCTGTCTGCCTTCGTCGACCGGCTGGCGGATACTGCCTCTGATTCGATCATGCCCTATTTTCGGGCAACCATGGATATCGAGAACAAGAAGTCCGGGGCCTTCGACCCGGTAACAGCCGCCGACCGCGACGCCGAAGCGGCAATGCGCGGAATGATCGGCGCGGCATATCCCGATCACGGGATCGTCGGCGAGGAATACGGTGCCGAGCGGGAGGACGCAGACTTCGTGTGGGTGCTCGACCCGATCGACGGGACGCGTGCCTTCATAACAGGACTCCCGGTCTGGGGCACGCTGATCGGGCTTCTTCATCAGGGCCGTCCGATCCTTGGCATGATGGTCCAGCCCTTCACCGGCGAGCGCTATGCCGGCGACGGCGCGCGCGCCTGGTATCACGGCCCCGGCGGCGCACGGCCGATCGCCACACGCCCCTGCGGGAACCTTGGCGAGGCCGCCCTCTTCACCACGAGCCCCTATCTGTTTTCGGACGACGAGGCGCGCGCCTACCGGCGCGTCGAGCAGTCGGTGCGGATGGCCCGCTATGGCTGCGATTGCTACGCCTATTGCATGGTCGGATCGGGTCACGCCGACCTTGTCATCGAGGCCGGGCTGCAAAACTACGACGTGGTCGCGCTGATCCCGATCATCGAGGGAGCGGGCGGCCGCTTCACGAGCTGGACCGGCGGCACGGCGGCCGGAGGCGGGCGGATTGTGGCCTCCGGAGACCCCCGCCTGCACGAAACCGTGCTCGAACGGCTTAACGCGACCTGAAGCCGCCGATTGTCCGAACGAACGGCAGGCAGGGCCGTTTAGGAGCCGGGCACGAAGGCGTCGAAGGCAGCCCAGAACTGCTCGCGCAGGCCGTCGCGTTCCATCATCAGCTCATGCCGGCCGCCGGGTACGATCGTCAGGGCACCGGCGCGCAAGTCCCCGACAAACGCTTCGATCGCGCCGACGGAAACGATCGGATCCTGCATTCCGACAAGCGCAAGGACCGGCACCCCGATCAACGGCGCAAAATCGGGCTCGCTTGCTTCCGCCATCGCCTTGCAGGCGGCGTAGAGCCAGCCCCAGGTCGGCGCCCCGCTCCCAAGCTTTTGATTCTGCTTGAAGGTTTCGACCGTGCGCGCGAACCGCTCTGGATCGCTGGTCAGCGGGTTGTTCTCGAAATGAGTGCGGACAATGGCGCGACTTCTCGATTGCGGCAGGTCGAACTCGCCCAGGCCAATCGCCGTGATCATCGCGGCGGTCGCATAGACCACGCGCTGAGGCGGACGCTTGGCGGCAAGGCCGAGGAGTGGCGATGACAGCACCATGCGGGTGAACCGCATGCGGCCCTCGCGCACGGCGCGGAGGCAGATCAAGCCGCCGGTCGAATGGGCAAGGGCGAAATGCGGCGGTGGACAATCGGGCAGCGCCACCTGCTGCGTGAACGCGTCGAAGTCGCGATCATACTCCTCGAAGCTGTCGATGTGGCCCTTCGCCGGATTTCTGAGCCGCCGCTCGGAACTTCCCTGGCCGCGCCAATCGAACGTCGCGACGGCGAAGCCGCGCCGCCTCAGATTCTCGATCACCTCGTAATATTTCTCGATCGCTTCGGCCCGCCCCTCGAACAGGCAGACCGTCCCGCGCGTCCGGCGCGCTGTCGGCTTCCAGCGGGCGTAGCGAAGCCGGATGCCATCGCTTGCCATGATCTCGCCGACGACGGCGCCATCGGGAATCGGATTGCTGTCGATGCCGTAGAGTTCCATCTGAGCCGCCGGGGAGGTGGAAGACCTGATTAGGCCAGCGCGTCGGCCATCACAAGCGTCGCAGCGTCGCGGGGACAAGACGCCAAGCCGGCGACGCCCACAAGGGACGCCGCCGGCAAGGAGAGAACCGGCACCGGAGGGGGGCGGGACGATGCCGGCCTCATCTGCGGGATCGGTCGGAAACGGGTCTTTGACATTCCCGTTGGACGACCGACCGAACCAACGCCGCCGACTATGCCCCATCCCACCTGAACGGAGCCCGAAAGAACCGTTCATTTGCGGTTCACCTGACGGCCATGCGAGTGCCGGAAAGGGGTCTTGATTTGGCCAGAAGCAATCCCCAGATGAATCGTGCGGACGCCAGACGGGTCCGCGGAACCCTTTGAAAACCCGGCCGAAAACGGCGGGCACAGGGGTTCTGTCTCAACCAGTCGCTCATATGGAGGACACCATGCGCAATTTCGATCTCAGCCCCCTTTATCGTTCGACCGTCGGCTTCGATAAGCTGTTCGGCATGCTCGATTCGGTCGGCAACTTCGACGCCTCGACTCCGAGCTATCCGCCCTACAACATCGAGCGGACTGGCGAGAACGCCTACCGCGTAACGATGGCCGTCGCCGGCTTCGGCGAGGATGAGCTTTCCATCGAGGCCAAGGAAAACACCCTCACCGTCAAAGGCGAGAAGAAGGAGCAGACCGAGAGCGAGGAGAACAAGGTTCTCTATCGCGGCATCGCGGCCCGCTCGTTCGAGCGCCGCTTCCAGTTGGCCGACCATGTCGAGGTGAAGGGCGCCAGCCTTGAGAACGGGCTCCTGCACGTCGACCTTGTTCGCGAGATTCCGGAGGCGATGAAGCCGCGGACTATCGCGATCAACGGCAAGGCCAAGAAGCAGGTCGAAGCCAAGGTCGCCGCGTAAGCCGCGCGACCGGCAATCGATCGGGGGCGCCCTTAACGGGCGCCCTTTTTGATTCGGTTAAGCCCGGCTTGGCTACGCGGCGGTCAGCATCGCCGCGAATCGCTCGACCTCATCGTCTGTCGTCTGGAAGGAGGTCACGAGGCGAACAAGAACCTCCTCTTCCTCAGGACGGGCAGAAGTGGGCAAGCCTCTCGGCGACCATGGGTGATAGACAGCACCTACGGCCTTCAGCCGCGCGTCGAGGGAAATCCGCAAGACGGCGAACACCTCATTGGCTGCAGGCTCGAGGACCAGTCTGGCCTCGTCGCTCGTGCGGATCGCGGCGGCAAGCCGAGCCGCGCGAGCATTGGCGCGGCGGGCAAGCTCCAGCCAATGATCGTCCTCGAAATAGGCAGCGAACTGCGCGGCGATGAACCGCGCCTTCGAGAAGCCGTGGCCGATTCGCTGGCGGGCGAAGGGAAAATCGCGGGCATCGGGGGGATTGAAGAACACCACCGCTTCGGCGGCGAAGCAGCCGTTCTTGGTTCCCCCGAATGAGAGCACGTCGACTCCGGCTCGCCAGGTGATGTCGGCGGGCGACAGGCCGAGACCGGCCACCGCGCCGGCGAAGCGGGCGCCGTCCATATGCAGGGCCAGATCGTGTTCCTTCGCAACGGCGGAGATCGCGGCGATTTCGGCCGGGGCGTAGGCCTGCCCGAGCTCGGTGATCTGGGAGAGGCTGACGGCGACCGGCTGCCCGTGCAGGACGAAGTCCCGCGGGTGTCGGGCTATGGCGCCGGACAGTGCCGGCGGCGTGAGCTTGCCACCTTCGCCGTCGATGCCGACGAGCTTGGCGCCGCCACCGAGGAACTCGAGCGCATTCGCCTCGTCGACCAGGATGTGCGCCTGGGAATGGGCGAACACCACGCCGCCCGGCCGGCAATAGGTGGAAAGGCCGAGGGCGTTGGCGGCGGTGCCGGTGCCGACCAGGAAGACTGCGACTTCGCGCTCAAAGATCTCAGAGAAACGCTCCTGGACTGCCGCGGTCACCGGATCGCCGCCATAGGCAGGTGCGATCCGCTTCGCCTCTTCGGCGAGGGCCGCGACTATGCGGTCTGAGGCGCCCGCCCAGTTGTCGCTGGCGAAGATCATGAGAGGCCGACCGCGACGTCAGGCGCGACCTGCGATCAGCGCCGCTTCCACGAATGCCAGATGAGGAAGTCGAACGAGATCCGGCCCGGACCATAGGCGATCAGGGCCAAACCCATGGCCGCCCACGGCAGGGACTCAGTCTGCCATGTATTCGGGTAGATCGTGAAGATCACCGCTGTCATCACCAGAAGGCCGAGCGCCGACAGGCGGGTCGCGAAGCCGATCACCAGGGCTGCCGGCAGCACGATCTCGGCGAAGCTTCCCAGCCAAGCCGCAATATCGGGGTAAGGGATCGTGTAGTTGAACAGCGTCGGCTTGTAGAGTTCCTCATAGAAGTAAAGCGTCGCCGGACGAAGCTGGAAAAAGCCGTCCCATCGCGTCAGCCCGGACTTCCAGAATGGAATCGCCAGCGCGAAGCGCAGCACCAGCGACGCAATTGCCTGGATGAAGACCATGTAACCCCCGCCTGCCTCGTACGCCTCCGCCGTCGGCGCATACCTGGAGACCGCCGTCAGCACACTCATGTCGATCCTCGCCGGATCTCGACGAATGCGCCGGCTCCGATCAGGCCGGCAAGGTTGCCGGCAAGATCGAACCGCGCATCGGCAGACTGACCTGCTTCCGCAGCGGTCCCGAGCGTTTCGCCGGCCAGAAGCGCTGTGACGAACGCCACCCCCCCCGGGGGGACGACTCGAACCTCGACCTCCACGTCCGGCCTGACGATCAGTGCATCCTCACCAACCGAAAAGTCAACCGGTGTTATGGGCCCGTCGGTGACGTTCATCCGCCAGATGGTGACGGCGGGAAAGCGGGAGGGAACGAGCCGCAATGATGGATGGGGGTCAAGGACGATGTCGGGAAGCTCCTCCTCAGGCACCTCGGCGAAAGCCGGCGGCGCAAGCGGTGCAGCGTCAGCCGCGTGATACGACTCCCGCCACGCCCGTTCGATACGGGCGACGTCGGGAAGGTAGCGAAGCGAGGCCGCAGGCTCGAACCCGGCAATGAAGTCGGCAAAGGTCACGCCGTAGTCCATGAGCACCGGCGAGGTCGGCGGGGTCTCCAGCACGTAGGTGCGCGCCATCACGCGGAAGAAATCTTCACCAACGATTCTCTCAACCGCGGGAAACGATTCGGCGAGCGCATTGCCGAGCGCGCCCAGCACGTTGTTGCGGTAGACGGCAAAGCGCCGCGGCGCCGGGCCCCCGTCCGGCCCCACCACGTCCACCGGCGGAGGGACGGCGGGATCGCGAAGCGCCGCCGCGAACTCGGCCTGGACGTCAGACAGCGAGCGCAACATCGGATTCCTCACGCAGGCCGGCGCCGAGCAGCACCGCTTCGACCCGCCTAGCCTCGTCGAACAGTGTCGGCCAATCGGGGACATCGTTGTCCCATTCGACCAGCGTCGGGATCGCTCCGGCACGCGAAACCGTGTGCTCGTAGAGCGCGATGACGGCCGGATCGGCGGGCCGGTCGTGCGCATCGATCAGCAGCGGATCGCCGTGATCGTCCTTTTCCGGCGCATAGCCGGCCATGTGGATCTCGCCGACCAGCTCGATCGGGAAGCGGTCAATATAATCGACGGCGTCCCAATGCTGGTTCGTGCACGACACGTGCACGTTGTTCACGTCGAGCAGCAGGCCGCAGCCGGTCCGTTTCGCCACTTCGCTAAGAAAATCGATCTCGCCGATCGTGCTCTCGACGAAGGCCACGTAGGTGGAGGGGTTTTCGAGCAGCATCCGCCGGCCGACGGTTTCCTGCACCTCGTCGACATGGTCGGACACCGCGCCGGGCCGATTCCTCGTCATACGGGATCGGCAGCAGATCGCTGAAGAAGACGCTGTCGTGGGTCGACCAGGCGAGATGCTCGGAGAACAGCCCGGGCTGGTAGCGCTCGTTGAGTGCCTTCAGGCGTTGGAGATGGTCGCGGTCGAGAGGTCGCGCCGCGCCGATCGACAGGCCGACGCCATGAAGCGACAGCGGATAGCGCTCCCGAATCGCGGTCAGATAGCGGTGGGGCGGGCCCCCGGCGCCCATGTAGTTCTCGGCATGGACCTCGAACCAGCCGATGTCGGGCCGATCGGCGAGGATCGCCTTGTAGTGCTCCGGCTTGAGGCCGACGCCGACGCGTGGCGGGATCTTTGTGAGACCGAAGCGGGGTGGTTCGGAGAACATCTGCACTTTCACTCGCGTTGTCAGCGCCGGGCGGCAGGAATGTGCCAAGGCTTGGCTGTTATGGTCGCACTCGACGCTCCCGTCGAAAGCAAAGGACCGGAGGCCGCGAAGCGGCCCCCGGGGTCTCGATGCGAGGCAACCTACATTGCTTCGAGGGTGCCCATACCGCCGTTCGGGTTCTCCATGCTGGTGCAGGTACCCTTGGCAACCAGTTTGAAATCCTGACCGCTGTAGTCGACGGTGGACATCCCGGCGCAGGAATGGCCGTTGCCGGCGCAGTCGTTGTCGCCCTTCATGGCGACGCCATAGCACATCTCGTACTTGCCGGTCCCCATCTGTGCCTTGGTGTCGTCCGGCCCAGTGGTATGGGCCATGGCGAAGGAGGTCATAGCGGCAGCGACCGCACCGGCCAAAGTCGCAACAGTGAGATTCCTGGTAATCGACATTTTCAGTCTCCTCTCTCGTCGCCCGCAGGCGAACTCCTAGTGTCTTGGTTCTGGGAGCCCCAGCCCCCATCGATGTTGCCTCAGGCCGGGCGCTGGATCGGCTCGAGGCTGCCCGGGCCAACCGGCGTCTCGATGTCGGTGCAGGTTCCGGCCGGCACCAGCTTGAAGGACTGGCCGTCATAGTCGACGGTCGACGTGCCGGCACAGGAATGCGCGCCGGCCGCACAATCGTTCTGGCCCTTCAGGGAGACGCCGTAGCATTTCTCCATTTCCGCGGCCGAGGCCGGAACAGCAAACGACGCCATAGCGGCGGTGACAGCGCCGGCCAAGGCGACGACTGTGAGACTCTTCGCAGACATTCACTTCTCCTGATATTCTTCGACTTCTACTGATGCTTGCAGGCCGGCGGGTGCCGCCCGGGTTCCCAGCCCCATTGCCCCTTTCGGGTGTCCCGCGGCCGTTGTGCGACCATCGGGACACCAGCGACCTTGACGACAAGCGGCGTAAATAGAAAATCAAGTGGGCGTTACGGCTTTCCCACGAGCGTCTCACACTCGCGTGAGGCAGAAAGGAAGTTCGTGTCTCGGCACGCGGTCGCGGCATTGCGATTTGATCGCCTGGGACCGAACCGGCGAAACCGTCTTGCTCGCGAGGTTGAAATCTGCCATTGTGGGCTAATTAGGACAGGATTACTGTCCAATTTTCGGGGCAGTCCCGCCAAGGGGATGGCGTAAACCAGCCGGAATCCGGACAATCGATCCGGCGGGCCAGTTGCGCAAGGCGGCGTACCCCTGTGAAATGGATGTGGTTCCTCCATAATGGGGACCAAGCCTTGAAGTGATGCAAGGCGTCCGTCCGGCCTGCCCACCTCGCCAGTTGCGGATGGGCGGACCGGGGCAATCGGATGCCGGTGATCGTGTGGCCACGGGGGAATCGGGGGATGAGGGAGAGAGCGGCAATGAGCGATGCCTTTGCCACAGCGCTGTCCGGGGCGGGCCGGTCGGGCGCACCTGGAACCCGTCGGTCGATGCGGCCAGCGGCAGCCGGCCTCTATGACCCCGCCCGCGAGCACGACGCCTGCGGCGTCGGCTTCGTCGTCAATCTCCGCCGGGAGAAGTCGCACCGGATCATCCAGAGCGGCTTGCAGATCGTCGAGAACCTGACCCATCGCGGCGCAGTCGGCGCCGACCCGCTGGTCGGCGACGGCGCCGGCATGCTCGTCCAGGTTCCGCATCGATTCTTCGCGGCCGAGGCCGAACGCCTGGGATTCGCCCTGCCCGAGCCGGGCCGCTACGGCGTCGGCTTCATCTTCATGCCGCAGGACAAGGCGCTCCGCGCCGAAATGGCAAGCGACCGTCGAGGCAGCGATCGCCGAGGAAGGCCTGCCGCTCATCGGCTGGCGCGACGTGCCGGTCGACAACAATTGCCTGTCGAAGGCACCGGAGATCCAGGCGACCGAGCCGTTCCACCGCCAGGTCTTCATCGGCCGCGACCGACGACATTGCCGACGACGACGCGTTCGAGCGCAAGCTCTACATCCTGCGCAAGGTGATCTCCGCCCGCATCTTCGATGCCTATAGCGGCCTCGACAACGACTTCTATGTCGTCTCGATGTCCTGCCGGACGGTCGTCTACAAGGGCATGTTCCTCGCCTACCAGCTCGGCGCCTACTACCGCGACCTCCACGATCCGCGGTTTCGAATCGGCGCTCGCCCTCGTCCACCAGCGCTTCTCGACCAACACCTTCCCGTCCTGGCGGCTGGCGCACCCCTACCGGATGGTCGCCCACAACGGCGAGATCAACACGGTGCGCGGCAACGTCAACTGGATGGCGGCGCGCCAGGCGACCGTCCAGTCGCCCTATTTCGGCGACGACATCTCCAAGCTGTGGCCGATCTCCTATGAGGGCCAGTCGGACACCGCCTGCTTCGACAACGCGCTCGAGTTCCTGATCCGCGGCGGCTATTCGGTGCCGCATGCGGCGATGATGCTGATCCCCGAGGCCTGGGCCGGCAATCCGCTGATGGACGAGGAGCGGCGCGCTTTCTACGAGTATCACGCCGCACTGATGGAGCCGTGGGACGGCCCGGCCGCCATGGCCTTCACCGACGGCCGCTATGTCGGCGCCACGCTCGACCGCAACGGCCTGCGCCCCGCCCGCTATATGGTCACCGCCGACGGCGAGGTGATCATGGCGTCGGAGGCCGGCGTGCTGCCTGTCGAGGAAAGCCGCATCGTCAGGAAGTGGCGCCTGCAGCCCGGCAAGATGCTGCTCATCGACATCGAGGAAGGTCGGATCATCGACGATGACGAGGTCAAGGCCGAACTCGCCCGCCTGCATCCCTATCGCAACTGGCTGGCGCGCACCCAGATCGTCCTCGAGGACCTGCCGCCGGTCGCCGCGCGCGCGCCGGAGACCAACGGCACGCTGCTCGATCGCCAGCAGGCATTCGGCTATTCTCAGGAAGACCTGAAGATGCTGATGGCGCCGATGGCGACCACTGGCCAGGAGGCGATCGGCTCGATGGGCAACGACGCGCCGATCTCGGCGCTCTCCGACCGGCCGAAGCTGCTCTACACCTATTTCAAGCAGAACTTCGCCCAGGTCACCAATCCGCCGATCGACCCGATCCGCGAGGAACTGGTGATGAGCCTGGTTTCCTTCATCGGGCCGCGGCCGAACCTGTTCGACCTTGAGGGTCAGGGCCGGCGCAAGCGCCTCGAGGTGCGCCAGCCGATCCTTACCAACGAGGATCTCGAGAAGATTCGCGCGATCGGCGAACTGCAAGACAACCCGTTCCACTCGAAGACGCTCGACATCACCTTCGCCGCCGACGGCGGGGTCGAGGGCATGCGCGAGGCGCTCGAACAGCTGTGCCGGAACGCCGAAGCCGCGGTGCGCGCAGGCATCAACATCATCATCCTCTCTGACCGCGCGGTCAGCCCCGAACGCGTGCCGATTCCGGCGCTGCTCGCCACTGCCGGCGTTCACCACCACCTGATCCGCGGTCGGCTTGCGCACCTCCGTCGGCCTCGTCGTCGAGACCGGCGAGGCGCGCGAAGTGCACCATTTCTGCGTGCTCGCCGGCTACGGCGCGGAGGCGATCAACCCCTATCTCGCCTTCGAGACGCTGTCCCAGATGAAGGCGGACTTCCCGGAGGAGGTCGACGACAAGGAAGTGGTCCACCGCTACATCAAGGCGGTCGACAAGGGCATCCTCAAGGTGATGTCCAAGATGGGCATCTCGACCTACCAGTCCTATTGCGGCGCCCAGATCTTCGACGCGGTCGGCCTCACCAAAGCTTTCGTCGACCGCTATTTCACCGGCACCGCGACGACCATCGAAGGCGCCGGCCTCGCCGAGATCGCCGAGGAGACGCTCCGCCGCCACCGCGCCGCCTTCGGCGACTCGCCGGTGTTCGAGGCACGCCCTCGACGTCGGCGGCGACTATGCCTTCCGCCTGCGCGGCGAGAGCCACGTCTGGACGCCGGCGACGGTATCGTCGCTGCAGCACGCCGTGCGCGGCAACCTGCCGGAGAAGTATCGCGAATTCGCCAAGCTGATCAACGACGCGGACGGCCGGCATCTCACCATCCGTTCGCTGTTCCGCATCAAGGAGCCGGAAGAGGACGGACGCCAGCCGGTGCCGATCGAGGAGGTCGAGCCGGCGGCGAACATCGTCAAGCGCTTCTCCACCGGCGCGATGTCCTTCGGCTCGATCAGCCGCGAGGCGCACACGACGCTCGCCATCGCCATGAACCGCATCGGCGGCAAGTCGAACACCGGCGAAGGCGGCGAGGAGAGCGACCGCTTCAAGCCGCTGCCGAACGGCGATTCGATGCGCTCGGCGATCAAGCAGGTCGCCTCCGGCCGCTTCGGCGTGACGACGGAATACCTCGTCAACTCCGACATGATCCAGATCAAGATGGCGCAGGGCGCCAAGCCCGGCGAAGGCGGCCAGCTGCCCGGCCACAAGGTCGACGCGACCATCGCCAAGGTCCGTCACTCGACGCCGGGCGTCGGCCTGATCTCGCCGCCGCCGCACCACGACATCTATTCGATCGAGGACCTGGCCCAGCTGATCTTCGACCTGAAGAACGTCAATCCGGCTGCCGCCATCTCGGTCAAGCTCGTCTCCGAGGTCGGCGTCGGCACGGTCGCCGCCGGCGTCGCCAAGGCGCGGGCCGATCACGTCACCATCGCCGGCTACGAGGGCGGCACCGGCGCCTCGCCGCTGACCTCGATCAAGCATGCCGGCAGCCCGTGGGAGATCGGCCTTGTCCGAGACCCACCAGACGCTGGTCGCACGAGCGCCTGCGCGGCCGCATCGCGGTGCAGGTCGACGGCGGCATCCGCACCGGCCGCGACGTGGTCATCGGCGCGCTGCTCGGCGCCGACGAGTTCGGCATGGCGACCGCGCCGCTGATCGCGGCCGGCTGCATCATGATGCGCAAGTGCCATCTCAACACCTGCCCGGTCGGCGTCGCCACCCAGGACCCGGTGCTCCGCAAGCGCTTCACCGGCACGCCGGAGCACGTCATCAACTATCTGTTCTTCGTCGCCGAGGAGGTGCGCGAGCTGATGGCGGCGCTCGGCTACCGCACCTTCGACGAGATGATCGGCCAGATGCAGATGCTCGACAAGACCGCCGTCGTCGAACACTGGAAGGCCAAGGGACTCGACTTCTCGCGCCTGTTCCACAAGCCGAAGGCACGGGCGGGCGTCGCGATCTACCATTGCGAGGAACAGAACCATCCGATCAAGGAGATCCTCGACCGCCGCTTGATCGCAGCGGCGCGACCGGCGCTGGAAGAACGCAAGCCGGTTACCATCGACGAGACGATCAAGCAACACCGACCGCACCGCCGGCGCCATGCTCTCGGGCGAGCTCGCCAAGCGCTACGGCCACGCCGGCCTGCCGGAGGACACCATTGCCATCAAGCTGACCGGCACCGCCGGCCAGAGCTTCGGCGCCTGGCTGGCGACCGGCGTCAGCATGGAGCTGGTCGGCGAGGCCAACGACTATGTCGGCAAGGGCCTGTCAGGCGGCCGGCTGGTCGTCCGCCCGCCGGAGCAGTCCGGGATCGTGCCCGAGAAGTCGATCATCGTCGGCAACACGGTGCTCTACGGCGCCATTTCCGGCGAGTGCTATTTCCGCGGCGTCGCCGGCGAACGCTTCGCCGTACGCAACTCCGGCGCGATCGCGGTGGTCGAAGGCGCCGGCGACCATTGCTGCGAATACATGACCGGCGGCGTCGTCGTCGTGCTCGGCCGCACCGGGCGCAACTTCGCCGCCGGCATGTCGGGCGGCATCGCCTATGTCCTCGACGAGGACGACTCCTTCGCCACGCGCTGCAACCTGGCGATGGTCGAGCTGGAGCCGGTGACGGAGGAGGACGACCTGCTCGAGCGCCTCCAGCATCAGGCGGCGACATCGAGTACAAGGGGCTCATCGACGTCATGACCGACATGACCCGCCACGATGCGCGAGCGGCTGCACAGGCTGATCAGCAACCACGCCCATTTCACCGGCTCGGCCCGGGCCGGGAGATCCTCGACAACTGGGTCGGACTACCGGCCGAAGTTCCGCAAGGTCATGCCGGTCGAATACCGGCGGGCGCTGGCCGAGCTCGAACGCCAGCGGCGCGAGGAAGCGCCGACTCTACGCGGCGGCGGGAGAGTAGCGGCGATGGGCAAGATAACCGGCTTCCTCGAGATCGATCGCCACGACCGGCGCTACGCGCCGGTCGGTGACCGCGTCCGCCACTATCGCGAATTCGTCATCCCGCTCTCCGAGCAGGCAAGCCGCGACCAGGCGGCGCGCTGCATGGATTGCGGCATCCCCTACTGTCACAACGGCTGTCCGGTAAACAACCAGATCCCCGACTGGAACGACCTCGTCTATCACGGCGACTGGCAGCAGGCGCTGCGCAACCTCCATTCGACCAACAACTTCCCTGAGTTCACCGGCCGCATCTGCCCCGCGCCCTGCGAGGCATCCTGCACGCTCAACATCATCGACAGCCCGGTGACCATCAAGACGATCGAATGCGCCATCATCGACCGCGGCTTTGCCGAAGGCTGGGTCCAGCCCGAGCCGCCGAGCAAGACGACCGGACAGCTCGGTGGCGGTGATCGGCTCAGGACCGGCGGGCCTTGCCTGCGCCCAGCAGCTTCGCCGCGCAGGCCACGAGGTCCACCTCTACGAGAAGAACGCCAAGCCCGGCGGCCTGCTCCGCTACGGCATCCCCGACTTCAAGATGGAGAAGGGCCACGTCGAGCGGCGCGTCGCGCAGATGGAGGCCGAAGGCGTCGTCTTCCATTGCAACGTCCATGTCGGCATCGAACTCGATATCCGCCGAGCTGGTCGACCGTCACGACGCCATTGCGCTGGCCGGCGGGGCCGAGCAGCCGCGCGACCTGCCGATCCCCGGCCGAGACCTCGACGGCGTCCATTTCGCCATGGAGTTCCTGCCGCAGCAGAACCGGCGGCTCAGCGACGAGCCGCTCGGTAACGTCAAGCCGATCCTTGCCGACGGCAAGCACGTGGTGGTGATCGGCGGTGGCGATACCGGTTCCGACTGCATCGGCACGTCGATCCGCCAGGGTGCGCTGTCGGTGACCCAGCTCGAGATCATGCCGCGGCCGCCGGACAAGGAAAACAAGATGCTGACGTGGCCGGACTGGCCGCTGCGGCTGCGGACCTCCTCCAGCCAGGAGGAAGGCGCCGAACGAGACTTCTCGGTGATGACCCAGAAGTTCACCGGCGAGGGCGGCAAGGTGAAGGCGCTGCACTGCATCCGCGTCGACGGCAAGATGCAGCCGCTCGAGGGAACCGAATTCGCCCTCAAGGCCGACCTGGTGCTGCTTGCCATGGGCTTTCTCGGCCCCGTTCAGGACGGCATGATCAAGACCCTTGGCGTCGAGCTCGACAAGCGCGGCAATGTCGCCGCCGATACCAACCGCTACGCATCGAGTCTCGACAAGGTGTTCGCCTGCGGCGACATGCGCCGCGGCCAGTCGCTGGTGGTCTGGGCGATCCGCGAGGGCCGGCAATGCGCCCGCGCCGTCGACCAGTACCTGATGGGCGAGACGACCCTGCCGCGGTAGTTCGCTGGGCATCGTCGCAGCCTGGTTCTCTGCTTCAGTCGCGGGCGGCCGCAAGCTCTCGCGCCATCCGCGAGGAGTCGGCCCAGGTCGACAGCCATATGACCCCATCCGTGACACGAGACATCGCTCGCCGCAGCGGGCGAGACCAAAATGGATCACCGACAAAGCGCTCTTCCGCGTTGTTCAGGTGCGCCAGCTCCTCCTCCTGAATGCTGTCGATCAGCAGGTAGAGCTCCGGGTCTCTGCCGCGAAGAAACTTGAGCTGGTCCTCAAGGTGGCGGTGCGGCGGCAAGGCCCATTCGCGGCGGAAGGGCCGTCGCACGGCGTCTCCGCTAACCAATCGCTAACCAGAACGCGGTTACCGATGGGTGAATCCCGGAGGTCGCGATCATGGCAAAACGGAAGGAACCCGCAAAAGCGCAAGGCTCCGCCAACGCGAGCGAAAAGCCCGATGCGGGGGCAAATGTCGTCGCAGGCGAAGCGCGGGCAAATCCCGAGAAAGCAAGCGCCGTCACTGACGCTGGGGCGGAACAGGCGGCTAAAGCCCCGGAAGTCAGGCTTTCCGACGAGGACGCCACCGGATCCCGCACGAAAACGCCCCACAGCGACAGCTCAGGTCCCGCGGCCTCTCCCGACAACATCATCTCCATTGTCGACGACAGCCCACCGCCGGCCGGTCCGGCGCTGACGCCGCTTGAACGCGCCCGGCGCAATCCGCTCCTCAACTGGCTCGACCGCCGCGCGGCGGCGATCATGATAGCGGCCGCGCTCGGCGCGCTGGTCGGCGCCATGGCCTCGAACGGCTTCGGCTACGCCATCCACCTTGCCTCCGCCGACCGGGACGCCATCAATCCGACCGAAGCGCTTCGCGCCAGCGTCGGCCAGCTCGCGATGGAAATAGCCTCGCTCAAGGCCGTGGTGACCGCTTCCGCACCGAGCGCCCCGCGAATCTCCGGGCTCGACCAGTTCAGGAGCGCAGTGTCGGGGGAGATCACCGGCTCGGTCGACCCGGCTCCGCCGCCGTCTGTCGCGGGCTGGACTTTGTTGCGCGTCGAGAAGGGCCGGGCGCTGGTTCAGGGCGACAGCGGTTCCTACGAGGTGGCGCCCGGCTCCACCCTCCCCGGCCTCGGCATGGTCCAGCGCATCATGCAGCAGGACGGCCGCTGGGTGGTCCAGACCCGCGCCGGGATCATCGACGCCGGCGACTGACCGTCGGGCGACGGGCCGGCGTCACATGACAGCCGGCGGCGGATGCCATAGGTTCCTCCCCAACGCACGACAACGGTGTCTGGGAGGAAATCCGCCATGCACAAGCTTTTCCCCGCCTCGCTGGTCGGTTCCTACGCACAGCCCGACTGGTTGATTGACCGCGCCCGGCTCGCCGGCCGCTTTCCCCCGCGGGTGCGGGCAAGGGAGCTCTGGCGCGTTGCCCGGAATGGCTGGAGCAGGCGCAGGACGACGCGACCATCCTCGCCATCCGCGACCAGGAGCGCGCCGGCCTCGACATCATCACCGACGGCGAGATGCGCCGCGAAAGCTATTCCAACCGCTTCGCCACCGCGCTGGAAGGCGTCGACATCGACAATCCCGGCACGGCGCTCGACCGCAGCGGCCATCCCAACCCGGTGCCACGCGTCGTCGGCCGGATCAGACGCAAGCACCCGGTCGAGGTCGGCGATCTCGAATTTCTCAAGGCCAACACCGAGCCGCATGGTCAAGATGACGGTGCCGGGCCCCTTCACCATGTCGCAGCAGGCGCAAAATGACTTTTACGACGACCCTGCCGAGATGGCGCTCGATTATGCGGCGGCGGTCAACGAGGAGATCAAGGATCTGTTCGCCGCCGGTGCCGACGTGGTGCAGATCGACGAGCCGTATATGCAGGCGCGGCCGGAGAAGGCGCGCGAATTCGGGCTTGCCGCGGTCAATCGCGCGCTCGAAGGCGTCAACGGTACGACGGCGCTCCACATCTGCTTCGGCTATGCAGCGATCATCCACGAGCGCCCGGAAGGCTATTCCTTCCTGCCCGAGCTGGCCGGCACGGCGCTCGACCAGATCTCGATCGAAACGGCGCAATCGAATCTCGACACGTCGGTGCTTGCGCGCCTGCCGGGCAAGACCATCGTCCTCGGCGTCATCGACCTGAAGGATCAGACGGTCGAGACCCCCGAGACGGTTGCGGCGCGCATCCGCCGCGCCCTGCCCCATGTCCCGGCGGACAGCATTATCGTCGCCCCGGACTGCGGCATGAAGTACCTGCCGCGTAACGTCGCCTTCGGCAAGCTTCGGGCGATGGTCGCGGGAGCCGATATCGTCCGCAAGGAGGTGGAGGCAAAGGAGCCGGCATGAAGCGGCCGGCACCGTCAAAGACCGAGCGTCGTCACACGACGCCGAACGCAAACAGCGCGACGATCACGACGATGGGCACGCCGAGCAGCCACAGGATTCCAGCCTTCAACATGGTCCGTCTCCATCTGTCCAACGAAGTGCAGACCGTCAACTGCCGGAACCGCTGAAGGTTCCCTGTTTACGAAGGCGGAGATAGGCGCGCACCGCCGTGCAGCGCGCCGACGCGCGCTATTGCGACGACTTCGATACCGGCGTGAGCGTCGCCTTGCCGTCCGCTGCCCCATCCTCGGCCGCGGCAGTGGCGTCGGGAGCGGCATCGACGGGCGAAACGAAATCCTGGCCGGCGCGTGCGCGTGGCGGCCATGCGAAATCGTCGATCCGCCCCGCACTCGCCGTCAACGCCTCGCCCTTGACGACAAGCCGGTATTGCGGCGTCTCGTCCTTCTCCACGGGAGGCTCGACCGAGGCTTTCGGCGGGACGACCAACGTGGCGGTCACCGGGTCGAAGATCGTAGGGTCCGGTTTGCCGGCGAGTTCGGCGCTGGCTCCGGGCAAAGGATCGGAAAGAGAGATCACCGGACCGACAAGTCGCTTCTTGCCGTCCGGACCGATCTCGATCGTGCTCGACAGGGTCGTCGAGGCCAGCAGGTTGATATCGCCCGATCCAAGGCCTGTAGCGCGACGGATATCCCGCTCGACGTAGTAGGCGAGCTTCAGCTTGCCCGCGCCGGTGAAGTTGATGCCGTCGCTGGTTCTCAGCGCCTTGGTCTGGCCGTCGATGTCGGGGCCGCTGGTGACGTATTGCCCATTGGCATTGGTGAAGCCATTCCACACATCGACATAATGGCCGCCCGCCTTCTCGACCAACGGTTTGTACAGGCCGTTGATGTAGGCGATGTCGGCCATCGTCGACGTGCCGCGGAGCGGCGGGGCGCTGACCCAGAAGAACGGCCGGCCATAGACCTTCAGTGTGTCGGCAAGGCCTCCGATCCTCCGGGTATAGGTCTCTTCCCACTTCGGCGACTGGATCGGATAGCGCTGGTTGCCGTCCTGCATGTCCTGACGGTCGTTTGCCCCGAGGACGACAACCACGACATCGGGTTTCTCCTCGTTGAGGATATCGAGGATCTGCTTGTTCCAGTCGAAATGGTCAGCCCGCACGAGGCCGGACGATCCCTCATAGCGCTTGGCGACTTGATCTTGGTTTCCTTCGCGAGCGCCTGGTCCAGCCCCCAGGCGAGGCCGCGGCAACATAATCGCCGACGACGAGGATCTTGCGCGCATTGGGATCCTTTGGCGCCACCTCGACCGTCTTCACCGTGGGAGCCGGAGCGCGCTTGACCGGCCGCTTCCTCTTCACCACCGTCCGTTTCTTCACCGGGGCACGCTTGAGAATGGTCGGGGCGCTCTTGCGCGGGCCAAACAGCCGCTCGAACAGGCCGGGTCGCTTCTTCGCCTGGGCAACCTGGATGTCTTGGGCAACGGCCGGCTGAAGGTCGGGAAGGATGAGCGCTACCCCGACCAGGATGGCGAACAGCGCGAAGATAGACTTGCCAGACATCAAGCAGGCACACCGTTCATATCAGAGCCGGCCGCCTGGCCGGTTCGTCCATGCGCCCCGCCGCCAACCTACCGGTCGGCCTCCAGATACTGCAAGACCTTGAGCGAATCGACCCCATCGGGGACCATTCCGATCTTCAGCTGGTATTCGCGGATCGCATTGCGACTTCCGCTGCCGATCTTGCCGTCGATTGGGCCATCATAATGGCCGCGCGCGGCAAGCAGCCTCTGCAGCTTCTCCTTTTCGTCGACGGTCAGCGGCCGCTCGCTGCGCGGCCACGACGCATGGAACGGCTCGCCGCCGCGCAAACGGTCCGAGAGATGGCCGACCGCAAGGGCATAGAAGTTTGAGTTGTTGTAGCGCTTGATCACGCTGAAATTCTTGATGAGCAGAAAGGCAGGCCCCTGTCCGCCGGCCGGCATGTAGAGCGTTGCCGAATCGCCCGGCCGTGGAAATGGCTTGCCGCCGACCCGGTGAACCCCGAGCTTCTGCCAGGCGCCAAGCGAACGGCTGCCGGAGACGTGCCGGAAGTCGAAACCGCTGCCGAGCTCCACCTCGTAACCCCAGGTCTGGCCACTCACCCAGCCCATCTTGTGGAGGTAGGACGCGGTCGAGGCCAGCGCGTCGGCCGGCGAGTGCCAGATATCCCGGCGGCCGTCGCCGTCAAAATCGACCGCGTAGGCGTTGTAGGTGGTGGGGATAAACTGGGTGTGGCCCATTGCGCCGGCCCACGAGCCGGTCATCGACTTCGGCGTAACGTCGCCACGCTGGAGGATCTTGAGGGCAGCCACGAGCTGCGTGCGGCCAAACTTCGCCCGCCGCCCGCCCTGATAGGCAAGCGTCGCCAGGGACCGGATGGTGCCTTTGACGATATCCGGGTCCTGGAGAACCTCGCCGTAGTGGGATTCGATCCCCCAGATCGCCACCACGGTATAGCGATCGACACCATAGCGGTGCTCGATACTGGAAAGCTGCGAGGCGTACTGCTGCAGGAGCGCCTGCCCCTTCTGGATCCGCTCGTCCGTCACCGTCAGATCGAGATAGTCCCAGATCTGGGTCTTGAATTCCGCCTGCGAGGTCGCCCGCTTGATCACGTCCGGATCAGGCGAGAAGTTCCCAAGCGCCGCGTTGTAGGTCGCCAGTGAGACGCCAGCCGATCTGGCGGTCGGCCAGAAGGAGCGCACCCATTGCGACGGGCTCAGCGCTTCGGCCTCGCCGGTAAGGAGGACAAGCGCCAGAGCCGCCGGCAGGAATCCCAAGCGCCGCCGCAACCGGCAGCTGGTGGAGTTCTCGACGGTCATGGTTTTCGCCTTTCGTCCGAGCCGCCGCCCGCCCGAATCCGCAAACCTATAGCATCTGGCATGGGGGGCGCGGCAACCCCCCTTTAACGATGATGGGTTGCCGCAATTTGGCGATGCGTTTCGTTAACAGCGCGTAAAGAATGCAAGTAGTCTGCGGATTTGCAGGAGCTTCAAAGATGATTTCGCCGGCTGAGCGCCTCTTCCCATTTGAGCGCCGTCTCGACGATGACGCCGAGGTCGTCGAAGCGAGCATGCCAGTCGAGGCGCTCGATGATCCTTTGTGGCGAGGCGACGATCGCGGCGGGATCGCCGGGACGGCGCGGACCGACTGCAACGGGAAAATCGCGGCCGGACACCCTTTTCACCGTGTCGAGGACTTCGAGCACGGAGAAGCCGTGGCCGTAGCCGCAATTCGCCACCAGGCTCGGCTGGCCGGACGCGCAGGTAGCGCAATGCATCGGCATGCGCCGTCACCAGGTCGCTGACGTGGATGTAGTCGCGCACCCCGGTGCCGTCCGGCGTCGGGTAGTCGGTGCCGAAGACCGTCACGCCGTCGCGCTTGCCGAGCGCCGCTTCGCAGGCGACCTTGATCAGGTGCGTCGCGCCGCGGGTCGACTGGCCCGGTGCGCCCCTGCGGATCGGCGCCGGCGACGTTGAAATAGCGCAGCGCCGCATAGGTGAAACCGTGAGCCGCTGCCGCATCGGCCAGCATCATCTCGGTCATCAGCTTGGAGCGGCCATAGGGCGATTCGGGTGCCAGCGGCGCATCCTCGGCAACCGGATAGGACTGCCGGCGTGCCGTAGACGGCGGCCGTCGAGGAGAAGATGAAGTGACGGACACCGCCGCGCACCGCCGCCTCGATCAGCGACGCGCGAGTTCACGGTATTGTTGAGGTAGTAGCCGAGCGGATCGGCAACCGATTCCGGCACGACGATCGAGCCGGCGAAGTGGATGATCGCATCGACCCTGTGCTCGTCGATCACCCGGTCGACCAGCGCATCGAGGTCGCCGCAGTCGCCGTTCGACGCAGCCTGGCCTCCGGGGCGACTGCCCATTCGAAGCCGGTGGACAGGTTGTCGACGACGACCACCTCCTCGCCGGCATCGACCAGATGCCAGACCATGTGACTGCCGATATAGCCGGCCCCGCCGGTGACCAGGATGCTCATGGACCGGTTATAAGACAACCGCGTTGACACGCGCAGCCGACCTTTAGGATTTGCGCAAGAAAAGTGAACCACCGTCCTGCCGGCAAGGCTGCGCCCCTCCGAGCGCCCCAGAACGAGGATACCGATAAGTGCCGTCTCCGATCCGCAAAGCCGTCTTCCCCGTCGCCGGCCTCGGCACCCGCTTCCTGCCCGCCACCAAGGCGATGCCGAAGGAGATGCTGACGGTCGTCGACCGGCCGCTGATCCAGTATGTGGTCGACGAGGCGCGCGACGCCGGCATCGAGCACTTCATCATCGTCACCGGCCGCAACAAGGCGGTGATCGAGGACCATTTCGACATCGCCTACGAACTGGAGGCGACGCTCAAGGAGCGCGGCAGGACCGCCGCCCTGGAGGAGCTCGCTCGCGACCAGCGCCGAGCGCCGGCGACGATGAGCTTCACCCGCCAGCAGGAGCCGCTCGGCCTCGGCCATGCCGTCTGGTGCGCGCGCGAGATCGTCGGCGGCGAGCCCTTCGCCGTGCTGCTCCCCGACATGATCATGAAGGGCGAGACCGGCTGCCTGGCCCAGATGATGGCGGTCCATAACGAGGCGGGCGGCAACGTGATTTCCGTCGAGGAATGCGATCCGGATCGAGACCGCCAGCTACGGCATCGTCGGCATCGGCGAGGCGGTCGGGCGACGCCTTCCGGATGACCACAATGGTCGAGAAGCCGAAGCCGGCCGATGCCCCATCGAACCTCTACATCAACGGCCGCTATATCCTGCAGCCCGAGATCTTCGACATCCTCGCCGAAGGACGTCGCGGCGCAGGCAACGAGATCCAGATCACCGACGCCATGCTGCGGCTGCTCGAAACGCAAGCCATTCTATGCCTGCCCGTTCAAGGGTCGCACCTTCGACTGCGGCTCGAAGCTCGGCTTCCTCGCGGCCAATGTCGCCTTTGCCCTCGACCGCCCGGAGCTGGCGGAGGACTTCGCCGCTGAAGCGCGAGCGCTGCTCGACTCCGTGCCTCGCTGATTCGGGTCAGCGACGCACCGTGAGATCGAGGCGGACGGTGTCGTCCGTATAATCGTTGCCGCGGTCGGTGCTCTGGCGCCACTCGTGCACGTAGCCCGCCTTGAGCCCGGCGCTCCGGTTCAGTTGCCACGTCGCGTCGAACCCAAGCCGGTAGGTCCAGTCGACCTGATGCGTCCCCTGGAAGCGTTCGTAGCGTGCTCCGGCGGCCCCGGCGAGGGTGACATTGGGTCGCCACGCATAGGCGACATCGATGCCCCCGTCGTAGACGATCGAGCCGGACGAATGCGGGATTGGTGGTCGGATTGATCGAGCTGGAGAGGCTGGTGGTGATCGTCGTCAGCTGCGTCGGCGACCACATCAGCGATCCATCGACGGTGAAAGCCGCCAATGTTTTCAGTCCCTTGTCTTCAAAGACCTCCCTCAGATAGCCGATCGCGATCTCGCCGGACGAAACCGGCGAGCGATCGAAGGCTGAAGCCGGCGCGCAGCCCGTCTCCATGACTTGTGCGGACAATGCCGTTGCTGTCCTTCCGCTGGTCGTATTGCCGGTCGGTCAGCACGCCCTCAACGAAGGGAATGAATGCCCGGGTCACCTCATAACCGACCCGCAAGCGGCCGCTGTGGAGCGTGTTGTCGCGATAACGCTGACTGACCCGTACGCCTCCCGCCTTGCCGTCGCCGTAGAGCGAGCGCTCCGCGCCGGCTTCGACCGTAAAGACCTTGCGGCCGAACGCACCGGACAGCGACGTCGTTCCGTTGAAATCGTGCACGTCAGGAGCGCGATCGACTCCGGAGGGAAAGTCGGGGTCCGAAAGGCTCTCGCGGCGGTAGCGGTAGGCGGCACGGAAGCTGGCGTCCCACCGATCGGCAAGATCGAGGCGGGTGGTGGCGACCGCTTCCGCCTCGGGCACATCGGCGGCGCCGTTGGAGAAGGTCTGGTAGGAGCCACGCAGCGACAGCGCCGCCGCGTGCCGCGACCAGTCCGACTGGATCAGCAATTCGGGCGCGGCGAGGGCAAAGGCGGCGGCGCTGCCGCCAGCGGTCTGGGTCGCATTGCTGGTGTAGCCGGTCGACAGGTCGATGGAGGGATAGAGGATGAAGCTGCCGGCCGGGATGCCGACAGCGCCATAGGGATCGTTGTCGGGCGTGCGGCGAAGGGCATTGCCGGCAATGAACGCCGGCGGATCGGAGGTGTCGACCATTGGCTCCGGCGTCACGCGCTGATTCGTCGGCGTAACGCGCGTCACGGGGCCGGCGACAGCCGCCGTGCCCGTTTCGATCGTATCCACGGCGACAACCGGGGGCTTGTCGGCTGCCTCGGCGGTTGCCGGAGGCGACTGAGGATTGTCCGCATTCGCCGGCGGAGCCGCAGCATCCGCAGCAGGAAATCGAGCCGCGCAGCCCGTTCGGGGCGGGCTCGGTACTTTGCCCCAGCGCGGGAGAGACGGTCAGAATCGACGCGACGACAGCCGCCTGGAGCGATATGGCACTGACACGCATGGCGTCGGTCCGGCTACGATCGGCGCGGCTGCGGAGGCGCGCTTATCCTTTCCAGAACGTAAACAGGGATGGTTAATGGTTAGTTGAGCGCGACTTTGGGTCCGTTCTCCACCGGACCGAAACCTGATAAACACCTCGGCGACAGAACGACAGGCGGTGAGAGGTGGCGACGGTATCAGGCAAACGGATGGCCGAGGTGACGGCGGCGCGCTCCGACGCTCACAGCGTCGCCGAGTCGGCGCGGCAGACAATCGAAACCGAACGCGCCGGGCTCGTCGCCCTGGAGGCCGCCCTCGACGATGGGCTGGCGGCTCCTTTCGCAAAGGCAGTCGAGCTGATCCACGGCTGCGCCGGACGGGTCGTGGTTAGTGGCCTCGGCAAGAGCGGCCACATCGCCCGTAAGATTGCGGCGACGCTCGCCTCGACCGGAACGCCGTCTTTCTTCGTTCACCCGTCGGAGGCCAGTCACGGCGACCTCGGCATGATCACCAAGGACGACGTCATCCTGGCGCTGTCTTGGTCCGGAGAGACCGCCGAGCTTCGCGGCCTGCTCGAATATTCCCGGCGCTTCGAAATCGCCCTGATCTCGATGACTGCGACGCTCGACAGCTCGCTCGCCCGCGAGTCGGACGTGGTGCTTCTCCTGCCCAAGGTGGTCGAAGCCTGCCCGCACGGCCTCGCGCCAACCACCTCGACGCTGATGCAGCTTGCCCTCGGCGACGCGCTGGCGATCGCGCTTCTCGAGCGCCGCGGCTTCACCGCCGAGAAGTTTCACGCCTTCCACCCCGGCGGCCGCCTCGGCGCCAACCTGCATCTAGTGCGCGACATCATGCACCGGGACAAGGCATTACCGCTGGTTCCCGGGGGAACGTTGATGTCCGACGCGATCCTGGTCATCTCGGAGAAGGGCTTCGGCTGCGTCGGGATCACCGACGGCGCGGGCCGGCTGGTCGGCATCGTCACGGACGGCGACCTCCGCCGCCATATGAGCGCCGAGCTGCTCGCCCGCCGCGTCGACGACATCATGACCCGCTCGCCGAAGGCCGTGTCGCCCGACACCCTGGTGGGCGAGGCGCTGGCCATGATGAACCTCACCGAGCGCCCAGTCATGGCACTGTTCATTGTCGAGGATGGCCGCCCGGTCGGCATCGTCCACATGCACGACCTCTTGCGGATCGGCGTCGTCTGACGCCGTCCGACCGCCGCTACTGGCTTTCGGCGTTCGTGACGGTCAGCACCACCCCGTCATGGCCAACCACCCTGACCCGCGTCCCCGACGGCAGGTCGGGCCCGTTGACCCGCCAGTTCGCGTCGTCGACCCGGATGCGTGCCGGAGCCGCCGACGATCGGCTCGGAAAGCACGTAGACCCGGCCGACCAGACTGTCGGCGCGGCGGTTGAGGAGCGGCTCGGCGCTCTGCGAGCCGCGGGCGAAATAGCCGCGCCCGACGATCACCAGCACCAGGGACAGAACTCCGAAGATAATGAGCTGGATCTGCCAGGCGACGTCGGTGAACATCGCCACGACCCCGGTCAGGATGGCGGCAATGCCGAACCAGACGAAGACGTTGCCGGGAAGGACGATCTCGAGCGCCAGCAGAATGACGCCGCCGATCCACCAGGCCCACGGCCCCAGCCCCTCGACGAAATCGGCGATCACGACGAGCCTCCGCCACCGGCGCTCGGCACGCGTGCGGCCCGCTCGCCTGACCGCCTCTTCGCCGAACGAAGCCTTGGCGATCTCGGCGATGCCGCCGAGCGAGCCGATCAGCGACGTCGCCTCGACCGGCAGCATCAGCACCTTCTGGTTCGGCGCGCTGGCGAGCTGACTCGAGCGCCTCGGTGTATTTCTGGGCGACGAAATAGTTGATCGCCTGGACGTCGCCCTTGGCGATGGCCTCGGACACCACCTTGGTCGCCTTCGCCTCGGCCTCGGCCAGGCGCTCGCGCGCCTCGGCGTCGCGGAAGGCGGCCTCGCGCCGGCCCTCGGCCTCGAGGATCTGCGCCTGCTTCTCGCCCTCGGCCCTCAGGATCTGCGGACTGGCGCAATGCCTTCGGCCTCGAGGATGCGGCGCGCTTCTCGCGCTCGGCCTTCATCTGCCGGGCCATGGAGTCGACCAGTCGCGCGGCGGAGTCGATGTCCTTGATCTCGATGCGGGTCATCTTGACGCCCCAGGGCGAGGCGGCCTCGTCGACGACACGCAGCAGGCGGTCGTTGATGTCGTCGCGCTTGGACAGCAGCTCGTCGAGGTCCATCGAGCCCATGACCGTGCGGATGTTGGTCATGGTGAGGTTGAGGATGGCGTTCTCCAGCCCGCGCACCTCGTAGGCAGCGCGCGCGGCGTCGAGCACCTGGTAGAAGGCGACGCCGTCGACCGACGACCGTGGCGTTGTCGCGGGTGATGACCTCCTGGGTCGGCACGTCGAGCACCTGCTCCATCATGTTCATCTTCGCGCCGATGCGGTCGATGAACGGCACGATCAGGTTGAGGCCCGGCGACAGCGTCCGGGTGTAGCGGCCGAAGCGCTCGACCGTGTAGTTGTAGCCCTGCGGCACGGTCTTGATCCCGGCGAAGAGCACCAGAATGATGAGCACGACAATCGCGATGACGACCCAGTCGAAGCCGAACATGCTCTGTCCTCCTTGCCGAATCACGCCGCGTTTCGCGGCAGGAATCGCAGTCTAGCGCGGACCCGGCCGCCTGCGTGCCCGGGCCGCCACTTCCTCATGTATGAAGCAGCATCGCCATGGAGAAGACGAAATCGGACGGACGGGGGCCGGCTCAGATCCAGCCGGCGAGCTCGCGGCGGACCAGCGTCTCGATCAGCCGCATGCCGGGGTCGCTGTCGTTGAGGCAGGGGATCGCGGCGATAGTGCTCGCCGCCGTGCTCGCGGAACGTCTCGCCGCCGCGGATGGCGATTTCCTCCAGCGTCTCGAGGCAGTCGGCGGAAAAGCCCGGCATGATGACCGCCAGCCGCTTCGTGCCGCCTCTGGCAAGCGTCGGTGACGGTCTCGTCGGTATAGGGCTGCAGCCACTCGGCGCGCCCGAAGCGCGACTGGAAGCAGATCCGCAGCCGCTCCTCCGGCCACCCAAGCTTCTCGCGCAGGAGCCGCGTCGTCTTCTGGCAGTGGCAGTGATAGGGGTCGCCCTTGTCGAGATAGGCGCGCGGCAGGCCGTGGAAGGAGGCGAGCACCAGCTCCGGCTCGAAGTCGAGCCCGGCCAGACCCGCCGTCAGCGACTCGGCCAGCGCCTCGATATAGGCGGGATCGTCGTGATAGGGCGGCACGGTGCGCATCGCCGGCTGCCAGCGCATCGCCTGAAGCGCCTCGAAGGCGTCGTCATTGGCGGTCGCCGTCGTCGCGGCGGCATATTGCGGATAGAGCGGGACGACGAGGATGCGGTCGCAGCCCTCGTGCCTTCAGCGCCTTCAGCCGCTCGCCGATCGACGGCTCGCCGTAGCGCATCGCCCAGTCGACCATGATCCCGTCGCCGGCGAGGCGCCCGCCGAGCCGCTCGGCCTGCGAGCGGGTGATGGTGATCAGCGGCGCCTCGTTCCGCTCCTTGTTCCAGACCGTCTCATAGGCGTGGCCGGATTTCTTCGGCCGGGTGGTCAGCACGATGCCGTTGAGGATCACCCACCATATCGGCCGCGGCCACCTCGATCACCCGCCTGTCCGACAGGAACTCCTTGAGATAGCGCCGCATCGACCCGTAGTCGGTTCCCGCCGGCGAACCGAGATTGGCCAAGAGCACCCCGACGCGGCCGAAGCGGACGTCTGGATGATCTGGCGGGAAGGCGGCGGGAGGGCGCAGGGGAGCCGTCGATGCTTCGGCGTTCATGGTTCACGGGTTTCCGCCTGCAACATAGTCCCCCGACGCTCGAAATCCACCTTCAAAGCGCCGAGCGCGAGGCCAACACGAAGCACGGCTGAAGGAGAGGGTGCGTGCGCTCCCTCTCCTTCCCCGGCTGTGGAACCGCTAGCCCTGGACGATGCGGCCTTCGACCTTGGCGTCGACCTTGCCGGCAGCACTGATGTAGTTGATCACGTCGTTGGCCATCAGGTTGCCCTGCTTCGGCCCGATCAGCACCTTGCCGCCGGCGAGCGCCGTGTAGCCGTCGCCGCCCTTGAGCATGAAGTCGTTGGTGGCGACCTTGTAGGTGGCAGTGGGATCGAGCGGCTTGTCGCCGACCATCACGGAGACGACGCGGCTGCCGGGCGGCTGCTTCAGATCGACGACGATCTTCAGGCCCGAGACCTGCGGGAAGCGGCCGGCGCCGTTCTCGACCTGGCTGAAGCCGTTCTCCAGCGCATCGAGGACCTGCTGGCCGGTTACCTCGGTCACCACCGTCACGTTGCCGAAGGGCAGTTCGGTGAGGATGTCCCGGCGGGTCAGCACCGTCCCCGCGTCGTATTGCCGGTCGGCGCGGATGCCGCCGCCATTGGTGATGGCGATGTCGGCGCCATTGGCGCCGCGCATCGCGTCGGTGATCAGATCGCCGATCGCCGCCTCCTCGCTACGCACGACGTTGCGGCGCGAATTCGAGCGGCCCGACGGTCGTGCCGATCTCGACATTCAGGCTCTTGTCGAGCTTGTCCTTGAACTCGTCGACGAGCTTCTGCGTCTCGGGATCGGGCGTCGACCGTCTTGGTGTCGATGAAGCGGAACGACGGCTCCCACGAGACCGAGCGCTTGCCGTCCTTCTCGGTGACGGTGACCTCCAGGTCGAGCGGGCTCAGATACCGCGCCTCGGTCGAGGTCTCGACATAGGCGGTGATGCCGTCATAGCCGGTCATGTAGTCATGGTCGTCGCCGGAGATGATCACGTCGAAGGCGTGGCTCGCCATGATCTCGCGGTCGTATTCGTGATCGGCCTGGATGACGCCGATGACCAGGTCGGCGCCGTCAGCCCGCGCCGCCTTGGCGCCCTCGATCGCCGACTTCACGGTATCGCCGAACTGCCAGTCGCCGGAGCTGGAGACCTCCGGCGTCGTGTCCTGCGCGACCGGTACGAGGGCCACCTTGAGACCGGCGATATCCTTGACCATGGTGCCGCCGAGGCCGTCGATCGGCGAGCCGTTGCCGTCGGTGATGTTGATCGCCGCCCACGGATATTTCGACATCTTCATCTTCTCGAGGAAGTTGTCGGTGCCGAAGTCGAACTCGTGATTGCCCGGAACGGCGATGTCGAAGGGCACGATATTGGTGAGCTCGATCGTGTTGGCCCCCTTGTCGAATCCCGACAGGAGCGAGGGCGACAGCATGTCGCCGTCGAAGACGTAGATCGTGTTCGGGTTGTTCTCCTTCTCGGCTTTGGCGACCGCATTCAACCGGGCGAAGCCGCCACGATCCTTGAGGCCTTCGAAACTGTAGAGATCGCCGACGCCAAGGATGGTCAGCTTCACCATTTCCGCGTGGGCGGGGGCTGCAGCGGCAACGCCGAGGGCCACGGCGCCGGCGAGCGCGACTGCGAGCTTGCTGATGGGCTTTGACATATCGAATTCTCCCTTTTGGCCTCACCCCTCGGCAACGTCTCTCTATCGGGCGCGGCCAGCAACACCTGTGTAGTTGAGCAATGGTGCAGTTTTCTGACGGTCCGGCAAGGCGATTGCGTGCCGGCCGCCACGAATATCAGCGGGCTACTCGGCGGCGTCGGGCATGCGCTCCGGCGAAGCGAGAAAGGTCGCCCGCATTCGCGTTGCCGCCGCAGCCGCGTTGTCCGCCGACGCCTTCTTCACATGGCCGTAGCCGCGGATGGTCTCCGGATATTGGGCAAGGGCGACGGCGGCGTCATGGTTGGCGGCACTAAGACGCTCGGCGATCTGCCCAAGGGTCTGCTCATAGTCGGCCAGCAGGCGTTTTTCGAGACGCCGGTCGGCCGAATAGCGGAACGGATCAAAAGGCGTGCCACGAAGACCCTTGAAGCGGGCAAGCAGGCGGAACGCACCCCGCATCCACGGACCATAGTTCGATTTCACAAGTTCGCCGGTCTCGGGATCACGCTCGGCAAACAACGGCGGCGCCAGATGGAACTCGAGCCGGTCCCACGAGGCGAAGGTGCGGCGCAGTTGACGATCAAACGAGATATCGGAGAAGAGGCGCGCCACCTCGTACTCGTCCTTCACCGCCATCAGCTTGAAGAGATTGCGGGCGACCGCGCCGGCGAGGTCGTCGCGACCGGGCGCCGCGGACCGCTCCGCGTCGCGAACCCGCTCGACCGCTGCGACATAGCGCCGAGCATAGGCTACGTTCTGATAGGCGGTGAGGAAGGCCACGCGGCGCTCGACCAATGCCTCGAGGTTTTGCCATTCGACCGGCGCCGGCCGACCCGAGATCCGATCGGCGATAGAGGCCACGGCCTCCGGATCGAGCGCGGCGCGGCGCCCCCACGCCAGCGCCGCCTTGTTCATGGCGATGTCGACCCCGTTCAGTTCGATGGCGCGCTCGATCGCTGCCGGCGACAGGGGGATGGCGCCCGACTGCAGGGCAAGGCCGAGCATGAACATGTTGGCGGCGATGGAATCGCCGAGAAGTGCGGTGGCGATGCGTGTCGCTTCGATGGCGCGCGTGTGCTCCTCGCCAGCACCCGAAGCGATCGCCTGGACCAATCTCCGCGTCGGCAACGTGTAGTCGGGGTCGTGGGTGAACTCGCCGGGATAGGTCTCGTGCGTGTTGACGAAGGCCCGCGTCCGCCCGGGATTGATCGCCGCCAGCGCCCTCGCCGACCCCGCAACCACCGCGTCGCAGGCAAGCAGCGCGTCGGCCCCGCCGGCGGCGACGCGGATCGCCTTCACCCCGGCCGGCGTCGGCGCGATGCGCACATGGCTGGTCACCGGACCGCCTTTCTGGGCAAGTCCGGCCATATCAATGACGCCCGCGCCCTTGCCTTCGAGATGCGCGGCCATGGCGATCAGCGCACCGATGGTGACGACGCCGGTGCCGCCGACGCCGGTGATGAGAATAGCATAGTCTCCGTCGAGCGCAGGCAACGCCGGCTCGGGAAGCTCGAAATCGATCGCGGTGCTCCGCTCGTGCAAACGCGCGCCATGAACGGTAACGAAGCTCGGGCAGAAGCCGCGCAGACAGGAGAGGTCCTTGTTGCAAGACGACTGGTCGATGACGCGCTTCCGCCCGAACTCGGTTTCGAGCGGTGCGATCGCCACGCAATTCGATTGCACGCCGCAATCGCCGCACCCCTCGCAGACCAGTTCATTGATGATCACCCGGCGATCGGGATCGGCGAGCTTGCCGCGCTTGCGGCGGCGACGCTTCTCCGCCGCGCAGGTCTGGTCGTAGATGAGGACGGAGAGACCGTCTTCCTTCGCCAGCTCCTTCTGCACCGCATCGAGATCGTCGCGATGGTTGATCGTGGTCCCCAGCGGCCAGGCAGCGGAAATCGGATAGCGCTCCGGCTCCTCCGACACGATCGCAATCCGCCGGGCGCCCTCCGCCCGCACCTCGGCAGCGATCTGGTCGACGCCCATCTCGCCGTCGACCTTCTGGCCGCCGGTCAGCGCCACGGCGTCGTTGACGTAGATCCGGTAGGTGATGTTGACCCCGGCGATCGCCGCAGCGCGGATCGCCAGGCTGCCGGAGTGGTTGTAGGTGCCGTCGCCGATGTTCTGGAAGACATGCCGTCGCGTTGAAAACGGCGCCTCGCCGACCCAGTTGGCGCCTTCGGCGCCCATCTGGGTGTAGCCTTCCGTCGCCCGGTCCTCGATGCGCTGGACCATATAGTGACAGCCGATGCCGGCATAGGCGCGCGAGCCCTGCGGCACCACGGTCGAGGTGTTGTAGGGGCAGCCGGGGCAGAAGTAGAAGCCGCGGGCCGCGATGTCGCGGCCGGCGGCGAGGCGCTCCTCCGCCGCCTTGAGGCCGGCAAGCCGGCGGTCGACCTGCATGTCGCGGGTCTTCTCGAGAATGCGCTCGCCGATGGCGATGGCGATCCGGTTGGAATCGAGTGCCCCTTTCGACGGCAGCAGCCATTCGCCCGCCTCGTCGCGCTTGCCGACGACGATCGGGGTGTTGCGCGTCCCGTAGAGGATTTCCTTGACCTGGCTCTCGATCAGCCCGCGCTTCTCCTCGACCACGATGATCTTCTCGAGCCGGCTGGCGAAGTGGCGGATCATGTTCGGCTCCAGCGGCCAGGTGCAGGCAAGCTTGAGGAGCTTCACGCCATGGGCGGCGGCGCGCGTCTCGTCGATGTCGAGATCGTCGAGCGCCTGGAGGACGTCGAGATAGCTCTTCCCGGCCGTAATAATTCCGAGGCGAGGCTCCCGCCCGCCGGCGAGAACCAGGCGGTCGGGGACGTTGACGCGCAAAAAGGCCAATGCCGCCGGGATCTTGCTTTCGTGGAGACGCTCCTCCTGCGCCACCGGATGGTCGCTGGGACGGATGGACAGCCCGCCGGGCGGCATCCGGAAGGCACCGGGAATGACCGTGGCGACCCTGTCCAGCGAGCCGTCCACGGTCGCCGTCGACTTCGACGGTGTCCTTGACACATTTGAGACCGACCCACAGCCCGGTGAAACGGGACATGGCGAGCCCGAACAGACCATAGTCGAGGATCTCCTGCACCCCGGCCGGCGACAGGATGGGGATCATCGCGTCGACGAAGGCGTATTCGGACTGGTGGGCGGTGGTCGACGATTCGCAGGTATGGTCGTCGCCCATCAGCGCGAGCACCCCGCCCCACGGCGACGTGCCCCCGAGATTGGCGTGTTTCAGGGCATCTCCCGACCGGTCCACCCCCGGTCCCTTGCCGTACCAGATGCCGAAGACGCCATCGAAGCGGCCCTCGCCCCTCATCTCGGCCTGTTGCGCCCCCCACAGAGCGGTCGCCGCCAGGTCCTCGTTCACGGCTGGCTGGAAGACGATGTCGGTCGGCGCCAGAACGCCCGCGGCACGCTCGAACTGCTGATCGAGCCCGCCGAGCGGCGAGCCGCGGTAGCCGGTGACGTAGCCGGCCGTATGCTTGCCCATGCGGCGATCGCGGGCCTGCTGCATCAAGGCCAGCCGGACCACCGCCTGGGTTCCGGTCAGCAGGATGCGGCTCTTTCCGAGATCGTACTTGTCGCCGAGCGAGACGGCCGCGAGAGCCATCGAGCCTCCGTTTGCATGGCGCCGCCTGGAGGCATGATGCTGACTTGCGCGGCAAGGTCAATCGCCTGGCATTCGGGGGAGTAGCCGGACGCCGGGAACACCGGGCGGAACTCCGGCTAATGCAATCCATGAGTGTACTCCAGCTCGCCCTTTCCGCGACTTCGAACGAACGCCTCCAGCCGTTTCTCGCTGATCAACAAGGGACATGGCAGACCTCGTTGATTGCCCTTAGGGATGCACGCGAGTCCGAGCGGCCAAGCAGGTCACGTCACTTTGACGGCAGAACCGGAAGACAGGCCACGCCGCAGTCAGGGTCGTGGACCGCAATTCCCACTTGCTCCAAAGTCTCATGTCGCTTATCGGCGCCTCTCGGAACTGGCGAAGCGGCGGAACAGGTCCGATATGAGACCCCGATCGGACGTTCGCGAAAAGGTCCCGGACTTCGCCTGTTGACCCGAACCGGACGTCAGCCAGTCAGTCCCGACTCGCTTCGGAAGTGCACTTGAAGCGGGTTCATCGGCCGAAATACACTCGCGTGGAGTTGTCCAGAAAACGGGTAAGGTCAAGGTCCCGAAGCTTCCCGCGAAGTGGCGCGCACGGGACCGATAGCTTGGGAAAGACTTCAGCCAAGTAGTCCTGGGGTGGACCGTGGCGCATCACAATCCGGTCGAACACTTGTGGCAAGAGGGTCTGTGGCCAAGTAACCGCGTATTCGCCATTTGTGAGCCGGCTCACGGCCTTGTCGTCGAGCTGCGCGAGTTTTGGTGTGATCGCTCCGAGGCGGGTTAGCGTGGCTACCAGAACGCGGTTAAGGATCGATGATCCAAGCGTAAATCGCGCGGCAGAACTATAATTGAACCACACGTCGGTGTCGTGCCGGATTCTGGCACGCACTTGGTCAAGAAAGCTAGGTTCTAGCGTCAGGCGGCTGTACTTCTCTTGGAGATTTAGTACGCGCTTGTCCGCCACGTGTGTCGTTCTTATCGCTTCGCGCTCGATGGTGTTCACCTCGCCTTCCAGCATTCTAAGCGCATCCCCTTCAGGGAGAAGGCCGACGATGTCCTCATGACGGAAGTCGCGAATTGTCGCGCGCAATAAATCGATCAGAGCGCCATCGCCGGCACCCGCGACTAGGATTCGCTGCGGACGCTCCGGCGAAGCACCAAGAGCCTGGTCAAGCCCGTCGTCTTCCTAGTAGGGTGGGCTCACGATCCCAAGTCGCGTCCTAGGCTCAAGCCCAAAGCCAACCGCGATGATCGCAACATCAACAATCTCGTTGACCTCGCCTTCGGCGCCGAGGAGCTGTATGCGGCGTGTCTCATCGGGCGACGGGACTTGTTCTACATCCTGAATGCTTGTCCCGAGCCGCAGTGTGATGTTGCCGGATGTTCTCATGACTTCGTCGAAGCCGTTGCCGATTTTGGCAGCCACTGCGCTGGCCCGGTCCGCACGCCAATCAAGCAACGGCAAGTCAGCCCGCGGCTCCGTCGAGCCGGCGGCTGGCCAGTCGAAAAGATGGGGGTGGAGATAGCGCTTTGTGTTTTGACGCTGCAACGGCAATGAACTGCCCCCCATTTCGACCGGACACCTGGCATAAGCAGGAAGGCTCAAGGATATCCTTGAGGACAGGCTTATGACGGATGACTATCAGCGGATCGAACTGATCACGGGGACGGCGCGTCGGCGGTATTGGTCGACGGAGCAGAAGCTTCGGATCATCGAGGAGAGTTTCGAGCCGGGGGAGACGGTGTCGTCGGTGGCCCGGCGCAATGGCGTGGCGGCGAACCTCCTGTACCGCTGGCGGCGCTTGATGAGCGAGGGAGGCGTGACGGCGGTGGGATCGGACGAGCCGGTCGTCGGCAATTCAGAAGTGCGCAAGCTCGAGGAGCGGGTGCGCGACCTGGAGCGCCTGCTCGGCCGCAAGACCATGGAGAACGAGATCCTCCGTGAGGCGCTGGCCAAGGCGAACTCAAAAAAACCGATCTTGCGGCCGCTGTCGCTGCCGAAGGGCGTTTCCCGATGAAGCGGGTGGCTGAGGCGCTTGGCGTTTCCCGCTCCAACCTGGCCGAGCGGGCGCAAGGCAAGACGCCGTCGCGCCGTCCCTACGTGAAGGCCGAAGACGAAGCCCTGCTGCCGCTGATCCGCCGCTTCGTCGACGAGCGGCCGACCTACGGCTATCGCCGCATCGCGGCGCTGGTGAACCGGGAACGCGCAAGGCAAGGGCTGCCGCCGGCCAACCGCAAGCGGGTCCATCGCATCATGCAGCAACACGCCATGCTGCTTCAGCGCCATACCGGCCGCCGCGAGCGGCGGGTCCACGATGGCAAGGTCATGGTGATGCGCTCGAACTTGCGCTGGTGCTCCGACGGCTTGGAGTTCACTTGCTGGAACGGCGATGTCGTCCGCATGGCCTTCATCATCGATGCCTTCGATCGCGAGATCATCGCCTGGGCGGCCGTCTGCGGTGCCGGCATCAGCGGCTCCGACGTGCGCGACATGATGCTGGAGGCGGTCGAAAATCGCTTCGGCGCAGTGCGAGCGCCGCACCCGGTCGAGCATCTGTCCGACAACGGCAGCCCCTACACTGCCAAGGAGACGAGGGACTTCGCCGCGGCGCTGAACCTGATCCCGTGCTTCACCCCGGTGAAGAGCCCGGAATTGAACGGCATGGCGGAAGCCTTCGTCAAAACCCTCAAGCGCGACTATGTTCGCATCAGCCCTTTGCCGGACGCCGACACGGTCCTCCGGCAGATCGCCGGATGGATCGACGATTACAATGAGATCCATCCACACTCAGCGCTCACGATGCGCTCCCCGAGGGAGTTCATCAGAGCTCAGGCCCAGTAGCCGGGTGTCCGGTGAAATGGGGGGCACTCCACTCGGTCCGCGCGCTGCCGGTATTGCGCACCGCAGCGTGACCCTCCAAATTCCGAGTTGGGTGGGTGCGCTTAACTGGTGGCAGATTTTTCCGGCCGACGAACGTGGATGGTCCGGCAGGCCCTCCAGGTGACGGCTTCGCCTCGATCAGGCTGAACCCGACGTCGCGCTCGGCTTGTCAGACTCGGGAGTCCGGCGTCTCCCGTGGCGGATAGCCGTTCACGATCAGGAACACACCAATCATCGCCTCGTCGACAGGACCCGGCGAGAACGTGTCGTCGAGCCGGCGCCCGGTCTCTCGTTCGAAGCGTTCGGCAGCTTCGCGGACTGGTCGACCGATGGCATCCAAGTTCACGGTCGCTCCTCCGGTCAGTAGCACCTCTGTGCCTCGTCCAGCGTGTCGGCATCTCGCACACAATCACTGAAAACTTGACGCGCGCGCAGAGCATTGTTGTATCGCTCTATGAGCGCATTGTGCTCATCCACCAGATCATTGTACTTCGCCAGCAGCGAGTTGTGGTCCTCCGCGATCGACCGAGCCTTCCGCAAAAGCGAATTGTATTCATTGCCGAGTTGATCAAAATCGGATTTGCAGACGAAGCCTTTGAAGTCGCATGTGTAGGAGTCAAAGCACACCGCATTTTGATCGACGCATTTGCCAAGCGACGAGCAAACTTTGTCACCGTAGTCCAAGCAAGCACCTTGTTTACCGAACGGACAGGAAAAGTTCTGAGCTTGGCTCGACCCCAGCAAGGTCACGGCCAGCAAGATCGAGAGGATCGATCGCATGAGGCTTTCCCCTCCCTCTGGCTTGGTCGAACGCGGCCCGCGAGGCACCAAGCGTTAGTCTTGGGCCCGGTCCCCCAATGCCTCAGGGATGCGCTTCAGGTGGTTTTCGACCGTCCGCGCGGCCACCCGCGCGCCCATAAGCGTTATCTGGCTTTCAATCGATGCAGCGGCGGCGGAGGGCTTGGTCAAGTCGATCTTGGCCAGCTTGGCCAGCGCCGCCATGATGACAAGGAGGGTCGTTCTTTCCCGACGCCCGATCGGCTTTTCCGCTGGTTTGTCGAGTTCGGAAACGCGCGTCTCCAATTCTTGGAGGGCAGACGTGCGAACGACCAGGACGCTATCGTAGGGAAGCCCCTCCGCCGGGTAGTAGTTCGCCGGATGATGGGAGGGTTTTTTGAGCTTGGTCTTGTCGAAAAACTCGTTGTCTTCAAAATGGGAAAGGAGCCGACAGACAGTGTCTCCCCGCCTTACGACTGGGCCCTCCAGGTCTTCTAACGTAACGGCTGGTCCATTGGTCAGCATTTGGTATCTGCGCTCTACATCGAGCCGCTCGTTGCCCAACATTGTAAGGTCCCACACACCGTCGATGTAGGCTACACTGTCTTCGAGCTCCAAAAGCTGGCCGTCGCCTAAGCCTATTCCCATCTCAATGAGTCCAGCGACTACATCGTCAGACAGTTCTACTCCGGGCAGATGGCGGGACGCGTCGAACGGAACGAGGCGACCGCGGCGCGCGCTGGCTTGGTTCACGAAGTCTACAGAGAGGGTTAGATGTCCATCCAGCCCAAGCCTCAAAACGTCGGCTTCAGTTACTTCTTCGCCGAAAGAATCGAAAGGTGCCGAGCCGCGTCCGGGACGGTTAGCCACTCTTTGAGCTTGAGCAGTTTTCGCAAAACCCGCACACCATGCGCTCAGCGGGAAGAAGGATGTCCCGATTTCGATCCTCAGAATAAGACCCATCCGGTCACTCGGGAAATTGATGGGTTGGATGATGGGTATTACCCTCGATGTCTCGATAAAGTTCAATGATATCAATTAGTCGTGGCGGAGGGAGGGGGATTCGAACCCCCGATACGGTTGCCCGCATACACGCGTTCCAGGCGTGCGCCTTCAACCACTCGGCCACCCCTCCACAGGGCGGGCGGACTATAGTCGGCGCGCGACGTTGCGCAAGCAGGTGCCGACCCGGCCCGCCCATGGGCTTTCTCCCATATCAGCGTCGCCCGCCTGACTACATAAGGTGGTTGGGCAAGAACAGGACCAGATCCGGAATGAGGGCAAGCAGCGTCAAAAGGACGGCCATTGCCAGGATGAACGGCCATGACCAGCGGACGAACTCGGCGAAGCTGCATTTCATGATGCCGCAGACGGTGTACATGATCACACCGACCGGCGGGGTGTTGCCGCCCGATGTGATGATGATGATCATCACCACGCCGACATGGACCGGATCGAAGCCTTGCGCGACCAGCGCCGGCAACAGCAGCGGCGTCAGCAGAAGAACGTTGACGGTCGCCTCCATCACCATCCCGGCGACGAAGAGAATAAGGAGCACGGCAAGCAGCGTCAGGTAGCGGTGGCCGGCGAATTCGGTGAGGAAGCCGGTGATCGCCGCCGGCGCCCGCTCGATGGTGATGGCGTGGCCAAGCACCGCCGCCATGATGATGATCAGCATCACCATACCGATGTCGATCACCGAATGATTGAGCGCCTCGATGAGGTCGCGCCACTTCATTTCCCGGTAGATCAGGAGCCCGACCACCAGGGCGTAGACCACGACCACCGCGCCGGCCTCGGTGGCGGTGAAGAAGCCGAAGCGGAAGCCGACCAGCAGGAAGACCGGAAAGATCAGCGCCCAGAAGCATTCGCGGAAGCTGCCGGCGAGCTCACGGAAGCTCGGCCGTTCGGCGAGCTCCGGCTGATAACCGCGCTTGCGGGCGATGATCCACGTGACCGTCATCAGCGTCGCCGTCATCAGCAGTCCCGGCACGATGCCGCCGAGCAACAGCCGGCCGATCGACACGTCGCTAATGAAGCCGAAGAGAATCAGGCCGATGCTCGGCGGGATGGTGGCAGTGATGATCGACCAGAAGGCGATGACCGAAGCGCTGAATCCCTTGTCGTAGCCGCGCTCGGTCATGGTCGGCCCGAGGATGCGGGCCTCCATCGCGGCGTCGGCGACCGCGGCGCCGGAGATGCCGCCCATCAGCGCGGAAAGCACGATCGACACCTGCGCCAGACCGCCGATCATCCAGCCGGTCAGCAGCCGGGCAAAGCGCAACAGTCGCTCGGTGATGCCGCTGGTGTTCATCAAATTGCCGGCGAGGATGAAGAATGGCACGGCCAAGAGCGGAAACGATAGGGTGGCGCCGTACATGCGCTGGACCGCCACCGTCAGCGGCATGTAGTCGGTGAGCAGGAAGACCGGGATCGTCGACAGCGCCAGCGCGAACGCCACCGGCACGTTGATGAACAGGAACAGGAAGAAGAGGATCGCGACCGTGGTCAGCATCACATGACTTCGGTTGCGGCGTGCGAGGGCGGTGGCTCGTCGCGATGGCGGATGCGGCGGACCAGTTGCTCGATCAGCGTGATCATCATCAGGCTGAAACCGACCGGCAGGGCGGCGGTCGCGGCCGACGAGGGCAGTCCGAGCATCGGCATCGGCCGCCCGGACGTCATGTCAGCGAAGCGAAAGCCGGCGACGATGAGGAGGGTGAGCAGGGCGCCGGCGAGCAGGATGACGAAGACATCGAGCACCAGTCGGGCGCGCAGCGGCAGGAGGTTGGCGAGGATATCGATGCTGAAATGACCGCTGCGCTGCAGGGTCAGGTCGGCAGCCAGCATCGACACCCAGACGAACAGCGCCTGGGCCGCCTCGTCCGACCACAGCACCGGATTGCCGCTGTATCGTCCCACCACGCCGGCAAAGACGATGGCGACCAGGACGACCAGCAGGATGATGGCAAGCGCGCGCTCGATCCAGCGCAACACGGTCAAGGCGCGAGAGATCATGAGAGGCGCGGGTCCGGTCTTGCAGGAAACGGGACGGTGATGATGCGCGAGGCAGGTGCCTGCGAAAAGGCGCCGGGCGCATTCGCCCTCAAAAGAGCCCCGCCGTCACGACGACGACGGGGCAGTTGCGGGAAGCAATCAGTTCATGACTTCCTTGCGGACCGCGGCGATCAGGTCGGTCAGGCCGAGCTCGTCGTAGACCGGCTTGACCGCTTCCTGGAACGGCGTGGTGTCGATACGCGCGACGTTGACGCCGGTGGCCTCGATATCGGCGAAGATCTTGTCGGCGCCCTCGACGTTCGCCTTGAGTGCCTCCTTGCCCCAGCGCACGGCCTCTTCCTTGACGATCTTCTGGTATTCCTCGGGCAGCGACTTGAACCACTGGTCGCTGACCACCAGGCCACTCATCAGATAGATGTGCTCGGTGACGGTGATGTCGCTCACCACCTCGTAGAGCTTGGCGCCCCAGATGGCCGAGGGTTGCGCCTCGGCGCCGTCGATGACCCCGGTCTGGATCGACGGATAGACTTCGGCCCAGGCGAGCGGTGTGGGCACGGCGCCCATCGCCTTGATGGTGGCGATCCACAGCGGCTGGCCGATGGTGCGGATGCGCACCCCGGCGAGGTCCGCCGGCTTCGACACCGGCTTCTTGGTCAGAAAATCGCGGGCGCCCTGGTACCAGTCGAACGACAGAATGGTGAGACCGGTCTTCTTCGCCAGCTCGTCATTCCATTTGGCGAAGGTCGGACCGTTGACGAACTTGTCCAGTTCGTCGACGCTGGTGAAGGCGTAAGGCGCGGCGAGCACATTGAATTCGGGCACGAACTGGCCGAACCGCGAGGCATCGCCGAAGGTGCCGACATTCGCCCCGGCCTGTGCCTGGTCCATCATGTCCTGGGTGTCGCCGAGTTGCGAGTTGGTAAAGATCTGGACCTCGACCGCGCCGTTGGTGCGGTCCTCGACGGCCTTCTTCATGCCTTCGGCGGCAATACTCAGCGGATCGGTGGGCGCAAGCACGTGGCCCAGTCGCAGCGTGTACTCCGCTGTCAGGGCGCTGTGGGGTATGGCTGCAACGCCCACGGCGGCAACCGCGGCGAACAGCGTCGCTTTCAGGTTCATGGGGCTCCTCCCTGGAAATCGCTCAAATCGACCGAACCGGGATCGCGCACGACCGCGATCCGGCCCGGGACAAGCATTCGCCACCAACAAATCCACCGAGGCGCGAACCCGTCCCTTTGCTTGCTAATGCACTAGTATGGTAGCGCTACCTGTTGTCAACAGGGCGGGCAGACAAAAGCGCCCGCTGCGGCGTACCGGCATGTAAGTGACGGAGCTATTTGATAAATCTTGACCGACGTCGGTCCATCGCCGACCAGATCTACGACGAATTGCGGCGCATGGTGGTTCAACTCGAGCTCCGACCGGGCCAGGCCCTGTCGGAGAAAACCACTGCCGAGCTGTTCAAAGTCAGCCGGACCCCCGTGCGCGAGGCGATCCTGCGGCTCGCCGATCACGGCCTGGTGACCGTCGCCCCGCAGTTCGGCACCTTCATTGCGGCAATCGACCCGGACGAAGTACGGCAGGCGCAATTCATGCGCGAGCACCTCGAGGTGGCGATCGCGCTCCGCCTCTGCGGCATGGACAATCTCGATCTGTCGCCGGCGCGAGATCTGGTCGTCCAGCAGAACGCGGTCGCGGCGGTCGGCGATTTCGCCGCGTTCACCGGCCTTGACGACCGCATGCATGCGTGGCTGTTCAACCGAGCGGGCATGGGCCGGCTGTGGAGCGCCATCCACGTGAAGAAGGCCCATCTCGATCGCATCCGCTTCCTCCACGTCCCGGAACCGGGCAAGATCAAGCAGGTGGCGGAGCAGCATGTCGCCATCCTCGACGCGATCGAGGCCGGCGACAGGGAGGCGACGGAGGCGCGGGTGCGCGAGCATACTTCGGGTTCGGTTCGCTATCTGGACACCCTGTTGGTCGAACGGCCGGAGCTGTTCGACAGCCCGCGGCTCAGTCGGCCGAGGCAGGGCGGGACGTCGGGTTCGGGCGCGCCCGCAGGCGACGCGACGGCAAACGGTTGAGGAACGAATGGCAGACAGGCAGGATGACGCGGATATTCGCTCCAGGCTCCTCGCGGTGAGCACCGCGACACTGACGACGGCGCTCTTCAAGCGCGGCCTGCGCAACACCTACATCCAGGGTGCCAGGCCGCTCAACCCTGAGAAGTGCAAGATGGCGGGCCCGGCCTTCACGCTCCGCTACATTCCAGCGCGCGAAGATCTCGACACGCTCGCCGTGTTTCAGGATCCGCGCCATCCCCAGCGCCACGCGGTCGAGACGATCCCGCCCGGCTCGGTGATGGTGATCGACTCGCGCGGCGATGCCCGCGCCGCCTCGGCCGGCGGCATCCTGACGACGCGGATGATGGTGCGCGGAGTCGCCGGGCTGGTGACCGACGGGGGCCTGCGCGACAGCCCCGACATTGCGACCATGGACTTCCCGGCGTTTTGCCGTGCGCCGTCGGCGCCGACCAATCTCATCCATCATCATGCGATCGACGTCGACGTGCCGATCGGCTGTGGCGACGTCCCTGTCTACCCGGGTGACTGGGTAGTCGGCGATGCCGAGGGGGTGGTGGTCATCCCGGCGGAAATTGTCGCGGAAATCGCCGACGAGGCGGTCGAGATGACAGCTTTTGAGACCTATGTCGAGGAACAGGTGGCGGCCGGCCGCTCGATCATCGGCCTCTATCCGCCGAACGACGACGCGCGCGCCGAATATGAAGCGGCGCGGGCGCAGGGCAAAAAAGCCCTCCTGACCGCTGCCCTTGGTCACACCGCGGTCGCGGCGAGTTGACGGAGGCTGTGGTTGCGGTCAAATGACGGCATGACCATATCGCCGTCGCCAGCCGGCTGCAGACCATGATCGCATTCCTCGCACGCTTTGTCGGACTCTGGCTGATTGCCGGGGCGCTGGTGGCTCTGGTCATCGACGGCACCAAGACCATCGCTGCCTCGCAACTGACCGTCACGCCGCTGGGCATGACATGGTTCTCGATCAGCCCGTCGAGCCTGATGGCAGCCCAGGCGTTCGTTCAGCAGACCGTCGAGGCCTATATCGGTCATTGGCTCTGGGATCCTCTGATCCAGTGGATCCTGATGCTGCCGACCTGGCTGGTTCTCGGTCTGCTCGGCGCGTGGCTTGCCTATGCCGGCCGCAAGCGCCGTCTGCGCACCGCCTACGCATCCTGAGCCTGAACGCCGGCGTGACCGCCAGAGAAAGAGGTGTTCATGAACATCCTTGACCTTCTTGGCAGGAAGACATCGATGCCAACTCCGGAGACAGCCCTTCCCGGACGGACCGAGCCGATTCCCACGGCCGAGACCCATTTCGTCAACCGCCGGCCCTTGAAGGAGCCTTATCCGGACGGCATGGAAACAGCGGTTTTCGGCCTTGGCTGCTTCTGGGGCGCCGAGCGCGCGTTCTGGAAACTGCCGGGCGTTTATGTAACCGCGGTCGGCTATGCCGGCGGCCATACGCCGAACCCCACTTACGAGGAGGTTTGCAGCGGCCGCACGGGGCATAACGAAGTCGTGCTGGTCGTCTACGACCCGGCGAAGATCGGCTACGACGACCTCCTCAGGACATTCTTCGAGGCCCACGACCCGACCCAGGGTATGCGCCAGGGCAACGATATCGGCACTCAGTACCGCTCGGGCGTCTATGTGGCCGATGCGGCCCAGCGCAAGACCGCAGAGGCGGCCAAGGCTCATGTACGAGAAGGCGCTGAAGGCCAAGGGTTACGGGCCGATCACCACCGAGATCGTCGACCGGCCGCCCTTCTATTTCGCCGAAGGCTATCATCAGCAGTACCTCGCCAAGAATTCCCAACGGCTATTGCGGTTTGGGCGGCACCGGGGTTTCCTGCCCGATCGGGACCGGCGTCGCCGCCGGCTAGGCATGTTGCGAGGGGGCTTTGGCGCACAGGATCGGCAGGAACGAAAAGGTCGGACCGGCCCTGTGGCGGCTCCTGCGCGACGACATCGGCGGGGCGCGGGAGGCGCTCGCCTCGGGAAACGGGTCGCGTGACGAACAGGTGCATCGGGCCCGGCAGCGGCTCAAGCGGGCGCGCTCGACGCTGTCCGTCCTCAAACCGGTCCTAGGGCATCACGCGCGCGACCTGAAGCGGTCGATCGCCGCGGCTGCGCGACTCCTTGCCGGAGCCCGCGACGCGGACGTGGTGGCGGCAACCGCCCGCAGCTTGCGCGAAACGGTCGGCGTGAGCGACGACGCCGGTCTCGACCGCGTGGTCGCCGAACTCGATCGCAAGGCGGAGGAAGCGCACCGGCACGACACCCCGGTCGACGAGGTGATCGAGCGGCTGTCGCTGATCGACACCGCCGTTGACGCTCTGATCTGCAAGATCGACGGCGAGGCGCTGTTCGAGCGGGCGCTTGCCGCGGCCTATGCGGATGGGCGCAAAGCCATGACCCGCGCCCGGTCCAGCCTCTCCACCCCGATCTTCATGCCTGGCGCAAGGAGGTGAAGGTCCTTTGGCACCTGGTGCGCCTCGGCCGCAAGCGGCTGGCCGGTTCAGTGCGGGACATTGCCGAAGACCTCGATCGGCTGGGCGACGTGCTCGGTTACGATCACGACCACGCCGTGCTTGCCGAGCGTCTCGCGCTGTCGCCTGACGCCGACCATTCGTTGATGCGGCAATTGTCGATGATCGCCAAGGAGCGGCAGTCGCTTGAGAAGGAGGCCTTCACGATCGGCAAACGAGTATACCGGCTGAAGCCCAAGGCATTCGCCCGCAAGGCCCGGTTTCGATAAGGCGGCACCGGCTACCGCTTGCGATCTCGGTCGGGGGCTTCGGCGGCGCGGGTCAATCGTTCCAGGAGCCGGAGCAGCCGCCGTCTTTCGGGCTCCGAAAGCGCCCAGGCGATAAGCCGGTCGCTGGCATCGGTCATCGTCCGCCCCAGCCTGGCGACCAGATCGGCACCGGATTCGGTCAATTCGATGAAGCAGCTGCGGGCGTCGGCCTCGTTGCCGACGCGGCGGACCAATCCCTTCGCCTGAAGATTGCGGAGGATCTTGGTCAATCCCCCCGAGGTGACGATCATCAGGCCGTTGATGTCGGTCGGCGTCATCTGGAACGGTGGCCCTGCCGATCTGAGAGCGGCAAGCGCCTCGAACTCGCCCCAGGTGAGCCCGGAACGACGCGCCTCATCATTCGACCGCGACCAGATCAGGTCGTGCAGGCGAAAGAGCCGGATCACCAGCTCCGTCGCGGTCGATGCCTGTCCCGGCCAGTTGCGACGGATCCGCTCGATCAGCCGGTCGCCTGTCTTGTCTCCCCCCGCCACGGCACGTCCTCGCTCACCGAGATGTGATTTTCGTTACCTTGCTAGGAAGATAATAGCAGCTATCGTCCGCCCCGGAAAGAAACCGGCCCCTCACGGTCGGTCCGTTCGACCGGGGAGAATGCCACCGTGACTGATCTCACCAGCCGCCTCGACGCCTCGGCCCCCATTTTCCTGTCCCTTCTCAGGATCGTCGCGGCGCTTCTCTATCTTTCGCACGGAACCGCAAAGCTGCTCGGCTTCCCATCGCTGGGTTTCATGCCGCCACTGCTGTCCCTCTTTGGCGTCGCCGGCATGATCGAGATCGTCGGTGGAATCCTCATTCTTCTGGGCCTGTTCACCCGTCCCGTATCCTTCATCGTGTCGGGCGAACTGGCGTTTGCCTATTTCATCGGCCACGCCCCGCACGGCTTCTTCCCGATTCTCAACCAGGGCGAGCCGGCGATCCTTTTCTGCTTCATCTTCCTCTACCTGGTCTTCGCCGGGCCGGGGCCGTGGAGCCTCGACAGCATACGGGCGCGGTCGATGACGCAGGCAGGGTAGAACCGATTTCCAGTCAGAGCGGCGCGTAGTCGACCTCGAGGAAGTCCTCGACCTCGCTCATCCACCGGTCGCGGACGAAGGCGACGTGGTCAGGATGGCCGTTGTAGGCGTCATAGGCGGCCTGGTCGGCGAACTCCATCGAGAAACCGAAGGCGTAGTCGTTCTTGGGACTGACTTCGCGGAGCTGCTCGAAATCTCTCCACGCCGGGGATGGCGTTGAGGACCGTCCTGGCGTCAGTGAGGAAGGCAATCTCCTCCTCGGACCCCGGCGCGTGCTTCAGTCGGAAGACGACGGTGTGGCGGATCATCGAACAGGCCCCCGGGTGCCGTGGACGGTGCGACACCTTAGCCCAACCCGGCCACCTGTCGAGGCCGGGTTTTCTCCGACCGAGCCTTGACGACCGGGCCCGGTGACAGGAGATTGGCCGGGCTCGACAACCAGCCGGACGGGGAGAATCGATGGACGCGTACGAGATCTTGAAGGCGACGCCCTTCTTCGCCGAGGTGCTCGACGAGGCCGAGTTGAAGATCCTCTCCGACCACGCCAGGCTGGTTCCCTACGACAAGGGTGCGACGCTGATCGAGGAGGACGGGCCCGGCCATTCGATGTTCGTCCTCGTCAAGGGCGAGGCCGCCGTGACCGTGCGCGACGAGGAGGGAACGGTCGCCACGTTGAAGGAAGGCGCTGTCGTCGGCGAGATGTCGCTTCTGACCGGCGCACCGCGCAATGCCACGGTGACCGCCACCACGCCGATCGAGGCACTTGAAGTCGACAAGTCGGCGCTGGCCAACGTGTTGTGGATGTCCGACGACCTGGTTGACCGCTTCGTCGCCATGCTCATGCGCCGACAGCGCGAGCTCGATCACATGTATGGCGGCGTAGCATGGGGCATGCTGCGGCCGGGCAAGGCGGAGCTTACCAACACCATCCGCGACTTCCTGCAGACGACCGAGTAGCGGGCGCTTTTCTCCTCCATTCCTGTCGCCGCCGGGCACCGCGACACGAAAGTCCGGCCTGGCCGCTTTGCCTGACCCTGCGCTGGTGGTAAAGGCGCGGGCATGAACGAAGCCCCGAAAATGAGCTCCGACGGTGCATCGGCCGCGGAGCCGATCGACAACATCCGCAACTTCGCCATCATCGCCCACATCGACCATGGCAAGTCGACGCTGGCCGACCGGCTGATCCAGCTTTGCGGCGGCCTGCACCGAGCGGGAGATGAAGGCGCAGGTGCTCGATTCGCTGGATATCGAGCGCGAGCGCGGCATCACCATCAAGGCGCAGACCGTGCGGCTGAACTACCGGGCCCGCGACGGCCGCGACTACGTGCTGAACCTCATCGACACCCCCGGCCATGTCGACTTCGCCTACGAGGTCAACCGCTCGCTCGCCGCCTGCGAGGGGTCGCTCCTCGTCGTTGACGCCAGCCAAGGCGTGGAGGCGCAGACGCTCGCCAATGTCTATCAGGCAATCGACAACAATCACGAGATCGTGCCGGTCCTCAACAAGGTCGATCTGCCTGCCGCCGAGCCCGAGCGGGTCAAGCAGCAGATCGAGGACGTGATCGGCCTCGATGCGTCGGATGCGCTGGAGATTTCGGCGAAGACGGGACAGGGGATCGCGGACGTGCTGGAGGCGATCGTCACCCGGCTGCCGCCGCCGAAGGGCGACGCCGCGGCGCCGCTGAAGGCGCTTCTCGTCGACTCCTGGTACGATCCCTATCTCGGCGTCGTCGTGCTGGTGCGGATCATCGACGGCAAACTCCGCAAGGGCATGCGCATCCGCATGATGCGGACCGAGGCCGTCCATGAGGTCGACAAGGTCGGCATCTTCACGCCGAAGCTGGTCGATTGGGGCGAACTCGGCCCCGGCGAACTCGGCTTTTTCACCGGTTCGATCAAGGAAGTAGCGGACACCGCGGTCGGCGACACGATCACCGAGGACCGCAGGCGGGCGGCGGCACCGCTTGCCGGTTTCAGGCCGGCCCAGCCGGTGGTGTTCTGCGGCATCTTCCCGGTCGATGCCGCCGATTTCGAGAGCCTGCGCGCAGCCATCGGCAAGCTTCGCCTCAACGATGCGGCCTTCACTTCGGAGATGGAGACCTCCGCCGCCCTCGGCTTCGGCTTCCGCTGCGGGTTCCTCGGCCTTCTCCATCTGGAGATCGTCCAGGAGCGGCTCACCCGCGAATTCGACCTCGACCTCATCGCCACGGCGCCCTCGGTCGTCTATCGCATCGCGCTCACCAACGGCGAGGAGATCGAGCTCCACAATCCCGCCGACATGCCGGACCCGGTCAAGATCCGCGAGATCGCCGAGCCGTGGCTGAGGGCGACGATCATGACGCCCGACGAGTACCTCGGCGCCATCCTCAAGCTTTGCCAGGAGCGGCGCGGCGTGCAGGTCGACCTCTCCTATGTCGGTAACCGCGCCATGGTGCAGTACGACCTGCCGCTCAACGAGGTGGTCTTCGACTTCTACGACCGTCTCAAGTCGGTCTCCAAGGGCTACGCCTCCTTCGACTATCACCTCACCGACTATCGGCCCGGTGACCTGGTCAAGATGCAGATTCTGGTCAACGGCGAGCCGGTCGACGCGCTCTCCGTCCTTGTCCACCGCAGCCAGGCCGAGCGGCGCGGCCGGTCGATGTGCGAGAAGCTGAAGGAGCTGATCCCGCAGCACATGTTCCAGATCCCGATCCAGGCGGCCATCGGCGGTCGGATCATCGCCCGCGAGACCATTCGGGCGCTGAGGAAGGACGTGCTCGCCAAGTGCTATGGCGGCGACGTCACCCGCAAGCGCAAGCTCCTCGAGAAGCAGAAGGAAGGCAAGAAGCGGATGCGGCAGTTCGGCAAGGTCGACATCCCGCAGGAGGCCTTCATCGCCGCCTTGAAGATGGAGGAATAACGGACCTCGATACGGCCCCTGCGGTACCCATATGTCTTCGCCCTACGCAACCATCCTCACGCCGATCATCGATCGCGCCGAGACCCTGGCCGAGGCGATTCCGACCGGCCTTGACCAGACGGAGCCCGACGTCGAGCTCCTGGTGACCTGTTCCGGCGCGACCGCCGAGGTTCTCGAGGTCGCCCATCGCTTCGCCCGCCAGGACGACCGCGTTCGTGTTCTTGACCTGCCGCCATCGCCGGTTCTCACCGGCGCCGCTCGGGCGGAGGCGGTGAGGCAGGCGCGATCCGACCGGATTTTCATCCTCCCGGACGACGACCTCTGGCTGCCGGATCACGTTCGCACCCTCGGCGGGCTGCTCGACAATGCCGATCTGGCCACAAACGTGTCCGTTGCCGCGACGCTGTCCGGCGGGCTTGTGGCCTGGCCCTGCACCTTCCACGCCGCGCCCTATCGCGACCTTTATCGGCGCGGGGCGCCGAAGGTTCTTTACGAGGCCCACTATGCGTTTCGGCGCTCCCTCTATGAGAGGCTCGACGTCGCGTGGGAGCGGCTCGCCATCAACAGCTGCTCGCGCCATCTGCTCGACCTCATCATCGACAACACCGCCGACGTGCGCATCGCGTCCAGTTCCGCTGCCACGTCCCTTTCGCTCAACAGCCCGCCGCGGCGAGGCATGACGATAGTCGATCGCGCTGCCGAGATGCGCGTGTGGAAATCCCGGTTGTGCCACTGTTCCGACCTGACCGGCCTGCTGCCCGCCGCGAGCTATGTTCCGATCCTCGCCTTGTTATTGAAGGTCGAACCGCCTGCGAAAGGGCTCCCCCTCGCCGACTATCTTGGTCCGCTCGGACTCCGCCTCCCAGGCTCGCCCGAGGGGGGAGACGCCATCGTTCTTCCGGTCGATGACCGCCAGATCCGGGAGCTCGAGACTCTGATGGTGCTGTCATCCGGGCAACCCACCGGCTTCGACGAGGCCTTGCGCCTGGCAGTCGATCTGATCGAGCCCTATTCGAGCAGCCGGCCACGGCTGGGCCTGATCGACTCGATCCTGGTCGGGGCGCTCGGCATCGGCCCGACAGCGGAGTTGTTTCGCTCGGCCGCGGCTGTCGAGGAACATCCGCGTCGGGCCGCCATGGCAAAACTGGGGCTCTGCCACTGTCTCCTGGAAATGTCCGACTACGAGGCGGCGGTTGTCGCTTGGAGCGAGGCCGAGGCCCTGTCCCCGGCGACGGCAATGTCGTCGCCGCTGGTCGCAGTTCAGACGCTCGTCCGCACCGGCCGGGCCGCAGAGGCTATGGTTCTGGTCGACGGGATTGCGAAGAACGAGGGCCCCACCCGCAAGCAAATGATGGCGCTCGCCCGCGCCTTGTCCCGCGCCGGCGAGCCCGCTGCCGCGGCGATGGTCCGCAAGCGGGCTCCCCGCAAGGACGCCGACGCGACGAACGTCGACACCTAGCGTCGCGACCCGTGCGACGGGAGCCATCGGACGTTGCTGACCCCGGGGCGCTTGGATAGACTCTCGCCTCCATCGACACCCAAAGGAGCCCTTGCTTGGAGAGCGGCATTCTCGGCTACGACAGGCTGCTTGCGAAACAGTCCGCAGTCAACGAACAGGGCGCCCTCCGCCGGGTTCCGATTGACGGGCTTGTTTTGCGCCCGACGCGCCCGGTGCCGCATGAAGATGGCCACGTCACCGAGGTTGCGCGGGCGAGCTGGGAGGAACTCGCCGATCCGGTCGTCCAGGTGCACATCACGACGACCTACAGCGGCCGCATTCGCGCCTGGGGGCTTCACCAGAGATCGACGGACCGCCTCTTCGTCGTCAACGGGCTGGTGAAGATCGTGGTGTTCGACGGCCGTCGGGATTTGCCTACCTTCGGCCGCATCAACGAGTTCACCGTCAGCGAGAAGAATCCGGCTCTGCTGGTCATCCCGCCGAACCTCTACCACGGGTGGAAGAACATCGGCACGACCGAGGCGACGATCATCAACATGCCGACCCGGATGTACAACTACGAAGCGCCCGACGCCCTCGATCTGCCCTGGGACAGCGCCGCGGCGCGCGAGATCGTGCCTTACACCTTCTGACGATGCCGCCCGCCGGAAGGCTCCGTTCGCCGTTTCCCGCGACCCCGACATTGTCGATCGCCCGGCCAGGAGCAGTCTGCCGCAACGTCAACGGCCTGATTCACCTGCAGAATTCGAATAATTCCCGAAAGGGGTAGAATTTTTTGCTGCATCGCAATATATAGAAAGAACATCGAAGCAACCAATTTGTCGCCGTGGCGTTAATTCTGCATCAGCAATTGGTGCCGGAATGCTATCATGCGACACTCGGGAGGTTAACTTGGGCAGGCTCATCGTCGTCTCCAACCGCGTTCCCCCACCGGAGGACAAGGCCGCGAGCGCGGGCGGCCTGGCGGTGGCGCTGAGGGCAGCGCTGCGCGAACGCGGCGGGCTGTGGCTTGGCTGGTCCGGCGAAACCGCGCGAAACGATGAAGAAAGTCAGAAGACGCGAAGCCGCGTCGAGGGCAATATCACCTTCTCCCTCGTTGATCTCACCAAACGCGATCTGGAGGAGTATTATAGCGGTTTCGCCAACCGTGCCTTGTGGCCACTGCTGCATTACCGCCTTGATCTGGTGGACTTCGATCGCCGCGACACCAGCGGCTATTTCCGGGTCAACGCCTTCTTCGCCCGCATTCTCGCGCCCCAGATCGAGCCGGATGACGTCATCTGGGTGCAGGACTATCACCTGATCCCGCTGGCGGCGGAGCTCCGCGCGCGGGGCGTCACCAACAAGATCGGTTTCTTCCTCCATATCCCGTGGCCGCCGCCGGACGTCTTCTCCGCCATGCCGTGGCATCGCCGGCTGCTCGAAGCCTTCACCTCCTACGATCTGGTCGGGTTCCAGATCGACTACGATGCCGAGAACTTCGTCAACTGCCTGGTCCGCGAGGGCCTCGGTCGCGAGACCAGTCGCGGCACGTTCCGGGCCGGCGAGCGGGAATTCCGCATCGGTGCCTTTCCGATCGGCATCGACACCGGTGAGTTCGCCGCAGCGGCGGTGGAAGCCGTTCAGAGCCCGCTGGTCAAGCGGATGGCGGTGAGCCTGAAAAACCGCAAGCTGGTCATGGGCGTGGACCGCCTGGATTACTCCAAGGGCATCGACCAGCGCATGCTCGCCTACGAGCGGTATCTCGAACAGAACCCGAAGGCGCATGGCAAGGTCGTCTATCTCCAGGTGACGCCAAAATCGCGGTCCGACGTTCCCGAATATGCCGAAATGCAGAAGGAGATTGCGGAGACCGCCGGTCGCATCAACGGCGCGTTCAGCGACCTCGACTGGGTGCCCATCCGCTACATCAACCGGACGATCAAACGCTCCACCCTCGCCGGCCTCTTCCGAATAGCGGATGTCGGATTGGTGACGCCATTGCGCGACGGCATGAATCTGATCGCCAAGGAATTCGTTGCCGCTCAGGATCCGGATGACCCTGGCGTTTTGATCCTGTCGCGTTTCGCCGGCGCCGCTCGCGAGCTTGATGGCGCCGTTCTCGTCAATCCCTATGACATCGACTCGACGGGCGGAGCGATCGCTGGCGCCATCGCCATGTCGCGGGAAGAGCGGATCGAGCGCTGGCGCGGCATGTTCGACCAGCTCACGGTAAACAACGTCCACCACTGGTGCGAGTCCTTCCTCGATATTCTCGAAGCGCCCCTCAATGTCCCGGCCTTCGGCTCGCAGGAGCCGCATATGGGTGAGACGGGAGAACTTGGCGCCCGGCCGGCGGCCGTCGGCGGCCACGCGGCTTCGGGCCGGAGTCGCAGCCAGCGCGAGGGCGCCAAGGGCGCGCAGAATCCCCTTGGTGTCGTGAGCGACGTCAGCAGCGCGCGCCGCAAAGTCGGCTCGCCCGTAGGCGGTGCCGGGGTGGTCTGACAGAGCCCGCGGTCGAAGGGCACCCCTTCGGGCGGGCTTGACCACGCTACCTGCGGTCGCCAGAGTTCCATTCTGGCGAATCGGACAGGGAACGTGGAGAGATGGCCTACAAGTTCCAAGTCTTCAAGGACAAGGCGGGCGAATACAGGTTTCGCTTCAGGGCGTCGAATGGCGAGATCATGTTCGCTTCCGAAGGCTACACGGCCAGGGCCTCAGCCATCAGCGCTATCGAATCGATCAAGAAGAACGCGCCCGAGGCCGAGGTCGAGGAAGAGACCTGAGCAAGGGCTCGGTGATCGAAGCTGCGCCAGGCGATAAGACGCGGTCGGCACGGATTGTTGGCGGTGTAACCGTCCCTCTTGCGTGAATTGACAACGAGGCTTTTGCAAAGCCCTCGTTCGGGCCATATTTGGCACTCCATACGAACGGAGGGAAGCGATGTCGGAAGTCGCGATCAAGTCGCCTTTGCAATACCTCGACCAGGCCATGGGCCGCTTGCGCGACCTCGGCCTGGTGCCGGACAAGCCGCCGGAAGAAGCACCGATCGTCGGGCTTCTTGAGAAGATTACCGACCTCGAGCCCGACAAGATCGCGGTCATCTCCCGGACGCTCGGCCAGATGTCGCTGTTCAATGACGTCGTCCGCGAGCAGATCTCGGAAATGTCGGTCGGCCAGCGCTACGAGAAGATCACCGACGCCTTCAACTCCATCCGCGATGACGCCAAGGGGATGGTCGACCAGCTTTCCGACGGCAAGATCGATATCTTCGAACGGGCGACCAATACGTGGATGAAGATCTCGCGCGGCGACATCGCTTCGCGCTTCGACAGCATTCGCGACACCTATCTCGAAGTGTCCAAGGACACCAAGAACAACATTGAGCGCGAGCACACCATACTCGAGGCCTATCTTGATTTCCGCGGCGCCCTCAAACAGGCGGAAGTCAGCGGGCTCGAGGTTCTCAAGATCGCCGAGGAGAAGCTCGCCCACGCCAGAGCCGAGTTGGAGACCGCCGCCGAGGCGGTCAAGTCGTATAGCGGCGACGACCCCGCCGAACGTGCCCGGCTGGAGCTGATCCGCGACGAGCGGCTGCGCGAGATGCAGGCCGAAGACAGCCGCTACCAGATCGCCAAGGATCTCTCCGACAATCTGACCATCGGCTACAACACGTCGGAAGTCATCATGGCCCGCCTGACCCAGACCACCAACGCCAAGGAGCGGGTCTACCAGCAGGCGGTCTCCTTCTTCACCACCAATGAATCGGTGCTGACCGCCCTGAAAGCGTCGTTCACCGGCATGTTCGGCCTGCACGAATCGACCGAAACGCTCAACCGGATGAAGGAGGGCGTCTCCGAGTCGATCGAGGTGCTGGCCGAGATCGGCGGCAAGGTCCAGGAGGAGGCGCTCAAGGCGGGCTACGGCCCGACGATCCGGGCCGACGCCGTCAAGAAGCTGGTCGATTCCGTCGTCAACTTCCAGGAGAAGTCCCGCGAGATCATCAGCGAGATGCGCACCCTCGCCACCAAGAACTCCGAGGAGATCCGCGACGCCGTCGAGGACGGCAAGCGGCGGATGGCCCGTCTTGCCGACGGCGGGAGAGGCCCTTCCGGCGGGAGGCCCCGCATAGGCAGTGGCTGACACTTCCGCCGCCGCGCCGGCCCCGAAGGAAGAGCCGGCGCCCCAGCTCGACGAAGTCATGCTGGCAATGGACGTGGTCGACACGCTCCGTCACCAGGAGACGCTGGTCGAGAAGGAGCTGAGCCAGGAGGCGCGCGACGCGGCGCTGAAGGACCGGCTCCGCCAGATCTACGAAAGCCAGGGCCTTGAGGTCAACGACCGGATTCTCGACCAGGGCATCGCGGCGCTGAAGGAGAGCCGCTTTGTCTACACGCCGCCGAGACCCGGATTCGACACGTTTCTGGCGCGGCTGTGGATCGACCGGCGCCGGGTCGGCGCGATTCTGGCAGTTCTCCTTGTCGTCGTCGTCGGACTGGTCGGCTGGCAGGTCTGGCGGGCGAATGAGGCCGCGCGCGCGACGGAGCAGCTTCGGATCGAGCTCACGGTCACCCTGCCGGCGGCCGTGAGACAGGCCGGAGACGCTGCCCTGGCGGCCGCGGAAGACGCCGAGGCACGTGCCGAGGCCCAGCGTCTCATCGCCGACGGCGAGACGGCGATTGCGGCGGTCGACGGCGATGCGATGCGCGCCGCGATCGACAAGCTCGACGTGCTGCGCGCCGATCTTCTGCAGACGTACACGCTCACCATCGTCTCCCGCGAGGGCGAGGACACCGGCGTCTACCGCATTCCCGACATCAACGAGGGCGCCCGCAACTACTACATCATCGTCGAGGCCATCGCCCCCGACGGCAAGAAGCTGTCGCTGCCGATCCGCAACGAGGAAACCGGCAAGACCGAGACCGTGTCGAAGTGGGGCGTGCGGGTGCCGGAACCGACCTACCAGGCGGTTCGCGCCGACAAGCAGGACGACGGCATCGTCGAGGACAACATCCTCGGCGAGAAGAAGCGTGGCACCCTCAAGGTCGATTACCTGATGGACGTCGAGGGCGGAGCGATTACCGACTGGTGACCAGATGATCTCCGCAAGCAAGGCGCTTTCATCCATTGAGCAGGCGATTCTCGGCGTGCGCCGCGACGAGGACCGGCTCACCAAGATGCTCGCCTCGGCGACTGACGACGCAGCCCGCCTGCGGAGCGGACAGGCCGAGGCCTACAAGGCGCTGGCCCGGCTGAAGCTCGACGCGCTCGCCCGCGATCATGTTGTCGGCGAGCTCGATTCGGCGGAACGCGCCGCGGTCCAGGCGCTGGAACGGCGGAAGGCCGCTCTTGCCGAACTGACCGACAAACGGACCGGGCTGACCGCAAGCATGGCGACGGCCGAGAAGGCGCGGGATGCTGCGGCCGAGCAGCAGGAAGCCGCCGTCGACGCGGTCGAGGCATTGACCGAAAGCACCCGAAAACGGCTCGCCGATGATGCCGCGTGGATCGAAGCGTCAAAGCGGGTGAAATCGGGGGAGGCGAAAGCCGCAGCCGCCGCGGAGAAGGCGAGCCAGGCGGAGACCGACCGCGACGAGAAGCGCAAGCCCTACGACACCGATCCGCTGTTCTCCTACCTCTGGCGCCGCGGCTATGGCACCTCCGCCTATCGCGCCGGTCCGCTGGTGCGCTATTTCGATGCCAAGGTCGCCCGTCTCGTCGACTACGACGCGGCGCGGCCGAACTACTACATGCTGAACGAGATTCCGCTGCGGCTTCGCGAGCACGCCAACCGGCTTGAGCAGGCTGCGGCGGACGCGCGCACGGAGCTTGAGGCGCTGGAACGGCGGGCGCTTGAAGCGGACGGGATCGCCAAGCTCGAATCGGCTGTCAAGGCCGCCAACGCGGCGCACGAAAAGGCCGATGCCGCGGTGGAAGAGCTGGAAGGCAAGCTCGCCTCCCTCGACGAGCAGCATGCGACGTTACTCGACAGCGCGAAGGACCCATCGCTGACCTCGGCGCTCGACGGCCTTGCCGCGGCGATCGCTCGCGAGGACCTGGCGACATTGTACAAGGAAGCGATGGCGACCGCGACGCCTGAGGACGAGCAGATCGTCAAGAAGCTGCGCGACATCGAGCCGACGCTCGCCCGGCGCGAGGCGGAAGCCGAAGAGGTTCGCAAGGCAGCGGTCGAACTGGCGCGCAAGCGCGCCGAGCTGGAGCGCTCGCGCGACGATTTCTACCAGTCCGGCTACAATCATCCGCGTGGCGAATTCAGCGACGGCGTCCTGATCGGCAGCATCATTCAGGGCGTGCTGCAGGGCGTCATGTCGTCAAGAAACCTCAACGACGCCTTCGGCAAGGGCTTCAGCATCCCCAATCCGCCGCGCGGCGGCAGCAGCTTCGGCGGCGGGCTCAAGTTCCCGAGCCGGCCGTCGCGGCCGTCAATGCCTTCGCCGCCGCGCAGCCGCGGCGGCTTCCGGACCGGCGGCCGCTTCTGAGCCGCGAGGATTTCCGACCGCCTATTCGGCCAGCCACGCCTTGGCGGCTTCGACGGCGCCGACCGGAAACACCCTCAGCGAGGCCGGGATCAAACCGTCCATGGCGCCAACCGCGCGGCGATAGGGGCCGTCCTCGGCGAGGAAAGCGATCTTCTCGAAGTCGCGGAAATGGCGCGTGCCGAACACCGCGTCGTCAAACAGGGTGTTGGGGTCGTATCCGGCAAAGTCGGCGCCGACCACATAGAGAAGCCGAACCTGACCGCTCGCCTCCAGCGCCGTCTCGATCCTCGGCTCGAGCACCGCCGTGCGGTCCTGCCGGGTGATCCGCCCGTTGGCACGGAAGCCGATGGCGCCGGCCGGCAGATCTTCGATTTGCGTGAACATTCATTCCCTCCATCAATCCCAGCGAGACGATATTGGAGGACGGCGACGGTGGTTTGATGACAGACGTGCGGTTTCTTCGGTGCGAAATTCAGGCGTTCCGGTGGCGGCTTACTCGGCTAACCAGGCTTTCGCCTCCTCAGCGTCCTTGCCCGGGAATACCCGCACCATAGCCGGCATCAGAAAGCCGAAGCTGCGTACCATGGTGCCGTACGTTTCGTTGTCGGTGAGGCAGGCGATCTTCTCGAAATCGAAGAAATGCCTCAACCCGAAGGCCGCGTCGTCCCACATGGCGCCAGGCGCATAGCCCTGGAACGCCGGCCCCATCACGACCAGCAGGCGCAGCTTGTGGCCGGCCTTCAGCGCGCTCGCGATCGCCGGGATAAGAACCTTCTCATAGTCATCGGCGCTCACCACGCCCTCGAGTGAAAAGCCGATGACGCCGGCGGGCATGTCGTCCAGCTCTGTGATCATGCTGTTCTCCTTTCTGGCGGTCCTCAGGGAACCAGAACCGCGGCGCCCTGAATGTCTCCGCTCCTCAGCCGGTCCAGCGCGTCGTTGGCCTGGTCGAGCGGCATCGTGGTGACGCTGGTCCTGATCGGCATTTCGCCGGCGATCCGCATGAAGTCGTCGCCATCGGCGCGGGTAAGGTTGGCGACGGAGCGCACCATCCGCTCGCCCCACAGGATGGAGTAGGGAAAGGCGGGAATATCGCTCATGTGGATGCCGGCGGCGATGACCACGCCCGCCCTTGCGCGACCGCGCGCAAGCGCGGCGGGAACCAGCGGGCCCGACCGGCGCGAAGATGATCGCGGCATCGAGCAGCTCCGGCGGCTTCTCGGTCGGAGCCGCCCGCCCAGACTCGGCGCCGAGCTCCGGGCGAATTCCTGCGCCGTCACGGTCGCCCGGGCGGGTGAAGGCGTAGACCCGCTGCCCCTGGTAGCGGGCGACCTGGGCGAGGATGTGCGCGGCCGCACCGAAGCCGTAGATGCCGAGCCGCTCGGCGCCTCGCCCGCCATCCGGTAGGCGCGGTGGCCGATCAGGCCGGCGCACAGAAGCGGCGCGGCCTCGGCGTCCGTCGTAGTCGCTCGGGAAGCCGAAAGCAGTAGCGGTCATCGGCGACCGTGTACTCCGGCATAGCCGCCGTCGACATGGCAGCCGGTGAAGCGCGCGTCGTCGCACAGGTTCTCCTGGCCCGAGCGGCAGAAGCGGCAATGGCCGCAGGTCGAGCCCAGCCACGGCACCCCGACCCGCTCGCCGATGCCGAAGCCCGAAGCGCCCGCGCCGAGCTTCGCCACTTCGCCGACGATCTCGTGGCCGGGCACGACCGGGAGCTCGGCACTGGGGCAGCTCGCCGTCGACGACGTGGAGGTCGGTCCGGCAGACCCCGCAGGCCCGCACGCGGATCAGAAGCTGGTTCGGGCCGGGCACCGGGATTTCGCGCTCCTCGAGGCGAAGGGGTTCGCCCGGCCGGGCGATGGACATGGCGCGCATGATTCTCATTCTGGCACCGGTTGTCGGCGTTCCCAAGCCCGCCGATGGCGTCCGCGGCGATTGGCCTTGCCGCCGCCCGGTTCTGGCTGATAATCGGCGGCCAGGGCGAACTCGGCGGCGCCTGGTTAACCGTTCGTTGACGGCGGCGGCGGACCATGGCCGGCACAAACGAGCGACGGAGCAGCCATGCGAGGCATCATCACGGCCGGATTGGCCTTGGCCGCCGGGGGAATTCTGGCCATCGGCGGAGCAGCGGCGCAGGACTCCGTCCCGGCCAAAGTGCTCTTCGGGCGGATGATGGCGCCCGCCGATCTCGATTCCCGCAGCATCGGTTTCTATTCGCGCGGCTGCCTCGCCGGCGCCCAGGCGCTCCCCATCAGCGGACCGGCCTGGCAGGTCATGCGACTGTCGCGCAACCGCAACTGGGGCATGCCGGAGCTTGTCGCCTACATCGAGAAGTTCGCCACGGACGCACAGGCACAGCTCGGCTGGCCCGGCCTCTTGATCGGCGACATGTCGCAGCCGCGCGGCGGACCGATGGTTTCCGGTCATGCCAGCCATCAGATCGGCCTCGACGTGGACATCTGGCTCGACCCGATGCCCGACCATGTCCTTTCTCCCGAGGAGCGCGAGACGATCAGCGCCACCTCCTACATCAGGCCCGGGACGCACGTTGTGCTCGACAAGGCCAAGTGGACCGACGCCCAGTCGCGGCTGCTCCACCAGGCGGCAAGCTATGACCAGGTCGAGCGCATCTTCGTCAATCCCGGCATCAAGAAGCAGCTCTGCGAAACCGCCGGTTCCGACCGGGCGTGGCTGCGCAAGATCCGGCCCTGGTATCTGCACGACGACCACTTCCACGTCCGGCTCTATTGCCCGCCCGGCATGGCGGGCTGCAAGGCGCAGGACCCACCGCCGGCGGGAGACGGCTGCGGGTCGAATCTCGCCTGGTGGCTGAGTCCCGCGCCCTACGCGCCGCCACCGAAGCCGGTGAAACCGGTTAAGCCGAAGCCGCCGCTCACCCTTGCCGGGCTGCCGTCAGCCTGCCGCGACGTGCTGAACGCGCCGGCGCCCGGGTCGACCGGAGCGGAGGTCAACATCCCGCTGCCGACGGCGAGGCCGGTCATCAACTGAGCCGCGGCCCTATCGGGTCATGATCAAGGTGTTCCTGTTCGGGTTGACCCTGCTTGGACGCGCAGGCACCGCGATTCCGCCAAGCCATTGATCGCATTAAGAAACAGGGATTGGCTGCGGCAGCCTTCATGCACGGGGCCACGCCGGGCCGACAATGCTAGAATGCTCGCGCCAGCAACGGAGGCCTCCGCTATGCCTGGGTCAGCCCTCTATCACGACGGCAACCGAAGGCTTCAGCAGGAATTCGATAGCCGCCGGATCGCCGACCGGCTCGAGGCGGTAACGCTGCGGTCCGCCTTCACCGAATCGGATGCGGCCTTCATCGAGAGGGCCATCTTCTTCTTCCTCGCCACCGCCGATGCGGAGGGACGCCCGGACGTCTCCCACAAGGGCGGGCCGTCGGGCTTCGTGCGGGTGACGGGACCGTCGGAGCTGGCGTTTCCGGACTACGACGGCAACGGCATGTTCAAGAGCCTCGGCAATGTGACCGTCAACCCGAACGTTGCGTTGCTGTTCATCGACTTCGAGCGGCCGCGGCGGCTCAGGGTCAACGGCACCGCCACCATCCATCGCGACGACCCTCTCATGGCGACCACGGTTGGCGCCCAGATGATCGTGCGCGTCACGGCACGGGCGATCTTTCCCAACTGTCCGCGCTACATCCCGACGATGGCGCTGGTCGAGCCGTCGGTCTACGCGCCGCGACAGGGGGAGGCGCCGGTGGAGCCGGCGTGGAAGTCCGCGCCGGAATTCGCCGACGCGGTCCATGCGCGGCAGCCGACAGCAGGCCGCAAAGCAGGCTGACACAGCCGCCCTCGCTGATCTCTCGCTCCGCGCACGGGTTGCCGGCGCGGACGGTCGCGCTAAACCCGGCCGCTTAGATGCCGCGCCCGACGGAGCGCCGGGAACCACGTCGTCCACAGGATCGCCACCGCCATCGTGCCGATGCCGCCGAGAACCACCGCCGGCACCACGCCGATCAGCGCAGCAACCGAGCCGGCGCGAAACTCGCCGAGCTCGTTGGACGCCCCGACGAACACCATGTTGACCGCGTTGACGCGGCCGCGCACCGCGTCCGGCGTCCACAGCTGGATCAGCGTTTCGCGCACGTAGACGCTTACCATGTCGGCGGCGCCGGCCAGCGCCAGCGCGACGATCGATATCCAGACGATGGTCGAGACACCGAAGATCAGTGTGAAAAGGCCGAACAGCCCGACGCAGGTAAACATGATCAGGCCGGCGTGGTCGCGGATCGGCCGCGCGGCAAGATAGACCGCGACGATGATCGCCCCGATGCCCGGCGCCGAGCGCAGGAGCCCCAGCCCCCATGGCCCGACCGCGAGAATATCGCGGGCGTAAGCCGGCAGAAGCGCGACGGCGCCGCCGAGGAGGACCGCGAAGAGGTCCAGCGAGATGGCCCCGAGGACGATCTTCTCGTGCCAGACATAGTGGAACCCGGCGACGACAGTCGACCAAGTGGTCGGCTCGTGAACCGTCTTTTGCGGCGGCTTGGGTACCAACGCGATCAGAGCCGCGGCGACGGCGAACAGAACCAGCGCCGCCGTATAGGCGACCTCCGGCCGGATCCCGTAAAGAAGGCCTCCCGCCACCGGGCCGAGGATGGTGGCGACCTGCCACGAGGACGAACTGAGGGCGATGGCGCTTGCCAGCGCCTCGGCCGGAACAAGGTTGGGGACCAGCGACGACTGAGCGGGATTCATGAAAGCGCGCGCCACACCGAACACGGCGAGGGTAGCGAAAATGGCGCCGGCCGCGATGGCACCGGAAACGGTGAGAGCAAACAGGATGCCCGCGCAGGCCGCTTCCGCCGACTGGCAAATGGCGACGATGATCCGCCGGTTTAAGCGATCCGAGACGGTTCCGGTGACCAGCACCAGAAGCAGAGCCGGCGCGAACTGGACCAGGCCGACCAGACCGAGGTCGAACGGATCGCGGGTCAGGTCATAGACCTGCCAGCCCACCGCGACGCTGACGATCTGGGTCGCGAAGGTGGTGGAGAAGCGCGACGCCCAGAACAGCGCAAAGCCGCGGTGGCGGAGGGCGCCCCAAGCAGATTGGGGCGACGAGGCGTCGACGGATGTCATGGATTGGATCGGCGAGGAATCGAGAGCGAAATCAGGCGGAACGCCTCCTGTTTGCAACGTTATCGGCTCCGGCGCCGAATGTCATCAGCCGGCCGGCCGCGCGCCGACCCTTCGCGCCGTGCCGGTTGAACGGCCGGGTGCGCTTCCTGTAGAGAACATCGTGCGCTGCACAAGCGTCGGCCGCGTGTGGCGGCGGCTCTTTGAGTACCCGGCGCGCGCACCGAGCCGGAGCTGCCCGGAGGGACTTGCCTGGTGTCCAACCCGATCCATGATGCCCTGATCGCTCCGCACGCCGGGCGCTCCGACCCGTTCCTCCATCTCTCCGACGGACGCGTGCAGACCTTTGCCGGCTTTGTCGAACTGGTCGCGCGGATCGCGGCGCTGGTCCGCGCCCATGGCGTCGAGCCCGGCGACCGGGTGGTGGTCCAGGCGCCGAAGACACCGGAAACGCTGGCCCTCTTCTTCGGATGCGTCCAGGCGGGCGGCGTTCTGCTCCCGCTGAACACCGCCTACACCGCCGACGAGGTCGCTTACTTTGTCGCCGACGCCGAGCCGGCGCTTTGCGTCTGTGCACCGGAGGCGGCAGACGCTTTCGCCGCTGCCGTCGCCGGACGGTCCATCCCCGTGCTGACCGTTTCGCCCGAAGGCACCGGGAGCTTCGTCGACGCGATCGCTGCTGCCGCTCCTTCCGATGACGTCACGGCCCGCAAGACGGACGACCTCGCCGCCCTTCTCTACACCTCCGGCACCACCGGCCGTTCCAAGGGCGCGATGCTGACCCAGGGCAATCTCCTCTCCAACACGCTGGTGCTGAAGGACGCCTGGCGCTTCACCCGCGACGACGTGCTGATCCACGCCCTGCCGATCTTCCACACCCACGGGCTGTTCGTCGCCACCAATGTGCTCTTGGCCGCCGGCGGCAGCCTGATCTTCCATCAAGGCTTCAAGGTCGACGCGGTGCTCGACGACCTGCCGCGGGCGACGGCGCTGATGGGGGTACCCACCTTCTACACCCGCCTCCTCGCCTCCGACCGGCTGACCCGCGACCGCGTGCGGCACATGCGCCTCTTCACCTCCGGCAGCGCGCCCCTCCTCGCCGAGACCCATGCCGCTTTCGCCGAACGGACCGGCCATCGCATCCTCGAGCGCTACGGCATGACCGAGACGGGGATGAACACCTCGAACCCCTATGACGGCGAGCGGCGGCAGGGGACGGTCGGCTTCCCGCTCCCCGGAACCGAGATCCGGGTGGCCGACGACACTGGCGCGCCGGTCTCGGCGGGGGCGATCGGCGGCATCGAGGTGCGCGGGCCCAACGTCTTTAAAGGCTACTGGCGCATGCCGGAAAAGACCGCGGCCGAGTTCCGTCCCGACGGGTTTTTCATCACCGGCGATGTCGGGCGCTTCGATCAGGACGGCTATCTCCACCTCGTCGGCCGCTCCAAGGACCTCATCATCTCCGGCGGCCTGAACATCTACCCGAAGGAAGTCGAGACCGTCATCGATGCGGTGGACGGCGTCGTCGAGAGTGCGGTGATCGGCGTGCCGCATCCCGACTTCGGCGAGGCAGTGGTGGTGGTGGTCGTCGGTGACGAGGCGTCACGCCCGGCGATCGAGGCGGCCTGCGCCACGGCGCTTGCCCGCTTCAAGCACCCCAAGGCCATCGTCTTCACGCCGGAACTGCCGCGGAACACCATGGGCAAGGTGCAGAAGGCAGCCCTCCGCCAGGCCCATGGCGGGCTGTTTTCCGAAGAGGCCGTCGGCGGGGCCTGAGCCGCTCGCGCATGAACAGGTCGCAAATCGGCCTTTGAGGCAGGTCAATCCGGGTTGCGTCCGGCGCCCTTAGGATATTGTTTTGTGCGGATGGCGCCACAGCGAGGCATCGGAGGACGATCGGTGACCGTTTCAAGCGGGAGCGGCGGACCATGAGTGCTTCCGGCGAGGTCGTCGCCGTTCACGGCTCGGTGGTCGACCTGAGCTTTCCCGCCGGCGCGCTGCCGGCGATCGCCGAAGCGCATCGACATCGATTGGGACGGCGGCCCACGCCTGGTCGCCGAGGTCCAGCATGCACCTCGACGCCACCACCGTGCGCGCGGTGGCGCTTGCCTCGACCGCCGGTCTGAAGCGCGGCGTCGCGGCGCAACGCCACCGGCGCGCCGATCAGCGTGCCGGTCGGCGAACCGGTGCTCGGCCGGCTGCTCAACGTCCTCGGCGATCCGATCGACCGCGGCGAGCCGCTGCCCGACGACGTCGCCACGCCGGCCGATCCATCGCCGGCGCCGCCGCTTCGCAGCCAGGGCGGCCCGCTGCGAGGTGTTCCACACCGGCATCAAGGTGATCGACCTGCTGGCGCCGCTGGTCACGCGGCGGCAAGGCGGCGATGTTCGGCGGCGCCGGCGTCGGCAAGACGGTGCTGATCATGGAGCTGATCCGCACCACGGTGGAACGCTACGCCGGCATCTCGGTCTTCGCCGGCATCGGCGAGCGCTCGCGCGAGGGCCACGAGCTGCTGCTCGAGCTGCGCGACTCCGGCGTGCTCGAGCCGCACCGCGCTGGTGTTCGGCCAGATGAACGAGCCGCCGGGCGCGCGCTGGCGCGTCGGCATGACGGCGCTGACCATCGCCGAGCATTTCCGCGACGCAGGCGCACGAGAACGTGCTGCTGCTGATCGACAACGTCTTTCGCTTCGTCCAGGCCGGCGGCGAGGTCTCCGGCCTGCTCGGCCGCCTGCCGTCGCGGGTCGGCTACCAGCCGACGCTGGCCACCGAGATCGCCGAGCTGGAGGAGCGCATCGCCTCGGTCGCGCGGCGCCGCCATCACCTCGATCCAGGCGGTCTACGTGCCCGCCGACGACTTCACCGATCCGGCGGTCGCCGAGATCTTCACCCATCTCGACTCCTCGATCGTGCTGTCGCGCGACATGGCGAGCGAGGGCATGTACCCGGCGATCGACCCGCTCGCCTCGACCTCGCGTCTGCTCGATCCGCGGCTCGTCGGCGAGGAGCACTACCGGACCGCGCAGGACGTCCGCAAGACCATCGCGCACTACCGCGAGCTGCAGGAGATCATCGCGCTGCTCGGCATCGAGGAGCTGAGCGCCGCCGACCGCATCGTCGTCGCGCCGCGCCCGGCGCCTGATGCGCTTCCTGACCCAGCCCTTCCTGGTGACCGACGGCGTTCACCGGCAAGCCGCGGCCGCTCGGTGCCGCTCGAGGACACGCTGGCCGGCTGCCGCGCGATCCTCGACGGCGAGGCCGACGACTGGGCGGAAAGCTCGCTCTACATGGTCGGCAATCTCGACGAGGCCCGCAGCCAAGGAAGCCCACGCGCGGAGGGCGCACGATGAAGCTCACCGTCACCACGCCGCTCGCCATCGTCGTCGACGCCGACGACGTTGCCCATCTGCGCGCCGAGGACGCGACCGGCGCCTTCGGCATCCTGACCGGCCATGCCGACTTCCTGACCGCCCTGACGGTCTCGGTGGCGACCTGGCGCGACGGCGCCGGCAAGGAGCACCATGTCGCTGTCCGCGGCGGCATGCTAGAGGTGCTCGGCGGCGACACCATTGCCGTCGCCACGCCGCGAGGCGGTCGCCGATGACGACCTCGTCCGCCTCGAAACGGAAGTGCTCGCGCCGCTTCAGCGCCAGCTCGTCGAGGAGCAGCGACGCCCGCGCCGAGGCGGAGCGGCTCTACCTCGCCGCCATCCGCCAGATCTGCCGCTTCCTCAGGCCGGAGCGCTACCCGGCGGTGATCGTCCGCCATTCGGGGAGTGCAGATCGATGACCCCGTCGCCGGAGCACCCGGAAAGGCTGGACGAAGCGGTTAAGGCTCGCCGCGAGCGGCGGGAACGGTGGCTCCGCGTCGGGCGAGCGCTCCATTGGTCGCAACCTTGCCATGATCGGCGTCCTCGGCTGGACGGTGACGATCCCGACCCTGATCGGCATCTTCGTCGGCCGCTGGCTCGATCGGAGCTTCCACACCGGGATCTTCTGGACGCTTGGCCTGCTGGTTGCCGGGCTGGCGATCGGCTGTTTTCTCGGCTGGAGGATGATGTTTCGCGATGACTGACCAACTGCCGCTCGCCTTCGGGCCGTTCACTGTCGCCGCCATGCTTGTCGCCGGCATCGGTCTCGGCTTCGCCTATTTCGCGCTGATGCGACGCTCGACCGAGTCCTACCTCGCTGGAGGTGGCTGGCTCGCCCCGCTGGCGTTGACCGTGGCACGCCTCGGTGGCGCGGTCGTCGTGCTCGCCGTCGCGGTGCATTTCGGCGCCGCGCCGCTGCTTGCCGTGTTCGGCGGTTTCCTCGATCGCCCGCGCCATCGTCCTTCGCCGCGTCCGCCGGGAGAGCACCGGCTGATGGATTCGACGCCGCTCTCCAATCCGGCCCTGTTCCATCTCGGCCCGGTCGGCATCACCCGGCCGGTGATCACCACCTGGGTGATCATGCTGGTGCTGGCCGCCGGATCGTGGCTCTTGACGCGCAACCTGCAGGTCAGGCCGAACCGCCGGCAGGCGATCCTCGAGGTCGTCGTCACCGGAATCATAGACCAGATCGAGCGACATCATCCGCAAGCACGCCCGGCCGCTCCTGCCGCTGCTCGGCACGCTGTTCATCTTCCTCGTCGTCGCCAACCTGTCCGGCGTGCTGCCCGGCGTCGAGGCGCCGACCGCCAAGCTGGAGACGCCGGCGGCGCTCGCCCTGATCGTGTTCGTCTCGGTGCATTTCTTCGGCGTCCGCTCGCGCGGCGTGCTCGGCTATCTCGCCCACTTCGCCGAGCCGAAGCTGATCATGCTGCCGCTCAACATCCTGTCCGAGATCACCCGCACCTTCTCGCTGATGATCCGCCTGTTCGGCAACGTCATGAGCGGCGAGTTCATCATCGCCCTGGTGCTGTCGCTGGCCGGCCTGTTCGTGCCGATCCCGTTCATGGCGCTCGAGATCCTGCTCGGCCTGGTCCAGGCCTACATCTTCACCGTGCTCGCAACCGTGTTCATCGGCGCCGCCATCGGCGACGCCGTTGCCGACGAGGAGACTCCCAAGGAGACCCCATGACCATCGAGATGATCAGCATCCTCGCCGCCGCCTTCGCCGTGTCGTTCGGCGCGATCGGCCCGGCGCTCGCCGAAGGCCGCTCCGTCGCCGCCGCGATGGACGCCATCGCCCGCCAGCCGGAATCGGCCGGGACCATCTCCCGCACGCTGTTCGTCGGCCTCGCCATGATCGAGACCATGGCGATCTACTGCCTCGTCATCGCGCTGCTGCTGCTGTTCGCCAATCCATATGTCGGTTAGCCATGCAGTTCGACTGGTGGACCTTCGCGCTCCAGACGATCAATTTCGCCATCCTGGTATGGCTGCTGCACCGTTTCCTCTACAGGCCGGTGCTCGCTGCGGTTGACGCCCGCCGCGTCGAGATCGACGGGGCCTACACGGAAGCCGAGCGGGCGCGGACGGAATCGGAGAAGCAGCTTGGGGCGATCGAAGGTGAACGCGCCCATATCGCCGAAGAGCGCGAGACAGCGCTGAAATCCGCTGCAGCGGAGGCCGAACAGGCGGCGGCGGCCCGCCGGGCGCAAGCGGAACGGGAAGCAGCCGCCGTGGTGGCGGAAGGTGAGAAGGCCATTGCCGACGAGCGGCGCGACGCACTGGTCGCCTTGCAGCATGCGTCGATGGAATTCGGCGCCCGGGTCGCCCGCCTGCTTCTTGAGGAGCTGCCGGCCGACTACCGGGCGGACGCCTGGCTCGATCGGCTGAGCACCCACATCGCCGGCCTGAGCCCGGACGAGCGCGAGCAGATGGCCGCCCGCGTCAGCGTGGCGATGCCGCTCCGGGTGGTCACCGCCGTTCCGCTGCCCCCGCCGACCGCCGACAAATGGCGCGACCGCCTGCGGGCGGAGCTGGGTGGCGACCTCGCCGTCGTCTTCGACGTCGATCCGGAGCTGATCGCCGGGGTCGAGCTGCACTTCCCCAATTCCATCCTCCGGCTCTCCTGGCAGAGCCAGCTGGCGGCGCTCCGCGCCAAGATCGAGGCCCCGTGAGGCGCCGATGAACAGCCTCGGCAAGGAATTGCGCGACTGGATCGAGGAGAGCGGCAAGCATGTCGAGGCGCTGTCGATGGAGCCGCAACTCGAGCGCATCGGCAGGGTGGAGCGGATCGGCGACGGCATCGCGACGGTGAGCGGGCTGCCGGACGCCCGGCTCGACGAGCTCCTGGTTTTCGAGAGCGGCGCCCGCGGCCTCGCGGTCGATCTCGGCGAGGACCTGATCGGCTGCGTCCTGCTCGGCGATGCGGGCGACACTTCGTCGGGCAGCATCGTGCACGGCACCGGCGAGGTCGCCCGGGTGCCGGTCGGCGACGACCTGCTCGGCCGCGTTGTCGATTCGCTCGGCGTGCCGCTCGACGGCGGCTCGCGGCTGGCGGCAAAGGTGACGCGGCCGGTCGAGCGGCCGGCGCCGGCGATCGTCGACCGCGCGCTGGTCACCCGGCCGCTGGCCACCGGCCTCCTCGTCGTCGACGCGATGATCCCGCTCGGCCGCGGCCAGCGCGAGCTCATCATCGGCGACCGCGGCGTCGGCAAGACCGCGATCGCCGTCGACACCATCATCAACCAGCGCGCCACCGACGTGATCTGCGTCTACGTCGCCGTCGGCCAGAAGGCGTCATCGGTGGCGCAGGTGATCGACGCGGTGCGCCGCTACGGCGCTATCGAGCGCTGCATCTTCGTCGTCGGCGAGGCCGATGCCGCGCCCGGCCTGCAGTGGCTCGCGCCCTATGCCGCCTGCACCATGGCCGAAGATTTCATGACGCGCGGCCAGGACGCGCTGCTGGTGATCGACGACCTGACCAAGCATGCCGCGGTCTACCGCCAGATCTCGCTGCTGCTGCGCCGCCCGCCCGGCCGCGAGGCCTATCCCGGCGACATCTTCTACATCCATTCCCGCCTGCTGGAACGCGCGGCGAAGCTGTCGCCGGAGCGCGGCGGCGGCTCGCTGACCGCGCTGCCGATCGCCGAGACCCAGGCCGGCAACATCAGCGCCTATATCCCGACCAACCTGATCTCGATCACCGACGGCCAGATCTATCTCGACCCGCGGCTGTTCTACGAGGACCAGAAGCCGGCGGTCGACGTCGGCAAGAGCGTCTCGCGCGTCGGCGGCAAGACCCAGGCCCCGGTCCTGAAGGCGGCTGGCCGAGAGCCTGCGGCTCGAATACGCCCAGTTCCTCGAGCTCGAGGTGTTCACCCGCTTCGGCACCATGGCCGACGAGCGGACGCCGCAAGGTGATCGAGCACGGGCGGCGCATCCGCGCGGTCCTCGGCCAGCGCCAGTTCGCGCCGCTCAGTCCTCGGCGAGCAGGTGGCGCTGCTGGCGGCTGTTGCCGAGGGCCTGCTCGACGACGTGCCGCTCGACCTGATCGACGACTTCCGCGCTGCCCTCAATCCCTGGCTCCGCGAGCATCTGCCGGAAATTCTCGCCCTCGACGATCAGGCCCCGCCGCTTTCCGACGAGCTCGCCCGGCGACTCAAGACTGTCCTTACGGCGCTGATCGAGGATATCGGCGGCCCGGCGAGCAGAAGCGCCGTTCCATTGCCATGACCCGGCTTGCCGAGACCGAGGCCCACATTGCCAGCATGGCCGGTCTCCTCGACATCGTCGGGGCGACCCGCTCGCTCGCCGGCATGCGCATGCAGGAGTCGCTCCGCATGCTGCCCGGTATCCGCCGATATGCCGACGTGATGGCGTCGGCAGTCGCCGATACGCTTCTCCTCATGGAAGAGCCGACCGAGCCACCAAGGTCGGCGCCCGAACGGCGGGCGCTGATCCTCTGCGCCTCCCAGCACGGCTTCGTCGGCGCTTTCAACGAGCACCTCCTCGACGCCGCCATGCCGGTACTCGACGGCGTGGCCGTCTTGTTCGTTCTCGGTGCCCGCGGCGCCGCCAGCGCGGTCGAGCGCAAGCGGCGTCCCGACTGGGTGCACGCCATGGCGACGCGCTCGGCCGGCGCGCCGGAGATCATCAACGACCTGCTCGGCGAACTCTACCGTCGGATCGCCCTCGGCGAGATCACCCGCGTCGATGTCATGTATGCCCGCCAGCGCCGCGGTACCGCCCGCACCATCGAGTCGCGCCAGCTGCTGCCACTCGATCGCGCATCGCTCGGCAAGATGGCGCCGCGCCAGCCGCCGCTCTGCAATCTCGAGCCTGCAATCCTCCATGAAAGGCTGCTCGCCGAGTACGTGTTCGCCATCCTGACCGAGGCGGCGGTGGAATCGATCGTTGCCGAGAATTCGGCGCGCTTCGCCGCCATGGAGGCGGCCCGAGAGAATGTCTCGAAGAAGCTCGACAACCTTCGCCTCGAAGCGCATCGGCAACGGCAGGAGGAGATCACCACCGAGCTCCTCGACCTCGTCACCGGCGCCGAGGCGCTGACGGAGGCGGGCGAGTCCCACTCCGCCGGAAGGCGCAACTTGTGAGGGTCGAATGGGCAGGTCATGGAAAACGCAAGACCCGCGCCCACCGCTTTCCACCCTTAGAGTCTCCTCCGGGGCGCTGAGCGGACGGGCTACGGGTCCGCGTCGCACGGATCACGGGCAGATCGGTTCATCGCAGAGGGCCGGATCCACGCCCGTGGACGCTTCACCGCCGCGCTTCGCCGATCTTGCCTCACCGTGCCGGCATGATCATCCTGGACCTGTGAACGGGCTGGCGCGTTGATCTTTGTCAAAGGACCGGCAGAGAATTCGGGCGTAATGGGGTCCGAGGCACCAAATTTGTGGTTCGGGGCGCTGCGGCACGATCAACTCGGGAGAATCCGGATGACGAAGACCAGAAGTGACATTGAACCCGGTGACATCCCGCTGACGATCTCGCCGGAGAAGGTCTGTTTCATCGTCGTCAAGGCGCGCGAGTTCGACGCCAAGGACGAGGTCAGCGAGCCGGACCCGGGATCGAATCCCACCGACGACAAGGACTACTCTGTTCTCGAAGACCATCCCGACGACCCGGTCGTCCAGGAGATCACCGCCGCCATCGACGGTCTTTCCATCGACGAGCAGATCGATCTGGTCGCCCTCGCCTGGCTCGGCCGCGGCGATTATTCGGCCGACGACTGGGATGCCGTGCGCGAGGACGCCGCCAACCAGCACAACGAGAATACCGCAGGATACCTCCTCGGCATGCCGCTGCTTGCCGATTTCCTTGAGGAAGGCCTGTCGCTCGTCGGCTACTCCTGCGAGGACTTTGAGCTCGGCCACCTCTAGATGTGAGCTTTCATCAGCTTTTCGAGGGGGCGGAGCGCGCAGCAGCATCGGCGAGGAGCGCGATCACCTCCTCGTCGCTCACCTGGCTGAAATCCGCGTAGAAGGCGCCGATGGCGCCGAAGAAGCGCGGACTCTCGAGGCATACGATGTCGTCCGCCTCGTGCTGGAGCTCGGCCAGCGTCTCCGGCGGCGCCACCGGAGCCGCAAGCACCAGTTTCGTCGGCTTTCGCTTGCGGGTCGCCTGAAGGCCGGCGCGGATTGTGGCGCCGGTGGCGATCCCGTCGTCGACGACGATCGCCACCCGATCCTTCACCTCGAGTGGCGGCCGGCCGGCAAGGTAGCGCTGCCGCCGTCTCTCGATCTCGCCGAGCTCGCTCTGGCACACCGCATCGAACGTCGCCGTGTCGATGCGGAGCAGCCTGATCACGTCATCGTTGCGAACGATGATCGGCTCGGCCCCGTCGACCACGGCCCCCATCGCCAGCTCCGGCTGCATCGGGGCGCCGATCTTCCTGACCAGCAGGAGGTCGAGGGGTGCGTCGAGCGCGGTCGCGACCTCGGCGCCGATGGGCACTCCGCCCCGTGGCAAGGCAAGGATGATCGGCTTCTGGTCGCGGTATGACGACAACGCCTCCGCCAGGAGCGTGCCCGCTTCCTTCCGGTCCCTGAACGGCATGGCTCGATCCGTTGTCCCGTTGCGCGTTCCGACGATGATTGTGGCAATAAGCGGAGCAGGTCCGTTTGATCGTTGTCAACGTCGCTATCGTCAGCGTCCGCGACTATCTTGCCCGGCTTCCGCCGACAAGGGCGGGGAAGGGGGATCGGTCGGCATGAACATCGTCCTGGCTGGATCGCTGGCGAGCCTCGCCGCCGGGGCGATGACGGCGGTCGGCGCGATCCCGGTCCTGTTCGGGCGCAGTGTCTCGGTCCGCGCCCAGGACCTGCTCCTCGGCTTCGCGGCCGGCGTCATGCTCGCCGCCTCATTCTTCTCCCTGATCATTCCGGCGATCGCCGCTGCGGAAAGCCTCTATGGCGGCGTAGTCGCGGCGGCGGCCGTGGCCGCGGCCGGGGTCAGCCTCGGCGTCATCTTGCTCGCCGGTGCCAACCGCTGGATCCCGCACTATCACGTCGTGCAGGGGCGTCAGGGGCCGCCAAGCCGCGCGCTCGCCAAGGTGTGGCTGTTCGTCGGCGCGATCACCATCCACAACTTCCCCGAAGGGATGGCGGTCGGGGTCGGCTTTGGCGGCGGTGATTTCGCCAACGCCACTGCACTTGCGATCGGCATCGGCCTGCAGAACGCGCCGGAGGGCCTGGCCGTCGCCGTCGCGCTGCTCGCCGAGGGCTACAACAAGTGGTGGGCGTTCCTGGTGGCCGGCCTGACCGCCATCGTCGAGCCGATCGGCGGTTTCCTCGGCGCAGGCGCCGTCGCTCTGTTCGTGCCTTTGCTTCCTTGGGCGCTGGCTTTCGCCGCCGGCGCCATGATCTATGTGATCAGCCACGAGATCATCCCGGAGACCCACAGCCGCGGCTTTCAGAACGAGGCGACGGCCGGTCTGACCGTCGGCCTGGTGCTGATGATGTTCCTCGACGTGGCGTTGGGATAGGCCTGGGATAGGCCGCCTCGCCTTGACCTTGCGCAAGGCATCTGGTCCACCTGAGGGGTGAAAGTCCTGCCTTGACCGGCACGTCGTCGCATGTGCCGCCGGACAGCGCGATGAGGGGGAAGCGCTCGATGGAGCTGACGACCAGCCCGCTTGTCACCGACCTCTATCAGCTCAACATGATGGAGGGCTATCTCGCCAACGGCGACACGGGGACCGCGGTGTTCGAGTTCTTCTTCCGCCGGCTGCCGCCGCAACGCCGCTTCCTCGTTGCCGCCGGTCTCCAGCAATCCATTGATTTTCTTGAAGAATTGCGCTTTTCCGCCGAAGAGATCGACTGGCTCGCCGCCACACGTCGCTTCACCCCCCGGATGATCGACTATCTGAGGTCGCTTCGTTTCACCGGCGACGTGCATGCCGTGCCGGAGGGCACGCCGGTCTTCGGCGACGAACCCATCCTGCGCATCACCGCGCCGTTGCCGGAAGCGCAGCTGGTCGAGACGCGGCTGATCAATCTTCTCCATTTCGAGACCCTCATCGCCTCCAAGGCGGCGCGGGTGGTGCTTGCCGCCGAAGGCCGGTCGCTGGTCGACTTCGGGCTCCGCCGGGCGCACGGGGCCGAGGCCGGCGTGCTTGCCGCGCGGGCGAGCTACATTGCTGGTTTCGCCGGCACGGCAACGGTGCCGGCCGAGAAGCTGTTCGGCATTCCCATCTTCGGCACTATGGCCCATTCCTTCGTCCAGGCGCACGACGACGAGGCGACCGCATTCGAAGCGTTCGCCCGCGCCCGCCCGGAGGGGCTGACGCTCCTTATCGACACCTATGACACGGAGGCAGCGGCGCGGAAGGTCGTGGCACTGGCGCCGCGCCTCGAGGCGGACGGCATCACCATTCGCGCGGTCCGCCTCGACAGCGGCGATCTTGGCGCGCTGTCGAGACGCGTCCGCCGCATCCTCGACGATGGCGGGCTCCAGGAGGTCACGATCTTCGCCAGCGGCGGCCTCGACGAATATGCCATCGCCGCGCTTTTGAGGGACGGGGCGCCGATCGACGGGTTCGGGGTAGGGACCAGCCTCACCACGTCCTCCGATGTGCCGGCACTCGACTGCGCCTACAAGCTCCAGGAATATGCCGGCGTGTCGCGGCGCAAGCAGTCGTCGGGCAAGGCGACCTGGCCGGGGCGCAAGCAGGTGTGGCGGCAATACGGGGCGGACGGCCGCATGAGCGAGGATATCCTGTCGGTCGAGGCGGACAGCCATCCCGGCGAACCGCTCGTTCGCCAGGTCATGGCCGGCGGCCTGCGCATCGGGCCGAAACCGACCTTGGCGGACATCCGGGCCCACGCCGCGCGCGAGCTTGCGCGCCTGCCCGAGCCGCTGCGACGCCTGGAACCCGAGCCCGGATATCTCGTTCACGTAGCAGACGAACTGCAGCGCCTCGCCGAGGAAACCGACCGGCGGCTGGACCTGCGGGAAGGAGCAAGATCATGACGGATGGATTCGCGCCCGGCGAGCACGATGTCCTTCTGGTCGTCGATATCCAGAACGACTTCTGCCCCGACGGGGCGCTCGCCGTGCCGCGCGGCGATGAGGTCGTCGCCCCGATCAACAGCCTGGCGCGCCGCTTCCGCCATGTCGTGCTGACCCAGGACTGGCATCCCGCCCGGCATCGCTCCTTCGCGTCGAGCTATCCCGGCAAGCAGCCTTTCGACACGGTCACACTCCCTTATGGCGAGCAGATTCTGTGGCCGGACCACTGCGTCCAGGCGACGCCAGGGGCCGCGTTCCGCGACGATCTCGACATCCCGCATGCCGAGCTGATCATCCGCAAGGGCTATCACCGTGACATCGATTCCTACTCCGCCTTTTTCGAGAACGACCAGACCACGCCGACCGGGCTGGTCGGCTATCTCCGCGAGCGCGGCTTGACCCGCGTCTTCCTGGCCGGCCTCGCTTTCGACTTCTGCGTCCGCTATTCGGCCGAGGATGCCCATCGCACCGGGTTCGGCGTGGTGGTTGTCGAAGACGCCTGCCGCGGCATCGACGTCCAGGGCTCGGTCGACGAAACCCGGCATCTCCTCGCCGATCTCGGCATTCCGGCGATCGCCACGGGCGATGTCGGTTGATCGGCCTGGCCCGCCAGAGGTTGACTCAAGTCAAGGCGACCGGCGGTCGGCGCGGCGAGGCTGAATAATCAAAAACAGGACTGGATTATGGAAACACCTCCGCAGATCGATTTCCAGGGGATGGCGCCGCTTCCCGCCATGTACGAAGCGGTGGCGGCTCACGTGGCCGCGCTGGAGAAGCGCTTCGGCCGCATCACCACCTGCCGCGTCGTCGTCAAGGGCCCGACCGAGCACCACCGCTCGGGCGCCGCTTATGAGATCCACGTCCGCCTCGGCCTTCCCGACGGTCGCGAGGTCAACGTCTCGCGCACGCCGGGCGCCGACGAGCGCCACGCCGATCCCGCCTTCGCCATCAACGACGCGTTCAAGCGGGCGCGGCGGCGGCTGCAGGACCGCGTCCGCAAGATGCAGGGCAAGATCAAGGAGCATGAGGGACCGCCGACCGGCACCGTGACCAGCATCGACGAGCAGGGCGGGTTCGGCTTCATCGCCACCGCCGACGGCCGCGAGATCTACTTCCACCAGAACAGCGTGCTCAACGACGGCTTCAGGAAGCTTGCGGTCGGCAGCCGCGTCAGCTTCGCCGAGGAGGTCGGCGACAAGGGCCCGCAGGCGAGCACAGTCCATCTCCTCGGCAAGCACGGGCTGCGGTGAGCGCCGGGCGCCCCCTTATCCCACCTTCGCCTCGACCGCGTCCCAGATCAGCGCCGCGATATCGGCGCCGCCGAAGCGCTTGACCTCGCGGATGCCGGTCGGCGAGGTGACGTTGATCTCGGTCAGATAGTCGCCGATCACGTCGATGCCGACGAAGATCAGGCCGCGCTCCTTCAGCGTCGGGCCGATCGCCTCGCAGATCTCGCGGTCGCGCGTGGTCATCTCGGCCGGCTCGGCGCGGCCGCCGACATGCATGTTGGAGCGCGCCTCGCCCGCCGCCGGCACGCGGTTGATGGCGCCGGCCGCCTCGCCGTCGACCAGGATGATGCGCTTGTCGCCCTGCCGGACCTCGGGCAGGTAGCGCTGGACGATGAACGGCTCGCGGTAGACGCTCCTCGAACATCTCGAGCAGCGCCGCCAGGTTCTCGTCGCCGCCGGCGATGCGGAAGACGCCGGCCCCGCCATTGCCGTAGAGCGGCTTGACGATGATGTCGCCATGCTCGTCGCGGAAGGCGATGATCTCCCGCCGGTCGCGGGTGATCAGGGTCGGCGGCATCAGCTCGGGGAACTCGGTGACGAACAGCTTCTCCGGCGCGTTGCGGACATGGGTCGGATCGTTGACCACCAGCGTCTCGGGCTGGATGCGGTCGAGAAGGTGCGTGGTGGTGATGTAGGCCATGTCGAAGGGCGGATCCTGGCGCAGCAGCACCACGTCGAAGGTGGAAAGATCGGCGCGTCTCGCCGGCACCGAGGGTGAAATGGTCGCCCTCCTCCTCGGCGCAGCTGTGACTGGCTCGACCCGCGCCTCGACCGTGCCGTTCCGCATCGCCAGCCGGTCGGGGGTGTAGTGGTAGAGCGTGTGGCCGCGGCGCTCGGCCTCCAGCATCAGGGCGAAGGTCGAATCGCCGCGGATGACGAGCTTCGACACGTGATCCATCTGAAAGGCGACGGTGAGCGCCATCGTGTTCATCTCTCCAGGAATTGAGCCGGGGGCTATATCTCTTGCCGGGCGGGGCGAAGGCAATGGGAATCGGGATCACCAGCTTCGCCCCTCGCTGTCGAACACCGACACCAGGTGCCGTGGCCAGCGGCCGGGCACCGCCACCACCACGTCGAAGCGGCGGTCGAGGCCGGCGAGCGCCGGGTGTCTGCCGATCCACAGTTCGGCGGCGCGGGCAATGCGCTTGCGGGCGGCCGGCTTCACCGCGACGATCCCCTCCTCTTCGCTCGGCCGTTGCTTGACCTCGACGAAGACGAGGGTACGGCCGCGCCGCACGATCAGGTCGATCTCGCCGGCGCCGCTCCGGAACCGCCGGGCGAGCACCCGGTAGAGCTTCAGTCGGAGCCACCAGGCGGCGACGGTCTCGGCGCGGCGGCCGCGGGTTTCCGCTTCCTGGCGGCGGAGGTCCGGCGCTTGCGTTCGCCTCACGGCCTGCGGCCCTTCAGCGCCAGCGCCCGCCGATAGAGCTCGCGCCGCGGCAGGCCGGTCAGCGCTGCCGCCTCGTCGGCGGCCGTGCGCACCGTGCCGGTTGCGAGCAGACCGGCAAGCAGCTCGTCGACGTCGGCCGCCTCGGGAGCGGATTCCAGCGGTGGCCCGACGACCACCACGATCTCCCCCTTCGGCGGCTCCGCACCACCGAACTCCTCGCTGAGAGCGGCAAGCGTTCCTCGCCGCACCGTCTCGAAGGCCTTGGTGAGTTCGCGGGCGACGGCCGCCGGTCGTTCACCGCCGAGCGCCCCCGCCATGTCGGCGAGCGCGGCGGCGAGGCGGCGGGGCGACTCGTAGAAGACGAGGCTGCCCGGCACGTTCGCCAGCGCCGCCAGCCGCTTCTGCCGGGCGACCTGCTTCGTCGGCAGGAAGCCGGCGAAGAAGAAGGCGTCGGTCGGCAGGCCCGAAGCGACCAGCGCCGCGAGCAGCGCCGAGGCGCCCGGCACCGGGATCACCGCATGCCCGGCGGCGATCGCCTCGGCGACCAGCCGGTAACCGGGGTCGGAGAGGAGCGGCGTGCCGGCGTCGCTGACCAGCGCCACCGCCTTGCCGTCGGCCAGAGCGGCGAGGATCCTCGGCCGCTGCTCCGCGGCGTTGTGTTCGTGATAGGCGATCAGCGGCCGCGCGATGGCATATCGGTTGAGCAGGACCCGCGTCACCCGCGTGTCCTCGCAGGCGATGAGGTCGGCGCCGGCCAGCGTCGAAAGGCCGCGCAGCGTCATGTCGCCGAGGTTGCCGATCGGCGTCGCGACGATATGGAGACCGGGCGAGACCGGGCGCACCGCAAGGCGCTGACCGTCGATGGCAAACCCCGCTGCAGCCGTCCCGGTGGGTGGTTGTCGATCGCTCATTCCGGCGTCCGGATCGCCTCCTCGCCCCGACCCTCGACTTGACAATCCCGGCGCATCGCTTTTGACAACGCATGGCTTGATCTTATGATTTTGCCACTGTTACCGGGTCTGAGGGGAACGGGGGAGGGTCTTTTGTCCCGCCTGGCAGGGATTTGGAGCGGCACCGCCACGCGCTGCGCTGCGGTGGTGTTCGGCGTTCTGCTCGCCGCCTGCTCGCCCTCGGGGCTACTCAACGGACCGGGCGCCGGGGCGCCCGTCGGCCCCGTCGCCGGCGAGGTGCTGGGGACCGGTTCGGTGAAGGTCGGCATGCTTCTGCCCCTCTCGGCAACCGGCAATGCCGGCCGGCTCGCCAAGGACATGCGCAATTCCGCCGAGCTGGCGCTCAATGACTTCAAAACGGCCAATATCCAGATCCTGGTCAAGGACGACCGCGGCACCCCCGACGGCGCCCGCGCCGCGGCGAGCGCCGCGATCAAGGAGGGTGCCCAGATCATCCTCGGTCCGGTCTTCGCCCAGTCCGTCACGGCGGCGGCATCGGTTGCCAAGCCCGCCGGGGTTCCGATCGTTGCCTTCTCCACCGACTCCTCCACCGCCTCGCGCGGCGTCTATCTGATCAGCTTCCTGCCACAGAGCGATATCGACCGCATCGTCCGCTATTCGGCGAGCCAGGGGAAGCGCTCCTACGCGGCGCTGCTGCCGGCCAACGCCTACGGCACCCTGGTTGACGCCGCCCTGCAGCGCGCGGTGGCCAATGCCGGCGGCCGGGTGGTGGCGCTGGAGAAGTACAATCTAGACCGCACCTCCATGCAGCAGAAGGCAACCGCCATCGCCAATATCGTCAAGCAGGGCACGGTCAACGCGGTCTTCATTCCCGAAGGCGGCGACGCGGCGCCCTTCCTGGCGCAGGTCCTCGCCGCCAACGGCGTCAGCTCGCAGAAGGTCAAATATCTCGGCAGCGGCCAGTGGAACGATTCCCGCGTGATCAAGGAATCGAACCTGAACGGCGGCTGGTTTCCCGGCCCGGACATGACCGGCTTCCAGAACTTCTCGGCCCGCTACAAGGCCGCCTATGGCAGCGATCCCGTGCGCAATGCCTCGCTCGCCTATGACGCGACGAGCCTCGCCGCGGGACTGTCCAGCCGCTTCGGCGCCCAGGCCTTCACCGACAAGGTGCTGACCACCCCGGCCGGCTTCATCGGCGTCGACGGCGCCTTCCGCTTCCTCTCCAACGGCACCAACCAGCGGGCGCTCGCCGTCTATCAGATCGAGCGCGGCCAGCTCGGCGTCCTTGTCACCGGCACCGAAGAATTTCTCCGCCGGGTTCTGACGCCCTTCTCGATATCTTCCCAATAGAGGCGCTTCCAGCCTCCAGAAGACTCCGGATCACCAAGCAAGACGTCGATTCGTGTTGCGGGAAACGAGGTTAGACAGTAGTTTGGCTCGTTAAGTGCTTCCTCGACTGGCTCGTACGGAGAACTCTCATGCGGACAATCGGAAGGACTTTTCTCGCGGCGGCCATCTTCACATTCACGCAGCTCTTGGTCACTCCGTTCGCCTCGGCGCTGCCCATCAAGGCCGCACCGGGCTCGAAGTATTGTGAGTGCGCCTGCCGGAGCAGCACCGATTTTAAGGATCTGTCGTGGCCGATGCGGTCGAGCTGCGGCGTCGCGGGTCACGCGTGTACCTTCTATCCCACCGGCGGCGGGAAGAAACAGTCCGGGAAGCTGGCCGACTGTTCGGTGTGTACGGCCCAGTCCAGCGGCACCGAGTGGCACTGCAAGCCGGTCCCGCTCCTCAACATAAGCCCCGCCCTTCCCGGCCAGCTCCCCCAGCTGCAGGTGAAGTAGCGGCGTAAACGCCGTCGGTGTTCACGCGGCGAGATCGGCCACCACCGCGTCGAGGACAAAGAACCCTTCCCGCGTCGCCCGCACGCGGCCGTCGACGGTGCGCTCCACCATGCCGTGGGCGACGAGATCGGCGAGCTGCTCCGGATCGAGCTCGCGTCCGGCCAGCGTCTCGTAACGGGCGACGTCGATCCCTTCGGCGAGGCGCAGCCCCATGAGGAGCAGTTCGTCGCCCTCCTCCTCCGGCGTGAGGATATCGTCGACGGTCAGCCCGTCGCCGCGCTCCTCGACCCGCGCCAGCCACGCCTCCGGCGCCGGCTCGGTCGCCGTCGCGTGGCGTCCGTCGCGTAGCTTCAGCCTGCCGTGTGCGCCCGGGCCGATGCCGGCATATTCGCCGTAGCGCCAGTAGATGAGGTTGTGCCGGCATTCGGCGCCCGGCCGGGCGTGGTTGGAGATCTCGTAGGCCGGCATGCCGGCCGCCGCGCAGGTCTCGCGGGTTACCGCATAGAGCTCCGCCGCCGTCTCCTCGTCGGGGATCTGCAGCTTGCCGGCCTGGCGAAGGGCGGCGAACGGCGTGTCGTCCTCGATGGTCAGCTGATAGAGCGACAGGTGGTCGGCGGCCAGCTCCAGCGCGGCGCCAAGCTCATGCGCCCAGGCATCCGGCGTCTGGCCCGGCCGGGCATAGATCAGGTCGAAGGAAATCCGCGGAAAGGTCGCGCGGGCGATCTCGATCGCCCTCCGCGCCTCGGCAACGTCGTGCAGGCGGCCGAGAAAGCGGAGATCGACGTCGTTCAGCGCCTGCACGCCGAGCGACACGCGGTTGACGCCGGCGGCGCGATAGCCGCGGAAGCGCTCCGCCTCGACGCTGGAGGGGTTGGCCTCCAGGGTGATCTCGGCGTCGTCGGCAACGCTCCAGTGGTCGGCGACGGCGTCGAGAATGGCGCCCACCGTCGCCGGCTCCATCAGCGACGGCGTGCCGCCGCCGAGGAAGATGCTCGACACCGTCCGCCCCGGCATCCGGTCGGCGGTCGTTGCGATCTCGCGGGCGAAGGCGCGGGCGTAACGCGCCTGATCCGGCGGATCGTGACGGACGTGGGAGTTGAAGTCGCAATAGGGGCACTTGGCCGCGCAGAACGGCCAGTGGACATAGACGCCGAAGCCGGGCTCGGCGACGCTCATGACGTCAGCCTCGCCTCGGCGAAACGGGCGAAGGCGCGCGCGCGGTGCGAGATGCCGGCCTTCACCGCCGCCGGCAGCTCGCCGAAGGTGCGGTCGTGGCCCTCCGGCACGAACATCGGATCGTAGCCGAAGCCGCCGGTGCCGCGTGGCGGATAGACCAGCGTCCCCTCGACCTCGCCGCGGTAGACTTCGCTCCACCCGTCGGGAAAGGCGAGGCAGAGCACCGCGACGAAACGGGCCGTGCGCCGCTCTGGCGTCGTCGCGCCGAGTGCCTGGAGCCTGTCCTCGACGACTTGCATTGCCTTGGCGAAATCCTTGTCGGGGCCGGCCCATCGCGCCGAGTAGATGCCGGGCGCCCCGCCGAGCGCGTCGACGGCAAGGCCTGAATCGTCGGCGAGCGCCGGCAGGCCGGACGCGCGGGCGGCCGCCATGGCCTTCAGTGTCGCGTTCTCCTCGAAGGTCGCGCCGGTCTCCTCCGGCTCGTCGAGACCGAGCTCCCCGGCAGTGACGACGTTCACCCCGAACGGCCGCACCAGTTCCGCGATCTCGCGGACCTTGCCGGGGTTGTGGCTTGCCACCACGAGCCGCCCGCCCAGCACCGGCAATCGAACGGAAGCGGGAGCCCTCATTGAATCGCGAGCTTCTGCAGCTCGATGAGCTGGGCGATGCCGGTGCGGGCGAGCGTCATCAGCTCGCCGAACTCGGCTTCGCTGAACGGCGCGCCCTCGGCGGTGCCCTGGATCTCGACGATGCCGCCTGAGCCGGTCATGACGAAATTGGCGTCGGTATGGGCCTCGCTGTCCTCGGCATAGTCGAGGTCGAGCACCGGCGTGCCGCGGAAGATGCCGGCGGAGATGGCGGCGACATGATCGCCGAGCGGCGACTTTTGAATGATCTGGCGCGCAAGCATCCACGCGATGCAGTCGCGCAAGGCCACCCAGCCCCCGGTGATCGCCGCGGTGCGCGTGCCGCCGTCGGCCTGGATGACGTCGCAATCGACGACGATCTGGCGCTCGCCGAGCACCTGCAGGTCGACGACGGCCCTGCAGCGACCGCCCGATCAGACGCTGGATTTCCAGCGTGCGGCCTGACTGCTTGCCCGCCGCGGCCTCGCGCCGCATGCGTTCGTTGGTGGCGCGCGGCAGCATGCCGTATTCGGCGGTCACCCAGCCCTTGCCGGAGCCCCTCAGCCACGGCGGCACGCCGGTATCGAGACTCGCCGTGCAGAACACGTGGGTGTCGCCGAAACGGACCAGGCAGGAGCCCTCGGCGTGTTTGGAGACGCCGCGTTCGAGGCGTACCCGGCGCATGTCGGCGGGTGCCCTTTTCGACGGTCGACTCGCAGTCTGGGCAGTTGCTTCCATGTCGCTTCTTAGCCGCGCCCGTGCGCCGAGGTAAAGCGAAGCTTGAATCGTTGGTGAAAACCGACACTTAATAGGGTGAAAGCGTGGACCCGACACGATGACCAGCCAGCCACCCTCGACGTTCCATATCGGCTCGGGCGCCGGCGATTCGCAAGGCTCTGCCCTGCAGAGCCTCGACCGCCGCTCGCGCGAGATCTTCCGCCGCATCGTCGAGAGCTATCTCGAGACCGGCGAGCCGGTCGGCTCGCGGAATGTCAGCCGCCTCCTGCCGGTGTCGCTGTCGCCGGCCTCGGTCCGCAACGTCATGGCCGACCTCGAGCAGCTCGGCCTCATCTACGCGCCGCATACCTCGGCCGGCCGGCTGCCGACCGAGCAGGGCCTTCGCTTCTTCGTCGATGCGCTCCTCGAGATCGGCGATCTTGCCATCGACGAACGTCGTCAGATCGAGGCGCAGATGCGCGCCGCCGAACCCGGCCGCAACATGGAGAGCCTGCTCAACGAGGCGAGCCAGGCGCTCTCCGGCCTGTCGCGCGGCGCCGGCGTCGTGCTCGCCGGCAAGAACGATCTGCGGCTCAAGCATGTCGAGTTCGTCCGTATCGAGCCGACCCGGGCGCTGGTGGTGCTGGTCGGCGAGGACGGTTCGGTGGAAAACCGGCTGATCGACCTCGACCGCCGACACCACGCCATCGGCGCTGATCGAGGCCGGCAACTACCTCAACACAGCGCTCCGCGGCCGGACGCTGTCCGAGGCGAAGGCGGAGCTCGAACGCCGCGAGGCGGCCTCGCGGAGCGAGCTCGACCAGCTGACCGGCAAGCTGGTCGATGCCGGCCTCGCCACCTGGGCCGAGGTCGGCGGCGACCACCCGGCGACGCTGATCGTGCGCGGCCGCGCCAACCTTTTCGAGGACGTCACCGCAGCGGAGGACCTTGAGCGTATCCGCCGCTTGTTCGACGACCTGGAGGCCCAGCGCGAGCTGATCCGCTTGCTCGGCCTCGCCGAGGCCGGCGACGGCGTCCGCATCTTCATCGGCTCGGAGAACCAGCTGTTTTCGCTGTCCGGTTCGTCGCTGGTCGTCGTCGCCCTATCGCGATACCGAGCAGCGGGTGATCGGCGTGCTCGGCGTGATCGGCCCGACGCGGCTGAACTACGCGCGCATCGTGCCAATGGTCGACTACACCGCCAAGATCGTCAGCCAGCTGCTCAGGTAGGGCCGACGGCGACTGCGCGGTGTTCGCCGGCGCCGGGAAGCATCATCCCAATGGACGGGCCGCCGACCAGGAAATAACTTCAAACCGGACCACCCAATGGAGCGACTCCGACTGGATCGAAACCCGAAAGGACGATGAGCATGGTGGACAAGATCCGGGCGATGACGCGCAATGCATTCCGGCAGGCGGCGGTTCTCGGTGCGACGGCGGGCGTGCTCTTGCTTCTGCCCGCCGGCGCGCTCCAGGCGGCGCAATGGGTCGCTGCCAATCCTGCCACCTCCTGTGCGGCGGTGTGCCTGGCCGCCGGCAGCTCGGCGATCACGTCGGGAAAAGACGGGCAGGGCTATCAGTTCTATGTCTGCGCCGGCAAGGCCCAAAACGGCGAATCGCGCCCGGGTTTCAACATCGACACCTCGCCGGATTCTTCCAAGAAGTGCCTGTTCGAATATGGCGGCAAGCGCGGCCAATCCAGCACCTATTCCTGCCTTTGCAACTAGAGCATTTTCGTTGAACGTAGAGTTGGGATGGGATTCCGGTTGGGTGCGTTGTCTGATTCACTGTCCGCAGGTGATTTGCGGGGAGAGGATGATGACGCGCAGCTTGAGTGCGGATCTTCGAGGTCGGGTGATCGAGGCGATCTCGGAAGGGCTTTCGACGCGGGAGGCAGCCCGGCGGTTCAAGATCGGCATTTCGACTTCGGGCCGGTGGTATCGACGCTATCGCGAGACCGGCGAGACGGTTGCGCGCAAGCAGGGGCAGCCGTCACGCTCGAAGCTCGATCCGCATGAGAGGTTCATCCTCGATCTGATCGAGGCGACGCCGGACCTCACATTGGCCGAGATCGGCGAACGGCTGGCTGAGGACTGCGGCGTGCGGGCGGTGCCCTCGACGGTGTGGATGTTCCTCGCCAGGCGCGGCATCACGTACAAAAAAAGACGGCGCATGCCAGCGAGCAGCAGCGGCCGGATGTAAGGGCGCGCCGGGAGGCTTGGTTCGACGGCCAGCTCGATCTCGATCCCGGGAAGCTGATCTTCATCGATGAGACCTCGGCCTCGACCAAGATGGCGCGCCTGCGCGGCCGGGCGAAGAAGGGCGAGCGCTGCCGGGCCTCGATCCCGCACGGCCACTGGAAGACCACCACCTTCGCCGCCGGGCTGCGGCTCGACGGCCTGGCAGCGCCGATGCTGCTCGACGGCGCCATGAACGGGCCGGCCTTCCTCGCGTACGTCGAACAGGTTCTCGTGCCCGAACTCACCCCCGGTGACATCGTCGTCATGGACAATCTGCCTGCCCACAAGGTCGCCGGCGTGCGCCCTGCGATCGAGACGGCCGGCGCCAAGCTTCTCCTGCTGCCGCCCTATTCGCCCGACTTCAACCCCATCGAGATGGCCTTCGCAAAGCTCAAAGCGCTCCTGCGCAAGGCCGCAGCCCGAACCGTCGACGAGCTCTGGGCCGTCGTCGCCAACTGCCTCGACCAGTTCTCGACAGCCGAATGCACAAACTACTTCCAGGCCGCAGGATATGACCCCGAGTAGGTCGAATCTTGCTCTAGCCCGATGACTCATAGACGCGAAGCGGCCGAACCGCTTCGCCGCTGTCGAGCGATTCGGACGCTACGAAGGCCCTTCAGGGCTTGATCTGAAGGATGGTCGCCGGCGGACGAATGGTGCCAAGCGGGTTGGCGTGGACCGCCCATGGCGGCCTCGGGCTCGGCGGCACCGGATAACAGGCTCCGTCGGGGGTGCACACATATCCGGATTCGTCCTGGCCACGCACGCACCAGATGAGGCCGGTCTTCGGATCCTGGGCGATGCACTTGTATCCCTGAGCGAGGATGTCTCCCATACTGGTCCCACTGCCGTTGTTCTGGAGCGCCAGGGCGTCCGGTGCCACGGTCGCCATGGCGGCGGAGAGGACGAGCGCGGTTACGGCGATTCGCAACGGCCGGCGGTCGGGTTTTTCGCAACGCTTGGGCATTGTTGCCTCCTTGTCGGGAGCTGTCGATGGATGAGCGGAGCGCGACCGCGGCGTCGCCGCGGCCGCAGAGTGCGCCTCACTTGATCTGCAGGATAGTGGTAGGCGCCTTGAAAATGGTCCGCTTGGGCGGGGTGCCACGCAGCGGCGCCGGCTGACAGGTTCCGTGGCTGTCGCACCAGTAGGTCTGCGAACCGGACTTGGTGCATTCAAAAAAGCCCACGCCGGCCATCTCGCACTTGTACCCATCGGCCTCCAGTTCGGAGCGGGTCTTGCCACTGTCGTAGACGCCATTGTCCATGGCGAAGCCCTGCGCCGACGTCAGGATCATTCCCACTGAGAACGCAGCGCCGAGCATGACGGTGCCAAGGCTGCGGCGAGAGGCGACTTCACGATTGCGGGTCATTTCCATTCTCCTTTTCCGAGCGGTTTTCGGGGAGCCCCCGTCGGAAAAGGCAACTACGGGTCTGTGATTGAACCCTCGCTGAAGCGGCCATACAGCGTCGGTTCAAGATGCCCCGCCGCCGCGGAGCCCGGATGCCGTTTTGAAAGCGGCTTCGATGTTATGGGATCAACCTGACCGGCTCGCGTTGGGGAGCTGCGCACCGTTGACGCAATCGAGGCCGCGCGGTGGAGCGTGCCGTCACGGCAAGGGATCACGGAAATCGGCAGGAGAAAGCAGCCGTTCGATCCACTCGCTGTCGACGTCCCTAGGCCGGGGCGCCCTCTTCGGCCCGTTCCAGGTAATCGCGCCAGATCGCCTTCTCGCCGACGATGGCGAGCCGCGCGCTGTGCGCCGCCATCTCCGCCTGACTGACCCGGAAGAGCCGCGGCTCGGGCCGCGGCGCGAGGACCCGGATCGCCTGACCGGGCATCGCCAGCGCCGACCCCTCGCGCTCGTCGGCGAGGATCAGGCTCGCCTGGCGGCCGCCGATCAGCTCGACATAGACCTCGGCGAGGAGATGGGAATCGAGCAGCGCGCCGTGCAGGGTGCGCCGGCTGGTGTCGACGAAATAGCGGGCGCAGAGTGCGTCGAGGGAGTTCGGTCCGGCCGGATGCTTGCGGCGGGCGAGCATCAGCGAATCGATGATCCGCGTCGCCGCGATCTCGGGATGGCCGCAGCGGGCGAACTCGGCATTGAGGAAGGCGAGGTCGAACTCGGCGTTGTGGGCGATCATCGGTGCGTCGCCAAGGAAGGCGGCAAGCTCCGCCGCAATCGCTGAGAACAACGGCTTGTCGGCGAGGAACTTGTCGTCGAGGCCGTGCACCTGCATCGCCTCGATCGGCATCGACCGCTCGGGATTGACGTAGCGATGGAAGGTCTTGCCGGTCGGGATGTGGTTGAACAGCTCGACGCAGCCGATTTCGACGATCCGGTCGCCGCCTGCCGGATCGAGGCCCGTCGTCTCGGTGTCGAAAACGATCTCGCGCATGAATTCGCAAATCGTGCTCTGAGATGATGCCCGGCGCAAGGTCATCCCTGCCGCAGGCGAGGAATCTCCGGATGCCCACCCCCGAAGAGGTTACGGCCGGCCAGGCGATCTACACGCCGTGGACGCTGCGGAACTACGACTGGTTCGTCCTCGGCTTCTCCAACCGCTTCCTATGGCACTGCCCGACGAGCGAGCTGCGCGCGCTCTACCAGCGCAACGTCTCGGCCCGTCATCTCGACGTCGGCGTCGGCACCGGCTACTTCCTCGACCGGGTCGCCTGGCCGGTGGACGAGCCGGCGATCACCCTCCTCGACCTCAACCCGCATTGCCTGATCTTCGCTGCCGGCCGCCTTGCCCGCTACCGGCCGGCGATGGTGCGGACCGATGTGTTCCGGCCGCTGCCCGATCTCGGGCCGTTCAACTCGGTCGGCCTCTCCTACCTGCTCCACTGCCTGCCCGGCACAATGGGTGAGAAGACAGTGATGTTCGATCGCCTGAAGCCGGTGCTGGCGCCGGGCGCCCGAATCTTCGGCGCCACCATCGTCCAGGGCGATGCGCCGCGCTCCGCCGCGGCCAGAGCGCTGATGGCCGCCTATAACCGGAAGGGTGTCTTCTCCAACCGGGCGGACACCGCCGACAATCTGACGGAAGCGTTGACCGAACGCTTCGCCGACGTCGCCGTCACGCGTCGCGGCGCCGTCGCTTTGTTCGAGGCACGGGCAGTCTAGGCGATTTCGCTATTTGCGGGCGTCTGGCCTTCACGCGCGGAATCTCCGGCACCGGATCCGCCTCCGCGGCATCGCCGAGCGGTTCGGGTGTCGCCATTCCCGGTGCCCCGGGGCCCTCAATCTCTAGCGGCGAAGACCCCCCGTCCGTCTGCGCAATCTCGCGTTCGGCCCGAAACCAGTACTCCTGATCCATGCCGTCGGGACGGCCGTCCTTGTCCCAAAGATCGTAGGCACGCTGCCTGATAAGGTCTTCCCGGTCTGCGATCATGACGAATCCTCCGCTTTGCTCCACGCCCGGGCCGATAATGCATGTCGCCGATATCGGTTCCGTGTCAGCGAAGCGGATGTGTTTATCCAGCCGTCATCCCGGCCACTGCGCGCAGCACGTCGCCGACCTGCCGGCGCGTCTCGTCGAACGCCCCGGAGGTGTCGATGACGAAGTGGGCGCGTCGGCGCTTGTCGATGTCGGGCAGTTGGCGGGCGAGCATCGCCTCGGCTTGTTCATGTGTCATGCCCTCGCGGCCAAGCATCCGTTCCATCTGGATCTCGGGCGTCGTCGAAACGACGATGACGGCGTGGACGTCGCGATCCGCGCCGACCTCGAAGAGGAGCGGGATGTCGAGGATCACCAGCCGGCGGCCGGCAGCCCTCGTTTTTTCAAGGAAGGCGTCGCGCTCGGACGCCACCAGCGGGTGGATGAGCCCCTCCAGCTCCGCCATCGCAGCTTCATCGCCGAGGACGCGGGCGCGCAGCGCGTCGCGATCGACCACACCGTCCTTCGTCGTGCCGGGGAATGACTTCTCGACCACCGGCGCGGCGGCGCCGCTATAGAGCCGGTGCACCGTGCGGTCAGCGTCGAACACCGGCACCCCGGCTTCGGCGAACATGCCGGCGACCGTCGACTTCCCCATTGCCGCCGATCCCGTGAGGCCGAGCACCAGCATCACGAGGCCGCCCTGACATGGCCGGAGGATGACGGCGAGACGATGGAAACGGTCCTGACCCGCGCCGTTGGCGACTCGTGCGCGGGTCTCCCCCACGAACCAGGCGGTGTCCGGCTCACGCCATTGCCCCCTCTTCCCGCAGCCATTTCAGAAGCGCTAGGAGCGGCAGGCCGAGAATGGCGAAATAGTCGCCGTCGATCGGTCGAACAGCTGGATTCCCGGGCCCCTCGATCTGGTAGGCGCCGACGCTGCTCGAGCGCCGCTTCGCCGACCGGCCGAGGTAGGCGTGGATCTCCGCGGCGACAGAGGCCGCATGGTCAGGACCGCGCGTTCCACGTGGCGCCAGCCGCATGGCGCCGCGGTGGGCGCCGGCGACCGCGGTGTGGAGCTGATGGCTGCGCCCGGCGAGCGCAGGCAGCTGCTCGCGCGCCGCGGTCCATGGTCGTCGGCTTCACCCATCGCTCGCCGTCGAGCTCAGGGTCTGGTCGGCGCCGATCACCGACGCATCAGGGTCGCCCTGGCTGATCGGCGATTGCCTTGGCCTTCGCCAGCGCCACCGCGATCCCGGCCGGCGATTTGCCCGCTGCAATCAACGGCGCCTCGACCATGCGCTCGTCCACCCGCGACGCCATCGCCTCGAAGGGGATGCCGACGGCGTTCAGGATGGCGATCCGTGTCGGGCTTCCGGACGCCAGGATGATCCGGGCCATGGCGGCGCAGGTCAGGGCGGCGACTCATCGCGCTCGCGCTTTTCGCGAAGAGCGATGATCGCGGCGGCGGTCTCCTCGATCGAGCGGCGGATCACGTCGATCACCGGCCAGTTGTGGCGGGCGAAGAGCTTGCGCGTGCCTCGGTCAATCTCGCTCGGCGATCGTTGCCTTGTTCACATAGGCTTCGCCATGGGCCGGCGGCATTCAGGACAGGATGCGGTTCTCGCGCAGCTGGATGATCCGCTCCGGCGCTTGCGGTCAGGCCGACGATCAGGGGCGCTTGATCTCCTCCAGTTCGGCGGGCAGCGCAATTCCGGAACGATCGGGATGTTGGCGGTCTTGATGCCGCGGTTGGCGAGATAGATCGCTGGTCGGCGTCTTCGACGTGCGGCTGATGCCGACGAGCACGACGTCGGCCTCGTCGAGGGCGCCGGCAAGCTGCCCGTCGTCGTGCATCATCGTGAAGTTCAATGCGTCGATGCGGCGGAAATAGTCGGTGTCGAGCACGTGCTGGGCGCCGATGCGGCGCGCATCCGGCGCGCCGAGGTAGTTCTGCAGGAGCTGCAGCATCGGCTCGAGTACCGAGACGCAGGGAATGCCGATCCGCTTGCATCCGCCTCCAGCCGGTCGCCCAGCGACGCGGTCGACCAGGGTATAGAGAACGATGCCCGGTTGCTCCTCGAGAGTCGGCAACGATGTGTCCATCTGCTTGGGGTCCTGACCATGGCGTGCACATGCTCGACGGCCGCATGTCGGCGTATTGCGCCGCGGCGGCACGCGCCACCGTGATCAGCGTCTCGCCGGTGGCGTCGGAAATCATGTGCAGATGAAAGAACCCTTCCCGGCTCTTCACGCTTTTCTCCCCTGGTCTGTGGACCTGTCGTGGAAAACTGCAGCCATGCCGGATGGCGGCACACAATTCTCCCCGAACTGGCTCGATCGATCAACAAAGCGACCTTGCGGACGCCGATTCCGGAGCCACCGGGTGGAATTGGGAAATCCATCCTCTTTCCACGACACTCCCAATGGATTGCCCTGTGGAGGATGTTCGCACAGCGCAATGACATAATGGTTAACGTTTTGTTAAGGCTTAGCGGCACGACATTCTCCCCGCTCTTACCATTGAACGCGTTTCAGTCCTATGAATGAGGACTTTGTCACCGTCTTCGGTGACGCGATTGTGGATGCCGCTGCGTGGCGGTAATCCACCCCCAAACTAAAACAACAAAGAAGATTCTCTTGAATTTCTGGACTCATCCGGTGAACGAAGAACGGCCTGCTTGTCCCGACGGTCGGTTGCGCGGGGTTCTCGACGGAGCGATTGTTGATCCGCCGCCGATCTGGCTGATGCGCCAGGCGGGACGCTACCTGCCTGAGTATCGTGCCTTGCGCGCAGCGGCCGGCTCGTTTCTCGATCTCTGTCTCGACCCGGTCCGCGCGGCGAAGATCACGTTGCAGCCGGTGAGGCGCTTCGATGTCGACGCGGCGATCTGTCTTTTCGGACATCCTGATGGTGCCCTATGGCTTCGGTCGGAGCATTGCCTTTGTCGAAGGTGAAGGACCGCGGCTGGATCCGATCGATGCGGAGGCAATCGCCAGCCTTGACGTCGACACGTATGGCGGAACGGCTTGCGCCGGTTTTCGAGACGGTCGAGCGGGTTGACGAATTGCTTGATGACAACCTGGCGCTGATCGGCTTCTGCGGGGCGCCGTGGACGGTCGCGACCTATATGGTAGCCGGCCGCGGCACACCGGACCAGGCGCCGGCGCGGCTGATGGCGGCGAAACAGCCGGAAGTGTTCCAGGTCCTGATCGACCGGCTTGTCGAGGCATCGGTGACTATCGCTTGTCGGCCAGATCAGGGCCGGCGCCGATGTCGTGCAGATCTTCGACAGCTGGGCGGGGGTTCTGAACGACGATGATTTCGATCGCTGGTGCATTGCGCCGACGGCAGAGATCGTCCGCGCCGTGCGGAAGGCGGCGCATGCGATCCGCATCATCGGCTTTCCGAAAGGCGCCGGCTTTCGTCTCGAGCGGCTACGTCGAAGCAGACCGGGGTCGATGCCGTCGGTGTAGACTGGACGGTTCCGCTGGATGTCGCCCGGGATCGCCTGCAGCCGACGGTCGGCGGTGCAGGGAAATCTCGATCCGCTGATTCTGGTCGCCGGCGGGCAGCGGCTCGACCGGGCGGTCGATGCGATTCTGACGGCATTGCGCGGAGGCCGGTTCATCTTCAATCTCGGCCATGGGATCGTGCCACAGACACCGATTGCTCATGTCGAGCAACTGGTCAGCCGGGTACGGAGAGGGTGAGGATCGCCTGAATGGATGTGCGGAATCGGATCGTCAGGGTGGCGGCCGGCCTGGGAGTGGTCATCCTGCTGATTGTCGTCTTGGCGATCTGGCAGCCGACGGGCCTCTATCTGTGGCTGAAGGCCATCCATATCATCGCCGTCATCGCGTGGATGGCGGGGATGCTCTACCTGCCGCGGCTGTTCGTCTATCACACGCAGACGACGGTCGGATCCGAGCTGTCGGAGACCTTCAAGGTGATGGAGCGCAGGCTCCTCGCCGTGATCATTAATCCGGCAATGGTCGTCACCTGGGCGCTGGGTCTGTGGCTCGCCTGGGACGGCGGCTGGTTCGCCAGCACGTGGCTTCATGTGAAGATCGCCCTCGTTGTGGTCCTGTCGGCGATCCACGGGATGTTTGTTCGCTGGGTGCGGGATTTCGCCGCGGACCGCAATACCCGCAGCGAGCGTTTCTACCGGATCGTCAACGAGGCACCGACCCTTCTGATGATCGCGATCGTCATTCTGGTGGTCGTCAAACCGTTCTGAGAAGACGGGAATTCCGAAACCCCTTGCCGTTCCAAAAGGGAACGACTATCTTCCCGGTTACCGCACGAGAAGCAGACGGGCTCTGGCGATCGATTCTGGAACGCCAAGAGAACGCGCCGAACACCATCCTCTCCGGCTAGAAGTTCTGCACCTCCTGTGTCTTCCCTCCTTTGACGGTTTCCAACGAGAGAAATCCGTTTCATGCCAGAAATGAAACTGCAGGACCTCAAGGCGAAGTCGCCTGTCGAACTGCTTGCCTTTGCCGAAGAACTCCAGGTCGAAAACGCCAGCACACTGCGCAAGCAGGAGTTGATGTTCGCTATTCTCAAACAGCTCGCCGCCAGCGAAACCGATATCATCGGCGAAGGCGTCGTCGAGGTGCTCCAGGACGGATTCGGCTTCCTGCGTTCGCCCGACGCCAACTACCTCGCCGGACCCGATGACATCTACGTGTCGCCGTCCCAGATCCGACGATTTTCGCTGCGCACGGGCGATACGGTCGAGGGCCAGATCCGCAGCCCCAAGGATGGCGAGCGCTATTTCGCGCTGCTCAAGGTCAACACCATCAATTTCGAGGATCCCGAAAACGCCCGCCACAAGATCCACTTCGACAACCTGACGCCGCTCTATCCCGACGAGCGGTTCCGTATGGAGATCGAGAACCCGACCACCAAGGACCTGACCGCCCGGATCATCGACCTCGTCGCGCCGCTTGGCAAAGGCCAGCGCGCCCTGATCACCGCGCAGCCGCGAACCGGCAAGACGGTCATCCTCCAGAACATCGCCCACTCGATCACCGCCAATCACCCCGAGTGCTATCTGATCGTGCTCCTGATCGACGAGCGGCCGGAGGAGGTCACCGACATGCAGCGCTCGGTGAAGGGCGAGGTCATCTCCTCGACCTTCGACGAGCCGGCCTCGCGCCATGTCCAGGTCGCCGAGATGGTGATCGAGAAGGCCAAGCGCCTGGTCGAGCACGGACGCGACGTGGTGATTCTTCTCGATTCGATCACCCGCCTCGGCCGCGCCTACAACACCGTGGTGCCGTCCTCGGGCAAGGTGCTGACCGGCGGCGTCGACGCCAATGCCCTGCAGCGGCCGAAGCGCTTCTTCGGGGCCGCCCGCAACATCGAGGAAGGCGGCTCGCTCACCATCCTCTCGACGGCGCTGATCGACACCGGCAGCCGCATGGACGAGGTGATCTTCGAGGAGTTCAAGGGCACCGGCAATTCCGAGATCATCCTCGACCGCAAGGTGGCCGACAAGCGCGTCTTCCCGGCGATCGACATCACCCGCTCCGGCACCCGCAAGGAGGAGCTCCTGGTGCCGCCGCCGATCCTCAAGAAGATGTATGTGCTGCGCCGCATCCTGATGCCGATGGGCACGGTCGACGCCATCGAGTTCCTGCTCGACAAGCTCCGCCAGACCAAGAGCAACGACGAGTTCTTCGAGTTGATGAACACCTAATGCGGCGGGCCGACGCTTTGATTGGCGTTTCAATCCCTCCACGCTCAGTGCCAGCCGGTGTGGTACGCAATGCCTCGTCAATGTCTCATACCGCCACCTCGCGCAGTGCTGGAAGCCGGAATACTCCTCCGGCAAGCGGAGATGCTTCACATCGACGGAGATAGGGCCGGAGCCGCTCAAGCGATATTCGAAGCGGACATACCTGCTTGCAGGGAGTGGGCCGGTAGCTTGTGGGGCAAGGGTGGGCCTTGGACGCGTCCACGCCTGCCCGATCAGCCGCCATCGATGCCAGGCGTCGGGGCACGACAAGCGTCACGTGCATTGGAGGAGAAGGTTGTCGCGCGTGATGGCTGCTGGTGTCGGTTTTGCGGGATCGGAGTTGTCCGACGCGAGACACGGAAGGCTATCCGCGATGAGTACCCAGATGCCCTTAGATGGGGTCCTGCGAATGAGGATATGCATGCCGGCTTCATGGCGATGACGGCCTGTTTTGATCATGTGAGGCCGTATTCCCGAGGGGGGCGACGGACTTGGCGAACGTCGTTTTGTGTTGCTGGCCTTGTAACAACGGCCGCGCGTCCCTGACGCTTGCGGAGGTCGGACTGCTTGATCCGCGTGACAGGTCGCCTCGACCTGGAGTGGGATGGGGAGACTGGAATGGATTGACGGACTTCGGACGCGGCGTCAGCCGGTCATGACCACCCTGCGGTCGAAAGCGAAAGGCAGGCTCCGATTGCTCGCCGGTTTGCCTATCTGACGCGCCGGCTACGCCAGCTTCAGCCCGCAGTGCTTGGCGAAGTGACGAAAGTCGCTGTCGCGGGTGACAAGCGCCACCTTGTGATCGAGGCATGACTGGGCGATCAGGGCGTCAGCCACTCTTGCCTTGAGACGGTGGCTGTGAAGCAGCCGGCGGGCGCTGCCGGCGCGCTCCCAATAGCCTTGCAGGATGTCGAGCGTTTCCACCTCGCGGATCAGGTCTTCAACCGCGGGAATGCTCGCCCTGCCGCTGAGGAGCTCGGTGACGACGACCGGAGGCAGCACAAGCTCCACATTGGCCAGAGCGGCGGCGAGGCGGTCGACGTCGGCGCCATGGCCGCCAGCGAAATAGGCGAGCAGGGAACTGGTGTCTGCAGCGATCACTCGCGGTCGTGTTTCATCTGGTCAAGAGTTCATGGAGAATTTGACCTTGCCGCGATATTTGAGCAGCTCACGCTGGGCACGCGCCTGCGCGAGCTTCTTGAGGGCGGCGCGGACCGTTTCCGTCACGCCTTCGCCGGTCAGTTCCTGCGCCTTGGCGAGGTCATCCGCCGGCACCTGTACCGTGATTTTGCGAAGGTCTCCCATATGGCATTGCATACCAGCAATGGCACTGGCACACAATGATGGCAGAGGATCCGTTCAGGCGGACCGCAGCGCGTTCTGGAACCAGCCGCGCGGGCGCCGGGCCGGCGAGGCCGTCGGCGCGCGCGGTGCCTCGCCCTCGTAGCGGGCGAAGCCTAAGACCTTCAGCCGCTCCTTCGCTTCGTCCAGGGAGCGGGCGGGGATTTCGATGCACCAGTCGGTGCCGTCGAAGCGATAGGTGAAGGGGAACTTTTTGAACTGGGACCGGACAGAAGAAATCGCTGTCATCGAAGGCCACCTCTTGCGGTCTGAAGCGCACGCGGCGTCGTTTGAACTGCGGCGCCGCAAAAACGGGCGCTGGGAAACAGGCGAAGTACAAGGGACAGGCCGCCGTAAGTGGCAACAAAACCTGATCGTCTACTTTAGGCTGAGAAAGGTTTACGAACTGTAAACCATGTTTCCGGCGGGATTCCGCGGTTCGTCAGCTCGATCGGGCGGATTGTGGCGCCATCGGCGCCAGGGCGGCAACAAGACGTCAGCGCTGTCGGTCGGCGGCGATAAGCAGCCAGCGGTGGACGAAGGAGAGGCTGTCGCCATCGGCGGCGAGCGCCGTCCCGGTCGGCACGCCGGCCCGCACCAGGCTGGCGAGCACTGTGCGGATCGGCGCGACCCGCCCCGGATCGTCGACGATGGCGGCCCACTCGTCGAAGGTGCGGGGCTGCGCCCACGTCGCCTGCGCGACGATCGTGAAGCCGACATGGTCGACCAGGGCGGTCAGCTCGGAGGCCGGCAGCATGCGCACATGGGAAGGGTCGCGAAGCGTCTCGATCGCGTTGTGCAATCCGGATTCCTCGGCGTCCTCGGAAGAGATGATGTCGCCGAGCACCAGCCTGCCGCCCGGGCGGGTGACACGGTGGATTTCGGCGAGCACGGCGACCGGATCGGCGAAGTGGTGGATCGAGAGGCGGGTCACGACGCAGTCGAAGCTGCCGTCGGCGAAGGGCAGGGCGGCGGCGTCGCCCTGGCGGAAGGAGACGTTGTCGACCCCGGCGGCCCGGCAGCGGGTTTCGGCGCGTTTCAGCATCTCGGGCGTCAGGTCGAAAGCGACGACGGTGCCGGCAACCTTGGCCAGAGCGGCGGTGACGATGCCGGGTCCACAGGCAAGGTCGAGGGCGGTGGTGTCGGAATCGGCATTGACCGCGTCGACGAATCGGGCGGTCAGATCGGTATCGGTGACGACGGGGGCGGCGTCGAACGCCGCCGCCTGGCGGGTGAATTCGTCGCGGGTGCGGGTCTGGTGGTCCATGGTCTGCGCCGGGCTGAAGTGCTTGTGGATCGTATCCTCGTGTTAGCCGCCGACGATAGCAATGGCCTGTTGGTCGAGACCAAAGTGGGCAGAGGGCGTGAATGGACGTAAGCTACTCGAGAAGGAGCGATCAATGGAACTCAAAGAATTCGTGGCAGAGTCGCTTGTGCAAATTCAGAAGAAGTCAAAGACGCGATTGATCGGCTTAAATCCGATGCACCCGCTTCCATCAATCCGGTATGGGACAAAGCCTCTAACGTAGCCAGCAGCCACGTGCAGAAAGTTGAATTCGATGTTGCAGTCACCGTTGCGGATAGGCTTGAAGGCGAAGCCAAAGGTCATTTGAAAGTGTTTTCCGTGATGGAGATCGGCGGCGGCGGTAGCAAATCTGCCGAGCAGAGCACCGTCAGTCGGATCCGCTTCACCATCCCAATCATTCCGCCAGTTACCGTAATTCGATCCTCTTTTTAATGAGTGGAGCGTTTGGTACCGAATGCCGGTGAAATGCATCGAGGCCGCGTGTCAGTTGCGCAACAGCGCCACCAATGCCTCGGAGTCAGTTGCCGGCAATGAGCAGGTTTCTGCCTGGCAGACATAGGCAGTGGGTTTGCCGTCGACTGGCGTCTTGCCGCTGGCGGGATGGCTCGGCGGCAGGTCGGCCGCTCCTGCGTGGACGGAGAGGATGGTGTTCGGGGTCCAATGACGCCGGACGTGTCGACGAGAGTGGACGGTTGCACGCCGGTCGGCGCGACGATGACGACATCGGTCGCATGGAGGCGCAGGTCGAGCGCCGACAGCATGCCGGTGGTCGCGAACAGGTTGCGCGGCCACCGCTGGCGCCGAGGCCTGGATGATGGCGTCGGCGTCCTCGCGATAGGCGTCGGTGCCGGTGAGGTGCCAGAGGCGGACGAGGTTCTGCGCCATCACCGAATTGGCGCTCGGCGTTGCCTCGTCGGTGACCGAGCGCGGGCGGACGATCAGGGCTTCGGCGTCGTCGGCAGAGAGGAAGTAGCCGGGTGTCGCGTCGTCCCGATGGTGGCTGCGGAGGGTCGCGGCGAGCTTTTCGGCCGTCGCCAGATAGCCGGGCTCCAGGGTGGCGGCGTGCAGGGCGAGCGCTGCGGTGATCATGTCGGCGTAGTCGGTGGCGAGCCCGGGAAAGACCGATTTGTTGTCGCGCCATGAATGGGCGAGGCGGTCGCCGCGCGCCATCGGGCCGGTGATGAAGCGGAAGGCCCGGTCGGCCATCGCGATCCAGTCGGGTCGGCTGAAGGTCGCGCCGGCGAAGGCGAGGGCGGCGATCATCAGGCCGTTCCAGTCGGCCAGCACCTTGTCGTCCCTGGCCGGGCGGACGCGCCGGTCGCGACGGGCGAGCAGCTTGGCGCGCGCGTCGGCGAGGCGCCGCTTCTCGTCCGCCGCCGGCGAGAGCCGGCTGGTGCGAGGCGGTTGAGGATCGTCGTCGCCTTCCCAGTTGCCGTCGGCGGTGACGTCGTAGGCGCGGCGAAGCAGGCCGCTGCTCGTCGCCCAGCACGCGGTCGATCTCGTCGCTCGCGTCCAGACGTAGAACTTGCCTTCCTCGCCCTCGCAGTCGGCGTCGAGGCTGGCGGCGAAGGCGCCGTCGGCGTCGTCATCTCGCGCGCGAGCCAGCCGACGGTCTCGGCGACGCGCGTCGGCGAACAGCGGGTCGCCGGTCGCCTGCCAGGCCCGGGTCAGCAGCGTCAACGAGCTGGGCGTTGTCGTAGAGCATCTTCTCGAAATGCGGCACCAGCCAGCGGTCGTCGACGGAATAGCGGGCGAAGCCGCCGCCGAGATGGTCGTAGATGCCGCCCTGGCACATGTTGGTCGAGCGTGATGCAGGACGGCGTCGCGGCAGGCGGCGTCGCCGGTGCGCGCGGCGGCGCGCCAGAGCAGCTCGAGGAGCGGCGGCTGGGGAAACTTCGGCGCGCCCGCCGATGCCGCCGTGGATCGTGTCGATCGCCTGCAGCGAGCCGCGCGGCGGCCTGGTCGAGGCGGTCGCGGTCGAGGGTCAGGCCGGCGGCGGCGCCCGCGCGAGGCCGGCGAGCGCGCTGCCATGCAGCGCGTCGACGTTCTCGGCGATCGTTGTCGCGCTCGTTCGCGGTAGACCCGGGCGACGCTCCTCCAGCACCTCGGGAAGGCCGGGCCGGCCGTAGCGCGCCGTCGGGCGGGAAATAGGTGCCGCCCCAGAACGGCTCGCCGTCGGGCGTCAGGAACATGGTCAGCGGCCAGCCGCCCTGCTCGCCCAGCAGCTGCGAGGGCGCTGCATGTAGATCTCGTCGATGTCCGGGCCGCTCCTCGCGGTCGACCTTGATGTTGACGAACAGCTCGTTCATCACCGCCGGCGATCTCCGGGTCCTCGAAGCTCTCGTGGGCCATGACGTGGCACCAGTGGCAGGCGGCATAGCCGACCGACAGCAGGATCGGCTTGTCGGCTCGGCGGCGCCTCGGCCAGCGCCTCCGGGCCCCAGGGCTGCCAGTCGACCGGGTTGTCCTTGTGCTGGAGCAGATAGGGGCTGATTGGTGGCGAGCCGGTTTTCGGTCATGGCACCAGTTTAGGGATATCGTAGGAGTGGAGACAGGGACGGAGGCTCTGATGCTCCCGATACGATCTTCGCGTTGTCGACCGGGGCGTCCCCGCCGGGGTCGCGGTCATCCGCATTTCCGGGCCGAGAATGGATCGGACTCGAAACTCTGATCGATTCGATTCCGGAACCACGCAGGGCCGCCTTCGTTTCATCCACTATGGGGACGGCGAACCCATCGACCGGGGTCTGGTAATGTTCTTTCCGGCACCCCGAACCTTCACCGAGAGGACATGGCGGAGCTCCACTTGCACGGCGGCCGGGCTGTGGTTGGCGGGGCTTTGGTAGGGCGCTGGCGGGACCCCAAGGATTTCGTCCGGCCGAGGCGGGGAGGCAGCCGCCGGGCCTTCGACGAGGGACGGATGGACCTGACCCAGGTCGAGGGACTTGCCGATCTGGTGATTGCCGAGACCGAGGCGCAGCGCCGGCAGGCGTTCCGCCAGGCGGACGGCGCCCTCCGCGACCTCTACGAAGGATGGCGGGAGCGTCTGGTACGGGCGCGGGCTTGGCTCGAGGCGGAGCTCCTGACTTTCCCGATGAGGAGGACGTTCCGGGATCGGTGGCCGAGCGTGCCTGGGGGGATGTCCGGCTGCTTTCGGCCGAGATCGGCCGGCACCTTGCGGACGGGCACCGGGGAGAACGGTTGAGGGAAGGCTTCGAGATTGTGGTCTTGGCCCGCCCAACGCGGGGAAGTCGAGCCTGATCAACGCGCTTGCCCGTCGGGACGTGGCGATCGTGTCGCCGGAGCCGGGGACGACGCGGGACCTGATCGAGGTGCGCCTCGACCTCGGCGGCTATCCGGTCACCGTGGTCGACTCGGCGGGTCTCCGCGAAGGGGCCGGAGGGATGGAGCAGGAAGGCATCCGGCGGGCCGGTTCACGAGCGGCAGCGGCCGACCTTGTGCTATGGCTGCAGGATGTGACCGGGGTATCGGCTCCCCCGCCGGAGCTGCCGGCGGGGCTCCGATGCTGTCCGTCGGGACGAAGATCGACCTGGTCCCCGGCGGGCAGGCTCGCCCGAGGGCGTTCGATTTTGTGGTGTCGACGTTGAGCGGAGAGGGGCTCGATCGGCTGATTGAGCGGGCGGCCGAGCGGCGCGGGAAGGGCTTGCGGCGGGGGAAGCGCCGTTGATAACCCGGGCGCGGCAGCGGGCGGCGCTGAAGGCGTGCTGGGCGGCGCTCGATGAGGCGGTCGACGGCGATGGCAGGCGCTCGACTCCGCGCCGAGGATCTGCGACGGGCGACGGACGCGCTCGGCCGGGTCACGGTCGGGTGGACGTCGAGGAATTGCTCGGGGTGATTTTTGCCGAGTTTTGCATCGGCAAATGAGACGCGGACGCAGCCGGAGGTGTCCGTCGGCGTTCTGGGATGCCGTCGCAGGTTCCGATGGGTGTCCAGGGCCGTCGAAAAGGGGTCCAGGGGGCGTCCGCGGTGCGCCTCGGCGGCGGGGTGGCTTCTCGGAAATGGGGTCTGTCCCGTTTTGGGACGCGAGTGCCCGGTTTCACGTGAAACACCAGCCGAGACGCTTTCCGAGACACGGCGGTTTCTTTGACCTCCGGAAGGTGTTGGGTTAGGGGATTTCCCATGGAACGGTTCGATGTCATTGTCGTGGGGGGCGGCCATGCCGGGACCGAGGCGGCGGCCGCGGCGGCGCGGGTCGGCGCGCGCACGGCGCTGGTCACCCACACTTCGCGACCGTCGGGGCGATGTCGTGCAATCCCGCCATCGGCGGGATCGGCAAGGGCCACTGGTGCGCGAGATCGATGCGCTCGACGGGCTCATGGGCCGGGCCGCCGACCGCGCCGGCATCCAGTTCCGCGTGCTCAATCGGCGCAAGGGGCCGGCGGTGCGCGGCCCGCGCGCCCAGGCCGACCGCAAGCTCTACAGGGCGGCGGTCCAGGAGCTGCTTGACGAGCAGCCGGACTCGCGATCGTCGAAGGCGAGGTCGGAGATCTGCTCGTCAAGGATGGCGCGGTGTCGGGTGTCCGGCTCGGTGACGGGCGGGAGATGCGTCGCCGGGGCCGTCGTCATCACGACGGGCACCTTCCTGCGCGGCCTGATCCATATCGGCGAGAGGAGCATACCGGCCGGCCGGGTGGGCGAAGGCCCGGCGGTGGGCTTGGCGGATACCATCGAGCGCCTCGGCTTGCGGATCGGGCGGCTGAAGACCGGGACGCCGCCGCGGCTCGACGGCCGGACCATCGACTGGGCCGGGCTCGAGCGCCAGCCCGGCGACGAGCCGCCGGATGCCCTTCTCCTTCATGAACGACCGGATCGACCGGGCGCAGATCGACTGTCACCATCACGCGGACGACGCCGGCGACCCACGCAGTGATTGCCGCGCAATCTTAGTCGCTCGGCGATGTATTCCGGCCAGATCGCGAGCCGCGGGCCGCGCTATTGCCCGTCGATCGAGGACAAGATCGTCCGGTTCGCCGACCGGGACGGCCATCAGATCTTTCTCGAGCCGGAGGGCCTCGACGACGACACCATCTATCCCAACGGCATTTCGACCTCGCTGCCGGAGGATGTGCAGCTTGCTTCTGTTCGCGCTATGCCGGGGCTGGAGAAGGCGCGGATCGTGCGGCCGGGCTATGCCATCGAATACGACTATGTCGACCCGCGTGAGCTCTCAGCGACGCTCGAGACACGAGCGTGACGGGCCTGTTCCTTGCCGGCCAGATCAACGGCACGACCGGGCTACGAGGAGGCGGCGGCACAGGGGCTGGTCGCGGGCCTAACGCGCGCGGCGCGCTGCCGGCAGGCGAGGCGGTGATCCGCCGGGCGGACGCCTATATCGGCGTGATGATCGACGATCTGGTGACGCGCGGGGTCACCGAGCCCTATCGCATGTTCACTTCGCGCGCCGAATTTCGGCTGCATCTGCGCGCCGACAATGCCGATCGCCGTCTCACCGCCAAGTGTGAACTGAGGCTCGTGCGTTCGGCTGGGAGCGCGCGTTCTGCGCGTAAGATGGGCGGCGTTGAACGATGCGCGGCTTTTCGCGAAATCGTGTCGCTCTCGCCGAAGGAAGCGGAGCGCCACGGCGTGACGTTGAACAAGGACGGGGTCCGGCGGTCGGCTTACGAATTGCTCGCGCGCCCTGATGTCGACATGGGACGGCTGGCGGAGATTCGGCCGGCGCTGGGGGGCTCGATCGATTTCGTGTCCGAACAGATCGAGATCGATGCGGGCTATGAGGTCTATGTGAGCCGTCAGGAGGCGGATATTGCAGCGTTCCGCCGCGACGAGGGCGTCGGCAT
>CAVQBS010000043.1:0-87262 GCA_963710805.1 uncultured Alphaproteobacteria bacterium | reverse complement strand
GAGCGGCATCTGCTGGTCACTTGATGCGGTATGTCTCGTGGCAGCCGCCGCAGCACCCTCTGGAACGCCGCGCCGAAGGCTTCCTGACCGTCAGCCGCTGCCGCGGCGGCCGCCTCGATGATCACCTGGGCCTTCGCCTCGAAGTCGTCCGGGTCGTGCAGATGGCGGGCGCCGCCTCGGTGTTGTAAGTCACCGTCGGTTCAGTGACAGCCGGTCTGGACGTCCCCGGTCTGTACGCCGAGCGAAGTCGGAGTGATAGGAAGAAAACCATGCAGTCCGAGACCACGAAACTCAGTGACCGCACAAGTACTGGCCGTCGAGAATTCTTGCGCATGGGCGCCGCGGGAGTAGGCGCGCTTGCGGCCGGGTTGGCCCCCACGCAGAGCGGGGCGCGGCAGTCCGAAGACAAACGGGTGTGCATCCTAGTAGATACCGAGACCCACATGATGCCTGCCCTGGCGAAGGAGATGGCGGGCCGGGATCACAACCTGGTAATCGGCAACGTGGCCGATGGCCTTCCGGACCAACTCATGGGTATGGGCGCGAAAGTCGAGGTCGTACCCGGTAAACTGGATCTGACGAAGCCCGAAGCAGTGCAGTCGATCGTTGAGGCCGCGCTGTCGCGGTTCGGCCGCGTGGATTCGGCTTGCGTGCGAACGGGCGCTCACCGCACCGGCGAGATCATGGATATCTCGACCGCGGACGCTCAGTTTCTGTACGAGGGCAATCTGTTGGCGGTCGTCTACGCGTTGCAGGCCCTGCTGAAACCGATGCTCGCGCAGCGCTCCGGACAGATCGTGATCAACACGAGTGCGACCGGTCTTCGTCCGGTTCCTGCGGCAACTATGTATAGCGCTTGCAGGGCGGGGGCCAACAGCCTGATCCGGTCCGCCGCGCTCACTGCCGCCCCTGAAGGAGTCGCGATCAACGCCACAGGTACATTCGCGATGGCTATCCGGGATTCCTTGAAGATTCTGGTGCGGACAAAGACCCGGTGATCCGGAAGCAGATCGAGAACTCGCTTCCGATGCGCGAACTCGTTGAACCGGAGCAGGCGGCACATTTTGTTGCGACACTGATTGACGGAGTGGGTACCTCCCAGACCGCCCAGTTCTTCGCGATCGATGCCGGCTGGTCGTTCATGTAGGCTGGCGGCTCGTCGTCTATGTCGGTCCCTGCTTCCGCAGGGCGTAGAGCTTTGCCATTCCTGACTTGCGTAAGTCGATCTGTTCGGTGTAGCGGACAACCATGCTCGGCGATCTCCACCCGCCGGCATGCATGATCGGCACCAGATCAATTCCGTTCTCAGCCATTTCTACGGCGGCGCCGACACGCATCGAGTGGCTGGTGAGCCGCTTGCATATCTGCGGCGAGAGCCCCGCTTGACCGGCAATTCGCCTCAACACGCGTGAAACGGCGTGGGGATGAAGGGCCCTTGGGCTGACAACCGAGCCAGCGATTCCTCGAAAAATCGGTCCGCTGCCGATGCCGCTTGCTGCAAGCCAGCAGTTGAGTTCGGCGACAGTCGCCGCAGACAGATATCCCAACCGGCCTTGACCAGTCTGATCCGTCTTCGAGCGGCGGATCAGGATGCTCGCGTCATCATCCGGGAGTCGTCCGATATCCTCGACCCGGAGCTGAACCAGTTCCGAGCATCGGCAGAGCGTGTCGTACCCGACCGCGATCATCGCTTTGTCCCGCAGGCCGCGCAGGTCCTCGCCGCATGCCTCAATCAGCGTGTCGCGGAGTTCGACCAGACAGGCTGAGCGCCTGCTTCTGTCGCCGTCCTTTGGCGCGCCTGATGCGACGCAAGACCACTGCGACCAGATCGGACGCGGCAGGATTTGCATGGCCGAACATCCGATGGATTCGTCCGATGCCAGCCATTTTTCGGCCAATCGTCGCAGGGGTCAGGTCAATCGCCAGGACCTCGGCGTAGGCAGCAACCGTCTCGGGCGAAGCCGGCAAGGAAACCTTGTGCGCCACACGGCACCAGTTCTCAAAGGCGCCGAAGTCCTCCCGGTAGGCACGAATTGTGTTTTTGGAGTAGGCTCCTCGGAGGTCTTGGAGCCGTGCATCCCAATCAACGTGATTGTTTGCCGTCGCAGGGACGTGACCGTCGTCGGCTCTTGGCATTGGAGATCTCTTCAGGAAATATGAGCCATACCCGCCGCAATTTGCTGCAATAATAAGGCATAATTGTGATATCCGGCCTTCAGATAAAAGCCGCTCGAGCGATGCTTCGCTGGTCTACGTCAGAAACGGCGGAGCGAGCTGGCTTAACGCGCTACACAATCGAACGCTTGGAGCAGCACTCTGATATTCCGCCGAGCCGTTCGCAAACCTTGGTCGATCTGCAGCGTGTTTTTGAAGCTGCCGGTATCGAGTTCATCGGCAGTCCGGAGGACGGTCCGGGGTTGCGCTTATGGCGCCGAGGTTCGGGGTGAGACACGTCGACGATTGTGTAGCCCGCAAACTGGACCAAAGTCTGTGGCCGTGTTTGCGGCCACGCCGAAAGAGAGCTACTCGAACTCCTCAAGGGTCTTGCGTGCCTGGCGGAGAAGCTGGCCGAGTTGGCGCCGCCGTTCGATAGAGGCGCGCGTGTGAAGCCCATGCTTCAGGGCGTTCTGGTTACCCAGCGGCGCGCCCGATCCGTGTGCACCGCCATGCATACGGCAGCGCGCCTTGCCACTAACGGCTGGTGCCCGACATGGTCGGCCGCTCCGTGTTTTCGCTCCGCACCGGGGGCTGGAGCGCATCGGCCCAGTGTTTCGCGGGTGATCACCGACCACTGGTCTTCCTCCTCCGCACGGCGGACTTCTGTCTTGGTTGGGCCAGGTCCATCTCGAAGACGGTGCCGGACTGATCGGGGAGGGCCGGGGGCGCAGCGTCCCGACCCACCGGTTTGCGTGGCCGTGCTTCGGACTGAACGTTGCCGACCACGGCCTGCCCGCCGGATTCCACATTGACGTATTTGACGGTGACCTGCTGCTGCCCCTTGCCGCGGTGCTTGTCGAGTACCTCGACCTGGCGCGTGTAGGTGTTCAGCAGCTTGCCGGCATGTCGGAGGTTCATATCCCGGCTTTCGATGGATTGACTGGGAAGCATTGCCCGCCTCAGGCATTCCATTGCCGCGCTATGAGTTGCTACGGCTTGAGCCGCCAACATCCCCTCGAGTCCGTCTGCCGGCTTCAGGCTGCGTAGTAGCTCAATGGCGGCGGCTTGGAGTTCCAGTGCGGCTTGCGAAGATCGATCGTCTGGCATCCAAAGGGCGCCGACGACCTGACTAACCAGCCGAAGTTGCAGGTTCTCATTGTCCGTGCCAGTCGCTTCCTTCAACCCCAGCTGTTGGCCGACATCGCGTGTGCTCGCCGTGCCTGGCTTCGAACCCTTCGGCTCGGGCTTTCGCTTCCGAGCAGCCATCTCAACCTCATGCGCGCCAAGAGTGATTTATGAGAGATGTTTAGCATGAAATCCGGCGGCCACGGTAGCCAATCTCCTACTGTGCAAGGGGTTGAATTCGTATTTTTTGCTTGACCCTCCCTCCCCCTCACCGCTGACGAGCGACCGACCTGGATCAGGTCTGCCGACCTGATCCCGTGGGTTCGGGTGCACTTCGCATCGCTTGTTGAAGAGGTCGCCGGCACCCATGGGAGGGGTCCGGTCAGATAATGCTGATTAGCTTGTTTGGGCGAGCAAACGCGTTTGTTCGGTCGCTCCGCGAATCGCCGTCCCTTCTTCATCCTCAATGGGCGCAGATGACAGATAGCGCGCGCTCAATCATTCCCGATTGTGCAAACCACCCGCTCCGTGCGGGTTCTAGATTCAAAGGCCGGGGAGGGCGCGTCTATTCCGCCCCGGAGTTCCTCGATTCCACGGCATTGACGAGGCGCATCAGATATTCGCCGTAGGTTGATTTCGCCTGTGCCTCGGCTTCGGCCTTGAGCCGGTCGAAGTCGATGAACCTCATGTGGTAGGCGATCTCCTCCAGACAGCCAATTTTGAGGCCCTGTCGGTCTTCGATGACCTGGACGAACTGCGCCGCCTCGACGATGGAGGCGTGGGTGCCGGTATCGAGCCAGGCGTAGCCGCGCCCCATGAGCTCGACCTGCAGGTCGCCGCGCTCGAGATAGGCGCGGTTCACGTCGGTGATCTCCACTTCGCCCCGGGCCGACGGTCTTACGTTGGCGGCGATCTCGATCACGTCGTTGTCGTAGAAATACAGCCCGGTCACGGCGTAGTTCGACTTCGGCCGGGCCGGCTTTTCCTCGATGGAGAGCGCGCGGCCGTCCTGGGAGAACGCAACGACACCATAACGCTCGGGGTCTCTCACGGCATAGGCAAAGATGGTCGCGCCCGACGGCCGGGCTGCCGCATTGGCGAGCAGCTCGGTCAGGCCGTGGCCGAAGAATATGTTGTCGCCGAGGACGAGAGCGACGCGGTCATTGCCGATGAAATCGCGGCCGATAATGAAGGCATCGGCGAGCCCGCGCGGCGAAGGCTGGACCGCGTAGGTCAGGTTAAGCCCGAAACGCTCACCGTCGCCAAGCAGCCGCCGAAACGCAGCAAGATCGTGCGGGGTTGTGATGACGAGGATATCCCGGATGCCGGCAAGCATCAGCGTCGACAAGGGATAGTAAATCATCGGCTTGTCGTAGACGGGAAGCAGCTGCTTGGAGGTTGCCAAGGTGATCGGATAGAGGCGGGTCCCGGAGCCGCCGGCGAGAACAATGCCTTTCATTGCTGCAGTTCGCTGTCTGCGCTCGCCAGGTGGGCGTTTCCGGTTCCCAGGCGTTGGCCGCGATAGACGCCTGCACGGACACGCTCCCACCAATTCCGATTGTCGAGGTACCAGCGGATTGTTCGCAGAAGGCCGGTATCGAGGGTCTCCGCCGGTGACCACCCAAGTTCCGAGCGGATCCGGCTCGCGTCGATGGCGTAGCGGAAATCGTGACCCGGGCGGTCGTCGACAAAGCGGATGAGCTGTCGCCGTGTGCCGATCGCCGGGTCGCGGCACGAGTTCGTCCATGGCGTCGCAAAGCCGCTCGACGATCTCGAGATTCGTCATTCGGCGTCGCCGCCGATGTTGTAGGTTTCGCCGACCTGGCCCTCGGTTGCGACAAGAAGAAGAGCGCGCGCATGATCCTCGACGAACAGCCAGTCGCGGATATTGCTCGCCGTTGCCATAGACGGGCAGCGGCTTGCCTTCCAGCGCATTGAGGATCATCAGCGGGATGAGCTTTTCCGGAAACTGGTAGGGACCGTAGTTGTTGGAGCAATTGGTGATCACGACCGGCAGCCCGTAGGTGCTGATGCCAGGCGCGCACAAGATGATCGGCTCGCTGCCTTGCTTGCAGCGTAGGGCGAGTTCGGCGCGTAGGCGTCCCCCTCGGCGAACTTGCCGTCTGAGCCCAGCGAGCCGTAGACCTCGTCCGTCGAAATGTGATGAAAGCGAAAGCGTGCCTGGCGCGCGGCGTCGAGCTGGCGCCAGTACTCGACGACCGTCTCGAGCAGCACCCCAGTGCCGACCACGTTGGTCCTGATAAAAGCGGCCGGGCCGTCGATCGACCGGTCGACATGGCTTTCCGCTGCCAGATGCATGACCACGTCGGGCTGGTAGTATTCAAGGATCCGCTGCATCGCCGAAGCATCGCAGATGTCGGCACGGACGAAGCGCAATCTCGGGTCCGTTCCGATGGGCGGGAGCGATTCCATGTTCCCGGCATAGGTCAATTTGTCGACCACCAGCAGATCGTGGGCGCTCGCCGCAACGATCAGTCGCGCAACGGCCGATCCGATGAAGCCCGCCCCGCCGGTAACCAGAAAGCGCATGTCGCAAAACTCACGCAAAAGGCGACTGGAGCCCGGCAAAAGCCGGAAGGGCGCGGTCCTTTTCTGAAATCACCGCCGCATTTCCGGAAACCGGCCAGTCGATCGCAAGGTCTGGATCGTCCCAGGCAATCCCTGCTTCCAAGCCCGGAGCATAATACGCGTCCATCTTGTAGGAGACGAGCACATCGTCAACCAGCGTGCAGAAGCCGTGCGCAAATCCCCGCGGCACCAACATCTGTTCCGCCCCCTCATCGGTCAGCGTTGCACTGCACCACCTGCCATAGCTCGGCGAGCCACGGCGGAGATCGACGGCGACATCCAGAATCGCGCCGCGGAGGACGCGGACCAACTTCGCCTGTGCCGCCGGTGGCGCCTGATAGTGCAGGCCACGAACGGTTCCGGCGCGTGTGGAGTAGGACTCATTGTCCTGAACGAAATGCGCGCTCACACCGGCGTCGGCATAAGTGTCTGCCCGCCAGGTTTCGAGAAAGTAGCCCCGGTTGTCCGTGAATTTCCGCGGTCGGATGACCAGGACGTCCGCAACGTCCAACCGTTCTACTGCCACCATCGGCTCACCTTGTCGTATTTATATCGGCTAAAGCGCCTTTCGCGCGACATGCGTGGAGACACGATGATAGGATCGGCAAATACAAGCCTGCTTCAATTGAATTGATGAAGCGATAACCTCCCGCCATCACCGGCGGCTCTCCGATATGCCCGGGGTGGACACGCTATTCCGGCGACCTATCGGCGGCATGGGGTACGCCGCGGCGAATGTCGCTTCTTCGGTGCGGCGGTCTTCCGGACGGCGGATTTCGGCGAGGCGCGGACTCCCTCAGTGAGGCCGTGGCCTGCCGCCTGCGGTGCGCCACTTCCGTGCCCGATCGCACCTTCGAGAATGCTGGAGATGAACTGTGCCGGACTCCGGCCCGCCGACGCGGCGAGTGCGCTCAGTCGCCTTGCCATCCCGGCGCGCAGCACCAGCGTTACCATGATCGGCTCCAGATCGACCGGGTCGGGCCGGCGGTGTGCACGTCGATTCAAGCTTACCCTCTTCCGCTCGATCCGCGCCCTGTCTTGTGAGCAGAGTATTTCATCGGCCGTCTCTGTACAAACTTCCGAGACAACCGTTTGTCGCATTTGACACAAGGATTGACCAGTGGCCATTTGGGGTAAGCTTAAGGCCGGTTGCCCGCCCAGATTCGGCGAGGCAGATCGGAACCGGGCGAGGGAAAGCCTGACCATCGCTCGGTCGGCGTGAAGAGCTGCTCAAGCAGCCTATAGAAACGCGCCAGCCAAGGATAACCTCAGCCGGCGCGCCCTAATTGGGGTCCACCCATGGGAGGGGTGCAACTGGATGATGCCTGATTCGCCACCTGCGGTCGAGCGGTCAGGTCACTCGCCACTCGATGAGCGGCGGTCTTCCTCTGCACCGGCCAGCAGATCGTAATTTGCATCCGCTCGGTGTCTTGGACATTGGAGTGCATGCGACTGGCATCGTTCCGGGCTGGAGAGCCGAGTGGAACGCACGCCGCGGCCGCTTCGAGACCGGCCGCATCCGGAGCCGGGCCAAATCCTACGTCAGCACGAAGCGTCGCGAGGGATGACCTGCATGCGGATTCCGTTTTTCGGCACCAGGAACATGCGTCCGACCGGTTGCGGATCACATGTGGGATCGAGCTTGAAACGGGCGGCGCGAACAAACGTCGCCAGCATGATCATCGCCTCCATCACCGAGAAGGCGGCACCGAGACAGATGCGCGGGCCGGCGCCGAAGGGCATGAACTGGAAGCGTGGTGGCTTCCAGCCATTGTCGAAGCGGCCCGGATCGAAACGGTCCGGGTCCTGCCAGTACGCCCGGTGGCGATGGATCGCATAGATCGGGATGATACAGATGGTTCCGGCCCGTAGCGTCACGCCGTCGAGCTCGACGTCCTCGGGAATGTCGCGGATGATCACCGGGGCGGTGGGGAAGAGGCGGAGAGATTCGTTAGAACCTGCTGGACGACGACCAGCTCGTCGACATGCGCCGCCGTGACCGGTCCTGCCCCCGCCACGCGCCGGATCTCGGCAAGCATGCGCTCTTCCCATTATGGGCTCTGGGCGATCAGGTAGAGCGTCCAGGCGAGGGCGAAGGCTGTCGTGTCATAGCCCGCCATCAGGAACGCACCGATGTTGTCGACCAGATTCTCGTCGGACATCAGCTGGCTGGTCTCCGGATCGGTGGCCCGCGCCAGCCGCGCCAGCAGGTCGTCGCCGACGTCCGATTTCCGGCGCGTCCTGACAAGATCCCCCACGGCGCGCCTGAGCCGCGACTCATGCGCCCCCATCGCCGCACCACCCGGCCGTGGCAGCCAGTGCGGCAGGCCGAGGAGCAGATAGATCACCCACCAGTTGACCCTTGCATAGTATTCGGCGTGCCCCTTCTCGATGGCCAGGAGCATCTCTTCCGCACCGCCGGCGAGCATCGTGTTCGAAATCACATGGAAGGCGGCGCGCATCATGTCGGTGTGGATCGGATGGACGGAGCTTGGCGGAGACGCCCGCCACGTCGCCGCGACTGCCTCCGCCGCGGTGCTCATGATCGGCCCGTAACGGACGAGTTCGTCATGACGGAACAGCGGCGCCGCGACACCCCGCTGCCACCGCCACTCCTTGCCCTCGACCGAGATCATGGCATTGCCGAAGATCGGCTTGAGGACGTCGACCTGCAGGCTGCCCTTGGGAAATTCGGAAGGGCGGCTGAAGAGCAGCGTCTTCACCGATTCGAGCCCGGTGACGAACGCCATGCGCGGCGGGCCGGGAGCCACCACCACTGGCTCGCGATAGGCCTGCGCAGGGATCAACTCGAGATTGTTGCGGAGCAGCTTGACCAGGTTGAACGGGAAACGCAGCCGGTCGGGCGGCGGCGCAATCCGCGGCGGGTAGAAGGGCTGGGTCAGACTTGCCTGGTCCATCACCGCCGCGCCGTCAATCCGGGCCGCCGGCGACGCCGGCATCGGTCGGCGCCGGGTCGACGCGCTCCCTCAGCTTCTTGAGCGGTGCCTTCTCGGTCGAAACCCGGTCGTAGAGCCTTTCGTAGTCCTCCCACTCGGTCCCGAAGATACGGTCGAGGACCCGCGTTCCCAGCCCGTAATTGCCGGTGTACCGGGAGTGGTGCAGCGAATGGTAGGTGGTGGTGGTCAGCACCTTGCCGGGGCCGCGATTGTAGCCCTTGGGCCGGAACTCGAAATTGGCGTGGCTGAACGAGTTTACGATCAGGTAGCCGATGTACCAGCCGGCAATGCCGTAGAAGTTCAGCGAGACGAACCAGTCGATAATGACAAGCACGCCGAGGAGGCCGACATCGAAGACGAGCTTCTCCGTGAACGAGAAGGAGATCGCGGTGAGCCAGCTGTTGAGGCGGCTCCTGTGGTGCTCGACGTGGATCCAGTGCAGCCGGGGGAGGTGGAAGGCGCGATGCGAGGCGTAGTGCCAGATCTCCGCCCACACCGTGGCGAGGACCGCCGTATAGACGAAGGACGCAACGCTTGTGTTCCCGAACAGACCGAGCGCAAGGCACCCAGCCAGAAGCACCGCGTGGATCGGTGTGTGAATGGAGTTCCGCAGCTCCCGCCTGATCTGTTCCTTCGGGATCGGCAGGTCGTAGATGACCCGCTCGGAGATCCGCCAGTTGCGGGTCACCGCGAGGTACCAGAACAGGGACATCGCATGTCCGAGGAAGGCAATCAGCAACAGAACGACGATCTCGGCGACGGTCATTGTGCTGGCCTCGCTTCCGGTCGCATGCCCGGCCGACCGTAACCGCGGAGCCGCTCGACGAGCCTGATCGCCTCGGCCCTGGCGAACAGCCGCAGATAGTCGCGCGCGCCGCCGTCCCGGCTCAGGCGGTTCCCGTGCCGGGCGAAATCGACCTTCATCGGATAGGAGGGCCCGTTCTCGCGGTGAAAGAACCTCGGGCCGACGATGGTGAACCCCATCGCCTTGTAGTAGGGGATGAGCGCGGGAACGCAGTCGATGTAGCATTCCCCGATATGGTTGCGGACGCCGAATCCCGACAAGGCGGAGATGAGCTTCACGGCGGCCGGCCCGCCGCGCCTCGATTTCTTGACGATGAACTTGGTGCAGATGGCGGTGGCGTGTGGATGTTGATGTGACCCGCGCATCCCGTAGAGGTCCTCGAGGTGACCCAAGGGGCCCTCCGATGACAGGTTTCCGCGCAAGGTTCCGATCGTTTCGCCATCGACCACCGCAATGAAGGTGGTGCCGAACCGATCGAGTTCGTCGGAGATCGTCTTGCGATCGTGGTCCGCATAGGGAGAGTCCCGTCCGAGCTCGCCGCAATAAACCTCGTAGCGGAGATGCTTCGCACGCTCGAGCATGTCGCTGTTGCGGCACATCAGGACGTCGATGGCGTGTGCACCGACGACAGCGCCGGCGGTCGAGGAGAGGGTGAGATTGAAGCTGGTTCTCTCGAGCGCCGTCTCGGCGAGGTGGTGAAGGACCTGCGAGGCAAGCGCCGGACGCTCGTGCTCGAGCCGCGTCATCACCACGTCATCGATGATCAGTGCACCGACCGCCGTCTTGGCGGTTACGGTCGCCGTGGCCGGACAACCGCGCAGGAACCCGATCTCACCAACCGGGGTCCCCGGCTTCGCCAAGATGAGCTTGGTACCCTTTCCTGCCTCGAGATCGACCTCGACGAGACCGTCCGTTATCAGGAACATGTCGCGGTAGTGCTGCCCCTTCTCTCGGAGCAAAGCGCCAGGCTCAAACCGTATCGCGCGGCAGAAAGGCCGCAGGAGTCCGGTGTGGAAGGTCTGCGTCAGTCCTGGCGGGAGTCTGTCTCCCATCGTCGACCAAGATCCGCTCGCGGCTCTTGTCCGCAACATTCCCATGAAGCCCGACCGATTTCAATTGTTCAGACAAGAACGCGCCCCGCCGTCGTTGCCGAGTGCGGCGGGCCTGAGATTCCGGAGCGGCAATATCGGGGGAAGTCAGCCTCTCCGGCCCTGCGGTCGATCAACGGCTGTGGTTTGCCACCGGGACGCCCATGGGGGCAAGCCCGGTCGAGCGAAATGACGGGAAATGTTGGTCGGAGTGGCAGGATTTGAACCTGCGACCCCCTCGTCCCGAACGAGGTGCGCTACCAGGCTGCGCTACACTCCGGCCGCTGGCGAGGCGCTTTATAACGTCAGCCCATGAGCCAAACAAGGCCGACCTCCGACCGGCGGGAGCCACGCCTCCGGCCCGCGTTGCGAATGCATGTTCGAGCCTATATAGGGGCGCGGACCAGCGGGCGCGAACGTCGGCGCCGTGGTGGGGCGTGGCCAAGTGGTAAGGCAACGGGTTTTGGTCCCGTGATCCCAGGTTCGAATCCTGGCGCCCCAGCCACCTAACTACTTGATATTGAAGTAGTTTATTCTCGTGGGCCGTATACTAGGCGAATAGGCCGGGTTTCCGGCGTACTGCAATTGGCAGAGACGGATTTAGGCACGCGCTCCTCGCGCGGCGAGGGCGAATATCTCTCGGGCGCCGTTCAGTGGTTGAACTCGTCTCTGAGATAGACGCGGCCGATGAGCGTAAGCCTATGCGGGCTCGGCAGCCGGTCAGGCGCCTGCGATCTCGTCCTGCGGGAAGCCGAGCAGCTTGCGCTGATCGACCCAATCGATCGGCAAGTGTTTGGACAGACGGATCAGTTTCCGGGCGGTCAGTCGCGGTGGTTGACGTCCGTTGACGATGGCGTCCGTGATCTCCGGAGCGAGCCAGGGAATACGCAGGATCGAATAGATGTAGGCGGCGGTGACCTTCTCGCTGCGCGCGATGTCGTGGACGGAGAGATCCGGGTTCTGCGTGAGCCGCCTCTGGATGTCATGTGAGCGGGCGAGGATACGGAGCAGGGCGGGATCGGGCGGGCGCTCGTCGCCGGCGTTCTGGACGACCATGCGCATCTCGCGGCCGGCCCGCTGGAGGCGGGCAGTAAGCTTCAGCGTTACGATGTCTTCGGTATCAGTCTTGCCTGCTGCGGATCGATCCGGTGGCCCAGCGTTGTGCCCCTGAAGCACGCTGATCAGCCGCTGGCGGTAGACCTCGATCTCGATTGACTCCGAGCGAATCTCGACGCGTCTGACCAGGGCCATCACCAAGGGGCGTGTCTCGCCCGGGGATCGGTTTGTCAGCTCTTCCGCGATCCGGCGGGCACGCTCCATGAGCGGCTTTACGCCGGTGCCGCTCAGCGCGTGCTCACCGATGCTGTCCAGGAGTTCACCCAGATCGCAGAGCAGGGTGCGCAATCGCTCGGTGACCAGTCCTTCGAGATCGCCAGCTGGCACCCGCCATTTGGTAACGTGTCAATCGGCGTTCAATTTTGGCTCTGACTCAATCTCGATGAAGTTGCTTGGCGGACTGGCGCTGTTGTCGAGAAGGAATCAGCGCCATGCCCACCAGGTTTCGGATTTCGTCCCTTGTCCCGAGCGGCCTCGCCGTGGAGAGCGTGATGCGTGCCGACGAAACGATTGTCGCGACCGTCCGGGCCGAAGCCCGTGTCGCCGCTTGCCCGCTATGCGGAGCTGCGTCGCGGCGCATTCACAGCCGCTACATCCGGCAGGTGTCGGATCTGCCGTGTTCGGGTCAGAGGATCTACCTTCGCGTTGTCACGCGCCGCTTTGTCTGCACCGTGGCCCATTGCCGAAGGCGTATCTTTGCCGAGCGCTTCGGTGACGCCGTGCTTGCGGTCCGGTCACGGCGGACGACGCGGCTGGAATGCCTCGTCCATCATCTCGGGTTGGCTCTGGGCGGCAGACCGGCGGCGAGCTTCGCCAGGCGGTTGATGCTGCCGGTGAGCAACGACACGCTGCTTCGGGTCGTACGGCGACGAGCGAGCCTGCCTGACGATCGGCTGAATGTGATCGGCATCGATGACTGGGCCTGGCGCCGGAACCACCGCTACGGCACGATCGTCTGCGACCTGGAGCGGCGGCGGATCGTGACGCTCCTTCCCGACCGCGAGATTGCCACCATCGAGGCGTGGCTCGCTGATCATCCGGAGATTGGAACCGTCTCGCGAGACCGTGGCGGGGGCTACGGCGAGGCAACCGCAAGGGCACTACCGCAGGCGACCCAAGTCGCCGACCGCTGGCATCTCATGGAGAACGCGAGTTCGGCTTTCCTCGACGCCGTTCGCAAATCCATGCGTTCGATCCGTACCGCGATCGGCGCCACCAGGATCAATCCGGACCTACTCACCTCAGCTGAGAAGCTGCAGTATGAGGGATACCTGCGACGTGAGGAGATGAACGTCGCTATCATGACGCTCGCTGGCGAGGGCCTTCCCATCAAGCAGATCGTTCGCCGCACCGGCCATAGCCGGAAGCTCGTCCGTCAGGTTATCCGCGGCGAGAGAACGGACGTGTTCCGTATGCGGCAGAGCTCGCTCGAGACCTATCTTCCCTTCCTCGACGAACAATGGGCATCGGGTTGCCACAACGGGGCCGCACTATGGCGGCAGCTGCAAGCCCGCGGCTTCCGGGGATCACTGCGCGTTGTCAGTGAATGGGCGACACGGCGGCGGCGGGCTGAGCGGGCTTCCGACCAGCAGCTGCAGAAGGTGCCCTCCGCCAGAACGATCGCTCGGCTAATGACCACGGCCCGCGATCATCTGAGCAAAGCCGACACCATCATCATCGCCGCCATCGAAGCGAACGTGCCCATGCTGGTCGAAGCCCGCAACCTGATCGATAGGTTCCATTCGATGATCCGCAAGGCGGTTGCCGCCGACCTCGACCCGTGGATCGCCGACGCCAGTGCCAGCCTGATAGCGTCGCTTGCAACGGGCATCACAAGGGACAAAGCCGCCGTTCACTCCGCCATCACCGAGCCGTGGTCGAACGGCCAGACGGAGGGCCAGATCACCAAGCTCAAGCTCGTGAAGCGGCAGATGTACGGCCGGGCAAAGCTCGACCTCCTGCAGGCGAGATTGATCGGGGCGGCGTGAAACCGGCCAATCGTCATCGAGTGTGCGTCAGAGCCAAAATTGCACGCCGATTCACACCCAGAGCGCTCGGAACGCCCCCACGACCACCGCCGAGATCGGTGAGTGACCCTTCACCACAGCGGCCGGATACCGGCCAGAAGAGTTCGCTTGGGGTCAACAATCCCCGTCAGGCCGGCCTACGACTACTTCCTCTTTCGGGTCGAGTTCCGACACCGCCCTAACGATCGGCTACGGCAGTTCGGCGCCTACAGCGGACGCTGGTGCAAGTCAGAGAAGCGGCGTTACCTGATCATCCACCGAGCCGTCTGGTGTCCTCCGACAGCGGCGACTGCCATTGCGATTCCTACGACAATGACTTGGGCGAACGGTCGGCCCTGACATGGCAGGGTCACTGCTTGTGCAAGAAACCAGGGCGCATGGAAGAATCCATAGAAGGGGGCGATCCAGAAGAACCCTAGATAAATCATCAGTCCCAAGGGCAAATCCGTTGCTGGCTTTGCAGCCGTGGCGAGCCAATTCGTGCCGAACGCGCCGAAGATCGCAATCGATACGCGCCACGGCACCAGCGGTTCGCACAAGAAATCGCGGCTCGCCGGAAACAATGAAGCGACTACCCACAGACCGATGGCCGCCGCCGCGAAGTCAATGCCGTGCTGCATCCAATCTCCCGAACCGCGTGAACTGCGCCGTGAATGGTGCAGGAGCGCGCAGCACGCCAACCGCGCCCGCGACAATCATCGTTGAGACCAACGCAAGACCCAGGACGTTCGTCCAGCCAAGGTGTTCAAGGGCGCCGATGACGCCAACGGCGGCCACGAACGCCATGGCCGAGGCGACGCCGTCGATGAGGCGGTTCCATATTGGGCGGTCTTGATTCATGCCGCGGGTCACGCTATTCCGTATTTCGTCGATTGACGAATAGGATGCTCCGATGGCGACTGTCAAACTGCAAGTGGCCCGCAGAATGGAGCCTGCTAGTGCGCATGAGCGGATAGCAAAGGTTGCCAAGGCGCTGGCTCATCCGGCACGCGTGCAAATCGTCGAGACGCTTCTGCGGCGAACAACCTGCATCGGGTGCGACATTGTTGAAGAGATCGGGCTCGCCCCCTCGACGACGTCCGAGCATCTGCGGATTCTCAAGGAAGCCGGGCTCATTGTCGGTGAGATTGCGCACCCACGGATCTGCTACTCGCTCAATCCTCGCGCGGTCGCGCCGCTGACAACCTTCGTTCACGCCATCGAAGCCGGTCACCCTCCGGCATTGCCGGAGTAGGACATGTCCACCTTTGAACGGTACCTGACCGCCTGGGTCGCGCTGTGCATCGTTGCCGGTGTCGCGCTGGGCCACTTCTTCCCGGACTTCTTTCACGCGGTTGGCTCGGCCGAAATCGCCAAGGTCAACCTGCCCGTCGCGGTTTTGATCTGGCTGATGATCGTTCCGATGCTGATCAAGATCGATTTCGCCGCGCTTGGGCAAGTGAAGGAGCACTGGCGCGGCATCGGCGTGACGCTGTTCATCAACTGGGGCATCAAGCCGTTCTCGATGGCGCTACTCGGCTGGCTGTTCATCGGTTGGTTGTTCAGGGCCTATCTGCCGGCCGACCAGATCAACAGCTACATCGCCGGCCTTATCCTGCTCGCGGCGGCGCCGTGCACCGCCATGGTGTTCGTCTGGAGCAACCTGTCCGACGGAGAGCCGCACTTCACGCTGAGCCAGGTCGCACTCAACGACCTCATCATGATCGTTGCCTTCGCGCCGATCGTCGGGCTGCTGCTCGGCCTGTCAGCCATTACGGTTCCGTGGGAGACGCTGCTTCTATCGGTCGCGCTCTACATCGTCGTTCCTGTCATCATCGCCCAGCTTGTCCGCCAGTCGATCATGGGGCACGGGGGGCAGTCGGCTCTCTCCGCTGTCCTGAAGAAGCTGCAACCTATTTCGCTCCTCGCCCTCCTGGCGACGTTGATCCTGCTGTTCGGCTTCCAAGGCGATCAGATTATTGCACAGCCCTTGATTATCGCCATGCTGGCGGTGCCGATCCTGATTCAGGTCTATTTCAACTCCGGTCTTGCCTATCTGCTCAACCGCACGGTCGGCGAGGCCCATTCCGTAGCGGCGCCCTCGGCGCTCATCGGCGCCAGCAATTTCTTCGAGCTCGCCGTCGCGGCGGCAATCAGCCTGTTCGGGTTCAATTCCGGTGCGGCGCTGGCGACCGTGGTGGGCGTTCTTATCGAGGTTCCGGTGATGCTGTCGGTCGTCAAGATCGTCAACGCGACGCGCGGCTGGTACGAGGCCGGTCCAGCAGTCAAACGTCGTGTCGCAAAAGCGCAAGGCGCCGCAACGCCGATTGGTCACGCAGCCCGTGGATAAGCGATGAATGTCGTCATCCATCATAATCCGGACTGCGGCACCTCGCGTAATGTCCTGGCGATCATTGAGGCGGCGGGCTATCGCCCGAGCGTGATCGAATATCTCAAGACCGGATGGACCATCCCTCAATTGCTCGGTCTGTTCGCTGCTGGGGGCCTCACCCCGCGCGCCGCGCTGCGCGAAACAAAATCGCCTGCCGCCGAACTGGGACTTCTGGATGCATCGGTCGGCGACGAGACGCTGCTTGCCGCCATGATCGAGCATCCGATCCTGGTCAATCGGCCGATCGTCTGCACGGCAAAAGGCGTGAAGCTATGCCGGCCGAGCGAGGCAGTGCTCGATCTGCTCGACCGCCTGCCGCCCGCCTTCTGCAAGGAAGACGCCCAGCTGCTGATCGATGCAGAGGGACGGCGCGTCGGCCGATCGGCGCCTAGCAATTGTGTTCGTTTTTTCGACCTCGGGCTTATTCGGCATTTCATTTCGACGGCGACGATTTTTCTCCTTCGAATTGTCGGCGGCCAGAGCCGCCTGTAAAAGCCCCTGAGCTATGAGGACGTGCGCCGGCGGATGGTTCCTTCCAGCTTGGTTGCTGTCGCCACGGTGTTAGAGATCGTTCCGAACTTGCGCACATTGAGGTGCAGAAGATCGAGGCGGCGATCGCTTTCATCGGTGTCAACGATCAGCTCATAGTTGACCGACACCATCATCGGCGGGCTGTCCTGACGAACGCCGTGGAGCCTGACCTCGACGCCGTGCAAATCGAAATTCAGCATCGGGACGGCTCGTTCGATGCTCTTGACCATGCAAGCAGCCAAAGCTGCGAGAAAAAGCTCGGCCGGATTGAAGGCGTCCGACCGACCATTCACATCCGTGTCGAGGACAATCTCCGCTTCCTTGCAGTGCGCGAGACTGCCATGGGCGTCGGTCCGTTTGGCGGTGACGTTGTACTTCAGCATTGGGGACCTTCCGATCGCGCCGAGCAGGCGCTTCAGCCTGTGTTGCTCGGCAATAGATAGGTCAGATCGCACCGCGTCGATGACGGGTGCCGCCGCGCGGGCAGACCGGCCGAGATCTGCCCTCGGAGGCTAATCTAACCTCTGGAAGCCAATGCCTCGCGGGCCGCGACTCCCATCGATTCGCTCAGCGTCGGATGCGCGTGGATCGCCGTGGCGAGCGCTTCAATGGGCACGTGCGAACCGACCGCCAATGTGCCTTCGCCGAGAAGCGGTGCAGCGTCCTCGACAAGGATATGAACACCGAGCACTGCGCGGGTCGTGTTGTCGTAGACGATCTTGAGCATGCCCTCCGGATGGCCCGAAACCTGCGCCCGCGCGTCTATACGATAGTCGTAGCGCGCTATGCCAACATTGTGGCCCGCTGCGCGGGCTTCCCTCTCGGTGAGACCGGCAATACCGACTTCGGGGGTGCTGAAAATGACCGCGGAATTGTTCTCCGGTGTTGGAAAGCGGACCGGCCGACCGAGGAGATGCCCTGCTAGCGCTAGTCCCTGGGCGGTTGCCCAATGGGCAAACATGGGGTGGCCGACGACGTCTCCCACGGCGTAGATGCCAGGCTCGTCTGTCTCAAGCTTGCCATCGACCTTGATGCTGTGATGGTCGAAACGCACCGCTGTGTGTTCCAGTCCGAGGCCGTCGACGTTTGCGCTGCGTCCAGTCGAGTCGAGAACGGATTCGGCCTCAACCTCGTGCTGCGCGCCTGTGGCGTCACGGTATTCCACGCGGACGCCGTTTCCATTGCTGGAGATTGCTAAAACCTGCACACCGAGTTCCAACATAATGCCTTGGCTCGTGATGTGGGTCTGCAGCGCGAGGGCGATCTCCTCGTCGACGGGCGCAAGAATGCGCGGGCCAGCCTCGATCAAAGTGACCTGGCTGCCGAACGCGGCGAAGATCTGCGCCATCTCAACGCCGATTGGGCCGGCACCAATGACGACAAGGCGCTTTGGCGGACGTTGGACCTCAAGCAGTTGTTCACTCGTGATTACTTGCGGCAGGTCGATGCCTTTGATCGGCAGCAGCTGGGGCAGCGATCCCGTGGCGATGATCGCGTCGGTAAACGCGATGTCCTCGGGCTCTCCATCGTTTGGCATGATCCGAGCCAGGCGCGGCCCAAGGAGTATGGCGCTGCCGAATTGGACCGACAGGTTCGGAAGCTGGCGGGCGTGCTGCAAGGCACCTTCGGAGCGGCGCTTCAGGATCGCGGCCTTGCGCCTCATGATCGCGCTCCAGTCGATTCCGACTTCGCCGGCCGGCAGTTGCAGACCGAACTCTTCCGCGCGCTTGATTGCCCGCAGGCGCTGGGCACTTTCACGCAGGATCTTGGAAGGAATGCAGCCCTCGAACAGGCACGTGCCGCCGAGACCCGCGCCCCTCTCGACCAGCAATACGCGCCGTCCTGCACTCGCAAGGGCCATGGCGGCCGGCGTGCCACCGGGACCTCCACCAATCACCAATACGTCGACGTTCTTCATGTCCGTCTCCTCGGCCGGAGCTGGCTAAGTGGTGTCTACGCTGCCATGAACCAAAGCGGTTCCGCGGAATGCTCCGGACTGATCCGAGGCAGCTTTTTCTTTCAAATCAAAATTGCCGCAAGGCCTCCCACACCAGCTTGGCCGCTATGACGACAAGGACGATTGCGTAGGTTTGAGTGATCCAGGCGGCTTTTGCCTTGCCGGTCATGAAGCGTGCGCCCAGTTGCGAGCCGAGTAGCACTGCCGCAATGCCGAGCAGGGTCGGCAGCAACGGGAATTGCCCCTGAGCGACCTAGCCCGCGAATCGACGAGAACGTGACGACCAGTGCAGTTGTCGCCGCGGCCTGCTTCGCCGGATACCCCAACGCCAACAAGATGGGGCCAACCAGAAAGCCTCCACCGATGCCCAGCAGCCCACCGACGAAGCCAATCGCGCCGCCGCTGCCGATGCCGACCACCAGCCGCGTGGAAGGCGCGGCCGGGAAAGCGCCGATGACCACCGAGCCGAACAGCTACACCACCAATCGGGACACGATCCAGCGCCACCATGAATTGCTCCGCAGTCTCCGCCCAGTGGTGGCCGAGTTTTATGGCTTTGGAGGGCCGATTGACGTCCGCCTTGGGTCAAACTGAGACCTCCGCGTTAGCTCCACCGATGTCCGCTTTCACTCTTATTCGGATAACGGGCACCGCCGTTCTCCCCGACCTGAAAGTGCCCCAGATTCAGTGTAAAAAGTGACCTCATTTGCCAATAAAATCTCGTTTTGCAGTCGATGACAATTGTTTAACCATATAGTTGTATTCAGTTTTCCGTCAAACGGAGGGAGTAGGTGTGAATTGCATCTGCTGCTTGCGGCCGTGTGGCGTTCGAAGGCCGCGCCACCCACGACCCGCTCGTCACCCGATCAGGCGCGCTTCCGCTTCCTGCCCTCGAACGGGTTCTCGCCCTTCCTCAGCATCAGCCGGATCGGCGCGCCGGGGAGCTTGAAGTCGTCGCGGAGCGCATTGACCAGATAGCGCTGCCAGGCGGCGGGCAGCGCCTCTGGCCGCGAGCAGAAGGCGACGAAGCTCGGCGGTCGCGCCTTGGCCTGGGTGAGATAGCGAAGCTTGATCCGCCGGCCGGAGACCGCCGGCGGCGGATGGTGCTCGACGATTCCCGAAAGCCAGCGGTTGAGCTTCGACGTCGAGATGCGCCGGTTCCAGATGTCGTAGGCCTCGGCCACCGCCTTCATCAGCTTGTCGATCCCCTTGCCGGTCAGGCCGGAAACCGGCACGAGGGCGACGCCGCGGATCTGGGGGAGCAGCCGCTCGGCATCGGCGCGGAGCGCCTTCAGCGTCGGCTGCGGCTCTTCGACCAGGTCCCACTTGTCGAGGGCGATGACCACCGCCCTGCCCTCCTGCTCCACCAGGTCGGCGATCTGCAGGTCCTGCTTCTCGAAAGGTTGGGTGGCGTCGAGGACGACGACTACAACCTCGGCGAAGCGGATGGCGCGAAGCGCGTCGCCGACGGCCAGCTTCTCCAGCTTGCCGGCGACCCGCGCCTTGCGGCGCAGTCCGGCTGTATCGAACAGGCGGAAGCGCTGGTCACGCCAGGTCCAGTCGACGGCGATCGAGTCGCGGGTGATGCCGGCCTCGGGGCCGGTGAGCAGGCGCTCCTCGCCGACCATCCGGTTGATCAGCGTCGACTTGCCGGCGTTGGGCCGGCCGACGATGGCGATGCGGATCGGCTTTTCCGGCCCTTCCTCCTCGGCCGGCTCCGGCTGCCGTTCCGGCAAGCCTGCGACGATCGCGTCGAGAAGGTCGCCCATCCCCTCGGCGTGCTCGGCCGAGATCGCCACCGGCTCGCCCAGCCCGAGCGAGTAGGCGTCGAGAATACCGGCCTCGCCGGCGCGCCCCTCTGCCTTGTTGGCGACAAGGACGACCGGCCTGTCGAGGCCGCGCAGCAGCCCGGCGAAGTGAGCGTCGAGGGGCGTGACGCCGGCCCGCGCATCGATCATGAAGAGGATCAGGTCGGCCGAGACAGCCGCCGTCTCGGTCTGCGTCCGCATCCGTCCGGCGAGCGTCTCGGGGCCCGAATTCATCCAGTCCGGCAGTGTCTATGACGGTGAATTCGAGGCTTCCGAGGCTCGCCTCGCCCTCCCGGCGGTCGCGGGTGACGCCGGGCATGTCGTCGACCAGCGCCAGTTTCCGGCCGACCAACCGGTTGAAAAGCGTCGACTTTCCGACATTGGGGCGACCGACAATGGCGACCCGCGGCAAGGACCCTCGCTCCGACATCCAGTCGCGCCGTTTCAAGCTTTGCCGCGCCGTTTTCGAGGCCGTCCCGGCGCGTACCGCCGACCGTCCGCCTAGCCCTCGGGGGCGGGCGCCGCCGGCGCGCCCTCGCGGGAAGCGATCAGCGCCAGCATCACCTGCGCGCGCGACCGCGCGCCCTGCCCGCTTTCCTGGTCGTCGACGATCTCGTTGAAATACTTCTGCGCGGAGGCGAGGTCGTTTTCCCGAAAGGCGGCGAAGCCGAGGATTTCGCGGGCGTCCTGACGCCAGGGATTGCCGGTGTCGGCAAGGTCGCCGATACGCGACGACAGCTCCGCCGCACTGGCGCTGTCGGAAAGCAGCATCGCCGCCCTCAGCCGAGCCAGATCGGCAACCAGCGGCGGCACGTCGCGGCGCGCCGCGATCGCGTCGAACTGCTTTGCCGCTCCCTCGTGGTCGCCCGTCGCCGCCTTCTCGGTGGCGGCCCGGAAATCAGCCAGCACCGGGTAGCCACCACTGCCGTCGGCGGCGATCTTGTCCAGCGCGGCAACGGCTTCGTCGTGCTTGCCGTCGTCGGCCAGCATCAGCGCCGCCACGAAACGGTCGCCACTCGCCTGGGCCTGCCGGGACTGCCAGTACTGCCAGCCCTTATAGCCGCCGACTGCCACGACGATCAGTACTGCAAGGCCGATGACGTAACCCCCGAAGCGATCCCACAGCTTCTTCAGCTGCGCCTTTCGGAGATCCTCATCGACTTCGCGAAAAATATCGGTCATCGGTCCTCACACCCGCGGCGCCCCGCGCTACGCGGCCGCACATTATCGCCGCCGGGACGTCCATGCAAATATCGGTTTGCCGGCAATGCGGCTATTTCTTGGCCTGATAAACGTGGTCGGCAGCGGGAAACGACCGATCGCGGACCGCGTCGGCATAATCGCGAACCGACTCTTCAATATGCTCGGCCAATCTGCCGAACTGCTTGACGAATTTCGGAGTCCACGGACTGAGGCCCAGCATATCTTCCAGAACGAGAATCTGGCCGTCGCAGGCCGGCGAGGCGCCGATGCCGATGGTCGGCACGCGAATCGCCTCGGTGATGGCGCGCGCCAGCGGCTCGACCACCGCCTCCACGACCACGGCGAAGGCGCCAGCCTCGGCCACCGCCTCGGCGTCGGCGCGGATGGATTCGGCGCCGGCCGGATCGCGGCCCTGCACCTTGAAACCCCCGATTGTGTTGAACGACTGCGGCGTCAGACCGACGTGGCCCATCACCGGGACACCGCGCTCGACCAGAAAGCGCACCGTCTCGGCCATGCGCATCCCGCCCTCAAGCTTCACCGCGCCGCATCCGGTCTCCTTGAGGACGCGGGCAGCGGTCTGGAACGCCTGGACCGGGCTCTCCTCGTAGCTGCCGAAGGGCAGGTCGACCACCACCAGGCAGCGCTTCGCGCCGCGCATTACCGCCCGGCCCTGCAGGATCATCATGTCGAGAGTGACGGGGATAGTGGTCTCCAGCCCGTGCATCACCATGCCCAGCAAGTCGCCGACGAGGATGAAGTCGACGAAACGGTCGAGGATGGCGGCGGTGTGGGCGTGATAAGAGGTCAGCGCGACGATCGGATCCCCGCCCTTGCGGGCGCGGATGTCATTGGCGTTGAGCCGGCGGGTTTCGGTCTGCGAGGACATGGGTTTCGCTATGTAATCGGACTGACGCCAAAGAGCCACAAATGGGCGCGCCAGACGAGGAGGCCATAGATCAGCGCGCCGACGACGACCGCGATCGCGTCGAAACGCCAGGACGGCGGCGGCCTGGCCACCGCCGGCCGCCAGCGCTGGGCAACGAGGCCGATCGCCCCCCAGACCAGAAAGGCGCCGAACAGGACGGTCGTACCGACGGCGCCGTTCACAAAAAGGTGAGCGACCGCCCAGATAACCGTCGCGATGAGGAGCGGATTGCGGACCGCGCGGCTGATATGGCTCGGCGGCAACCCGCTCGCCACCGCCAGAATGAGCGCCACGAGCATCAGCAATTCGGTGACGTGACGCAGCCAGAACGGCGGCGTGTAAATGAAGCCCGGCTCGGCGGCCGTTTGCCCAAACCCCCACACAATAAGCACAAATCCGATCAGGGCGACCAGCGAATAGAGCCCCTTATAGGGACCCTCCCCCAGCCGGCGGATCGCCGCATCGCGACCGCCAGAGGCGACGATCCGAATCGAATGCGCGCCGAGGAACAGGATCAATCCAGCAATCAGAATAGCCACCGTTGCCCCCTTGCTACACTGGCGCACGATCTATCATGAGCCCGGGTGGAGTTACATGTTGTTTATGAAAGGCTTGGTATCATCGGGCTTTGACAGAGTAGGGCTGAGAACCCGGCGTGAGGCCGCCGGAACACTGGAGAAAAGGGGCTGTTCATGAAATATCTGGGCGTTCTGATCGCGCTGTTTGGGCTGCTTTTCGCATTCCCTGCCGCCGCCGCGAAGGTAGAAGCACGGATCGACCTGTCCGCGCAGCGCATGTATGTCAAAGTCAACGGCGTCAACAAGTACACTTGGGCCGTGTCCACCGCTCGCCGGGGCTATCACACTCCCACCGGCACCTTCCGGCCGCAGCGGCTCGAGCGGACTTGGTACTCAAGCAAGTACCACAACTCGCCGATGCCTTATTCGGTGTTCTTCCTCGGTGGCTATGCGATACACGGCACCAATGCGATCGGCAGTCTCGGGCGTCCGGTGTCGCACGGCTGTGTGCGGCTCCACCCGTCGAACGCGGCGAAGCTCTACTCGCTGATCCGTCAGTACGGGATGGGCAACGCCCGGGTCATCGTGACCCAATAGTCGGGGGAGCGGACGGTGCTTGACGACAGGCTGCACGGCGCGCGCCTGCGCGCAGTGCGCCTTGCGTTCCTGGCGGCGGCGATCGCCGCCGCCGGGGCGCTTCCCGCCCGGGCCGAGCTCCTCGACGGGACGCGGGTCGCGAGCCTCGATCCCCAGGACGAGACCACGGTCGAAAAGCCGAGCGAGTTCGTGCTCGCCCGCGTCGATCTCTCCGACCAGAAAATGTACGTCTACGTGGACGAGAAGCTCGAGCACGTCTTCCCGATTTCGAGCGGCCGCGGCAGCTATCGCACGCCGACCGGCCAGTGGAATGCGGCCTGGCTCTCCCGGTATCATCGATCCAAGAAATACCATAACGCGCCGATGCCGTATTCGGTGTTCTTCTATCGCGGCTATGCCGTCCACGGTACTACCGACATCAGGCACCTCGGTAGGCCGGCTTCGCATGGCTGCATCCGCCTGCACCCCGACAACGCCAAGATCTTCTTCTCCCTGGTGCAGGAAAACGGCAAGGACAGCACGCTGATCTCGATCGTGCGCTGATCCGTCGCCTCCATCCGACAATCGGACCGGCCGCCGCAGGAGCGGTCGGTTCTTTTTTGGAAAGCCTCAGAACGGCCTTGTGGCCTGATTCGAGGATCGCTGTCGGCGGGATGCGCCGCAAAGGGGGGGCCGTCGCTCGTCCCGGGGGGTGAAGTCTGCGCTGGCGTCGGTCGGCTCCAGGCAACCGCCAAGGGTTGCCGGCCGCTACGAGAGCCGGCAACCCCATTGGTTCAGGTCAGGGCTAGTCGTCTTCTCCGACGCCTTCGCCCCGGTGGTGATCGTCGTCCTCCCTGAGTGCAGCGCGAACGTCGTCACCCGTTGCATTGCCGACCGCAGCCACGTCGTCGCATTCGTCGTCGATCCCGGCACCCTGTATCGCCTGCGGGCCGGTCACCGGCTTGGCAGGAATCGCATCGAGATCGATTGGCCCCGCATCGGCCGCAGGCTGGCTGACGCAGGACTGCTCCTCCGGCTCGGCGGATGCCGGGCCGACGAAGCCGGAAAGGGCCACGAACGGACCAATGACTGCAATTGACAGCAAAGTTTTGCGCATGCTTCCCATTTTCCTTCTGTTGCGCGGCGGTGATTGGCCGCGATACAGCCATATTTAGGAGGCAGCCGCTTTCGCCGGGCTGACGGAAATTGCCAGCAAACTGAAAGCTTGCCCGTGCAAAATACGTACCCATGAAGACAAGCTTGAAACGCCTGGCGATCGGGACGCTTGCCGCACTCGTTCTTTGCACGCCGCTCGCCGCGCGGGCAGACGAGGACGGCGACCACGACCTTGCCCGCGATCTTTACGAGGACGGGGAAATTCATGCGTTGGCGGACATCCTGCGGATCGTCAGCCAGAAGGCGCCCGGCGACATCGTGGCGGTCGATCTGATCAAGCAGGGCAACCGGTGGATCTATCGGTTCCAGGTCGTCGCCCCCGACGGCCGCCGCACCATCGTCGACGTCGACGCCGGTGCCGGGACGATCAGCGCCGGAGAGCACGACTGATGAAGGTGCTCGTCGTCGAGGACGAGCCGCGAATCGCCGCCGACCTCTCGGCCACGCTCAAGGCATCGGGCATGGCCGTCGACGTCGTGACGGACGGCGAAGAGGCGTGGTTCAGGGGTGATACCGAGAGCTACGATGCCGTGGTGCTCGATCTCGGTCTACCGAAGCTCGACGGACTGACGGTGCTGAAGCGCTGGCGGTCAGCCGGGCACCGCTTTCCGGTCCTCATCCTCACCGCGCGCGGCGTGTGGACCGAGCGGGTGGAAGGGATCAATGCCGGGGCCGACGACTATCTTGTTAAGCCGTTCGAGATGGAGGAGCTGGTCGCCCGGCTGCGCGCGCTGATCCGCCGCTCGACGGGCCAGGCGTCTCCGGTTCTGCAATCCGGCCCGCTCTCCCTCGATACGCGCCAGATGAAGATTTCGCTGCGCGGTGTGCCGGTGGCGCTGTCGCCGCTCGAATACCGGCTCCTGGCTTTTCTCATGCACCACGCCGGACGGGTGGTCGCCCCCACCGAGCTTGCCGAGCACCTTTACGATTTCGGCAACGACCGGGATCCCAACGCGATCGAGGTGATCGTCGCACGCCTGCGGCGCAAGCTTGGCAGCGACGCCATCGAAACCCGCCGCGGATTCGGATATCTCGTCCCGGACGATAACGCATGAGAAGCGGCTCGATCCGCTTTCGACTGTGGTCCGCCGCCGCGATCTCGATCCTCGTCGCACTCGCCCTTGCCAGCGTCGGCCTGAGCTATCTGTTCGAGCGCCATGTCGAGCGGCGGGTCGACAGCGAGTTGACCGTCGACCTCAACCAGCTGATCGGCGCGACGAGCTTCGTGGACGGCGCCCTGAAAGTGCGTCCCGTGCTGACCGATCCGCGGTTCGAGAAACCCCTGTCCGGCTACTATTGGCAGGTCGCGGATCTCACGACCGGCACGCTTGTCCGCTCACGATCCTTGTGGGACTCGGCCCTCACTCCGTCCGACAAGGGCGGAGACGGGGCTTTGCAGGTGCAGGAGCTTAAAGGTCCCGGCGGAACGCTTCTCATCGCCGTGGTGCGCACGATCGTCGACCCGAGCGGGCGATCCTTCCGCGCGCTCGTCGCCGAGGACCATCGGACGATCGAGTCGTCGGTCCACGAATACGTCCGCGAACTGGTGCCGGCGGTGATCTTCCTCGCCCTCATCCTGATCGTGGCTATCTTTTTCCAGATCACTGTCGGCCTTGCGCCGCTGGAAAGCCTCAGGGCCGCCGTCGGCGACGTCATCGCCCGGCGAAGCTCGCGGCTGACGGAGGCGGCGCCCAGCGAGGTCCAGCCGCTCGCCGACGAGATCAACCGCCTCCTGGAGGGACAGGAAAAGGCACTGGCGCGTGCCCGCTCACGGGCCACGGACCTTGCCCACGGCCTGAAGACGCCGCTGCAGGTGCTGTCCGCCGACATCCGTACGCTGCGCCGGAAGGGGGAAACGGAGCTCGCCGCCGAAATCGAGAAGAGCACCGGCGCCATTCGTCGCCACATCGAGCGGGAGCTCGCCCGTGCACGACTGGCGCCGGGCGTGTCGGGCGACGCCGAATGCAGTGTGGCCGAGACGGCGTCCCGCATCATCTCGGTCGTGGAACGGACGCCCGGCGGCGAAAGGCTGACCTTCGCTGTCGACGTGCCCGACGACCTCACGGCGCCTATCGACGAGGGCGATTTCTCGGAAGTGCTCGGCAACCTTATCGAGAATGCCGCCCGGTTCGCCCGATCGTCGATACGGGTCGAGGCAGAGAATAGCGCCACCGGAACGACCGTCGCCATTGCCGATGATGGCCCGGGCATTGCCGACGACGACAAGCAGTCGGCACTCTCGCGCGGCGTCCGGTTCGACACCAACAGCGGCGGCAGCGGGCTTGGACTCGCCATCGTCTCCGACATTGTCGACGCCTATGGCGGCCGGATCACGATGAGCGATGCAAATCCGGGGCTGAAGGTCTCGATCTTCCTGCCGCGGCGCACCTGATCGCCCGCTCCGGATCAGGCAAAGCCCGGGAAGAAGTCGGTCTTTATCCGCGTCCGGCGGACGCCCATCGCAAGCAGCATCTCGCGCAAGGCCTTCACCATCGCCTGGGGGCCGGAGATGTAGAACGTGCGCTCGCGATAGTCGGGGATGGCGGCGCGCACCAGCCGCGCATCGATGTAGCCGGGATATTGCCCGCGCCGGGCGCCGCGGGCCACAGCATAGATCGTCCTGATGCCGAGGTTCCTCTCGGCTGCGTCGAGCACGTCGCGATAGGCGATATCCCGCTCCGTCTCGTTGCCGTAGAGGACGGTGATCGGCCGCGGCTCGTCCTGGTCGATAAGGTGCTGGAGCATGCTGCGGAACGGGGTGATCCCGATGCCGCCGGCGAGGAAGGCGAGTTTCTTCTTCGGGTTGGAGGGCAAGGTGAAGCTGCCGGCGATCTGTGACGCATGGATCGTGTCGCCCGGCACCATCGCGGCGAGCTCGCGTTTGAAGGCGCTCGGCTTCGGGTAGAACTTGACGCCGAGCCGGACCGCCTCCTCGCTCGGCGCCGAGGCGAGCGTGAAGTAGCGGCGGTTGCCGCGGGTGTCCGCACGATCCATGCCGAGCGTCCATTCCAGATACTGCCCCGCCTGGAAGGCAAGCCTCTGCTGCGGCCGGAAGATGAAGTCGTACGTGTCGGCGGCCGACCGCTCGATACGCTCGAGGGTGAGCACAAACTTCCCTTTCGGGCTGACCACATAGGCGAAGAGGTTGCCGACGAGCAGCGCCAGCTCGGGCGTGAAGTAGAACGAGCCGATGTGGACATTGGGGGCAAACAGGAAGCCGACCAGCGCGCCGAAGGCGATCCGCGGCAGGCGCATGGTGGGTGCGGTCAGCGGCTCGGTCAGCATGATGAAGGCGAAGAAGAACATCGGCGAGTGGATCAGCGTCTCGTTCAGCGCCATGCCGTAGTGGGAGGGGTCGGTGGTGGCAAGCACCGTGCCGAGGGCAACCAGGATGAAGGTGGCGACGAGATCGAAGCGCTGCAGCTTGCGGACGATCAGCACGCCGCCGATCAGCACCACCGGCAGGAGCGGCAGGTTGCCGCCAACCCACCAGGTAGCGGGCTGGCCCAGCAAGAGGGCCGGGAGCACGACGCCGAAGGCGGCCGGATTGAACAGGTGCTTCCTGCCGACGGCAAAGATGTATTTGGAGGCGATGGCCCACACCGAGGCGAAGACCAGGACGCCGATCCCCGTGACGTCGGTCGGCGCGATCGGCTCGAGGATCACGGCGAGGATCAAGGCGGTGATGTAGATCGATTCGCGGTTCGCCGGGACTTCGAAGACCCTCGCGAAGGTCCAGTTGGTCAGCCAGCAGACGGCGAGGATCAGCGCCGTCGAGAAGGCGATCGAGACCGGATCGTGGGGCACGATCTTGAAGAAGCCGAGCACCAGGGCCGCAACAATGAGCGCGATCAGGTGGTAGAGCACCAGCCGGTACATGGTGATGTGGTCAAGGAACCGGTCGAGGCGTTTGATCATGACTGGCAATAGGCTCCAAAGCCGCTGGTGAGGGTCGCCCGTCCGCCGCTGTCGACGACGTAGCCTTCGAGGCCGGGGGTCTGCTCGACGAAGTAGATGCCATCCTCGCCCATGGCGAAGGCGGCCGTGGCGAAGCGATCGGCTTCGAGCACGTCTTCACCGATCACGGTGAGGCTGACGATGTCGGTGATCGGCTGGTCAGGCGCCTGGGGTGCGTAGATATGCTGACCCCGCACATAGGTGCCCGAGGTCGCGACGCCCTTGCCGCGCGGATAGACGATCTTGATGATCTCGTTAGGATCGAACGGACTGCGGATTCCGACGCTCCAGTCCTTGCCGGTGGCATTCTTGCCCGACGACTGGATGTCGCCGCCGGCGTCGATGAAGAAGTCGCGGGCGCCCCGCTTGGCAACGAGGGTGGCGGCATTGCGGATCGCCCAGCCCTTGACGATGCCGGAGGGATCGAGCGAGCCGTCCTTCCGGCGGATATCGAAGAAGCCATGGGTCTCGCGCCTGGTCCGTTCAGCCAGCGCCAGCACCTCCCGCATTTCGTCGCTGTAGTCCGCTTCCGAAAGATCGTCCCGATTGATCGCCTCGATCTCGCTGTCCGGCTTGTAGGTGCTGAAGCGCCGGTCGACGTCCTCGAAATAGGCGAACACCGCGTCGAGAATGCCGGCATCCGGCGATCCGACGACGTCAACCGTGATCGGCATGCCCATCAGGATCCGGGTCGCCCGCACGGGTCAGGCTCCGGCCTGCCTCAGGGCACCGCCAATCGAACGAATGAAGGCTTCGCTGGTCAGCGTGGCGCCGGAGATGATGTCGACATTGGCGCTCTGGGCGCTGACGACCTCATCGCGCAGCATCGGTAGCGCCTGGCGGTTGATGAAGATCGAGGTCCGGCGGTCGTTGGGATACCGGAGAACCTTGATCCCGACCAGCCGGCCACCCTGAACGACCGCCTGGATCTGGATGTAGCCATAGTACGCGTCGACGACCGGGCCGGTGTACAAGCCATCGGCGTAGCGTCCGCTCGCCGCGACCTTCATCGATGCCGGCGTCACCAGCGATCTGGCCGGCGGCTCCTGGTGGACAGGCGCCGGCCGATAGTCTGGCCGCGGCCGCGGCAGGGGAATGTCGACAACCTCGGGGACCGGCAGGGCAGGCGCCGGGGAAGCCGGCGGCTCGGCGAATGCGAGGGTTCTTGGCGGCAGTGGTGCCGACGGCGGCGGCGCTGGTTCGCTGGCCGGCTGCAAGGCCGCGGGCGCTACCGGAGCGGGCTTGCTGTCGGCAGCCTCGGGCGGCTTCGGCTGGGGCGGGGTCGGCGCCTCGTTCAAGATCGCTGGAATGGCTGGAGCCTCGGTGGAGGCCGGAACGGCCTTGTCGGGGGCTGCCGGATCACCCGGCAACGGAAGCGGCTTGGCGATGCTTCCCGTGATCGAGGCATCGCCCTGCGGCATCGCGCCCAGGATATCGTCGGTCGCGGCGGGAACCGGCTGGTTCCAGATATAGGCGCCGGACGCGGCAATGACGAGAAACGAAAGGGCGGCCTTTTTCGTGAGCATGCAATCATCCCAAACGAACGTTACGCGGGGGCCGGCGTCGCACCAGCCGTTGTCGCAATATCCCAAGAGGAAGCTGACAAGCGGCTGACAGCCAGCGTTACGAATTGTTCATGTTTGAGGCAAAGATGAACGGCCGGCCCGTCGCCGATTCTCCTGCGACGTCAATGACTTCGCATGGCCTCCCGGCCGCGCCGCGCCGCGACCCATTTTCGGGTCGGAGAGAACGGCGGCTAGCTGTCGGACTAGGCCTTGTCGACGAGGCTCCGCAAGGGGTCGAACAGCGCCGGCGTTGCGGCCAGGATCTCGTTGCCGGTGGTCGCGACGTCGCGGGTCATGAAATCGCTGATGCGGCCCCCGGCTTCCTCGACGATCACCAGCCCGCCGGCGACGTCCCAGAGGTTGATGTGGCGCTCCCAGTAGCCGTCGAGGCGGCCGCAGGCGGTATAGGCGAGCCCCAGCGCGCCGGAGCCGAGGCGGAGGTATTCGCACCCGGCATCGAGCAGCGTCTCGACGTCTTTCGCATGCGGCGCCACCGCCGTCCGATAGCTGAAGCCGAGACCGATTTGGGCGCGACGGATGTCGGTTTCGCCGCTAACGCGGATCGGTTTGCCGTTGAGCGCGGCGCCGCGTCCCGCGACGGCCGAGAACATCTCATCGGCCACCGGGTCGTAGATGAAGCCGACCAGCGCGCGGCCGTCGACCACGACGCCAAGCGAGACGCACCAGTGGGCGACGCCGCGGAGGAAGTTGGACGTGCCGTCGATCGGGTCGACCACCCAGAGCGTCGGCCCGTTCTGGCGCAGGCCGCCCTCCTCGCCGAGAAGCGAATCCTCGGGGAATTCCTGGGCCAGGAACGCCTCGATCAGCGATTCGCAGTCGTGATCGGCCTGGCTGACGACATCCTGCAGGCCCTTGCTGTCGATCTTGAGGTCGCCGCGGCGGCGATAGAAATCGAGCGCCAGCGCGCCGGCTTCACGAACGGCCGCCTCCGCGGCTTCCGCCCGACGGTTGAGTTGGTCTTGATTTACCGGTGATGCCCCGACTGTTGGGCCGGCGTTTCCGGCCGCATTGACGCGAAAACGGCGTCGTCGCCATTCACCACCGCGCTCCCCCGAAGTCAACGCGGGCGAGCGTCCTCAACAACGCGCCGATGCCGCAACCCGGATAACATTGCCGGCTAACGCCAATTCCGGGTAGACTTTGGGGCAGTGCTGCCAGGAGGAAACGCGCCGAACAAAGGCGTTCCATCGAACTGTTACAAAGCAGCGCTAACCCTTGTCGGGTGATCGATCGCCTTTTCGGCGACCGGAGCCCCCGCCACCCAGAGGAGGTGCAACAAACATGACCAGGACGATCATCGGCGCGCTGGCTGTAGCGACGCTTCTTTCGACTTCGGCACTGGCCGAAGAGACCGTGACCTACACGCTGTGGTCGCGGGCCGACCCCTCGGGCCCGCTCCGGGCAGGCAACGTGGTCAAGGCCGCCGATCGGCTGAACGCCGAATTGGAGAAGGAGGGCTCCGACAAGCGGGTGGCCGTCAAGATCCAGGAAAGCCCGGCCGGCGGCTTCGACGAGGATGCGCTGCAGCTTCTGCGCGTCTACGGCGTCGGCGAAGGCCCGGACATGTTCATCCAGGCCCACGAGTGGATCTGCGCCTTCAAGCAGGACGGCTTCGTGCTGAAGCTCGACGACTACATCGCCAAGTACCCGCAGTATTTTTCGACCATCTTCCCGTCCCTGTGGAACGCGGCCAAGTGCACGGACGGCACCTATGCCATCCCGCAGGACGCCGAAGCCCGCATGTTCTTCTACAACAAGAAGCTCTTGCGCCAGGCTGGCTACGACGACGCCTTCATCGAAGCGATGCCCGCGCGGGCGATGTCCGGCGACCTGACGATGGACGACCTCCTCGACATCGCCAAGACGGTGGTCGACAAGACCGACGCCAAATACGGCATTCTGCATCGGCCGTCGAAGGGGCCGGACTACATCATGGTGTTCCAGTCCTACGGCAACACCTTCGTCGATCCGGCAACCGGCAATCTCATGCTTGATCGGGCCAAGCTCACCGATGCGTTCGGCTGGTTCGAGCGCGGCATCAAGGAAGGCGTTCTGGCGCCCAACAATACGTCAATGGAATGGGACGCGATCCGGGCCGACTTCTACAAGAACAACAATGTGGCCTTCTGGATGTACGGCATCTGGGATCTCGGCAGCTACGCCTTCCCGACCTATGGCCTGCCGCAGGACGAGAAAGCCTTCTTCAAGGACTGGGGATGGATGGCGGCGCCCGCAGTCAAGAAGGGCGGCGAGCCGGGGCAGCCTGACCCACCCGGTGGTCTATGCGATCTCGGCCGACGTGAAGGACCCGGACCTCGCGGTGCGGCTGCTCGGCGAGGCTTCGGCCCCCGACCTCAACACCGACCATGCGGTCACCACGACGCATCTTGGCATCAAGCCCGAGCAGCTTGATGATCCGCGCTACGCCGCCGCCTGGCCGCTGGCGAAGGCCACGGAACTCCTCAAGATCACCAAGTTCCTTCCCAACAATCCGCAGTTCGGCGACCTGAACGGCATCATCTACACGGCGATGCAGGGCGTCGAGAGCGGACGCCTGACGGCCCAGGACGCCGCCGATTTCGTCATCGACGAGGCGACCTCCAATCTTGAAAACGTTGTCGTCAAGTAGCAGCGGTTGAGTATCATGAGGCGGGCGGCAGCCGCCCGCCTCGCCGTCGCCGGCAGGCGGCGGGTCCGGCATTTCCCAGTGGAGCGCCGGGCTGAAACGACGGGACGGCGATGACGGCGCTCGCGGAACAGTTGATCATCGAACGACGGGGCTTCAGCCGCACGGCGATGCGCCGCCGCGTCAATCTGCTCATCTTCCTCGGCCCGGCGGTCGCTCTCACCGTGCTGTTCTTCATCGTCCCGGTACTGATCGACATCGCCGTGTCGTTCACCGATCTCGGCCGGTCGCTCAGGTTCACCGGGTTCACCACCGAGCAGTACCAGCGGGTGTTCAGCGGCGACAGCCGCATCGCGCCAGCCATCGGGCTGACCTTCATCTACGTTTTCGGGACGCTCGGCATCTTCAACGTCACCTTCGCCCTGATCCTGGCGCTGGTGACCACCTCGCTCAACAAGGTGTCGGGCGGTTTCTTCCGCGGCGTCTGGCTGCTACCGCGGATGAGCCCGTCGGTCCTCTACATGCTGCTCTGGCTGTGGGTCATCGACCCGTCGAGCGTCGGTCTTCTCAACCAGATCCTGATGACGGTCTTCGGCCTGGACCGCCCCTCGACCTCAAGACCCAGGCGCCGGTCGCCGCTGATCATCGTCGCCAACGGCTTCATCGGCGCTTCGCTCGGCATGATCATCTTCACCTCGGCGATCCGCGGCATCCCCGAGCACCTGTTCCATGCCGCACGGGTCGATGGCGCCGGCGAACGCTGGCGGTCGTCCGTCACATCACGCTGCCGGCGATGCGCTGGCCTATCAGCTTCGTCACCATCTACCAGACGCTGTCGCTGCTGGTGAGCTTCGAATACATCCTGCTCCTCACCAAGGGCGGGCCGTTCTACGACACCACGGTCTACGCCCTCTATGTCTACCAGCGCGCGTTCGAGAGCGGGCAGTACGCCTATGGCGCGGCGCTGGCGCTGTTCCTCATCCTCATAGGCGTCGTCTTCGCTCTCCTCGGCTGGCGCTTCTTCGATATGAAGCGGCTTTTGCAGCAGCCGCGGATCGAGGTGCAGTGAGATGACGCGCGCAGCGGCGACGACCTTGAGCGCGACCGGCAAGCCGGCGGTCGATTGGACGGGAATCGCCGCGCGCGGCAGGGCCGCCCGCCGCACCCGCGCGGTCGGCGTCTATGCCTTCCTGATCGCCGTCTCGGTGCCGATCATCCTGCCTTATCTCTGGCTGGTGACGGTGGCCTTCTCCGCGCGTGGCGGTATCGCCGAAACCGACGTCCTTTGGCGCTCGGTATTCGTCCTCGTCCCAGCCATCATCGCTTTCTGGTTGGCGGTCATGCTGGCGCGGAGCCGCCGCCAGATGTGGACCGTCGTCGCCGTGATTGCGGTAGTGGCGATCGCCGTCTTCGCGGCGCTGGTCGGCCCCTCTCTGCACCTCAACAACTTCATCTTCCTGGTCGAGCCGGACTTCGCCTCGGTCATCCGCTCCAAGGTCGGCAAGGTCTCCGGCGCCGTGCAGTTCCCCAACGTCTGGCACGCCTTCGGCAACTCGATCCTGCTCGCCGGATCGCAGACCGCCATCGTCGTCACGGTCGCCTCGCTCGCCGGCTACTACCTGTCGCGCTTCCAGTTTCCCGGCCGGGCCGCGATGCTTCGCTCGCTGCTGGTGCTCCACGCCTTCCCGGTGATGACGCTGATCGTGCCGCTCTTCCTGATGCTCTACTACATCGGGCTGCTCGACTCGCTGTTCGGCGTCATCCTGGTGCTGGTCGCGCTTCGAGCTTCCCTTCGCGATCTTCATCATGAAGGGCTTCTTCGACGCGGTGCCGTGGGACATCGAGATGAGCGCCCTCGACCGACGGCGCCTCGCGCCGGCAGGCCTTCCTGCGGGTGATCCTGCCGCAGGTCACGCTACGGCATGCTGGCGATCTCGGCATCTTCACCTTCATCCGCGGCTGGGAGGAGTACGTCTTCGTCCTCACCTTCCTGGTCCACAACACGAACTGGACGATGAGCCTCTATCATCTTCTACGTCCCCGACGACATCATGGGCGTCGACTACGGCGTCGTCTCGGCGGTCGGCGTCTTCTACCTGGTGCCGAGCCTGCTTCTCTACCTGGCCGCCCAGCGCTACCTGCTGCAGATGTCCGATCAGCGGCGATGAAAGGCTGAGCGCATGGCGCGGATCGAATTCCGCAACATCGTCAAGCGCTTCGGCGACGTCGAGCCGTCGATCCCCGGCTGAACCTCGACGATCGACGACGGCGAGTTCGTCGCCATGCTCGGGCCCTCCGGCTGCGGCAAGTCGACCACGCCTGTTCATGCTCGCCGGCATCTACGCGCCGACCGGCGGCGAGATCCGCTTCGACGGCGCCGTCGTCAACGAGGTCGAGGCCAAGGACCGCAATGTCGGCATCGTCTTCCAGTCCTACGCCCTCTACCCGCACATGACGGCGCGCGAGAACATCATGTTCCCGCTGCGCTTCAAGAGACGCTGCGCCAGGCGAGGCGCGGCGGCGGGCCGAGGAGACGGCGCGACCTCGTCCAGGTCGGCGAGTTGCTCGACCGCCGGCCGAGCCGAGCTGTCGGGCGGCCAGCAGCAGCGGGTGGCGCTCGCCCGCGCGCTGGTCAAGGAGCCGCAGCTTCTGCTGCTCGACGAGCCGCTCTCCAACCTCGATGCCAGCCTCCGGCTCACGATGCGCAGCGAGATCAAGTCGCTGCAGGACGAAGCTCGGCGTCACCACCATCCTCGTCACCCACGACCAGATCGAGGCGACGACCATGGCCGACCGCATCATCTGCATGCGCGCGCGGCCGGATCGAGCAGGTCGGCACCCCGACGACCTCTACCAGCGGCCGGATCAGCCTGTTCGTCGCGGGCTTCATCGGCTCGCCGCCGATCAACCTGATTGAAGGCGAGGCTGCCAACGGCGCGATCCAGGCGGGCGCCACCGCGTTCCCCGCTACCGGCGGCGCGTCGGGGGCGGTTACCATCGGGCTGCGGCCGGAGCATCTCCACGTGGCGGAGACCGGGTTTCCAGGACGGATCGCGCAGACTCGAGCCGATGGGCCGGGAGATCCTCTACGTCGTCGATACCGACATCGGCCACATCCGCCTGCTCGAGCAGGGCTCGGCCGCACGGCATGGCATCGGCACGGCTGTGCGGGTGGGCTTCTCGCCGTCGGACTTGCTGGTCTTCGATACGGGGACCGGCAAGCTGGTTGTCGGCGCACAGGTGCAGCCGACCGTCTGAGACAGACTTTTCGTTCCTCGAACGGACCCCGCGCTACCGCGCAGGCATCCGTCAACCGACCCAGGATGGCCAGAAAATGCCGATCTCCTTCCGCGCCAGCGACAACGGCTTCACCCATGTTTGCGCCCATCGCGGGTACTGCCTGCATTACCCGGAGAACACGATCCTCGCCTTCGAGCAGGCGCGACTGGCCGGCGCAACGACCTGCGAGATCGACCTGGTCCTGACGCGGGACGGCGAGGCGATCGTCCTCCACGACGCCATGCTCGACCGGACCACCGACGGTCATGGTTTCGCCGCCGACCACGACCTTGCCGACATCCGCGCGCTTGACGCCGCAGCCCGGTTTGGCGGCCGCTTCGAACGCGTCAGAATCCCGACCTTCGCCGAAGTGCTTGTCTGGGCGAAGCAGACGTCAATCGGCCTCGTCGTCGAAATGAAGGAGCGCGAGCGGCCGGACCTGCTCACGGAGCGGGTGCTGACGGCGCTGCACGAAACCGGCGGCGCCGGCCACGTCATGCTTCTGTCCTTCAATCATGTCGATCTGGCGCGGATCAAGGAGCGCGCCCCGGCGATCCGCACCGAGGCGATCATCCACGCGCGCCACGTCGACATCGTCGGCATGCTGAAGCCGTGCGGCGCCGATTCCGTGTCGATCGAGCTCGAGATGTTCGCGCCGGAGGACGCCGAGGTGCTGCACGCCGCTGGTCTCGGCAACCGCGTCCACCTGCCGCGCCCCGACCATCTGGCGCAGTACTGGATGCACGGTCGCGATCCGCGGGCTCAGGTCGGGGAGTGGCTCGCCGCCGGACTGATCGACTCCATTTCAGGAGACGACGTGTCGTTCCTGCGCAAGCTGGTCGATCAGTACCCGATTTCAGCAGCCGGCTGCCGGCGAGCGGGCCGCAGTCGCCTGATGCCGGAAACCGATGCGGTCGCGCTCGATCACGGCGGGCGCCGCTTGCTCCTCAAATGGCACAAGCTCCGCCGCGCGCCGCACCATCCGCCGTTCCTGCTCGACAACCTCGCGGTCGCCCGGAAGCTCGGAGCGTCGGTCGAAGTCGACATCCGTTTGCTCGCCGACAATGCGTGGGTCTGCCTCCACGACGACACGCTCGACAGAGAGACAGACGGGTCCGGCCCGGTGAGGGCGATCGACACAGAGGCGGCGCGGCAACTGCGCATCGCCGGGGCCGACGACCCTCCCCCGCTCCTCACCGACCTGACGGCGGCCCTCGCCGATGCGGCGGCCGGCGCCTGCCTTCAGTTCGACCTCAAGGAAGACGCCGACGACATCAGCGACGAAGCCATCGCCGCATTCGCCGCCGTCGTCGCGCCGGTTGCGCAGCACTGCCTGCTCAGCGGCGAGGACTGGCAGGCGGTGCAGCGCCTCGGAGCGGGCGTTCCCGGCCTGAGGCTCGGCTACGATCCCTGCCGGGACATCGAGACGCGGACCTTTGTGCAGGCCTCGGATATCGAGGCCTTTGTCGCCGAGGCCGTTCGGACCGCCCCGAAGGCCGACGCCTTCTACATCCATCATGGCCTGGTCACCACGGGCCTTGCCCTCGGCGTCAACGCGATTGCCCCGCTGAAGACGAACGGCGCCATCGTCGACGTTTGGACCCTCGACCCGACAACGCCCGATGCGGCACGAATCCTTGTCGACGCGGTGGCCGCCGGCGCCGACCAGATCACCACCAACGATCCGCCGGGTCTCGCCCGCCTGTGGCGCGAGCGGGCCGCGTCCTAGAGCCGTCAGTCCTCGTCGGCGCCGGCCTCCCCCTCGCGCCCCATCCCGATCAGCACGGCGAGCGCGATGAAGGGCTCACTTCGCTGGCATCAGGCCGGGAACCGCTGACGGGTCGACGAGGATCAGGATTCCGAGCCCGACGATCGCCAGCGCCACCGGCACGTCGATACCGGCTTTGGGCGGCAGGAGCTTCTGGGCGACGACCACCGCCGTGATTACGCACATCCAGGTGATGCTCATGAGGCCGAGTGCCACCTGCATCAGCATCAGGCCGATGCTCGAGCCCACGCAGTAAAGCCCGAACCCAAGGCCGGAGTGGACCGTCTCGCAGCAGCGCTGGCGGAAGTGCTGCTTGAGCTGCGTGAACTCGTAAAGGCCTGCCGCGATCGTGATCACGCCGGCGACGAAGGTCGCAGGCGGCCGGTACACGGCATAGACGGCGGCACCGAAAAGGGCCCACACGGCGACATACGATCCGACGAACACCAGCACGGCCGTCGGCCGGCCGTCGGCCCGCGCAAGCCGCATGGCCTGAGGGACGACGCCCGGCAGCATCATCGCCGCCATCATCAGAACCCACATGACGATGAAGGATGCGAACGGGCCGAGCGGGGTTGCCACGCCCATGTCCATCCCGCTCATCCGAGGGACCACGACGCCCCAGCTCGCGGCCGCGAGCCCGAGCGTCGCGATCAAGGCGGCAGCCGTCGCCAACACCTTAGTACCGGTCATGATGACGCCACCAGACGCCCGTCTCGTTGCGCCCGAGCGGGGCGCGGTCGAGCCACTGGTACATGCCCCAGAGGCCGTCCAGCCCGCGCGCATAGGTGGAATAGGTGTGATAGACGACGCCGTCCTCGAGCACGAACGCGCTCATGCCCGGCCGTTCGCGCATGAAGGTGGCCGCGTCGGTTCCGGCCATGGCCGCGATCTCGGCCGACGGGCCCGTCGCGCCAGCTTCCGGCGATCGCCGGTCGCCGGCTCGCGCCGGTAGTTGTACTCGATGCCGCCCTCGCGCTGCTGCTCCTCGGTGAACCCGACGTTGAAGTCGAAGTTGAAGTCGCTGCCGAACGAGGACGCCCAGGGAAACGTCCAGCCCATGCGCCGCTTGTACGCCTGCAGCTTCGCCAGCGGCGCCCGCGACACCGCCCAGAGCATGACATCGTGGTTCGCCAGGTGCACGGCGAAGCCGTCGAACCCGTCCGCGATCGCCGAGCAGGACGGGCAGCCCGCCGTGTAGTCGGGCCCGAACATGAAGTGGTAGACGAGGAGCTGCGAGCGCCCCTGGAACAGGTCCGCCAGCGGACGCGTGCCCTCGTCGGTCTCGAACCGGTACTCCTTGTCGATCCGGACCCAGGGCAGCGCCTGGCGCTGCCGCGCCAGCTCGTCGCTGCGCCGCGTCAGCTCCTTCTCCGCCTCGAGCAGCTCGAGCCGCGCCGCGAGCCACTCCTCGCGTGTTCCGGTCATGTGCGTCGTCATCGCTTTCTCTCCTTCGTCGGTACTCGCCGTCGTTCCGATCGGACGCCGTGTCGGTTGGTGGTCGCGGATAGACTTAGGGCCGGGGATCGAGCGGTGGGAGTGACAAGTGTGGCGGGATTCCGATGGACTCGCTGATCACGGCCGCGGCGCGTGCGCTCGCGGCGGGTGATCCCCTCGGCGCGCTGAACCGGGTCGCCCTGCGCGACGACGCGCCGGCGCTGGCGCTGCGCGGCATCGCGATGGCGCAGCTCGGCGATCTCGATCGGGCGAAGGCGCTGCTGCGACGCGCGGCGCGCGCCTTCGGCCCGAGGGAGGCCGTGGCCCGCGCCCGGTGCGTCGTCGCCGAGGCCGAGATCGCGCTCGTCTCGCGCGACCTGGGCTGGCCTGCGAAGGCGCTCGACGCGGCGCGGGCGACGCTCGAGGCGCATGGCGACCGGGTGAACGCCGCGCATGCGCGGCTATCTCGAGGTCCGGCGCCTTCTCCTGATCGGGCGCCTCGACGAGGCCGAGCGGACTGCTCGCCGCGCTCGACCCCACGTCCTTGCCGCCCGCGTCGAGGGCCGCCCACGAGCTGGTCGTCGCGGGATCGCGATGCGGCGCCTGCGGACGGAGACGGCGCGCGCCGCGCTCGCCCGGGCCGAGCGCGCCGCGCGCCACGCCGGCATCCCCGCGCTGACGGCGGAGGTCGAGAGCGCGTCCCGCGTCCTGACACGCCCGCGGCGCGCCTGATCGCGCGTGGCGAGGAGCGACTGCTCCTGCTCGAGGAGGTCGAGGCGCTGCTGGCGTCGAAGGCGCTCGTCGTGGACGCTTGCCGCCATGTCGTGCGCGACGCGGCAGCACGTTGGTCTCGCTCGAACGACGCCCGGTGCTGTTCGCCCTCGCCCGCGCGCTGGCCGAAGCCTGGCCCGGCGACGTGCCGAGGGAGGCGCTGCTCGCGCGGGCGTTCGGGGCGAAGCACGCCGACGAATCGCATCGCGCGCGGTTGCGGGTCGAGATCGGGCGGCTGCGCGCGGCGCTTCGGGCGCTGGCCGACGTGAGCGCGACGAAGCGGGGCTTTGCGCTGGTGCCGCACCGCGCGGGCGAGGTCGTCGTGCTGGCGCCGCCCGTCGAAGAGCGAGCACGCCGCGTGCTCGCCCTGCTCGCCGACGGCGAGGCGTGGTCGAGCTCGGCCCTGGCGCTTGCGCTCGGGGCCAGCCAGCGCACCGTGCAGCGGGCGCTCGAGTCGCTCGCGGCAGACGGCAAGGTGCAGTCGTTCGGGCGCGGGCGGGCGCGCCGCTGGATGACCCCGCCGGTGCCGGGATTCCCGACAACCTTGTTACTCCCCGCTCCGCTGCCGAGCGGCTAGGATGGCCGCATGAAACGATCAGCGGCGACATCGTCCGCGAGTACGGGCCCTTTCCGGGGGCCGACGACGTGCACGGCGTCACCTACGACGGCCGCGCATGTCTGGTTCGCCTCCGGCGACAGGCTGAACGCCCTCGATCCGGCGAGCGGGAAGGCGCTGCGCTCGATCGATGTCGCCGCGCATGCCGGAACCGCCTTCGACGGCCAGCACCTGTTCCAGATCGCCGAGGATCGCATCCAGAAGATCGATCCGGAGACCGGCCGCGTGCTCGCCACGATCCCGGCGCCCGGCGGCGGCGGCGACTCGGGCCTCGCCTGGGCCGAAGGGTCGCTCTGGGTGGGGCAGTACCGGGAGCGGAAGATCCATCAGGTCGATCCCGAGACCGGGGCGGTCCTTCGCACGATCGAGTCCAACCGCTTCGTCACCGGGGTCACCTGGGTCGACGGCGAGCTCTGGCACGGCACCTGGGAAGGCGACGAGAGCGAGCTGCGGCGGATCGACCCGCGAACGGGAGAGGTTCTGGAGAGGCTCGAGATGCCGCCCGGAGTCGGCGTGTCGGGCCTCGAGTCCGATGGCGGCGATCGCTTCTTCTGCGGCGGCGGAAGCAGTGGGAAGGTGAGAGCCGTCCGCCGCCCAGGCGAGGCTCGAGGCGCAGATCGCGGTGATCCCCTCGACGGGCAATCATCATTCCCACTCGATGGTGCCCGGCGGCTTCGAGGTCACGTCGTAGACCACACGGTTGACCCCCTTCACCTCGTTGATGATGCGGGTCGCGGCGCGGCCGAGAAAGTCCATGTCGAAGTGGTAGAAGTCGGCGGTCATGCCGTCGGTCGAGGTCACCGCACGCAGCGCCAGCACGCGGTCATAGGTGCGCTGGTCGCCCATCACGCCGACGGTCTGCACCGGCAAGAGCACGGCAAAGGCCTGCCAGATCGCGTCGTAGAGGCCGGCCTTGCGGATCTCGTCGAGGTAGATGGCGTCGGCTTTCCTGCAGGATCGCCAGCTTCTCCTCGGTCACCTCGCCCGGGCAGCGGATCGCGAGGCCCGGTCCCGGGAAGGGATGGCGGCCGACGAAGGCCTCCGGCAGCCCAAGTTCGCGGCCGAGGGCGCGGACCTCGTCCTTGAACAGCTCGCGCAGCGGCTCGAGCAGCCTGAGCTTCATGCGCTCGGGCAGGCCGCCGACATTGTGGTGGGACTTGATGGTCACCGACGGGCCGCCGAGCGCCGAGACGCTCTCGATCACGTCGGGATAGAGCGTGCCCTGCGCCAGGAAGTCGATTCTGCCGAGTTTCGCCGCCTCGGCGTCGAAGACGTCGATGAACAGGCCGCCGATGATCCGGCGCTTCTCTTCGGGCTCGCTGACGCCGGCAAGCGCGGCGAGGAAGCGCGGCGCCTCGGCGGCATGGACAAGGGGAATGTTGTAGTGGCCCCGGAAGAGCGCAACGACATCCTCCGCCTCCCCCTGCCGCAGCAGGCCGTGATCGACGAAGACGCAGGTGAGCTGCTCGCCGATCGCCTCGTGGATCAGGACCGCCGCGACCGCCGAATCGACGCCGCCGGAGAGGCCGCAGATCACCCGGCCGGCGCCGACCTCGGCCCGGATGCGTTCGATCGCCTGGTCGCGGAAGGCGGCCATCGTCCAGTCGCCGGCGCAGCCGGCGATGTCGCGGGCGAAGCGGGCGAGCAGCCGGGCGCCGTCCGGCGTGTGGACGACCTCGGGGTGGAACTGGATCGCGTAGAACCTCCGCGCCTCGTCGGCGATCATCGCGAAGGGCGCGTTCTCCGAGGTGCCGACCACCGCGAAGCCCGGCGGCAGCGCCGTCACCCGGTCGCCGTGGCTCATCCACACCTGGTGGCGCTCGCCGAGCTGCCACACCCCGTCGAACAGCGCCGACGGCCGCGGTGATCTCGACGAAGGCGCGGCCGAACTCGCGGTTGTGCTCGGCCTCGACCTTGCCGCCCAGCTGGTGGGCCATTGCCTGCTCGCCGTAGCAGATGCCGAGGACCGCCACGCCCGCCTCGTAGACCGACGGCGGCGGCAGCGGGCGAGTCCTTGTCGAGCACCGAGGCCGGCCCGCCGGACAGGATGATGCCCTTCGGCCGGAGGCGGGCGATCGCCTCCTCCGCCTTGTTGAAGGGGGCGATCTCGGAATAGACGCCGGCCTCGCGCACGCGGCGGGCGATGAGCTGGGTGACCTGGCTGCCGAAATCGATGATCAGGATGGTATCGGTCATGAATTGCCCATCTTGGGATCGCCCATCTTGGGATCGCCCGTCCCCTGACAGGCGGTGATCGCTATCCGGTTAGGCAATGGCGGTCGAGTTTGCAATGGCGACCGGCTCGCGCCGATGCCTGAACCAGATTGCCGAGTTGGTTCAGGCGGTTCGCGCTCTTTCCTCGGAAAGCGAGTCAAGCGTTACCGGGCCGTCCAGCCGCCGTCGACCATGATCGTATCGCCGGTCACCATCGACGCGGCCGGCGAGGCGAGGAACACCACGACGCCGGCGACCTCCACCGGCTCGCCGATACGGTGAAGCGCGGCAATCCGCTCGATGACGTCGGCGCGGAACTCCGGGTCGGAGAGCATGTCGTCGGTGCCGGGCGTCGCGATGAAGGTCGGCGCCACCGCGTTCACCGTGATGCCGTGCTTTCCCCACTCGACGGCGAAGCACTTCGTCATGTGGGAGACGCCGGCCTTGGTCATGCAGTAGACCGACTTGCCCGGAAGCGCGACGTGTCCGGCTTGCGACGACAGGTTGATGATCCGGCCGTAGCCCTGGCGGATCATCACGCGCCCGGCGAACTGGGTTGTGAAATAGGTCCCTTTGAGGTTGACCGCCACGGTGTGGTCGAAGTCCTCGACCGGCACGTCCTCGGCGTGCTTCTCAGGCGCGCCGCCGCCGGCATTGTTGACCAGGATGTCGATCCGGCCAAGCTTCTCCACCGTCTCGTCCACGGCGGCCTGGACCTGGTCGAGATTCGTCACGTCCATGGCGAGCGGCAGCGCCCTCCGCCCCATCGCCTCGATCTCGGCGACAAGGTCATCAGCCGTGCCCACTCGCCGAAGGCCGAGCGCCACGTCAGCGCCGGCATGGGCCAACGCCAGCGATATGGCGCGGCCGAGCCCGCGGGCCGCCCCCGTCACCAGCGCAATCTGCCCCGAAAGATCGAAACTCGGAAAATCGGTCACTGTCGCCTCCTCATCGGCCGCGGGGCTCCTTTCTTGCCTATCGCCCCGGAATGGGCAAGATCAGGGTGCGGGGGCTATGGATGCTCGATCTCTGAGGCAGGCGACGATCCGCCTCCGCCGCCAACCCGGCGCAGATGGTCCGATCATCATTTCGAGAGGCGAGACGAAATGACACGCGCGTTGACCGGTGGACTGATCTGTACCCTTCTCGGCCTGACCCTGGCCGCGTCTCCGGCAATGGCGGACGACCAGAAGCCGTCGGTCCAGTTCAATATTCTCTCGGTGGAAGGCGTGGTGATCGGCAAGACGATCACCGTCGACCAGGCGTTCGGCGAGAAGAACGGCGTCAGCGTCGCCGCGCCCTTCTCTTTCGTCGTCCCGCTGTCCCTCGAAAAGGCCTATGACGTCTTCGTCGATCCGGCGCCGAAGCCGGGCGAAGCCTACATCAAGATCAACTTCGCCACGCCCGACCGCCAGCTCATCGAAAACATCCAGTTCGTTGGGATGTCGATCCCGATGGGCGATACGGAAGAGCGGCTGAAGGTCGTCGCTGCCCTCCTCGGCGACAAGGGGCTCGCCCAGGCGCTGGCCGGCAAGTCGAACCCGGCGCGGGACGGGGGCCGGGCCATCAGGATCGGCGACTACGACGCCGTCGAGGTGATCGGCCACTATGAGGAGGAGGGCCTCGGCAAGATGTACACCCGCATCGTCGGCATCCTCAATCCGGATGCCGCGAACAGCGTGGTGGCCATCTCCAACGTGGTACTGTCGCGCGTGCCGCTGCAGACTGTCGACGATTTCGCCCGCACGCGCAGCGGCTCGCTTCTGTCCAATTTCAAATTCGAGACGGCTGAATAGGCGCGGGGCCGCGCACGACGGGAGGCATACCCCCGTGAGCATCGAGTTTCTGGTGACATCGCTGATTGTCGTCGTCTCGCCCGGCATCGGCGTTCTTTACACCCTCAGTGCCGGCCTCTCCCGGGGCGCCCGCGCCAGCGTCATCGCCGCCTTCGGCTGCACGCTCGGCATCGTTCCCCATATGGCGGCGGCGATCACCGGCCTGGCGGCCCTCCTCCACACCAGCGCCGTCGCATTCCAGGCCCTGAAATACCTGGGCGTCGCCTATCTTCTCTACTTGGCGTGGAACACGCTGAAGGAGCGCGGCGCGCTCAAGGTGGAGACTAAGATCGGGCCACGCTCGGCAGCCCAGGTCATCGTCACCGCCATCCTGGTCAATCTCCTCAACCCCAAGCTCTCGATCTTCTTTCTCGCCTTCCTCCCGCAGTTCGTCAGCGCCGGCGAGGCGCATCCGCTGGCGCGCATGCTGGAGCTGAGCGGCGTGTTCATGGCGCTCACCTTCGTCGTGTTCGTCGGCTACGGGGTCTTCGCCGCCTGGGTTCGCCGCCACGTCATCTCGCGCCCACGGGTCCTGACCTGGATGCGCCGGAGCTTGGCCGCCGCCTTCGTCCTGCTCGGCCTCAGGCTGGCGCTCGCCGAACGCTAGAGCAGATTCGACCTACTCGGGGTCATATCCTGCGGCCTGGAAGTAGTTTGTGCATTCGGCTGTCGAGAACTGGTCGAGGCAGTTGGCGACGACGGCCCAGAGCTCGTCGACGGTTCGGGCTGCGGCCTTGCGCAGGAGCGCTTTGAGCTTTGCGAAGGCCATCTCGATGGGGTTGAAGTCGGGCGAATAGGGCGGCAGCAGGAGAAGCTTGGCGCCGGCCGTCTCGATCGCAGGGCGCACGCCGGCGACCTTGTGGGCAGGCAGATTGTCCATGACGACGATGTCACCGGGGGTGAGTTCGGGCACGAGAACCTGTTCGACGTACGCGAGGAAGGCCGGCCCGTTCATGGCGCCGTCGAGCAGCATCGGCGCTGCCAGGCCGTCGAGCCGCAGCCCGGCGGCGAAGGTGGTGGTCTTCCAGTGGCCGTGCGGGATCGAGGCCCGGCAGCGCTCGCCCTTCTTCGCCCGGCCGCGCAGGCGCGCCATCTTGGTCGAGGCCGAGGTCTCATCGATGAAGATCAGCTTCCCGGGATCGAGATCGAGCTGGCCGTCGAACCAAGCCTCCCGGCGCGCCCTTACATCCGGCCGCTGCTGCTCGCTGGCATGCGCCGTCTTTTTTTGTACGTGATGCCGCGCCTGGCGAGGAACATCCACACCGTCGAGGGCACCGCCCGCACGCCGCAGTCCTCAGCCAGCCGTTCGCCGATCTCGGCCAATGTGAGGTCCGGCGTCGCCTCGATCAGATCGAGGATGAACCTCTCATGCGGATCGAGCTTCGAGCGTGACGGCTGCCCCTGCTTGCGCGCAACCGTCTCGCCGGTCTCGCGATAGCGTCGATACCACCGGCCCGAAGTCGAAATGCCGATCTTGAACCGCCGGGCTGCCTCCCGCGTCGAAAGCCCTTCCGAGATCGCCTCGATCACCCGACCTCGAAGATCCGCACTCAAGCTGCGCGTCATCATCCTCTCCCCGCAAATCACCTGCGGACAGTGAATCAGACAACGCACCCAACCGGAATCCCATCCCGACTCTACGTTCAACGAAAATGCTCTAGGCGTCATCGGTCCCACACCGACGTGTTCAGCGCCACGGCGGCGCGAATGAGCGCCTTCAACGCCTTTTCATCGATCCTGTCGCCCTCGTGAAAATCGATGGCGCGCCGGGTGTTGCCCTCGAGGCTGGAATTGAAGAGGCGTGACGGGTCCTCCAGCGAGGCGCCCCTGGCGAAGGTCAGCTTCACCTTGTCCTTGTAGGTCTCGCCGGTGCAGACGATGCCGGCGTGCGACCACACCGGAACCCCCGACGGGTTCGACGGCTTTCGCCATTTCACCTCCTCGACCACTTGCGGGTCGGCCTCTTTGATGAGCTTTCGGACCCGGGCGAGCGTCTCGCCCCGCCAATCGCCCAGCGCCGCGATCCGCGCATCGATCAGCTGGGAGGTGGAGTTGTCGCCCTTTGCTTGGTTCGAGCCGCGTTTCTTCGCGTTCGTCCTGGTCGTCGCTTTGTTCATAGCTGTGGTCGCTCGCTGGTCACTTTCGGGACTCTCCGCCGATCACCCGAGAAAATCCCCCCGTCTCCAAGAAATCAGTCCGCAATCTCGGGGAATGTCATCCCAAAATCGCGGTCGCTGCTTCGCCGGACTTCAGAGAGCACAATGTCCTTGCTGGCGCGCTTGGCGACTTGTGCCACAAGTCTGCGGTGTTGCTCCGCCGTCTCCAATCCGAAGACTACCTGCTTGAGAAAGTTAGGTTCAAAAGTCATCTTGCCAGGGCGACGTGTTATGATCCGGTATTCTTCTTCATGGTTCCACTCTGGTGCCTTGGCAGCGAAGAGCACCGTCAAGGCGTTCTCAGCGATGCTTCCGGCATGAGGAGAATCGAGATCGCCGGTTGTTAGCCAATCGTAGAATGCGTTGCTTTCGTAAAGCACTGGCGCGCCGCCGACGAAGAAGAAGCCCTTGTCTGCCTCGGGGTTATATCTTCTCATAAAGTAATCATCGGGTATTTCGTACAAGAGACATACGCTACGGTGAGAGTTGGCATAGTGGGACCACATCAGGGGATCGTCTGCTTTACACGTAAAGCAACAGACGCCAGCTGCAGATGTCGGGTCCGCCCCTAGGAAGGTCTCACGAAGAGTTGAGAGCCGATTCCGACGAACATCGGTCATTTTTGGTGACGCCAAGGCTCTTTTCAGCGATGCGCCCCAATCGATACGGCAATCGAAAGGGTCGTTGAGAGCAAGCGGCGAGCAGCAGTAGAACTGAGCTAACTCCAGCTCTTGCCAAAGAAAGTCGTTCACCGGGCGATACCGGAAAATCCGCCAGGGCTCATTCATCAGTTGCCGCATCCCGACCAGTCGCGCCAATTTGAATAATGCTCGGCGCGCGAACTCGCAAACCATTGGTTCGAAGCCGCCAGCACAGGGGTAGCGTCCACTCATGGCACGCCGCGCGCGTACTCACATGCGCACACCGGGCAAAAGGCTCGCTTGCTTCACCCAGGCGGCGAGCTGGGCTTCGTCGAGCCGGTCGCCCTCATGGATGTCGAGATAGCGCACGTCCTTCTGCTTGGACTCGCCGGGCGGGACAGGACGCAGCGAGGTGCCGCGGAAGAAAGTTACCTTCACGTATCTGGTGAAGCAATGAAAGCTCAGGAACCAGCCGTTTCCGCCCTCCGGGTCCTCGACCCCGTAGAAGGGCGAGTTCCATTTGACCGCCTTCCGCACGGCCGGAACGGTGCGCCCGATGAGCGCATCGAGGCGGCGCCCGACGTCGCGTTTCCAGCCCGGCATGGCGGCGATGTAGGCCTCGACGGGGGCGTCGCCTTCGGCCTTCGCGATCTGGGGGTTGCCGCCTGCGAGGAGGGTTGGCTTTGCGACCTTCGCGGGTTTGCTCATTGGTCCATCCTCTTGAGCAGATCTCCAGTCAGTCCGGCGCGGCAGCCGCGTAGGACAGGATGTCGCCACGGAAATAGACGTACGGCCCGCCTGGCAGAACCCAGGCCACCTCCGCATGGGCGGGCAGCCGGACACCGTCGAATTCCCGGTAGTCGCTGAAATCGCCACGCCAGCGCGTCGGAACGAACCGGCCCCCGGTCTCGCGCGGGCGATCGTCCGCCTCGGCGGCGATGATTTCGCCCGCCGCGTCGAAAACGAACCGCACGCTCGCCGTCTGCCCGTCGGCGGTCTCGGCGGAGACCTCGACTGTCGCGGCATCAACCTCCCGCCAGTGAAGCGCCGGATTGCCGAGCATCGCATCGGGCGCCCAGGGCAGTTCGGCGAGGTAGCGGAACAGCTCGCTGTGGCTCACCTCCGGACCGGTGGCCTCGGACATCGGGATCGAGCCGAGCAGGCGGACCTTGAGCCGCCCCGCACCGCCGACATAGGCGTCGATGACACGGACGCCGATCAGTGGCGCCAATTGCGCCCGCGCATACCAGACGAAGGCGGGGGCGCCGATCCCGACCGTCTGGTGGGCCGAAACCGGCGTCCAGCCACCATCCGGCTTGAGCTTCATCTCGGCCGCCTGGTCGAAGCTTACCGCGGCCGGCAACGCGGATCGGCCGGCAACGGCCCGCTCGGCGAAGGCGCGGACGAGCGGCGGCAGGCGGCCGCGGTCGACCGGCGTCGGCGCGACGGCGCCGACCGCGGCGACCGCCGCGTCGATCTCCATGTCGAAAAGCCGGCGCGCGGTCAGATGAACGATAAGCCCGACGACGAGAACGGCCGCGACGAGGACGAGGATCACGCGGCCTGCCCGTCTCATCGCTTTGCGGGGCGGAATTGTCCCTCGTCGACGTGCCGGGCGAGATCGTCGAGGACGATGGCGAGCTTCTCGTCGAGGATGTGCAGGAACGCGGTCCAGTCATGCAGGCCGGTCAGGTCGCTCCGCCCGTCGCTGATTGCCCGCAGACCGATCATCGGCACGTCGAAGCCGCGCGAAGCCCGCAAAACGCTGTAGGTTTCCATGTCGACCATGTCGGCCGGGATCGCGTCGTAGCCGGCGCCGGAGATGATATTGGCGCCGGTGGAGATCGAGGCCGCCGGAATGTCGGGAATGCGATCCGGAATCGGAATCACCGCAGGCTGGTCGGTGAACGGGGTGACGCCCTTCTCGAAGCCGAGAAGCGAGGCGTCCATGTCGCGGTAGGCGACGCTCGCCACCTGATAGATGCCGGCGTGGTCGAGCTTCGCCGAGCCGGCGGTTCCCAGCGAGCAGACCAGATCCGGCAGCGTCCCCGCCCGGTCGAGTTCGCCAAGCGCGGCAGCGGTGCCGATGGCGGCCTCGACCGGCCCGACCCCGGTGATCACCGGCGTGATCCGCCGCTTCAGGTGCTCGCCATACTCCATCCCGGTGGCCATGACGAACAGGACGGAAAGGTCGCCGAAGCGGGTGATATGAGGGTGTTCCGCGTTGATGGCCATGCCCCGGCTCCGATCAGTCGCATTTCCGGTAGGTCAGGACGAATCCTTGATCCATGTCGATGGCGATGAGCTGGCGCGGTTTCTGGTCGACGTCGAGATCGAGCCCGAGGATCATGTGCTCGACCCATTTCTCGCCCTCGCCTTCGCACGAAGCCGTCACCCGCCAGGCCTGATCGCGCGAGCCGATCGTCGCCGTGTCGGTGATCTCGCACTCGCTTTCGTAGCGCACGATCGTGCCGTCTTCGATGACCGTCGGGACCATATCTCCGGTCTGTGCGCCGCACTCGAGATACCACTCGCCGTCGAAGGGCTGGGCGGCCAGCGCCGGCGAGGAGGCGAACAAAAGCAAAGCCGCAGAGGCAGTGAGTTTCTTCACGAGCCGATCCTTTCCACAACAGAGACGAAGAAGCCGTCCGTACCGGTCCGTCGCGGCGTCAGCACCATTCCCTGCGGCGTCAGACGCGCCGCGTCAAGCAGGCGCGGGGCCGTCTCGTCCGGGAGGACCTTCTCGACCACCTGGCGCGATGCAACCACGGCACAATCCGGGTGGCCAGCCAGAAACACCGCGATCCGCTCGTCATTCTCATCGGGGAGCAGCGAGCAGGTGACGTAGACCAGCCGCCCGCCCGGCTTCAGGTGGCGGACGGCGGAGCCGAGCAGGGCCGACTGCTCGGCGATACGATCGCCCAGAGCCCGCTCGCTCAGCCGCCACTTGGCGTCGGGCCGCCGCCGCCAGACGCCGGTGCCGGTGCACGGCGCGTCGATCAGCACCGCATCCATCCGGCCTTCGAGGTCGGCGAGCGGTGTCCCGGCCGGACGCACCTGAACGTTGCGCGTCCCCGCCCGTTTCAGGCGTTCGAAGATCGGCGCCAGCCGCGTCCGGTCGCTGTCCGTGGCGAAGATCTGGCCCTTGTTGGCCATGTTAGCGGCCAGAGCCAGCGTCTTCCCGCCCGCCCCCGCACACAGATCAAGCAGCTGCTCGCCGGGCCCCGCCCCGACCATCAGCGCGGCAAGTTGGCTCCCCTCGTCCTGGATCTCGAACCAGCCCTTCTGGAACCCCGGCTCGACCTGGACGTTAGGGTGGCGGCCGTCGCCCTCGGTCGGCGCGATGCGGAGACCATCCGGGGCGAAGGACGTCTCCGCAACGCCGAACCCCGACAGCGCTTTCCGCACTTTTTCCCGCTCTGCCTTGATCCGGTTCACCCGGAGGTCGAGCGGCGGGCGGCAAGCAAGCGCCTCGCCTTCGGCGACCCAGTCGTCGCCGAAGGCGCGGGCGAAATGCGGCGCCAGCCATTCGGGAATGTCGGCGCGCACATGCGGCGGCGCCTTGGCAAGGTCGGCGGTGTCGATCCGGGCAATCTCGGCCTCGGTCGGTGGCTCCGGCGCATGGGGATCGCCCGAGATCATCGCGGCGAGCCCGGTCCCGCCGATGCCCCACCGGCGGCCGACCGTCCCCAGCACCAGCGGCCGCGGGCTGGCCTCGCCCATTGCCCAGGCGCTGGAGGCACGCCAGCGCAGCACGTCATAGACGATGTTGCCTATCACCGAGCGGTCCTTCGAGCCGGCGAAGCGGTGCGACACGCCCCAGTCCTTGAGCGCCGCCGCGACCGGCCGGTGGCGCGATTCGATATCGGCGAGAACCTCGATGGCGGCGGCGAGCCGGGCCCCGAATTGCACGGCTCAGCTCTCCCGGTCCTGTCGCTTGGCCGTCGTGCGTGGCACGATGCCGGGATGATTGTCCGTCCGCAACGCGAAGGGCGCGGCGACATTTGCCGCGGGTTGATAGCCCGGCTGCCGCAATGGTTCGGACGGCCCGAGGCAAATGAACGCAGGCTTGACGGGCGCCAGTTGGCGGCCCGGCCGGGCGCCCCGGTTCACAAGTCGGTTGTAAGGGCCGCGAGGAAAACGAGCCACATCGCCACGAGGATCGCGAAGCCGACCGTGTAGGTCCAGAAGCGTCGGGAGATGTTGTTGGTGGTAACGAAGATCAGCGCGTGCAGCAGCCGGGTCACGACGAACGCCCACGAAAGGACGAGGAGCGTGACTGACATCCGGCCGGAAAAGAAGGCGAGCACCGTGGCAAGGTAGAACAGGATCGGCAGCTCGAACTGGTTGCGGAAGGCGTTCGCCGCCTGCTTGACTGCCGACGGCCAGACATCCTCGCCCCGCGCATAGCCGCCGAGGTCCACGCCCCCCGTCCGCACCTCGCGAATCCGCAATTGCCCGAGACGCAGGAGCAGCGCGAAGGTGAGCGCCACCTGGACGAAGAGGGGCGCGAAAGCTGCGGTGAGGCTCATGGTGACTCATGCTCCGTGGGCCCTCCCGGGATGCGGCTGAAAAGAAGCGAAATAGCGGCGACTACCGTCCGCCGGGATAGTTGGGGCTTTCCCGGGTGATCGTCACGTCGTGGACGTGACTCTCACGGAACGCCGCGCTGGAAATACGGATGAAGCGCGCCTTGTCGCGGAGTTCGGCGAGGTCGGCAGCGCCGACATAGCCCATCGCCGCGCGAAGCCCGCCGGCAAGCTGGTGGAGCACGCCGGCGACCGGCCCCTTGTAGGGCACCTGCCCCTCGATCCCCTCCGGCACCAGCTTCAGCGTGTCGCGCACCTCGGCCTGGAAGTAGCGGTCGGCCGAACCGCGCGCCATCGCGCCGATCGAGCCCATGCCGCGGTAGGATTTGTAGGAGCGGCCCTGGTGCAGGTAGACCTCGCCGGGGCTCTCGTCGGTGCCGGCGAGCAGCGAGCCGATCATCGCCGACGAGGCGCCGGCGGCGAGCGCCTTGGCAAGGTCGCCGGAGAACTTCACCCCGCCGTCGGCGATCACCGGAACGTCGGCCTTCGCCGCCGTTTCCGCCGCATCCATGACCGCGGTGAGCTGCGGCACGCCGACACCGGCGACGATCCGCGTCGTGCAGATTGACCCCGGCCCGATGCCGACCTTCACCGCGTCGGCCCCGGCATCGATCAGCGCGCGGGCGCCGTCGGCCGTGGCGATGTTGCCGGCAATCACCTGGACCCGGTTGGACAGCGCCTTGACGCGGCGGACCGCCTCCAGCACCCGCTCCGAATGCCCGTGAGCCGTGTCGATGACGACCAGGTCGCACTCGGCGTCGATCAGCCGCTCGGCCCGCTCAATTCCATTGTCGCCGACGGTCGAGGCGGCGGCGACGCGGAGCCGCCCCTGCTCGTCCTTGGTGGCGCTCGGATTGAGCTGGCTCTTCTCGATGTCCTTGACCGTGATCAGCCCGACGCAGCGGTAGTCATCGTCGACGACGAGCAGCTTCTCGATACGATGCTGGTGGAGAAGCCGCTTCGCCTCTTCCTGATCGACCGATTCGGTGACCGTCACCAGGTTGTTGCGGGTCATCAGCTCCGCCACCCGCTGCGACGGGTCGGACGCGAAGCGGACGTCGCGGTTGGTGAGGATGCCGGCGAGCCGGCCCGGCGTGGCGCCGTTCTCGACGACCGGAATGCCGGAGATGTTGTGCCGCTCCATCAGCGCCAGGGCGTCGGCGAGCGTCGCCTCCGGGTTGATGGTGACCGGGTTCACCACCATGCCGGACTTCGAACTTCTTGACCTGCCGCACCTGCTCGGCCTGCTCTTCCGGCGTGAAATTCCGGTGGATGACGCCGATGCCGCCGGCCTGTGCCATGGCGATCGCCAGCCGCGCCTCGGTGACGGTGTCCATCGCCGCCGAGATGATCGGCAGGTTCAGGGCGATCGATCGGGTGAGCCGGGTCCGGACATCGGCTTCGGCGGGAAGCACCGTCGAGTAGCCGGGGGCCAGCAGCACGTCGTCGAAGGCCAGCGCTTCGCGGGCAAGGGAAAACTCAACAAGATTGGCCATCGCCAACTCCGAGGTAGGCGGGCACCGCCGGCCGGTCACGGTCGGGCTTGGCTGCGGCGCTCCGTTGGAAAGAGTTGGCGCGGGTGACTAGCACGTCCCCGCGATTCGGCAAAGCCAATGAAGAGGAAGGGCAGGGCAGCGAAGTCGGGTTAACGCGGATTCCCGATTGACGCGGAGGGTGATTGTCTTGGGCTATCGATTTGATTCGGAGCCCGCCGCCCATGGACGCCGTTGTTGAGAAGCCGCGCCTCGCCAGCCTTCTGAAGCATTTCTCGCATCTCTGCGACCCGCGCCAGAAGTGGCGCGTGGCGCACCCGCTGCCCGAGGTCCTGCTGCTGGTGGTTTGCGGCACGATTGCCGCTTGTGACGACTATGACGACATCGTCGATTGGGGCGAGGCGCATCTGTCGTTCCTGCGCCGTTTCCTCCCCTATCATCACGGTCTGCCCTGCGCCGATTGGCTGCGCACGCTGATGAACCGCATCGATCCGGAGCTGTTCCAGGCCTGCTTCATCGCTTGGGCCCGCGAGTGGCGGCCGGGTGCTCCGGCGCTTGTTGCCCTCGACGGCAAAACCTCGCGACGCAGCCACGACCGTCGGCGGGGCCGCGAAGCACTGCATCTGGTCTCCGCCTTTGCCACCCATGAGCGCCTCGTGCTTGGACAGGAGGCGGTCGGCGAGGCCTCCGGCGAGCAGGACACAATCCCGCAACTCCTCGACAAGCTGGCCCTTGCCGGCGCCCTCGTCACCATCGATGCCATCGCCTGCAATCCAAAGATCGCACAGGCGATCATCGACCGGGACGCCGACTACATTCTCGCCGTCAAGGACAACCAGCCGAGTCTGAGACAGGAGATCGAAAGCTTCTTCGAGACCGTCCCGCCATCACCCCTCGACACCGCCCTCGACATCGACAAGGACCATGGCCGCATCGAGACCCGAAGGGTCAGCGTCGCCCACCAGGTCGATTGGCTGCTCTCCAACCGCCGTCACCCCGGCGAGTACCGCTTCCCCAAGCTCGCCGCCCTCATCCGCGTCGAGACCACCATCGAGAAGCCCGGCAAAGCCACCAGCGAAAAGCGCTTCTACATCGCCTCCGCGCCGCTTTCCGCCACCCGCGCCGCCGCCGCCATCCGCGGCCACTGGCGCATCGAGAACTCCCTCCACTGGGTGCTCGACGTCATCTTCAAGGAGGATCTATCCCGCCTCAGGGTCGGCCACGGCGCCGTCAATATGGCCGTCGTTCGACACTTCGCCCTCAACATCGTCAGAACCACTGGCGATACACGATCCCTCAAACGCCGCAGAAAACGAGCCTCTTACGACCCAAAATACCTCGAAACCCTCATCAACCCTTCAACCCGTTAACCCGGACTCGTTGCCCTGAGAGGAAGGGAGAGGAAGGGCGGGATTGCTCCCGCCCTTCCGGTGAGCCGCCCTCATTGCCGGTCGGCCGCTAGTTCTGGTTGGGGCCGTTGCCGGGACCATTGCCCGGGCCGTTCGGACCATTGCCCGGACCGTTCGGGCCGGGGCCCATGCCCTTGCCGGGACCCATGCCAGGCCCTTGCTTCGGACCACCGGGGCCACCCGGTCCGCCGGGACCGCCCGGTCCGCGCTGACCCTGCAGTTCGGCCTTGTCGATCACGCCGTCGCCGTTCTTGTCGAGATTGGCGAACATCTTGTCGAACCGGGCGCTGTACTCGTCGAGGGTCACCTGGGCATCGCCATTCGGATCGAGCTGCTGGAAAGCCCGCACGATCTCACGGTCCATGGTATCGGCCCAGAGCGCCTTGAACTCGGCCAGCGACAGCTGCCCGTCGCCGTTGGCGTCGTAGTTCTTGACGCGATCGGCGTTGACGGTGGCGATCTCTTCCTTGGTGATGGTGCCATCCTTGTTGATGTCGAAGCGCTCGAGCAGGAACTGGCTCATGCCGGCGCCCGGACCACCAGGACCACCGGGCCCATGCGGACCGCCGGGGCCGCGCGGGCCTTTCTGATGATCGCCCCATCCACCTTCATGGTGACGGGGTCCGCCGTGGGGGCCACCACGGCCGTCGTCGCCGCGCCAGTCGCGGTCGCCGTCACGGTGATCCCAGTGAGCCATCTGCTGCGGCTGCTTCTGGGCCGAGTCGGCGTATGTCGGGACTGCCGCGACCCCGACGGCGGAAGCCATCAGCGCCGCAATGAGGATCTTGCTACGGGTCTGCATCGTGTCTTCTTCCTTCCTTTACTCGTCCGGGGGTTGGACACGGCACACATAGGATCGATCGCGCGGCGGCGTGTGGCTGGGATTGGTCGGTTTGTAACGAGCCATGCCAAGCTGGCGAACTGATACAAAGCGTTACACTTTTTCCAGTAACCGGCAGGGTGCCACCCTCGCAAAAGCCCGGCCGAGAAGCGATTAAAAGGACAATGGAACCCTCGCCCCACATCCTGATCGTCGACGATTCAGCCGACATCCGCGAGCCGCTGGCCAAATATCTCGGCAAGGCGGGCATGCGGACGTCGACGGCCGATGGCGGGACGGAGATGCGGCGCCTCCTCAAAACGAGTGCCATCGATCTCGTCGTCCTCGACATCATGATGCCCGGCGAGGACGGGCTGGCGCTCTGCCGGATGCTCAGGGAGACCACCGACCTACCAGTCATTCTGCTGACCGCCATGGCCGAGGACACCGACCGGGTCGTCGGGCTTGAAATCGGCGCCGACGACTATGTCACCAAGCCGTTCAACCCGCGCGAGCTGCTCGCCCGGGTCAAGGCGGTGCTCCGGCGTTCGCGGGTGCAGCCCGCACAGAGTTCACTGCCGCAGAAGGCACGCTACCGCTTCGATCGGCTGGACGCTCGATACTGCACGGCGGGAGATCATCGGCGACGATGGCCTCGCGATCCCGCTCAGCACGACCGAGTTTCGTCTGCTCACCGTCTTCATTCGCCGTCCGCACATGGTGCTGTCGCGCGAGCAGCTCCTCGACCTCACCAGCGGCCGGTCCCTCGAACCGTTCGAACGCTCGATCGACAACCAGGTGAGCCGGCTTCGCAAGAAGATCGAGGCAGATCCCAAGATCGCCGACGATCATCAAGACCGTGTGGGGTGGCGGCTACGTCCTGGCGAGCGATGTGAAGGAAGTCGCGGGATGAGGTTCCTGCCGCGCAGTCTCGGCGGACAACTCGCCGTTCTGCTGATCGCCGCGCTGGTGGTCGCCCAGGCGGCGAGCTTCCTTCTGTTCACCGGCGACCGGGCCGAGGCGATACGCGCGGCCAATCGTGCCGGGCTTCTCGAAAGCATGGGCTCGGTGATGCAGATCCTGGCCCGGGCGCCGGCCAGCGAGCGCGCCTCACTCGCCGAAGCGGCGACAACCGCGCATATCCGCTACTGGATCAGTGCCGAGAGCGTCATTGCCCAGCAGGGACCGTCGCCGCCCATCCCGCCGACGTCGCAGTTCGACCGGCTGTTCGCCATGACGCTTCCCGAACCGCCGCGGCTTGCGCTCGTCGACAACAATGGCGAGCAACATCCGCGGCCGCCAGCGAAAGCGCACCGTGACCTCCGGCATCGCCCGCCGTGGGACGGGCCCCAATACGACGTCATTGCCTCGGTCCCCTTCCCCGACGGGGGATGGCTCAACGCCCAGACCCAGGTCCGGGCCGAGCCGGTGACCCTTCCCTGGCCATCGATCATCTCGGCCTTCCTGATGATCGTCGCCATCCTCGCCATTGTCGGCTTCACCGTGCGGCAGGCCACGCGTCCACTGGCGGCGCTTGCCACCAGCGCCGAGGCGTTCGGCCGTGGCGGGCCGTCGCAACCGCTGCCCGAAGCCGGCCCGAGCGAGGTGCGGCGGCTGACCGCCGCCTTCAACCGCATGCAGGAGCGGCTCGAACGGTTCATCGCGGATCGCACCCGGATGCTGGCGGCGGTCGGGCATGACCTCCGCACGCCGATCACCTCGCTGAAGCTCCGCACCGAGCTTCTCGACGACGAGGAAGCGCGCACCAAGATGACCGCTACCCTCGACGACATGCAGCGGATGACCGAGGCGACGCTCGCCTTCGCCCGCGACGACGCTGCTTCCGAACCGGTCCGCTCCGTCGACCTGCAGGCGCTGGTCGAAAGCCTGGTCGACGACCAGTCGGCGCTCGGCAAGGACGTCACCTTCCAGGGCAACCACCGCCTTCCCTATTCGTGCCGGCCGACGGCGCTGAAGCGGGCGATCGGCAATCTTCTCGAAAACGCCGTCCGCTACGGAAAGTGCGCGCGGGTGACGCTCGACGACACCGCGGCCGGTCCGCTGATCGTCATCGACGACGACGGCCCCGGCATTCCCGGGGACCGGCTCGAAGAGGTCTTCAAGCCGTTCGTCCGCCTCGAGACGTCGCGAAGCCGCGAGACCGGCGGCGTCGGCCTCGGCCTGTCCATCTCCCGGTCGATCATCCTTGCCCATGGCGGCGAACTGACGCTGTTTAACCGGCCGGACGGCGGGCTTCGCGTCGAGATCAGACTTCCCCCGGCCACGTCGCCCTCCAGCTGACCGACGTCTGGCGCGTCCCGCCAAATCGGGCTAGGACTCCGGCGGAAACGGCGAACAATCCGGGAGAGAAGGTATGCTTTCCCGCTCCGCAGGCGCCGGGGTGGCCGGCTTCGCCCTCGCGGCGATGGTCGCGTTCGCGGCGGTGGCTGCCGAGGTGGCCAACCGCCCCGACGCGAAGGCGCGGCCGGAACCCGACCTGTCGCTGCTCCTCGAAACCAGCAAGGCGGCACGGGCGGCGCCGCTGATCGCGGGCCTCGATTACCGGCTGATCTCGGTCCCCGCTTTCGGCCTCACGATTTACGCCTTCGCCTTTGACGAGCGGCGTTTTCATCTCCGCACGGTCCAGCAGACGGAGGAGACCGGCAACCGCGCTGCCGATTTCCTCAAGCGGCCGGAGGACATCTTCGCCATCGACGGCGGCTTCTTCGAAAAGGACGACCAGGGCCGGCTGTCGCCGAGCGGGCTTCTCGTCATCGACGGCGCAGAGGTTGCCCCTGAGCATGATCGCGCCGGCTCGGGCGTCCTCCATGTCGGCAACGGCGACGTCGCCATCGCTTACCGCGCCAAGGCGCCCCCGCCGAGCGCCATGGACAGCGCGGTGCAGGTCGGACCGATCCTCGTCGATCCGGGCGGCAAGGTCGGCATCTACACCAATCAGGGCGACCGCCGGCGACGGAGCGCGATCTGCCTTCGCCCCGGCGAGATGGTTGCTGTCGTGGTTGGCGGCGACGGCCTCAGCCTGTTCCAGTTCGCCAATCTGCTTGCCATCCCGGTCGAAAGAGGCGGCGTCGGCTGCGACGTCGCCATCAACCTCGACGGCGGACCGTCGACCCAGGCGATCTATCGCGGCGGCGGCCGGATCATCGAAATCGACGGCGAATCGACCGTCCAGAACGCGCTGGTGGTGTCCGTCTCGGGACCCTAGCTCCCGGTAGGGCGGCAAGAAACGTGGTCATGCCGAACCGTTTGCGGTATGCCGCGTTATAGGGATGCGCCGCCAGGCGTCTGCCCTCCCATCCGACCCTCAATCCATGCCTGATCGCATCCTCCTGCCCCTCATCGTCGCCTGCGCGCTTTTCATGGAGAACCTCGACTTCGACGGTCCTCTCCACTGCGCTTCCGGCCATCGCAAAGGATTTCCGCGCCAATCCCATCCACCTCAAGCTCGCCCTCACCTCGTATCTGCTGGCGCTGGCGATCCTCATTCCGGCCTCGGGCTGGCTTGCCGACCGCTTTGGCGCTCGCCTCATTTTCCGCATCGCGATCCTGACCTTCGTCACCGGGTCGATCCTATGCGGCCTGTCGAGCTCGATCCCCGAAATCGTCGCGTCCCGCGTCGTGCAGGGGATCGGCGGCTCGATGATGGTGCCGGTCGGACGGTTGGTCATCCTGCGCAGCGTCGCCAAGCGCGACCTGGTCGGCTCGCTCGCCTGGCTCACGGTGCCGGCCCTGATCGGCCCGGTGATGGGGCCACCGGTCGGCGGCTTCATCACCACCTATTTCCAGTGGCGATGGATCTTCTGGATCAACGTGCCGGTCGGCATATTCGGGCTGATTCTCGCCACGCTGTTCATTCCGGACATCCGCGGCGATGAGCGGCGCCGCTTCGATATCCGCGGATTCGCCCTTGCCGGCCTCGGCCTCGCGCTCTTCATGAGCGGCTCGACGATGCTCGGGCTCGGCCTGCTGCCCCTTGCCTACGTGCTTGCGATGCTTGTTGGTGGCGGAAGTCCTGCTTGCTGCTTACATGATGCACAGCCGACGGGCCGAAAGTCCGATCGTCGACCTGTCGCTGTTTCGGATCCCCACTTTCGGAACGAGCATGATCGGCACGATCCTCTTCCGGATCGGCGTCGGCGCCACGCCGTTCCTCCTGCCGCTCCTGCTTCAGGTGGGCTTCGGCATGACGCCGTTCCACTCCGGCCTGGTCACCTTCGCGTCGGCCATCGGCGCGCTCGCCATGAAGTTCGTCGCCCCGCCGATCCTCCGCCGCCACGGCTTCCGCACGGTCCTGGTCGTCAACGCCCTCATTGCCGGGGCGTTCGTGACGCTGCCGGCGGCTTTCACGGCGGCGACGCCGATCTGGGTGATGACCGGGCTGCTTTTCATTGGCGGCTTCTTCCGCTCGCTTCAGTTCACCAGCGTCAACGCCCTCGCCTTCGCCGACGTCTCACCGGAACGCTTGAGCCGGGCGACGACGCTGACGAGCGTCGCCCAACAGCTCGCGCTCAGCGTCGGCATCTCGATCGGCGCGATCGCCGTTCAGTTGACCAGCGCCGCGACCGGCGGCGAAATCACCGCCGAATCGTTCTGGCCGGCCTTCCTGGTGGTCGGACTTCTCACGGCGGCGTCCGCCATCTCGTTCATGCGTCTCACCGACGATGCCGGGTACGAAATGTCCGGCCACCGGCGCTACGCGCCGGACGCGGTCACCGCGATGCGCGAGCGCGGATAACTGTCGTTAAGGTTCCCCAAACGACCTTTTGCACCGCTGGGGCCAAGGTGATTGAGACGAATCTCCGGCAGGCGTAGGCTGCAAAGAAGAAAGATCAACCAAGATGGGGCTGCGAAAACCATGGAAGGCGAAGCGGGTACCTCTGTTGTCTGGGTCATCATTGTTGCGCTCGTCATCGGGGCGATCGCCGGCTGGCTTGCAGGCCTGATCGTCGAGGGCGTGGGCTTCGGCCTGCTCGGCAACATCGTCGTCGGCATCATCGGCGCGATCATCGCGTCCTTCCTGCTCCCCGCCATCGGCGTGCATATCGGCGGCGGCTTCGTCGCCTCGATCATTGCCGCGGTCATCGGCGCAGTGGTCCTCTTGGTGATTATCGGCCTGTTCCGACGAGCCTGACCTGGAGGGCTAGCCGTCGCCCCGGAACCCACGGGCGACCAGATAGAGCTCCACCGAGCCGGTGCGGCTCGCCGGCGGCTTGACGTGGTGGACGCTGGCGAAGCTGCGCTTCAGCGCCGCCAGGAGTTCGCCCTCGGCGCCGCCCTGGAACACCTTGGTGACGAAATGGCCGCCGGGTTTCAGAACCGAGGCGGCGAAATCGGCGGCGACCTCGCAAAGGTGGACCGTCCTCAGATGGTCGGTCTGCCGGTGGCCGGTGGTCGGCGCCGCCATGTCGGAGAGCACCACATCCGCCGGATGGCCGCCAAGCGCGGCGCGGAGCGCATCCGGCGCATCCTCGTCGAGGAAATCCTTGCGGAGCACGATCACGCCGGGCAGCGGATCCATCGCCAGATAGTCGATGGCGACGACCCGCGGGTCGGAGTCGGTCGACCCGACCCGCTCGGCCGCCACCTGCGACCACCCGCCCGGCGCGGCGCCGAGATCGACCACCCGCGCCCCCGGCGCAAGCAGGTGAAAGCGGTCGTCGATCTCGATCAGCTTGTAGGCGGAGCGGGCGCGATAGCCTTCCGAGCGGGCGCGGGCGACATAGGGATCGTTCAACTGCCGCTCGAGCCAGCGGGCCGACGATGCCTTGCGCCGGCGCGCGGTCTTCACCCGCACCTTGAGCTGCCGGCCGCTGGGGGGCCGGCGCCCGTCAGTCACGAGCCCGGTCAGTGGCGCGACGCCAGGCGCGCGGCCGCCAGGCGCCATCCTCCGCCATCATCTCGACCAGCGCCCCCTCGCGCAGACCGCGGTCGGCGACGCGGAAGCGATCCACCGGCCACCGGCGGCGAAACGCCTCGAGAATGGCGCAGCCGGCAAGCACTAGATCGGCGCGGTCGCGGCCGATGCACGGATTGGCGACGCGCGCCTCGTAGTCCATCGCGGCAAATTCCATCACCAGTTCGCCGACCCGCTCGCCGGAAAGCCAGATGCCGTCGACCCGTCTCCGGTCGTAGCGCGGCAGGCCGAGATGGACGCCGGCCAGCGTCGTCACCGTCCCCGACGTGCCGAGCATGTGCATCGTGCCGTCGGCGACGGCAAGGTCGAGCGCCTCGACTTCCGGGAAGGCGTGAAGCAGTTCGGCCACCTCCATCGACCATCGCCTCGAACTGCTCGGCTGTGACGTGGCGTCCGCCGTGACGCTCGCTGAGATTGACGACGCCGAGCGGCAGCGACATCCAGCCCTTGACCCGATCGGACATGCGGCGCCGACGGCCGCTTCTCGTTTCAGCGAGGTCGATCCACACCAGTTCGGACGACCCACCGCCGATATCGAACAGGATCACGCCGGAGGCCCGCGGATCGACCAGCGAGGCGCACCCGGCCACCGCCAGCTTCGCCTCCGCCTCCTGCGAAACGATCTCCAGGACGAGACCGGTCTCGTGGGCAACCATCTCGACGAATTCCGCGCCGTTTTCCGCCGCCCGGCAGGCTTCGGTGGCGATCAGCCGCGCCCGCGTCACCTCGCGATAGGCAAGCTTGTTGGCGCAGACTTTCAGCGCCTCGACAGCCCGGAGCATCGCCGCCTCGCCGAGGCGCCCGGTTGCGCCGACCCCCTCTCCCAGCCGGACGATGCGGGAGAACGCGTCGACGACACGGAATCCGTGGTCGCGCGGGGTCGCGACCAGGAGCCGGCAGTTGTTGGTGCCGAGATCGAGCGCGCCGTAGAAGGCGCGAGCCGGAGGCGGCGGCCGGCGCTCCGGTTCGCGCGCCGGCGCGGCAACCACGCGTTCGCCGTTGAGCGATGCTGTCTGCGTCCCGGCAGCGTTCCCGTCCGAAGCGACATGCGGCCCGGTCCCCGGCGCATAGACCGGCCGGCCGCGCTTGCGTCGGCGCTTCCGCGGCTTGCGATTGCCCAAAAGCGGCCGCGCCTCGCCGGCAGCACTCGCCGCTGGAGGCTCGTCGACTGCGGGGCCAAGCTCCCCGCCGGCCGCATCCGGGCCAACAAGCGTGCGCGGATCCGCGTTCAGCGAACCGTCGCCCGGCGTATCCACCAGATACCTCACCGCCGCGCGCCAGCCCGAAAAGCGGCGCCGCGGCTCCACGTTACGTTTTCGTCGATCAGTTTATCAGCTAGCCGGAAGCTGACAAGCCGGCCGACGGTTGACGCTTCCGGGGCCGCTGCCTATACGATAGCGCAGCCGATCAACCGGCGCCGGCTCCGTTCCTAAGTCAGGAACGTGGCTCAAGCCTTTGATTTGATTGGGGCATCGTCTAACGGTAGGACAGCGAACTCTGACTCCGCCAGTCTAGGTTCGAATCCTAGTGCCCCAGCCACTTGATATCGTTCGGCTTTCTCTCCTGTTGCAGCAGAACATGACCGGCCAGTTGGGCGGTCAGTTGGACGGATCCGTTCCTGTTTCGAGCTTTCGGATAGCGGCCTCGGCAAGCCTGGGGTCGCGGTGAAGGTAGTGGGCATCCAGGATCGACCGCACGTCGCCGAGTGAGTGTCCGGTGATGGTGGCGATCTCTGCCTCAGTGCATCCGGCGAGTGCCAGCCGCGTCGTCGCAGTACCTCGCAGATCGTTGAACGTGACGCCAATCACGCCAGCCTTGGCGCAGGCCTTCCGCCACGAAGAGCGGAAACCATCTTCGGTCCAAGGCCGGCTATCGCTGTTGACTAGGATGACTGGGCTAAGCCTTGCGGCGGCGTCGAGTTCGCTCGCGCAGTGGAGCGCCGACAGGAATCACCACACGAGCGCCGGTCTTTGACTGCCGAAGTCGGATTGCCTTTTCATCATAGGCGGACCAAGGAAGCCGGAGAAGGTCGCCCTGTCGCTGGCCAGTCCAAAGGGCGAGGATCAAGGCGAGTTGAGAACGTAGTCCTCCGGCACGCCTTGGCCCGTGGCGTACATTTCGGCCTAATTCAATCTGGGACCAGACGTTGCCCACTTCGGCGGCACGTCTGTACCACTTCACGGCCTCGGCATAGTCCTGCGGGACGCCGTCGCCGTTGTCGTACATGTAGCTGAGGTTCCGCTGGGCAATAACGTAGTCCTGCTCGCTTCCGGCGTCCGCGACCTGCGTGGCCTAGCATCCGCTCTTAACAGTCGCGGTGTCCGTACGGCCCGAGGCGGCAGGTGGCATGTCTCGAACGTCAAGAACCTGGTCGATCGGCTGCCGACTTCCAACGACGCGGGCCTTTTCTAGGCGGGAAGAACGGCCAGGGAGGACTGCTAGACCAATAGGAATGCCCTCCCGCTCAGTCGCCGAGCGGCTGCGGTCCCGTCCGTCCGTTGAAAGCCGCGAGCGAGGCGCGAATCCGGCGCAGGTACTCCGTTGTCGTGTCGGAGAGCGTCTGCGCGACCGAAAGCGCGAGCGCGTCGATGATGATCAGGTGCGCGTACCGCAATGAGGTCGGCTTGTGGATGTCGGTGTCCTCGGGCAGGTCCACCACGATCGCATGCTCGGTCTCCTCCGCGAGCCGCGACATCGGCTTGGTGATGCACGCGGTGTTGGCACCGTATCCCCGGGCGATAGACACCGCGTTGACGACCTCCTCCGCTTCGCCGCTAGACGAGATCGCGAACAGAGTGTCGTCGGGGCCGAGAGTGGCTGCCCTCATCTGCAAGAGCAGGCCGTCACTCTGCGCGTAGGAGGGGATGCCGAGGCGAAAGAAGCGATTGGCGGATTTGGTCGCGACCATGGTCGAGCCGCCGCCGATGCCGACGAATAGGATCTGCCGGCTCGTGGCAAGGATGTCGCGCACCGCCTGGAACCGGGTACTATCGAGCTGGTCGCGCGCCGCGTTGGCCGTCGTGAACAACGCGCTCAGCACCCGGTCGACCGCCGCCTCGGTCGTCGCGGCCGAGGCGTCCGCGGAGCGATGCAGATAGAGCTGGCTGACGGCGATGTTCTGCGCGAGCCGTAGCTTGAAGTCGCGAAAGCCGTCGCACGCCAGCGTCCGGCAGAAGCGGATGACGGTGGGCTTACTGGTCCCGCACGCCGTTGCGAGCTCGGCGATCGTCATCTCCGTCGTCGCTTCCAGGTTCTCCCTGACGAAATCGGCGACGAGCTGTTCCCTGCTCGTGAAAGCGTCGTCTCGCATCGCGGAGATAAGGTCTGTGACGACACGATGGGCTGCGTGCTTGGGGGGTCTTCGCTCCACGTTCATCAGTCCGGCTCCGTTTACCGAGAGACACCTGGCATGCGTACCGTTGACGCCGACCGGCGGGCCTCGGGGATGGGACGACGGTGCGTCGGCTGGCCAGTCCGCAGAGGCGCGTGCCCGTACCGCAGGTACAACCTCTAATGTGCGCGCAGGGGAGTGTCTATGTGGGCGGCGGCGAGCATCGCAGGCCCGTTTCCTACCGATTTCACTGGAAAAGGGCGGCTCCTCCCTGAAATGGGGTCGTTATGGACAACCGTGGCTACCTGAAAATTGTACCTCAGTTACATCAGCATTGACAGAATGCTCGAAAGATCGGAGCCTGAATTAAAGAGACGAACGACGCGGCGGGCTCGGCAACAAGCGCGATTCGGCGGAGGCGTTCCTGCCTCCAGTGGCTGAGTACAAGCGACACAGTGCGGTTTCTCGATCACGTTCATGTTCATGTTCATGAGCCTTCATTATGATTGAGAGCGGCAGGGTTTCACGTGTTTTCTGCGCGTCGGCCGCGACCGAAACCAAAACGTTCTCGCCGCTCAGGACTGATATCTTCGACTTCCGGGAGAGCTTGTTCGCCGACCCCGGGACCCACCCCGATACGCCGACGCTGTGCAGCGCAGACTTCACCAACCTCCGCGAGCCCGCGAAGGGCGGCGAGGTCGGCCTCGCTGAAGGCACCGCCGCCTGGACCGAGCCGGGCGGTCGGCTGAACGCCAGGACGTGGGCGTTTCTGAAGGGCCGCATCCTCGACGAGGGCCGCCCCGCACGTGCGAAGTGCAACGTCGACCCGCTTCCGTCACCAACGAAGGTCATCGGTATCGAAGAGCGAGCCGAGCTTCACTAGATGGCGCCCGGACAAGGGCGCCGACACCATCAGGCAAGGAGGACAGATCATGTCTGGTAAATTCTTGAGTGACATCTCACGCCGCAGGTTCCTGAAGACGAGCGGCGCGGCCATGGCGGCGACCGCCTTCCCGCTCGCCATGCCGGCCTTCGCCGCGGGCCTTTCCGGCAACATCAGGATGATCAAGGGGCCGCACTCGGCGGACGAGGCCAAGTTCGAAGCCATGATCATCGACGACTTCAAGAAGATCGAGCCGGGGGTGAACGTCGAGTTCACCACCTACGACTGGGCCAACATGAACGCCCAGTTGACCACCGGCTTCGCCAGCGGCAACCCGGCGGACGTGCTCTACCTCGTCGACCTCGTCTATCCCAACTATGCGCAGCAGGGCGTGCTGCACGACATGACCGAGCTGGTCAGCGCGCCGGACTGGGCCTCCGAGCACGACGCAATCGAGCCGTTTGCCTGGAAACTGGCGACGACGAGCGCCGGCATTTGGGGCGTTCCGGTGCTTGGCGCCGTCTACAACATCTTCATCAACAAGGATCTCCTGGACAAGGCCGGTGTGCTCGACACATGGAACAAGTCCTACGGGGACATGATGGAAGCGGCGAAGAAGGCGAACGGCAACGGCGTCTTCGGCTTCTCGATGCGGACGCGCACCGGCGACTTCGCGTTCTGGGACTGGTTCCCCTACATGCACAACGCCGGCGCCGACATCCTGAACAACGACTGGTCCGCCAGCGGCCTTGGCCCGGGGGCCGATGCCATGCAATTCCTCATCGACATGCATGCCGCCGGCGTCACCCCGCCGGTCGGCTCCATGTCGACGCAGGAGCAGTTCGACCTGTTCAAGGCCGGCAAGGTCGCCATCCACCACAACGAAACGCCGCATATCGCCGAGCTGATGGCCGACCCGCCGGGCTTCGCGTGGGACGTGGCCTACGCCCCACCCGGTGAGAAGGGCCAGACCGTGATGGGCAACTTCGGCATCCTGTCGATCGCTGAGGCGAGCCCCAACAAGGAAGCGGCCTGGGCCTTCATCAAACACTGGGCGTCCGGTCCTGAGGTCCGCCGCTTCGCCGAAGAGGTCAATCTGCAGGTCGTGCGCACCGACATTGTTGACGGCATGTTCGCCGACAATCCGGCCATGGAGAAGGTCCAGACCGAGTTCGTACCGCGCGTGAAGGGCGTGCAGCCGCATCCGCAGATCCTCAAGATCCTGCAGTCGATCTGGCCGGTCGCGGAACAGGCCTATGCCGGCGGCATGACCGGCAAGGACGCCATCGCGCAGATGGCCGATATCACGAATCAGATCATCTCCTGATCGACCACGGGTGCCGGCGCGCCTCGCGTGCCGGCACCCGCGCACCCCGGGGGAACAGAGGCGTGCTGACTGCCGCGGAGCACAGGAGGCTGGCGTTGCGCTATGCGTTGCGCAAGAACCTTTCGGCCTACCTGTTCCTTGCCCCGGCGCTGGGCTTCTTCCTCGTATTCCTGGCCTGGCCCACCGTCTACCTCTTCATCCAGACGTTCCACACCGGGGGTGTGATGACGCCGGCGAAGTTCATCGGCCTCAAGAACTGGCAGACGACCTTCACCGAGCCGCTGGTGCAGCGAACCATCTGGAATACCGTCCTCTACTCCCTGATGGCGATCCCGGCGGTGTTCATCATTGCGATGATGCTGGCGCTCGCGCTCAACGTGATCCGGTTCGGGCAGACCGCCTTCAAGACGATCATCTACTACCCGACCCTGCAGCCGATCCTTATCGCGGCGTTGATCTTCACGTTCGTGCTCAACCAGGACTTCGGCATCCTGAACATCATCATGCGCGCGCTGACCGGGCATCCGGTCAATTTCCTGGGCAATCCCTACCTCGCCCTGCCGACCATCGCCCTGGTGGAGGTGTGGCGTGGCACCGGATTCTGGACGCTACTGTTCCTCGCCGGCATCCAAGGCCTGCCAAGGGAACTCTACCACGCGGCCGAGCTCGACGGGGCGGGCGCGTTCCGTCGGTTCTTCCAACTCACCCTGCCGTTGCTGCGACCGACCTTCTTCTTCTCGGTCATCTTCGCGACGATCGTGAACCTTCAGCTCTTCGACTCGGTCTTCGTCCTCACTGACGGTGGGCCCGCCAACGCCACGGCGACAGCGACTTGGTACGTCTACCGCAGCCTGTTTACCTTCAATGAGCCCGGCTTCGGCGCGACGCTGGCATTCGTGCTGGTGGTGTTCGTGCTGATCCTCACCGGCATCCAGAGTTACGTTTTCCGGGAGAAGCGCTGATGGCCGGGCTTCTGCGTCGTCGCAACGTCGTCTCGCTCGCGCCCACCCCGCCGATGGTGGCGGGGTCCTACGTTGCGCTGGTTATCGCCGCTTTCATCGCGATCGTGCCGTTCCTTTACATCATCTCCACGTCGGTGAAGGAAACCAGGTCGCTGTTCACCTACCCGCCGGAGTGGATCCCGCAGACGCTGTTCTGGGGCAACTACGAGAAGCTGTTCACCGACACGCCCTACCTCCTGTGGACGGTCAACACGCTCGTCGTCGCGGGCACGGTAACGGCGCTGAAGCTGATCATAGACGCCATGGCCGCCTACGCGCTTGCCAAGATGGAGTTCGTCGGCAAGTCGCTTATCGCCGTCACGCTGCTGCTCGCGGTTGCCGTGCCGGTCGCGGCGCTGATCATCCCGCTGTTCTTCCTGGTGCGCTCGATGGGGCTGCTCAACACCTACTGGGCGCTCATCCTCCCGCCGCTCGCCAATCCGCTCGGCATCTTCATGCTGCGCAGCTTCATCGTGTCGCTGCCGGACGACCTGGTCGTGTCGGCCCGTCTCGACGGCGACAGCGAGTGGAAGATCTTCCTCAGGATCGTCCTGCCGCTGATCAAGTCCGGGCTCGTGGTCCACGCGGTGTTCACATTCATGCTGCAGTACACGAGCTTCCTCTGGCCTCTGGTGGCGGTGCAGGACGCGAAGCGCCAGGTTCTCACCGTGGGGATCTCCAGCCTGAAGGCGATCTTCGTTGTCGACTGGGGGCTTATTTCTGCCGCATCGCTTCTCGCGACGATCCCCATTACGGTGCTGTTCCTGCTCCTGCAGCGCTTCTTCCTGGCACAGAATCTCGCGGGCGCTCTCAAGGGCTGACGCATGGCGAACCATTCGATCGAATTTCGCGGCGTCACCAAGTCCTACGACGCTTTCCACGCAGTCAAGAACCTGGAGCTGACCGTCGAGGAGGGAGAGTTCTTCGCGCTCCTCGGCCCTTCGGGCTGCGGCAAGAGTACGATCCTGAAAATGATCGCCGGCATCGAGGACCCGACGGCCGGGGAGATTTATGTCAACGGCCGATTGGTCAATTACGAGCTGCCGCGCAACCGTGACGTAGCGATGGTGTTCCAAAACTACGCACTCTATCCGCACATGGACGTGGCGAAGAACATCGCCTATCCGCTGACGACCTCCGCGGTCCGCGGCCTCAGCCGGCAGGAGATTCAGGACCGCATGCGCAAGGCAGCGGACATCGTTCACATTGCCGATCAGCTCACCAAGTATCCGGCGGCCCTCTCCGGCGGGCAGCGACAGCGCGTGGCGCTCGCCCGGGCGATCATCCGCGACCCGGCCGTGTTCCTGATGGACGAGCCGTTGTCGAACCTTGACGCGCTGCTTCGCGAATCCATGCGCTACCAGCTCATTGAGCTGCACCGCGCGGTTGGCAAGGCGATGGTCTACGTGACCCACGACCAGCTCGAGGCGATGACCATGTCGAACAGGATGGTTGTCCTGAACGCGGGCGAGGTCCAGCAGATCGGCACACCGGAAGATATCTTCCAAGTGCCGGCCAATCTTTTCGTGGCCGGCTTCGTCGGCCAGGTCCGCATGAACCTGATCGGAGCGAGGTCGCTCGGCGGCGGCCGTGTGAAGGTCGGCGAGACGGAGCTTGCGACAGAGACTGACACTGGCCCTGCCAAGACGCCGCTCACGGTCGGCATCCGTCCCACCGACGTGATGATCGGCGGCAGCGAGAACGCGATGACCGGGCAGGTGGATATCGTCGAGTTCACGGGCGCCGACGCGATCCTCACGCTCGCGTTCGGCGAGACGAGGCTCAACGTCCGGCAGGTCGGCCGCAAGCACGCCCGGGAGGGCGAAACGGTCACCGTCTCCATCGAGCCGTCACTCGTTCACGTCTTCGATGCGAACGGGCAGCGGATGAAATAGCGGCAGGCCGGCAAGACGACACACCATGACATCCCCCCTCATCATCCGCTCCCTCACGTTCGACGAAGTGGTGGTGCCGGCCCGCCCGGGCGCAGTCGATTTCGGACGAAGTCCGCAAGCCGCTGCACATGCTGCCGGTCGGCGGCAAGAAGGGCTGGAGCGTCCAGTTCGACGAGCTGTCGAAGCTCATCCTGCGCCTGGAGCTGTCGAATGGCATCGTCGGCCTCGGCGAGTTCTATCGCGACCACAACATGAAGGTGGTGCGGGAGGTCTCCGAGAGCCTGATAGGCACCGACCTCCACGCTCTCGCCCTGCAGGATCTGCCGATCCCGCTGTGCCGGGAGTATGACGGCTTCGAGTGTGCCATCTGGGACGCCTACGCCAAGGCGCTGGACATCCCGCTCTACGCTTTCCTCGGCGGCAAGGTCCGAAACGCAGCGAAGGTCGGCGCGTGGTCGAGCCACCGCACGGTCGCGGAATCGGGCGTCGTTGCCGCCCGCTTCTTCGAGCAAGGCTACGATTGCAAAAAGCTGAAGTGCGACCTGGAGGACGACGTCGTCGCCTGGGCGACCGAAATCGCCGCCAGCGCGCCCGGCATGAAGATGATCCTCGATCCGAACCAGCGCTGGGAAAACGCCGGCGAGGCGCGGCGGCGGCTGCGGGGCCTGGAGCAGGTCGGCAACGTGCTGCTGGTCGAGGATCCGATCCCCAAGTGGATGTATGCCGAGTACGCGGAGCTTCGGCGCGCGTCGTCCATTCCGATCGTCCAGCACATTGCGCTGCCATACGTCTATCAGGGCCAGCGCGTCCACGATGCCATTGCATGCCTGACCCACGGAAGCGTCGACGGTTTCAATGTCAACACGGGCCTGGCGAAGTTCCGCCAGCTTGACGGAATCTTTTCCGCCGCCGGCGTCTATACCTGGCACGGGTCGGAGGTCGACCTCGGGATCCTGGAAGCGATGTATGTCCACTCGGCTGTCGCGGCGCCAAGCTGCATCTGGCCGAGCGACATCTTCGGGCGGATGATCCGCTCGCACGACCTGCTGGCCGAGCCGCTGCGGTTCGAGCCGCCATTCGTCTTCATTCCCGACAAGGGGCCGGGCCTCGGCGTCGCGCTCAATGACGCCGCCGTGGCGGCGCATCGGCGCGATCACTTCGTGATCTCGTAGGCGGCGGATTACGCGGGACGGATGCCGGCTACGGGGCCCGGTGGGCGATGGCGTCGATCTCGACCTTGATGCCGAGGAGCCCCGCCGCGACCGTGGTGCGGGTCGGCAGGTGGCCTGCGAACACACGGCGGTAGACCGCATCGAACCGGTCGAAATCGGCAATGTCGGCGAGGTAGCAGGTGCACTTCAGCACGTGGCCGAGGTCGCTGCCGGCAGCCACCAGCAGGGCCTCGACGTTGCGCAGCGTCCGCTCGGTCTCCTCTTCTATCGTGCCGCTGACGATGTTGCCGTCCCGATCGAGCGGGCCCTGGCCGGACACGAAGACGAGATCGCGAAAGACGAGCGCCGGCGCGTAGGCGCCGGTAGCCGGTGCGCTCTCAGGATTGTCGATGCGGACGGGTGTTTCGGACATGGCGTCTCCCGGATCACCTTCGGTGAGGAAATCTGGCTATTCAACCGACGCGCCGGGTAGCGAACCGCCGAGGAAGGCGTCGATTACGTTCTTCGTGATGCGCGAGGTGTCGCTGTCATAGCCGTTCGCGGAGAGCGTCGACGACCAGATGATGGAGCCGGCCGAGAACACTGCCCCACCGTTCGGACCATAGGTAAAAGCGATGTCGGACTGGACCCCGGAGCGGGAGTCGGAGCCGCCCATCCACGGGTGGACCTGCGGAAAGCACTCGCTCGCCGCCTGATAGGCGTCGGTGAAGTGGCGCGTCGAGGCGAGCACGACCGTGTTCGGCGGCGTCCCGAAGGTCGCGTCCGCCTTGTCGACCTCGAAGCCTGCCGCTCCGTGGCCGAGCACCAGCGAGCGTCCGGCGCCGACGACCTCGCCTTCCACGCCTGCGAAGATCCACGACCACTCGGGCGCAAGGCCGGCTGCGGTGCGGTGGTAGGGCGCGCCGCGGTCGAATCCCTGACCGGAGAAGCCGACGCCGACGCGCGTGTTGGGTGCCCGGCCGCGCTCGCGCCACAAGCCGCCGCGCTCGCCGGTGACGCTCACCGTGTCCTCGCCGGGCAGGCCCATCCACGTCCGCGTGCCGACGTAGCGGCGCACCTCGATCACGTCGGGCGCATCCTCGGCCACCCCCGTGACCCAGTAGAAACCGTTGCCGCCGAGATAGAGTAACCGGCCGCCGCGATCGAGCCAGGCGTCGCGGGCATCGAGCATCTTCGCGGTCCAGTATTCCGGGTGAGTGCCGGTGAGGACGACCCGATGCAGATCGAGCACGGCCGAGCCTTCGTCGTGAAGGAGGTCGTCGGTGATGATGTCGAAGGCGTAGCCCTTCTCAGCGAGCCAGTCGATCAGGTGGAGGTCGGCGGCGAACTGGTGCGGAGCATCGAAGGTGCGGCAACGCGCCTTCGGCCGGAAATCGATGATCGGCCGCCGCCGCGAGCCATAAGCGATGCCGCTGCCGTCGCGGTGGTTGTCGTAGAGGCTCCTCAGGCCGTTCTCGATCACGTAGGCGTAGCGCTCCGGCGTGATCTCCATGTTGAGCCGCGGCGAGGTCTCCGCGTTGTCGCTCACGTCGAGGGATTCATTGGCGTAGGCGAGGTAGCTCATGGTGGGCATGAGCACGGCGAGTGGCGCCTCGTTTCCCTTTCGCGGACAGACGAAGAAGGGCAGATGGTCCTCGTCGTCCGCGGTCGAGAGCCTGAGGGCATAGACGCCGGACGGCAGGTTCTCCGGCACGTCGAAGCGGTGGCTCTCCGGCCAGCCGACATCGGCCACATCGTCATCGTGGAAGTGGATGGCGTCATGGGTCTCCGGCTGCGCCGTGCCCGTGGCGTTGTCGCCGGGCCATCCGGGACCAGTCATCGCCCGCGTCGGACGGTTGACGGTGTGGCCGTCGACGGCGCCGGCTGTTCCGGCGAGCCGGGTGGTGCCGGCGTCGGCCGCGAAGTCCCAGCCGGCGAGAAGCTTGCCGTTCGCGTCGAGGATGCGCGGGCGGGCGATCTTGCCGTTATAGACCTCGCGCGGCTTCGGGCCGTCCGCCGTCGCTTCCAGCGCGCCGGCGGCGAAGACGAGGCGGCTGCCGAGATCGGCCGGGATAGTTGCGGCGGCTTCGGTGTGCTCGGCGGCGGTGACGCCCGGCGCGATCCGCAGCGGCTCCGCGTCGAGCGCAAGCCTCCCGGCTGCCCGATCGGCCGAGAGACGCACGCGGTACCATTGCTTAAGCGCGAGCGGCCGCTCCGGCCTGAGCTCCGGCAGGCCGGTGCCAAGGGAGGCGAGGCGCGCGTCGGGGGCAAGGAAGATGCCGAGACTTGCGTTCCCCTCCGCTCCAAGCCAGGTCGCGATCCCCTGCCGCTCCGGCCCGGCAAGTGTCGGCCAGATCCACAGCTCCAGCACGAACGTCCCCTCCGGCGCGGCGTCGCCGACGAGGCCGTAGGAGCCCTTGCGGATCTCGTGCGGCGCGCCGGCGTGGCTGCCGTCGAGAACGCTCGCCACTTCGATCTCCTTGAAGCCCGGCCCGTACGGATTCTCGTCGCCGTGGATCAGCCGCACGAGCTGCGCAGTATAGGTCGGGGCGACACTGTGGACGTGGAAGGAGATGGTTCCGCCCGGCCGGACCGACCACCGGTCGCTGTAGCCCGTCAGTTTCATGGGGACCCCTCCCGATGCTCCGGAGGAAGCGATTGATGCCCTGCGTCGGCCAGGACGCAGCTGACTCCCTTCATCTTTATTGACCCCTCTCATTCATCGATGTCTGGGCCGCTGCCGGCGTCCACAGCGCTTCGTCTGTAAGTGCTTCCTTGACCGCGTTCGCAGCAGCGTCGAGCAGCAGCTCGCCCTTCTCGGCGGTGGCGGCGGGGGGAAGCCGATAACGCCGCTTTCGCTCCAGTGCTCGATCGGGCGCCAACGGTGGAATCCGGCCGAAGATAGCCCTTCCGACGGCCCCTCGACGGCGCGCATCGCCACGACATCGACAAGGTCGGGACGGAGCGCCAGAACCATCGATGTCTCCGCCTCGCAGGCGTGGCGAACGCCGTCCTGACGATCGAGGATCTCGGCAAATCGCGGCTGGGCGAGAAGGAAATAGGTGGCGGTCGCCACCACGCCGGGGATTTCGCGGGCAAGTTCGCCTGCGGCGAGCTGGAGGGCAAGGATGTTGCCGCCATGGCCGTTGAGGAGAGCGATGCGGCGGATTCCTTGGCGGCTGAGCGACAGGCAAATCTGGCGGATCAGAGCGAAGAAGACGGCATAGTCGAGCGTCAGCGTGCCGCCGAACGTCATGTGGTGCTCGGCAAGCCCGGTCCAGACCGTTGGCATGACCAGAATTGACACGTCGCCGCCACGCTCGGCCGCGCGTTTCGCCACCTCTGCAACGAGGAGCGAGTTGACCTGCACGGGAAGGTGCGGTCCATGCTGCTCGATCGAGCCGATGGGGACGACAACGACCGGATTGCGACGGGCGAGGTCGCGCAAATCGGCGGCCCGATGATCTCCCCACAAGACTTTCCGCACACGGATGCTCCTGTTTCTAGCCGTTCAATTGCTTCGGCGCCTGTCGCCGGTGCCCAATTCGCGTCTGGTGAGCTGGCGTAGGAACTCTTGATTCTCGGCTGGGTCGGATTGCGAAACACCCCGATGAAGCTGTTGTCAAGGAGCTCCAGCCGCAGGTCGAAAAGCGACGACGTCGCTTTGCTGCCCCAACGTGAAAGAGCACGGCCATTAAGCCGTAGGTCGGTCTGGACTTGTCGTTGATGCGGAGGTGGCGAAGGAAGGTAAGGTCGGATCGGAGCCGGAGACTATCACTGCGTGGCTGAACCGGGCGCGGCCCCTGATTTGCGCGCGTGTGCCTAGAGGCCGCGCTGACCGAAAATCGCTGAAATGAGCCATTTCCCTGGAGAATGTTGGATCCCGGTTCCTCTCCCTCCGCCAACGCCGCTTCGACCAACTTTCTCCGACCGCGGAATGCTGCCTCGAATTCGCGAGGTTCCGCGCCATTCTTAGGACCGGGCTCCGCACCGTATGAAGGAAGTGGGGCGATGACGTTCTCTCTTCGCCCCCTCTTTCTCCGAACCTCATGACTACGGCTGATTGGTACGGAGCTTCAAAGCTACTGAAATCTGCGGGTTTGCGAAGAGCCCGACCGCGACACAGTTTGAAACACGGCTCGGCCGCAACGAGTTAGACGACGAAGTCGTCGACGATGAAGTCGTGGTGGTCGAGGTGGAGGTGCTTGTCGAGCTTGGCGAACTGGACCTTGCCGACACCGCCCTTGCCGTCCTCGTCGTAGTAGAGAGCGCCGGTCTTCTTGTTGTAGATGATGTGATCTTTGCCGTCATGGGCCTTGTGGCCGATGTGGAACTCGCCCTTGTTGAGCTTGTTGCCGATCGCGCTGAAGATACCCGGGGCAAGCCAGATCGTATCCTTGTTGACGTGGAAGTCGGTGATCTTGTCGACGTTGGTATGCTTGTTCAGCTTGGCGTCGAAGACGAAATTGTCCTTGCCGCCCTTGCCGGTCAGCTTGTCGTTGCCCTTGCCGCCGATGAGGACGTCCTTGCCCTTGCCGCCTTTCAGCATGTCGTTGCCACCACCGCCACTCAGCGTGTCCTGGCCGGCATTGCCCTTCAGCGTGTCACCACCGCCGTTGCCCAGCATTGTGTCGTTGCCGACGCCGCCGGAGAACACGTCAGCCCCCTCCGTGCCGACGAAGGTGTCGTTGGAGTCGAGACCGGTGATGTCGATGGTGACCGTGGCCGTGTCGGTGCCGCCGTTGCCGTCGTCGATCTCGTAGGTGAAGCTGTCCTGGGCGACATTGCCGACCGGCAGGTAGTCGAAGGTGTCCGGCGTCAGCGCCTATGAGACAGATTTAGCGGATTGAGTAAGGGAGGATTTCCGGCTCATCGTAGCCCTTGGAGGGAGCGAAGATGAGACAGAAATCCGGGACGGTGAGATCGCCGGCCGAACGGGTCGTGAAGGACATTCGCCGCGCGACCCGGCGGCATTTTTCGGCCGAAGAGAAGATCCGTATTGTGCTTGAAGGGCTGCGCGGCGAGGACAGCATCGCCGAGCTGTGCCGCCGCGAAGGGATCGTCCAAAACCTCTATTATCGTTGGTCTAAGGAGTTCCTCGAAGCCGGCAAGAAGCGACTGGCGGGCGACACGGCGCGGGCGGCGACCTCGGACGAGGTCAAGGACCTTCGCCGCGAGGCGAGCGCCCTCAAGGAAGTGGTGGCTGAACTCACCCTGGAAAACCGTCTGCTCAAAAAAAGCGTGACGGGGGATGGGGAGGACGACGCATGAGATACCCGGCCTGCGAGAAGCTTGAAATCATCCGGCTGGTCGAGCAGTCCCATCTGCCGGCGAAGCGTACACTCGACAAGCTCGGCATCCCGAGGTCGACCTTCTACCGATGGTACGAGCTGTTCCAGAGCGGCGGGCCGGAAGCTCTCGACGATCGTTCGCCTCGGCCTGATCGGGTCTGGAATCGTATTCCGGACGATGTCCGCGAGCGGATCAAGAAGCTGGCGCTGGAGGAGCCGGCATTGTCGCCCCGGGAACTGGCCGTCCGCTTCACCGACACCGAAAGCTACTTTGTGTCAGAAGCTTCGGTCTATCGCCTGCTCAAGGCGCTCGATCTGATCGCCAGCCCCGCCTACATCGTCGTCAAGGCGGCCGACGAGTTCAAGGACAAGACCACGACGCCCAACCAGCTCTGGCAGACCGACTTCACCTATCTCAAGGTCATCGGTTGGGGCTGGTTCTATCTGTCGACCGTCCTCGACGACTTCTCGCGTTACATCGTCGCCTGGAAACTGTGCACGACGATGACCGCCGAGGACGTCACCGCCACCCTCGACCTGGCGCTCAAGGCCGCCGGGCTGGATCAGGTCACAGTCGTTCACCGGCCGCGGCTCCTGTCGGATAACGGCGCGAGCTACATCTCCGGCGACCTCGCCAAATGGCTCCAAAGCCAGGCCATGGATCACGTTCGAGGGGCGCCCTATCACCCGATGACCCAGGGCAAGATCGAGCGCTGGCACCAGACGCTCAAGAACCGCATCCTGCTCGAAAACTACTACCTGCCCGGCGACCTTGAAGCCCAGATCGACGCCTTCGTCGCCGACTACAATCACCTGCGCTACCACGAGAGCCTGGGCAACCTCGCGCCGGCCGACGTCTACTTCGGGCGCGGCCAGACCATCCTCATCGAACGGGAAAGGATCAAACGACAGACCATCGCCAACCGACGCTTGCTGCATCGCCGGCAAGCCTGCGCATTCCGGCGATCGCGACCACTCATTCCGACGGATCGCGACCAGCTATTCCGATCGATCGCGACCAGTGGGCGCGGATGCGTGAGGGCGCCGTTGGATGCATTTTCTGATGTCAGTGTTGGCGTGCCTCGTCAAGCATGGGATTGGTCCTTGAGGTCGGCACCCGGCAGTTCGGTTTCGGCCTTGCCAGCCTGGATCTTGCGCATCGACGGGCCGTCGAGTGCGAGGCGGTAGGCGTTGTGAACGATGCGATCGAGGATGGCGTCGGCAAAAGTGGGCTCGCCGATCACCTGGTGCCAGGTATCGGTCGGCAGTTGGCTGGTGATGAGTGTCGAACCCCGACCGTAACGCTCCTCGACGATTTCCATCAGATCGCGCCGCTGATTGGCGGTGAGCCTCTCCGGCCCCCAGTCGTCGAGGACCAGGAGATCGGCCTTGACCAGGGTGCGGAACAGGCGGGCGAAGCGGCCGTCGCCGTGGGCGAGTTCGAGATCGGCAAACAACCGCGGCAGGCGGGCGTAGTGGACAGTGTAACCGTCGCGGCACGCCTTGTGGGCCAGCGCACATGACAGCCAGGACTTTCCGACGCCACACGGCCCGGTGACCAGCAGGTTGCGGTGCTCGGCGATCCAGCGTCCGGCGGCGAGCTGCTGGAACAGCGGCTTGTCGAGCCGGCGCGGCGTTCGGTAGTCGACGTCCTCGACCGTCGCCTGGCCGTGACGCAGCCTGGCGCTGCGCAGGCGACTGTGGAAGCGCCTGGTATTGCGGGTTGCCGCCTCGCGGTCGAGCAGCAGGGCCAGCCATTCGGCGTGCGCCAGGTCGGCGGCATTATCCTGAGCCTGAAGCTCGACGAAGGCGTCGGCCATGCCGTCGAGCTTGAGGGCTCTGAGCTGGTCGATGGTGGGATGGGTCAGCATGGCGTGTCTTGTCCTCAGTGGAAGTAACGGGGGCCACGGATGTTGTCGTGGGTTATCGCCGGCCCGTCCGTGGCGGGTGCGGGCCGTTTGCGATCGCGGTTGGTCTTCAGGATCGAGGTGACGGAGGTGTAGGAGCGGGCGCCGATCTCGAGGGCCCGGCCACAGGCAGCCTCCAGGCGGTTCCGGCCAAAACCCTTGGCGTGCCGCAGGATGCCGATACAGGCGCGGAACCCCTGCTCGGGGTGCGAGCGCTCGCGCAGGATGATCTCGACCAGTGCCGCGGTCTCGGGTCCGATCTCGCCGGCCTGCTGCCGGATGCGTTCCGGCGTCCAATCGGCGTAGCGCCGGTGGCTCGACGGCATGTGCTCGCGCACCGTCGTGTGCTTGCGATTGGAGGACGAGCGGACATGCGCGGCGACGCGCTGGCCGCGATGGAACACCTCGACCGTGCGGGCGGTGATCCGCGCCCACATCGTCTCGCGCAGCAGCGTGTGCGGCACCGAGTAATAGTGCCGCTCGACCTCGACGTGGTAGTCAAGGCCGGCCCGGCATTGCTTCCATTCGGCATAGACATAGGGCTCGGCCGGAAGCCGCTTGAGGGCCGATTGCTCCAATGCCTCGAACAGGTCCCGCCGGCTCGCCCCCAGATGCCGCGTCACGCGTTTGTTGAGTGCCGTCACCAGCTCGGCGATGGCTTCATTCAGCTCGGCCAACGAGAAGAAGCGGCGATTGCGCAGCTTGGCGATGATCCAGCGCGTCGCCACCTGCACGGCGACTTCGACCGTGGCTTTGTCACGCGGCTTGTAGGGCCGCGCCGGCACCACGGCCGTGTCGTAGTGCGCCGCCATCTCGGCGTAGCTGCGGTTCACCGCCGGCTCGTAGAAGCATGCCTTGGTGACGCCGGACTTCAGATTGTCGGACACCACCATCGCCGGCACGCCGCCGAAAAAGCCGAACGCGCGCGTGTGCGAGCCGATCCAGTCGGCAAGGCCTTGGGTCCAGGTGGCCTCGGCATAGGTATAGTTGGAGGCGCCGAGGGCGGCGACGAACAGCTGCGCTGTCAACACCTCGCCGGTCGTCCCGTCGATCACCTCCAGGGTCGTGCCGGCGTAATCGACGAACAGGCGCTCGCCGGCGACGTGGGGCTGCCGCATCGTTGCCGACAGCCGGCCTTCCCAGGCCCGATACCGCTCACAGAAGCGGCTATAACCGTATCCGTCCGGATGCGCGCTGCGATGCTCCTCCCACAGCAACTGCAGCGTCACGCCCGGACGGCGCAGCTCGCGATGGACAATCGGCCAGTCGGGCTGCGGCCGCCGATCCTTGGCCGGGCTCGCCGGCGGCGGGTAGAGACGGCTCTCCAGCGCCTCGTCGCTCATCTCCGCCGGCAGCGGCCAGCCAAGGCCAACACGCCGTGCTCGACGAATACACTCACCCGCCGCCGTCGGGCTGACCCCAAGGCTCGCGGCAATCTTGCGTTTGGACAGGCCGCCGGCACTGAGCCGAAGCACGTCGCGGATCTTGCGCATGGGTAATCTCTGTCCTGGCATCCCCGGCTCCTCTCGAAAGGAGCCGAGCCAATGCCAATTCGAAGATCACCCAACGGTGCTCATCACCCCCGTCCACAGCCTGGTCGCGATCGCCCGGAACAGGTGGTCGCAATCACCCGGTGGGCGCACAAGCCGCATAACATCACCAACCAGACGAGCCAGAGCCTCCCTCAAATGACCGCGCTCGCTGTCCCAAATTCTCTGACGACGGACATGTGAAAACCACGGAAAGCGGCGGTCCGCGCGGCTATGATGCGGGCAAGAAGATCAAGGGACGCAAGCGCCACATCGTCACCGACACCGAGGGTCATCTCGTCGGCTTGCAGGTCCATGCTGCCGACATCCAGGATCGCGATGGCGCCGTCAGCGTTCTCGCCTCGATCCGTTCGCTTTATCCCTGGCTGCGTCACCTCTTCGCCGATGGCGGCTACGCCGGCGACAAACTCCGCGATGCGCTGACCGCATTCGGGCGATGGACCATCGAGATCATCAAGCGCTCCGATCCCGCCGCCGGCTTCGTCGTGCTTCCCCGCAGATGGGTGGTTGAACGGACCTTCGCCTGGCTCGGCCGATGCCGCAGACTTGCCAAGGACTTCGAAGCGACAATCCCGAGCGCCCTCGCCTGGATGCTTGTCGCTCACATTCGAACCCTCACCCGCAAGCTCGCAAGAGCTTGAAATCAATCGCATCGTTTCGAATCGAACTCTCTAGTGGATCGAACGTTCGGTAATCCCGGGCTCTTTCACAGAATCATTATCACCAAAGGGTATGACGTCTTCGCGCGAACTGTCTTCGATTTCATCGCTCTGCGAAAACTGCAGGCGGTAGAGCCGGGCGTAGCGGCGGTCGTTGGCGAGAAGTTCGGCGTGTCGGCCGCTCTCCACGATCTTGCCCTTGGCGAGAACGCAGATCTTGTCGGCTCCGAGGACGGTCGATAGGCGGTGGGCGATGACGATGGTCGTGCGGCCCGCCATCAGCCGGTCGAAGGCTTTCTGGACCTGATGCTCGGATTCCGAGTCCAGCGACGAGGTCGCCTCGTCGAGAAGGATGATCGCTGCGTTGCGGATCATCGCCCGCGCGATGGCGAGCCGCTGGAGCTGCCCGCCCGAAAGCAGGCCCTGGCCTTCCTCGAGCCGGGTGTCGAAGCCGCGGGGCGTCGCCATGATGAAGTCGTAGGCCAGGGCATCCTTCGCCGCCTGCTCGACCTCCTCGTCGGTCGCACCTGGCCGGCCGAGCCGGATGTTCTCGCGGATTGTGTCCCGGAAGATCGACGTATGCTGGCTGACCAGCGCGACCTGGTCGCGAAGCGAGGCCAGCCGCACGTCCGAGATGTCCTTGCCGTCGATGGTAATCTTGCCGCCGGAGATATCGTAGAAGCGCTCGATCAGGTTCATGATCGTGCTCTTGCCCGAGCCTGAAGGCCCGACGAGGGCTGTAACCTTTCCGGGCGCGGCCTGGAAATCGAACTGCTTCAACACCGGCGTCTTCTCGCGATAGCCGAAATCGACCTTCTCGAAGCGGATATCGCCCTCGGTGACCTTGAGATCAGGGCCGTCAGGATTTGGGTCGACGCTCATCTCGGTGTCGAGGATCTCGTAGACGAAGCGCACACCGATCACATCCCGCTCCAGCCCGACGCGCGTATTGGCGAGGCGCTTGGCCGGCTCGTAGGCAAGCAGGATCGCGGTGATGAACGAGGCAAAGGAGCCGGCATCCGTCCCCTCATAGATGGCGCTGTAGCCCGCCACCACGATGACGCCGGCAACCGCCAGGCCGCCGAGCGTCTCCATCAGCGGCGACGTGGCTGCCTTGACCGTGGCGATCCTGTTTTTCCGCTGCTGGGTGCCCTCGATTGAAGTGGCCATCCGCGCCTTCATGGCCCCTTCGAGGTTGAAGGCCTTGAGCACGCGAATACCGGCCGCGGTTTCCTGCATGCCGGCGATGATCCTCGCCATGCCAGCATACTCGGCACGCGCCAACTCCCGGATACGACGTTTGAGCCGACCGACCCCTACGGTCGCTGCGGGTCCGATGACGACGACGAGAATCGACAGCCAGGGACTCTTGAGGACCATGACGCCGACCAGCCCGACCAAGGTAAAGAGGTCGCGGACCAAGCTGGTGAGAACGGTATTGACGACTGAACTGGCCGAGCTCGCCCGTCGCGACAAACCGGTAATCAGCAGGCTCGAATGCATTCGATCGAAATAAGGCAATCCAAGATACAGGACATGCTCGTAGACACGTTTCTGAAGCTTGGCCGTAAGCCGGTTCCCGATCCAGGCGAGGGTTACGTCCGTTCCATATCGCGAAATTCCTCGCACGACAAAGATCAGGAAAACACCGCCAGCCAACAACAGGAGCCGATCAGGATTCGCATTGAGAAGAACCTTGTTGAAGACATCACCGACGACCCATGCGAACAGCGCGGTCGACCCGGCCACCAGGAGCATGAAGAACGCCGCCACCAGGTAGCCGGGCAGGAATTCACGCCATGCCTCGCGGAACAGCCGGCCGATGATCGTCCAAGGACCGCGGTCCTTCCCGCCCTCTTTCCCCGGCCCGAGGAACCGCGCCAGGAACGGTATCGACGGCCGCCAGATCACATTGCGCATGGCGTGCTGCCGTTTCCGATGCGGAGCGGAATAGAAATCCCGCGTCAATTCATCATCCACCGTGACCGTTTGCAGGCCCGCCACCAGCCCCTTCAGCGGGGAAAGATCGCTCACCTGAGCCGGCATCCAACCGATGACCGGCTCGTTGAGCGAGATTGCCGCCATAGAGGGGGCATTGGCAAGCCCTGAGCGCTGCCACCTCGCCGCCACTCCCCCGTCTCCTGACAGGCGGATGCAGGCGCCGTTCCATGCCACCACTATCCAAACGATGAGCTTAACGCTCCTCCGAATTAATACCACCCGTCCCGATTGACCTTCTGAACACTTTTGTTTTCCCCGTTTGTCGACAGCAGCGCGATTCTCGAAGAGCGACGGCAGAAGCGACCGTCGCCGTCAGATCACAAACTCGATCGGCACGCCGCGACAGTCCATCTCGTATTCCAACTCCACGACGGGCGGCCGGGCGAAATGCCAAGTGATGCCGGAGTGTCCGGCGCCCCGCCTGATCATCATGTCGATGAAGGGATGGATGTCGCGGACGGTGTAGACATGGGTCGCGGTGGTGTCATTCCAGCCGACGCCGAGCGCCGTGAGCCGCTCCTCCATCGCCGACAGGACGAAGTGTGCCTTCTCCAATAATCCGGTTGGACTGACGTCGCCGCGGCAGACGATGTGATCGCGGTAATTTTCGCGCCCCTCTGGCACTTCTCCGCTGCCGGCGATCACGAAAGAGGGTCGCGCCGCATGGGCAGGTCGCGTGTAGGAGAAGGCATGGATGACCGGTGCCTCAGCCGCGCCAATCGCAGGACATACGTTGCTGCGAGCAACCGGATTCCGTCCGTCGTCGAGGATACCCCACCGTTCGAGCGTATCGACATAGTGCCGGTTGAATGAAGTGAAGCCGGCCTCCGCAAGGCGCATGGCCTAACCCAGCGCCGGCTTGCCAAGGCTGCAAACCTCCACGTGAACAGCATCAACCGCCTTGAGCGGTTCGAGGCCCTCCCCGGGACGAACTGGTACTCGGTTGGGCTTGTCGGGCTGGCGCTCAGGGAAATCGCCTCCGCTGGAATTTCGCCGCAAAGGTGCGCGGGCGAGCGCGATGTGGGTGTTACCGACGACACAGATTCGTCACGCCGAAAAAAGGAATGCGGGGCCAGGACGCGGAAGGGAACAGCGTGCCGGGCAAAGGCGCTCGCCAACGGGCGGTGCAAGTTCCATGGTGGACTATTGACTGGGCCACGGACGGCGGAAGGCCGGGAGCGAATCCGTCAAGCACAGCTACGGCGCTGGACACGTTGGCGGGCGGCGTCCAATCGAGTGGCAAGGCCGTCGTCATTTGGATTGGTCACCGATCCTGGCTCCGGTTGCCACTCCCCGCCGCCGGCTCGGCGAAGAGATCGCCTACCTGGGTTGCCCTAACGCGTCGAAGACAAAGATCCATGCCAAGACCACGGGAGCGGGTCATCGGACCAACACCCGGTACACTCATCAGGCGCCGACAACTTGCCTGCTCGGAGGGGATCGTCTCGATCTCCACCGTCAGTGTCTCGATGCGCTCGTCGAACCAGAGCCAGTCCTCGTAGAGGCCAACGATCAGGTCTGCCATGCGAGGCGAGATCTCGTCAGCTCGGTTCTTCAGGATCTCGAAAAGCTAGACGCGCAGGGCGCGTGGGGCCGGACGGTGATGCCTTGCTCGATGAGGAACGCCCGTATCTGGTTGATCGTGGCCGTCCTTCGCGAGACCAGTCTCGACCGGACGCGGTGATAAGCCTGCAGGTCGAGTCTCAGGCCCAATAGCCGGCATGTCCGGTGAAACGGGGGGCACTCCACTCGGCAATGCCACACCAGAGGAGTTTGCCACCAAGATCGGCCTTGAACAGGAGGCCGCCTGAAGCCATCAATTCAACTTCAATTCAACCCAAGGACTTCTGCAATTCCGCGAAATCGGGCTCAGGTCACCGCGGTATCGGAATCCTGTGCCGGTACAGCCGAGGCACGTTTCTGTCAGCGATCGCGCGTGATCAATTCGAGGTCGGCGAGCCAGGGGGCAGGTAGCCGCTCGCCAAATCGGCCGTGGCAGTATTCATACACCGGACGCAACAACTCCGCCATCTGTCTCCGCCTGTCGATCGAAAGAGGCATTTCGACTGCCTTGTTCACAACGGTCTCGAACGGTGCCGGCCGATAGAGGATGTCGAGAAACGAGCAAAGGCGACGGATGGCCGCCTCGGTGAAGAGATTTTCGTAGAGCTCGATGAACACCTGCTCCGGAGTGAACGCTTGCGTGAGAGCTTCGAGAGTGTGGGCGTAATCCGACCAACTCATCATCATGCTCTCCGACTGCAGCGCGCGATCGAACAACTCCTCAAAGTCGACCCGCTTGCGCACTTGATAGCGCAACGCCGACCACTGACGGTCAATCGGGTTTCGCATCAGGAAGATCACCTTCACACGCGGATGGATGGCCCTGATCTCGCGAAAGTTGTCGGCGCTGAGCAGGCTGTAGGATGGCGAAATCTCGGCGGCCACCGGGCAGTCGCCGACGCGTTTGGCAAAGAATTCCAGATACTTCTCGTGCCCGCCGGGCCCCATCTCCAGGCGATCGTAGTATTGGCCGATCCCCTGCCATCTCTTGCCGCGTCGCTCGATGTCGTCGAGTGTGAGCTTGGCGGTGAGCCGCTTCAGTACGTTCAGATGCTGCTTGGTGCGCTTGGCCATCTGGTTGGGGATCCACAGGGCATCAAAATAGTGCAGCTCCTTGATCGGCGACATTGTCCGTCGTCAGAGAATTTGGGACAGCGAGCGCGGTCATTTGAGGGAGGCTCTGGCTCGTCTGGTTGGTGATGTTATGCGGCTTGCCGGCGATGCAGCAAGCGTCGGTTGGCGATGGTCTGTCGTTTGATCCTTTCCCGTTCGATGAGGATGGTCTGGCCGCGCCCGAAGTAGACGTCGGCCGGCGCGAGGTTGCCCAGGCTCTCGTGGTAGCGCAGGTGATTGTAGTCGGCGACGAAGGCGTCGATCTGGGCTTCAAGGTCGCCGGGCAGGTAGTAGTTTTCGAGCAGGATGCGGTTCTTGAGCGTCTGGTGCCAGCGCTCGATCTTGCCCTGGGTCATCGGGTGATAGGGCGCCCCTCGAACGTGATCCATGGCCTGGCTTTGGAGCCATTTGGCGAGGTCGCCGGAGATGTAGCTCGCGCCGTTATCCGACAGGAGCCGCGGCCGGTGAACGACTGTGACCTGATCCAGCCCGGCGGCCTTGAGCGCCAGGTCGAGGGTGGCGGTGACGTCCTCGGCGGTCATCGTCGTGCACAGTTTCCAGGCGACGATGTAACGCGAGAAGTCGTCGAGGACGGTCGACAGATAGAACCAGCCCCAACCGATGACCTTGAGATAGGTGAAGTCGGTCTGCCAGAGCTGGTTGGGCGTCGTGGTCTTGTCCTTGAACTCGTCGGCCGCCTTGACGACGATGTAGGCGGGGCTGGCGATCAGATCGAGCGCCTTGAGCAGGCGATAGACCGAAGCTTCTGACACAAAGTAGCTTTCGGTGTCGGTGAAGCGGACGGCCAGTTCCCGGGGCGACAATGCCGGCTCCTCCAGCGCCAGCTTCTTGATCCGCTCGCGGACATCGTCCGGAATACGAATTCCAGACCCGATCAGGCCGAGGCGAACGATCGTCGAGAGCTTCCGGCCCGCCGCTCTGGAACAGCTCGTACCATCGGTAGAAGGTCGACCTCGGGATGCCGAGCTTGTCGAGTGTACGCTTCGCCGGCAGATGGGACTGCTCGACCAGCCGGATGATTTCAAGCTTCTCGCAGGCCGGGTATCTCATGCGTCGTCCTCCCCATCCCCCGTCACGCTTTTTTTGAGCAGACGGTTTTCCAGGGTGAGTTCAGCCACCACTTCCTTGAGGGCGCTCGCCTCGCGGCGAAGGTCCTTGACCTCGTCCGAGGTCGCCGCCCGCGCCGTGTCGCCCGCCAGTCGCTTCTTGCCGGCTTCGAGGAACTCCTTAGACCAACGATAATAGAGGTTTTGGACGATCCCTTCGCGGCGGCACAGCTCGGCGATGCTGTCCTCGCCGCGCAGCCCTTCAAGCACAATACGGATCTTCTCTTCGGCCGAAAAATGCCGCCGGGTCGCGCGGCGAATGTCCTTCACGACCCGTTCGGCCGGCGATCTCACCGTCCCGGATTTCTGTCTCATCTTCGCTCCCTCCAAGGGCTACGATGAGCCGGAAATCCTCCCTTACTCAATCCGCTAAATCTGTCTCATAGGCGCTGACGCCGG
>CAVQBS010000042.1:0-39131 GCA_963710805.1 uncultured Alphaproteobacteria bacterium | reverse complement strand
TCCGCCTTTTCCGAAGGCGCAGCAACCTCGGTCGTTTGATTGCTCGGTTCCTCGTTCAAAGGCGGCATCGTGTTCCTATGTGTCCATCGTCAAGGGTTTTTGGACAGCGAGCGGCTTCGTTTAAGGGAGGCTCTAGCTCGTCTGGTTGGAGATGTTATGCGGCTTGCCGACGATGCAGCAAGCGTCGGTTGGCGATGGTCTGTCGTTTGATCCTTCCCCCATTTAAAGGCCGATCGCTCCGATCAGGAGCGCGGCCGGCACGCGGTGGAGCGCGATGTACGCGGCTCGCGTCGTCGGCGCAGCAGCCTACCAATCCGAATTCAGCCCTCTTGACAGGAATTCTTGACCCACGCCGACATCGGCAAGCTCGCTGGGAATCGCTTGCCACCTGCAAGCGTCAGCCAAGCGGAGCGACGATCCGTCCGTAGACCTCGTTCAGGACCTGCGCCAGTCCGGCGTAGACGGCAATGAGTCCGCAAGCGATCCCTTCGAAGCCGGCGATCGTCTTGATGAACGACGATCCGGTGGCGTCGCCGATGGCGAGCAGGAAGAACAATATGGTGAGGGTCAAAAACACCGCCTGCAGGGCGCGATTGAGCCGCAGCGTGGCAATGAACAAGACAAGGGTAAAACACCCCCACATGGACAGATAGGCGGCCAGAGCAATCGGTACCGGCGCGGCGCCCAACGCCAGTCGTGACAAAATCAGGAGCCCCGCAAAGCTAAGCCAGAAGAAGCCGTACGAGGTGAAGGCCGTAGTGCCGAACGTATTGCCCTTCTTCCACTCCATGACGCCGGCGAGAACTTGAGCCAAGCCGCCGTAGAAGATCCCCATTCCCAGGATCATGGCGTCGAGCGGATAGAGGCCGGTGTTCGCCAAGTTCAGGAGAACGGTCGTCACACCAAAGGCGCATAGCCCCAGCGGCGCGGGATTCGCCGTCATGTCCTGATCCTGGCGCGACATGCCCCATGCTCCTTGGTTGCCGATTCTGCGGAGGAAGAAGACTTTTCCGACATCCACCCGATGACCGCCTTGTTGATCTGAGATTGCCGCCATAGGCGAGCATTGACAATCCTAGAGCTGGCTCGGGAAAACTGAACAGGATGGATAAGTGAGATTTCTGCCTGACCGCGGCGTAGTTTGCCGCGAACAGGAGCGACCATGACCAAGAGACCGCGCCGGAACCACAGCCCGGCTTTCAAAGCGAGGGTGGCTGTGGACGCCATCAAGGGCGAGAAGACACTGGCCGAATTGGCCGAACAGTACGACGTTCACCCGAATCAGATCACGACTTGGCGCTCGCAACTCCTGGAAGGAGCAGCCGGGGTTTTTTGTGGTGATGCGAAACCCGATTCATCGGCTTCCCCGATCGACGTGAAAACGCTGCATGCGAAGATCGGGGAACTGACTTTGGAACGGGATTTTTTGTCCGGCGCGCTCGGGAAAGCCGGACTATTGCCGAGCGCAAAACGATGATCGACCGGAGCGATGACTTGCCGGTGAGCCGGCAGGCGAAGGGCATTCCAAACTTGATGCCATCCGCGGTCTCAAACGCTACATCGCCCGCGAGGTGATCCACATCATCACGAGGCGCCAAAAAGAGATCAACCAAACCCGCATCGCCGCTTGACAAACAGAAGGGCGTCCAGGGTTCGCAGTTCACCAGCACCGCCTTCACCGGGCTTCTGATGAAGAACCGGATCAAGATCAGCATGGATGGAAAAGGCGCCTGGCGGGACAATGTCTTTGTCGAGCGCCTGTGGCGGACAATCAAATACGAGGAGGTCTACCTACGGGCCTATGCCAGCGTACCGGAGGCGCGGGCCTCAATTGGCCGATACATCGATGGCTTCTACAACGTCAGGAGGCCGCATTCGAGCCTTGACCGGCAGACGCCGGACGAGGCCTACTTCAATCCGCCGCAGCCAATCCCGACTGCGGCATAACCGAGGCAGAAATCCACTTAACCGCAGCCACAAGGCTGTTCAAACAAACCGAGCCACTTCTCTCAGCACGGCATTTACCGAGTTCTTCCGTATCTGCTGCTCCAGCGTCGGCACCCCGGCGCGTCCGTCATCGCCCGCCGCCCTTGCGGCGTCGTAACCTCCTGCGTGCCACGGCGCGCGTGACATTTTGGGGCGCATTGGCGATGCGCCTCACCGCCGCTATGACTCGGACGGCGCGCTTGAAATCAGCAACCACTTCCTCGGCAGCCGATGAATGAGCGCCATAAGATCACATGGGCTTGTAGCGCGCCGCGCGCATTTGACGCACGTCAATCGGCCTCACACACAGATCCCCGCTACGGTGTGAGTGCCGCTACGGGCCTTCAAAATGCGGGCACCGATACCAGGTATTGGCAGACGAGGCCGCCCTGGGAGATGAAGATGGCAGATGAGTCCAGTGTCCAAGCCGGTGCCGGTGATGAACCCGTTCGGCCTCGAATTGCTTGCCCTTCCGAGTTCCTCAACGGCATCTCCTGATAGCTTCATGACCGCTTGGCCGGAATACATGGTCGACGCGTTCCAGCGCAGCGTCCTCTTCCTCGATCTGCTGCGGCAACGAGGCAACGAAGAGATCGAGATCACGTCACGACCGATGGCGACGGTACTGCGCTTCGACCACGAGGTGGTGATGAGCGGCCGGTCGCTGCCGCGGCCGATGAACTACGCTCTCTGGCGCATCGTGCCGCTGCCGGGAGTCGCGACCGACCCACGCAAACGGCCAGTCGTCGTGGTGGACCCGCGGGCCGGCCAGGGACCGGGCATTGGTGGCTTCAAAGCGGAAAGCGAGATCGGCGATGCGCTGAATGCGGGCCATCCGGTCTACTTCATCGGCTTCGGGGCGACTCCTGTGCCCGGCCAACAGTTCCTAGACGTCGTCGAGGGACAAGTGAAATTCTTTGAGCGGGTGGTGGAGCTCCATCCGGACGCACCGCGTCCGTTTGCCATCGGCAACTGCCAAGCGGGCTATCAGACGCTGATGGTCGCGATGCTGCGGCCCGACCTGTTCGGGCCCTGCTTGGTCGCGGGCTCGCCGATGTCGTACTGGCAGGGCGTGCACGGGAGGAACCCGATGCGCTATTCCGGCGGGCTGCTTGGCGGCAGCTGGCTCACCGCAATGACCAGCGACCTGGGAAACGGGATATTCGACGGGACCTGGCTGATCCAGAACTTCGATAGCCTGAACCCAGCAAACACGCTGTGGGGCAAGCAATACGAGGTCTACGCCAACATCGACGCCGGAGCGGAGCGCTATCTCAGTTTCGAGAAATGGTGGGGCGACTTCATTCAATTGAACGGTGACGAGCTGCAGTTCCTGGTGGACAACCTCTTCATCGGCGACAAGCTGACCCGCAACCAGCTGCAGTCGCGCGACGGCACGACGTTCGATCTCCGCAACGTCACCTCGCCGATCATCGTCTTCACCTCCTTGGGCGATAACATCAGTCCGCCACAGCAGAGCCTCGGCTGGATCCTCGATTTGTATCGCGACGTCGACGACATCCGCGCCACCGGCCGGACGGTCGTGTACTCCTTGAACCACGAGATCGGGCATCTGGCCCTCTTTGTCTCCTCCAAGGTGGGCGCCAAGGAAGACGAGGAGTTCGTGCAGCTGATGGACGTCATCGACTGCCTGCCGCCCGGTCTTTACGAAATGGTCATCTCGCCGCGCCCGCTGGACGTGCCCCCAGGAGGCTTCGTCACCGGCGACTGGTTGACCCGCTTCGAGGCCCGCTCGCTCGACGACATCCGCGCGCTCGGGCGTAATAGCCCCGAGGATGATCGCGCCTTCGCCGCTGTGGCCCGGCTGTCGGAACTGAACCTCTCCGTCTACCGTACTTTGATGCAACCTTTGGTGCGCACGCTCGCCAATAAGCCGATGGCGGACATGGCCCAAGCCCTGAACCCGCTCAGGCTTGGCTACACGATGTTCGCCGATACTAACCCCTGGATGAACGGTGTGAAGAAGCTGGCTGCCGAGGTGGCAGCGACCCGCAAGCCGGCGGCAGCCGATAATCCGTTGCTCGCGCTGCAGAAGCAGGTCTCGAACCAGATTGTTACCGCCCTCGATGCCTATCGCGTGGCGCGTGACCAACTGGTCGAGCAGACGTTCTTCGGGTTCTACGGCTCGCCATTTGTGCAGGCGTTCCTCGGCCTTAACGAAAGCAGCGAGGTGCGGCCGTTTCCCGGTACATCGCCCGAACAGGTGGCGGATCGACAGGCCTGCTCGGATGCGTATGCGGCGAAGCTGCAGACCGGCGGGTTCGACGAAGCGTTGACCCGAGCGGTCCTGTACGTCACGGCTGCCGAGCGGATGGTTGACGAGCGCTGTGCGCTTGCGTTGAACGTCGCGCGCCGGCAGCTCATGCGGCTATCGCTCGCCGAGTTCAAAGCGCTGGTGCGGGACCAATTCTTCGTGTTGCAGCTCGAGCGGGAGCGTGCGGTAGAGGCGCTTGCGTTGCTCGTGCCGGGGGCGGACGCGCGGAAGAACCTGCTGAAGCAGGTACACGCGATCGTCAGCGAAGGCGATCCCCCAAACGCCGCTGGGCGCGACCGGCTGGCTCGGCTCTCTCAGGTGTTGGCGGTGGCGCCGGAGCAGCCAGTAACGCCTGCGGCGACAAGCAGAACCTCCGCCATCAACCCGAAACGCTCCACTCCTCGGCGACGGACGAAGCAGCCTAGCGTCATCCACTAGACGCTCACCCCTGTCTCAAACGTGGGTGCGCCCTGCACCTTCATTGCTGCACCAGCCTAGCCTCACGGAGTTGAGGAAATGCAGACCATCGTGAACAAGACTTTCGAGGAGATCGCCGTCGGCGACGCCGCGTCGACCGAGCGGACGTTGCAGGCCGGTGATGTGCGGGCCTGGGCCAACGCATTCGGTGATGTGGACATGCTCGCCGGCCCTGGCGAGCGTCAGGGTGCTGCCGCCCTCGTCACGGCCATCCTCACCGCACTCGTCGGTTCAGCCCTACCGGGTCCCGGCGCCTCTATCCGCACAATGTCGGTTCAGGTCAAGGGCGCGCTGCCGATCGGGGCGGTGATGACGGCGCGGCTGGTCGTGCGGGAGAAGCGGTCGGATCAGGGAATTGTTGTGCTCGACGGCCAGTGCACCGATCCGGCGGGTCAGGTCGTCGCGACAGCGACCCTGGAAGTGCTGGCGCCGACGACGCGGATGGAGCGCCAAGTACCGGAGCATCGGCTGGATGGATTGCTCGATCGCTGCAAGAACCTCAAGCCGATGGTGACCGGCGTCGTGCACCCGTGCAGCGACGATGCGCTGGCTGGTGCCGTGGAGGCTGCTGAGGCCGGGCTGATTGTGCCCGTGCTGTTCGGGCCGGAGGCCGAGATACGCCAGATCGCCGATACTGCGGGCCTGGACATCGCCAAGTACCGGATCGTGGCCACGGACGGCCCCGAGGATTCAGCGCAGAAGAGCCGCAACGGCCGCCGGTAGCGGCGAAGTTGCCGCGCTGATGAAAGGCAGCCTGCACAGCGACGTGTACCTTGCACGCGATCATGCAGAAGGACGCAAAACTGCTAACCGGCCGACTGATCAGCCACTGCGTGATGATGTCGGTGCCGACCTATGCGCGCCGCTTCGTCATCAGCGACGTAGCGCTGAATATCGCGCCAGACACCGACCAGAAGCGCGACATCTGTCAGAACGCAATCGGTTTTGCACGTGCGCTCGGCATCGATCTGCCGAAGGTAGCCGTGCTTGCGGCAGTTGAAATGGTCCAGACCAAAATGCAGGCAACGCTCGACGGTGCGATCCTGGCGAAAATGGCCGAGCGCGGCCAGATCGTCGGCGGCATCGTCGACGGGCCGCTCGATCTCGATGCCGCAGTCGACGCCGAAGCCGCGCGCATCAAGCATATCTCGTCGCCGATCGCGGGCCTCGCCGATGTCCTGATCGTCCCGAATATCGAGGCCGGCAACATGGTCTACAAAAATCTCGCCTTCATGGCGGACGCCCAGATCGCGGGTCTGGTGGTCGGTGCGCGGGTCCCGGTGATCCTGACCAGCCGTGCCGACACGGCCGCCGCGCGCCGTTTCTCGGCCGCTGCTGCCGTGCTCTACGCCGACGCACTGGCGCGTGATCCCACCCGTATTCTGCCGGAACCCTCAGAGTAGCGGCCATGCCCGACGCGATCATCGTGGTCAATTCGGGCTCGACCAGCCTGAAGTTCGGCGCGTACGCGGAGGATGCGTGTGGCTCGTTGTCCTTGCTTTGCCGCGGCCAGATCGACGCCATGCAAGACGATCCGCATTTCGTCGCCAAGAATTCGGCCGGCAAGCCGATCGACGCGCACGAATGGGGCGAGGGCCACGCGATTGATCACAAGACAGCGTCTGCACTTTGTGGTCACCTGGCTGGAAGCCAACATCGCCGACTTGAAGGTGGTGGCGGCCGGCCACCGTGTCGTGCTCGGCGGCACGCGCTTCGAAGCGCCGGTGCAAATCGATGAAGAGGTGCTGGCGTATCTCGACTCGCTCGTGGTGATGGAGCCGTCGCACCAGCCCTACAACGTGCGCGGCGCACGCGCGCTTGCCGAGGCGTTCCCCGGCCTCCCGCAAGTCGCCTGCTTCGACACCTCGTTTCCATCGGACGATGCCGGAGGTCGCGCAGACCTATGCGCTCCCGAAGGACGTGCGCGATGCCGGTGTTCGCCATTGGGGCTACCACGGCATCTCCTACGACTACATCAGCCGGCAGGTACCGAAGTTCGCGCCCGAGGCGCGGCGGGTAATCGTCGCGCATCTCGGTGGCGGCGCCAGCATGTGCGCCATGTTGGATGGGCGCAGCGTCGAGACTACGATGGGCTTCGGCGGTGTGTCCGGCCTGCCGATGGCGACGCGCTCGGGCGACATGCCGCCCGGCGCGCTGTTCTACCTGCTGCGCCGAAAGCTGTTCGACGACGCATCGCTGGAGAAAATGCTGTACGAGCGCGCGGGCCTGCTCGGCCTGTCCGGCATCAGCGGCGACATGCGGGTGTTGCAGGAGAGCACGGATCCGCTCGCGATCGCGGCGGTGGAGTATTTCGTATACGCGATGACGAAATACGCCGGCGCCTACGCGGCCGTGCTCGGCGGACTGGATGCCTTCGTGTTCACCGCCGGCATCGGCGAAAACTCCGCCCCGGTGCGCGCGGCGCTGTGCGGCAAGCTGGCGTGGCTCGGCGTGAAGCTGGACAAACAGGCGAACGCTTCCAACGGACCGCGCATTTCCACCGCGGACAGTCAGGTCTCCGTGTGGGTCATTCCGACGGACGAGGAGCTGATGATCGCGCAGCACACGCTGGCGCTCGTTCGCCCCTCGCTGAGCTGACAGAAGGAGCTCCGCCATGAAACCCAAGGCCGGCCAGCCCGAGGCTCCCCAATCCAAGCCGGGATCGAAGCCCGATGCGAAGGATGATTTGAAGTCTCTGCCCCTGGCGGAGGTGGAGAAGCGTTTGGCGTCGTCGCCGGACGGCCTCACCCAAGCCGAGGCGCAAAAGCGGCTGACGCAATACGGGCCCAACGAGATCGAAGAAAAGAAGACCAATGAGCTCCTGAAATTCCTCAGCTATTTCTGGGGTCCCATCCCGTGGATGATCGAAGCGGCGGTGATCCTGTCGGCGGTAGCCCGCCATTGGCCGGACTTCGGCATCATCCTGCGTTCTGCTTCTGGCCAACGCCGTGGTCGGGTTCTGGGAAGAACACCAGGCGGGCAACGCCATCGCCGCCCTGAAGGCCACGCTGGCGATCAAGGCAAGGGTGAAACGCGATGGGAAATGGGTCACCCCGGCGGCGCGTGAGCTGGTGCCGGGCGACGTCATCCGCGTGCGCCTCGGCGACATCGTGCCGGCGGATGCGCGCCTGCTGGAGGGCGACCCGATCGAGGTGGATCAGTCCGCGCTGACGGGAGAGTCGTTGCCCGCCACGCGCAAGTCCGGCGAGGCCATATTCTCCGGTTCGATCGTTCGTCAGGGCGAGATCGGCGCACTGGTCTATGCCACGGGCGCGAACACCTATTTCGGCAAGACGGCGGAACTGGTGCAGGAGGCGCACACCGTCAGCCATTTCCAGCGTGCCGTGCTCAAGATCGGCGACTACCTGATCGTCCTCGCGGTAGCTCTCGTGGCGCTGATCATTACGGTCGCGCTCTTCCGCGGCGACCCGATCCTCACCACGCTGCAGTTCGCCCTGGTGCTGACCGTAGCCGCGATTCCGGTGGCGATGCCCACGGTGCTTTCCGTGACCATGGCGGTCGGCGCGCGCCTCCTCGCCAAGAAACAGGCGATCGTGACGCGGCTGTCGGCAATCGAGGAATTGGCGGGCGTCGACGTGTTGTGCTCGGACAAGACCGGCACGCTGACCCAGAACAAACTGACGCTCGGCGATCCGTTCAGCGTGAACGACATCCCTGCCGATCAGGTCATCCTGAACGGCCGCGCTGGCATCACGCGCGGACAACAAGGACACCATCGACCTCGCCGTTCTAGGCGGCCTGAAGAACGATCAGGCCTTGAAGGGCTATCAGGTGGTGCATTTCCAGCCGTTCGATCCGGTGCACAAGCGCACCGAAGCCACCGTCAAGGGCGCGGACGGAAAGGAGTTCAAGGTCACCAAGGGCGCGCCGCAGGTGATCCTGGAGCTGTCGGCCAATGCCGGAGAGGTGAAGCCCGCCGTCGACAAGGCGGTCAACGCATTCGCGGCGCGCGGCTTTCGTTCATTGGGCGTGGCGCGGGCCGACGGCGACGGCAAATGGCAGTTCCTTGGCGTGTTGCCGCTGTTCGATCCGCCACGGGACGACGCCAAGGCAACCATCGCGACCGCCGAAGATATGGGCGTGAAGGTCAAGATGGTGACCGGCGACGCGCTGGCCATCGCTCAGGAGACGGCCAAGAAACTGGGGATGGGCACGGACATTCTCGATGCCAGCGGCTTTGGCGACGCGAAGAGTCACGAGACGGCGCAGTTGGCGGAGTCCATCGAGAAGGCGGACGGCTTCGCCCAGGTGTTCCCCGAACACAAATTCCACATCGTCGATGTCCTGCAGCAGCGCGGTCACATCGTCGGCATGACCGGCGATGGCGTGAACGACGCCCCCGCCTTGAAGAAAGCCGACTGCGGAATCGCCGTTTCTGACGCGACTGATGCGGCTCGCGCCGCGGCTGACATCGTTCTGATGACGCCCGGCCTGTCGGTGATTATCGACGCGGTCAAGGAAAGCCGGAAGATTTTCCAACGCATGAACAGTTACGCGATCTACCGCATCGCCGAGACGCTGCGCGTGCTGTTGTTCATGACGCTGTCGATTCTGATCTTCAACTTCTACCCGCTGACGGCGGTCATGATCGTGATGCTGGCGCTGCTTAACGATGGCGCGATCCTGTCCATCGCCTACGACAATGTTCACTACAAGGACCAGCCCGAAGCGTGGAACATGCGCCTGGTGCTGGGTATCGCAACGGTGCTCGGAGTCGTCGGCCCCATGGCCGCGTTTGGCCTGTTCTATCTAGGCGACCGCGTCTTTCATCTCGATCGTCCGCATCTCCAGACGCTGATGTACCTGATGCTGTCCGTGGCCGGACACCTGACGATCTTCCAGACGCGCACGCGTGGTCCCTTCTGGTCGATACGCCCAGCGCGGATCCTGTGGGTGGCAGTGCTCGGCACGCAGACACTCGCGACCCTGATCGCGGTCTTTGGCCTGTTCATGACCCCGCTCGGCTGGGGCTGGGCGCTATTCGTTTGGGGCTATGCGCTGGGCTGGTTCCTTGTGACCGATCGCGTGAAACTGCTCGCCTATCGGATTTTCGACCCAACTGCCGCGCCCCTATTGGCGAAGGCGACCCTTGATATGACGCCGCAGATCGCCAAGCGCGCCTACGAACTGTATGAGCGGCGAGGCCGCCGCGAAGGCCTCGCACTTCAAGACTGGCTCCAGGCGGAGCGCGAAATTCGCGAAGGCAGGCCCCCAAAATGAACTGACGCGACCCATGGCGGTTGGCCCCGCCGAAACGGATAAGACAAAAATCGATTCAGGGCGACCAACGCCGTCAGCTACACTACTCAACGGGACACGATCGCTCCGGCTCTTGCCGGGATTTCGCGACGTTGTTTGTCGAGTCTGTCCGCTGTCTGGGATTCGGAGCGCGTGTTGTCTCCGGATATCTCTTTGACCCTGACCGTGGCAGCGTCGGGTTGGAAGGAACGGGGTCGACACATGCCTGGGCAGAGGTCTACGTGCCAGGCGCCGGCTGTATTACATTCGATCCGACAAACCGCAGCGTTGGCGGCTTCAATTTGATCCCGGTGGCCGTTGCGCGCGACATTCGACAGGCTATGCCCGTCTCTGGCAGTTTCGCGGGGCCTTGTGGTGCCTTGATGGAAATGGATGTGAATGTGCTCGTCACCGCGCAATAGGCGGCTCGAGCGAATGGCTATCCTGAAAGGCCGAGCTCTGCTTCCAAGTCCACACTGTGACGTAGACCTAAGAGAAGTGTCCTTGTCATGCTGAAATTTGCTTTTGCCTTGACAGGCGCGGCACTGCTTTCTTCAACCTCGCCGTCAAGTGCATTTGATTCCGCAAACTTGAACGAGCTCCGCACGACAGGCAAATGCGGGAATGCGGCCGATGCTCACGGCTGTGACCTGACCAGGATCGAGTTGCCCGGACTAAATCTGTCAGGCGCGGGCCTGGCGCGGGCAAGGCTGACTGGTGCAAACCTTGCGGGGGCTGACCTGTCGGGTGCGACCCTAACCGCGGCAGACTTATCGCGGGCGAACCTAGCTGGAGCCGACCTGTCGGGTGCGGACCTATCCAAAGCCGACCTCGAACGAACAGTCTTGACGGGGAAAGCGAACCTGTCGGGGTCTAACCTGACGGGGGCTTATTTATCCGGCGCGGACCTGACCGGCGCAAACCTGTCGATGGCGGACCTTTCAGAGGCGAACCTGACCTGGGCAAAATTGCGAGGGGCAAATTTTGCGGGGGCTGACCTGTCGCAAGCCGACCTATCGCAGGCAGATCTGTCGGGAGCGAACCTGACGGGTGCGGATTTGGATGAAGCGAATCTGAAGGGCGCGAATTTGTGTGGCGCCAGGTATCCTGACGGCATCGTAAGGAAGGATGGCTGCCGATCCTGATCGAGCTGCTGGGAAGGTTCCATCATCTATGGACGGCTCTCCCGCTGCAAGTCGATTTTTGAACTGATCCGCATGGCCCGTTGCAAACATCTATCCGGCGTCACCCGATGAGATCGGGGTGCCCAAATGTCAACGTCGGAGCAAATTCCGGCCAAAGGGCGGCGCAAAAGTCGGCCAGTCGGCGTATGGAGTGTTCTCTCGGAATTGGATGAGCGCTTCGGGTTAGGCGTTTGCCTTGGCGGCTCGGGTGCGGCTCTGGCTGAGGCGGTAGCTGTCGCCGTTCATCTCGAGGATGTTGACGTGGTGGGTCAGCCGGTCGAGCAGTGCGCCGGTGAGGCGCTCGGAGCCGAAGATCTCGGTCCACTCGTCGAACGGCAGATTGCTGGTGATCAGCGTGGCGCCCCGTTCGTAGCGCTGGGAGATCAGCTCGAACAGCAGTTCGGCGCCGGTCTTGGAGAGCGGCACGAAGCCCAGTTCGTCGATGATCAGCAGCTTGTGGCCGACCATCTGCTTCTGGAGGCGCAGGAGGCGCCGCTCGTCGCGGGCCTCCATCAGTTCGTGGACGAGCGCGGCGGCGGTGGTGAAGCCGACGGACAAACCCTTCTGGCAGGCGGCGAGGCCGAGCCCGAGGGCGACATGGGTCTTGCCCGTTCCGCTTGGGCCGACGGCGATGACGTTCTCACGCCGCTCGATCCATTCGCAGCGAGCCAGCTCCAGCACCTGCATCTTGTTGAGCGCCGGGATGGCCTTGAAGACGAAGCTGTCGAGGCTCTTGGCTGCGGGGAACTTCGCCGCCTTGATCCGGCGCTCGATCATCCGGCGCTCGCGGTCGATCAGCTCCAACTCCACGAGCCGGGCGAGGAAGCGCACATGGTCCGTCCCCTCGGCGGCGCACTGGCGGGCGAGCTTGCCGTACTCCCGCAGGAAGGTCGGCAGTTTCAGCGTCTTGAGGTGATGGTCGAGAAGAAGTTGGGGCGCCTCGGTCATGCCGCATCCCCCGATACCAGGCACATGTAGCTGGCTGGCGAGGTCGTCCCGACATGGGCGCGCGGCAGATACGGATAGACGTCAAGGTCGAGCTTCGGCGGACGCTTCTCGACTTGGCACAGCACCAGGTGCTTGATGGCGTCGAACCCCACGGCACCTATCCGCAGAGCGGTCTTCACCGCCACATGCAGATCGCCGAGATCGAAGGTCTCCAGCAACCGCAGGACCTGCACATACTCGCGGCGGCCCGCCTTGAGCAGCCGCGCCTCCATCAGCCGGCGCAGGGTGTGGAACTCAGCCGGCAGGTCCCACTCCGCCAGCGGGGCCGCCTGGTCCAGGGCGCCGATCTTCTGCTCCAGCAGCGGCAGGTAATGGACCGGGTCGAAGATCATGTCCTCACGGTCGTAGCAGCGGGCGTGACGGGCGATGACGTCTCCGCCGCAGCCGATGGCGACCCGGTCGACATAGCCCCTGATCCAGACGTCGCGGTGGCCGTAGCTGACGGGCACCGAGTAGTCGTTGGTCTTGTAGCGCACCAGCGCCTGGGAACTCACCCGGCCCGTCGCCTGGTCGCAGGCCTCGAACGGCGCCGGCGGCAGGTCCATCATCGCTTCGAGATCCCGCCGCAGCCGCTGCCCGATCGTCTCGCTGTGGCCGCGCAGAATGTCCGCGTGCCGTTTGCGGCACTGATCTTCCAGCCACGCGTTGAAGTCGTCCCATGTCGCAAAGCGCGGCAGCGGCACCATGAAGTTGCGCCGCGCCCAGCCGACGATCCCTTCGACGCTCCCCTTGTCGTTCCCCTTGCCGGGGCGCCCGTAGCGGTCCCGGATCACGTAATGGGACAGGAACCCGCTGAACAGCCTGGCTCGTTTGCGCGTCCCGTCCGGCAGGATGCGGGCCACCAGGCAGCGGTCGTTGTCATAGAGCACCGACAGCGGCACCCGCCCGAAGAAGGCGAAGGCGTGGACGTGGCCGTCCACCCAGGCCTCCGCCGTCGCCGCCGGATAGGCCCGGACGTAGCAGGCGTCGCTGTGCGGCAGGTCGAAGGCGAAGAAGTGCGCCTTCCGCTCGACACCGCCGATCACCACCAACGCTTCGCCGAAGTCCGCCTGGGCATGGCCCGGACGGTGGTCCAAAGGCACGAACATCTCCCGGCTGCGCCGCTGATGCTCGCGCATGTACGCCTTCACGATCGTGTAGCCGCCCGTGAACCCGTGCTCACTACGGAGCCGGTCAAGCACACGCTTCGCAGTGTGACGCTGCTTGCCAGGGCGCCCGTTGTCCTCGCCCAGCCACTGATCGATGATCTCGGTGAACCCGTCCAGCTTCGGCCGCTTCACCGGCGCCGTCCGCCGGTATCCGGGCGGAACCGCGTAGACGATCATCTTGTCCACGCTGTCGCGCGAGATCCCGAAGTGACGCGCGATCGCACGCTTGCTCATGCCCTGCCTGAAGTAGGCGTGGCGAACCTTCCGATACAGTTCCACGGTGAAAATGCCCCCGCCCTCCCCGATGCCAGAAAGGGCAAAAAGTGGCCGACTTTTACGCCGCCCGCAGCGGGATCATCCCGCCGCTACCGTGGAAGACTTTTGCACCGCCGTTCTCAGATGAGCTCGCAGGCCCAGCGCGTGTCGTAAGCCTTCACTAGGACGAGGACTGCATCGAACGGCTGAGCCAAGGTTGCAACATCACAGAGATGAAGCGCACGCACCGGCGTGACCACCAGCTCGCCGCCCACTTCGACACGAATCCCGTGCTTTCGAATTGCCTCTACGTTGGCGGGCCACTGATCGATGAAGGTGACATCCAGCCTGGCTTGAGCAATATCGGCCCCGATGCCGGCGCCGTTGGCGCCCGTGCCGAGGATGGCAATCTTCATGTGCTTGAGATCGGTCGGCGCGGTCATGTTTCTTCAGTTCCGGATTTTGGCCGCTTCGGCCAGGCGGGCGTCAAGCTGAGACTCCCGCCCTATAGACCGCTTCAATCGACAAGACGATAGCATTGCCCTTTTGCAGCTAGGCTAGCCCTACCCTGCAAGACGGGAACCGCAGTAGGCGAAACGTCGCCAATACGCATGAGGGGACCATGAAGTCGGGTGGCCAGCCCTCGCGCTTCACCCGCCGCCTTCCTTCTGAAAACGCGTCGTCTACACGCCCGATTTCCCGCGCCGTCCGCTTGGCCGGTACCTTCTCCCGCACCCGTCGATGTACCGGGAAGAATCCTCCGTGTAGGCGAACGCTTTCGAGCGGGACGGTCATTCTTGCCGCCCATGGTGGGAACCGCACCAAACGGGGCTGAACCGTCGTGGCCTTGCGCCTATAGCTAAGTTCGTCCCGAAGCAAAAGAAATTGCTCAACAACGTCATAGTGTTAGCTACGTACAAACGGCAACCGGTGGTATGCGGTTTGTACAAAGGCCAACCGAGCACCGGGGCCGACGGCGACGATCTCGCCTTCCTGCGGCTTTTCCTTGGCGGAGTCCGGAATGATGATGCCGCCCGCGGTCTTCTCCTCGGACTTGACCCGGCGTACAACGACCCGGTCGTGCAACGGACGGAATTTCATAGCGATGTTCCTTGGGTTGTGCGAGCGTCAGGAGCCGTTCGGCCGCCCGATCGGCACTCTTGCATCAGGAGTGCCAAAGTGGTGCTACGACCGGAAGCTTTCAAGCTCGGCAATGGGCTCTTGCGTCACAGGCGCGTCGGACAGCTCTGCGACTTTGACGTCCACAATCAGGTCGACGAAGGCGCCAGCCGGCCCCACGAAGCTTCCCGTTACCGGCGCGACCTGGAAGATGTCGCGAGCCACTGCGACCGGAACGAGGTTCGCACCGCCGAAGCTTCGGTTGGTCGGATCGAAGGTAATCCAGCCAGCGCCTGGGACGAATACCTCCGCCCACGCGTGGGTCGAGCCGGCGCCGGACGTTCCCACCAGAGCGCCGCTCGAATTCAGGAGATAGCCGGAAACGATGCGTGCCCCAAATCCGAGGCTGCGCGTTGCTTCCACGAACAGGACCGCGAAGTCTCGGCACGATCCCCGTTTCCGGTGCAGCGTCTCGATGGGCGTCTGCGTCCCCTCGTCCTCCCGGCCTTCGTAGGAGACCCATGTCGCGATTCCATTGCCGAGATCCTTGAGCAGTGAGAGGGTGTCGGTCGGATTGCTGCGGACGAACCCACGAGCCCAGGTAGATAGAAGCCCGGCGGAGTCCGCGTACTGCTGAACGGCGAGTGCCCCGAGGTTGGTCCGCTCGTCGTCGGCGTATCGGAACGGATAGGAGATGGCGGAAGCGGCAACGTCGAACACCGGCCATAGAGCCGCGCTCAGCCGAACATCGGTGCAACTGTGAATACGCAGTGTATCGCTGGGGGATTGGAAACGCGCGGTCGCGACAGTGTTCCCAAAGACGTCATGAGCCAAGGTGAGAACCGCCGGCGGAGTAACGACGAGTTCACTGCAAATCAGGCGAAGATCGGGACTCTCACGGGCGCGAAGCATCAGCCGATGCGGTCCAAGGGCGACCGGATGCCGGTAGCGGTATGTGGTGCTGTGAAGAATCCGAAAATCGACCATGGCTCACCCCCAGTTGCGCAAAACCATGCGCTGGCTTCCCACCAGCCTCGTTCAAAGGGGCGGAAGTAAGATGTTTCGGTCGCCTCGTAAAAATAGTTTGGGTACTCATTGAAGTATGCGTATCGCATTCCTATTTAAAGATCTGTCGATAGACGACCGATGATTGGGTTTTTCTCCGGCTAAATTGGCCGCCGCTCATACTAAACCTGACAATGCAACTCGATGACGGCGGTGCCGATGCATTTATCCATGCCAGTGCCGCCGACCGGGCGGATGTTGACTACTTGCTTGAAGGCCAAATGATCGGCTTTGATGTGTTGTTGTCTGATCAGAAGAGCGGCAACTTGGCCGCCGGCAACCTCCCGCGTCCCGGCTCACAGCAATGCCGCGGTTCGACGTCGTTGCGGCATTCTTAGATCGAAATACGCGCCGCCGGTCCCAGACCTCTCCAGGTCCGCTTCACTGGCCGCCGCGTCGATGGCGCACCGCGCTGATTGCCCGCTCCCAACAGCGGGTCACCTCAGGAGGACTTCATGGCCAAAGGACAAATGCGCGGAAACCGGGAAATCAGAAAGCCCAAGAAGAAGAAGGAGCCTGTGATCGCCGCGGCTACCTCGACCAAGGATAGGCCTATCCCGATCGGCAACCTCAAGACGAAGCGCTGAGGGGCGATTGAAATGACGACCCGGACGACCGAGACGACGGTTACCTTCAATCATCCGTTCAAGCTGGAACCATTCGACCAGCCGCAACCGGCGGGCACGTACCGGTTGACGATCGACGAAGAAGAAATTGCCGGGATCTCCTTTCTTGCCTACAGGCGATCAGCGACGATCCTGCATACGCCCGCTGTCTCGGTGGGGAACCGGACACGTCAATTGGTCCCGGTCAAATCCTGGGAGTTGGAAGCAGCCCTGGCGAAGGATTTGCGTAACTCGCCGCCCCCACTCAAATGAAGAGTACGGAACATGCGATACCTTGGTGAACTTCATGGGGCCGGCAACCTCATACTCGGAGAGCAGAAAATTGGTCCCGCTGACTACGAGATCGACGGCTACATCGCAAAGTTCGGCGAGGTGACCGGGTGCGGCGAAATTCGAATGCCTGCTGAAGCGCTCAGGAAAGTGTTTGGTCGAACCGACGTTCGACTGCAGACCGAGGACGGACGACTTCTTGTCATCCGGTTTTCCGAAAAGCGATTGTACGAAGCAAGCGACAGCGCCCATGTAGATGTATCCGGCGATTTGCCACTTGCCTCCGAATGGCGGCACTGAACGAACCATACCGCGACTGACCACCGAACGCCGAACGGCACACATCGGCTCTGTCCACGGATTCCTTCACACGGGCGACATCGGCGCCAGGCCCTCTCCTCAACAAGCTTGATCGGGCCCCGCATGGCCGGAGCCCGAGGCACCGACGAAAGAGAGCTTATGACCTCGGTTCTTCGTCGTGCCTTCGGGTGTGCCCCGTCGTCCCCCCCATGGGACAATCGGGCACCGGTACGGGAGGAGCTCTTCAGCGTCGAACGGCTTGAGCAGCACGCCGAAAGCCTGGCGGCGTCCCAGCCGATCACAACCAGACCGCCCTCCGTCGTTCCCCTCAAGACCCGAACTCGATGACAATGCAGCGGTTTTGCTCGCGGCGTACAGGGCCAGCGCCGTTGAGGTGGAGAGCGGCAGGGGCGTGGTTCCCGCCGCCGAATGGCTTCTGGACAACTATCACTTGGTCGAAAGCCAAATACGCGAGATCCGGAACGACCTGCCACCCGGCTACTACAGATTGCTGCCGAAACTGGCCGCAGGACCCTTTGCCGGCTATCCGAGAGTCTTTGGCCTCGCATGGGCGTTCGTCGCCCACACCGACAGTCACTTCGACCCAGACGTACTGCGTCGGTTTGTCCTAGCATATCAGCGGATACAGCCGCTGACGATCGGTGAATTGTGGGCCGTGGCGATCACGCTGCGTATCGTTCTCGTCGAGAACCTACGACGTCTCGCTGACCAGATCACGGTCGGGCGGACTGCGCGGGCTGATGCCGACGCGGTCGCCGACCGCCTGCTCGAGCAGGGGCACGCCCATTCCGCGCTCGAGCTGGATATCGCAAGTCGTGCTCCCGGTCCGTTGTCGGAGATCTTCGCCGCACAACTCGCCAAGCGGCTGAGAGATATTGATCCCCGCACAATGCCGGCGCTGGCGTGGTTGGAAGAGCGCCTTGCACTACAAGTCAGCTCGATCAACGACGTCGTGGAGCATGCCCAGCGCAGGCAGGGCTCGTCCAACGTGACCGTGCGCAACGTCATAACCAGCATGCGCCTCATCTCGGACATCGACTGGACCGACTGGTTCGAGAGCGTCAGTCCCGTCGACGAGCAACTCCGCACCGGCAGCGACTTCGCTGCCATGGATTTCCCCACGCGCAATCTTTACCGGAGCGCCATCGAGCAACTGGCCCGCGGGTCCTCCTTCACGGAGCTCGAAGTCACCGGTCACGCCCTTGACGCCTCGAGCCTTGCCGCGGCCGGAACGGTGGACCTGACGGAAGCCAAACGCCTCGGCGATCCCGGCTATCATCTGATCGCCGCCGGTCGTGTGGTCCTCGAGCGCCGGATCGCGTTTTCCCCGCCGCCGCGGCTGCGGATCAGCCGAAATCAACATCCGGCTCGGCATCGGTGGCTATGTCGGTGCAATCCTGATTGCTACGATAGCGTTGCTCGCCCTTGCCGCCTGGGCTTTGTGGATGCCCGGACTCGGGCCCTTATGGCTCGCGCTATTCTTTTTTGCAGCATTCGTGCCGGCCAGCGACATTGCGACCGCGCTGGTCAATCGCGCGATCAGCTGGAGCTTCGGCGCGACGGCACTGCCAGGTCTTGAACTCGTTGGTGGAGTACCACCTTCGCTGAGAACGCTTGTCGCAGTCCCTACCCTTTTGACCAGCGAAGCCGACCTCATCGAGCAGATCGAGCGGCTCGAAGTGCATTATCTCGCAGGCGCCGTGGGCGATCTTACATTTGCTCTGGTGTCGGATGGGGTTGATGCCGACGAGGAGATTGTCAGCGGCGACGCGCATATGCTCGATGTCGCCGCTCAGGCAATCCGCCGCCTCAACGCCCGTTACGGGCCTGGCCCCGCCGGAAACCGCTTCCTCCTCCTGCACAGGCGCCGCGTCTTCAACCCGGCCGAAGGAAAATGGATGGGATGGGAGCGCAAGCGTGGAAAGCTGCATGAACTGAACCGGCTTCTTCGCGGCGCGACCAACACCAGCTTCATCACCGTCGACGGGAAGACGCCGAAGGTGCCGGTCGAGGTGCGCTACGTTATCACCCTCGATGCCGATACCAAGCTGACGCGAGACACGATGCTTCGCCTTGTCGGCAAGATGGCTCACCCGTTGAACCGGCCGCGATTCAGCCCTCACGAGCAAAGGGTCGTCGACGGCTACGCCATCTTGCAGCCGCGCGTGACACCCGCGTTGCCGGTCGGGCGGGAGGGATCATTCTACCAACGAGTGTTCTCCTCGCCCGGCGGCCTCGATCCCTACGCGGCCGCGGTCTCGGATGTATACCAGGACCTCTTCGGCGAAGGCTCCTACACCGGCAAAGGCATTTACGACGTCGATGCCTTCGAGGCCGCTCTCGCCGGGCGGGTGCCGGAGAATGCGCTGCTCAGCCACGATCTGTTCGAAGGAATCTTCGCCCGCGCCGGACTCGCTTCCGACGTCGAAGTGATCGAGGAGTTTCCGGCACGCTACGACGTCACCGCGAGGCGTCTGCATCGCTGGACGCGCGGCGACTGGCAATTGCTGCCCTGGATCCTGGGGTACCCGAACGTACGTCTCGCAATCCCGCCCGTCGGCCGAGGCAAGCTGCTGGACAATCTGCGACGGTCGTCGGTGTCCCCGTTCACCTTGGCGGCGCTCGGCCTCTGCTGGCTGCTTCCGTTGCCTTCGGCGCTTGCCGGCACAGCCCTCGTCCTTGCCACCATCGCCATCCCCGCGTTCCTCCCGAGCCTGTTGAGTGCGATTCCCCGTCGCCGGGGCATCCGCATTCGCAACCATCTCGCCGCCTTGACCGGGGATTTGAGGCTTTCCGCGGCGCAAACCTGTCTGTCGATCGCCTTTCTCGCGGATCAGGCCTGGCGGATGGTCGACGCCATAACAAGAACGCTGGTGCGGCTGTTCCTTACCCATCGCCACCTTCTCGAATGGACGACAGCGGCGCAGTCGACAGCTAGTCCGCGTCTGGACCTCGGCGGCTTCTATCGGAAGATGGCGGGGGGCGTTTCACTCGGCGTGCTGACGACTACAGCCGTGTTGCTGCTGTCACCTTCGTCCTGGCCGATCGTCTTGCCATTCGCCGTCTGCTGGTTGGCGGCGCCGGCGATCGCGCTGCGGGTCAGCCGGCTGCCCACCACCGCGCCGCGGCTGGCGCTGTCGGAGTCGGATTCCCGCGACCTGAGGCTGGTCGCCCGTCGTACCTGGCGCTTCTTCGAAACCTTCGTCACGCCGGCTACCAATATGCTGCCGCCTGACAATTTCCAGGAGGACCCCAAACCGGTCGTCGCCTATCGGACGTCGCCAACCAACATCGGCCTCTACCTTCTGTCGGCGGTGGCAGCGCGGGATTTCGGCTGGGCGGCGACGGTGGAAACCGTTGAGCGACTGGAAGCGGCTTTCGTCTCCATGCAGAAGCTTCAGCGCTTCAACGGCCACTTCTTCAACTGGTACGAGGTACGCGACCTTCGCACACTCGACCCGGCCTATGTCTCATCCGTGGACAGCGGAAATCTCGCTGGCCACCTGATTGCCGTTGCCAATGCCTGCGATGAGTGGACGACAGGTCTTTCCGCGTCAGAAGCCCGGCGCGGGATGGCGGACAACGCCGCCCTGGCTCGCGAAGCCCTTGACGTCTTCCCGCTGAGCGCTGGTGAGCGTCGGCGGCACCTCGAATCTGTACTGGTGGAAATCGAGGCTCATCTGAAGGGGACTCAAGCGCTGGCTCCGCTCTTGCCAACGTTGAAGCGTCTGGCCGACAAGGCAGCCAAGGCAGCGCGTAACTTTCTCCCCGCCACGGATGAAGACGTTCCCGACCTGATCTTCTGGATCGAAGCCATCGGTCGTGAGGCGGCGGAAAACAGCCGCGACCTTGTCCAGATCGCCGTAGCGCCAAACCTGCTGAGAAATCGGCTGAACGCGCTCGCCAACATCGCGCGCGAGTTGGCGATGGCGATGGATTTTGCCTTTCTCCTCGATTCCCAGAGGAAGCTTCTGTCGATCGGCTATTCGCGCGCCGACGACAGTCTCGACCCCAGTTGCTACGATCTCCTGGCATCTGAAGCGCGCCTCGCGAGCCTGCTCGCCATTGCCAAAGGCGATGTGTCGACGCGTCACTGGTTTCGCCTCGGCCGGGCAGCGACTCCGCTAGGCAGCGGATCCGCACTTATCTCCTGGTCGGGTTCGATGTTCGAGTATCTCATGCCGGCGCTGGTGATGCGCGCACCGGTCGGCAGCCTGCTTGAACAGACCAATCGTCTGATCGTGGCGCGCCAGCGGTCCTATGCGACTGCGCTGGATATTCCCTGGGGTATTTCGGAATCCGCCTACAACGCACGCGACTTGGAGTTCACCTACCAGTATTCCAATTTCGGCGTTCCTGGCCTTGGCCTCAAACGCGGTCTCGCGGAGAACGCCGTTATCGCTCCCTATGCAACGGGGCTCGCGGCGATGGTGGACCCCAGGGGAGCGATAGCGAATTTTGCTCGCCTCGCCGAGATGGGCGCGTCCGGACGATACGGCTTCTACGAGGCGCTCGACTTTACGCGATCGCGCCTTCCCGACGACAAGTCCGTCGCGATCGTCCGAAGCTACATGGCCCATCATCAGGGCATGACCATCGTCGCCATCGCAAATGCCCTGCAGCACGGGCTGATGAGGGCCCGCTTCCATCGTGAGCCGATGATCCAGGCGAGCGAGATTCTGCTTCAGGAGCGTATGCCGCGAAATATCCCGATCGCCGCGCCGCACGCCGAGGAGGTCAAGGTCGTCGCCACCGAAAGCGGCTCCGATCCTTTGGAATCGCGACGGGTCAGCGCGGTAATCGGAGGCCCGCCGGTGACACATCTGCTGTCGAACGGCCGCTACGCGGTGATGCTCACAGCGACCGGTGGGGGCTACAGCCGTTGGCGCGACATTGCCGTGACGCGATGGCGGGAGGATGCGACCCGGGCCGACTACGGCTCATTCATCTTCCTTCGTGACGTTGCGAGTGGAGAGGTCTGGTCGGCCGGCGCGCAGCCGATGGGAGGCAACTCAGCGAACAACGAGGTCGTCTTCAGCGAGGATCGCGCCGAGTTCTGCAGCCGGCGCGGCCCACTGATGACCATCATGGACGTGCTCGTCTCCGGCGAGGACGATTGCGATGTGCGACGCGTTTCGCTGGCCAACTCCGGTAGGAGCGGTCGCGAGATCGCGCTCACCTCCTACGCCGAAGTCGTCCTAACGACATCGGCCGCCGACACGGCGCATCCGGCATTCGCCAAGATGTTCGTCGAGACCGAGTATCTCCCCGAATACGGCGCATTGGTCGCGACACGGCGGCGGCGCTCGCCGGAGGAGGTGCCGGTCTGGGCTGCTCATTTTGCCGTAGTTGAAGGCGAGATCGCTGACGATGCCCAGTATGAGTCCGACCGGGCTCGCTTCATCGGTCGCGGCCGCACGGTCGCCACGGCCGCAGCATTGGCCGATGGGCGACCACTCTCCAACACTGTCGGGACGGTTCTCGATCCGGTCTTTTCGCTGAGACAAACGGTTATTGTCCCACCCGGTAAGGTAGCGCGAGTGGCTTTCTGGACGGTGGTCGCGGCGTCCCGCGCCGAACTTCTGGACAGCATCGACAAGCACCACGACCGGAGCGCGTTCGGTCGCGCGAAGACGCTGGCATGGACCCAGGCCCAGGTGCAGCTTCGTCACCTCGACGTTCGGCCGGAAGAGGCCGCCGACTTTCAGCGGCTCGCCGCGCCGATCATTTACGCAGACCATCGCTTCAGGCCCTCCTCCGATACGATCATGCGCGGGGCGGGACCTCAGTCCGGCCTGTGGCCCAATAGCATCTCCGGCGACCTGCCGATCGTCCTCTTGCGGATCGATGACCTCGCCGACATCAAGCAGGTGCGGCAAATACTGCGCGCCCACGAATACTGGCGGATGAAGCGCCTTGGCGTCGATCTCGTCATCATCAACGAGCGCGCCTCCTCATACGCACAGGATCTCCAGGTCGCCATCGAAACGGCGGTCCGGAGCAGCCAGTCCCGTCCGCGCTTCGGGGAAGAACTGGCGAAGGGCTCAGTCCATATCCTTCGCGCCGACATGATCAGCGCTGAGGTCCGGGCGTTGCTTCAGTCGGTCGCGCGTATCGCGGTATTCGCGCGGCGCGGGCCGATCGCCGATCAGCTCGCGCGGCTGCCCCGTTTGCCAGCCGCCCCGGTGCAGGGTTTGCGCACGCAACTGGCAAACCCGACGCGACCTCTGCCGGAGACACCGGACGAGCTCGAATTCTTTAACGGCCTCGGTGGCTTCGACAAGGATGGCCGTGAGTATGTCACGATCCTGAAGGGTGAGGAGACGACGCCCGCGCCGTGGATCAATGTTGTCGCCAACGCCGATTTTGGCTTCCAGGTGGCGGCGGAAGGCAGCGGCTATACCTGGTCGGAGAACAGCCGCGAAAACCAGCTGACCCCCTGGTCAAACGATCCGGTTTCGAATCCTCCGGGTGAAGCGATCTATGTGCGTGACGAGATGACGGGCGCCGTCTGGAGCGCAACAGCGGAACCGATTCGCGACGGCGGCGCTTATGTCGCGCGCCACGGCTTCGGCTACAGCCGCTTTGCGCATGAGGCGAATGGTATCGGCCTCGAACTGCTGCAGTACGTGCCACTCGCCGACCCGGTCAAGATCTCGCGGCTGAGGCTGCGCAACCTCTCCGGAACCCCCCGCCGCCTCTCGGTCACGGCCTACGCTGAGTGGGTCCTCGGCACTTCGCGCGCCGCTTCGGCCCCATTCATTACGACAGAGATCGATACGGAGACAGGAGGATTGCTCGCCCGCAATCCGTGGAGCGCCGCGTTCGGCAATCGGGTCGCATTCGCCGACCTTGCCGGCAGTCAGTCGTCTTGGACCGCCGATCGTACGGAGTTCCTTGGACGGGGCGGCGGACCCGCCGCACCGGCGGCTCTTGTCGGCGATGGATCTTTGTCCGGAACGACTGGCGCCGGACTCGATCCCTGCGCGGCGCTCCAGCGGGTGGTCGAGCTTGGCGTGGGCGAGACCATAGAGGTCGTGTCGTTTGTCGGACAATGCCGGTCGGTCGTCGACGCGCGCGCCCTTATCGCCCGATATCGCGCGATTGATCTCGACGTCGTTCTTGGCGAGATCACCGACTACTGGGAAGCGCTGCTGGGAGCGGTTCAGGTCAAGACGCCAGACCGTGCGATGGACATCATGCTGAACGGCTGGCTGCTCTATCAGACGCTGGCTTGCCGGATCCGGGCACGCTCGGGTTTCTATCAGGCGAGCGGCGCCTTCGGCTTCCGCGACCAGCTTCAGGACGGCATGGCGCTGACCTTCGCCAGGCCGGAGGAGACACGGCGACATCTCCTGCGCGCCGCCGGCCGGCAGTTCGTCGAGGGCGACGTACAGCATTGGTGGCTGCCGCATTCGGGCCAGGGCGTGCGCACGCGGATCTCGGACGACCGCGTCTGGCTCGCCTTCGCGACCGCAACCTATGTCGGCTGTACGGGCGACGCCGCTATCCTCGAACGAGACAATGCCGTTTCTGGAAGGACCGCAGCTTGCTTCCGGCGAGCACGACGCATTCTTCCAGCCGATGGTCGCCGATGAGACAGCGACGCTCTTCGAGCACTGCGCCCGTGGTCTCGACCAGTGTATCGAGCTCGACCGGCGAACACGGCCTGCCATTGATCGGTACCGGCGACTGGAACGATGGCATGAATCGCGTCGGCGAAGGGGGCAAGGGCGAAAGCGTATGGCTCGGCCTGGCTGCTGATCCGCGCGATCGCGCTCTTCGAGCCGCTCGCCGCAACCTTCGATCCAGAACGCGTGCTCGCGCTGGTCAGCGCACGCTGCCTCGGTGAAGCTGGCGCTCGAAAAAGAGGCGTGGGACGGCGATTGGTATCGCCGCGCAACCTTCGATGATGGAACCTGGCTTGGCTCGAAAACCAATCTTGAGTGCCGTATCGACTCGATCGTCCAGTCATGGGCAGTACTATCAGGCGCCGGCGATCCCGACAGGGCGGCCAAGGCGATGGAGTCGATTTCGGCGAATCTTGTCCGCCAGGACGATGGCCTCGCCCGTTTGTTCTGGCCTCCCTTCGACAAGACGCCGCTCGATCCCGGTTACATCAGAGGCTATCCGCCTGGGGTTCGCGAGAATGGCGGGCAATACAGCCATGCGGCCATGTGGGCGATACTCGCCCTTGCGAAGCTGGGCGAGACCGAGAAGGCTGCTTCGCTCTTCGCTTTGCTCAACCCGATCAACCATGCGCGCACGTTCGAAGAAGTCGAACGCTACAAGGTCGAGCCCTACGTCGTGGCGGCTGACGTCTATTCCGTTCCGCCTCACGTCGGTCGTGGGGGATGGACCTGGTACACTGGCTCGGCAGGATGGATGTACCGTGCGGGGGTCGAAGGCATTCTAGGTATCAGCCGGGAGCGCGAATTTCTCGTCATCGATCCCTGCATCCCGGACGCCTGGCCCGGGTTCGAAGCACGGGTAACTGTCGCATCGACGACCTACGATATTGACATCCGCCGTGGCCCCATTCGGTTGGCCGTTCTTGATGGCACCGGTCTCGACATTGCCCCGGACCTCGGCCGCCTCCGCGTTCCGCTGGACCGCGGCACTCATAGCCTGCAGGTATCAATCTAAATGCGGACGACGTCACCGGTAGCGGCAGCCTCGCATTGGTCCTTAAAGTGGATTTGTGAGAATGTGGCGCCTTTGGATCGGCTACCGCCCTGTATCGAACGGCCGGCGCTGGAAACCCGTTCAGAACAAGCGCGACCAAAGCACTACTCAGGAGAAGAAATATCCCCGAGATGTTCATGGATCGAAACACGGTCTGAGCGTTGAACACGTTTCTTGGCCGATATCTCAAACGGTCTATCCGGACCGGTTCGCTTGGGGTCGTCGATCCGGCGGGGCGGCTTTATCACTTCGGCGATGGCAGCTCGGACCCGGTCCGCGTCCGCTTTGCCACGCCCGCCGTCGAGCGCGCCATCGTTCTCCACCCACAAATGAAGCTTGGCGAGGCGTTCATGGATGGCAACTTCGTCGTCGAAGCTGGATCGATCTACGACTTCCTGGCTCTCGTTCTTGCGAACGACAATGACCCGCGACCGAGCTGGCTGTCGGCATTTCTGCCCCGCTTCCGCTATCTGAGACGCCGCCTCAGCATGATCAACACCAGGAGGCGCGCTCGCGAAAACGCTGCGCACCACTACGATATCGATCGTCGCCTCTATTCCCTCTTCCTCGACGACGACCTGCAGTATTCCTGCGCCTACTTCGAGGCGCCGGACATCGGACTCGACGAGGCCCAGATGCGCAAGAAGCGCCATCTTGCGGCGAAGCTCCTCCTGGAGCCGGGGATGAGCGTGCTCGACATCGGTTCCGGCTATGGCGGACTCGGCCTCTTTCTCGCCGAGGCCTTCGACGCGACGGTCACCGGGGTGACCCTATCGACCGAGCAATTGGCAGTGGCTCAGGAGCGCGCGGCCGAGCGAGGTCTGGAAGGCCGGACTCGCTTCCTGTTGCAGGACTATCGGGACGTCACCGACCGGTTCGACCGCATCGTCTCGGTCGGGATGTTCGAGCATGTCGGTCTCGATTCCTATCCGCAGTTTTTCGAGCGGTGCTTCGATCTCCTAAACCCCGACGGTGTTATGGTTCTTCACACCGTCGGCCGGATTCACGGACCGGTTCACACCAACTCGTGGGTCGAGAAGTACATCTTCCCCGGTGGCGCCAGCCCAGCCCTGTCGGAAGTGGCTTCTGTCATAGAGAAATCGGGGTTCGTGCTTTCCGATCTCGAAGTTCTTCGCCTGCATTATGCTGACACGTTGCGGGCTTGGCGGGAAGGTTCATCTCCAATCGCCATGTGGCGGTTGCGCTCTACGATGAGCGGTTCTGCCGGATGTGGGAATTCTACCTGGCCGGTTTCGAAGCGGCATTCCGGTACGACGACCTGGTCGTCTTCCAGTTCCAGCTCGCCAAGAATCTCGACACGGTGCCGCGCACTCGGGCGTACTTGTATCGCTAGGAATGTGGGCCCGAGGATGGGGTAGTTCGGCCACGAGCGTCGGGTTCGCAATCGTAGCGTCGGCGCCGGCAATGTCCTCGGCCATGCCGGTGGGAGCGGACGGGGTAGTCTCGGCCTTCATCGCTACCGCCTTCGCTTAGAACGATGCCGAGCCGCCAGAAACCAATGGCGCCCCACCGCCAACCGGCGAGGCCGAAGTCCCGAGGTTCGTCGACCACGGCCAGCGGCGAAACAACGAAGACCCACGCCGAATTTGTTGCCTTGCTCGTGGACTCCTCGGCATCATCATCATCATTGCCGATCCAACGAACTGATCTGCCATCAAGAATGAGTCCATCTAATCCCATGATTCGCCACAGCTGGAAGAAATCCTTCCTGTGATTTTTCAGAGAGATCGTCGCGAGAAGCCCAGATCGTGAAACTGTTCGAGTGCCAGCAATGCGGCCAGTTGCTCTATTTCGAGAACACCCGGTGTGAGCGCTGCGGGCACGTCCTGGGTTATCTGGTGGACCTAACGACGTTGAGTGCCCTGACGGCCGTGGGCAACGAGGGTTGGAGCCCGTTGGCCCTTCCCGACGAAGAGTTCCGCTTCTGCGCTAATGCGGCCCGCGGCGTCTGCAACTGGCTGGTGCCGGCAGACCGTACGGATGCGTTCTGCCGTGCCTGTCGGCTCAATCGGACGATCCCCAATCTTGACGCCGCCGGGAATCTCCTGCTTTGGCAGCGTCTAGAGGCGGCAAAGCATCACCTGGTCTATGGTCTGTTGCGGTTCGGACTGCCACTCTCTAACAGGTCCGAGGATGCCGACCTTGGCCTTGCGTTCGATTTCCTCGAAGGATCAGGAAGGGCGTTCCGGGAAGGACCGCGGGTTCTCACGGGCCATGCGCATGGGGTCATCACCATCGACATCGCCGAAGCCGACGATGCGGAACGTGAACGTCAACGTCGTGACATGGCGGAGTCCTACCGGACACTCCTTGGCCATTTTCGCCATGAAGTGGGCCACCACTATTGGGAGCGCCTTGTCCGGGACGGGGTCTGGCACGAAGCCTTCCGGGAGATGTTTGGTGATGAGCGCCGCGACTATTCCGCAGCCTTGGCGACACACTATCAGAGCGGCCCGCTACCCGGCTGGCAGGAACGCTACGTCAGCGGTTATGCCGGTTCCCATCCCTGGGAGGACTTCGCCGAGACCTGGGCACATTATCTGCACATCGTTGATACTCTGGAAACGGCGGCCGCGTTCGGGCTTGCCGTCCGCCCCCGGGTCGGTCGCCATCCCGTACTCAACTTGGAGATCGACTTCGACCCCTATGAACATCGCGACTTCGGCGCGCTGATCGCGGCATGGCTTCCACTGACCCGTGCGGTCAACAGCCTTAACCGCAGCATGGGGCAACCCGACCTTTACCCCTTCGTCCTGACGCCGACGGTGATGGGAAAACTGCGCTTCGTCCATGGATTGATCCATGGGACCAAGGCCAGTGACAATCCGCCATGACCGATCGAAGCAACGCGGACCTACCGCATGAGATAGCCGACCGGGTCACGAGGCCGTTCGCGCGGTTTCTGAAGATCGAGGCGGCAGCAGGAGGACTGTTGCTCCTTGCGGTGCTCCTGACGTTGATTCTGGCAAACTCACCTTTGTCAGCGCCGTTCCTTGCGTTCTGGGAGACGTCGATCGGCCTTCATTTTGGGCCGCTGGATTTCAGCCGTTCACTGCGGCACTGGATCAACGACGGATTGATGACCTTCTTCTTCTTCGTGATTTCCCTGGAACTCAAGCGGGAGATCGTTCTCGGCGAATTACGGCACATACGAGCGGCGGCGCTTCCTTTCGCAGCCGCTCTCGGCGGCATGCTCGTCCCGGTAGCCGTCTATCTGGCGTTGATGAGCGGCCAACCGGGAATGCATGGATGGGGAACCGTCATGGCCACCGACACGGCGTTCGTGATCGGTTGCCTCGCGCTCTTCGGCCCCCGTATCCCCCCGGCCCTACGCCTGTTTCTATTGTCGTTGGCGATCTTCGACGATGTGGGGGCGATATTGGTGGTGGCTGTCGGCTACGGTGAAGCATTGAACTGGCTCGCGCTCGGCCTCGCCATGCTTGGGCTTGGCGCGGTCGCAGGCGCTGCGCGCCTCGGGATCAGAAGCATTCCCGTCTACTTTCTGCTCGGGGGCGTAATCTGGCTGTGTTTCGACGCCTCCGGCATCCATGCAACGATTGCTGGCGTTGTTCTCGGTTTGATGACGCCGACCCGCGTATGGGTAAGCGACACCCGTCTGCGCGCAATCCTTGGCCGCGTCCTCGCCTATCCGGGAGGTGAGCACTGGAGTGGCGACACCGCGGACCGCCGCGACCTCCGACAGGCCGGCAGAGCGGTTGAGGAGTCTCTTTCTCCAGTAGAGCGGCTGGAAATCATGCTGCACCCGTGGGTGGGGTTTGCGGTCATGCCGATCTTCGCGCTGGCCAATGCCGGCGTGGCAATCACTGGCGCAGACCTCGGCCAGCCGGTCTCTCTGGCGATTCTTGCGGGTCTGGTCCTAGGCAAGCCGGTCGGCGTATTCGGCTTTAGCTGGCTTGCCGTGCGTTTCGGTCTGGCTAATCGGGAATCAAGCTTGAGTTGGCCATTTCTGGCGGCCGGTGCCTTTCTGACCGGCATTGGGTTCACGATGTCCTTGTTTATTGCCGGCCTTGCATACGCCCCTGCGATGCTCGGCGCCGCCAAACTTGGCATCCTCACTGGCTCCGTCCTTTCCGCCGTGGCCGGGCTTACGATGCTGCTCTGGCAGACCTCGCGGCAACGAACGACATAGGGGTGTGCTTGCGGTACAACTTACGTCGCCAAGGCTCGGACTGGCTCTCGAGGCGAGAGATGATTTTGGAGAATCCGTTACCCAAGATCGTGCCGCTTCGCGGATCGCTTCATGTCGCATGGAAGCGCTGCGGTCGCCCAAATTGTCGGTGCCGAACTGGGACGTTGCACGGGCCCTATTACGAGCTTCGTTGGCGGGACCGTGGTCGCCATCGCAAGCGATACGTCCCGCGCGGCGACGTGCCGGCCACGCTGCTCGGCATCGAGCTCCAGCGAGCGATGTTTCCACCGGTGTACCGGATCACCGAAGTTGTGAAGGGCGCCCTGCCATGGAGGAGGAAATGACAGCAGGCACGATCGCAAAGCGTCGCGCGGTCAAGACGAAACGAACCCGGAGCGCACCAGTCACTCATGACGCCGCCGCGGAGGCTGTTTTGCGAGGCTTGCGGGTTCGACTTCGAGGCGACGTATCGAGAGCGCGGCGCGGGCTTCCCGCGACAGTCGCGGTCACCTTCCGATCGCCCTTTCAATCCGCTCGCCTTCGATCCCCAGGAAGGCCAACAGCATCACCCCCATGGCAAAGGTCAGGTGCGCCTGCGCGGTTCGCAGAGAACTCCACGACCCGCCTCGCTGCGCCTAGGGCCGCTGCAAGGTTCCCCGCGGCTGGACGCTGAGGTTGCGGTTCGGGGCCACCTGCAGGCCGTCGTTGCCGAGGGTGGACAGCACGCCGTGCTGCAGGCGGCGGCCCGGGTCCCATTTGCAGTCTGCTGGCTTATTGGTCGCCGAGGCATTGTTGCAGATGTAGCATCCGTCGGAATAGCAGCACCAGCAGAGCAGGCCCTCGCAGTCAAAATTCTCGGGGTGGTTGAGTTCACATTCCGTAATATCTGCACCATCAGGGCGAGGGCTTTTGGGATCCGCGACCGCAGAGACGGCGACCGGGAGCGCGGCGGCGAGCGCGACCGCAAATATCTTCAAATGCGCCATAGGCTGATCCTCCGGTTCGGGCTGGCGAAGGTGAGGCGCGGGTCCGCGCCGACGCCGCGCGTTTCGCCGGGGTCGGCCGCACCTGCGAGGGCTGGGGCGGTGGACTGCGGGTGTTTCAGGTGTGGGGTGCGATTTCCAGAATAGGTCGCCCCGCCTGCGGGTGGTATTCGGCAACCTCTCGACGAAACGGCGTTCGACGCGCATGACGGGCCATCGGTGCTGAAGGCCCGACCACGGGGCACGATCCCGTTCACGATTAAGGACAAGAGATCTGAGCGCCGATCGGGATTTTCACCTTCGGAACGTCGCCGATCGAGCATATGAATTCAAACCTCGAAGCTGAACGGCTTCAATCTTACGGAGCGTTTGAGTTGGTGTTATAGTGTTTTAGTTGCCAGGTGGGAGGGGGCTATGAGCAATAGCATGACGATCGTCCTTGCACTGCTCCTGACAGCTTGCGCGAGCACAAAGCACAAACGTGACTCCAATCGCTCAGGACGCAGTCGTGGTTTCGACTGAGAACGGCGGTGCAAAAGTCTTCCACGGTAGCGGCGGGATGATCCCGCTGCGGGCGGCGTAAAAGTCGGCCACTTTTTGCCCTTTCTGGCATCGGGGAGGGCGGGGGCATTTTCACCGTGGAACTGTATCGGAAGGTTCGCCACGCCTACTTCAGGCAGGGCATGAGCAAGCGTGCGATCGCGCGTCACTTCGGGATCTCGCGCGACAGCGTGGACAAGATGATCGTCTACGCGGTTCCGCCCGGATACCGGCGGACGGCGCCGGTGAAGCGGCCGAAGCTGGACGGGTTCACCGAGATCATCGATCAGTGGCTGGGCGAGGACAACGGGCGCCCTGGCAAGCAGCGTCACACTGCGAAGCGTGTGCTTGACCGGCTCCGTAGTGAGCACGGGTTCACGGGCGGCTACACGATCGTGAAGGCGTACATGCGCGAGCATCAGCGGCGCAGCCGGGAGATGTTCGTGCCTTTGGACCACCGTCCGGGCCATGCCCAGGCGGACTTCGGCGAAGCGTTGGTGGTGATCGGCGGTGTCGAGCGGAAGGCGCACTTCTTCGCCTTCGACCTGCCGCACAGCGACGCCTGCTACGTCCGGGCCTATCCGGCGGCGACGGCGGAGGCCTGGGTGGACGGCCACGTCCACGCCTTCGCCTTCTTCGGGCGGGTGCCGCTGTCGGTGCTCTATGACAACGACCGCTGCCTGGTGGCCCGCATCCTGCCGGACGGGACGCGCAAACGAGCCAGGCTGTTCAGCGGGTTCCTGTCCCATTACGTGATCCGGGACCGCTACGGGCGCCCCGGCAAGGGGAACGACAAGGGGAGCGTCGAAGGGATCGTCGGCTGGGCGCGGCGCAACTTCATGGTGCCGCTGCCGCGCTTTGCGACATGGGACGACTTCAACGCGTGGCTGGAAGATCAGTGCCGCAAACGGCACGCGGACATTCTGCGCGGCCACAGCGAGACGATCGGGCAGCGGCTGCGGCGGGATCTCGAAGCGATGATGGACCTGCCGCCGGCGCCGTTCGAGGCCTGCGACCAGGCGACGGGCCGGGTGAGTTCCCAGGCGCTGGTGCGCTACAAGACCAACGACTACTCGGTGCCCGTCAGCTACGGCCACCGCGACGTCTGGATCAGGGGCTATGTCGACCGGGTCGCCATCGGCTGCGGCGGAGACGTCATCGCCCGTCACGCCCGCTGCTACGACCGTGAGGACATGATCTTCGACCCGGTCCATTACCTGCCGCTGCTGGAGCAGAAGATCGGCGCCCTGGACCAGGCGGCCCCGCTGGCGGAGTGGGACCTGCCGGCTGAGTTCCACACCCTGCGCCGGCTGATGGAGGCGCGGCTGCTCAAGGCGGGCCGCCGCGAGTATGTGCAGGTCCTGCGGTTGCTGGAGACCTTCGATCTCGGCGATCTGCATGTGGCGGTGAAGACCGCTCTGCGGATAGGTGCCGTGGGGTTCGACGCCATCAAGCACCTGGTGCTGTGCCAAGTCGAGAAGCGTCCGCCGAAGCTCGACCTTGACGTCTATCCGTATCTGCCGCGCGCCCATGTCGGGACGACCTCGCCAGCCAGCTACATGTGCCTGGTATCGGGGGATGCGGCATGACCGAGGCGCCCCAACTTCTTCTCGACCATCACCTCAAGACGCTGAAACTGCCGACCTTCCTGCGGGAGTACGGCAAGCTCGCCCGCCAGTGCGCCGCCGAGGGGACGGACCATGTGCGCTTCCTCGCCCGGCTCGTGGAGTTGGAGCTGATCGACCGCGAGCGCCGGATGATCGAGCGCCGGATCAAGGCGGCGAAGTTCCCCGCAGCCAAGAGCCTCGACAGCTTCGTCTTCAAGGCCATCCCGGCGCTCAACAAGATGCAGGTGCTGGAGCTGGCTCGCTGCGAATGGATCGAGCGGCGTGAGAACGTCATCGCCGTCGGCCCAAGCGGAACGGGCAAGACCCATGTCGCCCTCGGGCTCGGCCTCGCCGCCTGCCAGAAGGGTTTGTCCGTCGGCTTCACCACCGCCGCCGCGCTCGTCCACGAACTGATGGAGGCCCGCGACGAGCGGCGCCTCCTGCGCCTCCAGAAGCAGATGGTCGGCCACAAGCTGCTGATCATCGACGAACTGGGCTTCGTGCCGCTCTCCAAGACCGGCGCCGAACTGCTGTTCGAGCTGATCTCCCAGCGCTACGAACGGGGCGCCACGCTGATCACCAGCAATCTGCCGTTCGACGAGTGGACCGAGATCTTCGGCTCCGAGCGCCTCACCGGCGCACTGCTCGACCGGCTGACCCACCACGTCAACATCCTCGAGATGAACGGCGACAGCTACCGCCTCAGCCAGAGCCGCACCCGAGCCGCCAAGGCAAACGCCTAACCCGAAGCGCTCATCCGATTCCGAGAGAACACTCCATACGCCGACTGGCCGACTTTTGCGCCGCCCTTTGGCCGGAATTTGCTCCGACGTTGACAACCGGGACGTTTGGATAGAGGACTCCATCGACAGCACGGGCCGCTGGCAGGGCGTTCGGGCAGAAGTCAACCGCCCCAACGTGGCCGTCATCGAGTTGATGAGGCGGCTGGTCGGCGACCGCCGGCGGAAATGCTGCCCGAGCCGGATCGATGTTGCCTACGATTTCTTAGTGGAGAGCGCGGACGCGGCGGACCCGAAAGTGGAGTGAAGACGGTACTATCTACTGGTGCGACCGGCACAAGGGCCGGAACATCGCCCTCTACAGAAAGCCGGGAAACGTCGTCCGCCTCGAACTGCGATTCTTCCGCGCTCAGACGGTCAAGAGGGCGGGCCTCGACGACCTGACCAGGCTGCCGTCCATCAATCCGAAGACACTATTCGACCACCACGTAGGCGGGAGGCGGGTAGCCGAAAAATTCAGGATCAGGACCACCCGCAGGGCAGTCAGAGAAGATGCCCGACGGCACCTAGAGAACCCGAGGAGCAGCGACTTCACCGACCACTACCGGTCGACCATCGCGAAGCGGATCAGCGACGTGCTCGATCGTGCGCACCACGTCCACGAGTTGCCCACGCAACTAGAACGAGTAGACTTGGGCTTCTTGGGTGTCCCAGAAGAAGTGACATGGCCGACATTGCCGTAATAACCAACCGCTCCACCCGTTTCATTCTGATTTTCCCTTGTGTTTCAATCTCAGCCCCCTCAGCGGCGAACCCGCGTCATCTCGAGCCTCGTCCAGTCCGAGGAGTGAGCAAAGTGTGGTGGTGTGGCCAAGGTCAGGGTCGCCGAGACTGAAAAGCCGACAGGTTATCTTCGCCTGTCGGGCGTCGATCCATACAAAAAGGTCGATCGTGGCCCTCGCTTCCTGAACACCGCTTCGGAGCGCCTCTGATGTCGTCGTCGGGATTTTCACGCCACTGTTGGACAGGAGGTAGCCACGAAGAGCAGCAAGCATGTCTTCGTCATCAGCATCTTCGTCGTGGTTGACGAACACCAGAATATTCGGGAGGGCGTGATCAGGATTGACTGAGCGAAACTGCTTGGCCGCCTTAACGATCTGGCGAGCGATTCGGTCGTAAGTCGCATCCCGACGGGCGCCTCCACGAACTGGCCGGACGCCGCCTCGTCAAGCTGATCTTCGAGCCAGTCGTCGCGTGGGGACTTCACCTCGCAAAACGCCTTGAGTTCGCGGCCTTCCATCACCTTGAAATCCGGGGTCGGATCGGCTTTCGCTTCCTCGGACGGATATCTGACCAGGCGCGCAGGACGACCGGCAAGGAGGTGTTGGTCAACCAAGGCTAGATCGGCGTTCTCGTCAGATTTTTTGAGGTATCGTATTGGGCTCAAGAGTAACCAAGTTGTGCCCCCTGATCTCCTTTAGGGCCTAATCCTCGTTACGATCAACTCCCTCACGGCGGTCGCCTTTCTGCCGGATGCTGCCACGCCGTCCATTTCAAAAAATCCAACCTAAGCCCTCAACCGGCCAGTCCCCGCCCGCGCGGCGACCGGCAGTCGGCCAATTTATCTGATAAGTTATAAGCACGCCTACAGAAGAATAAGCTATGGTCGACAAGTAATTAGGAATGGGGGCTTGCGTATAGGCAATGTAATAGCTAATTTGACCGCATGGAAACGCGCGATAGCATCAGTAAAGAAGCCGATAGCACTTCGCCCGTAGATCGACCACGCGTCACCGCCGCGTCGTCGCGCGCCCGCGTCACCAACGGCCGGACCTTGCTCGCTGGCGTCGACGGCCGACGCGCCGGCTACGGCGCTACCGCGACGTGCTCGCGGACGTGATGGACCAGACCGGTCGCCGCAGCGAGGCGCTCTGCCGACGCTACGCCAGCTTGGTGATGCAGTCTGAGGCGCTCGACGCGAAGATCGCCCGTGGCGAGACCGTCGCCACCGACGAAGTCGTGAAGCTGTCGGGTGAGCTGCGTCGCGTCAGCACTGTGCTCGGTCTGACGGACGCCGCCGACGAACCCGCCGATACGCCACCGCTGCCGCCCGACGCGCCGTCATGGCTGATCGGCCCGCGCGCCGAAAGCGCGGAGACCGCCGGTCGATGACGCCGCTCACCGCCTCCGCCGTCGTCGCGCGCCTGGCAATCGCCGAGAGCCGGCAGGTCGTCGGCATCCTCAGCGACCTCGACGACCGCGAGCGCGCCGTTGCCCGCGCGCTGCTGGCCCGCGTCGGCCCGGAGCGCCCGGATCGACCCGGTCGCGCTGGTCGCCGACGTTCGCCGGCGCGCCCGCGAGCAGGCCGAAGCCGAGGCCGCGCAGAGGGCCGACGCGGACCCGTGGCACTACGAACTGCTGCTCAAGTCCCCCGAAGAACTGCTCGCCCTGCGCGCCGACCTGAAGCGCCGCGTTGATGCCGGCGAGGGCGACCAGCCCTTGCCGGCCCGGCACCCCGGGCGCGGACATCATGGACCGCCTCGACGGCATCGCCGCCGTTCTGTCACGTCCCGACGACGTCGAGCAGCCCGACCCGGACCTCGACGACGAGCCGGAGACAGGCCGCCCAGCGCCCGAGGTCCGCCGCCGGCGCCTCGCTCAGGCGCGCCCAGGACGGCCGACGCGAGCCGACGAGGCCCGGCCCACCCGGCGCGCGCCGGAACGCGTCCGCGCGCGTCCTGGCCGTCTGCGCGCCTGCTCGGGCCGACGGCCTTCGTCGACGGCGAGGCCATCGGCTCCGACTACGTCGAGCCCTTCGAGGCGCCGCCCTGGGTCATCCACGACACGGAAGAGCAGAGGCCGCATGATCGCCGCGAGATCGCGAGAAGCCCGCGACCGACGATGCCGATGACCGCGGCAGCAGATGGAGGCCGCCTACGTCGCGATCCGACACCGGCTCCATCAAGCGCCGCGCTGCTCGGGCGCCTGCTGAACGGCATCGTCGCCGTCGGCCCGTCCGCGCGGCCTGCGCTCGCCGCGCGCCCGAGCCGACGAAGGCCGAGCAAGTCGCGGCGCAGAAGCACGACGAGGAAGTCGCGCGGCGCACGGGCGACGGTCGAGGACGAGATCGCCGCGCTCGACCGGCACGCCGCGACGTCGCCCGACGATCGAGGCGCTGAGAGCTCCACGAGCGCCGCGAGCTTCTGCCTTGCAGGAGCTCAAGGGCAGAAGCGCAGGCACTTGCGCGAGTTGCGCGCACATGATCGAGGACGACCACGCCAGCCGGCCCCATCCGCGTGGACCGCGACGGCCGCGCAGATCGACGACCGCGCGCGGGCCATCGTGCCTTGCGCGCCCGCGAACTGCGCGAGAATCAAGTGGGCGCAGGCGGAGCGCCTGTCGGCGCAGCGGCGAGCACCGCGAGGCGCGCCGTTACCGGCGCGACGCGCTGAGGTCGAGGATGCTTGCCGAGGCCGAGATGCACTGGCGACCGACCTTGCCCGGCTTCGGCATCTGGCCTGGACCTGAGGGAACACGAGATGACCACCGAGACGAAGAAAGTTGTGCTCCCGCCGAGCGACTACGGCACAAACAAGACGACCTTGCCGCCGACGAGAAGCTACCAGCTGCCCGGCGGGCCGTACCGCCGGTCCCTGAAGGACCCGACCGTGGTCATCAAGGCCGAGATCGAGCGCGGCGGCCCCGACGACCGCGGCTTCGGGAGTCGGAGGTAAACGATGAAGCCCCGCCGCATCCTCCGCGCCTTTCGCATCGACGAACTTCGGCGCCGTCGACCTGCCCGCGAACGTGCACGCGCCGCAAGGTGCTGATGAAGCGCGACGACGGGGAGCCCGAGCGCGAGCGGGCCAGGCTGAAGAACATAAGCTCGACGAGCTGTCGCTGGTGGACAAGCCGGCCAACCCCCACGCGAAGATCGGCTGGCCAAGCGCGCCGGCGACGAAGAGGAGACCGACATGGACCTGAGCAAGATCGCGTCACCGTCGACTCGTTCGAGGCCGCCGTCGCGGCGATCGCGAAGGCCGAGGGCTGCCCGCGCCACGTGGCGATGTCGAGCTGCTCGAGCGGCCCGCCCCGACCTGCTGGAGAAGTTCCAGCGCGCCGGCGACGAGATGATCGCCAAGGCGGCCGACGCCGCGCGGCCGGCGCCCGTCAGCAAGGCCGATCTGGCCTTCGACGACAAGGTCGACGAGATCGCCAAGAGCCGCGGCGTCCCGCGCCAGCGCGGCGATGTCCGTGGCGCGCCAGCGCTTCGCCGACGAGTTCGAGGCCGCCTACGGGCGCGAGCCATGACGGCCATCACCCCCGAGCAGCGCCGCCGCCGACGTGCTGGCGAGTTCGCCGACGCCGCCGACCTCGACCTGACGGCGGGCTCGCCCGCCGCCCGGCGGCGGCACCGCGCCGGCGAGGCGACCTGGAGAGCTACGCGGTCGGCGAGCCCGGCGTGGCGCCGCCGGCACAGGGCCGGCGAGCCCGCCGAGGCGCCGCCGACGCGGGCTTCGACGACTGAATCGAGTACCCCGGCGGTCGCTGCATTCCGCCGGGCTGCAGCCGCGAGTGCCCCCCTGGCGCTCGCGGGCGGGCCCCGGCCCGCGCATCTCGAAGCCGGGCCGCCCAGCTGGCAGGTGGCGGCAACAACGGCCGGCAGCCCGTGGCGGCCACTCCTTGGCCGGTGAGCGGGCACCCGGGGGCGGCGGTTCATCTTGACGGCTGCGCCGCCGCCTCCGGTGATCCGATCCGGAAAACGATCCGCCAGAAGGCGCGTCACTTCCTTAGGTGGCGCGCTCGGCGTGGACTCGACAAATCCGAGTAATCGGCCCAGAATCGCAAATCGTGGCACCTGCAAGCGTCGGGACAGCAACCCGAAATGCTGGGTTCTCCACGTAACGTCGGTCCCAAATCCCACACGGCGTAATCGTAGCTCGCCAGGACGTAAGTGGGATAGGGACGCTAACCGACGCCATCGTCGGCGGGGTATCACGTCGATGGTGGACCGATGCTCCAGTGAACGACGGGTAAAATCGTTCGATGGGCCGGTTGGCATAACCCCTAAACGGGTTGCGCCGGCGTGACCCTGAAAGGGCAAACCGATGCGAAAGCACCGGCGGACCGTTCAGGTCACAGTCACGATCAAGGCCAACATCGCTTCAATCCTTTTTGGGATTGCGGCGATCATCGCGGCCCTGACGTAACACAGGGAGGCGTCGGCGAGGCTTGCCCTTGTCGGCGCCTTTCGTGGAATGCGGCTGCGAAGGCGTCGCCAGCATCTATGTAAGGGTAGTTTCGCGACGGCGCTCCGTCTCTCGGTCATTGATCATTATCGGGATCGCTCATCATGGCCGCTAGTAGTAGAACAGCATCATCCAAAGGAAAAACTCGCAAACCGCCTGGCAA
>CAVQBS010000041.1:0-153053 GCA_963710805.1 uncultured Alphaproteobacteria bacterium | reverse complement strand
AGGCGGGCCTTCCTCGGTTGGCAGGGCGGGGTTGCCGGTGTATCGGGGACCAAGCCGCCGTCCGGGCCGATTCGCCCGGTCTTGCAAGGGAGGCGAGAGCTGCGATGACCGACCGAGCCGAACTCGACGCGCTCGACCTTGCGGCGCTGATGTGCAGCCGCGTTTGCCACGACATCATCTCGCCGGTCGGCGCCATCATCAACGGCCTCGAGGTCCTCGACGAGGACAACAGCGAGGACATGAAGGCGTTCGCCTTCGACCTCATCCGCCGCAGCGCCCGGCAGGGCTCTGCCAAGCTCCAGTTCGCACGGCTCGCATTCGGCGCGGCGGGCTCGGCCGGGGCCGAGATCGACCTTGCCGATGCCGAAAAGGTCGCCACCGGCTTCATGGAGGGGGAGAAGGCGGACTTCACCTGGTCGGCGCCGCGCGTCCTGATGCGGAAGAACCTGGTCAAGCTCCTCCTCAACCTCATCCTGCTCGCCAATGCGGCCGTGCCGCGCGGCGGCGCCGTCAGCGTGACGGTCGAGGGCGAGACCCAGGCGCCGCGCTTCACGTTGCGCTCGAGCGGGCCGAGCGCCCGGATCCCGGCCGCTTTTGAGCGGCTGGTGCCCGGCGATCTCGAGGGCGTCGATGTCGACGCCCAGTCGGTGCAGGGATATTACGCCGGGGCGCTTGCCCGGAACTGCGGCATGACGATCGTCGCCCGGCTGGAAGACGGCGACGTCATTATCACCGCCGGGCCCGCCGGCTGACGGCGACCCGTCATTTTCAGCGGAAATTAACCATCCCGAAATAGCCTTTGCGGACGTGCGGTGCGTGCCGACCATATGTCGGGGCGGGGCGCCACGGCCGGTTCGGCCGCGCCAGGGAGAGCCGGATGAAGCATTGCCTCGTCATCGATGACTCCAGCGTCGTCAGGAAGGTGGCGCGCCGCATTCTGGAGGATCTCGACTTCACCGTGAGCGAGGCCGAAGATGGCAGCGAGGCGCTGGCCGTCTGCGGCCGTTCGATGCCGGACATGGTTCTGGTCGATTGGCATATGCCGGTCATGAACGGGGTGGAGTTCCTCACCTCGCTCCGCGCCATGCCGGGCGGCGATGGGCCGACCGTTGTCTTTTGCGCCAGCGAGAACGATGTCGGCCATATCACCCGGGCAATGCGGGCCGGGGCCGACGACTATATCCTCAAGCCGTTCGATCGCGAGATCGTCGAGGCGAAGCTTCAGGAAGTCGGCCTGCTCTGACAGGTGAACGGCGTCAGCCGAAAAAAAACCCCGCCTGGAAGGAAGCGGGGCGCTGTTCTTGTTGGCACCACGGGAGGAAAGGGGTCAGGCGCTCTCGCGTATGTCGTGCTCGTCGGGTTCGCGCAGCACGTAGCCGCGTCCCCACACGGTCTCGATGTAGTTCTGGCCGCCGGTCGCCGCCGCCAGCTTCTTGCGCAGCTTGCAGATGAAGACGTCGATGATCTTCAGCTCCGGCTCGTCCATGCCGCCATAGAGATGGTTGAGGAACATCTCCTTGGTCAGCGTGGTGCCCTTGCGCAGCGAGAGGAGCTCGAGCATCTGGTATTCCTTGCCGGTCAGATGCACGCGCTGGCCGTTGACCTCCACCGTCTTGGTATCGAGATTGACCGTCAGGTCGCCGGTGGTGATCACGGATTGGGCGTGGCCCTTGGATCGGCGGACAATCGCGTGGATGCGCGCGACCAGTTCGTCCTTGTGGAACGGCTTGGTCATGTAGTCGTCGGCGCCGAATCCAAGGCCACGGACTTTGTCCTCTATCCCGGCAAGGCCGGAGAGGATCAGAATGGGTGTCTTGACTTTGGAGACCCTGAGCGAGCGCAGGACCTCGTAACCCGACATGTCGGGGAGGTTCAGGTCGAGCAGGATGATGTCGTAGTCGTAGAGTTTGCCGAGGTCGACTCCCTCCTCGCCGAGGTCGGTGGTGTAGACGTTGAAGCTCTCCGACTTGAGCATCAGTTCGATGCTCTGCGCCGTCGCGCTGTCGTCTTCGATCAAAAGTACTCGCATGCCACCATTCCCCCTGGCCTGCCCCGCGGGCTTGGCGGACCGGCAAAATCAACCGGCACCAAGAAAGAGTTAACTCCGATTCGCAACGCTACCAGCCAATGGTTAACAAAAACTGATTCCATTGCACAAGCAAATTAACGAGCAATCTACGCCAGACGCTTCATTGTATTGCAATTACAGACAATTCTAGCGATTAACTACTTGTTAACCCGGTTGAAGAAATCCCGCTAAGCGATTCAGGCAACTCACGTAAATCCGGCGATGGGACTGCTGATCGATTTACCCCGAATTAAGCCATCCTCGGTCATGATTAACACGAGACGTAAACGAAAGGTTAACCGGCCGCCGCCGCGCGGTCGGGCGGCCGGTGGCCGGTTTCCTGCGGCACAAGAAAAGGTCGGCTGCCCGCCAGGGCACGCATGGAGGCTTGAGGGAGCGTTGGTGATGAAGTCGCGTGAGGGCGTGATCCGGCTGAAGCGTTTCAAGGTTGAGGAAAGGCGCCGACAACTGGCGCAGATCGAAGCCATGATCGCCGAGTTCGAGAAGATGGCGAACGATCTCGAGGCGCAGATCGTCGCCGAGCAGGAGCGGAGCGGCATCCGCGACACCTCGCATTTCGCCTATCCGACCTTCGCCAAGGCGGCGATGCAGCGGCGCGACAATCTCAGGGCCTCGGCCGACGAGCTGAAGGTTCAGCTGGCGACCGCCCAGGCCGACTTCGACGAGGCCAATGAAGAACTCCAGAAGATCGAGGCGCTGGCCGAACGGGACGGCGGCGAGTCTCATCACATCTCGCGCGAGGCGGCGGCCGGGCGCTAGACCGGACCGGAGGCCTCGGTATCGCGTCCCCGGCTACCGAAGTTTGCCTGACGAGCCGGCTCTGAGGCTGGCACGCGGTCGCGGCTACTTCGGTCGGATCGTCGGGACATGCGGGGCGGCGGCCTCCGGGTAGCGGCCGGTCAGCCGCGGGTCGTCCGACACTTCGATCGCGAACTTGTACGGCGTGAAGCCGGCGCGGAGATAGAAGGGCACCGCCGCCGGATGGTCGTTGGTGCAGGTATGCAGCCAAACCCGGCGCGTATCCGGACCGAATGCGGCCTTGAGAACGCCGTTCATCAGGTGATGCGCCGCGCCGGTGCCGACCGCCTCGGGCACCACGCCGAAGAGGACGATCTCGACCTCGCCTGGCTGCCGCCGGTCGAGCTCGGCGAGGCCGATCGCTTCGCCATCCCGCTCCAGCACGTGGATCTCGATTGCCGGGTCGCGAAGGAGAGCGACAAGCTCGTCTTCCGGCATTAGCGGAAGGAACGTCCACAACCAGTCCTCGCCGACGCGGCGACAGAGCGCCCGGTACCATGCTGGGTCCGGCTCGATCACCCGCCGCACCGCAAGATTGCCCGGCGGCGATTCCGACCGGGCGGCCGGTGGTGCCGTCATCTCGAGGAAGGTGACGACGTTGGCGATCTTGCCGGCCGGCAGCTCCGTATACCCGTTGAGGCGGAGCGGAATCGTCTCCATGGCTTTGCCTGTCACGCGGCGTCGAGCCGGTGGCGGGCAGCCTGCACCCGGTCGGGCGGGATGTCGGCTTCCGCGGCGAAGGCGATGACCAGCCGCTCGTCGCCGAGCAGGTAATCAAGCACCCCGCCGAGGAAGCCTGGTTCGGCCGCGCTGTGCCTGATTGTGTCGGACGTAATTCCCGTAAGAGCGAAGAAACGATCGACCTCATCCGGCCGTGAAACGAGGAACGACAAGGCGGACACGGCAATCGCCTCGGCGTTGTCACGATCGACCGAATACACAGAATCTCGGGGGGTCATATTTGCCTTTCCGAAAGAAATGCGGATTAACTTCAAAACCTACAGGAATCGCCGACGACAAAGAATCGGCTGAGCGGCGCTCAAACCCCTCCGGGATCCCATAGCATGGCGAAGACCGTTCTCGTCGTGGAAGACAACGAGCTTAACATGAAGCTCTTCCACGACCTCCTGGAGGCGAGCGGCTATGATATCGTCGAGACGCGGAACGGCCTGGAGGCCATCGATCTCGCGCGCAGCCGGCGGCCCGACCTCATCCTGATGGACATCCAGCTGCCCGAGGTCTCCGGTCTCGAAGTGACCAAGTGGATCAAGGAGGACGACGAGCTCCGCTCGATCCCGATCATCGCGGTGACGGCTTTCGCAATGAAGGGCGACGAGGAACGGATCCGGCAGGGTGGTTGTGAGGCGTACCTGTCCAAGCCGATTTCGGTGACGAAGTTCATCGAGACGGTGAAGGCCTATCTGGGCGACGGCTAGGAGGTTTTTGCGAATATGACCGCGCGGGTTCTGGTCGTCGATGATGTCGCTGCCAACGTCAAGCTGTTGGAGGCGCGGCTCGGCGCCGAGTATTTCGAGGTGGTGACGGCGATGAACGGTCCGCAGGCGCTCGAGATCTGCTCCGAGGGTCTCTGCGATATCGTGCTTCTCGACGTGATGATGCCGGGCATGGACGGGCTCGAGGTGTGCCGCCGGCTGAAGGCCGATCCGAAGACGGCGCATATCCCCGTCGTTATCGTCACCGCGTTGAACCAGCCGGCCGACCGGATCAGTGGCCTTGAGGCCGGGGCCGACGACTTCCTGACCAAGCCCGTCGATGACATCGCCCTGGTGACCCGCGTCAAGAGCCTGGTCCGGCTGAAGACGCTCACCGACGAACTGATGATGCGCGCCGCGACATCGCGGGAGATCGGCCTCGACGACGTCATGGATCCGGAGACGCTGGTCGGCGAGGGCGGGCGCATCCTGCTTGTCGAGGACATGCCGGCCACCGTCGATCGCATTTCGCGCGCCCTGTCGCTCCATCACAGCATCGAGGTCGAAGCCGATGCGCAGGAGGCGCTCTTCACCGCGGCGGAAGGCGACTACGATCTCGCCATCGTCAGCCTCAACCTCGCCGGGGTCGACGCGCTGAGGCTCTGCTCGCAGCTCCGCTCGCTCGACCGTACGCGGACATTGCCGATCCTCGTCATCGCCGATCCGAACGACACCCCGCGGCTGATGCGCGGCCTTGATCTCGGGGTCAACGACTACCTGGTGCGGCCGATCGACCGCAACGAGATGCTCGCTCGGGTGCGGACCCAGGTCCGGCGGAAGCGCTTCTCCGACCGCCTCCGCGACAGTGTCCAGATGACCATCGAAATGGCCGTGATCGACGGCCTGACCGGCCTCCACAATCGCCGCTATCTCGAGCGGCACCTGGCGATGCTGGTCCAGCAGGCGGCGGCGCGAAGCAAGCCCTTGTCGCTGCTCCTGCTCGACATCGACCACTTCAAGGTGGTGAACGATTCCCACGGGCATGCGGTCGGTGATGACGTGCTGCGCGAGTTCTCCCGCCGGGTGCGGAAGGCAGTCCGCAACATTGATCTCGCCTGCCGGCTGGGCGGCGAGGAGTTCGTGATCGCAATGCCGGATACCGATGCGGCGCTGGCGCTGTTGGTCGGCGAGCGGATCCGCCAGAAGATCGCCGGGGAGCGGTTCCAGGTGAGCGACGGCGCCTCGCTCGAGATCACCGTATCGATTGGGATCAGTTCGCTCGAGGGCGGTGAGGACACGCCCGAGCGTCTCCTCAAGCGCGCCGACGAGGCCCTTTACCGGGCCAAGCGAGCGGGACGCAACCGTGTGGCCGCGGCTGCCTGATCGGATCGCCGGGACGCCTGAATTTTGGCGCTTTCCCGCGAAAATTAAGCCTAATGCTTTACTAAAATTCGAGCTTTCATCCGGGGAGTGGCGGAATCCGGTTCAATTTGGCGGTTCCGGAGGCTACAGTGCGGTGGCGTCGGGACGGCTGGCGTGCCGTGTTTGCGGCATGACATGCCTGACGACGCCACGGCCATTCAGAAACCCTGCGGAGTGCTCAGGTCCGCCGCATCTCCTGGGTCCGTAGGGTCGGCCGGTTCCAGAACGGATTGAGTGGCCTCCTCGTACAAACCCGTTCTGGGCCGGCCACCAAACAAGAAAGGCACCGCCGGGCCGGCGGTGCCTTTCCCTTTTGCAGTGCCCGGATGGGCGGGTCTACTTGATCTTCGCTTCGCGGAATTCGACGTGCTTGCGGGCGACAGGATCGTATTTCTTCATCGCCAGCTTTTCCGTCTTGGTGCGGCTGTTCTTCTTGGTCACGTAGTAGTAGCCCGTGTCGGCGGAGCTGACGAGCTTGATCTTGATGGTGGTGGCCTTGGCCATGGCGCGGTCCTTCGGCAGGTCGGAAAATTGCTGCGCACCCTAAGTTGGGTGCAGCGAATGTCAAGCTGGACGACGGCTCCCGGCGCTCCTAACCTGCCTCTGCGTTCTGCGTCGCTCGTGTCCGGCGGTGTCGGCCGGCGCTCGCCGATAGGAAAGGCGCCCGCTTGCGTCGTCGCTTAGGTCTTGCCTCTGCCGCGCTGCTGGTTGCCGGAGGTGCCGTTGCCGCCCTGGCGGCCGGCGATCTTGTCGCCATCAATCCCGATTCTGCCTATCCCGAGGGTGCCTTCGTCGAGGACGGGACGCTCTACTATACCGAGATGGGCAATGACCGGGTGATGCGCTGGGACGGCACGGCGAACCGTGTCGTCTGGCAACGTCGCGGCTGCTACCCGACCGGGATCGCCCGCGGTGGCCCTTACGAGTTGATCATCCTTTGCCATCGCGAGGGGGCGCTCGCTCGGATCGGCCTTGACGGTGAGACCCGTGCGGTGATCGACACCGACGAGAACGGGCGGCACTTCGTAACCCCGAACGCGGTCACCAACGATGCCAGGGGCGGGATCTATTTCTCGTCGTCCGGTGACTTTGCCCCGAAGGCCAAGGCGAAGGGCGCAGTGCTCTATCTCGACGCGGCCGGGCACCTGCGCCGCCTCGCCGAGCACATCCACTACTCCAACGGCGTCGCCCTCAGCCACGACGGCCGGACGCTGTTCGTCTCGGAGCACCTGTCGCGGAACGTGCTTGCCTTCGATGTCGCCAAGGACGGCACCCTCTCGAGGCGGCGCATCTTCGTGAAGCTCGACGATCTGGAAGCCGCCGATCCGCACCGCGGCTGGGAGGTGGGTCCCGACGGACTGGCCGTCGACCGCGACGACAACCTCTACCTGGCCGAATACGGGGCCGGCCATCTCCTGATCGTCGATCGCAACGGCAAGCTTCTCGCCACCGTCGACGTGCCGGAGCCCTACATCACCAGCGTCGCGTTCTCGCCGGATCAGACGACCCTCTACATCACCGCGCCCGCTAATCTCTGGCCGACCGGCGGCCAGGTCTATGCCGTCGCCAATCCCGTGCCTCAGGCCGATTGAGCGATCTCGCGAAACGCCGGCAGCGACCGATCGACCATCGCGTCGGACGCCGTCAGCGAGATGCGGAAATAGTCCGGCACGTTCATCACCTCGCCGGGCAACACGAAAACGTCGCGGTCGGCGAGCGCGTTCCACGGGTCGTTGACGCCGCCCGCGGGCCAGCGGCTGAACAGATAGAAGGTGCCTTCCGGTGGCAGCACCGCGTACCCTGCCTCGGCGAGCGTCGTCATCAGGAGGTCGCGGCGGCGGGTGAGGGCGCCGACATCGATCGACAGGTCCTCGAGATCGGGCACGGCGTACTGCATCACCGCATTGGGGAAGCACCAGCCGAGCGCCATCTGGGCAGCGAAATACGCGTCGCGCAACGGCTCGCGATCCTCTCGCGGCATCAGCGGCGAGACGGCCAGATAGCCGAGCCGTTGCCCGGGCGTGAGCAGCACCTTGCCGTAGGAATAGCTGATGAAGGTCCACGGATAGATCGCCGCCGGGCTGGTGAAATCGCGGTTGTCGAAGCGGAGCCGCCGGTAGGGCTCGTCCGACAGCAGGAAGATGCGGCGGTTGATCCGCTGCGAGGCGCGGTCGAGCAGGTCGGCAAGAGCCTGCAAGGTCTCCACATCGTAGATGCGGCCGGTCGGATTGTGCGGGGTGTTGACGATGACCATGCGCGTCCGCGAGGTGATCGCGGCATCGATCGCTTCGAGATCGAGGTCGAAGGAGTTCGCTTTCAGCATTACCGCCTTCGGCACGGCGGCCGCCGCGTAGAGCATCGGCTCGTAGCAGAACCAGGCGGGCTCGGAGAAGATCGCCTCGTCGCCGGGATCGAGGAGGAGCTGGATGGCGACGGAGATCGCCGCAAAGGCGCCGGCGGTCAGCGCGATATCCTCCGGCTCGAAGGCGAGGCCGAGCTCGCGGCCGACCCGCTCGGCGAGGAATTCGCGCGGCTCGTCCTCGCTGGTCTTGTAAGCGAACCAGTTCTTGTCGTGCGGCACGGCGCGGTCGCGGATCGCGGCGACGAAGCGCTCGAGCGGCATGTCGTGCGGGTTGCCGAAAGTGAAGTCGGAGATCCCCTCGGCAAATCGCCGGTCGGCATAGCGCGAGCGGCTGTAGAAGTCGGCGATTGGCGCGAACGCCCGGTTGGCGGCGTCGATGCGCCCCGAAACTGCGGTCATGAAAAGGGTTCCTCCTCGCGGCGAAATCTACACCGGGTCAGGGGCGGAGTTCGCGGGGCAGAATCCTTCCGGCATGGCGTCCGGATCGCCTCGGCCTTCGAAGCCATGCATGTAGAGCGCCCATTGCAGGGCGATGATCGCGCCCTTGACCGGCTGGAGGAGAAGGATGGTCAGGGCAAAGGTGATCGGCAGCCAGATCGCCAGGGAGACGATATTGGGGAGGTTGGTGAGGAGCGCCACCGTCACCATGAGCGGCACGATCAGGTGGCCGACGATGACGATGGTGAAGTAGGGCGGCGCGTCGTCGGCCCGCTGGTGGCTGAGGTCCTCGCCGCAATGGCCGCAGACGAGCACCGGCTTGAGGAAGCGGCGGAACAGGGCCCCTTCGCCGCATTGCGGGCACCGGCAGGCGAACCCGCGCCGCATCGCGGTGAAGACCGACCGTTTCGGCAGGCCGAGGTCGTTCAGTTGAGGGTCTTGCCGCCAGGAGCGGTCGTCGTCGCTGTATTCCATGTCGGTTGCAGGTAGGCCGAAACCCGCCGCCGATCAAGTCGGGGCGCAAGATGTCGCGGCAATCAGCGCCCACGGCCGCGCGCCGCTCGGCCACCCGGCCGGGCCTTGCCGCGGCCGCGCGGCTTGGTCTCCGCCGCCGGCCGCTCCTTGCGCGGCACGATCCGCCCCTCCGACAGGAGCTCGAAGCGAAGAGCGCCGGCGAGCGGCGCCGCCTCGACCAGCTTCACCTCGACCAAGTCGCCGAGCCGGTGCATCTCGCCGGTCCGCTGGCCGATCACCGAATGGCGCGCCTCGTCGTAGTGGAAATAGTCCGAGCCGAGCGAGCGCATGGGGACGAAGCCGTCGGCCCCGGTGTCGTCGAGCTTGACGAACAACCCGGCGCGGGTCACCCCGGCGATGCGGCCGCTGAATGTGGCGCCGACCCGGTCGGCGAGCCAGTGCGCCACCAGCCGGTCGATGGTGTCGCGCTCGGCCGCCATGGCGCGCCGTTCGGCGGCCGAGATCTGGGCGGCGATCACCGCGAGCTCCGCCTCCGCCCCTTTCGGCAGTCCGCCGGGGCCGAGTTTCAGCGCCGCGATCAGCGCCCGGTGGACGATGAGGTCGGCATAGCGGCGGATCGGCGAGGTGAAATGGGCGTAGCGGCGGAGGTTGAGGCCGAAATGGCCGATGTTCTCCGGGTGGTACTCGGCCTGGCTCTGGGTACGCAGCACCACTTCGTGGAGCAGCGGCCCGTGCTCGGTGTCCTTCGCCCGCTCCAGGATGCGGTTGAAGTGCGACGGCCTGAGGTTGCCGCTCTTCGGCAGCGTCATGTCGATCGACTTGAGGAAGTCGCGGAGCGCCTCCAGCTTGGCAAGCGACGGCGTGTCGTGGATGCGGTAGACGAGCGGCGACTTCTTCGCCTCCAGCGTCTCGGCGGCAGCGACGTTCGCCTGGATCATGAACTCCTCGATCAGGCGATGCGATTCGAGCCGCTCGGGAACCATGACCCGTTCGATCGAGCCGTCCTTGCCGAGCACCAGCTTGCGTTCGGGCAGGTCGAGCTCGAGCGGCCCGCGATCCCGGCGGGCGCGGCGGAGCGCCTGGTAAGCCTCCCACAGGACGCCGAGGGCGTCGCCGACGCGGCCGTGGGCGCCGATCGTCTTGCCGTCGAAGGCCGCCTGCGCCTGGCCGTAGGAGAGCTTCGCCGCCGAGCGCATCATCACCCGGTGGAAGCGATGGCCGAGCTTGCGGCCTTCCGCCGAGAACCGCATCCGGACGGCGAGCGCCGGGCGGTCCTCGCCCTCGCGGAGCGAGCAGAGGTCGTTGGAGATGCGCTCGGGCAGCATCGGCACCACCCGGTCGGGGAAATAGACCGAGTTGCCGCGCTTGACCGCCTCGCGGTCGAGGGCCGAGCCCGGCCGCACATAGGCAGCGACGTCGGCGATGGCGACGGTGACGACGAAGCCGCCCTTGTTGTCTGCCGCGTCGTCCGCCGCGGCATGGACCGCATCGTCATGGTCCTTGGCGTCGGCGGGATCGATGGTGACCAGCGGCAGCTCGCGCCAGTCCTCCCGGTTGCGCATCGTTGCCGGCTTGGCCGCCTCGGCTTCCGCCAGCACCTCCGGCGGGAACTCGTGGGGGATGCCGTGCGACAGGATGGCGATCAGGCTCACCGCCTTCTCGTTCTTCATCGAGCCGATCACCTCGCTGACGCGGGCGCGGTCGAGGCCGTAGCGGCCGCTCCGCGACACCGTCACCGAGACGAGGTCGCCTTCCCTGGCGCCCTTCAGCCCGTCGGCGTCGACGATCAGCTCCTTCTGCTTGCGATCGACAGGCTCGATCCGTCCGCCGCCGGGTGCCTCGCGGACGACGCCGAGCACCGTTGCCGGCTTGCGCGCCAGCGCCTTGATGATGCGGGCCGTGTAGTCGTAGCCGTCGGCGCCTTCCTTCGACAGACGCGCGAGCACCCGGTCGCCGACTCCGGCAGCGGGGCCCTTGCCACGCGGCCGGTGTGATCAGCATTTTCGGCGGCGCGCCCTGCTCCTCGAACCACTCCATCGGTTCGGCGATCAGTTCACCGTCCGTGTCGCGGCCGGTGATCTCGAGCACGGTGACGGGCGGCAGGTCGCCCGAGCGCTTCAGCTTGCCGCGGCGCTTTTCGACGAGGCCCTCTTCCGAGAGGTCCTTGAGCGTCGCCTTGAGGGCGATCCGATCGGCGCCCTTGATACCGAAGGCGCGGCTGATCTCCCGCTTGCCGGCCTTGCCGGGATGATCGGCGATGAAGGCAAGGATCTCGTCGCGGGTCGGGAGCGGCCGGTCCGGTTTTTTCGCCTTCGTGCGTGCCTTCTTGGCCACGTATCAGCCCGTTTTGGCGGCGCGGCTTGATTTGCCGCCGCCTTTGCTCGACCGCTTCGCCGGTTTGCCGGGCCCCTTCGCGGCCTTCGCCGCCAGGAGTTCGAGCGCCACCTCCATGGTCACGCTCTGCGGATCGACATCCTTGGGCAGGGTCGCGTTGATCTTGCCGTGATTGACATAGGGTCCGTAGCGCCCGTCGCGAACCGTGATCGGCCCGCCATCGGTCGGGTGCTCGCCGAGCGCCTTCAGCGCCTTCGGTGTTGCCCGGCCGCGACCGCGGCCGCCACCCGCCTTCTTCTCGGCGATCAGCGACACCGCGCGGTTGAGCCCGACCGAGAACACCTCCTCGACCGAGTCGAGATTGGCGAAGGTCCCGTCGTTCTGGACGAAGGGGCCGTAGCGGCCGATGCCGGCGGTGATCATTGTGCCGGTCTCGGGGTGAGGGCCGACTTCGCGCGGCAGCGACAGCAGCGCCAGCGCCCGGTCGAGATCGATCGTCGCCGGGTCCCAGCCCTTCGGCAGGCTCGCGCGCTTCGGCTTCTTGTTCGTCCTCGCTCGCCTCGCCGAGCTGGACATAGGGGCCGAAGCGCCCGGTCCTGACGGTCACGTCAGGCCGGTCTCGGGGTCCTGGCCGAGGGTGCGCTTCGCCGTCGCCGCCCGATTCGGCGCCGTTGCCGTTGCCGTTCGGCACGGCAAGCTGGCGGGTGTAGCGGCATTCGGGATAGTTCGAGCAGCCGATGAAGGCGCCGAACTTGCCGAGCTTCAGCGACAGCTGGCCGGTGCCGCAGGACGGGCACTGGCGCGGGTCGCCGCCGTCGGCGCGCGTCGGGAAGACGTGCGGGCCGAGCAGCTCGTTGAGCGCATCGAGCACCTCGGCGACGCGCAGGTCCTTGATCTCGTCGACGTCGGCCGGAGAACTGCCGCCAGAAGTCGCGCAGCAGCGTCCTTCCACGAGATGTCGCCGTTGGAGACCTCGTCGAGCTTTTCCTCGAGCTCGGCGGTGAAGTCGTACTCGACATAGCGCTCGAAGAAGCTCGACAGGAAGGCGGTCACCAGCCGGCCCTTGTCCTCGGGGATGAGCTGGCGCTTCTCCAGCCGCACATAGTCGCGGTCGCGCAGCACCGAGAGGATCGCGGTATAGGTCGACGGCCGGCCGATGCCGAGCTCCTCCATCTTCTTGATCAGGCTCGCCTCGGTGTAGCGCGGCGGCGGCTCGGTGAAATGCTGGTCGACGGCGATGCCGCGCTCGGCGAGGCGGTCGCCCTCCTTCATCGGCGGCAGGCGGCTTCGAATCCTCGTCGTCCGGAGTCGTCGTCGCGGCCTTCCTGGTAGAGGGTGAGGAAGCCGTCGAAGCGGACGACCTGGCCGGTGGCGCGCAGCGCCACCCTGTCGGCCGCCGCCGCGCCTCGATGTCGACGGTCGTCCGCTCGATCTCGGCGGCTGCCATCTGGCTGGCCACCATGCGCTTCCAGATCAGCTCGTAGAGCTTGCGCCTGGTCGGCTCGAGCGAGCCGCCGAAGCGACGCCGGCGATGCGCGACAGGTCGGTCGGGCGGATCGCCTCGTGCGCTTCCTGCGCGTTCTTCGCCTTGGCCTGGTAGTGGCGCGGCCTTTCGGGCACGTAGCGGTCGCCGAAATCCTTGCCGATGACGGCGCGCGTCGCGGCGATCGCCTCCGGCGCCACTCTGACGCCGTCGGTTCGCATATAGGTGATGCGGCCCGTCCTCGTAGAGCCGCTGGGCGATCTGCATGGTGCGGGCGGCGGCGAAGCCGAGCTTGCGCGAGGCCTCCTGCTGCAGCGTCGAGGTGGTGAAGGGCGGCGGCGGATTGCGGCGGACCGGCTTCGCCTCGACCGACAGCGACGCGGTAGTCGCCGACTCCAGCGCCGCCTCGACGCGTCGTGCCGTCGCCTCGATCGGGGATGTCGAGCCGGCCGAGCTTGTCGCCGTCGAAGCCCACGAGGCGGGCGACGAAGCGGGCGCCGTCCGGCGTCTCCAGCGTCACCGTCACCGACCAGTATTCCTGCGGGACGAAGGTCTCGATCTCGTTCTCGCGGTCGCAGACGAGGCGGAGCGCCACCGACTGGACGCGGCCGGCCGAGCGGGCGCCGGGCAGCTTCCGCCACAGGACCGGCGACAGCGTGAAGCCGACCAGATAGTCGAGGGCGCGGCGGGCGAGATAGGCGTCGACGAGGTCGGCGTCGATCTGGCGCGGATGGCGCATGGCATCGAGCACCGCGTCCCGGGTGATGGCGTTGAACACCACGCGCTCGACCGGCTTGCCCTTCAGCGCCTTCTTGGCGCGCAGCACCTCGAGCACGTGCCAGGAGATCGCCTCGCCCTCGCGATCGGGGTCGGTGGCGAGGATCAGCCGGTCGGCGTCCTTCACGGCCTTGGCGATGTCCGACAATCGCTTGCCCGATTTGGTGTCGACCTGCCCAGTGCATCGCGAAGTCTTCGTCGGGATCGACCGAGCCGTCCTTGGAAGGCAGGTCGCGCACATGGCCATAGGACGCGAGGACCTGATAGTCCGGGCCCAGATATTTGTTGATGGTTTTGGCTTTGGCCGGCGATTCGACGATGACGATGTTCATGGATGCCGCAACGAGGCTTTCAATCTACGCGAGATCATAAGAGATGGGATCGGCCCGGCGCCTTTGGAAGGGAGCCACCTGACGGACCAAGGCGCGGGACAATCCGAAAATCGGCCCGACCTGTCAATCGATGAAGCCCGGCCCGGTTCGGCCCTCCGATCCCGCTCGCCAGAGACACGGTGTCTCGGTGGCTTGCAGAATCATAGACGCCAAAGTTATACTGGCAAACTTAATGCAACTAATAATTGCATAACGCTTGGGGGAAAGAATGGCGGCTACGGATGCGGCACCCGGGTCGAGCCCGGGCGAAACGGCTCGCTATATCGAGCACATGGCTCGCGAGCTGCGGCGCCTTGCCGCGGCATCGGATCTCGGTTTTCTCGCATACCTCCTCAGGATGGTCGAGGACGACGCGGGGGCGGAGGCGGAGAAGCGTGGAGCAGGCAATTCGCACCCCTGACTCCATCCTAAATCAGTGACACCCGCTGGCCGCCGTGGCGTTCGAGCCGGCCGGCCAGCGCCAGCGTTAGAAACGGCACGGCACGGCGGCTTTCTCTTCACACGCGTTGACCCGCTGTTCCGGTGGGCGCACGATGCACTTGGAACAAGGTGCGCTCACCAAAAGGAGCAAGGTTCAAGGAATGGCTCGCGTCTGGAGAGTATATGAGGGATACCCGAACACGATCGGTCCGCCGTGGGCCGAAATGTCACTGGATGATGCGGCTCGAATCCTCGACTTGACCCCTGGCGATTTCAAGCTGCCGCTTTCTCAGACCCCGAGGTTTGGCGCCAAGGATCGAGACCTGACGCTATTCGGGTACAAACACGTCGTTGTTGAAGTGGATTCCGACGAAGCAATCGGGGAGTGGAAGCCGGGCTTCTATGTGTCACCGCTATCTCCCCACGATGCACTTCTGCGGATGCTGGGAGCGCGAATTGAGGCGAGGATTGGGAATAATTGGCGGGTGGGGCTTGAGGAAGGCAGGGACGCCGACGGAGATGAAGCGCTGTGGGCTTGGGTTGCATTGAAAACTGAAGCGCCTGCAACGGCTTGGCAGCGCGAGAATTGGCAGCGTGTCGAGACGACGGTGCGGGAAGCGGTAGCGGAAAGCGGGCTTTCGGACTGGGTCTACGTTCGCTTTCGCAAGGAGGCCGAGGAGAGGGCCGCCTCTTGAGCCTGTCGGCCGATCTGCTTGCGCAGGCGCGCGCCCTAGCGGAGAAAGAGCCCAAGAAGCCAAAGCAGGCAAGCCTGCGACGCGCCGTCTCCGCAGCGTACTTTTCTCTGTTTCATTTATTGACGGAAGACGCGGCGCAGTCGATGTTTCCGGGCAACGATGCGGCAGACTTGCGCGCGGTTGTGCGTCGCGCGTTCGATCATGCGCGCATGAAGAAGGCTGCGAAAGGGTTTGGCAGTGCCAATCCCTCCGAAGTATGGAGGGGGTTGCTCCTCTCGCCCTCCCCCCAATTGCAGACCGTCGCCCAGGCGTTCGCCGAACTGCAGGAAGCACGCCATCAGGCTGACTACGATGTCAGACGCCCGCTCACGCGATCTGAGGTCATGGCTCATGTCGATCGCGCCGACGCCGCGATTGGGGCGTGGAAATCAATCCGCAAAGTCCTTGGGTCAAAGGGCTATTCGGCGGAGGCAAGGACGTTCTTAGCCGCCCTGCTTGTGTACGATCAGGCGTCTCGGGCCTGAGTGACAAATGATACCGGGCTCGCCTCAGATCAGTGACACCCGCTGGCCGCCGTGGCGTTCGAGGCGGCCGGCCAGCGCCAGTTCCAGAAGCACCAGGTGCACGATCGCCGGCCTCAGGCCGGTGAAGCGGATGATCTCGTCGATCTCCACCGGGGTCGGGCCGAGCGCCGAGAGGACGACGGCGCGCGCCGCGTCCTCGATGTCGGCCGGGCCGGGGGCTTCCTCCGCCGGCTCGGCGATGTCGGCCGGCGGCTCGGCCGGGTGTTCGAGCATCGGCCTCAGCTCCGATGTGATGTCCTCCACTTCCGTCACCATGCGCGCCCCGTCCTTGATCAGCCCGTTCGAGCCGGTGGCGCGCGGGTCGAGCGGCGAGCCGGGCACAGCGAAGACCAGCCTCCCCTGGTCGGCGGCGCGCCGGGCGGTGATCAGCGAGCCTGAGCGGGTAGCGGCCTCGATCACGACGACGCCGAGGGCGACGCCGGAGATGATGCGGTTGCGGCGGGGAAAATCGCGTCCGCGCGGCACCCAGCCGAACGGCATTTCGCTGATATGGGCGCCGCCGGCATCGAGAATTTGCTCCGCCAGCCCGGCGTTTTCCGGCGGGTAGAGCTGGTCGAGCCCGCCGGCGAGCACGGCGACGGTGCCGGTGACAAGCGCCGCCTGATGGGCGGCGGCATCGATACCGCGGGCCAGCCCCGAGGCGACGACGAAGTCGTCGTTGCCGAGCCCGGCAGCGATCTGGGCGGCGAACTTGCGCCCGGCGACGGAGGCGTTCCGTGAGCCGACGATCGCCACCGCCGGGCGTGTCAGGCAGGCGGGGTCGCCGCGAACGGCGATCAACGGCGGGGCGTCGGGGATATGGCGGAGCCACCTTGGATAGTCGGGCTCTCCCATCGCGGTCAGCTGTGCGCCGAGTCGGGCGAGGCCTTCCATCTCGCCTTCGGCGTCCTCCACCGGGCAGAGGCGCAGGCGCCGGCCGCCGCGCTCGGCCAATGCCGGTACGGCCTCGATCGCCGCGATGCCGCTGCCGAAATGGTTGATCAGCTCGCGAAAGGTGACCGGCCCCGGTATTATGGCGCAAACGCCACAAATGGCCTATCGCGGCCATTCTCTAGGATGCGCGCTGTGAGCGCGCATCGGCAGGTGACAAATCCTCCCGGATATTAGGGGATAACCTTTGGTCGCATACCCTACAAGATGTATCCAGAAATTTGTTATGTGCCGACGAGACAATCTGGCGATTCATACTCTTTATCGCAGGCACGGCGATTGCCTTCTTGGCGGTCGCAATGACACAAGCTGGCTGAACTCGACCGATGGTTTGTAGTTGGCACTGTTTACTCTCACTGCGTCGCCGCTGTTTTCTGGGATGTATTGTCCCATCTGTTTTGTGACTGCCTGCGTCTAGATCACAAATAGCGCATCATCAATTTTAACTCTATCGGTGTGCTACTGTTCACAATATTGCCGCCTTATCACGTGGAATTGTCTTCGATCGCGCACTGTTTAAAATATTCCAGAGTTGCCTGGTAGAAAGTATTTGCAAATATCCGAGTCCGAATATTGCTGTGACGAACCAAGGACTCTGGCAGTAAGGGGGCAGAGCCGACATATCAGAGAAGAAAGTCTGGTCGAATATATATCGGCAAATGGCTAAGAGTTCTGGACCGTATCAAACGTTTATCGATTTTCCATTTGGCACCGGTGTGATGGTCACATTGTATCTGACGGACATGCAAGGAATGACTTTGCGTTTCCATCGTAAATCGATCGCACTAGCCTTCTGAGGAAGGATCAGATTATCGCTACTAGGGCGAATAAAAATATCGACCGTTTTACATTGACCTAAACTATTGCTGAATTAATAGATCGTTCTAATGTAAGAACATCCGGAGAAAATGCGCTCTAAATCTCCCCAAGATGAGCCCCGTCCAAATCCAACGCCGCTAGGACGGCGAGCAAAAATGTTGCCGCAAATGTTCCTCGTTTCAGCTTGTTGGTGACTGACGCCTCAGTTTCCTTGAAACCGTAGCGCTTTGAGCCGCTTCGCCAAATCGACATAGGTCAGATCGGAATCCCGTATCTTCGCCTTGAGGAACGCGCTGACGCGGCGTTCCCAATCCTCCTGGGTTTTCGGTAGAGCCATGATGCCTCCTATCGGATATGAGCGCTATCATATTCGACAGGACGCCTCTTGACAAGGGCACGATACTATCATATCTGATAGCTATCACATTCGATAGCTAGGCAGATGCAACACTTCCTCCTCAGCAAGTCGGCAAAGAGCCTGAGCCTCGCTCAGGTCTTTCGCATGACCGACAAAGAGGCGGAAGCGACCTTCCGCCGGCTGCGGTGGCCAGAAACCGATGGGGAGCCTGTGTGCCCGTCATGCGGCGGAACGGATGCCTATGACTGCCGTCGCCGAAATGGCGCGCCCCGGTTCCGCTGCCGCGCGTGCGGGAAAGATTTCAGCATCACCTCGGGAACGCTATTCGCCATCCCACAAGCTGCCGCTGCGGGCCTATCTCGCGGCCATCGCGATCTTCTGCAATGAGGTCAAGGGCAAGAGCATGCTCGCCATGTCGCGCGACCTGGGCCTGTCCTACAAGGCTGCCTTCGTTCTGTGCCACAAGATGCGCGAAGCGATGGCTCAGGAAATGAAGGGCCGGATGGTCGGCGGCAACGGCAAAACCGCTGAGGTCGATGCCGGCTTCTTCGGTGGCTATCGCAAGCCTGCCAATCTCGCCGAGAACCGCGCCGACCGTCGCCTTGCCCGCAACCAGAACTGGCAAGCGGAAAGCCGTCATCATCGTTCGCGAGCGCAACGGCAATTCCGTCCCGGCGGTGTTCCCGTCCGAAGGTGCCGCCCTGGCTTGGGTTAAGTCGCGGATCGAACCCGGCACCGTCGTTCAGTGCCGACGAAGCGCCGAGCTGGAACGATCTGCATGCCCGCTTTGAAATGAAGCGGATCAACCACCAAGAGGCGTATAGCCTCGACGGCGCCTGCACCAACATGGCCGAGGAATATTTCAGCCGCCTGCGCCGCGCGGAGATCGGCCACCACCATCATATCGCTGGCGCGTACCTGCTCCGCTACGCGCAGGAGGCGTCATGGCGTGAGGATAACCGGCGCGTCGTCGAATGGCGATCAGGTGCATCGGGTTGCCGCGCTGGCGATGGGCGCAAGCCTTCAGTCGATTTTGCCGGCTACTGGCAGCGCCACGCTCGCTAGCAGAATCCACAAACAAAACAGGGGCCTCAAGGTCATGCCCTTGTGCCCCCAAACAGAAATCTATGCTAGATTGCGAATTTTCTCTCCGTAGAGCGGCTTGTCTCCTGCCAAGGTCGCGGCGCGTCCACGCTAGAAGGGTGGAGAGGGGGTGGTGGGCCGAGCAATCGGGCCCCCGTCGCGTGAAGCTACCTATATCGCACGGTTTCCTTTTACCTTGGGGCGACTTATGTCGCCCCTTCTTTTGTCCACGCATACAACTTTTGATGAGTTATGGCAGACTCTTGTAATGCGTGCATAAGTTGCATTATACATCCGCGCGATGCTGGAGTCACTAATAAGATGATTCGGGCGTAGCCGCAATCAGATTGCTAGGGTCCATCGGCGGGCCCGTCATCCCCAGCCACCGACTTGCCCTCGTTGTTCCGCAACGAAGCGCTGACCGCCCCGTACAGGTGCCGCCGCTGCTCCCGCGTCGGCTCCTCAACGCCCTTGGACTGGAATGAGCAACGGCAATCTCTTCTGCCGACATAGGCTCCTGACTGTCCTGAGCAGGTCTAGGACGGCGCGGAAGACATGCCCGCGCTTGAACAGCGGGTTCGGGTTATAGCGCCGCCGTGGGGCGATCTGGCGAGCGTTGAAACCTGGCTGTAGGAGGTGAAGGACCGCCTCGACATGCTTCATGTCGGCGCGGAGCTTTTCAGCCTCGCGCTTGTTCTCTTTGATCTTGCCGCCCAGCTCGGCGTGAAGCTTGAGCAGGGCATAAATTGCCGGTTTGTGTTCCATGCCGGAAAATGTGGGCCGGCGGGGATTCATTTCTTGTGGCGTTTGCGCCATAATACCGACCGGCCCGATGTTCTCGCTGCGGATCAGGCGGAGCCAGGCGAGCCGCTGGTCGTCGCCGAGCCGGATGCCGGGGCGGTGCTCGGCCAGGGTCATCGGCCGCCGCCGATGCGGCCCTCCGAACCGGCGACCAGCCGGCGGATGTTGTCTGCGTGTCGCCACCACAGGATGATCGTCAGCACGACGAACAGGCCGCCGATCCGGTTGTCGCCAAAGAGGAAGATCAAGACCGGCGGCGTGACGAGGCTCGCCGTCAACGCGCTCAGCGATGAGAAGCGGGTCAAGTAGGCGGTTGCCGCCCATACCACGGCGAAGACGATCGCCGTCGGCCAGGCGAGGCCGAAGCAGCACGCCGAGATAGGTGGCGACGCCCTTGCCGCCCTTGAACTTCAGCCACACCGGGAAGATGTGGCCGAGAAAGGCGCCGAGCCCGGCGACCATGGCGCCGTCGGAGCCGAACAGGGCGCCGGCGATCAGCACGGCGACGCGTGCCCTTCAGGCACGTCGCCGAGCAAGCGTCGCCGCGGCGAGATCTCTGTCGGCCGGTGCGCAGCACGTTGGTCGCGCCGATATTGCCGGAGCCGATGGCGCGCACGTCGCCCAGCCCGGCAAGGCGGGTGAGCAGCAGCCCGAACGGGATCGACCCGAGCAGATAGCCGATGAGCGAGCGCCAGGAGGAGGCTCAGGCTGAGCTCGGCAATGTCGGGCATCGCGCGTCGCGATTTCCTTGTCAGGCGCTGAGCGTATGCGTAGACGGTCCGCCCGGCAACCAGCGTGCGCAGCACCCGGCCGGAGAGCGTGGCGCCTCGAAGGGCGTGTTCTTCGAGCGCGAGCGCAGCGTGTCCGCGTCGAGCATCCACGGCACGTCGGGATCGACGACGACGAGGTCGGCCGGCGGCGCCGGGCGCGAGCGCGCCCGACCTCGAGGCCGAGGATGCTCGGGCGGGCCGTCGTGGCCAGCGCGCGGAACAGCGTCAGCGGCGTCGACCTCGCCGCGCATGGAAGAGGCCGAAGCGCCGCCGGCAGCATGGTCTCCAGCCCGACCGCGCCGTCCGCCGCCTCGGCGAAGGGCATGGCGCTTGGTGTCGGCGTCCTGCGGATCGTGGCTCGGACACGATGACGTCGATGGTGCCGTCGGCGAGACCCGCGACCATCGCCTTGCGGTCGTCCTCGGCGCGCAAGCGGCGGCGACAGCTTGAAGAAGGTGCGGTAGGCGCCGATGTCGTTCTCGTTGAGCGCCAGGTGGTTGATCGACACCCCGCAGGTGACGGCAAGGCCGCGCGCCTTGGCGGCGCGGATGACATCGAGCGAGGCGGCGCGACGAAATCTGCGCGGCGTGATAGCGCCCGCCGGTCAGCGTCGACGAGGCGGATGTCGCGCTCCAGCATGATCGATCTCGGCCTCTTGCGGGATGCCGGCAAGCCCGAGCCGCGTCGCCACCTCGCCCTCGTTCATCACCCCGCTGCCGGTGAGATGCGGGTCGGCGGCGTGGTGCATGATCAGCCCGCCGAAGTCGCGGGCATAGGTGAGCACCCGGCGCATGACGGCGCATTGGTCACCGTCGCGGCGGCCGTCGGTGAAGCCGACCGCGCCGGCTTCGCCGAGCAGGCGGAGCTCGGTCATCTCGCTGCCGGCGAGGCCCTTGGTCAGCGCCGCCATCGGGTGGACGCGGATCGCCGTCTCGTCGCGGGCTCGCCGTCCGATGAAGTCGACCAGCGCCACGTCGTCGATCACCGGGTCGGTGTCGGGCATGGTGACGATGGTGGTGACGCCGCCGGCGGCTGCCGCCTGTCCGGCCGAGGCGAAGGTCTCGCGATGCTCGGCGCCCGGCTCGCCGACGAACACGCGCATGTCGACCAGGCCCGGCGCGACGATGGCGCCGGCGCAGTCGATCACCTCGGCGCCGGCGGGGCGTGCGGTTCTGGCGTCTGGCCCGGCAGCGATGATCCGCCGATCGGCGACGATCACCGTCCCGGCCGCGTCCACGTCGCGCGACGGGTCGATCACCCGCGCGTTCTCGAACACCACCGGCCGGTCGTCACGTCGGCGGTCGGGCTGGTGGGGCGCGTTCATCGCACCGCCCGCTCACGCATTGGGCAGGTGCGCGGCGAGCGCCTCGAGCACCGCCATGCGCACCGCGACGCCCATCTCGACCTGCTCGCCGATCAGGCTCCGTTTGCCGTCGGCGACCGCCGAGTCGATCTCGACGCCGCGGTTCATCGGGCCGGGATGCATGACCAGCGCGTCCGGCTTGGCGAAGGCGAGCTTCTCCTCGTCGAGGCCGAAGAAATGGAAGTATTCGCGCACCGAGGGAACGAAGCTGCCTTCCATGCGCTCGCGCTGCAGGCGGAGCATCATGACGATGTCGGCGCCGGCGAGGCCAGAGCGCATGTCGGTGAATACCTCGACGCCCAGCCGCTCGATGCCGGTCGGCAGACAGCGTCGACGGCCCGACGACACGCACGGTGGCGCCAAGCGCATTGAGGAGGAGGATGTTGGAGCGCGCCACGCGGCTGTGGGCGATGTCGCCGCAGATGGCGACCACCAGTTTTCCGATGTCGCCCTTGTGGCGGCGGATGGTGAGGGCGTCGAGCAGCGCCTGGGTCGGATGCTCGTGAACGCCGTCGCCGGCGTTGATCACCGAGCAGGTCACCTTGTGCGCGAGCAGCTCCACCGCGCCGGCGGCGTGATGGCGGACGACCAGGATGTCGGGCCGCATGGCGTTCAGCGTCATCGCGGTGTCGATCAGCGTCTCGCCCTTCTTCACCGAGGAGTTGCCGACCGCCATGTTCATCACGTCGGCGCCGAGCCGCTTGCCGGCGAGCTCGAAGGAGGACTGGGTGCGGGTGGAGGCTTCGAAGAAGAGGTTGATCTGGGTGCGGCCGCGCAAGACCGCCTTCTTCTTCTCGATCTGGCGGCTGACTTCCACCGCCTCTTCGGCGAGGTCGAGGAGACCGACGATCTCCGTCGGCCGTCATCCCCTCGATTCCCAACAGGTGCCGGCTCGGAAGCGTGATCGACGGCGAGGGTGGGGGCGCGTTCATCAAAGCCATTCCTATAGGCAGAGTTGGCCCGGCGGGCAAGCTTGGTTGACGAGCCCGTGTTAGTGTAATCACAGGGATTCGCGGCTTGCCGCTTGGGGGCGGGAGATTCCATTGAATTCGGCCGTCGACACCGCAAGAGGTCGTCAACCAGTCGCCGCCGTTCTCGGGCGTCAATCTGTTCAACTCCGACCCGGCGCTGCAGGCCCTCATCGAGGGCGTTCCGCAGGCGGTCATCGACCAGCTTGTCGCCCATGGCCAGATGTGGGGCACTCCGGAGACCTTCGAGCTCGGCCGCATCGCCAACGCCCACCCGCCCGTCCTCAAGGCCTACGACCCGAACGGGGTGCGGATCGATCTGGTCGAGTTCCATCCGGCCTATCACGCCCTGATGCGGCGGAGTGTCGCTGCCGGTCTGCACGCCTCGATCTGGGATGCCGCCGACGCCGGAAGCCAATGTGCGGTCGCTGGCGCGGGCGGCGCGGCTGTTACATGACCGCCGCAGGCGGAGGCCGGCCATCTCTGCCCGATGACGATGACCAATGCGTCGGTCGCGGCGCTCGCCCATGCGCCCGACATCGCCAGGGAATGGCTGCCGCGCATCCGCACCCGCCAGTACGACTCCTCCGCCCGGCCGATGGGCGACAAGCAGGGCGTCACCATCGGCATGGGGATGACCGAGAAGCAGGGCGGCAGCGACGTCGCCGCCAGCACCACCCGCGCCGAGGACGGCGCGCGACGGCACGTGGCGGATCACCGGCCACAAGTGGTTCCTGTCGGCGCCGATGAGCGACGCCTTTCTCGTCCTCGCCCAGGACCGGGGAGGGCCTTTCCTGCTTCCTGGTGCCGCGCTTCCTGCCCGACGGCGGCCGCAACGGCGTCCGCTTCATGCGGCTCAAGGACAAGCTCGGCAACCGCTCCAACGCCACCGCCGAGGCCGAATTCCACGGCGCCATCGGCTGGCTGGTCGGCGAGCTCGGCCGCGGCCTGCCGACCATCCTCGACATGGTGACGCTGACCCGGCTCGATTGCGCCGTCGCCTCCGCCGGGCTGATGCGCATCGCGCTCGCCGAGGCGGTGCATCACGCCCGCCATCGCAAGGCGTTCGGCGAAGTGCTTGCTCGACCAGCCGCTGATGAACCGCGTGCTCGCCGACATGGCGCTCGATGCCGTGGCGGCGGCGGCGCTCGCCTTCCGCCTCGCCGAATCCTACGACCGCGCCAACGACGACCCGGCCGAGGCGGCCTTCGCCCGGCTGATGACGCCGGCCGCCAAATACTGGGTGACCAAGATCGCGCCGGCGATGATCGCCGAGGCGATGGAGTGCCTCGGCGGCAACGGCTATGTCGAGGAGAGCCGCCTGCCGCGGCTCTATCGCGAGGCGCCGGTCAACGCCATCTGGGAGGGCGCCGGCAACGTCATGTGCCTCGACGTCATGCGCGTCCTGCGCAAGTCGTCGGAGCCGCTCGAGGCGGTGCTCGCCAACATCGAGGACACGCTCGGCGGCACCGCCAAGTCGACCCTGAACGTGCTGCGCGCCGCGGCGGCCGTGGCGCTCGCCGACGAGGGCTCGGCCCGCGTCCTCACCGAGCAGCTCGCCATGACCGTCGCCGCCGCCTCGCTTCGCCGCCGCTTCCCCTCGGTCATCGCCGACGCCTTCCTCGAGACCCGCCTCGGCAAGCCGTGGCGGACGACCTACGGCATGCTCGATTCCCGCTTCGACGCCACCGCCTTCATCAACTACATCTGCCCGGCGATCTGACGGGTGGCATTTTCCTCCCCTGCGAAGCGGGGGAGGGGACCGCCGCGAAGCGGTGGTGGAGGGGGCGCCGCAACCCCATGCGGGCCAAGGGCCGGCCGGCCAGCGCCTGCCCTATCGGGCCGTGGTCGACCCTCGCCCGGGGCGAGGTTGAAATATTAAAACGAACGTTCCATTTTGCCATCATGGGACGCAACAAGGAATACGATCGCAAGGACGTACTGGACAAGGCCGTCGGCCTGTTCTGGCAGAAGGGTTATCAGGCCACGTCCATGGCGGACATCGTGCGGGTTACCGGGCTAAATACCGCGAGCATGTACAAGGAGTTCGGCGACAAGAACGGACTTTTCGAAGGGTCGCTGCAGTACTACCGCGAACACAACATGGCGCCCCGCATCAAGATCCTGACCGACGCTCCGAACATCAAGGGTGTCGAGGCCTTTCTCAAGAATGTCGTGGATGGGGCCGTCATGGAAACCTACAGAGGTTGCCTGATGATGAACCATCTGGCCCAGAAGCACACGATAAGTCAGGAAGCCATGAGACTGATCGATGATTACGCCTCGACGATGGAGGGACTTCTCGAAACGTCGCTTCGCAACGCGCAAGCCGATGGCGATCTGCCTGCCGGGAAGGATCCGTCGGCACTAGCCAGCTACATCATGTGCTGCGTTCACGGGGTGGTGCTCTACGGGAGGCACCAGGACAAGAAGGGCGCCATTCGACAGATCTACGACACGATCCTTCACGTGTTGCGCGCATGATCCCGGGTCCAGTCGTTTCGGGTTGATTTTTTAAAACGATCATTTTAGTATCTTGAAATCGCGGTGCCGGACTCGCGGCGCCAGGTTTCTTGATCGGGGCAGACAGCCTCACGACCGGGGGAGGATCGGCATGTCAATAACTGAAAGCGCGACGATGTTTTTCGATGCTTGCGAGACCGGCAAGGACTGGGACATCTGCAAGGCCTGGTGCCATGAAGGTGCGACCTTCTCCTGCCAGGCGGACGCTCTCGCGAGTGTCAACTCCGTCGAAGGCTATGTGGCATGGGTCAAGGGGCTCTTCACACCAGTCCCGGATCTGCACTCGGAGATCAAGGCGGTAGGGACCGATGAGCAGCGCGGGTCGGTTTCGATCTACGCGATCGTCCATGGAACCCAGACCGGCGAGGGCGGTCCGGTTCCGCCGACCGGCAACAAGGTGGCCGCAGACTACGTCTACGTCTTCGACTTCAATGGCGACAAGATTCGGCACCTGACAAAGATCTGGAATGAAGGGCATACGTTCAAGCAGTTGGGTTGGGCGTAACATAAGCACACGCCCGAGCGAGCGTGGAATGGGCAAGGCGCGAAATGCGCCGTGCCGGCTCTGACGTCCACGGGGGTGCGGCTTCGCGGTTTCGCCGCTTTGCCCACCCTGCACCGCCCGCCAAAAGCGAAATCGTCCAGTATCTCCCCTTCTGACACCACCGGGGACAACAAAGAAGTTATCCCCGCCCATCGTCCGCCCCTTATCATACTCGCCATCCTCGCTCACTGAGGGCGTCTACCGGTGGCGACCTGTTGGCGGAGCGAGGTGCGGTGTCCTGGCGGTGGGTCTCGCAAGCCGCCGCCGGGAGGCTCGGTATCCACCCGCCGGCGAAAGCCGGTGCCGAACGTCCAGAGACGGCGCGGCAACGGGTGCGTGAGCGTGGTCCTCCGCCGGATTGCGTCCCGCAAGGCCAGGGGCGCGAGTTAGCGGATGCAGTCCCGGTGAACGCCGGGACCAGAGAAGGGCCTCGAAGGACGGCTGTGTGCCGCGAATGGCGCCGCCTGCTCACGATGGCCGGGGTCGCCGGCCACGCATGGGGTGTCCCCGGCAAGGGAAAGCCCCCGTGTGCCCCCGGTGTGGACCGGAAGGCCGAAAACCACCGCGGCGGGCGCTGGATTGAGCGCCCAAACTGCTTCCGGCTCACCCCGGAGGCGCGCAGGCGTTCATCCAGCGCCCGCCACCCCCTCGTTTCCTCTCGCCCTCATGCTGAGGTTGCGAGCGGAGCGAGCCTCGAAGCACGCAACCCCCGGCTCGGCCAAACCCGGGCGCGGCAATGACGGGGCACGCCCGACGGCGCCTCACACAAACGGCGTCCACACATCCGGACGCGGCGGCAGCAGGCGGCGGAAATAGGCGAGGCCGGTCTCCGTCAGGTGGTTGCCGGCCGGCGTCAGGAAGTCCGCCGGCATGGTCTTGGTCTTGTTGGCGACGGCGTCGAGCGGCACCATCTTCAGCACCGTCTTGCCGTCGGCGTATTGCTGGGCGACCGAGCCGCTGCCCGCCTCGCTTTGCTCCACCGCAAAGCCGCCGATCGCGAAGGCCTCGGTCCGGTCGGTCTCGCTGATCGTGCCGATGAAGCCGCGCGGCAGGTAGCCGAAGGTGTCGACCCGCGCGCGCACGCCCGGGCAGGTCGTCCTTGATCGCCTCCTGGAGGGCGAGGCCAAGGTCGCCGCCGGAAAGCTGCAGGTTGCCGTGGGCGTCGCGCTCATGGAGGTGCGCCGGGATAAGGCTCTCCGCCAGGGCTTGTGGTCGGCGGTCTGCACGCCTTCCGACATGGCGACGACGCAGCGGCCGTACCGTTCGTAGGTTGCGCGGATGTCCTCCATCAGCCGCTGCTCGGTGAACGGCACCTCCGGCACGTAGATGAGGTGCGGTCCGTCGGTGTCGTCGCGGCGCCAGGTGGCCGAGGCGGCGGTGAGAAAGCCGGCATGGCGGCCCATGACGATGCCGATATAGACGCCGCGCATCGCCCGGAAGTCGAGGTCGACGCTGAGGAAGGCATTGGCGACGAACAGTGCCGCCGAGATGAAGCCCGGCGTGTGATCGTTCTCGGCGAGATCGTTGTCGATGGTCTTGGGGGCATGGATGAAGTGGATCTTGCCGGCGGCGGCGCGGTCGAGGATCGCCAGCGTTCCGGAGGTGTCGTTGCCGCCGATATAGATGAAGGCGTCGGCCGCCACCTTGCCGAGCCCGTCGAGAATGCGCCCGCAATAAGCCTCGTCCGGCTTGTCGCGGGTGCTGCCGAGGCCGGAATTCGGGGTGTTGGCGAACCGCATGAGCTCGGCCTCCGACAGCGCGGAAAGATCGACGAAATCGGCGCCGGCAACACCGCGCACGCCGTGCCGGGCGCCGAGCACTCTCGATCCGGGATGGCGCTCGCGGACAGCCAGCGCCGCGCCGGCGACGGTCTGGTTGATAACGGCGGTCGGGCCACCGCCCTGGGCGATAACGAAAACCTTGCTCATGGCGACTGTTCCTCGGCGGAATGCAATTCTCGACGAACGATAGCGCTCCGGCGGTGGCTATGCCCAGCGCAGAAGGCTGACCTCGGCGGAGAAGCCCGGTCCGAATGCTGCGAGCAGCCCGTAGTCGCCAGACTTGTGGGGACTGTTGCGGATCTCGTCGTCGAGCACGAACAGCACCGTCGCGCTCGACATGTTGCCGTACTGGCTGAGCACGTCGTAGGCGGAGCGGAAGTCGTTCGGCTCCCGCCCCAGCTCGTCTTCGTAGGCCCTCAGAATCTTGGTGCCGCCGGGATGGAAAATGAAGCTCGCGATGTCGTCGGTGCCGATGCCCTCGTCGGCGAGCGTGTTGCTGACTGCCTCCGGCATCATCTGCCTGATGGTGCTCGGGACCCGCCGGGAAAAGACGACGCGAAAGCCCGAAATCGACAAAATCCCAGCCCATGAGGTTCTGGGTTTCCGGTCTGAGCAGTGTCGTGCTCTTCAGGACGTTGATCGGCCCGTTGTCGCCACCGCGGATGAGGACCGCCGCCGCCCCGTCGCCGAACAGGCTGGCGGCGACAAGGTTCGACTTGGCGAAGTCGGCCGGTTGGAAGGTCAGCGAATTGAGCTCGATCGTGACGAGCAGCACGACCGAATCCTCCGACCCGCCGGCAAGCGAATTCGCAAGGGCGAGGCCCGCGGCGCCGCCGGCGCAGCCAAGTCCGAACAGCGGCAGGCGCCGCACGCCGGGCTTCAGTCCGAGCGCATTGATCACCGCGACGTCGAGGCTGGGCGTTGCAATGCCGCTCGACGAGACGAACACGAAGTGGTCGATGTCGTCGCGTTCGATGCCGGAGCCGTCCAGCGCCTTCTCGATGGCGGCGAGCGAGAGCTTCCGGGCCCAGTCGAGATAGAGGTCGTTCTTGTCCTTGAGGCGGTGCTCGTTCTTGAACCAGATCGGTTCGACGCAAAAATGCCGCTGATCGACGAGGGCGCTCTTGAAGACCTTGAGGTACTTGTCGACGTTGTCGATCTGGCCGCGGAAGTGTTCGCCGGCCAACTGGCGTGCCACGTCCTGCGGCATGACGTGGGGCGGTACCGCGGTGCCGATCGAGACGATGCTGGCCATGCTGCTCTTGTTAACTCGCTAAGGAAGTGCAGTGCGCGGAGAGCGATGCGACAGCGTCGCGTTTGGCGATTTGTTCCGCGCGGGGCCGCCTTGTCGCAACGACATCCCGGTGGATTCCCGGGTCAGGCCGTTGTCGAACCGGCGGATCACGCGATACCATCTCCCCAAATGCCACCCCGGTGGCTAGACTAGCCTATGTGCGGGGATCGGGAAATCTCCCAAGCGCGCCGGGCTTGGACGGCGGCCGACGAAGTCGTCCCGGGAGGCGCCAGATGATGCCGGAGCCAACGGCTGCGGCGGCGGGGCTGCCCTCCGTGGTGCGGGCGGCGCGGGGCGCACTTTTCGTCATTCACCTCTTTCCGGCGGTGATGAACGCGGCCGCCGGCATCGTCTTCTACCTGATCGCTGCCGACGTACCCGCTTTCTTTGCCGGTGGGGCTGTCGCGCTGTCGATCTTCCTCGTCTCGGCGTCGGTCGGCAGCATGAACGACTTCCTCGATGTCGATCTCGATCGCCGGACCAAGCCCGAGAAACCGATCGCCCGGGGCGATCTGAAGCCGCGGACGGCGTTCGCCATTTCGGTGCTTTCCGCTGTCGTTGGTGTGCTCCTCTCGGCGGTTCTCGGACTGCCGGTCATGGTGGTGGCGCTGCTCGTCCTTGCGTCCGGACTGGCCTACGACGTCTGGCTCAAGGGGACGTTGTGGAGCTGGGTGCCCTACGGCATCGGTATCCCCGCGCTGCCGGTGTGGGGGTTCCTTGCCGCCGGTCGGTTCACGCCGGTCCTGCTTTTGAGCTTTCCGCTCGGTGTCCTGATCTCCTTGGCGCTTTATCTCGCCAACACAATCCCTGACCTCGAAGGCGATACCGCCTTCGGCATCAAGGGCCTCGCCCATCGGCTCGGGCTCCGCCGGTCGCTGATCGCCACCTGGGTCTGTTTCGGCGTGACGATAGTGCTTTTGGCACTCACGCCGACCCTGTTCGGCAACGATGCGCGCTGGCTCCTGCCCGGCCTTGGGCTTGGTGCCGTATTGCTTCTGGTCATGGTCGGGGATTATCTCGTCATCCGGTCCAAGGCGAGCCTTCACCGGGGATGGTATCTGAGTGCAGTACTCGCCGGGGTGCTCGGCGTCTCGTGGGTGATCAGCCTGCCGATTGAATGAGAGGGGTGCGAATGGTCTCGACCGACATGGACCGGGTCATCCTGGTCGACGAAGAGGATTATGACCGGGGGACCCTCGACAAGTTCGAGGCGCATCGCGCTGGTGTCCTTCATCGTGCCCTTTCCGTCATTGTCGCGCGCGGCGACGGCAAGTTGCTTCTCCAGAAGCGGGCGGCGGGCAAGTACCATTCCGGCGGCCTTTGGACCAACACCTGCTGCAGCCACCCGCGGCCGGGCGAACCGGTCGATGTCGCCGCCAGCCGTCGGCTCGAAGAGGAGATGGGCTTCTCCTGCCCGCTGACGCCGCTCTTCACCGTGCAGTACCGGGCCGACGTCTCCAACGGGCTGGTCGAGAACGAGCTGGTCCATGTCTTCGGCGGCCGGTTCGAGGGAGCGCCGGACCCTGATCCCGACGAAGTCGAGGACTGGCGGTGGAGCAGCATCGCCGAGATTCGGGCCGACATCGCGGCCCATCCCGAGCGCTACTCGGTGTGGTTCCGGAAGTATCTCGAGGAGTTCGGGCGCGAGATCGCCGGCATCGCCGCGGCACCGGCCAGCTGAGGGTCGATGTCGACGCGGCAAATATCAGCCTTCTGGTCCAGAGGCGGTTTCACGGCCATGGCAGACGCACGAGCTTCGCGATCCGATCCGCCGGCCTTCGACTGGTCGGATCCGCTCGCCTTCGAGGACGAACTGACCGAGGAGGAGCGGCTGGTGCGGGACACCGCCCGCGACTACGCGCAGGAGAAGCTGCATGCCGCGCGTGCTCGACCGCCTTCCGCGACGAGCGGTTCGACCGCGAGATCATCAGCGAGATGGGGGCGCTGGGCCTGCTCGGGCGCGACCATCCCGGAGGACTACGGCGGCGCCGGCGTCGAGCTATGTCGCCTACGGCCTGATCGCCCGCGAGATCGAGCGGGTCGATTCCGGCTACCGCTCGGTGATGAGCGTGCAGTCGTCGCTGGTGATGCATCCGATCCACGCCTACGGCACCGAGGAGCAGCGCCAGAAATACCTGCCGAGGCTGGCCACGCGGCGAGATGGTCGGCTGCTTCGGCCTGACCGAGCCCGACCACGGCTCCGATCCCGGCGGCATGGAGACCCGCGCCGAGAAGGTCGACGGCGGCTATCGGCTGACCGGCGCCAAGACGTGGATCACCAACGCGCCGATCGCCGACGTGCTGGTGGTGTGGGCGAAGTCGGCGGCCCATGACGGCAAGATCCGCGGCTTCCTGCTCGAGCGCGGCATGAAGGGCCTGTCGACGCCGAAGATCGAGGGCAAGCTGTCGCTGCGCGCCTCGATCACCGGCGAGATCGTCATGGACGACGTCGAGGTGCCGGAGGAGAACCTGCTGCCCGACGCTTCGCGGCCTCGGCGGGCCGTTCGGCTGCCTCAACCGGGCGCGCTACGGCATCGCCTGGGGCGCGATGGGGGCGGCGGAGGATCTGCTGGCACGCGCGCGCGCCAATACGTCCTCGACCGCAAGCAGTTCGGCCGGCCGCTCGCCGCCAACCAGCTGATCCAGAAGAAGCTCGCCGACATGCAGACCGAGATCGCGCTCGGCCTGCAGGCGGCGCTTCGGGTCGGCCGGCTGTTCGACGAGGGCCGCGCGGCGCCGGAGATGATCTGCCTGATCAAGCGCAACAATGCCGGCAAGGCGCTCGACATCGCCCGCGCTCGCCCGCGACATGCACGGCGGCAACGGCATCGCCGACGAGTTCCACGTCATCCGCCACATGATGAACCTCGAGACCGTCAACACCTACGAGGGCACGCACGACATCCACGCCCTGATCCTCGGCCGCGCCCAGACCGGCATCCAGGCGTTTTCGTGAAGGCGGACGCTTGATTGGCCGCCCCGCGAGCCCATGATAAGTTGCTAGCTGTTCAATCACGGCCGCAGGAGTCGATCAGCATGCAAGTCAACGACCTCCGAAAGCTCAATTCCCAGGCGGAGGAGATGCTGGGCCGCGCCAGGGAGCTCTATGCCCGTGCCGAGACGTCAACCGGGGCGGAGAAGGACACGCTCCGCAAGGAGGCCGACCAGTGGGTCGCCAAGGCGAAGGAACTCGCCGAGATCGTCAATCGGCTGACCAAGGCGAGCTGACGCCGGGGGGCGCAGGCGATGGCTGACGAGAACAAGGATCTTTTGGCCGCCGAGGCGCTGGTCGCCAGCAACAAGGCCGAGCTGGACGAGATCGACAAGAAGGACCGGTCGGAAATCGCCCAAAAGGTCGTGTGGCTCTACGTCTTCGTTACCGGCGCTTGCTTCCTGTTCGTCTTCATCTTCTTCTGGTTCTTTCCCGGCTGCGGGACCGATGGCACTGCGGCTGCTTGTTCGGCGTGGAAGGAACCGGCCGAGTTCCTGCTCAAGGTCCTGACGTCCGTCGTGTTGCCGATCGTGACGCTGGTGCTCGGCTATTACTTCGGGACAACGAAGGCCAAGGGGTAGCGTGACGTCGAGGCCGTCAGATCCTTCGCCGGCGCGCCTTTTCAGCAGCCTGTCGAATTGCCCTGGGTCGGGCTGGCAAGTCGGGCCAAACGTCGCCTCACGACTGGTGGAGGAGTTGGCATGGCGCCGCCGCTCGCCGGGCTGAAAGTCGTCGAACTCGCTCGGGTGCTCGCCGGCCCTTCGCCGGTCAGATCCTTGGCCGACCTCGGCGCGACGTGATCAAGATCGAGAGCCCGGCACGGCGACGACACGCGCGGCTGGGGCCCGCCCGTGCTCGAAGAACGCCGACGGCACAACCGCGACGCCGCCTATTTCCACTCCGCCAACCGCGGCAAGCGCTCGATCGTCGTCGATTTCGCCACGCCGGAGGCGTCAGGATCGTGCATCAGCGCGCTCGCAGCGAGCGCCGACGTGCTGCTCGAGAACTTCAAGGTCGGCGGGCTCGCCAAGTACGGGCTCGACTACGAGAGCCTGAAGGCGGTCAACCCGCGCCTGATCTACTGCTCGATCACCGGCTTCGGCCAGGACGGCCCCTATGCCGAGCGGCCCGGCTACGACTTCATCGATCCAGGCGATGGGCGGCATGATGGAGCGTCACCGGCGAGCCCGACGGCGGGCCGAGAAGTGCGGCGTCGCCTTCGCCGACATCTTCACCGGCCTCTACGCGGCCATCGGCGATCCAGGCGGCGCTCGCCAGCCGGCGACGAGACCGGCAAGGGCCAGCACATCGACATGGCGCTGCTCGACACCACCAGGTCGCCGTGATCGCCAACCAGGCGATGAACTATCTGGTCTCGGGCATAGCCGCCGGCCGGCTCGGCAACGCCCACCCCAACATCGTGCCCTACCAGGCCTTCGCCGCCAAGGACGACCACGTCATGATGGCGGTCGGCAACGACGCGCAGTTTCGGCACTTCGTCACGCTCGCTCGGCGTTGCCGAGCTCGCCGACGATCCCGCCTATGCGAACAACGAACGGGTGCGAATTGCGACGAGCTCGACGCCACAACTCTCCGCGCGCACCGCAACCTTTTCCGCCGCCGACCTGATCCGGCGGCTAGAGGCGGCCAACGTGCCGTTTCGTCCGATCAACACGGTGGATAAGGTCTTTGCCGATCCGCAGGTGGTTCATCGCGGCATGCGGATCGACCTTGCCCACTCCGGCGGCGGCACCGTGCCCTCGGTCAGAAGCCCGATCAGGATGTCGGAATCGCCGCTCGCCTATGAAAGAGGATCGCCCCTTTTGGGCGAGCACACTCGGACGGTGCTGATCGAGCTCGGCTACTCAGAGGCGGAGATCGAGCGGCTCAAAAGCTAAGGCGCCGTCGGCTGGCGCTGACCGCCCTCATCAGGAGGCTCCCCCTTGTCGAAAATCCCCTTCGTTCTCGCAGCGATCGTCATCGGCGGCGTGGTCGCCCTCCAGCCGGGCCTCAATGCGGATGTGGCACGTCGCGTCGGCAATCCGTTTATTGCTGCCTTTGTTTCGATCCTCGTCTCTTTGCTCTGGCCTCCGGCTACGTGCTCATTACCCGTCAGACCTTCGCCTGGAATGCGGTCGCCTCGCTGCCTTGGTATCTCTGGCTCGCCGGCTCGATCGGCGCCCTCTTCGTCGTCGGCACCTTGTGGCTCGCGCCGATTCTTGGCGCCGCGGCGCTGTTCGCCGCTATCGTCGCCGGCCAGATGATCATGGCGACGCTCGTCGACTGGTTCGGCTTCGGCGGCTACCAGAGCCACAGTTTCGACCCGTTGCGGGTCGTCGCGATCGTCCTGGTGCTCGCCGGCGTGCTGATCTTCCAGCGCTCGACCTGACCTCCTGCAGGAGGCCGGCGGCCTATGTTCCCTCGCGGAAAGGCGGCATCATCGCCGCCTGAGGCGTCACCGCGGCAATGTTGGGCGACACGTCGGCGTCGACCCGTCGGCCGGCCCATTCCAGCGCGCCGACGAGCAGCGACTGGAACTTGGGATCCTCCCAGATATCCTCTCGGTGGCCCATGCCGTTGAACCAGACCCGGCCTTGGCCGTGGTTCCGCGCCCAGGCGAGCGGGAAGGGCGGCCGCTGATAATCGACGCCGTCCATGCCCGCCGTCTCAAGGACGAGGACGACATGGAGGTCGGCGGCGAACTCCTTCAGCGAGTACCATTCCTCGTGGCATTCGAAGGCGTCGCCGAGTGTTGCGCAGCCGGGAAAGTCAGGATCGGGGACGGTAGCCCGCCCCTGTCTGCTGCTTGCCGTGATTGATGAACTCGCCGCCGAGCATCCGAATGTAGGGGTCGGCGGCGTTACCGTGGAACTTGTAGCGGTTGCGGCGGTCGGTGGGATTGCCGCCGCCGGACTTGCCGGTGTGGAAGGTGTCGCCGCCGGAATGGATGGCGATGAATCCCTTGCCGCCGGCGACGGCGTCGAGGAGCGCCTGCTTGCCAGACGGCGTCAGCGGCGGGTTGCCGTCCTCGCCGACACTGAAAAGGTCGCCGCTCGTGTAGAACATGACCACGTCGAAGCCGGCGAGATAGTCGGGCGAGAACAGGCTGCCGTCCTTGCTGAAGGCAAAGTCGATGTCGTGCGCCGCGCCGAGCTTCTTGAGCATCTTCTCGGAGTGACTCGGCTCACCGTCGGCGTGCCGGACGACGCTGTGCTCGTAACCCGCGGACTTGGTGAAGTAGAGGACGCGCACGGTGTACCCTTTGTCGCTGGAGGGTTGGCGAGGATGACCGGCGCCCCGTCACAAAGCGCTGACCAGCACCGCCGTCCACATAGATGACATGGCCGTTGACGTAGCTAGCGGCGTCGGAGGCGAGGAAGACCGCAACCCCCTTCAGCTCGTCGAGCTCGCCCCAGCGGCCGGCCGGCGTGCGCTGCTTGACCCAGGCGTCGAAATCCGGGTCCTCGAACAGGGCGCGGTTCAGTTCCGTCTTGAAATAGCCGGGGCCGATGCCGTTGACCTGCAGGCCGTGCTTGGCCCAGTCGACGCACATCGCCTTGGTCAGCATCTTCACCGCCGCCCTTCGACGTCGTGTAAGGGGCGATCGTGCCACGGGCGATCTCGCTGCCGACCGAGCAGGTGTTGACGATCTTGCCGCGGCCGCGCGGGATCATGTGCCGAGCGACCGCTTGGCCGACGTAGAAAACGCTGTCGAGATTGGTGGCCATGATCCGCCGCCAAGCATCCGCCGGGAAACTCCTCCAGCGGCGTGCGATACTGCATGCCGGCATTGTTGAAGAGGATATCGATCGGGCCGATCTCGTTCTCGATCCGCTTGACATTGGTCTGTACGGCGGCCTGGTCGGTGACGTCGAAAGGGAGGGCGTGAACCTTGTGGCCGGCGTCGGCAAGGCGTCCGCGGGTCGCTTCCAGTTCCTCAGCGTTCCGCGCGTTGATGACGATCTCGGCCCCGGCCTCGGCGAGGGCAGCAGCGAACGCCAGTCCGATTCCCTTGCTCGAACCGGTCACCAGCGCCAGCCGGCCGTTCAGGTCAAACATCGAAGCCATCAATTTCCCCCCGCCTGTCGAGCCGCCACATGACGGCCGGTTGTCTGGAAGGCGTCCTTATCCGCGAGGCGCCCGACAGCGTCAACACGCGAAGCGCGGAGGGGCCGGTCGCTGCTCATGATCCCGTGTCGCCGGCGGCACGTGGTTGTCGGCTGCCAAGTTGTCCGATAACTTCCCGGCGGTTCCCGCCTCTCGACAAACGAGCCCCTGCCGCCATGAAGATGGATTCCGTCACCTCGGCCGACCTGGCGCGATCGGTCATCGCGGTGCCGCCGCTTGCCCGCGCCGCCGACGGGTCGCCCGATGTCGAGGAGAATCGCAAGATCGTCCGGTGGATGGCGGACGGCGGCGTTTTGACCTTCCTCTACGGCGGCAATGCCAATTTCTACCATCTCGGTCTCTCCGAATACCCGCGCGTTCTCGACATGATGGTCGAGATCGCCCCGGCCGACGGGTGGATGATCCCATCGCTCGGTCCCGATTTCGGCAAGGCGATGGATCAGGCGGCAATTCTGCGGGACTACGATTTTCCGACGGCGATGGCGCTGCCCATGGCGGCGCCGACCCGGCCGGCCGGTGTCGCGACGGGGCTTCGGCGTCTTGCCGACGCCTTCGGGCGTCCGATCACGGCCTATGTCCGGGCGGAGGACTATTTTGCGCCCAGCGACATGGCGGCGCTGCTCGCCGATGGCGCGGTGTGCGCCGTCAAATATGCCGTCGAGCGAAAGAATCCGTCCGAGGACCGGTACCTCGCCGAACTGGTCGATGCGCTCGGCACTGAGCGGCTGGTGAGCGGCATCGGCGAGCGGCCGGCGATCGTTCACCTTACGGAGTTCGGGCTTGTTGGCTTCACCTCCGGCTCGGTCGCCATCGCGCCGCACATGTCGATGGCGATCCTCAAGGCGCTGAAGGGCGGGGACACTGCGACCGCCGAGGCACTGCGCGCCCGGTTCCTGGCTTTCGAGGACCAACGCGACGCGCACTCGCCGATCGTTGTCCTGCACGATGCGGTCCGGCTTGCCGGGATTGCCGACACCGGGCCGCTGCAACCCTACCTCGCCAATCTCGCGGACGGCCAGGTGAACGGCGTTGCCGAGGCGGCAAGGGCGCTTTACGAGGAGAATGCGCGGTTTGTCCAACGGCAAGCCGCGTGAGGCCGACCGCTCGCCGGCCTTGATGTGACATGGGGGACATATGACGTATCAGCCATCGGCCGACCGGTACGAGGGGATCAAGTATCGCTACACAGGCGGCAGCGGCCTGAAACTGCCCGAAATCTCTTTTGGGCTCTGGCACAATTTCGGTCACAACGCGCTGCCGGAACGGGCGCGGGAGATGTGCCGCACCGCTTTCGATCACGGCATCACCCATTTCGATCTCGCCAACAATTATGGGCCGCCGCCCGGCTCGGCCGAGGAGCACTTCGGCGACATTCTCGCCACGGATTTCCGCGGCTATCGCGATGAATTGATCGATCTCGACCAAAGCCGGCTACCTGATGTGGCCGGGCCCCTACGGCGAATGGGGCAGCCGGAAATATCTGCTTGTCGAGCCTCGACCAGAGCCTCAAGCGGATGGGGCTCGACTATGTCGACATCTTCTATTCGCACCGTGTCGATCCCGACACGCCGCTCGAGGAGACGATGGGCGCGCTCGATACCGCCGTCCGCGCAGGGCAAGGCGCTCTATGCCGGCATCTCCTCCTACAACGCAAAGCGCACCGCCCGAGGCCGCCAGGATCCTGCGCGACCTCGGCACGCCCTGCCTGATCCACCAGCCGAGCTATTCGATGCTCAACCGCTGGATCGAAGCGGACGCGCTCCTCGATACGCTGGAGAAGGAGGGCATCGGCTGCATCTGCTTCTCGCCGCTCGCCCAGGGTCTGCTGACCAACAAGTACCTCGCCGGCGTCCCCGAAGGACAGCCGGGCGAAAAGCGGCACCGGATCCTGGCGCGAAGGCTTCCTCAGCGAGGAGAACCTCGCCGGCGATCCGCGGCCTCAACGACATCGCGGCGCGGCGCGGCCAGTCGCTGGCGCAGATGGCGATCGCCTGGGTGCTGCGCGACTCGCGGGTCACCTCGGCGCTGATCGGCGCGAGCCGGCCGGAACAGATCACCGATCTGGTCAAAGGTCTCGACAATGCCGGCCTTTAGCGACGAAGAACTGGCTGCGATCGATAAGCTCGCAACCGACGGCGGCATCAACATCTGGCGGATGTCGAGCAGTGCCTGAAGGCGAACGGATACCGGTATGAGCGACAGCAAGAGGCACGGCGGGCTGCGCAGCGCCCGCTGGTTCGGCGCCAGCGACATGCGGTCGTTCGGTCACCGCTCGCGCACCCTGCAGATGGGCTACTCCTATGAGGATTTCATGGGAAAGCCCGTCGTCGCCATCATCAACACATGGTCCGATCTTCAGCCCTGCCATGCGCATTTCCGCAGCCGCGCCGAGGAGGTGAAGCGCGGCGTCTGGCAGGCGGGCGGCTTCCCGGTCGAGCTGCCGGCCCTGTCGCTGTCGGAGAGCGTCGTCAAGCCGACCACGATGCTCTACCGCAACCTGCTGGCGATGGAGGTCGAGGAGCTCCTGCGTTCGCACCCGGTCGACGGCGCGGTGCTGATGGGCGGTTGCGACAAGACCACCCCCGGCCCGCTGATGGGAGCGATCAGCATGGATCTGCCGGCGATCTTCATGCCGGCCGGGCCGATGCTGCGCGGCAACTATCAGGGCCAGGTGCTCGGTTCGGGCAGCGACGTGTGGAAATACTGGGCCGAGAAGCAGGCGGGCACCATCACCGAAGACGAATGGCGGGCGATGGAAGCCGGCATCGCCCGGAGCTACGGCACCTGCATGACGATGGGGACGGCGTCGACGATGACGTCGCTGGTCGATGCCATGGGACTGACGCTGCCCGGCGCCTCGTCGATACCGGCGGCGGATTCCGGCCATGCTCGGATGGCGGCCGCCTGCGGACGTCGCATCGTCGAGATGATCGCCGAGGACCTGAAGCCGTCCGATATCCTCAGCCGGACTTCCTTCGACAATGCGCTCGTCACCCAGATGGCGCTCGCCGGGTCGACCAACGCGATCATCCACCTCGTTGCCATGGCCGGCCGGGCCGGCATCGAGCTTGGTCTCGACGATTTCGACGCGGTTGCCCGGGAAGTTCCGGTGCTCGCCAATATCCGGCCCTCGGGCGAGTTTCTGATGGAGGATTTCTACTACGCCGGCGGCCTCAGGGCGCTGCTCGCCGAGCTCAGCGACAAGCTCGACCTCTCCGCCATGACCGTCACGGGCGCCGACCTCGGAACCGGGATCGCCAACGCCAAGGTGTACAACACCGACGTCATTCGGCCGCTTGACAGCCCGGTCTCGACGGCCCTGGGGATGGCGGTGCTGCACGGCAATCTCGCGCCGGGTGGGGCGGTGATGAAGCCGGCGGCCGCCGAGGCCCGGCTCCTCAAGCACTCAGGCCCGGCGCTGGTGTTCCGCGACTACAACGAGATGGCGGCGATGATTGACCGCGACGATCTCGACGTCACGCCCGACCATGTTCTCGTCCTGCAGAACGCCGGTCCGGTCGGCGGGCCGGGGATGCCGGAATGGGGGATGCTGCCGATCCCGCGCAAGCTGCTCAAACAGGGCGTCCGCGACATGCTGCGGATTTCCGACGCGCGGATGAGCGGCACAAGCTACGGCGCCTGCATCCTCCACGTTGCGCCGGAGGCCTATATCGGCGGGCCGCTGGCGGCCGTCCGCAACGGCGACATCATCTCGCTCGACGTTGACAAGCGCTCGCTGCAGCTGGAGGTCAGGGAAGCCGAGATCGCCCGCCGGCTCGCCGAATGGACCCCGCCCGACCGCACCTATCCGCGCGGCTACAACCGGCTCTACGCCGAGCACATCCAGCAGGCGGACAAGGGCTGCGACTTCGACTTCCTGACCGGCACCGCACCGATCCCCGAGCCGGAGATCCACTGACTCCCCTGGCGACGGCAGCCCTAGACCCGCTCGAAGACCAGCATGGTGAAGAGGTCGAAGGCCTTCACGCTTCGCCGCTCGACGAGCTTCAGTTCCGGCCGGCCGAGTACCTGGTCGATGGGGAAGTCCGGGCGCCACCCGAGTTTGGCGGAGAAGCGCGACATCCACCGTTCGACCCACGCCCGCGGCCCCTTGTCGGCGGTGAAGTGGTTGACGAGCACGACCCGGCCGCCCGGTTTCACGACCCGGACCATCTCGGCTAGCAGCCGGTCGGGGTGCGGCACCACGCTGACGACGAACATCGCCGTCGCGGCGTCGAAGGAGCTGTCCGCGAAGGTCAGGTTCTCCGCGTCCATTTCCTCGAGCGCCTCGACCTGGTCGAGCTTCTGCTTTGCGACCCGCTTGCGGGCGATATCGAGCATGTCGCGGCTGAGGTCGATGCCGACGATGCGGTGCTTCTGGTCGTATTCGGGAAGCGAGATGCCGGTGCCGACGCCGAACTCGAGGATGCGGCCGGGCGGCAGGCTGTTCAGCGCGGCCAGGGCGGTCCGCCGTGGTCGCGTGGTGAAGGCACCGAACCACCGGTCATAGGTGGGTGCCCAGCGTGCATAGGCGGCAATGACGTGGGAATCGCTGATGCTGGCTAGGCCGGCGGGAGCCGTCCTGGCGACCGCAGACCTTCCGGAATTACCCATCGGCTCGGCCATCCTCTCCTCCTAAAACGCGGCGACGACCTGTTCCCGGTCAACGAGCTTGCGCAAGGCGAGTTCCGCCTCGGCATCGTGTTCGGAACGCTCGATCCAGCCACCGCCGAGCACCCGCGCGCCTGCGCCGTCGTCGTCATAGAAAACGCAGGCCTGACCAGGGGCGACGCCGGCTTCCCTCGCGGCGAGATCGACGCGAACCTGCCCGTCGCTGACGATCAGCCGGGCCGGCAGGGGCGCGCGGGTCGAGCGGACCCGCGCGTGGATGTCGATGCCCTCGGCCGGCAGGGCGGCAAGCGGGGTGTCGCCCAGCCAGTTGACGTCGCGGAGATGCAGTCGGCGGGTGGCGAGCGCCTCGCGCGGGCCGACGATCACCCGGCATCCGTTCGGGTCGAGATGCACGACATAAAGAGGTTCGCCGAGGGCGACGCCGATGCCGCGGCGCTGGCCGATGGTGAAGTTGATGATGCCTTCGTGGCGGCCGAGCACGCGGCCGTCGATGTGGACGATGTCGCCCGCCTCGGCGGCGCCCGGCTTCAGCTTGCGAATGACGTCGGCGTAGCGGCCGTTCGGCACGAAGCAGATGTCCTGGCTGTCGGACTTCTCGGCGACCGGCAAGCCCGAGGGCGCGGGCTGCATCCCGCGTCTCGGCCTTGGTCATCGCGCCGAGCGGGAAACGCAGAAAGTCGAGCTGATCCTGCGTCGTCGCGAACAGGAAGTAGCTCTGGTCGCGATCGAGATCGACCGGCCGGTAGAGCGCCCGGCGGTCGACCACACCGCTCGGAGCGGACATAGTGCCCGGTGGCGAGGGCGTCGGCGCCGAGCTGGCGGGCGGTCTCCAGGAGGTCGGCGAACTTGACCGTCTGGTTGCAGGCGACGCAAGGCACCGGAGTCTCGCCGGCGGCATAGCTGTCGGCGAAGCGGTCGATCACCGCCTCGCGGAAGCGCTCCTCGTAGTCGAGGACATAGTGAGGGATGCCGAGGGTCTCGGCGACGCGGCGGGCGTCGTGGATGTCCTGGCCGGCGCAGCAGGCGCCTTTGCGGTGGGTGGCCGCGCCGTGATCGTAAAGCTGCAAGGTGACGCCGACCACGTCGTAGCCGGACTCCTTGAGGAGGCCGGCGACGACCGAGGAATCGACGCCACCGGACATGGCGACGACGACGCGGGTCCGGTCGGAACTGCCGGGAAGATCGAGACCTGCGCGCATGAAAGACTTTGCCTTGCCGGGCGTTTTAGGACCGTTTCGCCCCTATTCAAGGATACCGGACTATAGTCGCGATCGCGCCATCTTCAAGGCACGACGGACGGTTCTTGCCGGGGCCTCTACCCAAGTCTTTAGAGTTCTTACCGAATTGTTGCCCGGCATTTAGCCAAATTTTAAAGCCAACGGCCTAGTCTCGCCTCCTGGACGGGTCAGGATGAGTGTGAGAGTAGAATGGCCGAACAGGTTCGTCCGCGCGTGAAGTATGTGATCGGGCCAGATGGAAGCCCGCTGACGATCGCCGATCTTCCGCCGCGAGACACGAAACGCTGGGTGATCCGTCGCAAGGCGGAGGTGGTCGCTGCGGTCCGCGGTGGGCTTCTCAGCCTCGAGGAAGCCTGCAACCGCTATACATTGACGGTCGAGGAGTTCCTCTCCTGGCAGCAGTCGATCGACCAGCACGGCCTGGCCGGCCTGCGGACGACGCGCATCCAGCAATACCGGGAATAGTAGTCCTGCCCGCCGACGGCCCGCCGCCGGTCAGAGTTCCACCGCCTTACCGCGTTCAGGCACAAGAACTTCGGTCTCCGATCCCGCCATCCGGTCGATGAAGTCGTTGACGCTGCCGTGCAGGGCAGGGAACGTCTCGTAGTGGCAGGGGATCACCGTCTCGAACGCGTAGAAACGCTTGCAGGCCATCGCCGCCAGCTTTGGCCCCATCGTGAAGCGGTCCCCGATCGGCACGATGCCGATGCGCGGCTCGTAGATCTCGTTGATCAGGGCCATGTCGGAGAAGATGTCGGTGTCGCCCATGTGGAGGAGGGTCTTCTCCGCCGGTGCGGTGATGACGATGCCGCAGGGATTGCCGAGATAGACCGATTTGCCGTCGATGACGGTGCCGGAGGAATGCCAGGCGGGGACGAAGGCAACGGCGAAGGGGCCGAAGTCCACCATGCCTCCGGTATTCATCGGGCTGGTAGCCTCGACGCCGAGATCGGCCAGATGGTTGCAGAGCTCGAAGTTTGCCACCAGCGTCGCGCCGGTCGCCTTGCGAATCTCCACCGTCGAGCCGGTGTGATCGTCGTGACCGTGGGTGAGCACCACGTGGGTCGTGTCACGATAGGCGGTCGGGTGATGGCCGTGGAACGTCGGGTTGGCGAGAAACGGGTCGATCATGATCGCGGCGTTGGGAAGGTCGAGGCGGAAGGCGGAATGGCCGAACCAGGTAAGCTTCATCATGTGCTCCTTGCGGTTGTTGTCGGCGGCGGGCTCCAATCAGGCAAGACAAGTCGGAAAGGTGGCGATATTAGACCGGGCATGGCGAAAGCGCAGGCGCCCGGGTCCATCGAAGAGCTTGCCGCGGCGGTTCCGGAGGGGGCGCTGATGGGGCTCGACCTTGGAACCAAGACGATCGGCATCGCCATTTCCGACGTCGGTCGCCGCATCGCGACGCCGCTGACGGTGATCCGGCGCACGAAGTTCACCGCCGATGCCGCAGAACTCGCCAAGCAGATCGCGATCCATCGTCCGGTGGCCTTGGTGGTCGGCTTACCGATCAATATGGACGGCTCGGAAGGCCCGCGGGCACAGGCGACCCGCGCCTTCGTGCGGAATTTCGCCAGCGTCAGCGATTTGCCGATCGCATTCTGGGACGAGCGGCTCTCGACCGCCGCCGTGACCCGGACGCTTCTCGAGGCCGACGCCAGCCGCAAGCGGCGCGGCGAGGTCGTCGACAAGATGGCCGCCGCGTACATCCTGCAAGGCGCGCTCGACCGGATCGCAGGCCTCGGAGGGCTCCGTTAGCCGCGCGTCGACCATCCGATGCAGTGGCTCAGGCCGGGTGCCACCACTGTCCGTCGAGGACGATACCTTCAGAGACGATCTTCTGGTCGCCCGTCAGCACCTCGCCGACCACGTCGACGTAGTCGAAGCGGCCTTCCTTGACGGTGAATACAGTTGCGTCGCCGATCGCGCCGGGGCGGAGCGTGCCGAGATCGTCGCGGCGCATCATAGCCGCGGCATTCACGGTCGTTGCCCGGATCACCTCGGGGAGTGGCATTCCGAGGCAGAGAAACTTTGACAGCGTCGTCGCCTGATCAAAGGCCGGACCGTCGAGGCAGAGCTTGTGCAGGTCCGACGAGATGGCGTCGGGAACGAAATCCTCGGCGAGCATCGCGCGGGCGGTCTTGAAGGCGAACGAGCCCATGCCATGGCCGATATCGAAGCGGACGCCGCGCTGGCGCGCTGCGATCACCGATGCCTTCACCGCGCCCTGGCCGCTCACCGGCGTATTGGGGAAGGGCCGGAAGGCGTGGGTGAGGATGTCGCCCGGCCGCAGCCGCGCCAACACCTCGTCATAGGTGGGCGGCGGCTCGTCGATGTGGGCCATGAGCGGCAGGCCGACCTCATCGGCGACCTGGAGGGCGATGTCGAGCGGGGCAAGCCCCGAGGCTCCGCTGGCGTGCCGGCCGACCCGCACCTTGATGCCGACGATCACATCGCGGTTGGCGTCGACCACCTCGACCGCCTCCGCCGGGCTCATCAGCCGGAGATCGCTGCTTTCTCCCACCATGACGTCGAGACGAGAACGCATAGATGCCGGCGAAGGAGACATGGAGATAGGCCAGAATCCTCGGCTCGCTCGGTTCGATCACATGCTTGCGGAAACCGGCAAAATTGCCGGCGCCAGCGCTGCCGGCATCGACAAAGGTCGTCACCCCGCTCGTGCGGGCAATGGCGCCGGCGTCGATTCCAAGCGAGGTTCCGCCCCAGTAGACGTGGGTGTGGAGGTCGATGAAGCCCGGCGCGACGATTCGGCCGGAAACGTCGCGCACGACCGTGCCGCTGTCGGCCGCGAGGTCGTCGCCGATGGCGGCGACGCGGCCCCCTGCGAAGGCGATGTCGGTGACACGGTCGAGCCCCTGTGAGGGATCGAGAATCCGGCCGCCTTGCAGGATCAGTTCATGGCCCATCGTGGTCCCCGCCTTGAGGTGCCGCAACGCGGCATGATATCCAACGTGCAAACCTATCGTGGAGGCTGGCCTTTCGGGCGATTCTCGCCGGCCTCGATAGATACCATCCGTGCATATGCACTTGAGCTTCCTATCGCGCAACCATGACCGTTGTTGTCCACATTGGTAGCCACAAAACCGGCACGACCACAATTCAGCGGTTTGCCGCCTCCCACCGCGCCGCGCTTCGCGAACGCGGGCTCTGGTATCCCTCCTATGCGGAAATCGGCCTGTCGGATCATTACGGCCATCATGACTTCGCCCACGCCGTTGCCGGCATCGAGGACCGACTGTCGGCACGGGATGCGGAGCGATTCGCGGACCTCATCCGCAATGGGATTCGTCCGGGCGAGACGGCTCTCGTCAGCGCCGAGCCGATCTACCGCCATCTGCTGCCGGAAGACGCGGACTACTGGTCGGGCCGCCGCGGCTACGCGGAGAGACTGAAGGAGGTCATCGGCGGTGAGGGCGTGACGATCCTTTGCGTCCTTCGCCGTCAGGACAGCTTCGCGCGGTCCCTCTACCAGGAAAAGATCAAAAGCCGGAAATACGCTGACAGCTTTCGCGAATTCCTGGTCAACCAACGGCATGAATTCGAGTATCATCGGCAACTGACCTTATTCCGGGAGGTCTTCGGCAAGGTCCGTGTCCTGATCTATGAGGATCTCAAGCAGGGCGACCTGGTCGACGCATTCTTCGGGCACCTTGGTGTTACTGTGTCCGACCTGCCGCGGAACAGCGTGGAAAACCCGTCCCTGCCGTTGGAACTGGTGGAATACAAGCGGCTGTTGAACGGCACCAGGCTCGGCCTGACGCGATTGAAAGGGGTCACCCAGAAGCTCGAGAAGCGGGCCACCGGCGGCGGCCTTGAGATGGAGGTCGACTGGATTTCGCGCGCCGAAATGGAAGCATTCTTTGCCTCTTTCGATGAGGAGAACGAAAGACTGAGACGGGATTTCGTTGGTGATCGGTCTTCGTCGCTGTTTCCATCGCTGGAGACGGTGCCGATAAAGGAAAAGGGCGAGTATAAAGGCATGTCCGCGCGTCGGTTCGCTGAATTGACAGTGGAAATCCTTGCGTAAGATTCGGTTGGAGATCTCGGACGATCCCGGTCTGCACATGAAGACAGATCAGGATTTGACCCGTCCGGATGCGCAAGACCCGGATCGCTTCCGGCAGACCGCACCCAAGGTTGCGTTGATCATCGGCAACATCGTCGGCCGCGTCGGCGGCGCCGAAAGAATCTTCGTCGAGCTCGCCAACATGCTCGCGGCCCGCGGCTACGAGGTCAGCTGCGTGCACTTCGAAAAGCGAGACGGCAGGCCCTTCTATCCGCTCGACCGGCGGGTGGAACTGATCAACATCTTTCCGCGCCATCCGCTGCCCCGACCTTGGCCACTTACCATGCTGACGTCGCGGCCGTTGCCCGACTCGCTCAGAAACATGGTCCGGTGGCACCTGAAGCGCGGCCCCATCGTCGCCCTGCTGCGCGATTATTTCCGCCACGCCAGGCCGGACGTCGCGATCAGCTTCCTGCCGCCTGCCAACACGCCGGCCCTGCTCGCCGGGATTGGCACCGACGTGAAGGTGATCCCGACGAACCACAATGTGCTGACCCACGACTACCTGGATCCGCGGCGCTGGAGCTCGAATCCGCACGACCGCAAGGTGCGGCTGAAGGCCTTGCGTCACGCCGCCGCCATCCATGTGATCTTCGCCGAGTTCGCGGAATGGCTTCCTGATTCCCTACGGCGGAAGACAGTGGTCATTCCCAACTACGTCTCGAAACGCGTTCTGCGCTACAGCCCGCAAGAAAACCGGGAAAGAGTTATCCTCGGCGTGGGGCGTCTGACCCCGGTCAAGAACTACGGAATGCTTCTCAGGGCATGGTCGATGTTGGCGCCGAAACATCCCGATTGGCGCGTCGTCGTCTATGGGGAAGGGCCGCAAAAGGCGAGGCTGACGGCGCGCGCCAAGGCGCTGGGGGTGGGAGATTCGTTCAAACTCGCCGGACGGCAGTTGGATATCGGATCGGAATACGCACGCATGGCGATATTGTGCCATCCGGCCGAATTCGAGGGATTTGGCCTTGCTCCTGCTGAAGCGCTGGCGCTAAAGATGCCGGTGGTGGCCTTCGCCGACTGTCCCGGCCTCAATCAGTATGTCGTCGACGGGGTGAACGGAATCCTTGTCGAGCGGGCGGATGGAGCTCAGGCGCTGGCAGAGGCGCTGGAGAAACTGATCGCGGACGATGATCTGCGCCGGCGCCTGGGCGAGAACGGTCCGGCCAGCGTGGCGGCATTTACCGAGGAACGCTTCGCCGATGCCTGGGTCGAACTCATCGAACGTGTCACCGCTCCCCGGCGATAGCAAGCCGGCGATTGACGTCCTGATCCCCCACTACAACGCGGTGGACGGCTTGGCGCTGACCCTTGCTTCCGTCGATGCCCAGGGGTGGGGCGGTCCGGTTCGCGTGGTGATCGTCGACGATGGGTCGGACCGTGCGAGCGTCGCACAGGTGGAAAGACTGCTGGACGAGCGCGGGCGGCCGGCGGTGTTCCTGGAGAACGGGGTCAATCGCGGCCGCCCCTTCACGCGGAACGTGCTTCTCGACGCCATGGAAAGCCCATACGCGGCGTGGATCGATTCCGGCGAGGAGTGGTATCCGCCCAAACTTTCCGCGCAGATGAACAAGGCCGACATGTTGGGCGGGCCGGAGAGCGCCGAGCCGTTCTGGGTCACCTGCCATTTCGACTGGCAATGGACCGGCAAGGAACTCGAACCACGCTATCAGTCCATCCGTCAGGACCAGATCATGGGGCTGTTGCGCGGCAAGGATCTGCGTGCCTATCTGTGGACCCTGCTCGGCCCGTCACAAACCTTCAAGGACGTCGGCTGGTTCGACGAGACGCTTCCCCGCCTGCAGGATCTCGACTTCTTCGTGCGCTTCCTAATGAAGGGCGGGCGCCTTCACATGCCTGCGACGGACGAGAGCCTCTGCGTCTACCACAAGTCCGATATCGGTCGCGATGCCGACGAGATCCGTGCGTGCCACGCACGGATCTTCGACAAGCACCGCGTCCTCTATACCCGGTACGGGCCGAAATTCGCTCAGGTCCAACTGTACAACATGGAGCTGCACGCCGCCCGTTTCGCCGCGGGAAACAACGACCCCAGACGCCGGCGCCGATATCTCTTGCGCGCGTTCAAACATCGTCCCCGGCAATTTGTGCGGCGCATGCTGAGCGGCGGACTACCGGGGTAGGAGGGAGCCTGCTGCGGACGGTGATCTTGCCGACGGCGGCCGGCGGCGGCTCAGGGTCGAAGTCCCTTCGAGAGCACATGGCGGGCGAACTGCCGCGGCCGCCGCTTGAATGCCTGCCACATGAAATGCCGCTTCCTTGCAGTGTCCTCGTTGTGCGAGGCGAAGCGGGCGGCGTGCATCTCCATGTGGAACAGCTGTTCGCGTCGAAAGGCAGGGCCATAGCGATTGTAGAGGGTCCGATGCTTGTCGTAGATGTACGCGTTGCAGGCGCGGACCTCGTCGGGATCACGGCCGATGTCGCTTTTGTGGTAGATGCACAAGGCCTCTTCGACGTCCGGAATCTCGAGGCTGCCTCCCTTGAGGACGAAGCGCAGGAAGAAGTCGAGATCCTGAAGCCTTGGAAGACGCTCGTCGAACCAGCCGACATTCCTGAAGGTCTGTGACGGGCCGAGCAGGGTCCACAGATAGGCGCGCAGCGTTCGCCCGCGCAGCAAGGCCCTCAGCTGGTCCTGCTGGGTCCTCTGGATCAGCCGCCGGCGATTTCCCCCCTTCCACTGCCAGTCATAGTGGCATGTCATCCATATCGGCCTGTCCCGCCTCGCTGCATTCAGCGCATCGGCGCGTTCGAACTGGGCGGAAAGTTTGGCCGGATACCATTCGTCTCCTGTGTCGAGCCAGGCAAGATAATCGCTTTCCACCGCGTCAAGCAAAACGTTGCGCGTACGCGGTCGTCCCCGGTTGGTCGGATTCCTGATCAAGACCGTGGATGCATCGCGTGCTTCGACCAATGCCTCCAACTCTCTCACGACATCGGGTGCCGACCCGTCGTCGACCAAGACGATTCTCATTGCGCCCGTCCAATCCTGTGCGTCGACCGAGGCGAGCGTCAGCATCAGACCCTCGATGTCGTTGAAGTGCGGGATCAGAACGTCAACGGACGGCAGTGGAGACTTGCGGGGCGGTGACGCGCTCGATGAGTTCGACCCATGCATTCGCAAAGTTCTCCTCGGTGAGCCCCGCTACGCTCGCCGGGCCATTGCCTCCGAGCTTTTGCCGCAATTCGGGGTCGAGGATCAACCGCTCGAGGGCTGACGCCAATGATGCCGGCTCGCCACCGCGATCGGCAAGAAGGCCGTTTTGGCCGTCAACCACGAAGGGGTTGACCTCCGCGCAATCGGAATAGGCGACAACCGGCATCTCCAGTGCCAATGCCTCGAGTGGAGCAAGATCAAACCCCTTGCACAGGGCGGGATGACAGAAGATGGCGCCATTGGCATACGCCTCGCCCAAATTCGTCCGCTGCCCGGCAAGCTCGAACGAAGCGTCCAGGCCGGCGGCCCGAACATCGCTGGCAAGCTTCGATTTCAGCGGTCCCGCTCCGTATATGACGACCTTCCAATCAGGATATCGGGCGGCGATCAGTCTCCACGCTTCGACCAGCGCCCCGTAGTTCTTTGCCGGCCGGAGACCGCCAACCGCGAGAACGACCTTGTCTCGTATGCTGACCGGCCCGGCCCGCAAGATCTCAGACGAGACATGGTTGGGGATAGCGACAACCTTGCTGCGAAGATCGTCGGCGAACCACTCCGCGAACCGGGCGAAGGCGACATGGATGGCGGCCGCATGCTGCAACGCCTCCCGCCGCGGCTTGCGGTCGTAGGGATTGCGGCTCCATCGCGCGGGGTTGTCGTAGTCCTCGGCCGGGACGTTATGGTGCGTCGGGATCACCTTCACAGGCGTTCCTGCGCTCGCCAGCAATGCCGGCGTATTGGCGGGCGGCAGAAAGCTGATCGCGACGGCGGGCTTCGAATAGAGGAAGTAGTCGCGCAACTGGGAGATGACGGGGCCGTTCTCGAGATACCACTGAAGCCGGTTTCGCAACCTCTCCGGCACGAAACGCTGCGAGGCGAGGGCGTTCAGCGGCCGGTATGCGCGGGGCAATCGCTGAAGCCACAGGTTGATCAACTCGATGCGGGGATCGAGACGATAGAACGGCCTGCCAGCGCGTTGTTCATAGTGGAGGCAGGCAACCTCGTAGCCCCGCGCGACAAGCATGTTGGCGAGCTCGATAAAGATTCTCTCGGCGCCGCCGCTTCGGTCCACCAGAAGGTCGATGAACAAAGCGACCTTCTTCTTCGGCCGATAGGCAAGCGGGTCGCCGTCGGATGCGCTCGTCTGAGTCAGCATTTCTCGGTTCTTCCGTCTCGCACGCGAACTTGACGAACCGGAGGCGAACGCTCCCACTACAAGAGTATCGCGGCGGTGAGTTGAGCAAACCGGCTGACAGACATACCGCGATAGATCTGCAGTTGCCGAGCTTCAATGGGTGGAAATAACGGTGCCGGGTGATCTCTGACGTAGTCGCGACGTAACTGCTCATTTCTGTCGAGGAAAGACGCGTAAAACGCGGCCATTTCCTCGGCGGGAATCCAGTCCTCGGTCTCTCGCCGGTCAGACGACTGTTTGTCCGCCCATTTGCGCAGCTTCGCGCCAGCGTCCCTGAGGAACTCCGTGCTTGCTTTCGTTGTGTTCAGCAACCGTTTGTACTCGACAAGTTCAAGGGGCAAGGGTTTGTTCCCCAAGCGCGGCTTGGGCAAGTCGGTCACGTCAATACCGAGGCGGCTGAAGAAAGTGTCGACCAATCCGTTGTCAGACAGGTCTTCGTAGACGATGACAATGAACCGTGGGAAATTCTCTTTGAATAGCCCAATCTGATTCAGATAATCGAACGATGGAGCGCTATCTTGAAGAAACTTCAGAAAGGATTGAGAATATTTCGTCACTCTTATGCGCTCTTGGTATGTAGCCCGCGCAAATTCATCCTGTCGGCGAAAGACTGCGACGATTCTCGAGTCTTTGACATCTAGAATGTCTCGTAGTCGTCGGATATATTCTCGCCGCCGTGCCCAGTAGTCGCCGGTGCCGACGAGATGGCGATAAATCGGCTCGGCACTGATGAGGATCGTCTCATCCGGCCGGCCGCAAGTGCGGATCAATTCCGCAAACTTCACTGCATCGGTAAGCGAGAATTGTCTGCCGCCATCGCCGGCGATTGCGTGGGCGAAGTCGTGGTGACCGTAGTGCGCAGGAAGCCCGATTTCCTCGTAGGAGGGATACCACAGACCGCGCTCGCGCAAAGGTTCGCGATGGGCGGCGGCGAACCGTTGAATTGCCGTGGTGCCCGTCTCGTGGGTGCCGATATGAACGAGAAGCGTCATTCAGTCCGACTGCGTGTCGTCGTGACGAAGGGCCTGATCTGGGGCCGGTTGCGGGAGGGGGCAATCCAGCCGGCGACACGTCGGTCCCGACTTTTTTCTACAAGAACGTCCGTACGTGGTCGAGGCTTTTCGTTCCGGTCACATCACTCCTGCGCCTGTCCGCCAGCGAAGCGCGCCACCATGAGCGAACCGAGAATGATCGCGCCGTAGATCGCCTGGATCCAGAACGACGGCACCTGGGCGAGCGTCAGGAGGTTCTGCACGACGCCGAGCAGCAGGACCCCGGTCAGCGCACCGAACATCGTTCCCTTGCCGCCGTCGAGCGCGATACCGCCGATCACCGCGGCGGCAAAGACCGTGAAGATCATGCCGTTGCCCTGATTGGCGCTGATCGCGCCGACATAGCCGACGGTGACGAGGCCACCGAGCGCAGCGAGAATGCCGGCAAGCACATAGACGCCCCAGGTAACCCTCTCGACCCGGATGCCCGCCGCGCGCGCCGCTTCCGCGTTGCCGCCGATCGCGTAGAGCGCCCGGCCGAGGCGGTGGTAACGGAGGACTACCGCGGCGACGAGGAAGGCCAGCGCCGCCAGCCAGACCGACAGGGGCAGGCCGAGGAATGTGACCGTCATCAACGCAAAGAAGGCGTCGGGGAGGTCGAAGAGGGTTCGCCCGCTGGTGGCGCCGACCAGCATGCCGCGCAGGACGATGAGCATGGCGAGGGTGACGATGAAGGCGTTGAGCTTCAGCTTGACGACCATGAAGCCGTTGGCGAAGCCGATGATGGCGCCGACGAGGAGAACCACCACCAGGCCGACCGCGGTCGGCAGCTCGAAGCCGAAGCCGTAGGTCGCCGCCGGGATAACCACCATGGCGCCGAGCGCCGGTGCGATGCCGAAGGTCGATTCCAGCGAAAGGTCGAACTTGCCGGTGATGATGACCAGCGATTCGCCGAGCACCACCAGCGCCAGTGCCGCCGACGAGGTGAGGATCGTCGTGATGTTGGCCGGGCTGAGGAAAACGGGATTGACCAGCGTCCCGATGATCACCAGCACGACGAGGGCCGGCAGGAGAGCGAGATCGCGCAGCCGTATCGCGACCGGCCGCGGTCTGGACGCTGCTGCCATCTCGCCGGCGATCGCTCCCGGCACTGGTTCATTGATGCTCATCGAACTCGATTCCTTCGATCGATGCGACCAGCGTGTTGTCGCTCCAGCCCGCCTTGTGTTCGGCGACGATTGCTCCATGGCGCATGACGAGGACGCGATCGCAGGTCTTGAGGTCCTCGATCTCGCCGCTTACGACGAGGATCGCCTTGCCCTCCCGGCGCATTCTCTCGATGACGGCCAGCAGCGCTTCCTTCGACTTGACGTCGACGCCGGCGGTCGGGTCCATGAGGACAAGCACCGACGGCGTGTTGGCGAGGGCCCGCCCCATCACCACCTTCTGCTGGTTGCCGCCCGACAAGCCGGAGACCAACTGCTCCGGTCCCTGGGTGACGACGCCGAGCGAATTAATCATGCCGTTGGTGACCGAGGTTCGCTGGCGAGGCGCGATGAAGCCGAGCGGTCCGAGCTGATGGCTGATCGTCATTGTCGTGTTGTCGGCAACCGATTGGGAGAGGACGAGGCCCTGCTTGTGGCGGCTCTTCGGCACGCAGCCGACGCCGAGGGCGAGCGCCGCCGGCACATCGGCGGGGGGCAGGGACCGCCCGTTGATCTCGATCCTGCCACTGGTGAAGGGACCCAACCCCGCCACCGCCTCGGCGACGCCGATGCGGCCGCTGCTGGTCGCTCCCGACAGGCCGACCACTTCACCGGCGCGGACCACGAAGCTGACGTCATTGAAGTCCTCGCCGCCCAGGCGGCTGACCTCGAGCGCCAGCGCCGCGTCTTTCGGGGTGGTGCGGGCGCTAGCGTCGGCGACGTGAAGGTCCGCCTGTTCTCCGGTCATCGCCTCGATCAGGCGATCCTTGGGGAGATCGGCCACCGGCGCGGTGATGATGTGGCGCGCATCGCGCAGCACGGTGACTGCCTGGCAGATTTCATAGACCTCCTGGAGGTGGTGCGAGATGAACAGGAAGGTGACGCCCGCGGCCTGCAGCTCGCGGATGCGGACGAAGAGCCGCTTGATCTCCTCGCCGTCAAGCTGCGCGGTCGGCTCGTCGAGGATGATGAAGCGCGCGCCGTAGGAGAGGGCGCGGGCGATCTCGACCAGCTGGCGCGCCTCGACCTTGAGGTCGCCGGCACGGGTGTCTTCCGGCACGGCGACGTTCCAGCGGTCGAGAAGGATCCGAGCCTCGCGGTGGAGCGAACCCCAGCTGATGAAGCCGCGGCGAAGTGGCTGGCGGTTGATGAACAGATTCTCGGCGACGGTCAGATCGGGAATGATCGTCGAGTGCTGATAGACGCAGGCGACGCGGCTTCGCCACGCCTCGCGGTCGGCGAGCGGCGGCACGGACATGCCGCTGAAGCGGATCTCTCCCCTGTCGGGTGGCGTGAGGCCGGTGAGGATGCGGACCAGCGTCGATTTGCCGGCACCGTTGCGGCCGACGAGGGCGTGCGATTCGCCCGGCACGACGCGAATGCCAACCTCCTCGAGCGCGATCGTCGGGCCGTAATGCTTGGAGACGCCGATCGCTTCGACGATCGGCGTCTCGTCTGGCGGGTGCGAGGGACCGCGCCCGCCCGGTTCGGGAGTACCGCCCATGAATGTCGACTAGCCTAGAGGTTGCCCCAGAAGCTCTTGTCGTCGACGTTGTCCTTGGTCACCAGCGGCGCGGCGAGCTGATCCTCGAGCACGCCCGGCGATACCTCGACAATCGTGCTGTCGTGGTCGGTCGGGCCGGGTGCGAAGGTTTTGCCCTCGATCGCTTCCTTGACGTACTGAATGCCGTACTTGGCGTAGAGATCGGCCGGCTGGGAGACCGTGGCGTCGATCTCGCCCTTGCGGATCGCGTCGAACTCCTGCGGGATGCCGTCATTGCTGACGATGACGATGTGACCCTCTTCGCCGGCCGGCTTGAGCAGGCCCTTGCGCTTCAGGGTCTGCAGGGTCGGGGCCAGGAAGACGCCGCCCGCATGCATGTAAATCGCCTTGAGGTCCGGCGTTGAGTTCAGCAGCGCGTCAAGGCCGGCGGCCGCATCCTCGCCCGACCATGCCTTGGTCGGGATCTCGAGAAGCTTCAGGTTCGGGTACTGCTTGAGGCATTCACGGAAGCCGACGCCGCGATCACGACCGTTGATCGAGGCCTGATCGCCCATGATTTGAACGACGGGGCCGGACTTCACGTGCTCGCCGATATATTCGCAGGCCTTGCGGCCATAGGCGAGATTGTCGGCGCGGACGACGATGGCGACCGGACCGGTGGTCGGCGCGACGTCAACGGCGACGACCGGTATGCCGGCCTTTTCGCCGGCCTTGAGGATGGTACCGGCAGCGGCCGACTCGAAGGGCGAGAAGATGATGCCGTTGGCGCCAAGATTGATCAGGTTCTGGATGCCGGTGATCTGCTTGGCGGTATCGAATTCGGAGTTGATCGGGGCGAGCAGCTCGACGCCCTGGGCCTTGGCCTCCTGGTCGAGATACCCGGCATAGGCGGTCCAGAACGGCGAGGTGAGCGTCGTCAGGTCGACGCCGATCTTCGGCATGTCCGCGGCGCGCGCGGCTCCGGCGAGAACGAGCGCGGACACCAGTGCCGCGCCGATCGTGCCGTTTCTCAGAATGGATGATTTCGACATTTCGGGTTCCTCCCTTGTTGTGTCGAGTTCGGGTCCGGCCGCGCTTCCCGTCGCGGCGCGGGCGTCATGGCCGCAGAGGCAGGTCCTCCGGCGGACGGGAAAGAAATTCGTCGCGGCTGGCGGTCAGATGGAAGCGAAGCGCGGCGGAAACGTCGTTGGCGTTCCGGCTCCGTACCGCCTTCACAATGGCTCCGTGCTCGCGCCGCACGCGATTGATGTCGTAGCGCTCCAGCGAATAGTTTCGGATTGTCTGGGTCTGGCGAAGAGCGATCCGGTGCCAGTCGGCGATCAGGCGGTTATTGCCGAGGCTGACGAGGAGCTCGTGAAATTCCCGGTCGAAGCGGATCGCCTCGGCCAGCCCCTCGTCATTCTGCTTGCCGATCTCGGCCATCTGCCGGTCGAAGATCGCCGCGAGCCGGTCGACGAATTCCGGGGTTGCGCGGCCGGCCGTCAATCCGGCGACGGTGGTGTGGATTTCGAGCAGCAGCCGCGCCTCGTAGATCTGTTCGATGTCCGCCAGGGAGAACCGGCGCACGACGGAAGCACGGCGCGAGGTGCCTTCCACCAGTCCATCCAGCACGAGGCGGGCAAGTGCCTCCTTCACTGGCGTCTGGCTGACCGCAAGCTCGTCGGCCAGTTCGTCGGCGAGCAGCCGCTGCCCGGCGGGCAGCCGACCGGAGACAATCTGCTCCTGCAGCTCTTCATAGGCCTGCTCGGCCAGGGTGAGGCGCCTCGTCGCGACCATGCGCCTACTTAGCCAGCCATGGCGCGTGCCGGCAAGACAAAAATATTATATATATGGACCGCCGCCTATTCTTTTGGCAGAACGGATGCCGACGCCACGAGCCGACAGGATGACCCCCACGCTCGCCCGACCGCCGGGTCCGACCCGAGACTGCTTCTCCTCGACGAGCGGGACAACGTCTTCGTCGTCAGGGAGCGAATCCGGTCGGGGGAGACGATCGCGGTGTCCGGCATGCCGATCACCGTGCAGGCCGCGCTGCCGCTCGGCCACAAGATCGCGCGTCGGGACATCGGCCCGGGCGAGAAGGTGGTGAAATACGGCGCCCCGATCGGCTCGGCGACCACAGCGATCCGGACCGGGGACCACGCCCACCTCCACAACATCAAGAGCGACTACACGCCGACCTACCACCTCGACGATGTGAAGGCTGAGTACGGGAGCAGCGAATGACCATGCGCGGCTATCTGCGTGCCGACGGACGGAAAGGCATCCGCAACACGATCGTCGTCGGCTATCTCGTCGAATGCGCGCACCATGTCGCCAGCGAGATTGCGATCCCGTTCCGCGACCAGGACGTCCACGTCATCGGCTTTCCCGGCTGCTACCCCAATGCCTATGCCGAGACGATGATGGAGCGCCTCTGCACGCATCCCAATGTCGGGGCGGTGCTGCTGGTCTCGCTCGGCTGCGAGAGCTTCAACAAGTACAAGCTCGAGCATGCTGGTGCGTGAGAGCGGGCGGCCGGTGCAGACGATCGTCATCCAGGCGACCGGCGGCACGCGCAAATCCATTGACGAGGGGCGCACCTTTGTCGGCGATCAGCGCACGCGCCTCGATGCCATGGAAACCGTGCCGATAGCGGTCGGCGAGCTCGTTGTCGGCACCGTCTGCGGCGGCTCGGATGCCACCTGCGGCCTCACCGGCAACCCGGCCGCCGGCCGCGCCTTCGACATGCTGATCGGCGGACGGCGCCGCCTGCATCTTCGAGGAGACCGGCGAACTGATCGGCTGCGAGCACATCATGGCCGATCGGGCGGTGACGCCCAGCGCTCGGCCGCGAGATCGAGGCCAGCGTCGCCAAGGCCGCGCGCTACTACGCAACGCTCGGCCACGGCTCCTTCGCGCCGGGCAATGCCGATGGCGGGCTGACGACCATCGAGGAGAAGTCGATGGGCGCCTACGCCAAGTCCGGCACCTCCCCGATCTCCGGCCTGATCAAGCCGGGCGACGTTCCGCCGCGCGGCGGCCTCTATCTGCTCGACGTCGTGCCCGACGGCGAGGTGCGCTTCGGCTTCCCCAACATCAACGACAACGCCGAGATCGCCGAGCTGATCGCCTGCGGCAGCCACGTCATCCTGTTCACCACCGGCCGCGGCTCGGTCGTCGGCTCGGCGATCTCGCCGGTGATCAAGATCTGCGCCAACCCCGAGACCTACCGGCGCATGGCCGACGACATGGACGTCGATGCCGGGCGGATCCTCGAAGGCAAGGCCACCCTCGACGAGGTCGGCCGCGAGATCCGCGACGTCGTCCTCGGCCTCGCCGACGGGCAGCGAACCAACTCCGAGGAACTGGGCCACCAGGAGTTCATCCTGACCTACAAGTCGTTCGAGCCGATCGGCCCCGCCTGCCTGCCGGCCGCCTGACTATGACGACCAACCTCTCCGACCGCCTCCAAGGCTGCTACACCGGCGTCGTCCATGACGTGATGCGCGCGATGGGCCTCCGCGACTTTACCCTGCCCCCTGAGCTCCGGCCGATCCTTCCGGAGCAGCCGCTCGCCGGACCGGCGTTCACCATCGAGGGCAAGGTCGTCGAGGACGGCGACGCCCACGAGACGCTGCTCGCCTGGACCGGGCTCCTGTCGCAGGCGCCAGCGGGGTCAATCTGGGTGTCGCAGCCGAACGACCGCGTCGTCGCCCACATGGGCGAACTGTCGGCCGAGACGTTGAAGAACAAGGGGGTGCGCGGCTGCGTCGCCGACGGCTTCATCCGCGACGTCAACTTCCTCCTCGATATCGGCTTCCAGGCATGGTCACGCGGCTTCACCCCGCGTGACATCGTCGGCCACTGGCTGCCGGCGGCGACCGACGTCGCGATCACCATCGGCGACGTCGTCATCGAGCCGGGCGACTACATGGTCGGCGATCGCGACGGCCTCGTCCGGGTGCCGAAGGCGCTGGCCGAAGAGGTGGCCGAGAAAGCCGAGGTCGCGATGGCGACCGAGAGCCTTGTCCGCAAGGCGATCCTGGCCGGCACCGATCCGCAGGAGGCCTATCTCAAATACGGCAAGTTCTGAAGGGCGGGCAAAGCGACTTCACGAACCGGCGTGGGCGAGCGCCTCGGCAATATGGGCGAGCTTTTCGGGGTTGCGGACCACGTAGACGGCGGTGACAAAACCGTCTTCGATCTCCAGAGTCGTGGTCTGCATGCTGCCATCGCCGAACACGGTGATGAAGCCGGGCATCCCGTTGATGACGGTATGTCGGATCTCAACGCCGGTCGGTTCCAGGAACTTCCGCGTGACGCCTTCGAAGAAGCGGGCGACCCGGTCCCGTCCGACGATAATATTGCGGGCCGCGATCGCCTTACCGCCGCCGTCGGCGTGGAGGACGGCGTCGTTCGTCAGCAGGCGCGCAAGCGATGCGACGTCGCCACTCCTTGCCGCCGACGAAAACGCCTTGGCGATTGCCGTTGCGGTTTCCGGCGGCACTGCGAAACGCGGGCGCGTCTCCCGTACGTTTGCCCGGGCACGGCTCGCCAGCTGGCGGCACGCCGCCTCCGAGCGGCCGAGCAGTTCGGCGACCTCGCCGAAGCCGACGTCGAACACGTCATGCAGCAGGAAGGCGGCCCGCTCGAGGGGCGACAGCCTTTCCAGAGCGAGGAGCAGCCCAACAGAGAGGTCATGGGCATATTCGCTCGTGCTCTCGGTCGAGAGATCGACGTCGTTGAGAACCGGCTCGGGGAGCCACGGACCAACATAGGTCTCGCGCCGTGCCCGTGCGGATTTCATCGCGTCCAGGCACAGGCGCGCCACGATCCTGCCGAGGAAGGCTTTCGGATGAACAATCTCGGAACGATCCTCGGCATGCCAGCGGAGGTAAGCTTCCTGCACGGCGTCCTCCGCCTCCGAGATTGACCCCAGCATGCGGTAGGCGAGCCCGGTCAGGTAGCGGCGTTGGCTCTCGAAAACTGCGAGATCGTCGGTCGGCTGGCGCATACTTCCACGCGGCCTCCCCTATGCGGCCCGCTGGATGTCGGAGGGATGAACGGACCGAAATCCGATCGCCAGGCGATTCCAGCCGTTGATCATCGCGATGGCGATCGACAGGTCGACCAGTTCGGCCTGAGAGAAGTGGCGGCTCACTTCCTCGTACGCCGGATCGGGCGCGTGGGTGGTCGCGACATTGGTCAAGGTCTCGGTCCACGCCAGCGCTGCGCGTTCGCGATCGGTGTAGAGTGCGGATTCGCGCCAGGCATCGAGAAGCAGCAGGCGGTCGTCCGATTTGCCGGCCTCACGCGCCTCTTCGCTGTGCATGTGCAGGCAGTAGGCGCAGCCGTTGATCTGCGAGGCTCGCGTCTTGATGAGGGCAAGCAGGCGGGGCGTGAGGCTGCTCCGCGCCAGATAGGCTTCGACGCCGCGGAGCGCGTTCAATCCCTCGGAGGGCTTGCCGGCCCAGTTCAGTCTTTGGCTCATGTCGTCTCTCCTCTGTCCAATGATGATCGACCGTGTCGAGAGCAAGACGAGATGAGGTCTGTCGGTGTGACATCGGCTGGAGAAATATTGGGCGCGCATCGACGGGACGTGTCGATTTGCCACCGGGTGCCCGATTCAGCCTCGCTCAAACGCGAAGACGGAGCTCGGCTTTGGCGTGGCGGTGTTGATCTCGCCGACGTCCGGTACCGCATATTCCGCCACCAAGCGAAGTCGCGTGTGCGGTAACCAGGCCCGACCGGGATCGCCGATCAGCACGTCGATGCCGGCGGCGAGGCAACGGTCGAGGAAGGCCGTCACCCGCTCGGCGAGGTCGCGCTCATAGAAGAGGTCGCCGACGGCGACGAGATCGACCGGCGGGGGAGGACCGGCCGTGAGATCGTCGGCGATGACGGTGATCGCGACATCGTTCGCGGCGGCATTGAGCCCAAGGGCGGCGACGCCATACGGATCGACCTCGGCGGCGATCACCCGGCTTGCTCCGGCCTTCGCGGCAGCGATGCCGACGATGCCCGAGCCGGCGCCGAGATCGAGCACGGACCGCCCGTGGACGGTTTCTGGCCGGTCCACAAAGTGGCGGGCCAGCACCGCGCCTCCGGCCCACAGGTAGGCCCAATAGGGCGGCGGCGCCTCGCTGTCCTCCGCCTCCGGATCGGCCAAGCGCCAAAGACCGCTCGCCGGGTGGGCCGTGTAGAGGCGGATCTCAGGAAGCGATGGGACTGCGGCCAGACGCATGTTCGTGCGGATAAATGCGACCGGGTCAGGCCTGGGTTGCGGCGTGCCGGCGCCGTCGACGCCATCGGGGCATGCCCCCGTAGAGCTTGCTTGCGCCACCGTTTGCGCTGCCTCATCCACCCTATCGCCCGAGCCGGACTCGACTGTCGCCCGGCCAGCGCATCCCGTCCAGCTTTTGCCGTCGCCCGCGGCGCCGACGTGCCAGGAGCAGGGGCTATCTGGGGACCGACGAATTGAGCCAGGCGGCGGATTGCGCGATCGCCCGCGACGCCTCGTCATGAAGGGCGAGCGCCTCGAGGAACGCGTGCGGGGCGTTGGGGTGATGGTCGAGGCTGACCGCGTTGCCGACTTCGAACAGGCGGACGAGCAGGGCGAGATTCTCGTCGCGGAGCACGTCGAGCCCGGTGGTCACCAGGCGGATCGGAGGGAGGTCGCGGAGGTCCGCCCGGAGCGGCGAGGCCAGCGGATGGCTGCGGGCCGTCAGGTCGGGACAATACTGATCCCAGAACCACGCCATCCGCTCGGAGGTCAGGGTGAACGGCGGATCGCTGAAAGCGGCGTAGGAGGGGCGGACTTCATTCCCGTCATAAACGCCGTAATTCAAAACCAGCGCGTCGATGCGCACCCCGCCTTCGTCACGGTTGGCGATCGCGGCGGCGAGCGCAAGGTTGGCGCCCGACGAATCTCCGGCAAGCGCGATCGGCCGGCCAAGCCCACCTGAGTGCCTCGATGCGATTTCGCGGACCGCCGCGGCGCAGGCGACAACGATATCGGGGAATCGGAACTCCGGAGCGCGGGGATAGTCGACGCCCACCACCGCCCAGCCCGAGGCGGCGGCGTATTCCCGCATGACGCGGTCGTGGGTGTCGATATCGAGCAGCGCCCAGCCGCCGCCGTGGAAATAGACCAACGTCGGTAGCGCGCGTGTTGCCATCGGGTAGTAGACCCGGATGCGAATCGGGCCCTGCGGACTCGGCATAGATCTCCTCGACGATCTCGTGCATCTTTGGTCCGCCGGATTGCCAAGCCAGACGGGGCCGTGCAGCGGCCTCGCGCATCTCGACAATGCTTGCCCTTCCGGGCGCGAAGTCCGGGCCGGGAGGGGCAAGGGCCCTCAGAAACGGGCGGTAGGCGTCGTCCAGGCGTGGAGTTGACAGAGGCTTGTGCGCTAGGGGCATCGCGGCAACCGGCCCCGTCAGCCACCGGTGAGCGGCGAGGCATCGACGCCGAGATCGCGGGCTGCGCCGATGATGTCGTCGAGCGTCGTGCCGGGAAGATAGATGCCGTCGGCCGAGGCGGTTTCCAGATCCGCCTCGATTTCACCCGGCACGTAGAGCCGCTTCACCCCGGCCCGCCGCGTCGAATTGTGAACCTGGGCGATAACGGTATCGGTGCGCGCCTTGAAGTCGGCGACGTCCTGGAAGAAGGCGACGTTGATCGCAGCGAAGAAGTGGCCGTCCGTGCCGATCTTGGCGCCTTCGGCCATCGTGCCGCTCTCCGTTCCGTATGCCGCTCCGGACAGAAGACTCGACAGCATGCCGATCGCCATGCCGAGGCCGACACCCTTGTGCTGACCGATCGGCTGGATGAGTCCCGTCAGGGCTGCGCCGGCATCGGTGGTCGGATTGCCCGAAGCGTCGAAGGCCCAGCCTTCCGGGATCGGGCTCCCCTTCTGGTGATAAACCCGGATCTTCCCGTGCGCTGTCGCACCGAAGGCGAAGTCGAGCACGAAGGGCGGCGCGCGATCGGCGGGGATGGCGATCGACAGCGGGTTGATGCCGACGATCTTGTCGGTGCCTCCCCACGGCGCCATCGTCGGGATGGCATTGGTGCCGGCGATGCCGATCATGTCCTCTGCGACCGCCATCAGCGTGTACCAGTCCATCGCGCCGCAGTGGTTGGAGCCGCGCACGGCTGCGAAGGCGACGCCGATGTCGCGGGCCCGGTCGATCGCCCGCCGCATGGCGAAGGTCCCGCCGATCTGGCCCATGGAATTGTTGCCGTCGATGACGATCGCAGCGCCCCGGTCGGAAACGACCGTCGGTTTGCCGTGGGGATCGACCCCGTCCGCGGTCAGCTTCTTCACATAGTCCGGCACCCTGAGGACGCCGTGGGAGAGAATGCCGCGCACGTCGGAATGGACCAGCGAGCGGGCGAGCAGACCGGCGTCGTCCGCGCTCATGCCGCAGGCGGCGAGGATATCGGTGACCACCTTTTCCAAGGCTTGTGGCGCCACCTGGCGATCGCCGGCGCTCTTCGGATAGATGGCCATGATGGCGCGCGCTCCCTCGAAAACTCAAAGCCGGTAGAAGGCGATCGCGTTGTCGCGATAGAGCTTGCGGCGCTCGGCTTCCGACGCGCCGGCGACGACAGCATCGACGACCTCGACCCAGCGGAGGTAGCTCGAGGCAAGCTCCGATACCGGCCAGTCGCCGCCGAACATCACGCGGTCGAAACCGAAGCAGTCGATGGCGTGAGCGATGTAGGGAACGACGTCGGCCTCCTTCCAGTTGGCGTGGTCGGCCTCGGTCACCACGCCGGAGATCTTGCACATCACATTCGGCAGGCCGGCGATCGAACGCATGTCCATCCGCCACGGCTCGGTAAGCCCATCGCGAATGCCGGGCTTGGCGATGTGGTCGATGACGAAGCGCACATCCGGGCAGCGGCGGCAGAGCTCCGTCACCTCCGCGAGTTGTGGGTGGTACAGACAGAGGTCGAAGGTGAAGCCGTATTCGGGGAGCAGGCGCACCCCGGCAACGAAGTCATCCTCGAGCGCCCATCCCGGCTCGTCGGCGTGCCGCTCGATCAGCCGCCTGACCCCGCGGGCGATGCCGATCTTCGCATAGGCGTCGAGATCGGCGCGGGCCGCCTCACCCTTCTCCAGCGGGATCGACGCGACCATGCCGCGGAGCCGCGGTTCGGTCTCGGCCTGACCGGCAACCCATTCCGCCTCTCGGAGATTCTGACCGGGCGCCGCGTCGACCTCGACGAACACCATCATCTCGACGTCGACGGCGGCAGTCAGCGTGCCGAAATCCTTCGGCAGATAGGGGCGATCGAGCTTCGGCACCGACTTCATCCACGGGAAATCGATCGCCGCGGGATCGTAGAGGTGGACGTGGGCGTCGACGATCGGGAACTCAGGCATTCGGCGCCTCCCTCAGCGTTCCGTCGCCATGCGGTCGCGGCGGTGCGCCGCCGTCACCGACAGGCCGACCGCGACGATCAGCATGAAGCCGTTAAACAGCGGCTCGACGAAGAACGGCGCGCCGAGCTGGTTGAGCCCGGCGACAGTGACCGCGAGCACGGCGACGGCGACCAGCGTTCCCCACACATTGGTCCGGCCGGGCTTGATGGCGGTGGCGCCGAGGAGGGCACCGGTGAAGGCAGGCAGCAGGAACTCCTGTCCGACGGTGCTCTGGCCGACGCGGAGCTGGGCCTGCAGGATCAGGCCGGCGAAGGCGGAGACCAGGCCACCGATGATAAAGGCTATGGTGACGTAGTAGGTCGCCGAGATGCCGTTCAGCTCTGCAGCGCGCGGGTTCTCGCCGAGCACATAGAGCTTCCGCCCGAAGGGCAGGTATTCGAAGACGATCCACAGCGCGACGGCGATGACAACGACATAGATCAGCGCGAAGGGAACCGGGCCGAGGCGGCCACCAAGCGCGATGAATTCCGGCGCCAGGCTTCCGACCACCTGCCGGCCCTCGGTGTACCATTGCAGGATGCCGAGCAGGATCGAGCCGGTGCCCAGGGTCGCGATGAACGAGTTGATCCGGATACGGGTGACCAGGATGCCGTTGACGAACCCGACGAAGGCCCCGATGGCGAGCACGATGAGACAGGTCACCCACCACGGAACGCCCTGCTGGGTCTGCAGTCCGATCGCCAGGATCTGCGATATGCCGATCATCCCGGCCACCGACAGGTCGAACTGACTGGCGGTCATCGGGATCATCACCGCCAGCGCGGCGAGCGCATAGATCGACCGGTTGTTGGTGAGCGAGGTGAAGGTGAACTGGGTCGGGAAGGTGTCCGGCTTCAGCGCCGAAAACAGGACGATAAGGGCGATCAGCAGGATCAGCAGCCCCCAGCTCGACACGATGCGGATGAGTGCGGCCATGATTGCTCAGACGGCTCCTCCGGTGGCGAGGGCCGTCAGCCGCTCGATAGAAAGGTCCTCCTTCGGCACTTCGGCCACCGGGCGGCCGCGGCTGAACACCAGTGCGCGATCGGAGAGGCCGGCGACCTCCTCGAAGTCCGAGGAGACGAGGAGGACCGCGAGCTTGTTCGACAGTGCCTTGTGGAGGAGCCGGTAGATCTCCGCCTTGGCGCCAACGTCGACTCCGGTCGTCGGTTCCTCCAATACGAGAACCCGGCGACCGATCGCCAGCCAGCGGGCGATCACCACCTTCTGCTGATTGCCGCCGGACAGCGTCGCGATCGGACGCTCGGTCTCGCGGGGCCGGACGCGGAAGGCATCGAGCGTTTGCGTTGCCAGTTGCCGCTCCTTTTCCGTGCCGATGATCCGGATGTCGGCCAGCTCCGGATCGGGGAACAGGTTCTCCCGCACCGCGAGGCCGGCGCAGATCGACTCCTCGGTTCGCTTGCTGGAGATGAAGCCGATGCCTTCGGCAATCGCATCGTGCGGATCGTGCAGGGAGAGCGCCTTGCCATCGAGGCGGATGGCGCCGCTCCGCGACGGAAGGGCACCGGCGACGATCCGGCCGACGACGTCGTGCCCGGCGGCGCGCAACCCGACCAGGCCGAGAATCTCTCCCGCCGAGACCGTGAAGTTGACCGGTCCGACCGACTTCGACCGCAGGTCCTCGACGGCCAGCACCACGTCGCCGATCTCGTGCGCTGCTTCCGGAAACAGTTCCTCGATGCGGCGGCCGACGATGTCCTCGACCAGCTCTTGCGGCGTCGTGTTCGACACCGGACGCGAGGATCGCACGCGGCCGTCGCGCAGAACCGTGACGCTGTCGGCGGCGCGAAACACCTCGTCGAGGCGATGGGTGACATAGATGATGCCGAGGCCCTGGGCGCGTAGACGATGGAGCACTTCGTGCAGGCGCACGACGTCGGACTCGGGCAGCGTCGCCGTCGGTTCATCGAGCACGAGGATGCGCGCTTCAATGGCGAGCGCGCGGGCGATCGCCACCATCGACTTCTCGGCCGCCGACAACCGACCGACCAACGTGCCCGGCTCGAAGGCGCACCCCATCGCATCGAGAGCGCGCCGTGCCTTGTCTTCCGTCGATCGCCAGTCGATCAGCCCCCGCGAGCGCTCGTAGGCGGCGACGACCGCGACGTTCTCGGCGACCGTCATCGTCTCGACCAGCCCGAGATCCTGATGGACGAAGGCAATGCCCGGCACCGGGCGGCCCGGTAGCGCTCCGCCCTCGGGACCTTCGACGCTCCCCTCGTCGGCAATATAGATGCCGGCGAGGATCTTGATCAGCGTCGACTTGCCGGCCCCGTTCTCCCCAAGCAGTGCGTGGATCTCACCACTGGTGACGGTCAGATCAACCGAGTCAAGCGCCTGGGTTCCCCCGAAGCGCTTGCTCAGTCGACTGCATCTGAGAAGCACGGATCCTTGCGGATCATTGGTCGGCATTGCCGTCAGCCTGGGCGAGACCGATGCAGGGCACGACCCGGCTCTCTACTGGGACACACCCCACAATTCGAGATAGTGCTTCTTGTAGTCGTTGGTGGGGATGAAAGCATTCTGGTCGCCGCCTTCGGCGTCGACATTGTCCGGCGTTACCAGGTAGGGCGCCTGGACGAAGCCGCTTGGCTGCGCGCCCTGGATGGCCCGGTTGATCTCGTCGACCGCCTGATAGGCCTGCATCTCGACGGGCTCGGAGACGGTGACGACCTGATATTCGCCGGAGCGAATGCGCTCGTAGGCGGAGCGCTGTCCGTCGGCGCCGACCAGTTTCACGTCTTTCGGATCAACGCCGGCGCTGCGAAGTGCCGGAACCTGGAAGTCCAGCGTGTAGTCGGCGACGGCGGTGATGTAGAGCGGCGTCCCGTATTTCTGGATCCACGAGATGACTAGCTGCGGCTGGCGCTGCGCCACTTCGGCGATCGGCGAGCTGACATATTCGAGCACCTCGCAGCCGGGGCACTCCTTCAGCCGCGCCTCGGTCGCCTTCGACTTGGTCTCGGCGATGGCGAACTCGTTGTGGCTGGTGACGACGGCGCGGCCCTTGCCGTTCGAGTCGGCGATGATCCAGTCTGCCTGCGCCTTGCCGATTTCGCGCGGGTCCTGCTGGATATTGGTGAACAGGCCGAGATCCGCGTTGGGACCGGGAAGCGCGGCGGCGTGAATGCCGACGATCGGAATATTCTTGGCCTTCGCCTCGTTGATCGGCTCCTGAAGGCTCGCCGCGTCGGCCGAGGTGATGATGCCGTCGACGCCGAGGGCGATCGCTTGGTTGAAGGCGTTGATCCAGCCAACCGGCGTCGCCTTGCCGTCGATGATCGTCACGTCCCAGCCGATCTTGGAACCGGCTTCCTTGATCGCCACGCCCCACGCCCGCGAGGCGTCATTGTTCTCGTCGTTGGAGATGTAGGCGATCTTCTTGCCGGAGGCCGGCTGGGGCGAACTGGTCGGACCACGCCATTCGTTCTGCGGTCCAGCATAGATCACGAGGTCCTTCTTGGCCTCGGCGACGATATCGTCCTGCGCGGCGACGGACTGCACCCACCCGGCGAAGAGCGCGACAGTCGTCGCGAGCATCAACGCACGCTTCATCTCAACCTCCCTGTCTGGCGCACCATTTTTGAACCGGCGCGCAACGCATGTGGTATGACAAGTTTTTGTCCGGGCGTCTACGGGCTGGATGCGAAAAATCGCCGTGCCCGTTTGCTGCACGGCTGACGACGACAGGTTAAACGGAACCGGCGCACAACTCATTGGTCTGATAGGTGTCACAATGGACTCGGCTTTTGATCTGGCGAACCGCAGCGTCCTGGTTATCGGCGCCGGGGGCGGGATCGGCGGCGCCAGCGCACGGGTTCTCGGCCAGCAGGGAGCACGACTGGTGCTCGCCGACCGCAAGGCGCCGCAAGACCTTGCCGATGAGCTGGCGTCCGGTGGAGCGGAGGCGCGGGCGGTTGGCTGCGACGTCGCCCGCCGCGAGGAGATCGAAGCACTGGTCGCGGCAGCCGGCGATGTGGATGCGCTCGTCTATGTCGCGGCGATCTGTCCCTGGGACGACTGGCGCGACGACGGCTGGGACGCGGTTTTCGACGATGTGATCGCCGTCAATCTACGCGGGGCGGTGTTCGCGGCGCGCGCGGTGATGCCCGGCATGGCGAAGCGCGGCTGGGGCAGGATCGTGCTGGTCGGCTCGCTCGCCGGCAAGATGGGGGGCCTGATCGCCAGTGCTCACTACGTTGCCTCGAAGGGCGGCCTGCATGCGATCGTCAAGTGGCTGGCGCAGCGAGGCGGGCCCGACAACGTTCTCGTCAATGGCGTCGCCCCGGCTTCGACGGCAACGCCGATGATGGAAGGTCGGCCGGTGGATCTGCAGAGGATTCCGTTGCGGCGGATGTCGCGACCGGATGAGGTCGCCTGGCCGATCGCGTTCCTTTGCTCCGACGCAGCAAGCTACGTCACGGGAACCGTCATCGACGTCAATGGCGGGGTCTATATGGCCTGAGATTCGGTTGCCCGCCCCGGCCGGGCGACGCTTGCCTCGCCTGGGTTCATCGCCTGCCAGTAATAGCGGGCGACCGTGGCGAGGTGGGTCTCCATGGCCTCCTCGGCAGCCACCGCGTCGCCCGCCGCGATCGCCTCGTAGATGGCGCGATGCTGCCCGAAGATCTCCGAGCGGGTGGCGCCGGCGCGCGCCGAGACCGAACGCTGTTCGGCAAGCCACGCCATCAGAGCGTGGTGGATCGAGGTGAACACCGGATTGTGGGTGATCATCGCCAGCGTGTAGTGGAAGGTGAGGTCGGTCCGCTGGAAGGTTGGCTGATCCATGGCGGCGCCGTTGGCGTCGAGGGCTGATTTCAGCGCCTTGAGATCCTCCTCGGTCGCGTGTTTGGCGGCGTGCCGGGCAAGGCCGATCTCGAAAAGCGTCCGTGCGTTTTGAAGATGCCGCACCCCGTCCGGCTGGCTCAGCATATGGCGAGCCGCACCGGACAGGTCGTCGACCATCGTATCGGCATCCGGCCGGGATACCCGGGCGGCAGCGCCCGGCCGCGTCTCCAGGAGACCCTTACGCTGGAGCATGAAAAGGGCTTCGCGAACGGTCGACCGCCCGACCCCGAACTGGTCCATCAGCGCCCGCTCCGAAGGGGATCTTGTCGCCGACGGAAAGACGGCCCGAGAAAATCGAAAGCTCGAGATGCTCGGCAATCTCTTCGAATTTCTTGCGCCCGGCGGCCATGGTGCCTCTGCGTCCTCCTGCCTTGCTTCAATACCATAGCCAACCTGTCAGACCAATTGGCTCCGAGAGGGCCCGACGAGGGGTAGCCTGACTGAACCGTGGAAAACGGCGCGGCCCGGTGTCGGGCCGACCTTGTCGGGCCGTTGAGGTCAGAAGTTCCGGGCGTAGCCCGCCGTCCAGCCGCCATCGACCGTGAGCACGTGTCCGGTCATGTAGGTATTGGCAGGGTCAATGAGGAAAAGTAGCGCGTCCGCTATTTCCGCGGCAGTCGCGGCGCGGGCGAGGGGCACATGGGTGACAAGGCGGTCCGCCAGGGCGGGGTCCACTTCGCTGGCCCCCACGGCCAACGCATTGACCCGGATGGCGCGGGAGCCCAGTTCGAGCGCGAGGGCCCGGGTCGTGGCGATTACCGCGGCGGCGCCGGCGGCACCGGCGCCTTCACCGCGCGCCGGCACCAGGCCAACGGCCGAGACGACGGTGGCGATCCGGCCGCCCGAGCCTCCCATCGCGTCAGCTGCGGCGCCGCAGAGCTGCTCGATCGGACCAACAGCGCTCACCTCAATGCCGAGAGCCAGGTTGACCAGCAAGTCGAGCCGCCCGTGCTCGGCGGTAATCGCCGCCAGCCGGTCGGGGCGGAATTCCCCGATCGTTTCGATAATGGCGCCGTTTGCTGCGAGGCTGTCCGCGATCGCCTTGCTCAGACCGGCGGCCGAACCTGACAGTACAGCAACTTGTCCAGCCAGATCGACCTGCATCGCGAACGCCTGCCCCCCTTTCCTCACTGAACATGCTATTATAATAGTTGGCTGTTTTTTGCGAATAGAGAAGGCGGCCGAGGTTGGAGGGAAGCCGCCGTCGCGCAGCACAGCGACGAAAGCAGGGAGGAAGCATGAAACGCCGGTCCGGTCCCAAACTCAAGGCAAACACCTCGGTGATGCGGCGGTCGGCGGTGCGGCGCGCGAGCCGAAAGGGGGCGGTCGAAGGAGCAGCGGCGGAGCGGCGGGGACGCACGCGGGTCGCGGCCGAGGGAACGGCGGCGGAGCGGCGGGGACGCACGCGGGTCGAGGCCGAGGGAGCAGCGGCGGAGCGGCGGGGGCGCAAGCGAGTCGAGGTCGAGGGAACGGCGGTGGAGCGTCGGGGACGCACGCGAGTCGAGGCCGAGGGAGCAGCGGCGGAGCGGCGGGGGCGCAAGCGAGTCGAGGTCGAGGGAACGGCGACGGAGCGGCGGGGGCGCAAGCGAGTCGAGGTCGAGGGAGCAGCGGCGGAGCGGCGGGAGCGCACGCGAGACGAGACCGAGGGAATGGCGACTGAGCGTCGGGGACGTGTGCGCGTTGCGGTAGGTGCGGGCGCACACGGCGTGGCGACCAGACAATCAGAGACACAAGGCCCGGCGGCGCGGCGTCCGGCGCGCACGGGAAAGGCCGCAGGAAATGGGGCGGCTTCGAAAGGAGCGCGGGCCGAGAAGCCGGTGACCAAGCATCCGGTGCGCAAGCGAGTTGAGGCGGAGGGGCCGGCGTCCAGGCGGGCCGCACGGACGAAGCCGACGCCGGAGCGAGGGACGGAGCGGGCGATCAGCAGGGCGGCAGCGAAGCGACAGGCGGTCATGAAGGGAGCGGCAACGGCCAAGCGGCCGGTGACGAACAAACCGTCGTCGATGCGACCGGCAGCTACGCGGCAATCGACGACCAAGGCGAAGGCACGCGAAAGCAAGAAGTCAACAACGCAGCAAACGGCACCGAGGGCGTCGCCAAGAAAGAAGTCGGTGACGCGGCAAACGGAAGCGAAGAGGTCTCGAGCGATGACATCGGGCAAGCGGCGCGCGGCCATGCCACTCGACGCGGCGACGCTGCTCGCGCTCTACGAGAAGATGGTCCTGCTCCGCCGCTTCGAGAGCGCCGCGCAGGCTGCCTGCCGCAAGGGCGAAACGCCCGGCTTCCTCCACCTCTACATCGGCGAGGAGGCGACGGCGGTCGGCGTGCTGCGCCCATCTGCGGCCGAGCGACTGGATCACCTCGACGCACCGCGGCCATGGCCATGCGCTGGCCAAGGGCATGGACGCCGAGCATCCTGATGGCCGAGCTGTTCGGCAAGCGCGACGGCTGCTGCGGCGGCCGCGGCGGCACCATGCACCTCTACGACCGCGCGGTCGGCCTGTTCGGCACCAACGGCATCGTCGCCGCCGGCATCGGCCACGCCGTCGGCGCGGGCATCAGCGCGCGCGTCCGCGGCACGGACGACGTCGGCGTCGCCTTCTTCGGCGACGGCGCGGTCAACCACGGCGGCTTCCACGAGTCGGTCAACTTCGCCGGCGTCCAGCGGCGCCGCCGTGGTCTTCGTCTGCGAGAACAACCTCTACGCCACGGCGACGCCGCTCGACGATGCGACCCTCAACCCCGAGATCGCCAGCAAGGCGGCGGCCTACGGCATTCCCGGCGTCGCGGTCGACGGCAACGACGTGCTCGCCGTCCTACGCGGCCGCGCAGGACGCCGTCGACCGCGCACGCGCGCGGCGACGGGCCGACGCTGATCGAGGCGAAGACCTACCGCACCGTCGGCCACCACGAGGGCGACCCGGTCGTCGGCACCTACCGCACCCAGGACGAGATCGACGCCTGGGCTGAAGCGCGATCCCGATCGCGCTGTTCCGCCGACGGCTGATCGACGACTTCGGCGATCGCGACCGCGGCCGACCTCGATGCCATCGACGCGCGCGATCGAGGAAGACGATCGAGGACGCGCTCGCCTTCGCCCGCAGTCGCCGGACCCCGACCCGGCGACCGTCGACGGCGCACGTCTATGCCGAGCCGCTCAACCCCGCCGCGGCACTTGCCGCGCCGCCGCCGGCCACGCCAACGCAGATGACCGGCTGGCTCGATGCGGTGCGCGACGGGATCGCCGAGGAGATGCGCCGGGATCCGCACATCATCGTATTTCGGCGAGGGGACCGGCGAGCGCGGCGGCACCTTCGCCCACACCAAGGGCCTGTGGCAGGAGTTCGGGGCGCAGCGCATGGTCGACACGCCGATCTCCGAGCAGGGCTTCACCGCCGCGGCGCTCGGCGCCTCGGCGACCGGCGCGCGGACCATCGCCGACCTGATGTTCGCCGATTTCCTGTTCGAGGCGGCGGGCCAGATCGTCCTGCAGGCGCTCGAAGCTCCGCTACATGTGAACGGCCAGATGAACGCGCCCGCTGGTCGTCCGCGTCGGCGCCGGCGCGCTGCGCAGCGCCGGGCCGCATCACAGCGGCACGTACTACCCGATGTGGGCGCATGTGCCCGGGCCTGATCGTGGCGCGTCCCCTCGACGCCGGCCGACGCCAAGGGGCTGATGAAGACGGCGCTGCGCGCCGCCGACCCGGTGCTGATGCTGGAGACCAAGGCGCTGTTCGCCACCAAGGGCGAGGTGCCCGAGGGCGACCACCTCGTCCCCTTCGGCCTCGCCCGCATCGCGCGGCACGGCTCGGACCTCACCATCGCCACGGCCGGCCAGCTTGTCCATCGCGCCGTCGAGGCGGCGGAGCGCTTGCCGCCGAAGGCATCGACTGCGAGGTCGTCGACCTGCGCACCATCATGCCGCTCGACGTCGACACGGTGGCGGCGAGCGTGCGCAAGACCGCACCGGCTTCTCATCGTCGACGAAGGCCTAGGCGATGTGCGGCGTCGGCGCCGAGCTCGGCCAGGCGATGAACGAGATCGCCTATCGACGATCTCGACGCGCCGGTCGCCCGGCTGCACAGCGGCGCCGATCATCCATCCGCTGGCGCCGGCGCTCGAGCGCGAGATGCTGGTCGACGCGGACAAGATCGTCGCGGCGGCGACAGGGATCTCATGGCCGGCAGCGCGCCTGTTCCGCAGCATTGGCGCTACGCGACGGGCCTGGCGACCGGCTCGTGCGCCGGCTCCGCCGCCGTCGGCGCCGGCCCGCTCCGCGCGGCACGCGGCCAAGTCAGCCGCGCAGTCGCCCGCAGCCGTCGGCAACGGCGCCGCCGCCGATGGCGAGCCGATCACCATGCCGTTCGGCGACCTGACGATCAGCGAGGGCAAGATCGTGCGCTGGGCCAAGCAGGACGGCGAGACGGTCGACGGCGGCGAGCTGGTTGCCGAGATCGAGACCGACAAGGCGGTGTCGAGATCGAGGCGCCGGTCGCCGGCGTCGTCCGAAGATCGAGCAGCCGGTCGGCGCCGTCGTGCCGATGGGCGGCCGGATCGGCGTCGTGCGGCCGGCGGAATAAGGTCGATGGCCGGTCGGGAGAGCGCGGCAGGGCGGAATAGCGAAGCGATTCCGTCATCGATGCCGCCCGTTGCGAATGGTGGGTTACGCCTTCGGCTGACCCACCCTAGGGCGCTTCGCTGTCTCCCCCGCAACGGAGGAGAGGGCGGCCGGATGCCAGGCTCGGTCTCACATCATGTAGCCGGCGGTCCAGCCGCCGTCGACCATCAGGCAGATGGCCGTCATGTAGGAGTTTCTCGGGCGCGACAGGAAGAGAATGCCCTCGGCGATCTCGCGCGGCGTCGCCGGCCGGCCGAGCGGCATGTGCTGCCATGAAGGCCGAGGCCTGCTCATGGAAAGTGCCGTCCGCGCCGTAGAAGAGCTTGCGCGTCACTTCGGTCATCGCCGAGCCCGGCGCCAGCGCATTGACCAGGATGCCCTTCGGCCCGAGTTCCAGCGCCATCGACCGCGTCAGGTGGATGACCCCGGCCTTGGCGGCGACGAAGGCGCTCTGCAGGCGCATGGCGGCGACGCCGACCACCGAGGCGATGTTGATGATGCGCCCGGTGCCCTGTCGGATCATCGGCCTGACCGCCGCCCGGCTCATCATGTAGATGCCGTCGAGATCGATGCCGATGACGCGCCGCCATTCATCGATCGGAAACTCGTCGATAGGAACGCGGTCCTGGAGAGCGTGTTGACGCCGGCATTGTTGACCAGGATGTCGAGGCGGCCGAATTCATCGAGCGTCGCGGCAACCGCAGCGTCGATCGGCCTCCGCGTCGCGGATGTCGAGGGTGACCGCGATCGCGCGGGGGAGCGCCTCGGCGACCGCCTCGGCCCCCTTCCCATTGATGTCGGCGACGACGACCGACGCGCCGTTCTCCGCCAAGCGCTCGGCGATTGCCTTGCCGATGCCGCCGGCCGCGCCGGTGATGAATGCGACCTTGCCGGAGAGATCTGCCTTCATCGAGTCCCGCTTCGTGGATCGCGACGCTCGCTTCGTCGCGAAGCTAACACGAACTCTTCGCTCAAGGTATCTTGCCGGCACCGTGAATCGCAGGATCGAAGATGGCGTGTGCAATGGGGCAGACTTCTCCGAAGTCATTCCGGATTTCGAACCTGTGAAGGGATCGGTTGTCGCCGTGGGCCGGGCGGGTTCAGGCTGTCTCAATAGCCACCCACACTGTCGTCCTCCGCGAAAGCGGAGGACCCCTGTCCGCTTGCATTTCCTTCGGTTTGACATTGCGGTAACGGGTCCTCCGGTCAAGCCGGAGGACGACGGATGCGGGAATGGCGACGTTGGCGCCCATCCACGGCCGTTTACCTCCCATTCCTTCACAGGCTCGAAAGCCGGAATCCATTCACGGCCTGCGCAACATGGTCGACCGCCGAGATGGTTGGCACGGTCTTCGATGGCCCCGGCCCCCGATCGCGACGGGCGCATGCTTTGCGCTGCGGTGACGATTACGTGGACCGGACGGGGCGACCTCCGAAACTTGCTGATGAAAAGGGTCGACCCTTGTCCTCGTCCGGGGGCGCCGCATGACTGAAGGAAGCCTCGACCTCCTGCCGGCCCGACGGCTTCTGCGCAAAGACGGTCCGCTCTACCGTCAGCTCGTCGAACTGCTGCGGACGCCGATCGTCGACGGGAGCTACCCGATCGGCGCGACGCTGCCCAAGGAGGCGGAGCTTGCCGAGCGCTACGGCATCAGCCTGATCACGGTCCGCCACGCACTCCGCGAGCTGGAGGCTGACGGCCTGATCCAGAAACGGGCCGCCAAGCCGGCGGTGGTCGCGGCGCAGGCGCCGGCGCTCCGCCAGAGCTGGGGCTTCCGGAACTTCGCCGACATCGAGGCCTACACCCGCCATGCCCGGCTGGAGATCGTCAGCTACCGGCGGGAGGACAGCGCCGAGGGCAGGGCGGTATTCGGCCTGTCGCAACGGGAGGCCTGCTACTGCCTCCGCGGCATCCTCGTCGTCGGCGGGCAGCCGGAGACCCAGGTCACTACCTACTTCCCACCGGAGATCGGCTCGCGGCTCAACCGCACCGACTTCGACGACGTCCTGATCTTCCGCTCGGTCGAGCGTCATCTCGGCCTCCGCCTTGCCGCTGCGCGGATCACGGTGCGGGCCGAGATCGCCGGGCCGGAGATCGCCCGCGACCTCGACGTTGAAGAAGGGGCGCCGATCCTCGCCATGGAGATGCTCTACCGGTCGACCGACCAGGAGCCGGTGGAGTTCACCATCGCCCGCCACCGCGCCGACACCTTCAGCCTTACCTACGATGCGCCGAACGACATGCCGGAGACGCTGCGCTGACGGCCGCGGACGGCGTGCGAAACGCTTCGCGGTGGTCCCCGGACACCTTTCGGACGGCCACCGGTTTCCGTGATTCACAGCTCAGGAAAGCCACTGGACCCGTCCATGAGATTATAATAGTATACGAAATGGCGGCGGTTTCGTTGACCATCCGCCTTGGGGTATGGTACCGTTATCATACCAGGTTGAACAAAAACCAAAGCCCGGGCGAACCGGCAGGTCTCGATCAAAGGGAGGAACCGGAGTGAAACGCTTCGCTCTATCGCTTACCGGCGCCGTCTGCGCGGCTGCCATGCTCGTCGGCGGCCTCGCCCACCAGGCGTCCGCCCAGGACAAGACCTACACCATCTACCTTTCCAACAACTTCGTCGGCAACGACTGGCGGCAGCAGATGGAACGCGTCGCCGAGGTGTCGGTGAACAAGGGGCCGCTTAAGGGCCGCGTCGACCTCAAGATCGAAAACGTCGACAACACCGTCCAGGCGCAGATCAACTCGCTCAACAACATCCTGCGCGCCAAGCCGGACGCCATCCTGATCGACGCGGGCTCGGCCGAGGCGCTGAACCCGACCATCAAGAAGGCGTGCGACGCCGGCATCGTCGTCATCAGCTTCGACCAGGTGGTGAGCGAGCCCTGCGCCTACGCGCTGGAATCGGACTGGAATCGCATCCCGGCCGTGCTCGCCGAATGGATGGCCAAGCAGCTCGGCGGCAAGGGCAAGGTCTTCGTCGACCGCGGCCTCGCCGGCGCGCCGATCTCGGCGCAGCTCGAGAACGGCTATCTCGACGTCCTCAAGAACTACCCGGACATCGAGGTGATCGGCAACTACAACGGCGAATACGCGCTCGGTCCGGAGCAGGCGGGCGTCGCGAGCCTGCTTGCCGCCCACCCGCAGGTCGACGGCATCCTGACCCAGGGCTACGGCACCGGCGCCATGAAGGCGCTGCAGGACGCCGGGCGGCCCATGGTGCCGATCACCGCCTTCTCCTACAACGGGACGGCGGTCGCCTGCGCCCAGACCGAAGGGGCCAAGTGCATCCTCGGCTCGAACCCGGCGTACCTGTCGTCCGAGGCGATCAAGCTCGCCGTCGACATCCTCGACGGCAAGCCGAAGCCGACCGACCGCCATGTGCTGGTCAACGGCGACTTCCTCACCACCGACCCGATCAAGTCCGAGCTTTATCCCGACGCGGTCTTCCAGAAGGTCGAAATCGGCAAGAACGCCTTTCCCGACCTTCCTCCGGGCCTGACCCTGCCGATCACTCCGGACTGGGTCGACATCACCGCCCAGGAAGCGGCCGGCTCATAGAGCTGAGCCCGACTCTCGACCGGCGCCCCGGCGGCCTGTAAAGCCAATGGGGCGCCGTCATTTTTTCGAGGGATGGACGATGGACCTGCTCCAGGCCTCGGCGCGTATCGAAGCACTTCGGCGGCATCGCGGCGCTGCGCGCGCGCCGAGTTCCATGCCGAGGCGGGCGAGGTCCATGCGCTCATCGGCGAGAACGGCGCCGGCAAGAGCACCTTCATCCAGATCCTCGCCGGGCGCGCTCCGCGCCGACGCGGGCACCATCCGTCTCGCGCGGCGAGCCCTTCCGCGCGGCCAATCCGAGCGCCGCGCAGGCGGCAGGCATCTCTGCCGTCTTCCAGGAGCTCTCGCTCGTCCCCGATCTCACCGTCGAGCAGAACATCTGGTTCCGCCGCGAGCCGCTTTCGCCGCTCGGCACGGTGCGCGCCGCGGACGCTGCGCGAGCGAGACCCGCGACCTGTTCGACCGCTATCGTTTCCCGCCGATCCGCCCCGACCAGGAGGTGCGCCGGCTGGCGCTCGCCGATCGCCAGATCGTCGAGATCGCCAAGGCGCTGGCGCGCGACCCGACGGTCCTGATCCTCGACGAGGCGACCTCGTCGCTGGCGCCGCGCGAGACCGAGTGGCTGCTCGGCCTTGCCCGGCGCTTGGCCGACGAGCGGCATGCTGGTCGTCTACATCTCCCACCGTCTCGCCGAGGTGCGCCACGTCGCCGACCGCATCACCGTCTTTCGCAACGGCGCGACGGTCGCCGCCCACGACACCGCGTCGGTCAGCGACGACGAGATCATCGCCGAGATGCTCGGCCGGCGGATGGACCGGCTCTATCCCGACCGCGGGTCGACGACGGCGACCGAGCGGCTCGCCCTCAAGGTGCGCGACCTCTCGGTCGGCGACCGGCTCGCCGGCGTCGACCTCGACCTCCGCGAAGGCGAGGTGCTCGGCGTCGGCGGCCTGCAGGGCCACGGCCAGCGCGAACTGTTCCAGGCGCTGTTCGGCATCGGCCGCGCCAAGGGCGACGATCGAGCTGTGGGGCAGGCCGATGACGGTCCGCGGCCCGCGCCAGGCGCTGACCGGCCGCGACGGCGCTCGCGCTGGTGCCGGAGGACCGCCGGCGGCAGGGGCTGCTTCTGTCGAAGAGCGTGCGCGAGAACCTGACGCTCGCGGTCGATCCCGCGCTTCGCCAATTTCGGCTTCCTCAATGCCGCGGCGGGAGCGGGCGCTGGTTCGACGAGATGATCGCGTTCCTCCAGCATCAAGGCGAAGACATCCGCGAGCAGCCGGCCGGCACGCTGTCGGGCGGCAACCAGCAGAAGGTGATCTTCGGCAAGATGCTGCTGACCGAGGCGCGCGTCCTGCTGCTCTTCGATCCGACCCGCGGCGTCGACGTCGGCACCAAGGGCGAGATCTTCCAGCTGATGCGCGACCTGGCGGCGCAGGGCTACGCGATCCTGTTCTATTCGAGCGACCTGCCGGAGCTCGTCCATGTCGCCGACCGCGTGGCGGTGATGCGCAACGGCCGCATCGTCGCGGTCGCTCGAGGGCGAGGAGATCTCGCGAGGATGGCATCCTGCGCGCCGCCATGTTCGAATCGGGGCGACCGCATTGATGACGGCGCGGAGCGGCGAGGGCGGCGTCGCGGGCCGATCGCCGCCAGCGGCGAGATCGCGAGCGCGGCTGATCGACCGCGCGCCGTTCCTCGTCGCCTGCGCCATGCTGGTCGCGCTGGTGGCCATCTACGCGATCGTTCCGCGACGACGTGCTTCAGCCTCGAGGAGCTCAACCTCGACGCCGCCGCGGCCATGACCCTGCTGCTCGCCGCCACCGGCCAGACCATCGTCCTCATCCGCGGCGGCATCGACCTGTCGATCGGCGGCATGATCAGCTTCGGCACGGTGATTGCCGCGACGCAGTTCGGCGACCAGCTGCGACGCGACGCTCGGCTGGTTCGTCGTCATCCTCGCCATCGGCTTCGCCGTCGGCGCGATCAACGGCGCTGATCATCTCGGTTCTCCGCCTGCAGCCGTTCCTGGTGACGCTGGCCACCTGGTCGATCCTCTCCGGCGCTGCGCTGCTCATCCTGCCGACCGACGGCGGCCAGCTGCCGGCCGCCTGGATGGCGTTCGGCAGCGGCACCTTCCTCGGCCTGTCCAGCCGGTGTGGATTCTGCTCGTGCTGCTATCTGTTCTGGCTGTGGTTCCGCGCCACCCGCCTCGGCATCACCATCCGCGCCACCGGCTCGAACGAGAAGTCGGCGTTTCTCTCGGGCGTCTCGATCACCTTCGATCAACGCCGCCACCTACGGCCTTTCCGGCCTGTTCGCGGCGCTCGCCGCGCCTCTACCTCACCACCCAGACCGGCGCCGGCTCGCCGACCATCGGCAAGGACTACATCCTGCCGTCGGTCGCCGCGGCGGTGATCGGCGGCATCAGCCTGTTCGGCGGCCGCGGCGGCCTCTCCGGCACCATCATCGGCGCCTTCATCCTGACGCATCATCGGCAACCTCGTCTTCGTGCTGTCGGTGTCGAGCTACTGGCAGCCGATCGTCTCCGGCGTCATCCTGCTCGTCGCCGTGCTGGCGAGTTCGCTCGCCGAGCGCTCGGCGCGGCGGAGCGTCGACATGAATGCCGTCGCTCTCCCGCCACCGCACGATCTTGCTCGCCTATCTCGGCATGATCGTGCTGCTTGCTCGTCACCAGCTTCTTCTCGCCCGGCTTCCTGTCGCCGGCTCGCACCTGCGCACGCATCGTCGGTGCTCGCCGCCTTCATCGGCATCGTCGCCCTCGGCCAGACCTTCGTCATCATCGGCGGCGGCATCGACCTGTCGGTGCCGTGGGTGCTGAACTGCGCCGCGATCCTGATGACGCTGATCGCCAAGGGCCACGAACGAGCCGCTCGCTCTACGCCATCCCGCTGGTCCTCGCTTGCCGGGGCGCTGGTCGGCGTCGTCAACGGCGTCGGCGTGGCGCTGTTCGGCGTGCCGCCGATCATCATGACGCTGGCCGTCAACGTCATCCTGCAGGGCGGCATCCTCGTCTACACCGGCGGCACGCCGCAGGCGGTGGCGCCGTCGCTGATCCAATTCCTCGCCGTCGGGCGCCTCGGGCCGATCCCGGTGATCGCCCTGATCTGGGCGGTGCTGGCGCTCGCCGCGTCGCTGCTTCTCTCGAAGACCGCCTTCGGCCGCCAGCTCTACGCGGTCGGCACCAGCGCCACGGTGGCCGAGTTCTCCGGCGTGCCGATCGTGCGCACGACCGATCCTCGGCTACACGCTCTCCGGCTTCGACCGCGGCGATCGCCGGCATGCTGCTCACCGGCTACACGGCGCAGGCCTATCTCGGCATGGGCGACCCGTACCTCTTCACCTCGATCGCGGCCGTGGCGATCGGCGGCGCCTCGATCCTCGGCGGCAGCGGCCACTACATCGGCACCATCGCCGGCGCCTTCGTGCTGACCATCCTCACCGGCCTGCTGCCGGCGCTCAACCTGTCGAACGGTGCGCTGCTCATCGTCTACGGCGCCGTCATCCTCATCACCGTGTCGCTGGCCAGCGAGGCGTTCGCCGATCTCGCTGCATCGATCCGTGCCGCCCTGTCGCGCGGCCGCGACCCATCACCGGAACCGAGAGGAGTTGAAGACCGATGATCGAAATCGAATGCGTGGTCGACTCGCGCGTCGCTGCTCGGCGAGGCGACCTACTGGGACGCGCAAGCACAGGTGCTGTGGTGGATCGACATCTACGGCCCGACCATCCACCGCTACGATCCGGCGACCGGCCGCGACGACCGAGCTGGCAGGCGCCGGAATATCTCGGCACGCTGTCGGTGCGCGCCAAGGGCGGGCTGGTCGTGTCGATGGTGAGCGGCTTCTATTTCTTCGATCCCGAGACCGGCGCATTCGATCGCGATCGCCGATCCCGGAGGCCGACATCGCCGACACCCGCTTCAACGACGGCAAGACCGACCGGCAGGGCCGCTTCTGGTCGGGCACCATGTTCGAGGCGCCGGGCAAGCCGCCGGCGAAGATCGGCGCGCTGTGGCGGCTCGACCAGGATCTCTCGGCGCACAAGATCGATCGACGGCATCGGCTGCGCCAACGGCCTCGCCTGGAGCCCCGACGACCGGACGATGTACTTCACCGACAGCCATACCCACTGTCGTCTGGGCCTTCGACTTCGACGCCGGCGAGCGGCGAGGTCGACAACCGGCGCGTCTTCATCGACCTGTACCGACGAGGACGGCATCGTCGACGGCGCCACGGTCGACGCGACGGCACGCTACTGGCTGACGGTGCCGTTCAAGGGCAAGGTGCTGCGCCTACGACCCGGACGGCAAGCGCATGCAGACCATCGACATGCCGGTGGACCTGCCGACCTGCTGCGAGTTCGGCGGCCCCGACCTCGACACCCTCTACGTCACCTCGGCGACGCTTCGCCGCGACGCGGCGGCGCTCGCCGGCCAGACGCAAGCCGGGCGGCCTGTTCGCCATCCGCGGCCTCGGCGCCAAGGGCCTGCCGCTGGTGCCCTTCGGGGGGTAGGGGCGAGCTGCGGCGGGCCGGGCCGGAGGCACGGCAACTCTCATCGCCCGACGTCCTGCAAACGCCAGCGAGACCACGCTTGGTTGCCGGCCGAGAACGGAGCGGCCTGGTCTCTCACAGGCCGGCGAAAATCAAGTCAATGTCGGTCCTAATGCGATCCTAGTCGCAATGGATGTCATAGTGGGATTCGCGCTTGCCGTCCTTGCTCGTCCTCGCTGTCAACGTCCCGTGGGCGTTGGCAAAGGCACCGGTGCCGCCGACCACCGCAGCAACGATCTCGCCTTGCTGGTAGTGGGCCTCATCCTCCGGATTGGCAACGTGTGCCATTCCGATCGAGATGATCGTTCCGTTGGAGAATTCGGCGATCGCCGTTCCGGTCATCACGTCCATTTTGTCGGACGGCATCAGCGTGCCCATGATGTAGCTCCTGCCGACCCGATTACCGTCCATGAACAGGTCACTCTCCACCAGGCGAAAATCCCCCGGGCTTTCGCCGGGTGCCTCGTTGTCGACGAAATCGGATTCGTCCAGGTGGGGCGTGACGACGAACGGACCGCAACTCGGTCCGGCGGCGTCCTGCGCGAACGCAGGTCCTGCCCAAAGAAGCATCCCCGCAGCGCTTGCCGTCAGCCATGCTGTGCGCATCTTGAGTCTCCGCATTGGTCAATTCCTCCTGGTCGTGCATAGAAGTCCGTAGCGGAATCCAAACCGTGACTCCGCGAAGGGCTACCAACAATGGCTCGTCGCTTCTGGCGGGCGGCCTAATGTCCTCCTAGATCTACAGGTCTGCCCACGGCATGTCGCCGTCCTCGTCCGAGACAGGGCTTCAGGGAAAAAGTGCGTGCGATAGAGGGTCGGACATCCTTTCACCCTAAGATGATCCCCGAAGGGTCGAAGCCGTCCTGCCGACCCTTCCTGTCTATCCGCGCATCATAACGCGGATTCCGGTCGGTTTTGAGGTCGCTGACAACTGATCCCTTGGAGGTATCGAAACCAGCTGCGCGGCGAGAACCCGAGGGATTGACCGCGCCGTTATGACACCGGTAACATCGGCGGAGAAGCAGCCCCTCCGTCGAGTTCTCCGCCATGTCGGCCGCGTCTTCCCCATCGTCCCGAAAGCGGGCCCTCGTCACCGGCGCCGGCGACGGGCTCGGCCGCGCAACGGCGCTTCAGCTTGCGGGGCGCGGCTGCGCCGTCGCCATCGCCGACATCAACCCCGCGACGGCCGAGACGACCGCCGACCTCTGCCGGGAGAAGGGCGCCGACACCCTGACCATCGTCGACGACCTCACCCGCGACGGCGTCCCCGAGGAGATCGTCGGCAAGGCGGCGGAGAGCTGGGGCGGACTCGACGTCCTCGTCAACAATGCCGGCTACGGCGGCATCGAGCCGTTCCTCCACATGACGACGGCAGCTCTGGCAGCGCACGCTCGGCGCTCAACGTCACGGCGCTCGCCATGGCCTGCGCGGCGGCCGGGCGCGTCATGCGCGGCCAGGCGGTCCGGCCGGATCGTCAACGTCACCTCGCCCGCCTCGCGCATGGCGCTCCCCAACTACACCGCCTACGCGGCGAGCAAGGCGGCGGTCGATTCGATCACCCGCGCGGCGGCCATCGCGCTCGCGCCCTACGGCGTCCTTGTCAACAGCATCGCTCCCGGCATGATGGACACTGACCATGCAGCGGTGACCGAGGCGGAGCTGGCGCGGGTCGAAGGCCGCGAAGACCTGCAGGCCTTTCTCGACGAGCGCACCCGCCGCGTGCCGCTCGGCCGGCGGGTCGAGCCGGCGCGAGGTCGCGGCGGGGATCGTCTGGCTCGCGCTCGACGCGCCCGACTATGTGACCGCCGAACGGCTCAATCTCTCCGGCGGACTCGACAAGGACTGATCTCGATGAGCGACCGCAACTTCCCGGCCGAAACGCCCGACCTCGAAGCGCTGAGGCACCGCGCCGCCAACCTCCGCCGCCACATGCTGGCGATGGCGCGCGGCCAGGGGCAGGGCTATATCGGCCAGGGCCTCGGCATCGCCGACCTGCTCGCCGCCCTCTATTTCCACGAGATGCGCTACGACCCGCCGGACCCCGACTGGCCGGAGCGCGACCGCTTCCTGCTCTCGACCGGCCACTACTCGATCGCGCTGTGGGCGGCGCTGGCCGAGTGCGGCGTGCATCCCGCTCGACGAGCTGCCGACCTACGGCATCGACGGCAGCCGCCTCGACATGAGCACGCTCGACACCACGCCCGGCGTCGAGATCATCGGCGGCTCGCTCGGCCACGGCCTCGGCCAGGCGGTCGGCGAGGCGCTCGGCCTCCGGCTCGACGGCTCGCCGGCGCGGATCTTCGTCGAACTCTCCGACGGCGAGATGCAGGAGGGCGCCACCTGGGAGGCGGCGATGTCGGCGTCGAGCTTCCGCCTCGACAATCTCGTCGCGCTGGTCGACTGCAACGGCATCCAGGCCGACGGCAAGATCGTCCTCGACATGGAGCCGGTCGCCGACAAGTGGCGCGCCTTCGGCTGGGAGACGCAGGAGATCGACGGCAACGACCTCGCGGCGGTTGTGGCCGCGCTCGCCGCGGCGCGCGACGCGGAACGGACAGCCGAAGGCGATCGTGCTGCGCACGCTGCCGGGCAAGGGGGTACCGACCCTGGAGACGCGCGAGAAGGCGCATTTCGTCCGCGTCGATCCCGGCGAATGGGATGCGCTGATCGCCGAATTCGAGAGCCTGGCGGAGCGGCCCATGGCTGAACGCGCACGCACCCTTGCCATGGGCGAAACGAGAGGCGGCCGCCGGCCGGCGCGACTCGTCGACGCCCCCTTCGGCAAGGCGCTGGTGGCGCGCGGCCGCGCGCGGCCGGAGATCGTCGGCCTCACCGCCGACCTCGGCAAGTACACCGACATCCTGCCGTTCCGCGACGCCTTCCCGGATCGCTTCTTCAATGTCGGCATGGCCGAGCAGAACCTGATCGCGATCGCCGCCGGCCTGGCGCGCACCGGCAAGGTGCCGTTCGCCACGACCTACGGCGTCTTCGCCACGCGCCGCGCCTACGACTTCATCGCCATCGCCGTCGCCCACAGCCGGGTGAACGTGAAGATCGTCGCCGGCCTGCCCGGCCTCACCACCGGCTATGGCGGCACCCACCAGGCGATCGAGGATCTCGCCCTGATGCGGATGATCCCCGGCCTCGTCGTCATCGACCCCTGCGACGCCACCGAGATCGACCAGGCGACCGCCGCCATCGCCGACCATGACGGGCCGGTCTACATGCGCCTGCTGCGCGGCGAGCGTGCCGGTCGTGCTCGACCCCGACACGCTACCGCTTCGAGATCGGCAAGGCGCGACGAGCTCCGCGCCGGCAAGGACGTCGGCATCATCGCGACCGGGCTGATGACCGAGCGCGCGCTCGACGCCGCCGGCGCTGCTCGCGGCGCGCGGCATCGACGCCGGCGTGCTGCACGTGCCGACCATCAAGCCGTTCGACGGCGACGCCGTCGCCGACTTCGCCAGCCTCGGTCGACCGCGTCGTGACGGCCGAGAACCATGTCGTCGCCGGCGGCCTCGCGAGCCTCGTCGCCGAGACGCTGTTCGACCAGCGGCGTCGTCCGGCCGCTCGACCCGCATCGGCCTCCCCGACCGCTACATCGAATGCGGCTCGGTGCCCCACCTGCAGTCGGTCTACGGCCTCACCACCGAGCGGGTGGTCGACGACCATCGCGGCGCTCTAGCCTGAGGAGAGTCGACGGCATGCGGATCACCGGCATCGAGACCTTCGCCGTCGGCGCCGGCTGGAAGAACTGGCTGTTCGTCAGGGTCAACACCGACGCGCGGCATCCACGGCATCGGCGAAGGCACGCTCAACGGCTTCATCCGCACCACCGAGGCCGGCGTGCGCGAGCTCGAGCACCTGGTCATCGGCGAGGACCCGCGGCGCATCGCGGGCGCTCGCCAAGCGCATGCTCGACAGCGTCTCGCTCGACGGCGGCCACATCCACCGCACGGTCATCGCCGCCGATCGAGGTCGCCTGCTGGGACATCCTCGGCAAGTCGCTCGGCGTGCCGGTCCACCAGCTTCTCGGCGGGCGGGTGCGCGACAGCGTGCTCGGCTATGCCAACGGCTGGTACCGCACCGAGCGCACGCCGGAGGCCTTCCTCGAGGCGGCGCGGGCGGTGATCGCCAAGGGCTTCAAGGCGTTCAAGCTCGACCCCTTCGGCACGGCGCAGGGCTTCATCGGCGCGGCCGAGCTCGACCTCGCCGAGGCGATCCTGCGGACGCTGCGCGACAAGCTTCCCGCCGACACGCTGATCCTCATCGACGTCCATGCCCGCTTCACCGAGGTCGAGGCGATCCGCGCCGCCCGGCGGCTGGCGCCGCTCGGCCTCTACTGGTGGGAGGAGCCGACCACGCGCGACCGCCAGGAGGCGGTGCATTCCGTCGCCGCGGCGAGCCCGATCCCGGTGGCGACCGGCGAGATGTACGACACCGTCGGCCAGTTCTTCACGCTCGCCGAGCGCGGCGGCGTCAACATCTTCCAGCCCGAGCCGATGTCGCTCGGCGGCATCGCCAACACGCTCGCGGTCGCCGACCTGGCGCTCGCCCACGGCAGCTACATCGCCCCGCATCAGAGCGGCGGGCCGGTGGCGACCGCGGTCTGCCTGCAGCTTGCCGCCTGCGTCCCGAACTTCCTCATCCAGGAGCACTTCGACGCCTTCAACGAGCCGTTGGACGCGCGACCTCGTCACCTGGAACGCCGACGATCGACCCCGACAACGGCCACCTGTCGCTGCCCGACGGCCCCGGCCTCGGCATCGACCTCAATGTCGAGGTCGCCCGCGACCATCCCTACGATCCCCGCGCCTATCTCAACATCTTCGAGGAGGGCTGGGAGCGCCGCCTCGGCACCGGACGGAATGCGTCGTGACCTGCGCAACGCACACGCAGATCCGCCGTTGGTAGCAAGCGCACCAGCCTCCGCTTGGAGGGCCGCTAAATGCTGGCGGCTGCCGTGGTCATCCTCTTAGTTGGCCTCGTTATGGAAAGCTGTAGCTTCGAAGCCGACCTCGCTAGCCGTCATCCCGTAGATATCTTTGCCGGGACGGGCAAACAGCCGTTTGATCTGGTCCCCCGGCAACGTGAAACAAAATTTAGTAAAACGTTTCTTCTTAAAGATATCGATATAATGAATGACGCCCGCAATGTAGAAACGCTGGGTTTCGTCATCAGAAATTCTATGAAGTTGTTCAGCGGTATAGCCGATATTTGTGTCCTGATGCCCACTGAAATGACCATGCGGATAAATAATTATCCGAGATGTTATGTCATCTGGCGGGGATTTTTCCCCTTTGAATTGAGACGGCTTGATTGGATACCGAGCCAAGATAAAAACGCGGCTACAAAGGACATTATAAGCCGGCGTTTGCCCGGCGTTTTCGAACGAGAAATTCACCCTGAATGGTTTACCGTCCCGATAACCGACCGCTATCGGGCGCAAGAAGACATACGCGCGAAGCTCGCGCCGGGCAGTGTCGCGAGCTATCCAATTAGCCCAGAAGGCAAGACCGAGGGCGATGATTACGGCGACCGTTCCCGCCGCGCTGAGAATTACCTGCCACCACGAAATGACGACGATCTTCTTAGTCGATTCCGCCATCGACTGTTGAGCGGTGAGGTCATCTTGCTCGCGCTGAGCGGCTTCTTCAGCGCGGCGCTCGGCGCTCCCGGCTTTTTCGGGGTCTTCAATTATTCTGACTGGAAGCGAAAAATCGCTGGGATCGCGATCTTTCTTTTGGGCTTGGTTGCCGGCATTTTCTATGGATGGCCCATCACGGGGTACGCTATTGGCATGTTGTGCGAATGCTGCTCCACTTGAGAAAGCTATTCCAAAGGCAATTGCTGCGATCCAACGGCTTTTAGGCATTGGAGCACGAAGGCGGCTGTGAACTTGCCACGGCTGACCTTGTTCCTCAGGTTCCGCTCGTCTTCCGTCATTCCTATAAATTCCAGTTTTTCGACCAATTGGGAATAGGTCACGTTCCGACGTGCTATCTCCGCGCGAATAATCCCGCGCGCCTTGGCTTCCCAGTCTGTCCGTCCTAGCATTTCACGCCTCACGGAAGAGCGGGACGACTAGCCATTGCGCCGCGCCAGCCGCTCCGACCAGCTTTGGTGCGTTTCCTACCGCCGGCTGCATCCCCTCTCGCATCATCCGGTAGCGGAGGTTGGTGGCGAAGGGACCGTCGGTGACGAAGGTGAGGTTCGAGGGCCCACGCGGGAAATCGGCCGGCGGATTGTGGGTGAGCACGAAAGTCGTCAGGGCGCTCGCCAAGCGTAGGCCGGTCGAGGGAAGGTTACGACCCGGCTTTCCTCATGGCTGCCCCGAGCGACCGAATGAAGGCCTCGCTGCTGAGTGTCGCCCCCGAAATGATGTCGACGTTGGCGCTTTGCGCGCGGATCACCTCGTCGCGGAGCATCGGCAGGGCTTGCCGGTTGATGTAGATCGAGGTCCTGCGGTCATTCGGATACCTCAGCACCTTGATCGATGTCAGCCGGCCGCCGGTGATGATCGCCTGGATTTGCATGAGGCCGTAGTAGGCGTCTACCACCGGGCCGGTGTAGGTGCCGTCTGCGTATTGGCCCTTTGCCGGTCCGGGCGCACCCGCGGCGGGCGGAGTGGTCAGCGAGAAGTAGGCAACGACGGCTCCGTTGGGGTCGTGCACAGCGAATTGATCACCGTTCTTCTGGACGGTGTAGCAGTATTCGGGGCCGGTGCCCCACTGCCAGCAGTAGCCGTCGCTTGACAGGCGCCATCGTCCTCTCGCGGCCGCGTTCTGCCCCTTCCGAACCGCAAGGGCGCTGCCGTCGGTGTTGAAGGTGAACGAGTATTGCGTCCCGCCGCTCGCGCTGACGGCGCTGAATGGTTTGCCCGTGCCGAACGTAGCCCGAATCTCACTCGGCGACAGCGGATTGGTCGCAGCCGTCGCCGAGACCGTTCCGGCTGCCACGATGATTGCCGCTGTGGTGATTCCGCTGGCTCGCATGTGGATGCATCCCGCGTGATTCTGGAGCCGCGAATGTAGCCCGACCTTTCTTGCAAAAGGCTGACAGTTCGCAGACGCGGGCTTCTCAGAGACGTGCTTCGCTCGCGACTTGCTCCGTCGAGCGACACTATCACCGGGGACACGACCCGGTCGGATCGCCACCTGTTATGATAAGCTTGCGGATAATTTCCTCACCTCGGTCAAGCCGGCCGCCATCCGAGTGTGGCTGCGCGTTCGTGAATCAACGCCCCAATCGGCCGTCGCCGGAGGCCTAGGTCGGCGTGCGTCAGGCGCTCTCGCGGTCGATGATCTCGAAGCCGATCGAGACGATGGTCGGCGCCTTGTCGTCGCCGGAAAGACGCCTGAGGAGCTGGCGGACCGCCTGGCGGCCCATCTCGTAGCGCGGCACGCGGACAGTGGTGAGCGGCGGATAGAGCTGCGCCGCAAGGTCGAGGTCGCCGTAGCCGGCGATCGCCATCCGCTCCGGAATCCGCCAGCCGAGCCGGTGGCATTCCTGCACGGCGCCGATCGCCAGCGTGTCGCTGGAGCAGAAGATCACCTCGACCTTCGGATCGCGCGCCGTCAGTATCCCGAGTGCCTCGGCCCCGCCCTGCGGCGTGATCGGCACCTCCACTTCAAGCTCCGGATTGTAGTGGAGGCCGAGATCCTCCATCGCCTGGCGGTAGCCGATGCGGCGCTGCTGCAGGCGGTCGTTGCCGTGGGCCGGCGTCGAGACGAAGGCGATCTTCTTGTAGCCCTTGGTGGCGAGGTGGGCGGTCATCGCATAGGCGGTCTCGAAGTTCGACACGCCGACCGCCATGTCAATTGGCTGCTTGCCGCGGATCTCGCTGATCTCGACCACCGGCACCGGGCTGTCGGCGAGGAGCTTGCGGGTCACGTCGTCCTGGACGAAGGCCTGGAGGATGAGGCCCGCCGGCCGCCAGCCGAGGAGGGCGCGGATCGCCTCGTCCTCCGCCTCCGGCACGAACTCGCCCTGGACGAGGAGCAGCTGGTAGCCGCTCTCATGAACCTCGTCGGCCATCCCCTGCACCTGCTCGGCGATGCCGGAATTGATCAGTGGCGGCACCACCGTGCCGATGATCCGGCCGGCGCCGCGCATGCTGGAGGCGAGCCGGTTGGGGATGAAGCCCTCGGCCTCGATCGCCTCGAGCACCTTCTGGCGGGTGGCCGGCGAGACCTTGCCGGGGTCCCTCAGCGCCCGCGACACGGTGATCGGCGAGACGCCGACGCGGCGGGCGATCTCGCGCATGCCAAGCCGGCGGGGCTTACCCATCCTCGCCAAACCCCTGCCAGGATTGTGCGGTCAACACGCGTCCTTCCTTCTTTCGTGGCGACCGGCGCATCCTAGCCCGGCGGCGCAACCACGCCAGCGCAAAGCCCGGCCGAAGCCTTGCCTGCGGGCATGACACCGTTATCATCGAACCACGACGAGCGCCGCGCCGCGGTCAGCCTGTGGCCAAAGAGAGCGCTCCCCAATGCTTGCGAGGGAGGCGAGACATGAAAGTCACGGCCATCGAGACCCTCGAGCTCGCCGAGTTCCCCTTCCTGTTCTGGCTCCGGGTCCATACCGACGAAGGGATCGTCGGCACCGGGGAGACCTTCTGGGCGCCGGCGCCGGTCGCCGCCTATGTCCACGGCAACGTCGCCGCCTACCTCCTCGGCAAGGACCCGCGCGACATCGAGCTGCACGACCGCCGGCTCGGCAGCGTCTATGTCGGCGCCCGCGATTCAGGCGCCGAGGTGCGCGGCAACTCGGCGATCAACATCGCGCTGTGGGACATCTACGGCCAGGCGCTGGGTGAGCCCGTGTGGCGGCTCCTCGGCGGGCGCACCCACGACAGCGTGCCGATCTACAACACGTGCGCCGGCTACGGCCATATCCGCGCGACGAAGCGGAACGCGCTGTTCGAGCGCACCGAGGACTGGAACCTCAAGGCGGGCGATGCGGCGGAGGGGCCGTACGAGGACCTGCTCGCCTGGCGCTTCGATGCCGACAAGCTGGCGGAGAGCCTTCTCGCGGAAGGCATCGCTGCCATGAAGATCTGGCCGTTCGACATCGCTGCCGAGGCGTCGGAGGGCACGCGGATCAGCGGCCCGGACCTGGAGAAGGCGCTTGAGCCGTTCCAGAAAATCCGTAGCGCGGTGGGCAACCGCATGGAGATCATGGTCGAGCTGCACGGTCTCTGGACACTGCCGCCGGCGCTCCGCATCGCCGAGGCGCTGAAGCCCTACGACGTCGCCTGGCTCGAGGAGCCGATCCGCTTCAACGAGCTCGACGCGCTCGCCACCCTCGCCCGCCATACCAGCATCCCGGTCGCCGTGAGCGAGCGGCTGGCGACGCGGCAGATGTTCAAGCAGGTGATCAACCGGGAGGCCGGCTCGATCATCATGATCGACCTTGCCTGGTGCGGCGGCCTCAGCGAGGCGCGCAAGATCGCCAACATGGCCGAGGCGAGCGAGCTGCCGGTCACCCTTCACGACTGCACCGGGCCGATCGTCTTCGCCGCGAGCTGCGCCCTGTCGGCGACGCTCCCCAACGTCAACTGGCAGGAGGCGGTGCGCGCCTACTTCACCGGCTGGTATCGCGAAGTCGCCGACATGCTGCCGCGCGTCGAGAACGGCCATGTGTGGCCGCTGGAGGGTCCGGGCCTCGGGTTGAAGCTGAAGCCGGAAGTCTTCGACCGCCCCGACGCCACGGTGCGGGTGTCGAAACTCTGAGCCTTCTACCTGTCTAGCGGCGCGAGCGCGCATTCTTGCCGAGCGTCGCCTGCACGGTCTTGCGGAAGGCGGCGATCTCTTCGCCCTCGATGACCGACAGCTCGGTCGTGTAGACGCGGCGCTCGCCGGGCGCCAGCACGATCAATTCGTCCGCCGCCTTGACCGCCTCGCGGCCGAAGCCGTTGGTGCAGGGCTCGACGCCGACGGCGTACTGCCCCTCGGCCATCATCCGCCATTCGATGTAGCGAGGCATGACGCGATGATCGTAGCTGAGGGCGATGCCGGTGCCGGCCGGCCCGAGCCCCGGATTGACGATGGCGACATGCACGCGGCCGCTCCGGTCGGGGACCATGCGGTGCTCGAAGGTCTGCTGGATCCAGTTCCGCTTCGGGGCGATGAACTTCGACCAGCTTGCCGGATCGTCGAGATCGGCCTTGCCGAAGAGGAGCTTCGGCTTGCCGTCGACCGGTGCGATCAGCTCGGCGCCGTCGTCGACGAACGGGAAGCCGATGTTGAAGTGGTAGAGGAGCATGTGCTCGGCAGGCAGGAAACCGCGGTTCTCCACCACATCCTCCATGACGAAGGCGGAGCGGCCGAGCTCGGCGCGGTAGGTGCGCGTCATCACCAGGTTCTCGCCATAGGCCTGGGCGTGGGTGACCTTGCCGACCGCCTCCATGACGAGGCGTCCGTCCTCCCACCGCTCGCCGAAGGAGACCAGCTCGGCCGGGATCATCGCGGCGCGGTCGTGGACGCCGTAGCGCTCGGTGGGCCGGGCGGGGAAATTGTAGTGGCTGACGTCGGCGGTCTCCGGATTGCCGATATGGATGAGGCCGCAGGTGTTGTTGAGGCCGCCGAGGGCGGTGCGCAGCCAGCCGAACTCGGTCTGCTGCTCGAAGAACCACGGCGCGGCGAGCAGCGTCGGCGGGATCCAGGCGAGCGAGGCGCCGCGGAAGTCGGCGCGGCCGACATCCATGCCGCGCTCCACCGCCACCTCGAAGGTGAAGCCGGTGCCGGTGCGGAACTCGATGAGGCGGACGCCGCGCGACGGGCCGTTGTCGGAAGTGAGCAGCCGCACGCCGCCGAGCTGCGACAGGTGCCCGACGCGGCGCTCCAGATCGCTCCGCGAGAAACGACGCCCGAACAAATTCACCATTTCCATTCCCCTCCCATGAGCACGCCGGCGACGCCCATCACTCTTCGTCCGGTCGGTCCTCGTGACCATGCCAGATTCTCAGGATCAGGATTGTCTCGGATTCGGGGACGTGCGCATACCGCACGATGTAGGCAGAACGACCGAAGGGCACGACAAGCTCGCGCACGCCGGCGATTGGGGACGCGCGGCCGCGCGCCGGGAAGAGCTCAAGCGAGCGGATCGCGTTGGCAAGGCACTCGCCGGCCCTTGCAGCAGCGGATGGATTTTCGGCGGAGGAATACGCGAAGGCGTTGCAGGTCGGCCGTCGCGTTCGGCGCGACGACAATATTCACGAGTCGGAGGGTGCCGGGAGTTCGTGATCGGTGCCCCAGCTCCTGAGCCACGTCTCCACGCGGGACCAGGGCGTCGCCGCACCGGTTTCCCGAAACGCGGCCAGTCGGCGCGCATCCTCCGCGAGGAGCCGAGGCGACCACGGGCCCTCGCCGCGTTCGCGCATCGCTTCGAGCATGGGGGGCAAGGCATCGACGGCGCCGGCAAGGTCCGCCAGCAGCTCGGAGACGCTCAACCCACGGGCCGCCGCCCGCGCCTCCAGCAGTTTCGCAGTTTCTTCGGCCACTTCGATGTTGCGAACACGTCTGTTCATGCCACACATTTAGGCTCGCCGCCGCCGGTTGTCGAGCAATCGTGGCTTAGGGAAGGAACTGGCGCACAATGGCCAGCATGAGTGACGAAAAAGTGAAAGTGCGCACCGGGCTCGACGTGACGATGGCGGATATCGCCGCAGTCGCCGGCGTCACCAAGATGACGGTGTCCCGGGTGCTTCGCCATCCCGAGCAGGTGCATCCGGAGACGCGGAACCGCATCCAGCGGGTCATCGACGAATTGGGTTATGTGCCCAACCGCCTCGCCGGCAGTCTGACCGCTGGCAAGACCGGGCTGGTGGCGGCGATCGTGCCGACGCTCCGGCATTCGCTGTTCGCCGACACCATCGAAGGGATGTCCGATGTCCTTGCCGCGGCCGGGCTCGACCTGATCGTCGCCAGCAGCCGCTACCGGACCGACGTGGAGGAGAGCCAGATCCGGGCGCTCTTAGAGCGGCGGCCGGACGCCATCGTGCTGACCGGCCTCACCCACACGCCCGAGGCGCGGCAGCTTCTCGCCAGCGCCGGCATCCCGGTGGTGGAGACCTGGGAGAGCACGGAGCGGCCGATCGACACGGCGGTCGGTTTCTCCAATCGCGACGCGGCGCGGGCGATGACGCTCGCCCTTGTCGAGTGCGGCTACCGGCGGATCGTCTTCGTCAACGGGCCGAGCGAGACCAACGAGCGTGCCCGCCACCGGGCGGAGGGCTATGTGGCGGCGATGGAGGCGGCCGGCCTCGCACCGGGGCCGATCGAGGTGGTGCGCGACGTCGGTCCGATCCGCGTCGAGACCGGCTCCAAGGTTCTCCGCAAGATTCTTCGCGCGACGCCGGAGGTCGACGCCATCTTCTTCACCAGCGACGTCTTCGCGGTGGGGGCGATCCTCGAATGTCGGGCGCGCCGCGTCGCGGTCCCGGAGCGGCTCGGCATCGCCGGCTTTCACGATCTCGAAATGGGCCGGCTGGTGACGCCGACGCTCACCACGGTCCACGTTCCTGCGACCGAGATCGGCAAGCGGGCGGGTGAGGTCATCCTTCGCCGGCTTGCCGAAAGCGGAGGGGAGGAGGGCGCAGCGGAGCTTCCGTTCCGCATCGTTCGCCGCGAGAGCACCCGCCGGCCGGAATGATTGCGATGTCCCATCGCTGCGCTTGACATCGTGAGTGTTACCGATAACATTGAATGTCTGCCGGAGGGGAGGGCTGTCCGGCTGCAGGTGCAAAACGTTCCCAGGGAGGATGCAAATGTCGCGAAGGATTCTCGCGGGCGCCGCCGCCATCGGCCTGGCGCTCGGTCTGTCGGCTTCCGCCGATGCCGCCAACGACCCGCTGAAGATCGGGCTCGTCCAGATCGACCTGTCCAATCCGTTCCATCTCGGCGAGGTCGACGGCGCCAAGGAGGCAGCGCGGCGCGCCGGCTTCGACCTCATCGTCACCTCGGGCGAGGGCGACGTGAACAAGCAGATCCAGGCGGTGGAGAATCTGATCAATGAAGGGGTCGACGCGATCTCGATCAACTTCATCGACGCCGGCGCCTTCGGGCCGACCATGGCCAAGGCGAAGGCCGCCGGCATTCCGATCATCTGCCTGCATTCGAAGCCGGAAGGCTGCGCCGCTACGCTGGGCTTCGACGAGCGCTATACCGGCAAGATCGTCGGCGAATATTCGGCCAAGCTCTTGAAGGACCGCTACGGAGAAGTGAAGGGCAAGGTGGCGAACCTGCAGGGCCTGCTCGGCCAGGGGCTCAATACCGACCGCTCGGGCGGCTTCACCGACGTGATGGCCCAGTATCCCGGCGTCGAGGTCGTCGCCCAGGAGCCGACCAGCTGGGACCCGACCAAGGCGGTGGCGATCACCGAGAACTGGATGACCGCCTATCCCGATCTCGATCTCATCTACGGCAACAGCGATAGCCTGACGGTGCCCGCCGCAACGGTGGTCGACCGTGCCGGCAAGAAGGACCAGGTGATGCTGGTCTCCGTCGACGGCACCGAGCCCGGCCTCGAGGCGGTGCGTGACGGCGTGATGGAGAGCACCGTGCTGCTTGCCCCGCAATATTCCGGGTTCTGGAAGGCCTACTTCCCCTACCTCGTCGTGACGGGCAAGAACGACACCACCGACTTCCTGATCCAGGGCGTGCTGGTCACCAAGGACAATGTCGGGCCGGCGATGCAGCTCGCCGCCGACCAGGTCAACAACATTCAGGACTTCCCGTTCGAGAAGCCGCTGAAGGACATCGTCGAGACCTACAGCAGCAAGTAGGCCGGGAACGGACGCGCCATTCGGGGGGCGGGCAGGGCGCCCGCCCCTGTTATGATGTGCGTCGTTGGGGTTTCTCGATCCGGCGAACCCGGCCGGGGGCGGACGCGTCCTTGAGGTCGCACGCCGTCCGCCGGGGCATTGCCGGCCCGAGGCTGCGTCGGCGTCTGGGAGCCATGGCTGACACCACGCCATCTGCCGCACTGGAACTCACCGGGATCACCAAGCGTTTTCCCGGCGTCGTGGCGCTCGACCGGGCGCACCTGACGCTGCGGCGCGGTGAGATCCACGCGGTGATCGGCCAGAACGGCGCCGGCAAGTCGACGATGATCAACGTCGTCTCCGGCATGCTTGAGCCGGATGCCGGGGAGATCCGGCTGTCGGGCGACGCGGTGACCATCGATTCGACGCGGAAGGCGATCGCGCTCGGCATCGCCACGGTCTACCAGGAGCTGAGCCTCTTACCCAACCTCAGCGTGGCGCAGAACATCGCGCTCGGCCACGAGCCGCGCCGGGCCGGCTTTCTCGACATCGCGACGATCAAGGCGCGGGCGCGGGCGGCGCTCGAACGGGTGGGGCTCGACATTCCGGTCGAGACCCGGGTGGGAGCGCTGTCGCTCGCCGAACGTCAGCTGGTGGAGATCGCCAAGGCGCTCTCCCATGAACCGGCGGTGCTGGTGCTCGACGAGCCAACGGCCGCGCTGGCGAGTCCCGAGGTCGCGCGGCTCTTTGCGATCCTGAAGAACCTTCGGGCCGATGGCATCGCCATCATCTACGTCTCCCATCGTTTCGGCGAGATTCTCGACCTCTGCGACCGCGCCACGGTGCTCCGCAACGGACGCGTGGTCGCCGCCTTCGAACTCGCCGAGCTGACCGAGGCCGACCTCACCGAGGCGATGGTCGGCGGGCGGACAGAGCTCTACCAGCGCCGGCGGCCGGCCGGCTTCGGACTCGCTGTGCTGGAGTGCGCGGGGCTCACCTGGCGGGACCGGGTCAGGGGCGTCGGCTTCACTGTCCGGCAGGGAGAGATCCTGGCACTCACGGGCCTGCTCGGCGCCGGCCAGAACGAGGTGGCGCGGCTCCTCGGCGGCGACCTCCGGGCCGACGGCGGAACGATCCGGGTCGGCGGCCGGCCGATTGTACCGCGGGCGCCGGCCGATGCGATCGCCGCCGGCATCTCGCTTCTCACCGATGAGCGGAAGGGCGAGGGCATCCTCGCCAACCTCGCGCTGAGAGCGAACATCGCGCTGCCATCGCTGCGCCGCCGCCAGTCGGCCGGCATCTTCGTCAACACGTCGGTCGAAACCACCGCGGTCGTCGAGGAGGTGGAGCGGTTCGGCGTCGTCACCAGCTCCATCGAGGCGCCGATCCGCACGCTCTCCGGCGGCAACCAGCAGAAGGCGCTGATCGCCCGCTGGCACCTCGACGACAGCGCGGTGTTCGTGCTGATCGAGCCGACCCACGGGGTCGACGTCGCGGCGCGGGCGGAAATCTACCGGCGGATCGACGCGCTCGCTACGGCCGGCAAGGCGGTGGTCGTCGTCTCCTCCGAGATCCCGGAAATCCTGGCGCTCGCCGACCGCATTCTCGTCATGCGGAACGGCCGGCCCTTCGGCGAGACGACGCCCGCGGAGACCGACGAAGAGCAGCTCAACCTGATGATACAGGGGGCGCAATGAAGGCGCCGGCGCGATCCTCCGAAGCGGGCGGCGTGCCGCAGGCGGCGCCGGCCGGCGCGGTCGACCGCGTGAGCCCGTGGGTATCGCTCCTGCGCGGTGAGCCGATGGTGCTCGTGGCGATCGTGCTGATCGTCGCCTTTGCCGCGACCGCCCCGGTGTTCCCCACCCTTGGCAACGCCGAGAACATCCTGCGCCAGACCGCCCCCGTCTTGCTTCTCGGTCTCGGCATGACCGTTGTCGTCCTTGTCGGCGGTATCGACCTCTCGGTCGGCTCGGTCGTGATCGCAGCCGCGACCGCCGCCGGCATCGTGCTGGTATCCGACCTCCCGTCCGGCGTCGCCATGCTGGCGGCGGTCGCCGTCGGCGCCGCCGTCGGGGCGATCAACGCGGCGCTGATCGAGGCGCTCCGCATCAGCCCGGTGATCGTCACCCTCGGCAGTATGATCGCGGTGCGCGGCCTCGCACTGGTCGCCCTCGGCGAATACAATTCGTGGATCACCATCAAGGGGCCCGCCTTCGATTTCCTCGCCAAGGCGCGCATCGCCGGCTTTCCACTCGACGCGCTGATCGTGCTGGCGCTGACCGTGCTTACCTGGCTGGTGTTGACCCGGACCGTGCACGGGCGGCGTCTCTATGCGGTCGGCGACAACGAGCGGGCGGCGCGGCTCTGCGGCGTGCCGGTGCGCCGCTACCGGGCCGCCGCCTACATCGCCTGCGGCGCCTTTGCCGGCCTCGGCGGTATCCTATTCGCGGCGCGGACCAGCATCGTCAGCCCGTCGATCGGCGTCGGCCTCGAATTCTACGCCATCGCCATCGTCGCCCTCGGCGCCGGCGGGCTTCCCTCCGGCCGGGTCAAGGTCGGCGAGACGGTGATCGGCGCGCTGATCCTGATGATGGTCTTCAATTACATGACCATCCGCGGCATCGGCGGCACCTGGCAGACGACGGCGACGGGCCTCCTGCTGCTTGCGGCGCTGTTGGTCGGCCGGATCGTACAGGGCCGGAGCCCGGGCGACGCGGCGGTCAGCCTCGAGGCAGTGTCGCTGCTCGAATCCGGGCGGCTCGGGCGGACCCTCGGCCGCAACGCGGTGATCGTCGCGATCCTGATCCTCGTCGTCATCTTCGCGATCATCAATCCGCGCTTCGCCACGCTCGCCAACGCCGTGACGCTGATCGAGCAGAACACGACGCTCGCCGTCGTCGCCGTCGGCGCGACGCTCGGCATCCTGGCGCGCTGCGTTGACATCTCGCCGGGCTCGGTGGTGGCGCTCGGGGCGGTCGCCGCGGCGCTCGCGCTGCAGGCCGGCGTCGGCGTGCCGCTGTCGCTCGTTGCCGGCATCGCCGCCTGCCTTGCGGTCTACGCGCTGAATGGCCTGGTGGTCGGCCGCCTCGGCCTCGATCCGCTGATCGTCACGCTCGCCGCCTGGATCTGGGCGCGCGGGCTGGCGGTATCGCTGACCGATGCGCGCACCATCCCGTTCAATCTCGACTTCGTCGGCTTCATGAACGCGCCGCTGGTCGCCGGCTTCACCCCCGGCGCGGTGATCATGGTCGCCGCCTTCCTCGCCGGCTGGATCGTGCTGACCCGGCTGCCGATCGGCATGCGGCTCTACGCGCTCGGCAACGATCCGCGCATGCTGCGGCAGGCCGGCGTCGACGACAACGCGGCGCGCTTCAGGATCCTCCTCATCATGGGCTGTTTCACCGCGGCCGGGATGATCATCATGCTCGGGCGTCTCGGCGCGGCGGCGCCGACCGCCGGGTTCGGCCTCGAGCTCGACGCGATCGTTGCCGTGGTGATCGGCGGCGCCTCGTTCCGCGGCGGCGAGGGGCGGCTGCGCGACACCGCGATGGGCGTCCTCTTCCTCGCTGTCCTCAACAACGGCCTGTCCGGCCTGCAGATGGGGGATGCCGGCTTCTTCCTGATCAAGGGAACCGCCATCCTCGCGGCGCTGACGCTCCGCTCGGCGGCTCGCTTCCTGCCCGAAGGAAGGGCGGCATGAAGCGTCCGCCCAAGGTCGACTTCGGCCACACGCCCTACGAGATCGCCTTCGGCCGCGGCGACGTCTACGGCGTCAAGCCGGACCGGAAGCGCGCCGGCAAGCGGCCGCTCCGTATCGGCGTCGCCGGCTGTGGCGGCGTTGCGCAGGCGAAGTGGTTGCCGGCCATCCGCTACCTGCAGACCCACTTTGAGCCGGTGACGATCGCCGGGCTGGTCGATCCCGACGCTGCGACGCGCGCCAAGGTCGCCGGGCTCCATGCGGCGCCGGCCTATGCCGAGATCGGCGACCTGCTCGACCTGGGCGCGGTCGATCTCGTCCTCGTGCTTTGTCCCGACGACCTGCATGTCGCTGTCGCCGGCCAGGCGATCGAGGCCGGCGTTGCGGCGCTGGTCGAGAAGCCGCTGTCGCGGTCGCTCGCCGAGGCGCGGGCGCTCTGTGCGCTCGCCGAGGAGCGCGGCGTGCTGCTCGCCAGCGTCGCCAACAAGCGGTTCTCGCCGCCCTATGCGCTGGCCCATGCGCTCGTTGCCGACGGGGCGCTGAAGGCGGCGCCGACCGTCTTCTCCGGCAAGTTCACCCTAGGCTACCCTTATGTCGACATCCTCGAAGCCGGTACCATCCACATGCTCGACCTGGCGCTGTGGTTCATGGGACCGGTGCGCATGGTCCACGCGGTCGGCACCTTCGCGGCCGGCAAGCTCGAAAGCGCGATCGCTACCTTCACTTTCGCCTCCGGCGCCATCGGCACGATGGTGACCAGCGCGGCGGCCTTGTCGTTCAAGCCGTGGGAGCGGGTCGAGATCATCGGCCACAACGCGATGCTGGTCGTCGAGGACCAGCTCGAGCTGACGCTCTACGACGAGGAAACCGGACCGGCGAAATCGTGGAAGCCGACCATCCCCAACACGCTGATGCTGGACGAAAGCTTCGGCGGCTATGCCGGCCTGCTCGACAACGTTCTCGATGCGGTGCGCGGCCTCGGACCGCTCGGGGCCAGCGGTCGCGACGGCGCGGCGGCGGTGGAGCTGGTCGCGGCCATCCATGAGTTCATCGCACGCGGCGAGGCCGTCGCGATCGGAGACGCCGGGGGGCCGGCGAAGCGGAGGAGAAAAGGGCAGGGGCGATGAAGATCACGAAGCTGGAGACGTTCCTCGCCAATGCGGGCCTCCGCAACTACCTGTTCGTGCGGCTGACCACCGACACGGGCTTGACCGGCATCGGCGAGGCCTCGCTCGAATGGCAGGAGCGGGCGGTCGACGTGATCCTCAACGAGTGGGTCGCCTCGCGCATCGTCGGCCGCGATCCGTTCGACGTGGAGGACACCATCGGCGGCATGATCCGCGACCAGTATCAAGGCGGCTCGACGGTGATGACCGCGATCAGCGGCGTCGAGATCGCCATGTGGGACCTGATCGGCAAGGCCTGCGGGCAACCGCTGTGGCGGCTCCTCGGCGGGCGCACCAGCGACGTCGTCCGCACCTATGCCAACGGCTGGTATGGCGGCTGCCACACGCCGGTCGAGTTCGCCGTCCGCGCCGGCAAGGTCGCCGCCTGCGGGTATAGCGCCATCAAATTCGATCCCTTTACCACGGCGTGGAAGCGGCTGACGCGGGAGGAGGAGGACACTGCGGTGGCGATCGTCGAGGCGGTCGCCAAGGCGGTCGGTCCGGACATCGGGCTGATGATCGAGATCCACGGGCGGCTCGCCGCCGGCGATGCGATCCGCTTCATGCGCCGGCTCACCCCCTACAACGTCGTGTGGGTCGAGGAGCCGGTGGCGCCTGAGGCGGTGGAGCTGCTTGGCGAGGTGAAGGCCGCCTCGCCCTTCCCGATCTCGTCGGGGGAACGGCTCTACACCCTCACCGACTTTGCCCGGCTGACCAGGAGCCGCGCCGCCGACGTGGTGCAGATGGACATCGCCCATTGTGGCGGGCTTTCCGCGGCCAAGAAGGTGGCCGTGCTGGCGGCGGTGGAGGACATCCAGGTTTCGCCGCACTGCTCGATCGGCCCGGTGGCGTTCGCCGCCGCGGTGCATTTTGCCTATTCGACGCCGAACATGCATCTCCTCGAATGCTTCGCCGAGTTCGATGTCGACTGGCGGAACGACCTGGTCGGCGGCTGGAATCCGGTTGGCAACGGCACCGTGGTCCTCCCCGACAAGCCGGGGCTCGGGCTCGACCTCGACGAGGCGGCGATCGCCGCCCATCCTTACCGGGCGCTGTCGTTCCCGGCCTTGTGGGACGAGACGTGGACGGAGGAGTTCACCGGCGCCGCGGCTTTCCGCTAGGGGCTTTGCGGCGCGACGGGACGGCAGGCGCCGCATCGCTTTCGTCGGCGGTGAGGTATCCCTCGTCGTCCGTCTTGCCGAAGCAGACACGGCAGCGCTGCGGTCCGGCAGCGGCGAAGGGCGACAGGGCGGTGACGGCAAGCCGGCCGCAGAGCGTCTTCAGCCTGCCTTGCCGGAGATAGCCCGGCCGCGCCGGGGCCAGATGCACGCGGTCGTCGTCGAGAGCGTGGACCGGGATCGTGCGGATGCGCTTCGCCGCCATCGTGCCTACCTTGCTATGATCGACCGTGTGCAGCCCGGAGTTTGTACCGAACCGCCATGTGTGGCCGCTACGATAACCTGATTGCCCGCGAGGCCTACGCGGCGCTGTTCGCGGCTGCGCGTTTGCCGGAGTCCAACTTTCCGCCGCGCTACAATATCGCGCCGACCGACCCGATCCCGATCGTGCGCATCGACCCGCGCGACGGGACACGGGAGCTGGCGATGGCGCGCTGGGGGCTGATCCCGTTCTGGATGAAGGAGAAGCCCAAGGTCCCCCACATCAATGCGCGGGCGGAGACCGCCCACAAGACGCCGCTGTTCCGCGAAGCCTTCGCCAAGCGGCGCTGCCTCATCCCCGCCACCGGCTTCTACGAGTGGCAGAAGCGGGCGGACGGCAAGCAGCCCTACCGGTTCGTGCGCAAGGACCTCGAGCCCTTCGCCTTCGCCGGGCTGTGGGAGTTCACCCGGCTCGGCGGCGAGGACATTCTGTCCGCCACCATTCTGGTCGGCGAGGCGAATCCGCTGGTCGGGGCGATCCACGACCGGATGCCGGTGATCCTGATGCCGGATGACTACGACCGCTGGCTGGACAAGGAGACGACGGTGGAGGAAGCCCGATCGCTGCTCAGGCCCTATGACGCGGAGCTGATGAAGGCCTATGCCGTCAGCCGCATCGTCAACAGCGTCAAGAACGATACCGAGGCATGCATCGCGCCGATCGACGAGCCGGTGCCGGAGTGACGGGCATCCTCGTTTCCGGTGCCCCGCTTGGCCGGAAGGCTCCAACCGTCCGATCTCGTCGTTCTCTCCCCCCCTCCGGCGTCCGCCGTCTTGTCGGATCGCCCGGAGGGTCGGGCAGGGATTGATGAGGCCGACAAGGGTCGGACTTGTCGAGGAAGCGGGCAAACACCACGGGTGCCACTGACCGCTGATCCTGAGCCCCCGGGCCCGCACACAGGGCGGCAGGCGCCCCCGTTCTTCAGCGGGTCGGAGCCGCAAGACCTGGCTTTCGGGCGGCTTCCGGCAACCGACGCCGAACGTAAAAGGCGCCCGGGAGGCTCAATTTCCAATTTTAAATATTGAGACTTGGAAATTTATCAACAATTTATCCAATCAATTCTTTCCTATCGCTAGTGGTTTTTTTCAATAAATCTGAGTTCTGGAATATATTTTTAGTTGTCAATTTCCGCGCCAATATATGAACCGCAAGTCATCAAGTGGCAATTCCGGGTAAATTACGCATAGGATGTAACGAAAGCTCTCCGACAGCAACGCTTCAATTTTCAATCAAATCGGAGCGTGTTCGTGGGGGTGGATGATGATTGATGAAGACGCAGAGACTGACGGACTACCTGACTGGCGAAGGGTTTCGGTTCACGCTCATCCCGGCAGGGATCGAATTTGACATACCGCCGGCACCGGCGCTCATTCGTGATCTGGTCGCCGATGACGCCGCCTGTGCCCCAACCGCGGATCAGGAGCGCCTGTACTGGCTGGACGTTGCGGCCGGCGGCGATCCCTGCCTCAACATCAACCTCGGATTCGAAATCACCGGGCGCATCCACCCGGCGACGATGGAGGACGCCTGCCGCCGGCTGGTGCTGCAGGAGCCGGTCCTGCGCCAACGGTTCGTTCGAAGAGAAAACAACCCCCTCATCACGAGCGTCCGCACCTTTCCCGCTCGCCTCGTCCAGTTTGCCGACCTTTCCGAGATCGCGGTTCACGAGCGCCGCACGGCGGTGCTTGCACATGTGCGTCGATCCGCGTCACGACGGTTCGATCTTTCGAAAGGCCCCTTGTTCCGCATCGATCTTGTGCGGATCGGGCCGGATCGGCATGTGCTCTATGTCACGATGCATCACATCGTGTCCGACATACGTTCGCTGTTCGCGGTGTGCACATTGCTGCTCAAGAATCACGAGGACGTTCGCCGAGGGCAGCATTTGATCCTTGCGGATCGGGATGAAAGCACCGGGGTGGCGCCGATCGACACCGCGGCGACCGCGGAGAGCCTCGCATACTGGCGCGAAACGCTAGCAGGCATCACGGACGAGCCGTTGTTTTCGGGTGGCGATCGCATTCGCCGCCATCGATCGGCCGGCGTCCTCACAATGCCGTTTCCTCGCGATCTATGGACAAAGCTGGCTGACGCCGGGAAGCGCCGGCGCGTGGCCGCGATGGTCATCATGCTGGCAGCCTATCGCGCGTGGCTGGGGGAGCTGGCGGGGCGCGATGATTTCACTCTGACTATCCCCTTCTATCGGGATCGGTCCGCCGGCCTCAAGATCGGCTTCTCGGGCGCGCCGATGCTGCTGGACGGCAGTATCGACACAGGCTGGACCGTCGACGAGCTGATCGTCGACACGCGCCAGAGGTTGAGGGCGGTCTCGCGGCATCGCGACGTGTCGCTCGCCGAACTCGCGAGTCTGTGCAGTGCCGCCGGGTCGGCGCTACCGACGCCCTCGGCAATGTTCAGCTTTTCGCCGTTCCCGCTCGATCCGGTGTGCGGGGAGCTGAGGATCGAACGCCTGTGGCCAATCTCGCGGCCCCTGACCGATTTCGATGTCGCGCTCTGGCTTGGCGAGTGGGGACGCGGGACCGAAAGGGTTCTGACGCTGGAATACGACCGGGCGCGATTTGACCGGCTCGATGCGCAGGCGGCGATTCATCGGTATTTCGACCTGGCCGAAGCGATCGCCGAAGCCGACCGCAGGGCGCCGGCGGCGATCGGAACGGCAATGCAGACGGATCGCACGGTGGCGCCCATCCGCATGCGGATCGCGGCGAGCTTCACGGCCGAGCCGCTTCGCGACGTCCTGGAGTTCTGGGCGGAGCTTCTCGACCTGCCGCTCCGCATCGAAATCGCCGGATATGGGCAGGTGCTGCAGGAATTGCTGGCGCCCGGCAGCGACCTTCGCAGTAATCGGTCGGGCTTCAACGTCGTCCTCCTCCGCGCCGAGGACTGGATCCGCGCACGCGCTGATCGCGAGCAGTTGCTGACCGATCCAGGGGCCCTCGCGAGGGTGCTGGAAGCGGCGGCCGACGAGCACATCGCGGCGCTGACGACGGCGGGGGTTCCCCTTGTCGTGGCGTTTGTGCCGGGCTCCATCGATCCCGACGAGAAGCCGCACGTCGCCTGCGTGACACAGGCGGTCGAGGAGCGGATGGGGCAGGCTCTGGCGACGGCCGGCGTTCCGGTGCTTGCCTGGGCGGCGGTGACGTCGCGCCTTGCAGTGGACGATCCCTTCGACCGGATCGCCGACGCGCTCGGTCACGTACCTCTCAGCCGCGAAGGCTTCGCGGCGCTCGGGACCGCGCTGATGCGCCGCGCCCACGAAACGTTGCGGCGCCCGTTCAAGGCGATCGTCGTCGATTGCGACAACACCCTGTGGAGCGGGATCGTCGGGGAGGTCGGCCCGGAAGGAATCGTGATCGAGGAACGGCATCGCCGGCTGCAGGCCGCGCTGGTGGCCGCGTCGCAGGCCGGGTTCCTTGTCTGCCTCTCTTCGAAGAACCAAGAGGACGACGTCCTCGCCGTCCTCGATACGCGCGACGACATGGTTCTCCGACGGGAGCACCTGATCGCCTGGCGCATCAACTGGCAGCCGAAGTCGGCCAACATCAGCGACCTCGCGAAGACATTGGGTCTCGGCCTCGACAGTTTTGTCGTGCTCGACGACAACCCGCTGGAGATCGCCGAGATCGCAGCCGCGCTGCCGCAGGTGACGGTCATCCGTGCGCCGAGCGACGGGCCGGCGAATTTCGCCGATCATCTGTGGGTGTTCGACCGGACGCGGACCACGACGGAGGATCTCGCCCGCGGCGACCTCTACCGGCGAGAGGTGGAACGGGTCGAGGCGCGTCGCGTCGCGGCGAGTTATGCGGAGTTTCTCGCCACGCTCGACCTCTGCGTTCGCATAGAGGCGCCTGCCGCCGGCGAGATCGAGCGACTGGCGCAGCTCACGGTCCGCACCAACCAGTTGAATGTGAACCCGCACCCGTGGCAGGCCGAACAGATCAGGCTGGACCAATGCGACCCGGCCAGGCTGTGGTTCGCCGTTCATGTCGAGGACCGGTTCGGCTCGTATGGCCTTGCCGGTGCGATGGCCGCGCAGACGACCGACGACACGTTGCAGGTCGACACTTTCCTGATGAGCTGCCGGGTGCTCGGGCGCGGCGTGGAACATCGGATGATGAACGCGATGGGTGCGGTCGCCGTGAGCCGCGGCATCGCAAACGTCGCGATCCGCTTCCGCGATACCGGCCGCAACACCCCGGCCTGGCGCTTCCTCGAGCGGCTTCCCGCCGATCGCGTCGACCGGACGCCGTTGGGGACGACCTATCACCTGGCGGCGGCGACGGCAGCGGATCTCAGCTTTCTTGCCGAACAGGGGGAGGCCGCTCTCGAGGCTCATGTCGCGGATCACGACGTGTCAGCGTCGCGGTTGATCAAGATCGGGCGAATCGCCGCGGCGCCGGGATCGTTGTTCGCCAAGATCGCCCGCGACTATACGACCGGACGCGCCGTCGAGCAGGCGGTGTGGGGCGACGCAGCGCCAGCCGAGTCGCCGGGCCCGGCCGAAGAAGGGAAGGCGTCTGGTCTCGACGACGTCGCAGCGACAGTGCGGCGTTGCGCCACCGAGATCCTCGGTGCCGAGCGCTTCGATGAAAGCATCGCGTGGCAACAGCAGGGGGTCTCCTCACTCAACACCATGCGTCTGGTGGCGGAGCTCAGGCGGGCGCTCGATGTCAGTGTCGAGTTCAGCGACATCTACGCCAGCGGATCGCTCGACGATCTCGTGCGGCGCATCAAATCGCGCCAAGGAGGCGATGGCATCGGTTCACCGGGCCGCCTCTCGGCGGCGGAGGCCGACCTGAGGCTGGTCCGAAGTATCCTGCCGATGCCGGTCCAATGCGCGGGGGGCGATGGCGATGCCATCCTGGTCACCGGCGGGACCGGCTTTCTCGGCGCTCATCTGGTTGCCGAGCTGCTGAAGCGGTCCGACCGCAAGATCATCTGCCTGGTGCGCGCCGACTCCGGCGCTTCGGCCGAGCAGCGGCTGCGTCTCGCCCTGATGCGCGCCCGTCATATCGATGCCGCCGCCGAGGTGGGCCGGCGACTGGTAGCCGTCACAGGCAATCTGGAGGCGGAGCGGCTGGGACTGGCGCCGGAGGAATTTTCGGCTCTCGCCGAAAGCGTCGGAACTCGTGCTCCACAACGCGGCTACCGTCAACTTCGCGGCCTCGTATGCGGCGTTGCGGAAGGCGAACGTGCTCGGCACGCTGGAGATGATCAGATTGGCCGCGGCGGCGAAGGCACCGCTCCATTTCGTGTCGACGCTGGCGGTCTTCGACGCGCAAACGTGGCTCGACGGCGGGATCGCGCGGGAAGAGGAACTGCCCGAACGCGTCGCCGACGTTATCCACGGCTATGCCCAGACGAAGTACGTCAACGAGCGTCACTTGAATCGCGCCCGGGCGCGCGGCCTGGTGTGCTCCATCTATCGGCCCGGCAACATCTGCGGCGACAGCCGCACGGGTGTATGGGTGGCGGGCGACGCCATCACCCGGCTGCTGCGCGGCAGCATCGAGATCGGCATACTGCCCGACCGGCCGCAGTCGATCGACCTGACGCCGGTCGATTATGTGGCGAGCGCCATCGCGACGCTGGCAGTCACCGCCCCGGAGGCGAACAAGAATTTTCACGTGGTCAATCCGCATCCGGTGCCGATCGAGGCCATGGCGTCGTGGTGCCGCGCCTATGGCTTTCCCGTCGCCACCGCGCCGGTGGCCGACTGGCTGACGGCGCTCGACGGGCTTTGTCACGCGGAACCCGACCATCCGGCAGCGCCGATTATGCATCTGTGTCGTGAGCCACTCGCGGGCGGGGAACTGACGATGCTCGATCTGATCGAGGCACGGCCGACGCCGGACCGCAGCCAAGCGGAGCATCATCTGCGTCAGGCGGGGGTCGTCTGCCCCACTCTCGACGGTGCGATGTTCGGACGCTGTCTCGACGCGCTGGTCACGGCAGGTTTCCTGCCTGATCGGAGCGCGCCTGCGCTTCTGGGGTCGGTGGCATGACGACCGGCCAATCGCGTCCCCTCGGCTTCACCGAGACGGCCTTCGCCGTGCTTCACGAGGCGACCGGCAGTCACGTCATCCGGCTCGCCGTCTATATGGCCGGCGTCGTCAACGCCGCGACGGTGGCGGAAGCGATGGAGCAGATTGTCGCGCGCCACCCGATGCTGCGCGCGCAACTCGTCGCCGGCCGTCGCGGCTATCGGCTGGTGTCGTCTCCCTATGCGGAGCCGGCATTCGATGTGCTCTATGCTCGGGACGGTCATACTGTGGATTCTGTTATCGCCGAACGCGAGGCGTTGACCTTTCCGCCCGGCGGCCCGCTCTATCGCGTGGTGTTCATATTGGACGCGGACCGCCCGCGTGCCACTTTCGTCTGGTTCTCCCATCATACGATCAGCGACGGCCTGTCGATCGACATGCTGACGGCGGAAATCTGCGCGCTCATCGACGAGATTGCCTCGGGTCGCAAGGTGGAGTCCGTCAGGCGGGAGGACCTGCCCGGGCCTCTCGAGATGCGGGTTGGCGGGTCGCGTCGTCGGCTCGGCTTCGTGCGCAATATCCTGCAGGATGCGCGCGAGCGGATCGGCGCTGCGCGCCTGCCTTACGAGGAGCGCGGGGCGGTCGCCGAGCGCCGGTCGCACCACCTGTTCATGGTCTTTTCGCCGGAGGAGACCACCCGGCTGAAACGCCGTGCCAGCCATGCGGAGGTGGGGCTCAGCGAACTGCTCAGTGCCGCCATGCTGAAGGCGACCGTCGCCAACCACTGTCCCGGCCGAAAGACGGCGCGTGTGCCGCTCTTCGTGCCCGTCGACTGCCGCGGCTCCATGCCCGGCGGGGCGCGGCCCAATCGCAAGGTCTTTGCGATGGCGACGCACATGGCCTGCCTCTATCCGACGGTCTCTTCCGACGAGACGGTCGAGCAGCTTGCGCGCGCCCTGCGAGGCCGCATGCAGGGCCCGGCATTCGCGGATCCGCGAGGCGCACTGGTCGGGCGCTTCCCTGCCTGGTTCGTGCGGGCAGAACTCTTTCGGCGTGCGACACGATCCTCCGCTTTCCAGCACGGGATCGTCTTCACCCACGCGGGACGGCACAAGATTCCGTCCGACGCGGCAGTCTATGCGGATGCGCGCTTCGGCAACATGACAGTCCGCGACGGGTGCCTGCTGGTGAGCGGGATATCGTTCCTTAACGCCGACTGCCTGATCCTCGCCCTCTCCTACACCGGGCCGCTGTTGTCCGACCGCGCGGCCGAGGCATTGGCGGGCGCCATTGCGGCGGCGCTTGGAATGCCTGACGCGATCATGACAACGCGAAGCTTCGACGCTGTTTTCGCCGAGGTGAAATCGAAGGGACGCTTCCCCGCTTATGCAAGAGCTCAAGGCGAAGGGCGGCCGGGTCCGATAGCGTTGTCGGCGTAACTACTCTTCTGTCAGACAGGCAGGGATGCGGACGATCAATCCCCTTGGCGGACGGCTGTCACGAAGGTGGCGGCGCTCTCCCGGTCCACCGGGTTCCACCACACGCCGTCCTGCTTCAGGGCGCTGCCGACGATCACGCCGTCCGCCACCGACAGCACCGTTTCGACGTTTGCCGGGGTGACGCCGCTGCCCACCAGAAGCGGCAGGGCGGTCGCCTCGCGGAAGAGCCGCGTGTAGCCGATGTCGGCGGCATCGCCGGTGCGCTGGCCGGTGGCGATCACCACGTCGGCGGAAAAGAACTCGACGTCGCGGATCAGCTCCACCACCGGCCGGTCCTGGACGATCGCATGGGCGCCATGCTTGACGTGAGCGTCGGCGAAGACACGGATCGCCTGGGCGCGGAGCGTGCTGCGATAACGCAGCGCCTCGGCGGCGGCGCCTTCGATGATCCCCTCGTTGGCGACGTAGGCGTTGGCCCACTGGTTGACCCGGACGAAGGCCGCGCCCGCCGCCGATGCGACGGCCAAGGCATGCAGCGCCGCGTTGGCGAGGACGTTGATGCCGACCGGCAAGCCGCTCGCCGCGCGCACGCGGTCGGCGACCACTGCCATGTGCGCCGCGGTCTCCGGGCCGATGCGGTCCGGCTTGAGGAACGGCACGTCGCCGTGGTTCTCAACGATCACCCCGTCGAAGCCGGCCGCGGCGTAGGCGTCGGCGTCGGACAGCGCCCGGTCGAGAATCGGTCCGATGCCGCCGCCGTGATAGTCCGGGGCGCCGGGCAGGGGGGCGAGGTGGACCATGCCGATCAGCACCTGATCGGTGCGGCCGAAAATAGCGCCGAGGGCGTTGTCGCGTCGGCTTGCCAGCGGTGGAGGGGCCATCAGCTGCTCCCGGCCATGTGGTTGGCGACGATTTGGCGGATCTCGTCCGCACTCGGAAACGAAGCCATCACACCCGGGCGCGTGACGCAAATGGCGGCGGCCTCGGTGGCAGCAGCAAGCGCGCGCTGCCATCGCAGTCGCTGAACGTGGAGAGCGGTGAGCACGCCGCAGAAGACGTCGCCGGCGCCGGTGGTGTCGACGGCCTTCACCTCCGGCGCCTCCACCCGGATCTCCTCCTCGCCGATCGAGACCGCGCCCCTGGCCCCAAGTGTGACGACGACGGTCCCGGCCCCGGCAGCGCGAAGCCGGCGGGCCGCATCGTCATAGTGGTCGGTGCCGCCGAGCTCCACCGCTTCGACCGCATTGACGACGACGACCGACGCGAGGCGCCAGTCGAAGCCCCGGGTGGCGAACACCGGAGACGGGTTGAGGACGGTTACAGCGCCCGGCTTTCGGGCAGCTTCCAGGCAGCCGACGAGCGCGTCCACCGCGAGGTTGCCCTGGCAGAGGACGGTGTCGTCCGGCCGGATGTCGGCGATGACGCCCGACGAGATCGGGTCGAAGCGGGCGGCCGCTTCGGTGATGCTGACGATCGTGTTTTCGCCTTTGGCATCGACATAGATCGAGGAACGGTCAGTGGGCGCGGAGGAGGTGACGAGGCCGTCGACGATCACGCCCTCGGCTTCCAGTGCATCGCGGATTCGGGCACCCGCGCTGTCATCTCCGACGGCGGCAGCGAGGCGGACCTTTACGCCGGCCCGCGCCGCGACCACCGCCTGGTTGGCGCCCTTGCCGCCGAGGTCTTCCGACACGCAGCGCGCCACCACCGTCTCGCCCGGCAGAGGGAAGCGCTCGACCCGGAAGATGGTGTCGATGGCAGCGTTGCCGATGACGTGTAGCATGAGCAGTTGTCCGGCTAACCGCCGGCGAGCCAGCCGAGCATCTGGCGCCAGAGGCGGGCGTAGCCGTCCCACTCGATGAAGTCCGGCGGCAGCCAGTGCGGCCCGATGTCCGACGTCCAGGCGACCGTGCGGCCCTTGCCGTGGCCGCCGGCAACCAGAAGCGGCTTGCCGCCATAGTCCGCCGATACCGTGGCGATCACCGTGGCGCCCGGCTTCGCCGTGACTTCGTTGAAGCCAAGCAGCATGGGCCAGCTCGCTCCGAGGCCGGCAACGATCGGATGGCTCGCATCGGTGATGACCGGTGTGAACCCCTCGGGGACCTCGACGCGGTCGTCATAGGGCATGATCTCGACGGGCAGCACCTCCTCGACCGGCGTGCCGTGATAGCGGGCGCCGCCGTTGATACCCTGGAAGCTGTAGTAGCCGCCCGCCATCAGCAAGCCGCCGCCGGCGGCGACATAGTCGCGGATCAGCCGCAGGCGGTTCGGCGTGCGCTGGCTGCGGATCCAGGTGTCGGGGTGGAGGAGAAGCGTGTTGGCGCCGATGTCGGAGAGGATCACCGCGGCGTAGTCGGAGAGCGCCTCGAGGCTCTGAGGGAAGGCGGTCTGCGCCTCATGGGCCGGCATGTAGCGGATGTCGATGTCGCTTCCAGCGAGCGCGGCCACGAGCGGCTCGGCGCCGAGATGGAAGGTGATGCTGTGGAACTGGTCGAAGCCCTTGGCGTGGGTCGCCGTGCTCATCCACGATTCGCCGGCGAGCAGTATCTTCTTGTTGGCCACGGCTTGGTTCCTCCCGTTCAGTTGGCGTCGCGATGGGTGGCGGAGAAGACCCGCCGCGGATTGGCGACCAGAAGGCGCTCGATGCTCGCCGCATCGATGCCGTGGCGCTTCATCCGCGGCACGAAGTGCTTGAGGATATAGCCGTAGCCGAAGCCGCCATGGCGGGTCAGCATCATCTTCAGGAAGACGTCCTGGGAAATGCAGGATGGCGGTCGCGATAGCCGTCGGCGATCAGCGCGGCGATGGCGGCGGCGTTCTCCTCGTCGCAGGGCGACTGGCGCCTGCTGGTCGGCATAGAAGAAGTCCATGCCGATCATGTCGTATTCGAGGAAGGCGCCGCGGTCGGCGAGGCTCTTCTGGTAGGCCGGGATCGTCGAGGCTGGGGTTCATGTGGCAGAGGATGGTGTGGCGGAGGTCGCCGCCTTCCGCCTCGATGGTGTCGAGGACCCGATGGCCGTGGCGCTCCCATCCCGGCAGATGGACCGATCAGCGGCACGCCGGTACGAGCCGCGACGCGCCCGGCCGCGCCGCGCAGCGACCTTCTCCTCCTCGGCGGTGAAATCCTTGCTGATGCCGATCTCGCCGATGAGGCCGGCGGCGACCATCGGCATGTCGTCGGCGACGCCGCCGCAGTCGCGGGCGATCGCCGTGGCGATTTGCGTCGACCGACATGCCGCGCACGTAGGCGGGATGCGAGGGCTCGAGATAGAAGCCGGCACCCATGACGATGTGGAGGCCGGTGCGGCGGCTGATCTTCTGCAGGGCGGCGGGTCGCGGCCGATGCCGAGACAGGTGGGGTCGACCACCGTTCGGCCGCCGAGCTCGACGAATTGCATCAGCTCGTCGATCGCCACGCCGGCGTCGAGAAGCTCGCAATTGTCGCGATTGAGGAAGGGATTCATCCGCAGATCGCCGAGCATGGAGACGTCGATCGGCTGCTCGGCAAGGCTGATCTCGCCCGCGCAGCATGGGCGCTTCCACCAGCTCGACGCATCGAGGAGAAGATGCTCGTGGATCAGGGTGACGCCCATCTCCTCGACCGGAATCTGGCCGAGGACGGTCATCACCTTTCCCGAGCGGACGCCGACATTGGCCTGGCTTCATCGGTCATGATCAGTCGGCCCTGCCTGCCTGTACGGAAGATGCGGAAATTCAGCCAGATGGCGATGAGGATGATGGCGCCGGTGACGATCGGCGCGAGGAACGGCGAGACGTGGGAGAGGATCAGCCCGTTGCCGATCACGGCCACGGTAAGGCCACCGAGCAGGGTGCCGGTCATGGTGCCGCGGCCGCCGAACAGGCTGGTGCCGCCGAGCACGACGGCGGCGATCACGTCGAGCTCGAAGCCGACACCGGCGTTGGACGAGCCGCTGCCGAGGCGGGCGGCGATGATGATGCCCGGCGAGCGCTGCCGCCATGCCGCTGATCACATAGACGGAGAGCAGTGACGCGGCGCGTGTTGACGCCGGCCCGGCGGACCGCCTCGGCATTGGCGCCGACGCCGGTGACGTAGCGGCCGAAGGTGGTCTCGTTGAAGACGATGTAGCCGGCGATGAGAACCAGCACGGCGAGAATGCCGGGAAGCGGCACGCCGGCGAACCCAGCCGCGGCCGATCTCGTTGAACGGGCTCTCGGGATCGATGGGGATCGAGTAGCCGCGGGTCAGGAGCAGGGCGAGGCCGCGGATCATGCTGAGGCCGGCGAGGGTGACGATGAAGGGCGGGATGCCCTCGTAGGCGACGAAATAGCCCTGCACGACGCCGATGACGGCGCCGGTGAGGAGCATGAGGACGACGACGGCGGGCCACGGCACGCCGGCGGCGAGCGAGATCGCGGCGAGCGCGTTGACCAGCGCCAGGATCGAGCCGACCGACAGATCGATGCCGCCGGTGGTGATGACGAAGGTCATCGCCACGGCGACGATCATCAGCGGCGCGATCTGGCGGAGCGATGTTGAGGAGGTTCGGCTGGGTGAGGAAGGTGTCGGTGACCAGCGCGAAGACCACCGCCACGACGAGGAGGAAAAGGGCGATGCTGGCGACGGCGCCGTTCTCGCGCAGCCGGCGGCGGAAAGCCGGGCTGCCCTGTCTGGGGTGTCGATGACCGACCGGTCGACCGACTCGGTCATGGCCGCGCCTCGGGCCCGTGGGCGGCCGAGCGCGACTGGAACTTGCGGCCGACGATCAGATTGACGACCTCCTCGATATTGGTCTCGCCGATCAGCCGTTCGGCCACGCGCCGGCCTTCGTAGAGGACGACGAGGCGGTCGCAGACGAGAAACAGGTCCTGCAGCCGGTGGGTGATGAGGATGACGCTGACGCCCTTGCTGCTGACGGTGCGGATCAGTTCGAGCACCGCGTCGACCTCGGCGACGGCAAGCGCGGCGGTCGGCTCGTCCATGATCAGCACGCAGCGGATCGAAGGAGGCGGCGCGGCCGATGGCGATGCTCTGGCGCTGGCCGCCGGAGAGATACTCGACCTTGGTGCGCGGGTCGGGGATGCGGATGCCGAGCTGGCCGAGCATCTCGGCCGAGCGCTCGTGCATGGCCTTCTTGTCGAGGAACGGCAAGCCCGAGGATATGGCGCTTCGGCTCGCGGCCGAGCATGACATTGCCAGCTGACGTCGATCGTGTCGCAGAGCGACAGGTCCTGATAGACCATCTCGATGCGCTCGCGGCGGGCATCGGCCGGCGAGACCATGCGAATGGCTGGCGCCGTCGATGCAGATGCGGCCGCTGTCGGGCATGACGGCGCCGGACAGGACCTTCATGAGCGTCGACTTGCCGGCGCCGTTGTCGCCGACGAGGCCGAGAACCTCGCCGGCCCGCACCTCGAGACTCACGTCGTCGAGCGACAGCACGGCGCCGTAGCGCTTGGTGATGTGCTCCATCCGGATGCGGACGGGGGCGCCTTCGACGAGCATCGGACGTGCGCCGTTCCGCCGTGGACGAGGCCGGAGGCCAGAGTGGCCTCCAGCCCCGCTCGGGAGGAATTACTTGAACAAGCTCGCGGAACTTGTCGACGTTCTCCTTGGTCACGATGGTGACCGGGATGTCGATGCTGGCCGGAACGGTCTCACCCTTCTTGAGCTTGAGGATGGATTCGACGCCGGCCACACCCTCCTGGTAGGGGTCCTGCTGGACGACGGCGACGACCCAGCCCTCGTCGATGCCCTTGATCGCCTGGGCGGTCAGATCCCAGCCGAAGACCTTCACCTTGTCGGTCATCTGCTGGCTGGTGACCGCCGAGATGGCGCCGATCAGCGCCGGCTCGCCGGTGGCGTAGAGCGCCGTTCATGTCGGGGTTGGCGGTCATCAGGTTCTCGGCCGCCGTCAGGGCAACGTCCTGGACGTTCTGGCCGTCGACGGTGTCGAGGAACTTGATGCTCGTCGCCGGAAGCCTCGACGGCCTTCTTGAAGCCGTCCAGCCGCTGGTTCTGGATGAAGGAGTTGAGGGCGCCGACGATGCCGACCTTGGCCGAGCCGCCCATGTCCGACTTCACGTAGTCGACGAAGTACTTGCCGATCTCCCCGCCGGCGCCTTCGTTGTCGACGCCGATGAAGGCGGCGTTGTCGCCGTCGGGGATGCGGGCGTCGATGGCGACGACCGGGATGCCGGCGTTCTTGGCATCGGTGATGGCCGGCTTGACGCCGTTCACGTCGATGGCGACGAGGACGATGCCGTCGACCTTCTGGGTGATGTAGTCCTCGATCGCCGTGTTCTGCGCGTCGGGCTTGTTGTTGGCGTTGAAGATGACGAGCTTGGCGCCCGCCTTGTCGGCGGCGGCCTGGGCCCCGTCGTTGATCTGATTGAAGAACAACGCCTGCTGGTTGATGGTGACGAGCGCGATGGTCTCGCCTTCCGCCTTCACGGCACCCGCCGAGAGCGCGAATGCCAGGCCGGCGGCCGTGCCGACCAGATGTCTGCGTGTGATGCTCACCATGTTCCCTTCTCCTCTGCTACCGGCGTTGGGCGACCGCGCCCGTTGCCGATTTGGTTGCGCGCTTCGGGCGGGAGCTTCGTCGGCTCGAGTCCTGAGGCGCGGTGACAGACCCGCGGGCGACAAGAGTGACCGGGAGCCGGACGGTGCCGGACCCTGACGCATCCTTGCCCCCGATCATGGCGACAAGCTGCTCGGCCCCCATGCGGCCGAGGCTGTCGATCGGCTGGCCGACGCTGGTGAGCGGCGGCCCGAGCAGTTCGGTGATGGGCATGCCGTCGAAGCCGACGAGCGACAGGTCGTCCGGAATGCGGACTCCGCGCTCGCGCGCCTGATACATGACGCCGATGGCAATGGCGTCGCTGCCGGCGAAGACGGCGGTCGGCCGCGGCGATAGCGCGAACAGCTTCGCCGCGTCGGACCGCGCCGGCTCGACCTCGTACTCGCTGAAGATATGCCACGCAGCCGGCACGCGGATTCCCGCCTTGCTGAGCGCCCGGCGCCAGCCGTCCGCGCGCTCGATGGCGCTCATCACGCCGCGCGGCCCGCCGATGTGGGCGATCCGGGTGTGGCCCATTTCGATCAGATGGCGCGTCGCCTGATAGCCGCCAAGCTCGTTCTCGACGAAGATTTTCGGCACCTCGGTGTCCGGCACGTTCTCGTCGACGATGACGACGCGCCCCGGTGCCGCGGCAACCCGCTCGGCAAGCCGGCCGTCGTCCTCGTGATTGGTGATGAGGAGGAGCCCGTCGATATAGCCGGAGGCCAGCCGGTCGAAGCAGGCGAGCTCGCGCTCCACCTGGTTCCGCGACGACCAGATCACCACGTCGTAGCCCGCCGCCACCGCCACCTGTTCCGCCTCGCCGGCGAGGAGGGCGAAGAACGGATTGGAGATGTCGGGGACGATGATGCCGATGGCATCGGCGCGGCCGCGCGACAGGCGGCGGGCCTGGGCATGGGGATGGTAGCTCAGCTCGGCGACGGCGGCGGTGATGCGCTCGCCAGTCGCGGCCGGCAACTGGAGCGACCCGTTCAGCCACCGCGACACAGTGGCCGGCGACACCCGGGCCCGCTTGGCGACATCGGTGATCGTGGCTTTTCTCAACATCCGGGTAAATCGCTTTAGTAAACCCTTTTATCGAATCCCGATGCGGCCGACAAGGGCGCATTGCTTTGGATGGGGATATCGATCGGCTACAGTGAAGCGGTTACCGATTTCGATGAGGACGACGCCGGGTTGCAGCTGCGGCGGGCCGGTGGCAATGCGCATTGGACGCAGAATGTGCGCCCGGCCTCGATTCGGATTTCCGGTGTCTACGAAGAACGATGACGGGCCCGGCTCGCCGGTCCGCGTTCAGCGCGTGCAAAAGGCGCGGTACAGCGCGTCGATGATCTCCATCACCTCAGGTCGGGCGATGGCGTAATAGATGTTCTTGCCGTCGCGGCGCGTCTCGACGAGGTTGTCGGCGCGAAGCCGGGCGAGCTGCTGTGAGACGAAGGGCTGGCGCAGCCGGAGCTTCTGTTCGAGTTCGCCGACCGTCTTTTCGCCGTCCACCAGGAGACAGAGGATGATGAGGCGCGTCTCGTGCGACAGCGCCTTGAGGAACGTGCTGGCGGCGCGCGCGTTTTCGAGCAGCTCGTCGACCTCGAGCTTGGCGGGCGATCCGGCGGGAAGTGTTGCGGTCGACGGCATTGAGGAAGCGTCCAGAAACGGTGCGAAGACAGGTAGATACGCGCGAACGCCCGTAAAGTCCATTGGTCGCATGGTTAACGACGAATGTGCTCGGCCACCCGGCCGCAACCCAGGATCGCGCGCCGCTGCAGGCAGGCTACTCCGCGGGGGCCGGCTGGGGCGTCGTCGGCGGGGTCGATGACTCCTCGCCGATCCTCCGGCGGACCCGTGACGAGACGTAGGTATAGAACATCGGCACGACGAAGAGCGTGAAGATCGTGCCGACCGTCATGCCGGTGGCAATCACCAGGCCCATGGAGAAGCGGGCCTTGGCGCCGGCGCCGGTCGAGGTGATCAGTGGCATGACGCCCAGCACCATCGCGAAGGTGGTCATCAGGATCGGGCGGAGGCGGATGCGCGCTGCCTCGATTATCGCCGCGTGTCCGGTCGAGCCCGCGCTCCTCGCGCTGCTGATTGGCGAACTCCACCATCAGGATGCCGTGCTTGGTGATCAGCCCGACCAGAGTGATCAGGCCGACCTCGGTGTAGATGTTGATCGTGCTCGAGGCCGAGATTGAGCGGCACCAGCGCGCCGAACAGCGACAGTGGCACGGCCATCATGATGATGAGGGGATCGCGGAAGCTCTCGAACTTCGCAGCCAGCACGAGATAGATGACGACGATGGCGAGCGCGAAGGCGATCACCAGCGTGTTGCCCGCCTCGAGCTCCGTTCGCGACTGGCCGGCATACTGGATGAAATAGCCCTTTGGCAGCTGTGCCGCGGCGATCTCCTGCAATGCTTGCAAGGCGTCGCCAGTGGTGACGCCCGGTCGCGGCAGACCGGAGAGGGTGGCCGAGTTGAGCTGGTTGAACTGCTCGATGGCCGGCGCCGAGGCCTGGGTGTCGACCGTTACGACGGAGGATAACGGCACCATCGCCCCGGACTGGCTGCGCACGAAGAACTGGCCGAGGCTTTCGGGATTGAAGCGGTAGCGCTGCGGCACCTGGGGGATGATGTCATAGGCACGCGCGTCGCGATCGAACTTGGAGACGCTGTTCTCGCCGACCAGCAGGGTCAGCGTGTTGGCGATGTCGGACACGGCGACGCCGAGCGATGCCGCCCGCTCGCGGTCGATGAGGACGCTGACCTTCGGCTTGTCGAACGACAGGGAATCCTGGACGACGATGAACTTGCCGGACGCCATGGCCTTGCCACGGATCGCCTCGGCCTGCTCGTAGACCTGCTCGGCCGAGTCGGTCGATTGGATGACGAAGGAGATCGGCAGGCCGCCGCCGGTGCCGGGCAGCGAAGGGATCGCGAAGACGAACGCTTGCAGGCCGGCCACGGTATTGAGCCTCGGCTGAATGTCCTGCTGGATCTGGGCCTGGCTGCGGCTCCGCTCCGCCCACGGCTTCAACACCCACGCGGCGAAGGCCGAATTGGCCGAGCCGGTGCCGGCGACGGAGAAGCGCGTGGTGACCTCGGGGATGTCGCTGGTCTTCTTGTCGATCTCGTCGAGGAAGAGGGTCGTGTAGGCGAGCGTTGCATATTGTGGGCCGGTGACCAGCGAGAACAGCGCGCCCTGATCCTCTTCCGGGGCAAGCTCGGTCGAAGTGTGGGTGAACAGGAAGACGGTGGTCGCCATCAGCGCGGCGACGATGAGGAGCGTGAGCGGCCTTAGCCGCAGCGAGCCGGTCAGCCGCCGCTCATACCAGCTGGCGATCGCCTCGAAGACGCGGTCGACAAGCCGCCCGAAGCGGCTTCCGCCCTTTGTCAGCAGCCGTGCCGACATCATCGGCGAGACGGTCAGCGCGATGAAGCCCGAGATGATGACGGCGCCGGCGAGAGTGAGCGCGAACTCGCGGAACAGCGAGCCGGTCACCCCGGTGGTGAAGGCGATCGGCGCGAACACGGCGGCAAGCGTGATCGTCATGGCGATGACGGCCCCGGTCAGCTCCCGCATGCCCTGGATCGCCGCCTGCAGTGGCGCCATGCCGTCCTCAACGTGACGATGAATGTTCTCGACCACGACGATCGCGTCGTCGACGACGAGGCCGATGGAAAGAACCATGGCAAGCAGCGTCAGCGTGTTCAGCGAATACCCGGCCGCCCACATCAGGAAGCAGACGCCGACCAGCGAGAGCGGGATGGTGACGATCGGCATGACGACCGACCGGAACGAGCCGAGGAAGAGCAGGATGACCAGGACGACGATGGCCGGCCGCCTCGCCGATCGTCTTCAGCACTTCGGCGATCGAGGCGCTGATCGCCTGCGTCGAATCGTAGAGGAGCGTGATCTGCATGCCCTGCGGCATCTCGGCCTGGATCGACGCGAGCTCCTTGCGCACGCCCGTCGCGACGTCGAGCGGGTTGGCCTCGGGGCGTCGGGAAGATGCCGAGGAAGACGCCTTCGCTGGCCGTTGAACCGCACACGCGTGTCGGTGGAGGCGGCGGCAAGCTCGATCTTGGCCACGTCCCGCAATCGCACGACCTGTCGCCGTTCGCCGCGGATGGGCAGCTCCGCAAAGGTCTCGGCGGTCTGAAGCGTCGTCTTGCGCCTCGATCGAATAGGCGTAGTACTCGTTCTTGGTGCTGCCGGGCGCCGACAGGAAGTTGGCGTTCTTGATGGCATTGAGGACGTCGATGGCGGTCACGTCGCGCGCAGCCAGCGCGACCGGGTCGATCCAGATGCGCATGGCGAAATTCCTGCGCGCCGAGGATCTGGGCGTCGGCAACGCCGTCGACCGTGGCGAAGCGCGGCTGGATGACGCGCGTCAGGTACTCGGTCAGCTGCTGCGGGTTCATGTTGTCGCTGCGCGCCGCGAGGTACATCAGCGCGAAGGAGAAGCCCGTGCCCTTCTGGATGACCGGGTCCTTGGCATCGGACGGCAGCTGGCCGCGCACCTGCTGCACCTTGGCGATGACCTCGGTCAGCGACTTGTTCGGATTGGCGTTGAGGCGCATGTGGACGGACACCGTCGAGAGGCCGAGGGCGCTCTTCGAGGTCACGTAGTCGACGCCTTCGGCCGAGGACACCGCCTTGGCGATCGTGGAGGTGATGAAGCCCTGGATGACGTCGGCGCTGGCGCCGGGATAGGCGGTCGTCACCGTGATCACCGTCTCGTTGACCTTCGGGTATTGCCGGATCGACATGCCGGTGATGCCCTGGGCACCGAGCAGCAGGATCAGCAGGCTGACGACGGTCGAAAGGACCGGCCGTCGAATGAAGATCTCGGAGAAGCTCATTGCGCCGAGTTCCGCCGAGGCGAGCGGCCCGTCCGCCGGGTTGACGCTGTTGTCGACGACGACGTGGCTGCCGTTGGACAGCTTGTTCTGGCCGGAGGACACGATCTGCATGCCTGGCTCGACGCCCTTGAGGATCTCGATCTGGGTATCGGACCGCCGCCCGGTCGTGACGAAGATCTGCTTGGCCACGAGCTCAGGCTTTTCCGGTGTCGCGCTCGCGGCGGGGGCCGTGCCGCCTGCCGGCTGGCCGCTGCCCTCTGCCGGTTTCTTCGCCGTCGCCGGGACCACCTGGTAGACGTAACTGCCGTAGAGGCTGATCACCACCGCGGTCTGCGGAAGGGCGATGACGTTCGGCTCCTCCGGCAGGTGGACGCGCACGCGGGCGAACTGGCCGGGGCGGAGCTTGCCATCGTCATTGTCAACGACCGCCTGGACCGAGACGAGGCGCGAGACGGGATCGATCCGCGGGTCGATGCCGGTGATGGCACCGCTGTAATCGAGGTGATCCTGGGTGAGGCCAAGGCTCACCGCCTGGCCAAGCGACAGCTCCGACAACTCCTGCTCAGGGACGGTGAAATCAACCCGCATCCTGGTGAGATCCTGAAGCGTCGCCACGGTCGTGCCGGCCTGGATGTACTGGCCGAGGTCGACCTTGGGGATACCGATGGTGCCGCTAAAGGGCGCCTTGATTGCGCTTTGCGCCAGCCTCGCCTGAAGCGCCGCCAAGGCGCCTTTGGCCAGATCGAGCTTGTTCTGGGCCGCCTGAAGGTCGGCGGAGGTGGCCACGTGCTTGTCGTAAAGCGCCTGGGTCCGATCGAGGGCGTCCTGATTGACGGCAACGCTGGACTGCGCGGCCGCCAGGCCGGCCTGCTGGACCGAATCCTCGATCTGGACGAGCACCTGCCCGGCGGCGACCTTGTCGTTCGCCTTGAAATCGACCGAGGCGACGACGCCGGCGATCTGGCCGGCGACGTCGACCCCTTGCGAAGCGGAAATGGTGCCGATCGCGTCGACGCCCGGGGTCCAGGTCTGGGGTTTGACCTCGACGGTCGACACCGTGACGGTGGGGACGGGGAAATGCGCGAAATATTGCGCAATCATCCCCTGGCGGAAGAAGTTGAACCAGACCAGCCCTGCGCATGCGACCACCACGACAAGGAGGATGATCGCGCCGACGATAAACCGTCTCATGAAAGCGTCCGTTATCCGGGTTGCGCGCCAAAGCAGCGACCGTATCGGCCGGCCGTAAACGACTAGTGACTTCGTGCTGCAGCGCGAAAGGTCAAGTCAACGACTGATTAATGCCATCCTGACGGCAACGCCATCCTCATGGCGATCGGCGTGGGTGTGACCTGGTGGCTCGGTGCGCTCTATCCGCAGCTACCCGACGCCGTAACACATTCCGCCTGGAGGCGAGTTCTCGCGCGCCCCTCACTCTTTTGGTCTCTGGTGCGGCTCGGCGGCTGGCGAGAGCGAAGCGCCGGAACGCTCCACCGCCTCCGGTCCACGGCCAACGTCTCTGATGGGGATCAGGGTGGCGTCTGGCGACAGCAACAACGGTGCTTGGCCGGCCTGACACGCACTCAAGCTCAGTCTTCGGGGATGTTCTCCTTGAAAACGACCCCGATGCGGATCGGGTGCATATTCCAGCTATCGCCGCGGACAAGGCGCACCATCTGCTGCACCGCCTCCCGCGCCGCCACGCGCGGGTTCTGATCGATCACAGCGTCCATTGTACCGCTCAAGAGATACATCTTCGTATTGTCGGTGAGATCGTGACCGACGAAGACAACCGAGCTGCCGCGTCCGGTTTCGTCGAGCGCGCGCGCGATGCCGCTGTTGCCTGCCCCGATGTTGTAGATGGCGCCAATGTCCTTGTGCTTTTTCAAAAGCATCATCGTCGCCGCATAGGCTTGCTCGGCGCTGTCCTGCACTTCCGCAAGTTCGACCGTCTCGAGGTCGGGAAAGCTTTCTGCGAGGATGTGCCGGAATCCGGCTTCGCGTTCCTCGTGGCCGCGATACGCGAGCCAGCCGGCCAGCAGCGCTACTTTTCGTCGTCCGGGGCCGAGCAGCCGGCCGACCAGATATCCTGCAAGCCGGCCGGCGCTGCGGTTGTCGATCCCGACATAGCCGGCGCGCGGGCTGTGGTGAATATCGGAGGCCAGCGTCACCACCTTGACCCCGCGCTGAACAAGCGAACCGATCGCCTGGCGAACCGTCGGATGGTCGAGCGCGTTGACGCCCACGGCATCGGTCTTTTCTGCGATCTCATGGAGCTTGGCGGCAAGAGCGTCCGGCGTGAATCGTTCGAGCCTGTGCAGTGTTGTTTTCGCCCCGAGCGCAAGGGCACTCTGGATCTCGATCTGGCCTGCCAGCTGATTTCATGAAACTGCCGGTCCCGGCCGGCAGAACGAAGTCAAACGACCAAGGCTTCTCCGGCAGGCCTTGCAAGGCGCCAGACGTTGCGACATAGCCAAGCTTTCTGGCCGCTTCGAACACCACCTCGCGCGTCCGGAGACGGACACCCGGTCGGTTGTTCAAGACGCGATCGACCGTAGCGCTGGAGACGCCCGCCTCCCTTGCAACGTCCTTGAGTGTCGAGCGCATTCCGAAGACGACCTCCGCGCAAGCCGGACCGATTGTGGTACAGACCGGAGGCAATGTGATGTGTTTTGATGCATTTGTAAATTGCGAACCCAAGGCATACAGCCAATCTGACCGACGACCTGATTTGACAAAAATCAGAAACCATCATTTAAGAGCAATCATGGAATGGCAGGGGAGGATGCATTCCAGTGACCGGCGAAATGCGATCTGCCCACGGCGATCCGGTGGCGGGGAGAATCAGCCGCGCATTGCATCGTTCACCGGGAGCGCTTGTCGGTTTCCCTCCAGCGTGTGAATGCCGTGCCGGCGAAACGCCTGGCAAGAGTGCCCGGAAAGCCGGAGAGTCGGATTGAGCGAAACGCCAACCCCGCGCACCGGCTCGCTCGCCAGCCGAGAAGAGAGCGGGATGGATCTGGTCAGGCCTCGTCTGGGCTGGGCACAGATGCTGATGCGCCGCCGCGAAGCCTCCGTGGCGCTGATGATCCTTCTCCTCTTCGCGTTCTTGTCGTTCGCCAACGAGTTCTTCCTGACTCCCCGCAATCTTCTCAATGTTGGCCGGCAGGCCTCGGTCGTCGCAATCATCGCATTGGGTGAGGCGCTCGTCATCATTGCGCGAGGTCTCGACCTCTCCGTCGGGTCTGTGCTCGGGCTCTCCGCGCTCAATGCTGCCTTTGCCGCCCGGGCGACCGGCAGCCAGGTGATCGCGCTTTTCGCGGGCCTAGGGACCGGTGCACTGGCGGGGCTGGTCAACGGCGGCTTGGTGACCCGGCTCCACATCAATCCCTTCATCGCGACGCTGGGCACCCTTTCCGTCGCCCGTGGCCTTGGCTTGCTGATGACCAGTGGCATCCCCATTCCGTTCAACGGATGGCTGGGGTTCCTGGGTTCGGGACGGATCTACCAGGTTCCCGTGTCGTTGATCCTCATGCTGGTCCTTGCCGCCATCTTTCACATTTTCGCGTCGCGCACACGGATCGGCCGCAACATCTTCGCCATCGGGGACAACCCCACGGCGGCTCGACTGGCGGGCATCGATGTCGAGGGCATCCGCGTGCTGGTCTTTGTCCTGTGCGGACTTCTCGCCGGGCTCGGCGGCATCATTCTCGCCGGCAACCTCGCAAGCGCCAACCCCGACCTTGGACAGGGCTACGAACTCGACGTGATCGCCGCCGTCATCCTCGGTGGAACGGCCCTGGCCGGCGGGCGCGGTTCCATCCCCGGCGTCGTTCTTGGAGCCCTGCTGATGGCGCTCCTGTCCAATGCTTTCGTGCTTCTCGGCTGGTCTGCGTACTGGCAGGTCGTTTCCAAGGGCTTGGTGATCATTATCGCGGTGGGCATCGATGGCGTCCGTCGCGGTCGTGAGGATTGACAAAAGGCCATCTGCATCATGGGAGAGAGTGCAATGATCTTCGCCAGAAGACTGCTGATCGGAACGGGACTCGCGGGCCTCCTCGCCCTCACCGGAATCGCTGCCGCAAGCGCCGCCGAAGTGCCCGAGGGAGGCACCGTGGCGGCCGTCGAGAACACGAAGGGTCCGCTGAGGATTGTCTTCGAAGCCTTCCAGAACAACCCGTTCTGGATTCCGGTCACTGCCGGTGAGAAGGCTGCGGCCGAGTATCTCAAGCAGTTCAACACCGAGGTCGACTATGTCGACCTTGGCGACGACCTGAGCGCGGAAAAGGTCATCGCCGGCATCGAGAGTGCGGTGACGCAGAAATACGATGGCATCGTCATCGTCCCGATCTTCGACGGCACCGAAAGGGCTATCAACGAGGCGGCCGACGCCGGGGTTCCGGTTATCAACATCATCGCCGAAGGGTCGGTCCCGTCCAAGCGCATTGCGTTTATCGGACAGGATGCGACCGCCGCCGGCGCCCGCTTGGGCGAATACATCGCCAAGAAGCTCGACTGCAAGGGCAAGGTCGGCGTGATCACCGGGTACTTCGGCGCGGTGCAGCACACACAGCGCATGAACGGCGCGCTGGATTATCTGAAAGCCAACTGCCCCGACATCAAGATCATCGGTCCGTTCGAGAACCAGGACAAGGCCGAGAAGGCCTATTCCATCGTCCAGGACATGTACACGGCGAACCCCGACCTTTCGCTCGTCTATGTCACCGCTGGTGGTCCCTTCGGCGCAGCGAAAGCCATCAAGGACCTGGGTCTGACTGGCAAGGTCGGCGTTGTCGGCTTCGATCACACGCCGGACAACACCGCTTACATCGACTCGGGCGAGATGTGGGCACTGCTTGACCAGGCGCCTTTCCAGCAGGCGTTCGATTAACGGTGATGATGTACAACTACCTGGTGACCGGGAAGGCGCCGGAGTTGCGCATCAAGGTCAAGGGCAAGATCCTCACCAAGGACGGGTTGCAGGACTGAGCACAACGGGCTGCGCCGCGGCGGGTTTCCCGTCGCGGCGTCCTTGAAGGTCGCCATGGCAAACCCACTGCTCAAGATCTCCGGCATCACCAAAGCGTTCGACCAGGTGCAGGTCCTGTTCGGCATCGATCTGCAGATTGCCGCCGGCGAGATCATCGGCCTGGTCGGCGAGAACGGCGCCGGCAAGTCGACGCTGATGAACATCATTGCCGGTGAGTTTCCGCCGACTTCCGGGACCATCGCGTTTAACGGCAATCCGGTGGTTCACAGCTCAGTCAGGGGCGGGCGCGAGCTCGGGATCCGCTTCGTGCATCAGGAGCTGTCCGGCACGCCGTCGATGACGGTTGCGGAGAACATATTCCTGGGAGACTACGGGGCTGGCAGGGCAGGCTTTATCCGCCGGTCTGCATTGAATTGTGCGGCGATGACGGTCCTCGATCGCGTCGGGCTCGGCCATATCCGTCCGTCCACCGAGCTCGGGCTGCTGCGCAGCGGCGAGCAGCAACTCGTCGAGCTTGCCAAGGCCATCGCCGACCAGCCGCAGCTCCTCATCCTCGACGAACCGACGTCATCGCTCGGCCCGGTCGAGGCGCGGCGGTTGTTCGATCTGGCGCACGAACTGGCGGGCGCCGGCGTGGGAATCATTTTCATCACCCACCGGCTCGACGAAGCGATCGAGAACTGCGATCGCATTATTGTCCTGCGCGACGGAAGGCTGATCAGCGATCGCCGGGCGGCGGACACGAGCAAGACGCAATTGATCGTCGACATGATCGGACGGACGGCGACTTTCGAATATCGTCCGCCCGCCGAGCCCTCCGATCGCATCCGCCTGAACGTTCACGACCTTTCCGACAGGAGCCACCTCTCGGCGATCAGTTTGAGCGTTGCCGCGGGCGAAATCGTCGGGCTGTTTGGTCTCGTCGGGGCAGGACGAACGGAGTTTCTCGAAACGCTCTACGGATATCGCCCGGCGGCTCAGGGGTCCGTGGAGATGGACGGCGCTCCGTTCAGGCTCGGCGACGTCAAGCGCGCCGTCAAATCCGGCCTGTTCATGCTGCCGGAAGGGCGCAAGACGAGAGGGATATTGCCGACCCATTCGGTGCGATCGAACATCAGCATCAGCCGCCTCTTGGGGTTAAGTTGTGCCGGGTTTGTCAGCCGGGCGCGCGAGGTCGAGGAGGCGGCCGGTATGGCCTCGGCGCTCAATATCCGCATGGTCAATCTCAACCAGCGCATCACCAGCCTGTCGGGGGGCAATCAGCAAAAGGCGCTGTTTGCGAGGGGCCTGCTGGCAAGACCGAAGGTCTTGCTGCTCGACGAGCCCACACACGGTGTCGATGTTGGCGCGAAAGCAGAGATCTACGAAATCATCCGCACATTGGCCGCGCAAGGCGCCGGCGTGATCCTGGCTTCTTCAGAACTGCCGGAGATCCTCGCGATCGCCGATCGCTGCATCGTCTTTGCCGGCGGCCGCATAACGGCCGACTTACCACGCGGCGAGATGAGCGAAGAGACGATCCTGAGCCACGCGTTCGGCGAACATTCTCTCTTGTCGTCCGAGCAACCCGCGCAGGCGGCGATCGATGACCGGTAGTGGCGTTCCCGACGGCAGCCCGTCAGCGCCGCCACGTCCGGCAGGAGACGCACCAGTGACAGGATCTGATCGCATGTCCGAGGATCTGAAGTCGGTACAGCTGGAGCTTCGTCTCCCCCATGAGATCCGCGCCGCCTTGATGCGCCGACCGGTCATCTATCTGCCACTCGGAACCATCGAATGGCACTGCGAGCACTTGCCCGTCGGACTCGACGCCCTCACCGCTCACGGGCTGTGCCTTCGTGCCGCGGCCCAGGATGGCGGCCTCGTGTGCCCGCCACTCCACTACGGCACAGGCGGATCCCATGCCGTCTATCCCTTCACCGTGATGATGGACGACGAAACCGAGATCACCAGGCTCATGCTGAAATCGCTGCAGCGGTTTGAAGACTTCGGCTTTCGCCTTGCCGTCCTGTTTTCCGGACATTTCGCACCGTTGCAGCTCAGCATGATCCACGAGATCGAGAAGGCGTGGAACGCCCGTGGCGGGCGCCTGACAGTTCTCGCCCTTGCAGTCAATGAGGGAGAAAGCATGCCGCTCGGGCCGGACCACGCGGGCATCTTCGAAACGACGCTGCTCTACGCACTCTGGCCTGACCGAGTCCAACTCGACAGACTGCCGAAGCTGGAAGGTTCGGTCGATCCCGATCGCGGACTGGATCCGTTCGGCTCCCAACGTCACGACAGGAGCCATCCTCTCTTCGGTGTCCTTGGTCCAGACCCGCGCAGGCTGGACGTCAAACTTGCGCCATCTCTTCTGGGCGGTCTGGTGGATTGGATCGTGGGTGAGGTCAGAAAGGAAGCGCAGTGGAGTTTAGAAGCCGAGTGATCGCGTCGACGAAATGTCCTCCAAGCCTTGCCGCTCGCGGCCGATGGTACGGCAGGCAGGCTTCATTCTTCGCTCCGCGGCCGGCGCTGGGACCGTCGCAAGGTGGGGCCAGAAGAACGTCCAACACATCAATCGCCAAGGTCATGTTGACCGCCCAGCGGGCGGCGACAGTCTTGGCGGGCCTCCCGGGCAACTCCGAGAAGGGTCGTCGGGCCGACCGCGCACGGATCTCCCGCCACATGGCGACCACCGGGCCATTGCCGTCCCGTACGGGTCCTCTTTTTGACGTCCATGAGAGAGCACATTCCAGATGCTTCGGCGTGGGCACAGCCGAAAAAAGGGCCTGACGGTGCGCTCCCGTTCAAACGGTTGTTTCAGTGTGGTCCACGAGCTGTCGCCGGAGCGGGAAGAGGTGGAGGTCGTAGCGCTCGGCCACGTAGCCCCACAGGCCCTTCGGTGCGACCAGCATGACGACCATTGCCAGCGCGCCGAGGGTGATGAGGTACCAGGTGCCGAAATCGGCGAGGTAATCCTGCAGGAAGTACAGGACGACGGCGCCGATGATCGGTCCTTCGAGGGTGCCGATGCCGCCGATGACGACGATGAAGATGACATAGGCCGTCCAGTCGAGGACGGAGAAGGCAGCATCCGGCGAAATGCGCGCCTTCTGGAAGTAGATCAGCGCGCCCACCATGCCGGTGCCGCAGGCGGTCAGCACATAGACGAAAAGCTTGGTCCGGAAGCCGTCGACGCCGAGCCCTTCTGCCGCCGCATTCCGAATCGCGGATCGCGGCGAGCGCCAGCCCGCGGCGCGACCGGAGCAGGAGATAGATGGCGAGCAGCGTCGCGACCAGAAGCAGGAGCGCCACCCAGTAGGAAACGATGTCGCGCGCCGCCGAGGTGCGGACGTCGAAAAGGTCCGCGACGGTCTCCAGCCCGAACATCCGGTTGGTGATGTCGGGGCCGAGGGAGGTGCCGGTCCCGCCGCCGAGTTGCCGCACCTGGGCGAGGACCAGCCGGTAGACTTCCGCCGCCACCCAGGTGCCGATCGCGAAATAGGCGCCCCGCAGGCGGAAGACGACGAAGGCGGTCGGGAAGGCGAATACCCCCGCAACAACGCCGCCGATGAGAATCGCCAGCAGCGGGTCAAGACCGGCGATCAGGGTCGTGGCGAACAGCGCATAGGCGCCAAGACCGACGAACGCCTGCTGGCCGATCGAGACCAGCCCCGCATAGCCTGCGAGCAGGTTCCAGTACTGCGCCAGCGCCAGCATGGTGAAGACGAAGAAGAGGTCCTGGAGCGTCGCCCGGCCGACGAAGGACGGCGCGACGATGAGGACGACGAGCAGGACCGCGGCCACCGGAACCACGATCCGCGAGGCACGGGTCTCCCACGACACCGAGAAACGGGACCGCTCCGCTATCGATGCGCCGGCTTGGTCCGCTGTCTTCTGCATCAGTCGACCGCCCTCGGGAACAGCCCGCGCGGGCGGACGACGAGCACGGCGAGGAACGCAAGATGCCCGGCGAGGATCTGCCATTCCGGATTGATGCGGGCGCCGACGGTCTGCGCGACGCCGAGCACGATGCCGCCGGCGAGCGTCCCCCACAGGCTGCCGAGGCCGCCGATGATCACCGCCTCGAAGGCATAGATCAGCCGGGCCGGTCCGATCGTCGGGTCGAACTGGGCGCGGGCGCCGAGAAAGAAGGCGGCGACGGCGCAGACGGCCAGCGCCAGTCCCATGGCGATGGCGTAGATGCGGCGGTTGTCGATACCCATCAGTTGCGCCGTCTCGGCGTCATCGGAAGTCGCGCGGAAGGCGCGGCCGAGGCCGGTCCGGTAGAAGACCTGGTTGAGGGCAAGGATCACCAGCACCGCGGCGGCAAGGCCCATCAGCGGAAAGATGCCGACCGCGATGCCGCCGCCGAGCGGCAGCGAAACCCCCGCCAGATCGCCGATCGGCAGCCGCCGGTTATCGGCCGAGAAGCCTTCAAGCAGCCCGTTCTGGATGACGATCGACAGGCCGAAGGTGACGAGCAGCGGCGGCAGGATGTCGGTGCCGAGGGTGCGGTTGAGGAGCGCGCCCTGCAGCACGTAGCCGACGGCGAACATCAGCGGGACGGCAATGGCGAACGCCAGAAAGATGTCGATGCCGAGCACCGACGACAGGATGAGGATGAGGAACGCCGCCAGCACGATCAGGTCGCCATGGGCGAGGTTGACCAGCCGCATGATGCCGAAGATCAGCGACAGGCCGGTGGCGTAGAGGGCGTAGAGGCCGCCGAGCAGCACGCCCTGGATAATGGTGTCGAGCCACGCGATCATCGCGTCACAGCCCGAAATAGGCGGCGTGGATGGCGTCGCGGGTGAGCTCCGCCGGGCGGCCGGACAGCATCATCCGCCCCTCCTGGAAGCAGTAGACCCGGTCGGCCACGGCGAGCGCCTGGACGATGTCCTGCTCGACGACGATCAGGCTGGCGCCGGCCGCCTTGATCTCCGGAAGGCTGGCGTAGATGTCGCGGATGACGATGGGTGCAAGGCCGAGGCTGATCTCGTCGCACAGAAGCAGCTTGGGGTCCGCCATCAGCGCCCTGCCGATCGCGCACATCTGCTGCTGGCCGCCGGAGAGCGCGGTGGCCGGCAGCTTGCGGCGTTCGGCGAGCACCGGAAACAGCGCGTAGATGCGGTCGAGCGTCCAGCGCCCTCGCCGCCGGTAGCCGCCGACGAGAAGGTTCTCCTCCACGGTCAACGAGGGGAACAGCCGCCGCCCCTCCGGCACCAGCACGATGCCGCGCCGCACCCGGTCGACCGGCCGCTCGTCGCCGATCGCCCGGTCCTCAAAGCGGATGGCGGCGGCCGGGCTCGCCAAGAGCCCAGCGAGGGCGCGGAGAAAGGTCGATTTGCCGGCGCCGTTGGCACCGATGATGGCGACGGTCTCCCCCTTCTCGACCGCCACGCTGACGCCGAACAGCGCCTGGAAGTCGCCGTAGAAGGCGGTGAGATCGCGGGTTTCCAGGAGGGGCATGTCAGGCGCGCGAGCAGGACATTGGCGCCCTCTTCCCCTGCGAAGCGGGGGAGGTGGCGGCTGCCGTAGCGAAGCAAAGGCGGTCGAGGGAGGAGGCACAATTGGACAGGCCGGTCAGGGCGACGCCCCCTCCACCATCGCTTCGCGATGGTCCCCCTCCCCGGCTTTGCGGGGGAGGATTGCCGCGGAACGGCGTACCGAAACATGCAAAGCCGCTCACGCCTCGATCCCCAGATAGATCTCGCGCACCTCGCCGGACTCGATCACCTCTCGGGGCTCCCCCTCGGCGATCTTGCGGCCGAAGTTCAAAACCATCAACCGGTCGACCACCGCCAGCAGCGCGTGGACGACGTGCTCGATCCAGATGATGGTGACGCCGGTTGCCCGCACGTCGCCGATGGTGGCGATGAGCGCACCGCACTCGGCTTCAGTCAGCCCGCCGGCGATCTCGTCGAGGAGCAGGATGCGCGGCCGGGTGGCAAGCGCCCGCGCCATTTCGAGGCGCTTGCGCTCGAGAAGCGTCAGCGTTCCCGCCCGCCGATTGGCGAGGGGCAGCAGGCCCGCCTGCTCTAGCACCGCGCCACAGCGCTGGACGATGTCGGCGTCGCTGTCGTCGCCGGCATGGGCGGCGCCGACCAGAAGGTTTTCGAAGACGGTGAGATTGGCGAAGGGTTGCGGGATCTGGAAGGAGCGGACGAGGCCACTTCTCGCCCGCGCCTGCTGTGACGCGGCGGTGATGTCGCGCCCGTCGAGGCGGATGGTGCCGGCGTCCGGCTTCAGCGCCCCGACGATGAGGTTGAACAGCGACGTCTTGCCGGCGCCGTTCGGGCCGATGATGCCGACCGCCGCGCCCGCTTCGACGTCGAGATCGATCCCGTCCGCGACGACCACCGAGCCGAAGGCCTTGCTGAGGCTGGCGAGCTGAAGGATCACGGCGGAAGCGGCCTCAGGCGGTCAGTGCCAGGGCGGGAGGCGGGGCGCCCGCCTCCCGTTGTCCGGGGTAGTCAGGCGATCGGCTCCATCTTGCCGGCCGGCCGGAATTGCCGGCGCGGTCTTGTTGTCGACGATGACGATGTCGTATTTGTTGCCGTCGCCCTTGGCAGCCGCCATTGGCCGCCGACCAGCGGCGTCTTGGCGATGTTCTTCGCCGCGAAGGGCGGCAGCTCGGCGCCGTTCCAGGCGAGTGGCCGACGATGGTGTCGAGCTTGGTGGCCTGAATGGCGGCACCGTCGCCTTGGCATCGCCGCGTCTTGCCGTGCGCTTCAGCACGTCGACCGCCACCTCGAACAGCGCGTGCACGAAGCCGATCGGCTGCGTCCACTGCTGCCTGGTGCGCCTTCTCGTAAGCCGTCGGCGAGCTGCTTGGCCGATCTGCCCGGTGAGCGACGACTTGAACGGATGGTTCGGCGTCCACCACACTTCCGACGACAGGTTGTTGCCGCTGCGTTGCCGAGCGCCTCCACCGCCACCGGGAACAGGATCGCCTTGCCGATCGAGGCGACCTTCGGCTTGAAGCCCTGCTGCAGCGCCTGGTTCCAGAAGGTGGTGAAGTCGGGCGGGATCATCACGCCGGTGATGATGTCGCACTTGGCCTGCTTGAAGGCCGAGATCTGCGACGGTGAAGTTGTCGGTGAGGTTCTGGTAGCGGCCGGGATCGGTGAGCGTGTAGCCGAGCTTGTCGAGCACCGGCGGGAAGCCGACATGCTTGTCGCCCCAGGCGTTGCCGTCGCCGTCATTGGGGAACAGGCCGCCGACCGATTTGTCGGTGTCGAGCTGGCTCCACATGTTGGTGTAGACGGCGATGACGTCCTCCAGCCCCCAGAAGAAATGATAGGTGTAGTTGAACGGCTTCCAGGACTTCGGGATCGCCCGGGTTGCTGCTGGCGGCCGATGAACCAGGGCTGCCATGGCGCAACGGTGGAGATGCAGGGCACCTGTTCGATCTCGCACTGGGTGGAGACCGGGTTGGTCGTCTCCGGCGTCGAAGCGACCAGCATGATGTCGACCTCATCGTCGACGATCAGCTCCTTGGCCACCTCGGCGGCGCGGTTGGGATCGGACTGGCTGTCCTTGACCATCACCTCGACGGGATAGGTGTCGCCGCCGATCTTGAGGCCGCCCTTCATCATCTCGTTGAAGCTGGAGATGACGAACTGGTCGGCCTCGCCGAACGGCGCCAGCGGCCCGGTCTGCGGGCTGACGTAGCCGAGCTTGATCGAGCGGGCAGCATGCACCGCCGGGGCGAATACCGGGCCGGCGGCCAAGGCGGCGCCGGCCGCGGCCGTGCCCTGCAGGAATCGACGCCGGCTCACGCTTGTCAGTCTGCTGCGCTTCGTCATTCACGTTTCCTCCCATGGGATGGCGCCTTTGCCATGCGGCGCGCCGCCTAGTCTTGCTTCCTCCCGCCGCCCGTGATGGCTACGCTTCCGAGCCAGTATCGCGGCGGCACTTGACTGGCCGGAACGGATGTTCGATTATCGAACATCCGTTCGTTATTCGACAATTGTCAATGAGCTTTGCGCCAGTGTCAACGGTTCCCACTCCACGTCCGGGCAACGGCCCGGACGACCCGGCCGAGGGCGACACCGAATTCATGGCGACCCTTGCCCGCGGGCTCGCCGTGCTCGGCGCCTTTGGCCCGAGCCGGCCGTCGATGACCCTCTCCGACGCGGCCGCCGTCACCGGACTGTCACGGGCCACCGCGCGGCGAATCCTCCGGACTTTGGTGAAGCTCGGCTATGTGGTCCAGGACGGCCGCGATTTTTCGCTGGCGCCGCGCGTTCTCGAGATCGGCTTCGCCTATCTGTCGACGCAGTCGTGGATCGACCGCGCCGAGCCGCTGATGAAGGAGTTGAGCCACGCGAGTGGCGAATCCTGCTCGGCGGCGATCCTGCAGAACACGGAGATCGTCTATGTGGCGCGAATGCCGGCGCCATACCGGCTGATGGCGACGGCGATCACCGTCGGCTCGCGGCTGCCGGCTTTCTACACGGCGCTCGGCCGAGCCCAGCTGGGCGCGCTCGGCGACGACGAACTCTGGCACCGGCTGAGGTCTGTGCGCCTCGAGCGCAGGGCACCGGGGACGATCACCGATCCGGTCGGCCTGCTGGAACGGATCAAGGCCGACCACGCCCAAGGATTTTCGATCGTCGACGAGGAACTCGAACAGGGGCTGAGGGCGATCGCGGTGCCGATCGTTACCCGGTCCGGCAAGACGATAGCCGCGATCAACCTGTCTGCCCACGCCAGCCGCACGACCCGGAACGATATGCGCGACCACTTCCTGCCTCGTCTTCGTGAAGTGGCCGACACGATCTCGCGGTCGCTTGCCTGATCCGCCGGCGGCGGCGTTGACCGACCCTCAGCGCTTGCCAAGTCCCCAAGGGTTATCTATCGTGGCGTTCGGAAATCGTACAGACGTTCGATAATCGAACAAAAACTTCTGGGAGGAAGCGGCATGGACGCCAAGGTACGGGACGACCCGAAGGCTTTCGCAGCACGGCCTGAGACGACCGGCAGCATCACCGGCGCCACGGTGATGACGAGCGCTGAATACCTCGAAGAGCTGAAGGACGGCCGCGAGGTCTACATCTACGGCGAACGCGTCAAGGACGTGACCGAACATCCGGCTTTCCGCAACACCGCCCGCATGATCGCCCGCCTCTACAACGCGCTTCACGATCCGAAGCACAAGGACAAGATCCTCACCCCCACCGACACCGGCAACGGCGGCATGACGCACGCCTATTTCAAGGCGCCGAAGTCCCTCGACGATCTCATGCAGGGCCGCTCGGCAATCGCCGAATGGGCGCGGCTGACCTATGGGTGGGTGGGTCGGTCACCAGACTACAAGGCGTCGTTCCTGGCGACCCTCGGGGCCAACGCCGACTTCTACGATCCCTATCAGGACAACGCCAAGCGCTGGTACCGCTACAGCCAGGAGCGGGTGCCCTACGTCAATCACGCCATCATCCATCCGCCGGTCGACCGCGACCGGCCGCCGAACGAAGTGGCGGACGTGTGCTGCCACGTCGAGAAGGAAACCGACGCCGGGCTGATCGTCTCCGGGGCCAAGGTGGTCGCTACCGGCTCGGTGCTGACCAACTACACCTTCGTCGCCCATCACGGGCTGATCCCGCTCCAGGACAAGAACTTCGCCATCGTCTTCATGGTGCCGACCAACGCGCCCGGCGTGAAGTTCATCTGCCGCACGTCCTACGAGATGACCTCGACGGTGATGGGAAGCCCGTTCGACTATCCCCTCTCCTCGCGCCTCGACGAGAACGACGCGGTCTTCATCATGGACAACGTGCTCATCCCCTGGGAGAACGTCTTCGTCTATGGCGACCTCGAAAAGGCCAACAACTTCTTCCCCCAGACCGGCTTCCTGCCGCGCTTCGTCGTGCACGGGTGCACCCGGCTCGCCGTCAAGCTGGACTTCATCGCCGGGCTGCTGTTGAAGGCCGTCGAGGCTTCCGGCACCAAGGACTATCGCGGCGTCCAGGCCAATGTCGGCGAGGTGATCGCCTGGCGGAACCTGTTCTGGGGATTGTCGGATGCCATGGTGCGCGACCCCAAGCCGTGGATCGGCGACTACGTGCTGCCCAACATGGACCCGGGCAACGCCTACCAGATCATCGCCACCATGGCCTACAGCAAGGTGAAGTACATCATCGAGCAGACGGTCGCCTCGGGGCTGATCTACCTCAACAGTCACGCCATGGATTTCAAGAACGAGGAGATACGCCCCTATCTCGACCGCTATCTCCGCGGCTCCAACGGCTACAAGGCCGAGGAGCGGGTCAAGTTGATGAAGCTCCTGTGGGATTGCATCTCGACCGAGTTCGGTGGACGCCACGAGCTCTACGAGATCAACTATGGCGGCTCGACCGAGGAGATTCGGCGCTATGCCCTGTTCGGTGCCATGGCTTCCGGCAACGCCGACAAGTTCAAGGGCTTTGCCGAGGAATGCATGGCCGAGTACGACCTCGACGGCTGGCGGGTCCCTGACCTGACCGACCCCGGCGAACTCAGCTATCACGCGATGCGTCGATCCGCCTAGATTGCCGGATATGAACCAGCCGCAACGCCTGTACGAGATCGAACCGTTCCATTTCCGCAAGGTGATGGGACGGTTCGCCACGGGCGTGACGGTCATTACAGCCGCTGCGAATGGCGAGAAGCACGGCATGACGGCCAATGCCTTCATGTCCGGCTCGCTCGATCCGCCGCTTTGCGTCATCTCCGTCGCCAAGCGCGCTCACATGCACGCCCGTCTCACCGAAGCGGGGCGCTTCGCCGTCAACATCCTGGCCGCCGGCCAGGCCGACTTTGCCACCCATTTCGCCGGCCGCCCGGTGCCGGGCCTTCCGATCCGCTTCGCCAACATCGGTGGCGTGCCAGTACTCGCGGACGCATCGGCCTGCGTCACCGCGGAACTCGAGGTCGCTCACGACTGCGGTGACCACACGATTTTTGTCGGCCACATCTTAGTCATGCGCGACCACGAGCGGCCCCCGCTTCTCTTCTACGCGGGTCACTACGCGGCCCTGGTGCCGACCCACGGGCCCGAGACGCCGCTCCCTGAATTCTGGTGAAGGCGGCGCAATGCCGATCCCCGCCTTCGTCTATCAGCCATCGTCGCAGCGGGTGGTCTTCGGCACCGGCACGCTTCGTCAGGTTCCGGCCGAGGCGGATCGGCTGAACATCCGTCGCGCGCTGGTGGTCTCGACCTCGGGACGCGCCAACCAGGCTGAGGCGGTCGCCCGCCTGCTGGGCGCTCGCTGCGCAGCGGTGTTTCCCAAGGCGCGCATGCACACGCCGCTGGAGACGACCGAGGAAGCGATGGCGATCGTCGCCGCCGAGCGGATCGATGGGACTGTGGCGATCGGCGGCGGCTCGACCACCGGACTCGGCAAGGCGATCGCCTGGCGCACCGACCTGCCGCAAATCGTCGTGCCCACCACCTATGCCGGGTCGGAGATGAGCAACATGCTCGGCGAGACGGGCGGCGGCGAGAAGAAGACGATCCGTGATGCCAAGATCGTTCCCGAGACCGTGGTCTATGACGTGTCGCTGACGCTGGGGCTACCGGTGTCGGTGTCGGTGACGTCGGGCATGAACGCCATCGCCCACTCGGTGGAGGGCCTTTATGCGCCGGACGGCAATCCCGTCGTTTCCCTGATGGCGGAGGAAGGCATCCGCGCGCTCGGTGCGGCCATCCCGGCGATCGTCGACGACGGCGCCGACGAGGACGCACGCGCCGGCGCCCTCTACGGCGCCTGGCTCTGCGGCACGGTGCTCGGGTCGACGTCGATGGCGCTCCACCACAAGCTTTGCCATGTGCTCGGCGGCAGCTTCGACCTGCCGCATGCCGAGACCCATACCGTCGTCCTGCCACATGCCGCGGCGTACAACGCGCCCGGCGCTGAAGAGGCGATGGCGCGCGTCGCCCGCGCGCTCGGCGCTGACAGCGCGCCCCAGGCGCTGTTCGACCTGGCGAAGAATGCCGGCGCCCCTACCTCGCTTCGCGAACTCGGCATGCCCGAGGCGGGGCTCGACCGCGCCGCCGACATTGCCGCGGCAAACCCCTACACCAATCCGCGACCGATCGAGCGCGACGGAATCCGCGCGCTGCTCGACGATGCCTGGCACGGGAGAAGGCCGGCCGCGTAACCGGGAGGAAACAAAATGCGAGATTTCAACGAAACCACTGCCACGGCGGCGGTTCTCGATCGGCTGTCGGGCTGCGAGGATCCCCGCCTCAAGGAGATCATGACCTCGGTGATCACGCATCTCCACGCGGTCATCCGCGAAGTCGAGCCGACGCCGGAGGAGTGGATGGCGGCAATCCGCTTCCTCACCGAGACGGGCCAGAAGTGCGACGACAAGCGGCAGGAATTTATCCTGCTCTCCGACACGCTCGGCGTGTCGATGCTGATCGACGCCCTCAACCATCGCAAACCCTCCGGCGCGACGGAGTTGACCGTGCTCGGCCCCTTCCACGTCGCCGGGGCGCCGAAGAAGGAGATGGGCGACACCATCTCCCTCGACGGCAAGGGCGATCCGACCTGGGTGTCGGGCCGCGTGGTGGATCTCGACGGCGAGCCGATCGGCGGCGCTCTCCTCGACGTCTGGCAGGCTTCGTCCGACGGTGCCTACGACCTTCAGGATCCGGATCAGCCGGAAATGAACCTGCGTGGCCTGTTCACCACCGGGCCGGACGGGCGCTTCTTCTTCCGCACGGTGAAGCCGTCGTTCTACCCGGTCCCGACCGACGGGCCGGTCGGCAGGATGCTGGTGGCGCTCGGCCGCCACCCGATGCGCCCCGCCCACATCCACTTCATCGTCGGCGCACCGGGCTTCGAGCCGGTAACAACGCACATGTTCGTCGATGGCGACGAATACCTTGAGTCGGACGCCGTGTTCGGCGTCAAGGACAGCCTGGTCGTGCCGTTCGTGAAGACCGACGACGAGGAGCGGGCGAAGGCACTCGGCCTCCGCAATCCGTTCTACGCGGCCGAGCACGAGTTCGCACTGGCAAAAGCCGGTTGACGCAACACGGCCTTCATGTAGCCGAACCCGATTCTGCCAACCCGTCGTTCACCTCACCCGGAACACGTCCGCGTGGGGCCGAAACGCATTATCGAAGCGCCTTTGATGCTGATCGGTAATCTCTGCGGCTGAGGAGTTCGCCTCTTCGAGGAGCGAGCATGGGTCGGGCGCCCGGTCCCCTCGATCTGCAGTCAGAATGAGTATCCGTCCGCGAGGGTTCAAACGTGGTAACCGCACGGAGACGAGGAAGGCCGCCCAAGGGGCGACGCTGAGTTGGGTCTCAGGTTAATATTGGGCCCACGGTCCGATGCCAGCCTGCGGCGACGGCGCTTCCGCCTGGCCTCAGCCGTTCAATCGTATCTTCTGCGGCGTCGTGCCGAGCTTTTCAGAAAGAGTCGAGGTGAGATGCTGTTGCGAGGAAAAGCCGCAGGCGAGCGCGATCTCGGAAATCGGCATCGACGAATTGCGCAGCATGTCCCGCGCTCGCTCCAGCCGCTTCTCCATCACATAGCGGTATGGCGACATGCCGATACGCATCTTCATGCCGTCGAACACCACTCTCAGCGGCACGCCAGCCGCCGCGGCAAGCTTGGCGCAAGTCATCTCGCTGCCGAGTTCAGCGTCGACATAGGCGCGGATCGCATCGAACTCGCGATCCGAAAGGCCGTGCCGCCGGTCCTCCTTGACGGCGCCGAGACCGCGCAACGTCTCGACATAGACCAGCGAGGCGAGGCACTGGAGCTCGAAGGCCGTCAATCCGTCGTCTGACCGGACGCGGCTCAGCGCATAGCGTGCCAATCCGTTGATCGAGTTGCGCCGGATATTGTTGCGGCTGCCGCCGCGGCGCATCCGGTCGAGCGGGAGATCGTCGAAGGTTTCCTGGTAGGACGGCTGATAGCTGAAGGCGATGAAGCCACGCCGGACGTCGTCAGCCCGCACCCTGACGTTGCCGCCCGACGGGTGGAAGGCCGAGCTCCGTCCGGCGAAGACAAGCGGCCGGGATGCGTCGTCTTCGAACTTGGTCTCGGTCAGGATGTCGCCGAGGAGCAGACAGATCACGTCGGCGGCGTTGTTGAATTCGAGGGCGTAGGGATCGGCACCGGCGATGCAATAGCCGATCTCTCCCACCGCGCCACGTCGTTCGAACTGTTCAAGCCCGCGAAACGACAGCACCTGCCTTCGCTCGCCATTCGCCACAGTCACGCCAGAACCTCCGTCGGATTCCGCGTCTGCCGCAGCCAATCTATCGGAAGCCGGGGTCGAGAAGCCGCCGGGTTGAACTTCTTGCCGCGGACGGCGGCGGTGGCGGGCGTTCTTCGTCCCCTCCCGTTGCACTCAATCAATCATGTTTTCGCCGGGGCGACAATCTCCGGGCCGATAATCGTACAACTGTTCGCATAGCGAACGAAGATTTTTGCAACAAAGCACGAATTTGAAAGACGGCCACTTAGGGCTGGGCGAGTTTGAAGCACGAGGCAAACGATATTCGGCCGAAAAAGAGCCGAATCGTGCCGGCTTGGGAGGGAGAAGCATTCATGGCCACTATCGCGCGGAAGACGCCGTCGCCGTCGCGGACGATGACGTTCGATGAAGAGTTCGACATCGTCATTGCCGGCGGCGGCGGGGTCGGCCTGGCGACGGCGTGCTTCTCGGCCTGGCTCGGCAACAAGATCCTCGTCCTTGAAAAGGCCGATCAGATCGGGGGAACGACCCAGAAGGCGGCTTTCTGGTACTGGGTGCCGAACAACGAGCCGATGCGGGCGCTGGGCATCGTCGACAAGAAAGAGGACTGCATCCGCTACATGGCGCGTCTGTCGCGCCCGGAGGTCTACGATCCAAAGCATCCCCGCTTCGGGATGAGCGAATGGGAATACAACGCCTGCGCGGCGATCTACGACAATGCCTCCCCTGCCACCGAGCTCCTCAACAAGAAGGGTGCGCTCGAATACCGCCACTGCCCCGGCGTGCCGGACTACTGGGCCGAGATCCCCGAGGACAAGGCACCGACCGGCCGCGTGCTGGTCACCAGGCAGGCGCGTGAGTCGATGTCGGATGGTGGTGTCCACGCCATCCGCACCCTGTCGGAAGCCGCCAAGCGTGACGGCGTCGACATCCGCACCGGCCATCGCGTCCAGCGCCTCATTCTCAACGATGCCGGCCGGGTGGTCGGCGTCGAGGCGGACACCTCCGGTGGCCGCACCCGGCGTTTCAAGGCACGCAAGGCAGTGATCTTCGCTACCGGCGGCTTCACCCACGATCGCGATCTTCGCCAGAACTATCTGAGCGCTCCCGTGGTCGGCGGCTGCGCGGCAGTGACCAATGAGGGCGACTTCGTGCATATCGGCGCGGCTGTCGGCGCCGAGCTCCGCAACATGAACTATGCGTGGATGTGTCCGGTGGTCTTTGAGAAGGCGGTCAACAAGGATCCTTCGCTGATCGGCACGTTCTCGCCCTCCGGCGACTCGATGATCTATGTCGACAAGAACGGTCGGCGGGTCACCAACGAGAAGCTCGCCTACAACGAGTTGGCCCAGGCCTTCTTCCGGTGGGACCCGACCAAATCGGAGTATCCGAACCTGATCCTGATCGCCATCTGGGACCAGCGCAGCCAGGACAATTCGGCCAGCGACGAGTACGGCCGCTTCATCGTGCCGAAGGGCACCAACGACTCGCATGTGATCAAGGGCCGGACCTGGGATGCCTTGGTCAACAACATCAAGAAGCGTCTGCGGCAATACGCCGACCGGACTGGAAACCTTGGCCTTTCTCCAGATTTCGCCAAGAACCTCAAGGCGACCGTTTCCCGCTTCAACGGCTTCGCCCGCAAGGGCGTGGACGAGGACTTCCATCGCGGCGAAAGGCAGGTCGAGCTGCTGTTCAACGGGCCGACGGCGGCAAAGACCGGCAAGAACCCGACGATGTATCCGATCAGCGGCAAGGGGCCGTACTATGCAGCCCTGCTGACCGGCGGTAATCTCGACAGCAAGGGCGGTCCCGCCACCAATGCCGACGGGCAGGTGCTGAATGCCATGGGCGAGCCGATCCCGGGCCTTTTCGGGGCGGGCAACTGCGTGGCCTCGGCTTCGGCGCGCGCCTACTGGGCCGGCGGCGCGACGCTCGGACCGTTCATGGCCTTCGCCTATCTGGCGGCGAATGCGGCAAACCGGGAGCGCGCCGGCTAGCCGGGCTGGCCCCGGCGGCGCGACGCGAAACACCGCCGACAAAATCCAGACCTGGGAGGAATCGAAAAGATGGCAGTTGCAACCCAGACGATGACCGACGAACAGAGAAAATCGGTCGCGCTCGAATACCTGAAAGCCTTCGACAACGGTGGCGTCACATCGACCGGAGGCTCGATCCTCGACCTCTTCGCCGACGATGCGCAAGTCTACTTTCCGAAATGGGGCATCGCCACCGGCAAAGAGCAGATCGGCAAAATGTTCAGCGATGTCGGCGCGACGCTGAAGTCGATCGTCCACCACTATGCTGACTTCAACTGGATCCTCTCCGGCGGCGACTACCTCGTCTGCGAGGGCACCAGTCACGGCGAACATCGTGACGGACCATGGCGCGCCGACGTTCCGGAGTGGGGCGCCGGCCGGTGGTGCGATGTCTTCGAAATCCGCGATTTCAAGATCCAGCGGTGTTTCATCTATCTCGACCCCGACTATGCAGGCAAAGACACGGCCCGCTATCCGTGGCTGGAAGGGACATAGGGGGCGAGTTCGCTGCGCGCGGCGCAAAACCAAGAACATATCAATGGGAGGGAATCACATGCACGCAATGACAGGAAAGCTACGCGGCTTGGCAGCGTTCGGCATGGCCGCCGCCTTTCTCGCGGTATCGGCCGGTTCGTCGCAGGCGGCGACCGCCGAGGAACTGATGATGAAATCCCTGGGAACGACGGAGAACATCAACCCGATCGTTGAAGAATCCTTCAAGCGGATGGCGGCTGGCCTGACGCCGGAACAGCGCGAGCTCGCCATGAAGTGCTGGAAGGATTCGGTCTGCGAGACCGGCCACGGCGACCTTACCGTGGCGCTTGCCGACGGCTTCGGCGAGAACGTCTGGCGCCAGGTCACCAAGATGGAATTCATCATGGAGGCGCTGACCTATCCCGAGATCTCCAAGATCATCTACACATCGGCGCGCGCCGACCCGACGAAGGCGATCAACGACCTGCGCAGCCTCATCGCCCAAGGCGTCAACGTCATCGTCATCTTCGCCGATGCGAGCACGGCGCTGCTGCCGACCATCAAGGAGGCGACCGAGGCCGGCATCACAGTGGTCCTCCACAACGGCACCTATGTCGGCGGCGAACCTGGCAAGGACTACCTGGCCACGGTCAGCGAGAATCTCTGCGATCTCGGCACGGGAATGATCGATGCCGTCGAAAAGAATTCGGGCAAGCCCGAGATCGGCGTGGTCGAGCTTGGCGGAACGCCGGGCAACGGGCTGAGCGCCGCCTGGCAGAAGTGCGCGGACGACGAACTCGCCAAGTACTCAAATATGAAGCTTCTCGGCAAAGCCGATACGAACTGGACGCAGGAGGGCACCTTCCAGGCGATGTCCGGCTTTCTCGCCCAGAACGACACCGTCGATGGCGTCGTCTACGAATATGCCGACGGCTTCCGCGGCGGGCTGAGGGCTTACCAGGAGGCGGGCAAGGAACCCAATGTCGTGGTCGCTTTGCGCACCGACGAGCAGGGTCTCTTCTGCGACTGGGAGAAGCTGAACGATCCGAACTTCAAGATCTTCTTCGCGTCGGGTCACAACTTCCAGTCAGGCATTGCCTTGACCGCCGGGATGATGAAGCTGGCGGGTAAGGACGTCCCCGTCGTGGTCGACGTGCCCTTCCGATTCCGCCAGGTGACCAAGGGCATGTGCAATCCGGATCTGCCGCAGGATGCTTCGGTGTCGACGCGCGTCGATGACGATATGCTGAAGGCGATGTTCGCGCAGTAGGCGCCGGAGCCCGCCGCTCGGAAACGCCGAACCGTGGCAAAGAACGCGCCGCCGGCGCTGCCATTCCTCCCCGCGACGGGGAGGGTGGCTGCGCCCGGCGGAGCCGGTTGCGGACGAAGGGCGTCCCGCTCAGGTAAAGTCCCCACCCGACCGTCTGGTTGCCGTCGACGTCCACCCTTCCCTGACGGGGAGGGATGGGCGTGAGTGGGACCGACACGGATCCGACTTCAACCAAGGCGGCCAGGAAGCAGAAGTCGGGTGCCGGGCACGACCTCCGGCGCCCCGCTGCTGCACCGGAGCCAGGAATCGTCGAAGATGCCCGAGCCATCTCTTAGATTATCGGACATTTCGAAAAGCTATCCGGGCGTTCAGGCGCTCGCCAATGTCAGTTTTGAATGCACGCCCGGCGAAATCCACGCCGTGCTCGGCGAGAACGGCTCGGGGAAGAGCACGCTGCTTGGCATCGCCAGCGGTGCTGTCGTACAGGATTCCGGCACCGTCGAGATCATGGGCAAGAGGCTGGCCGCAGCGGACCCGCTGCTCGCCCACAAGCTCGGCCTTGCCACGGTCTATCAGGACGACTCGCTGGTCCGCGAGCTGAGTGTCGCCCAGAATCTTCTCCTCGCCGCCGACAATCCGGAAGGCGACGCACGCGCCTTCGCCGAACGCGAGCTCGCGCAATACGACCTTGGCATATCGCCCGAGACGATGGTCGGCGACCTCAGCGCTGCGGAGCGCCAGTTCCTGGAAATCGTCAAGGCTCTGATCAGCAATCCCAAGGTCGTTCTCCTCGACGAGCCGACGTCCTCGCTCGACCTTGCCGATGTAGCCAGGCTCACCGCCATCATCCGCCGGATCACAAGCGAGGGAGCAGCGGTCGTCTACGTCAGCCATCGCCTGCCGGAGGTCCTGGCGCTTGCCGATCGCATCACCATCCTGCGCGACGGCGTCGGCCAGGGCACCTACGCGGTCGACCGGAACCTCTCCGAGGACGACCTGATCGCGCTCATGGTTGGTCGTTCGATCGAATTGGGCTTTCCGCCGCGATCGGACCTCGCCTCGGCACGGGTCGGCTTTTGGGCGAAGGATCTGACCGGTGCGCGGTTTGCCAAGGTCAACCTTTACGTCCACCGCGGCGAGGTGCTGGGCTTTGCCGGCGCCGAAGGCAACGGCCAGCGCGAGGCGATTCGGGCTCTCGGAGGCCTGGAACCCGCCACGGGCCATGTGTACTGCGACGGGCAGCCGGTGCGGCTTGGGGCGCCGCGCGAAGCGCTGGCCGCCGGCATCCTCTCGCTCAGCGCCGACCGGCCGCATGAGTTGATCTTCCCGGTCCTCGGCGTCCGCGAGAACATGACGGTGCAGGTGCTTGACGAGTTCGTCTCCGCCGGCCTCATCTCCGCGCCGCGCGAACGCGCGCAATCGGAAGCGCTGATCGACGAACTCGGCATCGTCACCCCTTCGCTCGACAAGCCGATCGGCGGTCTCTCCGGCGGCAACCAGCAGAAGGCAGTGCTGGCCCGGAGCTTCCTGCACGAGGCGAAGACCATCCTGATCGACGAGCCGACGCAAGGGGTAGACGCCAAGGCCCGCTTCGACATCTACCGCGCCATCCGCGCGAAGACCGCGGCGGGCTCGGCCTGCATCGTCAACTCCTCCGACGCGATGGAGCTCGCTGGCCTTTGCGACCGGGTTTGCGTCTTCTCGCGCGGCCGTATCGTCCGCGAGCTCTGGGGCGCGGCGGTAACCGAAGAAAACATTGTCTCTTCCTTCCTCACCTCCAGAGACACCCGCGCCGCGCGGGCCGCCGACGCGAAGGATAGTCAGCCGCAGAAGCCCGGCATTTGGGAAAATCTTCGCCGGGCTCTCGTTGGCGGCGCCACGCATTGGTGGGTGCCACTTCTCCCGCTCTCGATTTTGATCCTGATCGTCGGCGCCTATGCCTCGCTCCAGTCGGAGTTCTTCCTGACGGGCATCAACATCCGCCATATCCTCCTCGCCACGGCGCCGCTCGCGCTGGTCACCATGGCGCAGTTCAACGTGCTGATGGTGCGCGGCTTCGACGTGTCGGTCGGCTCGATGATGAGCGTCACGGTGGTGCTCGCTTCCTATGTCATGGCGGAGGGGCTTGGCCCTGGGGCGCTGATCCTCGGCGCACTTCTTTGCATTGCCGTCGGTGTGGTGGTTGGCGTGACCAACGGCGTGCTGGTGCGCGTCATCGGGTTGAACCCGGTGATAACGACCATCGCCACGCTAAGCGTCCTCCAGGGGTTCGCGCTCCATCTCCGCCCGTCGCCGGGCGGCCTCGTAAGCGACGCTTTCACCTCGCTCCTGAAGACGCGGATCGGCGCCATCCCGATCGCGTTTTTCGTCATCCTGGCGGTTGCCGCGGCCGCCGACTACTGGCTCTACCGGACGCGGAGCGGGCTTCGCCTGCGCGCCGTCGGCTTCCGCGAGGAAGCGGCGAAGCGGAACGGCGTGCACGTCAATATGCGTGCAGCTCCGCGCCTATCTTCTTTCCGCGGTGGTGGCGACCATCGCCGGCTTCTTCCTCGCCTCCGAGGTCGGCACCGGCACGCCGGTGGCGGGTTCAGCCTATACGCTGCCGAGCATAGCCGCCGCCGTCCTCGGCGGCGCGGCCCTCAGCGGCGGGCGCGGCTCCTTCGTCGGTGCCGTGCTGGGGGCGCTGTTCTTCACGCTCACCGTCAATATCGTTACGCTGCTCGGGCTCTCTACGGCGGTCGGCATCATCATCAGCGGCGCGCTCACCCTGTTTGCTGTCCTCCTCTATTCCGGCTGGGAGCCCGTCGGCTGGATCGCGCGGCAGCTCGGGAGCGCGCTCAGGCGCCGTCCATCAGCGCCGCGGTCGGCGTGAAACGTGATGGCGATGAACGCGGAAGATCGGGGCGGGATCGGCGAAGGCGGCAGGGTCGCCCGCGGATCGCGCCTCGGCGGCAGCGGAATCCAGATGCGTTTCGCCGCCGTCTGGCTGGCCTTGATCGCCCTGCTTCTCGTCGGCGCGCTCATCGTGCCGCGGAGCATCCTGCCGTCGACTATCCTCGCCGTTATCCCGCTTGCCGCCTTCCTCTGCATCACGGCGATGGGTGAGGCGGTCGTGCTCATGTCGCGCGGCATCGACCTCTCCATACCGGCGATCATCGCGCTGTCGAGCACCGTGCTTCTCGGCGTATCGAGCGGGCAGAACGAGGCGCTCGTTGTTGCGCTCCTCGCGGCGCTGCTCTTCGCCACCCTGATCGGCCTGATCAACGGCCTCCTGGTGGCAGCGATGAAGCTCAACGCGCTGATCGTGACGCTTGCGGTCGGCGCCATCACGCAAGGGGCGACGCTTTGGTACCGCGAGAGCCTGCCGCAGGAGGCGCGCGTGCCGCCGCTCCTCGCCGACTGGGGCGGATCGCGCGTCCTCGGCGTCAATGTCTCGGTGTGGGTCGCCGCCGTCCTCGTCATCGTGCTGTCGGTGACCCTGCGCAAGACGACCTACGGCAGGCGCTTTGCCGCCGCCGGCGCCAATCCCCGCGCTGCCTGGATCGCCGGCGTCAACGTCGCCGCCTACCAGACCGCCGCCTTCGCGGTCGCCGGATTTCTTCACGGCGTCGCAGGCATTGTCATCTCGGCCTTCATCCGTAACCCCACCCTGAATGTCGGCGATCCCTACCTTCTGGCGCCCATTGCCGCCGCAGTCCTCGGCGGGACGGCGATCACGGGCGGCCTCGGCAGCATGGTGGCCGTCGCCGGCGCGGCGCTCTTCCTCACCCACCTCGGCCAGATGCTGAAGATGCTCGGCCTGTCGACGGCCTTCCAGTTCGCCATCTACGGCGTCGCCATCGCCTTGGGCATGGCGCTGGCGGAAGGCAGGCACCTCCGCGCGAGGTTTTTCAGACGAAAGAGTTAGGTTGAGGACGCGGAGCCTCTCGCGCTGCCGAGACCGGAAGAGCACACCAAATTCGGGAGTCAACAAACCATCCGCAATGCCGTACGCAATGTTTTGAAGACGTTGTCCTTTGGCATCCTCACCAACGACAATGTGACCCGAGAATGCCTGGCTGCGATCTCAAATCACAGACCGGCCAGGTAGCGGGGGGTGAGCGGGATCAGACAGAAAGGAACGGGGCGCGTGACGAAAAAGATCGCAACCGCCGGCCGAAGGGACGCGAGTTTACGAGCCTCGCCGATGTGGGCGGGTTTTCGCCGAGGAGATATCCGAGCCGCGACGTTGGACTTCTAGACTAGTGCCCGTCCATAAACGATTGGTTCTATGGGATAATTTTGGATGGCCGGGTTTTCTGGGATTGTTTTTGTGGCCGTTTTGTCGACTTGATGCCGAGCGCAGACCGGTGGGTCGGGGGACGCCAGGATTTCAGACGAGGATGTCCGGTCGCGGCTCGACGGTTTCCCTGAAGTCGGTGCCGTTGGTGGTTGGCGTCAGGTCGGCTTGAGGCGGGCGAAGAGAGCGAGATTGTAGGCGACCGCGGACGACCAGACATAGGCCCTGAAGCGGTCGAGCCCTCGCCATGTACAGCGGGCCAGACCATAGGCGCGCTTCAGGCAGGAGATATCGGCCTCGACCGCAACGCACCAGCAGCGGACGTGCGAGCGGCCCTCAGTCGATCTCGATCAGCGCCTTGACCAGTCCGGACTTCTCTGCCGCCCAGATCGGAATATTCGCGACCGCATCTTGGAGGCTCGCGCGGTGGGTGATCAGCCGGGCGACGTCCACGTGGCCGCCGCGAATGGCCGCCATCACGTGCGCGAAGTCTTTCGACGTGGCGTTGCGGCTTCCGAACAGGGTCATTTCCTTGCGATGGAAATCCGGATCCCTGAAGGTGATCGGGTCCTTGATCACGCTGACGAGGACGTAGCGGCCACCATGCGCGACGAACTCGAAGCCTCTCTCCATCGCCTGCTGATTGCCGGTGGCGTCAAACACGACGTCGAACCCATGGCCACCGGACGATTGTGCGGAAGCGCCGGCGAGTGAAATCGGATTCGCCTCGACGATCGATCGTGCCGCCACAGCTCGCGTACGATCGGTGTCTATTACGGCGACGTCAGCCCCCGTAAGGCGCGCGAACAACGCGACGCCCAAGCCGATCGGGCCGGCGCCGACGACGAGTACCCTGTTGCCGCTCGTCACAGCCCCACGTCGCACAGCGTGCGCTCCGATTGAGAGAAACTCGACCGTCGCGCATTCGTCGACGGTCAATCCCTCTGCGGGAATGAGATTTTCCGCAGGCACGGACAGGATTCCCGCCATGCCGCCATCCTGATGGACGCCGAGGACCGAGATATTGACGCAGCAGTTGGGCTTCCCCGCCACGGCAGGCGACGCAGTGCCCGCACGAGAGGTAAGGGTTGACGACGCATATCTCGCCGTATGCGAGGCCTGAACTCTCCGGCGCCTCGATGACCTCCACGGCGAGCTCGTGGCCCATCACACGGGGATATTGAAGGTAGGGGTGCTTGCCTTCGAAGATGTGGTAGTCGGTCCCGCAAATCCCGACCCGGCGCGGTCGAACCAAAGCGTGCCCGGATTCCGAATCGCGGAATCGGCCGCCGCACGATCTCGAGCTTGCCTGGCTCGGAGCAAAGGAGGGCGTCGACCAGCTGCACGCCAATACCTGCTTTCTAGGAAACCGTGATATCTCGCCGGAACGGACCGAGGGCCGGCGAAGGCCGGCCCTCGGATTGCCTCACTTGAACTGATCCATATTGTCGGGGGTGACGAGGGCGGCGCCGGAGTCGATCAGCGACTCCACCTTCTCTCCCTGGATGGTCTTCACCAGCGCATCGACACCGAGTTCGGCCATCTTGGCGGGGAACTGTGCGACCGAGGCGTCCTCCATTCCAGCGGCCATGGCCTCGGGCTCGCCGCAGCAGAAGTCGAACCCGACCAGAATGATGTGGCGATCGAGATTGGCGTTCTTGATCGCCTGCGCGGCCCCGGCGGCGGGCGGACCGCAAGCCGAATAGATCGCCTTGATGTCCGGGTTCGCCGTCAGGATGTCCTGCGCGACGTTGATGCCGAGTTCCTCGGTGCAGTTGGTCGCACCCTTGCCGACGATGTCGACATTCACGCCCTTCAGTCCGTCGAGCATGCCGTTCACACGCTCGTCCAGGGCGGGCACCCCGGGAACACCCTCGAGGATGCCGATCTTGTCGCCATCCTTGAGCAGCGACTTCAAGTGCTGGCCGGCGATCGTGCCGGCATTGTAGTTGTTCGTGGTCGCGAGGGACGTCTGGCCCTTCCAGTCGGGAATGCTGTTGTCCATGAGGACGACGGGGATGCCGGCCTCAACTGCCTTGTCCAACGCCGGCGCCACGGTGGGATCCACCGGCGTGATGGCGATGCCTTGGACGCCCTTTGTAATCATGGACTCGATCAGGGCGATCTGACCTTCGATATCGGTCGCTGAGGTCCCCTGGCCGAAGGTGATTTCCAATCCGGGATGAGCCTCGGCGTAGGCTTTGGCAGCGTCCTCCATCGTCGTGTAGAAGGGCACCGGGAACTTTGTGATGAAGCCGATCTGCATGCTATCGGCTGCCAGTGCGGGCCCGGCGATCGCAGCGGCGAACGCCATGCCCCCCAGCGTGATTTGCAGTTTCATTATTCCACCTCCCTTGTTCGGATCGGCTCAATCCGAACCGACCCATTTTTTCGCCACCTACCGGGCAGCGAATCTCGTCAGACCTCCGCGCCAACAATCATGGAGACCAGCTCTTGCTGGTTCGCACGGCCGGGCTTCAGCTCTCCGACCTTGCGCCCCTGCCGCAGCACGACTGCCCGGTCGGCCAGATCGACCACGTGCTCCATGTTGTGCGTGATGAGGATCACGGTGTTGCCCTCGGCGCGCAGCTGCACGATGAGGTCGAGGACCTTCCGCAACTTGCGCAGGCCAAGCGCGGCCGTCGGCTCGTCGAGCATCACCACCTTGCGCGCAAAGACCGTCGCCCGGGCAACGGCAATCGCCTGGCGCTGGCCGCCGGACATGAGGGCCACGGGCGCATCGAACTTCGGCAGCTTCACCTTGAGACGGTCGATCACGGCCGCCGCCTCGCGATCCATGGCGCGGCGGTTGAGAAATCTGAGCCCCCTGGGCAGCCAGGCGGGGAAGGCGATCTCGCGGCCGCAGTAGAAGTTCTGGGCCGGGGTCAGATTGTCGAAGAGAGCGAGGTCCTGGTAGACCGTCTCGATGCCGGCGCGGCGCGCGGCGGCGGGCGAGTGCAGAGCGACCTTCTCGCCGTCGAGGAGGATGTCTCCTTCGTCTAGCGCGTGGACCCCGGCGATACATTTGACCAGCGTCGATTTGCCGGCGCCGTTGTCGCCCAAGAGGGCCAGCACTTCCCCGCGAAAAGCTTCCAGACTGACATCCCTCAGCGCGTGGATAGCGCCGAAGCGCTTCTGGGCATGACGGACGGCGAGGACGGGAGCGGCAGCCGATGGACTCATTGCGTCCTCGCCGCCTGAATGGTGCGCGCCCGCGCCTCCAACCGATTGCGGAGCACGTCGGCCTCGACCGCCACGACGATGATGAGGCCGATGGCGATCATCTGGAAGAAGACGTCGACGCCGAGGAGATTGAGGGCGTTGCGGATCACGCCGATCATCACTGCGCCGACGAGAGCGTGCCCAAGATGGCCGCGCCCGCCGAGGAAGCTCGCACCGCCAATGATCACCGCAGCGATCGTGTCGAGTTCTAAGAGGTTGCCGTAGAGCGGAGAACTGGCCGCCGTGCGGCCGGCAAGCACCACCGCACCAATGCCGGCGCAGAGCCCCGAGATGACGTAGGTGGAGACGAGAACGGCCCTGACCGGAATCCCCATCTCACGTGCAGCTTCCGGCTGACCGCCGACCGCATAAAGCCAACGACCCCAGACCATCGCCTTGGTGAGGAGGAACACCACGCCGGCAACGGCGAGGACGACAAAGAAGGAGTTCGGAATGCCAAAGGTCGACTGGCCGCCGATGAGCGTGATGACATCCGGCATTCCCCGCATGGTGGTGTGCCCGATCGCCAGCTCCAGGGCGAGGCCGCGGCAGATGCTCAATGTCGCCAGCGTTATGATGAAGGGGTGCGGCAGCAGCCCGAAAACGTAGACGCTGCCGTTGATCGCCCCCACCGCAGCGCCGGTCAGAAGCATCACGCCGATGACAACCGCCGCAGAGTTGACCTGCCGGAAGACGAGGCCGCCGATGACCGTGGCGAGCGCGAGATTGGCACCGACCGAGAGATCGATGCCGCGTGTCAGAATCACCAGCTGCTGGCCCATCGCGACGATGGCGATGACCGCGGTCTGCGCGAGAATGTTGCTGAGATTGCCGAGCTTGAGGAAATTGGGGGTCAGCAGGCCGATCACCGCGACGAGCAGGATGAGAATCAGCAAGGGGCCGACGCTGAGGAGTCGCAAGCCCAGCGACACGGCGGAAATCCCGCCAGCCCGGCTGTCGCTGCGCGCGACGACGTCCGATCCCTCCCCCATTGCCTCCGTCACGACCCGACCTTGAAAAAGCGTTTTGTTCCTTATAGAGAAAAACCAGCCTTCTCTGCCTCGTCAAATTGTTTTTTATGGATTAAAAGACAGACGCTCGTGACCCGATGAAGACCGACACCGTCTACAAGCGTGCCTTCAATGATGCTCTCGACCTCGTCTCCCGACTTGGAGCAGGAAAGCATCTTCCGTCTGAGAACGCCTTGAGCGGACAGCTCGGCGTCAGCCGCACTACGGTGCGAAAAGTCTTGTCGACGCTCGCTGAACGGGGAGTGCTGGCGGGCACTGGACCGCAACGCATCATCCGGTCACTTCCCGAGGCGACGCAGCGGTTTCCCGACTCTGAAACTATTCCTATGGCCGCTCAGGTAGAGCAGCGCTTCATGCAATGGATGCTGAGGGATAACGCGAGCCCCGGCACCATGATCAATGAGCTGGAACTTGCACGGCATTTCGGTGTGGCCACCACTGGTATTCGCGAATTCCTCAATCGGTTCCAGCGTTTTGGGCTGACAGAAAAACGGCCAAACGCCGGTTGGATCTTCAAGGGATTCACTACCGGTTTCGCGCTCGAACTTTTCGAAGATTCGAGAAATGTTCGAATTGCGATCGGCAAGGGCTTTCGCCGTGCTAACCGAAAACTCGCCCCTTTGGCAGCAAATTGAAGCGATGCGCGCGGAACATTGCGTTCTGCTCCGCGAAGTGGAGGATCGCTACCATGACTTTTCCGATCTCGACAGCCGGTTCCACAGGCTCATCAATTCAGCTGCGCCTAACCGGTTCATCGATGACTTCTATGACGTCATCACCATGATCTTCCACTACCACTATCAGTGGAACAAACGCGACGAACGGCAGCGCAACGAGGTCGCGATCCGCGAACACCTCACCTACATCGAAGCTTTGTTCAGCCATAATGTCTCCATCGTCGAACTGGCGTGTCGGGCACATTTGGCTTCGGCGAAGGAGACACTGTTGCGATCCACATCAGGGCACGATCCGGCGGCCACGAAGGCGAGGCGGCGGCGCATCGCAATGGAGGACCCGTAGGCACTCACGCGCGGTGAGGTCGCTCCAGTCAGTGTATCAGCGGCGTGGGGGCGGCGGTCATCCGATCCGCTACGGCCGGCATTCCTCGTTGTCATCCTGACGTCGATCGGCCACTCTGAGCGAGGCCGGTGTGGGCCACGGGAGGGCAACGATGAAGCTCGCCGGGGAAGTGGCGATCGTGACCGGGGCCGGCCGGGGAATCGGCCGAGAGATCGCACTGACGCAAGCGCGTGAGGGCGCCAGCGTTGTCTTGCTGGCGCGCACGGAGGCCGAAATCCGTGCCGTGGCGGCGGAGGTCGCCGGGCAAGGCGGCGTCGCCCGCGCCTATCCCGTCGACGTCACTCGGGTGGACGACGTCGCAGCGCTTTTCGCGGCGATCGAATCCGAACTCGGCCCGGTCAGCATCGTCACGAACAACGCCGCTGCCTTTCAGGCGATCGGCCCAATCTGGGAGGTCGATGCGGCAGCGTGGTGGCGG
>CAVQBS010000040.1:0-188296 GCA_963710805.1 uncultured Alphaproteobacteria bacterium | reverse complement strand
TCGTCCGGTTCGATGACGAATTCCCTCCGATCAAGGCCCGGAAGGGCAGCTTCCAGGGACGGGAAGAGGCCGCCCGCGACCCCGCCGAACAGCGCCGCGCCGAGCGCCGTCGCTTCCGGCTCGTCGACAACGGTAATCGGACGCGCCAGCACATTCGCCTTGATCGACAGGAAGAGACGGTTGCGCGAGACGCCACCGATGACCCTGATCTCCCGCGGCCGCGTCGCCCCGGACAGCGTCGCCATGCCGTCGAGCATCAGTCGTGACTGTATGGCCAGCCCTTCCAGCACGGCCCGGTAAAGCCGCGCCGGCGTCGTCTGAGGGGTGAGCCCGAAGAAGGCACCGTGCGCATTGGGATCCGGCTCGGGAGGCGACCCACCGCCCAGCTGTGGCAGGAACACGACGCCATGGCTCCCCGCCGGGACTTCCGCGGCCTCGGCAATGAGCGTCTCTTGGGAGGATTCGCCGACCACCGAGCGCAGCCACTCCAACGCTCCGCCGGCATTGAACAGGCCCGCCAGGAGATAGGATATCTTGCGCTCGCTCTCCATGGCGCCTTGCACATAGCCGCGCCGCATCGTCTCAGGGTCCGTCAACGGCTCTGCGGTCGCCAGGAGAACCGCCTCGGCCGTGCCAATGCTGTTGATCACGGTGCCCGGTTCCCTCAGCCCGACGGCAAAGGCACCAATCACGTGGTCGTGGCCGCCGACGGCAACCATCGGCGAACCGGCGAGGCCGGTGGCGCGGGCGACGTCGCGACGGAGCGGTCCGAGCAGGGTTCCGTTTGCAGCAATCCGGGCGGGGAAGCCGGTGTCGAAGCCGGCGAGGGCCAGCATCTCTCCCGACCATTCCCGGCGGCTGATATCGAAATAAAGCGTGCGAGAGGCCAGCGAGGGATCGGTCGCCATCTCCCCTGACAGACGGAAGGCGATCCAGTCGGCCATCATCAGCACATGTCGCGCCTCTGCCACCGGTTCCGGCCAATGTTCGCGCATCCACATCAGCTTGGGCAGCGTGAAGAAGTGCTCGACGTCGACGCCGGCAATTGCAAAGACGCGCTCCCGGCCCACCCGCTTGACAATGATGTCGGCCTGCGGCTCGGTCCTGCGGTCGAACCAGGCGATCGACGGTGCCAGCGCCCTGCCGTCGTCGCCGACCAACACGGCAGCCTCGCCGACGCTCGCCACCGCCATCCCCGCCACTGGCCGGCCGGCAAGCGCCGCGCCGACCTCGGCCAGAGCCTCGACGACCCTTTCCCAGATCGCGTCGGGATCGTATTCGCCGCCGGTCTCGACGGCATTGATCGGCGTCGGCCGTGCGCCGACGGCCACCTTCCGCCCACGCTGATCGAAGGCGATGGCGCGCACCGAACCGGTGCCGACATCAACGCCGACCATCAGCGGACCCTCGACTTCCCGGATGATTCCCTCCGCCACGCTCACGCCGAGATACCTTTGGTCACCCCATGATCACGGTGTTTCATCCGAATCGGAGCCGGCGCGCAATGCCTCGATCGCCGCCATACGCTCCCGGCTCTCGCCCCAGCGCCGCTGCATCACGTCGGCAATCAGCACTTCGATGACGGCAAGCAGCGCCGCATTCGAGTCCCAGGCGGAGGGAACCGAGACCCGGGCCGGCAGGACGTGCCGGGCCGACCGGGCCGCCGGCGAAAGCCACTGATCGGTGAGAACGATGGTCGTGACGCGGCGCTTTGCCGCCGCCTCGGCAAGCTGCCCGAGGTCGCTCTGATAGCGGCGGATGTCGATCAGGAACAGGACGTCGCGGCCGTTCATGTCGATCAGCTGGTCGCGCCAGTTGTCGGGCTGGCCTTCCAGGTGGCTGACGTTCGGGCGCAGGATCCTCAAATGCGCGGTCATGTAGCGGGCGAGCGGATCGGTGAAGCGACCGCCGAGGATGTGAAGCGGCCGCCGCGGGTCGGCAAGCACCGCCGCGACCGCCTCCAGTTCGGCCGCCGGAAGGTAGCGGAAGGTGCCAAGCACGTTGTCGGCCACCGCCTTGGCAAATGCATCCTGCGGCCGCCGCTTGCGGTCGGCCCGTCCCGACACCGCATCGGTCTTGGCCAGCGGTGACTGCAGCTGCGCCTCCACCTCTCCCTTCAGCCGGCGCTGGAAGTCGGCATAGGAGCCGAAGCCGATGCGGCCGACGAAGCGCAGGACCGAAGGCGTGCTGACGCCGGCCTGTTCCGCGAACTGCGCCGCGGTCTCGAGGCCCTGCAGCGGATAGTTGGCAAGCAGGGTCTGCGCGGCTCGCCGTTCCGAGCGGGTCAGCTCCGACAGACTGTCGCGGACGAGTTCGGCAAGCGATTCGACCCTGGCCATTTCCCCCTCCCCTCGCAACGCACGCCGCTTCATGGCCGGCGATTGACAATCCGTCGCGTAGCGTATGAGATGTTACAGAAGTGGGCTTGAAAAGCCACTTTGTAACGATCCATTCACACCATCGGTGTGGAGCGGATTCTGGGGGCGACGTAATGGCCGAAAGGGACGATGGTCCCCTTGTGGCGGAGAATCCGGACGGCGCCGGACCGTTCGTCATCGTCTGCGATCACGCCTCGAACCGCGTCCCCGAGCGGTATGGATCTCTCGGCCTTCCGGCCGCCGCTCTCGAAAGCCACATCGCCTGGGACCCCGGTGCGCTTGCCGTCGCCCGCGAGCTTTCGGATCGGCTCGACGCGCCGCTGCTGTGGCCAAGCGTCTCGCGCCTGGTGATCGACTGCAATCGCGATCCCGCCGCGCCGGACCTCATCATCACCGAAGGCGAAGGCCGCCCGGTTCCCGGCAACCGCGATCTCGATTCTGCGGAACGCGCGTATCGCCTGGAGACCATTCACGCGCCTTATCATGCCGGCATCAATACATGCCTTGCGGAGCGGCTGGCCAAAGGGATCCCTACCGCCCTCGTCGCCATCCATTCCTTCACTCCGGTGTGGGGCGGCGAGGCCCGCCCGTGGCAGATCGGCGTGGTGTTCGACGAGGATCGCCGCCTCGCCGATCAGGTCACTGCGGCACTGAAGGCCGATGCGATGATCACCGTCGGCGTCAACCAACCGTATTCGCCGGCCGACCGCGTGTACTACACGCTCGCCCGCCACGGCAGCGGCCAGGGCCTTCCTGCCGTGATGATCGAGATCCGCAACGACGAGATCCGCGATCCGGCAGGTCAGGGAAAGTGGGCCGCAAGGCTCGCAGACATCTTCGCAGCCATCGCCCCGCAGCTCGCCGACTTGGGGGACGCAGCGGCATGAACGATTCTTGCAAAGAGACAAACGAAAGAGGACCCGCGTGAAACGGAGGCGCTTCAAGCGCGCACAGGACGTGAACTTCGAGACGAAAACAAACGATCCACAGCAAGTCGGAGGCGGGACCATGCCGAAGCCGATAAGGGCTTATGTCCGCTTCGTCGAGGCGGTGAACTACCGCGTCGGCAGGATCGCCATGTACCTGCTTTACGTGATGATGGGGATCCTGATCTGGTCGACCGTGTCGAAGGTCACGCCCTGGCCCTCGATCTGGACGCTGGAAATGGCCCAGTTCGCGATGGTCGCCTATTACATGCTGGGTGGGCCCTATTCGCTACAGCTCGATTCGAATGTGCGGATGGACCTACTCTACCACCGCTGGTCGCCGCGAACCCGCGCCTGGGTCGACGCCTTCTCGGTGTTCGCGCTGCTGTTCTACCTGGTCGTGCTGCTATGGGGTGCGGTCGAATCGACCGCCTATTCGCTCGAATATGCGGAGCGCAGCGCGACTGCCTGGCGGCCCTATCTCTGGCCGATCAAGATCGTGATGTGCGTTGCCGTGTTCCTGATGCTGCTGCAGGCCATCGCCTTCTTCTTCCGCGACGTGGCGAAGATCCGCGGGGAGGAGATCTGATGTCCTACGACATGATCGCCATCCTGATGTTCTCGACCATGATGGTGATGATGGCGACCGGCCAGCGCGTCTTCGGCGCCATCGGCTTCGTCGCAGTGGCGGCCGCGCTGCCTTTGTGGGGCGTGGGCGGATCGGACCTCGGCTTCGCCGCGGCGATGAAGCTGATGAAGTGGTATCCGCTGCTTAACGCTGCCGATGTTCATCTTCATGGGCTACGTGCTGAGCGAAAGCCGGCTCGCCGACGACCTCTACCGGATGTTCCACGTCTGGTTCGGGCCGGTGCCGGGCGGGTTGGCCATCGGCACGATCTTCCTGATGGTCGTCATCTCGGCGATGAACGGGCTGTCGGTGGCGGGCATGGCCATCGGCGCCACCATCGCGCTCCCCGAACTCTCTGAAGCGCCGCTACGACAAGAGGATGGTGACGGGGGTGATCCAGGCGGGCTCGTCGCTCGGCATCCTGATCCCGCCCTCGGTGGTGCTGGTCCTCTACGCGATGATCGCGCGCCAGCCGGTCAGCCTGCTTTGGCTGGCCGGCGTGTTCCCCGGGCTGATGATGGCGGGGCTGTTCATTATCTACATCTGGATACGCTGCCGGCTGAACCCCGAGCTCGGCCCCGAGCTCGATCCGGAGGAGCGGGCCCGGATTCCGCGTTCCGAGAAACTCAGGCTGCTCTCCGCCGGCGTACTGCCGTTGGCGATCTTCGTGGTGATGATGGTGCCCTTCGTGACCGGCTACACATCGCTGGTCGAGGCGTCGGTCCTGGGCGCGCTTGCCTCGGTCGCCGCCGCGCTGATCAAGCGGCGGTTTACCCGAAAGGTGTTCGAGACCTGCACCCGCGAGACGCTCGCCGTCTCGTGCATGTTCATGTGGATTATCCTGGCGGCCCTCGCCTTCGGCTCGGTCTTCGACGGGCTGGGCGCGGTGAAGGCTATCGAGGGCTTCTTCATCGAGCGGTTGGGGCTCAGCCCCTGGATGATCCTGATCCTGATGCAGCTGAGCTACCTGATCATGGGCACGTTCCTCGACGACACCGCGATGCTGGTCATCGTGGCGCCGCTCTACGTGCCGCTGGTCGCCACGCTCGATCTCGGCATCGACAGGCAGTACGTGCTGATCTGGTACGGCGTCCTCTACACCATCACCTGTCAGGTCGCCTACATGACCCCTCCCTTCGGCTACAACCTGTTCCTGATGCGGGCGATGGCGCCGCCGGAGATCAACATCATCGATATCTACCGCTCCATCGTGCCCTTTGTCGGCGTGATGATCCTGGCACTGATTCTGGTGCTCGCTTTCCCGGAAATCGCGCTGTGGCTGCCGCAGCACATCAACGCAAGATGAGTAGAACCGCGGCCAACGAGGGCCGCCCCAACCCGCAAGGAGAGACGTGATGACGACAAGACGCAAGTTCCTCGCCGCCGGCGCCGCCGCGATTCCGGCCGCGCTCGCATCTCCTGCCGTTCTCGCGCAGGCGCCGATCAAATGGCGCATGCAGACCTATGCCGGCCCCGCGCTCGCGGTCGAGGTCGTCGATACCTGCGTGAAGCAGTTCAACGAGATCGCCCAGGGCCAGATGGAGATCGAGCTCTACTACGCCGACCAGCTCGTGCCGACCGGCGAGCTGTTCCGCGCCATGCAGAAGGGCACGATCGACGCGGTGCAGTCGGACGACGACTTGATGGCCTCGCCGACCGAGGTGACGGTGTTCGGCGGCTACTTCCCGCTCGCCCTGCGTTACTCGCTCGACGTGCCGGCGCTCTTCAACCACTGGGGCCTCGACGAGATCTGGAAGGAGGAATACGCCAAGGTGGGCGTCAAGCACATCTCGGCCGGCTCGTGGGACCCCTGCAATTTCGCCACCCACAAGCCGATCACGTCTCTGAAGGACCTTGAGGGTCTGCGCGTCTTCACCTTCCCCACCGCCGGCCGGTTCCTGTCGCGCTTCGGCGTCGTGCCGGTGACGCTGCCCTGGGAGGACGCCGAGGTGGCGCTGCAGACCGGCGAGCTCGATGGAATCGCCTGGTCGGGGATCACCGAGGATTACACCTCGGGCTGGGCGAATGTGACCCAGTATTTCCTGACCAACAACATCTCGGGCGCCTGGATCGGTCATTTCTTCGCCAACATGGACCGCTGGAACGAGGTGCCTGACCACCTGAAGACCCTGATGGAGGTCTGCTTCAACTCGTCCCACTACCACCGCCAGCACTGGTACTGGAACGGCGAGGCGAACCTCCGGGTGAACGAGCACAAGCTTGAGATCACGACGATCCCCGAGGATGAATGGGCCACCGTCGAGGCCGAGGCCCATAATTTCTGGGACGAGATCGCGGCAGAGAGCGAGCTGAAGGCCAAGATCGTGAAGATCCTTCGGGACTACAACGACACAATGGTCAAGGCCGGGAAGCCATACCGCTACAGCTAGGCCGGCCGGCGGTCGCCGCAAGATCGTCCGGGGGAGCCGCGGCTCCCCCGGTTTCTCGTGACAAACGGCAATAAGCGCACAGGCCATGCCCGGCATGCTGACACTGGCAGAACTGAAGAAATCGGTCGCCGCCGGCGAGATCGACACGGTGCTGGTCGCGTTCGTCGACATGCAGGGCCGGCTGATCGGCAAGCGCTTCCAGGCCGAGTATTTCGTCGCCGAAGCTCACGAAGAGACCCACGGCTGCGACTATCTGCTTGCCGACGACATCGACATGGAGCCGGTGCCCGGCTACGCCGCCGCCAACTGGGCGAAGGGCTATGGCGACTTCGTCATGAAGCCGGACATGGCGACGCTGCGGCGGATCCCGTGGCTGCCGGCAACGGCGCTGGTGCTCTGCGATGTCCTCGACCATCACCACCGCGAGGACCTGCCGCACAGCCCGCGGGCGATCCTCAGGAAGCAGGTCGCGCGGCTCGCCGACCGCAACATGTCGGCCTTCGTCGCCTCGGAGCTCGAGTTCTACCTGTTCGACGAGGATTACGAGACGGTGCGGCAGAAGCGCTACGCCGACCTCGCCGCGGCCGGCCGCTACATCGAGGACTACCACATCTTCCAGACCACCAAGGAAGAGGAGGTGATGCGGGCGATCCGCAAGGGTCTCCACGCCGCCGGCATTCCGGTGGAGAACTCCAAGGGCGAATGGGGCCCCGGCCAGGAGGAGATCAACGTCCGCTACGCCGACGCGCTGGAGATGGCCGACCGCCACGCCATCCTGAAGAACGGCGTCAAGGAGATCGCCCACCTTAAAGGCAAGGCCGTCACCTTCATGGCCAAGTGGGACTACGAGCTTGCCGGCTCGTCCTGCCACATCCACACCTCGCTGTGGGACAGGGCCGGCAAGAAGCCGCTGTTCAGCGATCCGCGCGCCGAGTTCGGCATGTCGGCGCTGATGCGCCATTTCATGGCCGGCCAGCTGAAATACGCCCGCGAGATCACCTGGTTCCTGGCGCCCTACATCAATTCCTACAAGCGCTTCCAGGCCGGCACCTTCGCGCCGACCAAGGCGATCTGGAGCCGCGACAACCGCACCGCCGGCTTCCGCCTCGTCGGCGAGGGCTCGAAGGCGATCCGCAGCGAATGCCGGATCGGCGGCGCCGACCTCAATCCCTATCTCGCCTTCGCCGCGCTGATCGCCGCCGGCCTCGCCGGCATCGACGAGAAGCTCGAGCTCGAAGCCCCCTTCGTCGGCGACGCCTATCTCGGCAAGCGCCTGCGCGAAATTCCGAAGACGCTGCGCGAGGCGACCGACACTGATGGCGAAGTCGAAGATGCTGCGCGCCGCCCTCGGCAGCGACGTCGTCGACCACTACGTCCACACCGCCGAGTGGGAACAGTTCGAATACGACCGCCGCGTCACCGACTGGGAGCTGAAGCGGGGCTTCGAGCGGTATTAGACGTAGGGTGGGTAAAGGCGCGGAACGCGCCGTGCCCACGCGGCAGGAATTGGTGGGCACGCTTCGCTCTGCCCACCCTCATTGGATGAACCACCATGACCCAAACCGCCAAAATCATCTCCCCCATCGACGGCTCGGTCTATGCCGAGCGGCCGATCGCCGCTGACGACGAGGTCGATGCCGCGGTCTCGAGCTGCCCGCGCCGCGCAAGCCGAGTGGAGGCGCGTCGCCGATCGCCGAGCGCAAGCGCTTCATGCCTCGCCTTCCTCGACGCGCTGCTCGCCATGAACGACGAGATCGTCACCGAGCTCGCCTGGCAGATGGGGCGGCCGGTCCGCTTCGGCGGCGAGAAGGGCGGCGTCGAGGAGCGCACCCGCTCCATGGCCGACCTCGCCGAGAAGGCGCTCGCCCCGTTACACTCCGCCGGAGAAGCCCGGCTTCCGCCGCTACATCGCCCGCGAGCCGCTCGGCACTCGTGATGGTCATCGCGCCGTGGAACTACCCCTATCTGACCGCCGTCAACTCCATCGTCCCGGCGCTGATCGCCGGCAACGCGGTGATCCTCAAGCATGCCACCCAGACGCTGCTCGTCGGCGAGCGCTTCGCCGAGGCCTTCCGACAAGGCGGGCCTGCCGAAGGGCCTCTTCCAGAACCTCGTCCTCTCCCATGCGCAGACCGAGAAGCTGATCGGCTCCGGCGCCGATCGACCACGTCAACTTCACCGGCTCGGTCGCCGGCGGGCGCGCGATCGAGCGCGCCGCCGCCGGCACCTTCGCCTCGCTCGGCCTCGAACTCGGCGGCAAGGACCCGGCCTATGTGCTGCGCCGACGCCAAGCTCGACCATGCCATCGAGAACCTCGTCGACGGCGCCTTCTACAATTCCGGCCAGTGCTGCTGCGGCATCGAGCGCATCTATGTCGACGAGAAGGTCTATGACGATTTCGTCGACGGCTTCGTCGACCTGACGAAGAAGTACGTCGTCGGCAATCCGCTCGACCAGGCGACCACGCTCGGGCCGATGGCGCGCGGCATCGTTTGCCGACGTGGTGCGCGACCAGATCGCCGAGGCGATGCGGAAGGGCGCCACGCCTCTCGTCAACATGAGCGTCGAGAACGACCGGCAGGCTCGCCCTATCTCGCGCCGGAGGTGCTGACCGACGTCAACCACCAGATGGCGGTGATGCGCGAGGAAAGCTTCGGGCCGGTCGTCGGCATCATGAAGGTGCGCGACGACGAGGAGGCCGTCGCCTGATGAACGACAGCCCCTACGGCCTGACCGCCTCGATCTGGACCACCGACATCGACCGCGCCGCCGACACTCGGCGAGCCGCATCGAGACCGGCACCGTCTACATGAACCGCTGCGACTATCTCGACCCCTGCCTCGTCTGGACCGGCGTCAAGGACACCGGCCGCGGCGTATCGCTGTCGAAGTTTGGCTTCGAAGCCCTCACCCAGCCGAAGAGCTTCCATCTCCGCGAAGTCTGAAGCCCACCACCGTTCCACGGACCGTCCATGACCGCACCGACTGCCAACTGGAGCTACCCGACCGCCATCCGCTTCGGTGCCGGGCCGGATCGCCGAGCTTCCCGATGCCTGTGCTGCGGCCGGCATCACGAAGCCCCTTTTCGTCACCGACGCGGGACTGGCGAAGCTCGACATCGTGGCGAGGACCATGGCGCTTCTCAAGGAGGCCGGCCTGTCGCCCGGCCTCTTCGCCGACGTCCAGCCCAATCCGGTCGAGAAGAACGTGACGGCCGGCGTCGCGGCGCTGAGCGCCGGCGGCCATGACGGCGTCGTCGCCTTCGGCGGCGGCTCCGGCCTCGACACCGGCAAGCTCATCGCTTTCATGGACGGCCAGACCCGGCCGGTCTGGGATTTCGAGGACATCGGCGACTGGTGGACCCGCGCCAGCCCCGACAGGCATCCTGCCGATCGTCGCCGTGCCCACCACCGCCGGCACGGGCTCCGAGGTGGGCCGCGCCGGCGTCGTCACCGACGAGAGGACCCACACCAAGAAGATCATCTTCCATCCGAAGATGATGCCGAAGGTGGTGATCTGCGATCCCGAACTGACTGTCGGCATGCCGCCGGCGATCACGGCGGGAACCGGCATGGACGCCCTCGCCCACTGCCTGGAGGCCTACTGCTCGCCAAGCTACCACCCGATGGCTGCTGGCATCGCGGTCGAAGGCATACGGCTCGTCTTCGAGAACCTGCCGAAGGCGTATGAAAACGGCAGCGACCTCGAAGCGCGGGCGCACATGATGAGCGCCGCGGCGATGGGGGCGACCGCCTTCCAGAAGGGGCTCGGCGCCATCCATTCGCTGTCCCACCCGGTCGGCGCCCTCTACAACACCCACCACGGCATGACCAACGCCGTCTTCATGCCTTACGTCCTTGCCTTCAACCGTCCGGCGATCGAGGCGCGCATCAGCCGCCTTGCCGCCTATCTCGGCTTCGGCGCCGGCTTCGACGCCTTCCAAGAGGCGGTGCTCGACCTGCGGCAGAAGATCGGCGTCCCCCATGCGCTGGGCGGACTCGGCGTTGACGGCAGCAAGGCCGATACCATCGCGAGAATGGCAATCGTCGATCCGACCGCTTGGGGAAATCCGGTCCGACTCACCAGGGGAGCGGCCCGGCGGTTGTTCGATGCAGCGCTCGCCGGCGAGATCAGTCAGGCACAATAGGGCGCCCGCGCCACTGCTCCCCGGCTCCGCGCCCCGGCCGCTTCATCATCCCCCGTTTCTTCGCGTATATGGTGACCCGCCGGCTCGCGATGAAGCCGGGCAGACTGCAATCCGAAGGGAACATCATGGGCCGCCGCATCACCGAAAAGCGCAAGACGACCGCATTCACCACCATCGACATCGACCGGCCCGGCAAGCAGCTCGGCTTCGTGATGATCCCCCATTCGCCCCATGACGATGCTTGGGGCGTGACGCGCGTGCCGATCGGCGTCATCGCCAACGGTGATGGCCCGACGGTCATCCTCGAAGGCGGCAACCACGGCGACGAGTACGAGGGGCCGATCGTCATTTCCGAGCTCATGCGCGAACTGCAAGCGGAGGATGTTCAGGGCCGCCTGATCCTGATGCCGTCGAACAACGTCCACGCCGCTATGGCCGGCCAGCGGACATCCCCGGTCGACGGGCTGAACTTCAACCGCACCTTCCCCGGCGATCCCGCAGGCACCATCACTCAGCAGATTTCAGCGTTCATGACCGACGAGATCTTTCCGCGCGGCGACGCCTTCCTCGACCTCCACTCGGGTGGCTCTTCGCTCAACATCGTCCCGAGCGCGATTGTCGAGCCGACCGGCGATGCCGAGCTGGAGCGGAAGTGCATTGCCGCGACGCGCGCCTTCGACGCCCCGGCGATCGTGGTGATCAGCAATCTCGGCGACACGCGCACGGCGACCGCCACGGCGATCGAGGCCGGGCTGATCACCATCGGCACCGAGATGGCCGGCGGCGGCACCGTGTCGATCGATGCGCTGGCGATCTGCCGGCGGGGCGTGCGCAACGTGCTCGCCCATCTCGGCGTTCTGCCCGGCCAGACGGCCGAACCACCGAAGGAACGGCAGCAGGTGCTCGAGCTCCCCGGCGCCAGCGCCTACGTCTTCGCCAGCATCGACGGCGTCTTCGAGCCGTTCCATGAGAACGGCACCGAGGTGAAGGCCGGAGAGGAAGCCGGCCGCATCCATTGCCCGTGGGACCCGACCCGTCCGCCGGAGACGCTCACCTATCAGGCCGACGGCATCCTCTACGGCCGCCGCCAGCCGGGCCGCGTCCATCCCGGCAATTGCTGCCTTGTGGTCGCCGCTCCCTACCAGGAAAAGTGAGCATGATCGACATTGCCGACATCGAGGCCGCGCGGGAGCGGCTTGCCGGGCGCGTTCGGCAGACCCCGGTGACGCCCCTCGACCAGCTCAAGTCGCCGCCGCCGACCGACGCTCGCGTCACGCTCAAGCTCGAGCTCCTGCAGGTCACCGGATCGTTCAAGGCGCGCGGCGCCATGAACCGGCTGCTCGCCACCCCGAAGCAGGAGACCGAAAAGGGCATCGTCACCGCTTCCGGCGGCAATCACGGTCTGGCGGTCGCCCGCACCGCCTATGCGGCAGGCGTGCCGGCCGTCATCTTCGTTCCCTCGGGCGTCTCCCCGGCCAAGGTCGCCAAGATGAAGGCATGGGAAGCCGACGTCCGCGTCGTCGGCGACGAGTGGACCGTATCGAACCGGGCCGCCCTCGACTACGGGGAGGAAAGCGGCGCCATCTATTTCCATCCCTTTGCCGATCCGCTGGTCATCGCCGGACAGGGCACTCTCGGCCTCGAGATTCTCGACGATCTCCCCGACATGGATGCGATCATCGTCGCCATCGGCGGCGGCGGACTGATCGCCGGCATATCCACCGCCATCCGCGCCAGGCGGCCTGCGGTGAAGATCATCGGCGTCGAGCCGACCGGCTCGCCGACCCTCAAGGCCTGCCTCGAGGCCGGCCGCCTCGTCGCGCTCCCCGAGGTCACCTCGCGAGTGCCGACCATGTCCTGCCGCCAGACCGAGGCGATCAACTTCGAGATCGTGCGGAAGAACGTCGACGACATCGTCCTCGTCTCAGACGAGGCGATGGAGGAAGCCTCCCGCTGGCTGTGGTTCGAGATGGGCGTCGCCGCCGACCTCTCTGGCGCTGCCTCGCTGGCGGCGCTGAGGCAGGGCCTGCCGGCGCTCGCCGGTGCGAAACACGTCTGCGCCCTCGTCTGCGGCGCCGGCGCCGAGGGTACCGGCTGACGGCGCGATCGGCTTGCCCAACCGCATCATTTCTTGGCCGGCCGATCGGTCTCGAACGTCTGCGGCACGACGATGCGCTGTCCGGCGGGCAGGCGACGGTCCGCTTCGACATGGTTGATCTCGGTAACCGCCCACACCGGAACGCCGTATTGCGCCGCGATCGCCGCCGGGGTCTCTCCCGCTTGCGCGCCCACCACCACGCCCGAGTCCCACAAAACGATCGGGTCTCCGCGCGGGATGGCGTACTCGATGTCGACGCCCGCCGCTTCCGGCGCCGCGGGTCGCTCCACCACGGCCATGATCTTGTCGACGACCGCATCCTGCAGGCCCGCGATCTTCGGCAGTTCGAGGTGCCACTCGTGAAAGTTCTTCAGGTCGACGCTGGCGAAATGCCCGTGGAAGTCCTCTGCCGGCTTCGGGTCGCCACCGCCGAGCGTGTTCATCGACCCGTAGACGTTGATGAAGCGTTCGACATTGCTGGGAACGCGGCGGGCGATCCGCGTCGGGTCGAGCGTCACGATCAGGTTGACCGGAACGCCGGCGCGCTTCAGCCATGTGGCAAAACGAAGTGTCGAAATCGCCCCCGGCCGAGTGCCCGACAAGGATGATCGGCGACTTCCACACCTCGCTCTTGTAGCGAGCGATCGCGGCGTTCGCCGGCCGGATCCAGTCGACATAGTTGAAGACCTCGGCCTCCAGCCCGCGCGCCCTGATCTTGTCGGCAAGATGGTCCATCTCCGGCGTTGCGAACTTGCCACCGATCGGCCGGAAGACGTAGACCGTGCCGAGGACGGGTTCAGGCGTCGCGGCGAACGCTGCCGGCGGTCTCACGGCGGCGATCCAGACCACTCCCACCAGCAGCACGACGAGACAACGGGCTGAGCGCTTCACCGCCCGGCCGTTTCCATTTGACGCGAAGATCCGGCCACAATAAGCCGCCCCTCGCCGGATCGACTGCCGTCGAAGCTTCAGGTTCATTCATTCCGTCTCCGGCACGGCTGAGCGGCAGCCCGCATGTAGGGTTTGCTCCCCGACGTAAGCCCCGCTCGGCTTTACAAAACTTTACCTCGGCGAGAAGCGCGCGAAACGCCGCTCCCCCATGTTCCCGATCGTGGAAGGCGCCCCAGGGGCGCATGACGAAGGAGAACAGGCATGAGCATCGAAAATGGCAATGCAACGGCATCCGGGGCAACGCGACCGCCGACCGGCCGCGGTTTCTGGGGAATCCTCGTCGCTGCGGTGATCGCCGTCGGCGTGGTCGGCGTCTTCGCCCAGAGTGCGTTCAGCGAGGAATGGGGCTGGCGCGCCCGGCTTCACGGAGCGGGATTCGGCCACCCGGGCATGATGTCAAGCGGACCGCTCAGTCCCGCCGACGTCAAGGACCGGGTCGAGCGGATGGTCGCCCATCTCGCCATCGAGATCGACGCGACCGACGAGCAGAAGCAGAAGCTCACCGACATCCTCGTCGGCGCGGCAAACGACCTCCTGTCGCTTCGCGAAGAGACCGGTGGGCGTGGCGCGGCGGCCCATGAGCTGATCGGGCTCCTCACCGCCCCGACCGTCGACCCGATTGCCGTCGAGGCGTTCCGCGCCGAGAAGATCGCCGTCGCCGATCAGGCCAGCAAGCGTATCGCCGAGGCGCTCGTCGACGCCGCCCGGGTCCTCACCCCCGAGCAGCGTCAGGAACTTGGGGACAGGCTGGACTTTCTTGGTAGATTTGGGCCCCCATTCCACCGCGGCTAGGTCAGGCGTGACGGGACGAATCCTCTTGGTCGAAGACGATCCCCGCCTTGCCGAGATGGTGGTAGCCTATCTCGGCGGGGCGGGATATCGCGTGACGATCGCCCCGACCGGCGCGATTGCCGTCGAGCGCCATGACGGCGGGTCTTTCGATCTCGTCATCCTCGACCTGATGCTCCCGGACATGGACGGCCTTGAGGTCTGCCGGCGCATCCGCGCGAACAGCGACACGCCGATTCTGATGCTGACCGCCCGCGGCGACACCATGGACCGCGTGGTCGGGCTGGAGCTTGGCGCCGACGACTACCTGCCCAAGCCTTTCGAGCCGCGCGAGCTTCTCGCCAGGATCAAGGCGATCCTCCGCCGGGGGCGGAGCGCTGCCGCCTCGGACGTCTTGCGCTTCGGCCGTCTGGAGATCGATGTCGGCGCACGGGAAGCGCGGCTTGACGAAAAGCCGGTGGACCTCACCGGCTACCAGTTCGCGCTGCTTCTCGAACTGGCGCGGCATGCCGGCCGCGTCATGTCGCGAGAGAGGCTCCTGGACCTTTTGAAGAACGAGCGGCTGGAGGCCTTCGATCGCTCGATCGACGTCCACATTTCCCGCATCCGGGCCGCCATCGAGGACAATCCAAAGAAGCCGCGGCGGGTGATCACCGTGCGCGGCGCCGGCTATGTCTTCGCCCGCTCGCAGGACTGACCGATGCCCCGGGATCGCACCAGCACCGACGCGGCCCGCTGATGAAACGGCTCTACCGGAAGATCTACCTCGCGATTCTGGGCAGTCTGCTGCTCGTCGTGCTGGTCGCCGGAACCGTCTGGCAGCTCGGCGGTGGGCGACCGGCCGCCGAGGCGCTCGACCTCGCCGGCGAGATCGCCATGGCGGCGCTTCCCCCGGCCGATGCCCCGCAAGCGGCTGAGCAGCAGGCCGTCGACGCGCTGGCTCAACGACTCGGCGCCGACATGGCGCTCTATGACCGCGCACGGCAGCTCATCGCCTCGGCCGGCGAACCCCTGCCCGCCCCCAGTCGGCGGAGCGAAGGCGGATGGACCTACGGCCATGGCAGGCCCGCCTGGACCTTCGCCCTCTCTGATGGCCGGTGGCTGGTCGTGGGCGTCGGCGCCGGCCACCGCAATCCCGTCCTCGGACTCATCTTCTTCCTCGGAGTCGTCGCCGTCGCCGTCGGGATTTCCGCCTATCCCGTCGCACGCGGACTGACTCGGCGCCTCGAGCGGCTCAAGACCGGCGTGGAAACGCTGGGAGCCGGCGACCTGGCCGCCCGCGTCAAGGTCGAGGGCCGGGACGAGGTTGCCCATCTCGCCGAGGCCTTCAACCAGGCCGCCGCGCGGATCGAGGAGCTGGTCGGCGCCCACCGGATGATGCTCGCCAACGCCTCCCACGAACTGCGGACGCCGCTGTCGCGGATCAGGCTCGGTCTCGACCTGCTTGAGAAGCGTCCCGACCCGAAGCTGAAAGCGGAGCTGAGCGACGACATCGCCGAGCTCGACCGGCTGATCGACGAGATCCTGCTCGCCAGCCGCCTCGACGCGAGTCCGACCCTCGCCACCGTCGAGGAAGTCGACCTCCAGGCGCTCTGCGCCGAGGAATGCGCGCGCTTTGAAGATCGCGCGCTCTCAGGCGATTCCGTCGTACTCGAAGGCGATCCCCGGCTCCTCCATCGCCTGGTTCGCAATCTCCTCGAGAACGCCGAGCGCCACGGGCGGCCGCCGGTCAAGGTCGTCCTGAAGCGCGACGGCGCGACCGCTTCGCTTACCGTCCTTGACCACGGCGCCGGCGTGCCCGAATCGGAACGCGAGAAGGTCTTTGCCCCCTTCTATCGCCTCGGCGGCGAGCGTCCGGGCGCCGGGCTCGGCCTCTCCCTCGTCCGCCAGATCGCCCGCCTGCACGGCGGCGACGCCGAAGTCTGGCGCGATCCCGGCCTTGGCCTCAACGGGTTCAGGGTCGTTTTCCCAGCGCCTGCCGCATCTGGGCGAGGATGAGGTCGCGGCCCTTCGCCCCAAGCTCGACGGAAGCCTCCGCCGCGGTGCGCGTGTACCACTTGTCGGAGGCCAGCCTCTGCATCTCGACGCCTTCCGGACAGAGCGCCATCATCAGCGACGTTTCGCCCTGTCCGGCATGGTCGAACGGGTACGCGGCGAAGATCTCCGGCGTCATCAGCGGGTGGCCCTTGATCCAGTTGAACGGATCGCCGCCGCCCGCCTGCTCGGCGTAGTAGTCGGCCATCTCTTCGTTGCCCCACCAGCCTTCGCCCCGTTCCCTCTCGATGAAGGCGAAGATCGCCTGCCGCGCGGCAAACTTGAAGGCGAGGTCGGTCGGCATGCCGGCGGCGAAATTCTCCGTCTGGTGGTGGATGAAGAAGTGAACGTTGCGGAAGCCGACCCTCAGCAGCCCGGTGAACAGGGAGCGGGCGAACGGCTCCAGCGCGCCGGCGTCGACATGGACCGACCCGTTGCCCTCCGGCGGCTCGACCGCATAGCTCGCAGCGCCGTAGTAGAAGGGCGGCAGGATGACGAGGTCCATTTCCTGTTCGAGGAGATCGAGGGTCCGCACCACCGCCAGCGTGTCCATGCCGACGGCAAGGTGCTCACCGTGATATTCGAGCACGCCGAGCGGCAGCACTACCGGCCAGTTCTCGGCGATTGCCTTCCTGATCTGGTATGGCAGCATCAGTTCGTAGCGCATGGCGGTGCTTCTCCACTCGGCTGTGCGAACGTAAGAACAGGCCGGGAAGAGACCACCAATGAGCGCTTCGGACAAAGTCATTCTTGAAGGAACCGTCGCCATCGGCGGCGCCGCCCCCTTTCCGCATGCCATCCGCCGGCTGGAGGAATCGCTCCCGAAGATCGACTGGCGCACCGGAGGTGGGGACGGCGCCTCGGCGACTCTCACGCTCTCAACCGACCCAAGCCTGACCGAAGGCGCCTTCCGGATCGAGCCGAACGCGCCGTCGGACGCCCGCATCACCGGCGGCGGTGTGCCCGGTGTCGTCTACGGCGTCGAAGAGCTGATCGCCCGCGGGGGCGACGATCCGGCCCGCCTCTCGGTCGTGCCCACCGCGGGTTCGCCCGGCCTCCTCTACCGCACCTTCTGGACCTGGGATCATTCCACCAACTGGGAGCTGTCGCAGGTCGGGCAGCAGGAAATCGGCGTCTTCAATCCCTACGGCAAACCGCCGGGCGGCTTCCTCGCCGACTACCGCCGTCTGGTCGATTTCTGCAGCCGGAACCGCATCGCCGCCATCGTCATCTACGGCTTCCTCCGCGATTCCCACGGCGGCGTCGAAGCGGCGCAGGAACTTTGCCGCTACGCCAACGAGCGCGGCGTCCGCATCATTCCTGGCATCGCCATCGGCGCCTATGGCGGCGTCTATTGGGAGGGCGATCACCCCTACAATCTCGCCACCTGGCTGAGGAAGAACCCGCAATTCGCCGCGACCATGGAAAAGGGCGTCGGCTTCCAGCTCGCCGACCTCTCCTTCCCGCTCAACTTCCCGCGCTCCGACTACACCATGAGCGCCTGCCCGAGCGCCCCGGAGACCATGGACTGGATGGAGGAAGGCGTGGGCTGGCTCGCCGAAACCTTCGACATCGGCGGCATCAATATCGAAAGCGGCGACTACGGGGTCTGCGGCTGCGAGCGCTGCGTCGCTCGCCGCAAGAATGCGGCGGAAGCGGCCCGCCGCGTCTACGACCACGGCGATTCATGGTCGCACACCGACATGGCCGACAACTTCCCGCGTCTCTACCACGCGGCCAAGGCCGAAGAAGCCGGATCTCTGGATCTATTGCGAGATGCAGTGGGACAACCTCCTCGATCCCGTCGCCCGTGAAGCCCAGACCAAGCTGCCGCGCGGCGGCATCTACCAGCACACCGCCAACCGGACGTTCTGGGGCAGGCTGAGGAGGGAGCTCACGCCGCGACTACGTCGCAGCACTGCCCACCCAGCCGAATGTGCTGCGCTGCCAATTCGCCTGCCAGTGGAACGGCGACGAGCGCACCGAGCGTTATGCCTTCAATGCCAAGATCTTCGCGGACATGGCCGGGATCGGCGCCGGGGTTGGCATGGAGGGCCTCACCGTCTGGGGCGAGCCCTCCGCCTATCACGCTAGCGACGAGCTGAGCTACCTCGCCTTCGCCCGCTTCACCTGGGAGCCGACGCTCACCTGGGAGCGGTTCGTGGCCGAGGAGATGGCGCCGCGCCTCGGCGGCCGCGAAGCCGCCGATCGGTTCATCGCCATTGCCGAGGAGATCGACGCCAACCAGACCCTGCCGCCGGCGCGCTTGGCCGAGCTCCGCGCCGAGGCCTTGTCTCGCGCGGCGAACGGCGAGGGTGAGGCCGGCCGGCGCTGGCTCACCCTTGGCGAGCAGATCGCCCGCCGCGAATACATGGGCCGGTGACTCGGCGATCTTCCCGTCGGCGCCGGATCGCAGCAAAGCCCGCTTCCGTGCGCCAGCATCCGTGTTCTATGATCGCTCGGTAACAAGGGGGGAACACCTGAATGCTCAAGTCGATCGATCCCGCACTCAACGCCGAGATGCTCGGTGCGCTCCGCGCCATGGGCCATGGCGATGACCTCGTCATCTGCGACACCAACTTCCCGGCCAACTCGGTCGCGCGCCAGAGCGTGCTCGGCTCGCTCCTGCGCATCGACAATGTCACCGCCGCCCGCGCGGCCAGGGCCATCCTCTCCGTCATGCCCCTCGATTCCTTTGTCGAGAAGCCGGCCCTGCGGATGGAAGTGGTCGACAAGCCCAACGAGATCCCGGAAGTCCAGGCCGAGGTGCAGAAGGAGATCGACGCGGCGGAAGGCCGCTCGTGGCCGATGGGCGGCATCGAGCGCTTCGCCTTCTACGACCTTGCGAAGAAGGCCTACTGCGTCGTCCAGACCGGCGAGCGGCGCTTCTTCGGCTGCTTCATCTTCAAGAAGGGCGTCATCCCGCCCGACGCCGGCTGATGGCGTTGCCATGACGGAGGGAAAGTCCGGCGTCGCCATTCTCGGCATCTTCGTCGCCGATCTCGCCTTTCGCGCCCGCCGCATGCCGGGCATGGGCGAGACCATCGCCGGCAGCGGCTTCAAGATGGGGCCGGGCGGCAAGGGCTCCAACCAGTCGGTCGCGGCGGCGCGGGTCGGCGCCAAGGTGACCTTCATTTCGCGGATCGGCAAGGATGCCTTCGGCGAGATCGCGCTTGCCGCCTGGGGCAAGGAAGGCATCACCGCCCGCGTCGTCGCAAGCGCCGACGAGCCGACCGGCGCGGCCTTCATCTACGTCAACGACGAGACCGGCGACAACGCGATCATCGTGGTGCCCGGCGCTGCGGCGAGCATCAGCCCCGCCGACGTCGACGCGGCCGCCGATGCGATCCGTGGCGCCGCGGTCTTCGTCACCCAGCTCGAGCAGCCGGTCGACGCTGCGCTGCGCGGCCTGGAGATTGCCCGCGAGGCGGGCGTTGTCACGGTGTTCAACCCGGCCCCGGCCGAGCCATTCGACGATGCGCTCTATGGGCTCTGCGATTTCGTCACCCCGAACGAGACCGAGGCTGCCTTCCTCACCGGCCTGCCGGTCGGCACTGTCGAGGAAGCGCGCAAGGCCGGCGACGTCTTTCTCGACAAGGGCGTCGGTGCCGCGCTGATCACCCTCGGCGAGGCGGGCGCCCTCCTCCACACGTCGACCGAATCGACCCTGATACCGGCCTTCGCCGTCGAGCCGGTGCTCGAGACGACCGGGGCCGGCGATGCCTTCAACGGCAGCTTCGCCGCCGCCCTGGCGCGCGGCGCCCACGCGGCCGAAGCCGCCCGCTTCGGCTGCGCGGTCGCCGGCATCTCGGTGACCCGCGCTGGCACAGCGCCGTCGATGCCGACGCTGACGGAGGTCGAGAAGCTTCTCGCCACGCCCGGCTGATCAGACGCCGAGGCTTGCAAGCAGGCGGTCCACCTCGGCGCGCGTCGGCAGCGCGGCGTAAACACCGCGCCGCGACACCGCCAGCGCTCCCGCCGCCGCACCGCGCCGGAGTGCTTCAGCCAGCGACAGGCCCTTGAGCAGCGCGGTGACGAAGACGCCGAGGAAGGCGTCCCCGGCGCCGACCGCGTCGACGACCTCGGCCGGGAACGCCGGCTGGTGGACCGCTGCGCTTCCCTGCACCGCGACAACGCCGTCGGTTCCGAGCGTCATCACCACCGTCTCGATGCCGAGCCTTTGTGCCAGATCCACGACGTCGACCTCGGCCGGCCCGCCGTCCACCGGCCGTCCCAGCAGCCGTCCGGCCTCGACGCGATTGACCGCAAGGACCGACGTCGCCCGCCACAGCGCCTCCGGAATCGCTTCTGCCGAATCCGGCGCCGGCGACGCGTTAAGGATCACCCGCTTGCCGCCCGCAGCGGCGATCTCGGCCGCCATGGCCGACACCGCAACCGGCAGCTCGAGCTGCAAGATGAGTGCGTCTGCGCGCTCCATGATCGGCCGGGCCCTTTCGACGTCCTCGGCCGACAGGAGCGCCGCAGCGCCCGGCGCGATGATCGAAGAATAGTCGCCTTCTGCCGCCAGCACCGTGCTGGCGCCGGTCGGATGATCCGGATCGAGCGCCACCAGCGCCGTGTCGACGCCTTTCGCCTGCAGCCCGCCAAGCAGTTCGCGGCCGAACGCGTCGGCGCCGAGCCGGGTCACCATGTGGGCACGCGCACCAGCGAGCACGAACTGGCAGGCCTGATTGCCGCCCTTGCCGCCGGGAGCCATCGTGAAGACGCCGCCGCCGACCGATTCCCCCCGTCCCGGCAGGCGGTCGGCGGTGGCAATGAGGTCCATGTGGACGCTGCCGAGAACGACGACGGTCGGCGCCTGGCGCTCACCCATCGAAGGCGCCGAAAACGAGATCGTGGAAGAGCGTCGTCGCCGCCATGGCGTCCTGCTCGGTCTGGATCCGCCTGAGCTCGGCGAGCGGCACACGGTCGAGCAGACGCTCCATGCGCGTCACCATGCGGATGTTGGCGGCGCACTCGCGGGTTGGATCGACCCGCTCCGGGAAGGTGTCGAAATAGATGGTTCCGGCGAAACTGCCCTTCCGCAGTTCCGCCAGCAGCTCCAGGAGATGCCACGGACGCACCGACGCCGCCATCATCCCGTCGTCGGCGGCCCCGTAGCCGTCGTTGATGTGGACGCCGAACAGGCGCCCGGCGCGCAGCGCCATCGCCGCAGCCGCCGCCGGCTGCTCGCCGGCCATCAGCGCATGGCAAAGGTCGAGCGTCACGCCGAAATTGCCGAGCCCCACGTCGCTGACAGCGAGCAGGGAGTCAGACATGCAGCGGACCAGCGAGACGCGCCGGGGATCGCTCGGCTTGTATTCGACGCTGACGCGCACCGCGTCGTCGTGCTCGGCGACGCTTCGGAAGCCGGCGACCTCCGTGTCCCACAGCGCCACGTAATCGACCTGAAACGGGTAGTCGAACCCGTCCGGCCCCATCCACAGGATGACATGCCCCACACCGTTGGTCGCGGCGAACTCGACGGCTTCGATGGCCGTACGGATCGCCCGCGCCCGGTTCTCTGGATCGGGATGGGTGAAGGCACCGGCTACGAAATCCGGTCCGTCCCATCTGAGATTCAACGCCGTGATCGGCAGGCCCGCCTCCGCTGCCATGGCGAGCACGCGGTCCGGGTCGTCGCCGAAGTGCTGGGGGAAATTCAGCTCGAGCGCCGAGATTCCGGGAACCCCGGCGACCGCCGCGATTGCGGCATCGACGGTAATCCGCTTGCCCCCGTGCACGCGGAAGGAGTTCAGCCGCGTCGCGAATTGATGATCCTTCGGCACAATCCCCTCCGCGTCGCTCCGGCCCCAAATCCAGCGATTTGTTGACACCTTGCCGGCCAAGGGCATACTCGCTCGTTGCCTTCGATACCCATGAACCCGGCCCACGGCAACGACCTCGAATGTGCAGGGCCGGGCTCGAAAGAAATCAGTAGCGGGAGGATCTAACGTGAAACTCGAAATCTATCACCGCCTGCTTGCGATGCAGGCGAGCCGGCGCAACGTTCTCAAGGGCGCCGCGGGAGCCGCCTCGGTGGCCGCGCTCGGCGCCACTGGTGTGCTTGGCAGCGCGCCTCGTGCGTTCGCCCAGCAGATGTCGCAGGAGGAGTTGGATCTGCGCAAGCAGATCCTGCAGATCCCCGGCGTCGGCAAGGGCTCTCCGACCGACGCCGACTGGCAGAAGGTCGGCGAATTGTGCCTCGGCCCGACCAAGCAGAACGTTGCGGAGGGCGAGTTCAAGGACGTTGAGCTGACCTTCATGGGGCTCAACAACCAGAACCTCCACGACTTCCTGTTCCGTGGCTTCCTGAAGCCGTGGGAGGCCTATACCGGCGCCAAGATCAACTGGATCGACCTCGCCCAGGCCGACTACAATCCGCGCCTCCAGCAGTCGATCGCCACCGGCACCGTCGACTTCGACATCATCGAGATGGGCGCGCCGTTCGAGGGCGACACCGCCGGCAAGGGCCTGCTCGACGAGATGCCCGACTGGGTCGCCAAGCAGATCGACGTCGACGACTACGTGAACTACCTCAAGCCCCCGGTCGGCACCTGGAACGGCAAGACCTACCGTGTCAACATCGACGGCGACACCCACACGTTCTGCTATCGCACGGACTACTTCGGCGACGGGTCGATCAGCGGAATGACCGAACCGCCGACGACGTGGACCCAGGTCGACGAGATTACCAAGAAGGTGAAGGGTCAGAAGGATCCGCTCACCGGGCTCGACGCCTATGGCTTCCTCGATCCGCTGAAGTACCAATGGGGCGGCTTCGGGTTCTATTTCCTGGGCGACCGCGCGACCGCCTACGTCAAGCGCCAGGGCGATCCGGTGTGGCTGTTCGACCCGGGCACCATGAAGCCGCTTGTCAACAACCCGGGCTGGGTGCAGGCGATCCAGGACGTGATGGATTTCGTCGCGGCAGGCGCCTATCCGCCCGACCAGATCAACGCCGACCCCAACACCACCGCGTTCCAGCAGTTCCTTGCCGGCACCGGCTCGATGCTCTGCTGGTGGGGCGACGTGGGCTCGAATGCGCGCACTTCCGACAGCTCGGTGATCGGCGACGTGGTCGGCTTCTCGATCAACCCGGGCGCCGAAAAGCTGTATAACCGCGAGGCTGGCGCATGGGAGACTCCCGAGGGCGGCGTCAATTTCGCGCCCAACCTCGCCTACCTCGGCTGGGGCGTGTACGTGACCAAGCGCGTCTCCGACGACGAGAAGAAGCGGAAGGCAGCGTGGAGCGCGGCGGCCCATCTCGGCGGCAAGGACCTGTCGCTGTGGACAGTGGCCTACCCGTCCGGGTTCCAGCCCTACCGGAACTCGCACTTCAACTATGACGAGTGGGAGGCGGCCGGCTACGATCGGGCCTTTATCGAGAACTACCTGAACTCGAACCGCGACAGCTACAACCACCCGAACGGCGCGATCGAGCCGCGCATTCCCGGCATCTTCCAATACTACTCCATCGCCGAGGACGAACTGGTGAAGGGCATCAACGGCCAGTACGGCTCGGCACAGGAGACGGCCGACGCTATCGCCGCCGCCTGGGAGAAGATCACCGACCAGATCGGCCGCGACAGCCAGATCAAGCTCTACAAGGCTTCGCTCGGCATGTAGCCCCACTGGCCGGCTCGCCGGCCACCACCGGGATCGGACTGGTGGCGCTGACTGCGCCACCAGTCTATGTTTTGAGAGCGACGCTTCCACACCACGGCTGCCATGACGAATTCGACACCGGCAGATGTCGGGCCCTCATTTGGAACGGCCGTGGCCGGCATCTCGGCCAGCCAGAGGGCGACCGGCAAGCTGATGATTGCCGGCGGATCGCTCCTGTTCGCCGCCGCTCTGGCTTTCCAGATGCTCTATATCAGCGGCGTCACGGCCACCGGCTTCGAGTTCGTGGCTGCCGGTGCTCTACGCCTATGTGCTATGGGCGTTGGCCGTCGTCTTCGGCCAGATCCTCATCCGCGGCGAGCGCGGCTCGCGCGCCGCCTTCGTGCTACCGGCCGTGTTCTTCACCGTGGCGATGGTGATCTTCCCGACGCTCTTCGGCCTCTACATCGCCTTCACGAGCTGGAACCTGAGCTCGGATGCCGGCCGCGTCTTCAACGGCCTGGATAACATCCGGCACATGTGGAACGACCCGTTCTACTGGAACGCCCTCGGCAACATGGTCTACTACGTGCTGATGGTGCTGGTGGAATACGCCATCGCCTTCGGCCTCGCGCTGGTCCTCAATTCCGAGATCAGGGCGCGCCGGTTCTTCCGGATTGTCTTCCTCCTCCCTTTCATGCTGTCGCCGGTGGCGGTGAGCTGGATGGTCGGCAAATCGATCATGGAGAACCGCTTCGGGCCGATGGCGCGATTGGCGCGCTTCCTTGGCTGGGACCGGCCCGCGTTCTTCAGCGACCCGTGGATCGCCCGCCTGTCGATCGAGGTCATGGACGCCTGGGTATTCATCCCGCTGATGATCATCCTGCTGCTGGCCGGCCTCCAGGCGCTGCCAAAGGAGATCCTCGAGGCGGCGAAGGTCGACGGCGCCAGCCCTTGGCAGACGTTCTGGCGGATCGTCTTTCCGCTGATGCTGCCGGTCTCGATCACCGCCATCATCATCCGGATCATCTTCAAGCTGAAGCTGGCCGACATCGTCATCAACGTCACGGCCGGCGGCCCGGGCGGCGCGACCGACACGGTGTCGAGCTTCATCTATCGCGAGTACCGGGACCGATCGAACGTCGGATACGGGACGGCGCTCGCCGAGATGTACCTGATCGCCATCATCATCTTCATCTCGCTGCTGCTGTTTTTCGCGAGGCGCATTACCAGACGCTACGCCGCCCCGCTGGCGGCCGCGCGGACCTAGGAGGCGGCCGTGGCGACCTATGCACCTGCCGTCGAACGTGAGCGCGTCTATCAGCCATCGTGGAGCACGAGCTTCGTCGCAACTCGGATTCTGATCTACGGCATTTTGATCTTCTGGGCGTTCATCTGCCTGTTCCCGATCTTCTGGACCTTCACCACGTCGTTCAAGGCGGCGCCGGACGTGATGCAGGGTCACCTCATCCCGTTCCTCGACTTCAAGCCCGACTGGAAGGGCTGGCGCTCGCTGGGTTTGTCGCCCGACACGATCTTCGAGACCTCGACGGTGCGCGATGAGTTCCTCAAGCGCTTCACCAACAGTCTGATCGCGTCGATCGGCGGCTCAGTCCTGGCGGTAGCGCTGGGCGCGCTCGCCGGTTACGGCCTCGCCCGGTTTCCCTATCGCTTCGGGCCGCTCAAGAACGACGACATTTCGTTCTTCTTCATCTCGCAGCTGATCCTGCCGCCGGTCGTCCTCGCGATGCCGTTCCTCGTTCTCTACAAGGAACTGGCGATGCTCGACACCCTTCCCGGCCTCATCCTTGTCTACACGCTGATGGTGCTGCCGATCGTCATCTGGATCATGCGTGACCAGTTCTCGAACATCCCGATCGAGCTCGAGGAGGCGGCGCTGGTCGACGGGCTGTCGATCTGGGGCGCCTTCGTCCGCATCGTTCTGCCGCTGGCGCTTCCCGGCATGGTCGCTGCGTTGATCCTCGCCCTGGTCCTTTCCTGGAACGAGTACTTCTTTGCCGCGCTGCTCACCGGGGCGAGCGCCCAGACCCTGCCGGTAATGGTGGCGAGCCAGACCGGCTCGCAGGGCATCAGCTGGTGGTCGATGGCGGCGCTCTCGGCAGCGGCGATCCTGCCGCTGATCGTCGTCGGCATCGTTCTCGAGCGCTACATCGTCAAGGGGCTGGCGACCGGCGCGGTAAAATAGGAAGGGCCGAACCGGCGCGAGGGTGTCGGCCCGGGGGAGGAATGCATGGCGCATCGGGTCCCCTATGACCTCATCATCGTCGGCGGCGGCCCGGGTGGCGCCACTGCCGCGCTCTATGCGCGTCGCCTCGGCCTCGACGCCCTTCTCCTCGACCAGGCGCACTTTCCCCGCGACAAGATCTGCGGCGACGCGGTGGGTGGCAAGGCGATTGCCGTCCTCCGCGATCTCGGCCTCGAGGACGAGATGCCCAAGCTCCCCGGCGTCCGCTTTCGCAAGGTGGTGCTCGGCAGCTCGAAGCGCACGCGGGCGGTCATCGATCTCGAGCATTCGACCCGCGCCCATATGGCGCTCGGCTTCGTCGTCCGCCGCACGGTCTTCGACGATTTCCTGTTCGCCAAGGCGCGCGCCGCCGGCGCCGAATGCATCGAAGGCTTCCGCGTCGACGACCTTGTCTTCGACGACGGCCGTGTCGCCGGCGTGACCGGCACCGACACCGGGACCGGCGAGCAGCGGACCTATCACGGCCGCGCCGTCATCGGCGCCGACGGCTACAAGTCGATCGTCGCCCGCAAGCTCGGCCTCTACCACATCGATCCCGACCACTGGATCGTCGCCATCCGCCAGTATTTCCGTAACGTCACCGACATGAGTGACCGGCTTGAGCTGCACTTCGAGTCGATGCTGTCGCCGGGCTATTTGTGGATCTTCCCGCTCGACAACGGCGTCGCCAATGTCGGGCTGGGCATGGTCGACTCGGCCATGCGCCGCAAGCACGTCAAGCTGCCGGCTGCGCTTGCGTCGCTCACGGCGGACCCCGCCTACGCAGATCGCTTCGCTGATGCCGAGCCGCTGGAGAAGCCGGTCGGCTGGCACCTGCCGGTCGGCAGCCAGCACCGCAAGTGCCATGGTGCCGGGTTCCTGCTGATCGGCGACGCGGCAGGCCTCATCGACCCCTCGATCGGTGAAGGCATCGCCAACGCCATGTATTCGGCGCGGGTCGCCGCTGAGACCGTGGCTACGGCGCTCCGGGAGAACGACGTCAGCGAGAGGAGCCTCGCCCGCTACGACAAGGCGCTGTGGGACGTCATCGGCCCCGACCTCGCCTTCAGCACCAGACTGCAGAAGATCCTGAAGAACCGGCCGCTGTTCGACTTCCTGATCCGCAAGGCCGCCTATCATCAGGACGTGGCCGATACGCTCGCGGCGATCATCGCCGAAGAAATCCCGAGGACGGTGATGCTGAGCCCGATGTTCTTCCTCAAGCTTGCCCTCAAGCGGGATCCCCGCCGCTGAGCGGGCTTACCCGTCCAGGCGGCGCATGAGGTCGGCGGTCCGCTCGTAGATCGCCCGGAAAACCGCGTACTGCCGTCGATAGACCTCCGCCGGCTCCGCCATGATCGTCGAGACGACCGGATTCCACCTCCCGATGTCGGTCTTTTTCACATCGCCGACGGCAAGCGCCGCCAGAAACGCGTCGCCGTAGGAGGCGCCGATGGTCTCCCCGCAGAGAAGCTGGTCGCGGCCGGAGATGTCGGAGGTCGCCTGGCTCCACACGCGGTTCCTGGTGCCGCCGCCCACCGCCAGGATTCGCCGCGGCGGCTGGCCGGCATCGACATAGGTTTCGATGACGTGGTTGGTGCCGTAGCCGATCCCTTCGAGAACCGCGCGGTAGATGTCGCCGCGGTTGTGGGTGAGGTTCAGCCCGAACAGAACGCCCTTGGCGAACGGGTCGTGGATCGGCGTGCGCTCGCCGGAGAAATAGGGCAGGAAGACGAGGCCGTTCGCCCCGCGCGGCGACGCTTCCGCCTCCGCGGCAAGCGCAATCAGCGCCGTCTCGGCATCGAGCTCGCGGGCGAACTGGTCGCGGAACCAGTGGGTCAGGGTGCCGCTCGTCGCCAGCCCCGACATCGAGGCGTGCTCGCCCGCAAACAGCCACGGCGCGTACCACAGGCGCGCGTCGCGCACCCGCGTCTTGGTGAGCATGATGATGAAGATGGTCGACCCATACATCATCATCATGTCGCCGGTTTCGAGCACGCCGACGCTGAGCGCCTCGGCCGCCGCGTCGACGGTGCCGGCGGTCACCGGCGTACCTTCGGCAAGGCCGGTCTCTTCCGCCGCCCGTCGCGTCACCGTGCCCGCGATGTCGGTCGACCACAGGAGGTCCGGGAGCCTGTCGATGCCGATGATGCCGTCGGCGAACGCCATGCTCCAGTCAAGCTCGTCGACGACATAGAGCGGGCTGAAATTGGCCGCCGTATAGTGATCGATGACGGTACGGCCGGTCAGCCGATGGACGAGGAACGAGGTGGAGGTCAGGATCCGGTCGGCCTGGGCGAAGATCTCCGGCCGGTACCGCTTCAGCCACAGGATCTTCGGCCCGACCGATTGCGTCGTCAGCGCATTGCCGCAACGGTCAAGGAGCACGTCGACGCCGATCGCCTCGGTCAGTTCGTCGATCTCCGCCGCAGCCCGCGCATCCACCCCGTAGAGCACGGCGTTCATCAGCGGCTCGCCGTCCGCATCGACCGGCAGCATGCACGGGCCGATCGCGCTGCAGGCGACCGCGCGGATCGAGTCTGGCGCCACGTCGCTGTCGGCCAGGAGCTTACGGCTGAGATAGGTGAAGTCGTCCCACCAGTCCTCGCGCGGCCGGTGCTCCGCCCACCCCGGCTGCGGCACGATCATCTTGTGCGGCTTGTCGGCGCTCGCCAGAATCCGCCCGCTGCCATCGACCAGCACACCTTTCGACGCGTAGGTGCCGATGTCGATGCCGAGATAGGCGCTCATTGCTCGAAAGCGTCGCGGTCGAGGCGGAAGCCCGCATCGATCCGCTGCAGACCGGCGATCAGGAGCCGCCCCAGCCCCTCGAGGTCGGCGAGATCGCAGACCTCCAGCGCCGAATGGCTGTAGCGCATGGGGAAGCCGAGATCGATCGCGGCGACGCCGGCGTTGACCAGCTGCACATAGGAGGAATCGGTGAGGACGCCGATCTGGGCGCTCCGCTGCAGCGTAAGGCCTTCGTCTGCCGCCGTCGTGTCGAACAGCTCGACCAGCGCGGGATGCGGCAGCGTGCCGTTCAGCGTGCCGCGGCCGTGGAAGGAGTACATGCCCATGCCCGGCCCGCCGCCGAGCCGCACGTCGCCGCGGGCGGTCATGTCCGGCGTGTCGGTGGCAAGCGTCAGGTCGAGCTGGATGGCGATGTCCGGCGCCAGCGCCTGCGCCGCCGGCAACGCGCCGCGCAAGTTGAACTCCTCCTGCACCGAGAAGACGAGATGGACGGTCGGCTTGCGCGGCGCTTCCAGGAGCGCCCGCGCTACCTCGACCACCACCGCGCAGCCGGCCCGGTCGTCGACCGACGTGCCGGCGATCCGGCCGCCGGCGAGATCGATCGCCTTCGGCTGATAGACCACCGGCGTGCCGATATCGATGCCTGCGGCAAGCACCGCCGCCGCGCTGTCGAAGCCGCGCGTCGATATAAAGCTGCGGATAGGGCAGCACCCGGTACTTCTCGTCCGGCGCCGTGGCATGGTGGCTCTTGTTGGCGAGCACGCCCGGTATGTCGCGACCTTCGCCGAGCGAGAACAGCACCGGCTGTGCCGGCAGCGCCTTCTCCGGCACGCCGCCGAGCCGCTCGACCCGCACCAGCCCGTTCGCCTCGATCTTGCGGACGATCAGGCCGAGCTGGTCCATGTGGGCGAAGAGCATCACGCTCGGCGCGTCGCTGTCGCCCGCGATCGTCGCGATCAGGTTGCCGAGCCGGTCGGAGCGGAACTCCAGACCGAGGTCGGCAAGCTGCTTCGCCAGGAAACGCCGCACCCGGCCTTCGTAACCACTGAGCCCCGGGATCAGCATCAGCTCGCGGGTCAGCGCATGCAGTCGCTCCCTCACAGCCATCGTCACCCGCCCCGCGCGGCGCGGGCGAGGCGCATGAACTCGGCCGCCCGCTCCGGATCGACCGGGTTCCACGTGTTGCCGTCGACCTTCAGCGACGAGCCGACGATGCAGCCGTCGGCGACCCTGAGCACGTCCGCCACCGTCTCGTGCTTGACCCCGGTGTTGGCGAGCACCGGCGTGTCCGGCAGCACCTCCTTCACCGCTTCGAGGTCGGACATCGCCGCCGCCTCGCCGGTGATCGTGCCGGAGACGAGAATCGCATCGGGGATCGAGGAGAACACCGCGCTCCGCGCCCGGTCGGCGAGGCTGCGCCGGTCGAGCGACCAGGCGAACTCCGCCGACACGTTGTAGAGCACAGCCAGATCGCGCCGGCCGAGCCGGTCGCGATAGCGGAGCGCCTTGCCGGCATCCGGCGTCCATAGCCCCATGTCGGAAGCATAGGTGCCGGTGAGGATCTCGCGGACGAAGGCGGCGCCGGTCGCTGCGGCGAGCGCCATGCAGCTCATCGGATCCCACAGCACGTTGACGCCGAACGGCACGGTGATCTCCGGCCGGAGCCGCCCGATGACATAGGCCATCGTCGCGGTCGAGGCGGCATCGACCTGCGAACTCGTAGGGCCGGTCGTTCTCGTTGCCGAACATGACCGCGTCGAAGCCGGCCTGCTGCAGCGCGGCGAGGTCCTTGGCGGCGCCGTCGACCAGCCCCTCCAGCCCCTTCTCCGCGTCATGCAGCGGCGAGCCCGGCAGCGCGCCGAAATGCACCATGGCGATGACCGGCTTGGTCTCGCCGAAAACACTTTTGAACTTTGCCGTCATTGCCGACCCGGCCCACCCTTTGAACACCAAAGCGCGACGATATCATCCGGATTCGCCGCTGCCCACGCGCGGCGGGATGCAAAACCGTCGGTCATCACTCCAAATTCGTGTGCCGGGCCCGCATCGTCTCCGCCGTCTCGCCGGTGCGCTCGCGGAGGCTGAGGATCACGAGCTCGAAGAAGATCGCCTCGGCGATCTCGAACAGCGAACCCATGGGAAGCACCGAGACGCCACCGCCCCGGTCGTTCGCCATGGTCTGGGCGGGAATGACCGTGAGCACGTCCGCCTTCCTCGAGGTCGGCCCTTCCGGCTGGGCGGTTACCACCGCCGTCCTCGCCCCGGCGGCTGCGGCGATGTCGAGCAGCGCGTCGATCGTACGGAAGTCGCCCGGCCCGGCGCTGACGATCAGAAGGTCGCCCTCCCCGAGCGGCGGCGTCGTCATGTCGCCGACCACATGCGCGTCGAGCCCCATGTGGAAGAGGCGCATGGCGAAGCCCTTCATCGCCAGTCCCTCCCGCCCGAGGCCGTGGATGGCGACGCATCGCGCCGAGAGGATCGCCTCGATCAGCGGATCGGCCGCATCATCCGGCATGGCGGCGAAAACCGTGTCGAAATCGGCGACGGCCGCCCGGCCGCGTTCGGGAAGCGAAGACATCAACCGGCTTCTCGCCCGATCATGAAGGGAACTCGGCAGACGGTGCCGGCCGAAGGCGCCTGTGCCGGCGCCCCGGCGCTATCTTCCGACGAATTTGCGATAGATGAAACCACGTTTTCCGTCGACCGTCACCTCGCACCAGAAATCGCACCGCGCGATCCTCACCAGCGTCCCGGAGGGGACGACGGCGACCACCGAGGCCCCGTTGTCCGGCGCCGAGCGCATGTTGACGGCGACATTGACGCGTCCGGTGCCGGCACCCTTGTTCTGGGCGGGCCCGGAATCCGACGCCGTGTTCTTTCGGAAGGAGTGAGCGGTAGGATCCTTGGATGGGGGAACCGGAGCATAGGCAAGGACGCGCGGATCGCTCTCCGCCACCGCAGCGTCTTCCCTCAGCTGCGGTGCCAATGGCCCCGCGTGGGCTGGTGCCTCGGCCATCACTGCCCGGTCGGACGTCGCGCCACCGACGCTCTTGGCAACGGCCGGCTGACCGGCTCCGGCAGCCGGGCTCTCCGGCGCCGGTCCGGCTGGTGCTGTGCCGGGCGGTTCGACGACCGGATCGCTTTCCGCGACCATGGCCTCCGTCTGGCCTTCCGGCTGCAGGCCGTCCCTGAGGACCGGAGCAACGTCGGTCGCGAGCCGCGCCTGCTCCTTGATCGGCTCGTCGGCAATCACGGCCGCTCCGGCGGGCTGCCGTTGCGCCGCCGTGACGATGCGGTTCCGGCTGAGCGTGCCCTCCGCCGGCTGTTTGACCTCAATCGACGATGTGGCAACAATCGCGGGCACTGTCGGCGATCCGAACTGGTTCACGACGGCCAGTCCGGCAAGACCGATGCCGATGCCGATCAGCGAGGCGATCGACAGCGTGCGGGCGTCGAGGCCGCGACTGCGCGCCTGATCCTCCGGAACGCGTCGCACCGGCACCGGCGCCAGGGCGACCGGCTCGTCGTCCCACGCCGCACGGCTCGAGGGCGGCCATCGCTCGCCGGAACCAGTCCTTGCCGCTGCCGGCAGGTTGGCGCTCGATGCCCGGCGCGCGGGAGCGTCACCTTCCGGCCGCTGCTCCGGCGGCGAGCGCAGGTCGATATAGGTCCGCTGGCGCACCGGATCGGGGGCGAATTCCGATCGGCGTGGACGCTTTGGCGTCAAGGGCTGCGGCGGTCTGGTGATTGGCGGGGCGAACGGCAAGTCCGCCGTCTCGGCCGGAGGCGCAACCGCGGGCGGCGGCGCCACACTCGCGGGACGCTCGGACAGACCGGCCAGCGCCGCTGCGATCGATTGCAGCTGTCCCTTGATCTTGGCCTCGAGATCGGCCCCGTCAGGGATCGCGTCGCCGCGTTTCGGTCGTCGCGGCTCCTCGTTGACGACCTTTTTGGTGGGGTGTTTGCCGTCTCTGCGTGTCACCCTCGAAGCCTCTCGTTCCTGTAGTCGCAGGAAGGCGGCATCGCCAGGCGACAGATGGAATCGAGGAGCAGAGGCGGGCGGTTCGTCGCCACGAGCCATGGCCAAACTCCAGACTTAGCCATAGCCCCCCGGCCTCCACGTCCCATTCCAAAAAACTTGACCGACGAATGCGGCAACTCCTAGCCAAGAATAGGGCAATCAACTCGCTTCGCGCATTTTCTCAAACTGGGACGTCTGCGCGACAGGCGCCGAACGCGACGCTCCGCATCGTCCACCGCGATCCGCAACCGGACTGGTACCAGTCGCCAACGAACGGCTGACTCTATTCAGCCGCTTCCCGCATCGGGATCAGCCGCCGCTCGACCGACTTGAGGTGGGTGCGCATGGCGCTCTCGGCAGCGGCAAGATCACGCTCGGCGATCGCGTCGACGATCCTCTCATGCTCGGCGAAGCTGTGGTGGTCGGACGGCGGCCGCGCCGGACCGGGCCTCAGCCGGCCCCACACCACCGCGCGGCGGATTGCGTTCAGCGAGTCGAACAGGCCGAGCAGCACCGGGTTGCGCGTTGCCGCCGCCACCTGGCGGTGGAGCAGGTTGTCGAAGTTCTCGTACTGTCGCCAGGTCTCCGCCGCCCGGGTGCGGGCGATCGACTGCCGCATGGCGGCGATGTCGGCGAAGGTCGCATTGAGCGCCGCCTCGCGGGCAAGCTCCGGCTCGAGGATCAGGCGGGCCCGCATCAGGTCGGACGGATTGGCGCGCCCGGCAATCTCGCTGATCGCCACGGTCTCCTCGATAGGGCCGCTGCCGACGAACGTCCCCTTGCCCACCCGCCGCCAGATCTGACCCTGCTTCTCAAGCACGGCCAGCGCCTTCCGCAGGTCGCCGCGCGACACCCCCAGCGCCTCGCAGAGCTCGCGCTCGGCCGGCAGGCGGCTGTCCGCCGGCAGGTCGTGCTGGGCGAGGTAGGCCTGAAGCTGGACCAGGGCGGCGTGGCCCCCGTTTCCTTCGATGTCCATTGATCTGACCAAATCCCGGAATCCGGCCGCTCATAGAACGTGCCGGCGAATTGGTCAATGCAGGAGAGAAGTGTTGTGCTTGACCATAGCGGCCGTTGCGTCTAACCAATCAAGCAATTGGTCAAACAAATTCTAGGGAGGAAGACCATGCAGACAACTGTCGAGAAGGTCCGTTCTCGCGGGCGGCGTTGGCGCGGCCGGATTGATGCTGGGGGCACGGATACCCGGTGTGCAGGCCGCCGAGGGCAAGGTGCGCGTCGCATGGGGGGACGTCATCGACGTCGAGTCGCTTCCCATGGCCGTCGCGCTGGCCCGCGCCAAGGACCGCGGCATCGACAACGAGATCACCTCCTTTGCCCAGGAGGATCTGGCCATTCAGGCGACCGTCGGCGGCCAGGCCGACATCGGCATCGCAACGCCTTTCGCCGTCATGCAGAAGGTGAAGGACCTCCGGATCTTCTTCCAGGACGAGGCGCTGATTTTCTATGCGGTCGTGTCCAACGAGTACAAGACCTGGAAGGATCTGGACGGCCAGCCCTTCGTTTTCCATGCGCGTGGCTCGGGCACCGAGGCCTACGGCAATTTCATGGCCAAGCAGAACGGCATCAACTTCGGGCAGATCAGTTATCTGTCCGGATCCGACAATCGGGCGGTGGCGCATGCTCGGCGGCCAGATCAAGGCCACCATTCTCGACCTGGCCAACACCAACCTCGTGCTGGAAAAGGCGCCGGACAAGTTCCATCTCCTTCCCGGCCCCAAGCAGGCGGTCACCAACGAGGGTCATCTTCGCCCATCAGGACTGGATGAAGAACAATCCGGAAGCCGTCAGCCGCCATCACCGAGGAGTTCCTGAAACTCTATCGCGAGATGAAGGACAATCCGGGGATCATCGCCGAGGAGCGCCAGAAGCGCGGCCTGCTCGCCGACCAGCCGAAGGTGACGGCGGCAGACGATCACCGCCTTCGTCAAGCAGGGCATGGACTCCGGGCTGTGGAATCCCGAAGGCGGCAGCGAAACGCTCGCCCAGGCCGATGTCGACTTCTACGCGATCGCCGGCGCGTTGACGGGTCCGGCCGACCAGCTCAAGTGGCAGGATTTCTGGGATCTCGGCGCCGCTCGAAGCCGCCAAGAAGAAGCTCGGTGGCTAGCCTGCGACGCGAAACCGAAGCAGGGTCCGGCGCCGCCGGGCTCGGTCTCTCGCGCTTCGTTCCGTTCGGGGCGCCTCGCGCCCCGGACGGCGCTGCTCGACAAGCAGCCGAGCGCGCTCGCGGCCTTCCTCTCGCACCCGCTGACGCTCAGGGTTCTCTCGGCGCTGGCGTTCTGCCTTGCTCTGGGAGGCGGCGGCGCGCATCCCGATCAGCTTCGCCTTCCCGACCTTCAGCGAGACCATGGTGGCGCTGTGGTCGATGATCGCCGACTTCTCGCTCGTTCCATGCCTTCGCGCATCACCTTGCAGCCGCTTGTCCTCGGCCTTTTGATCTCGGCGGTGCGTCGGCGTCGCGCATCGGTGTCGCCATGGGGCTCAACGGCTGGGTCCAATGGCTCGCCTCGCCGGTGTTCATCGTGGCGCAGGCCGCGCCGCTGGCGGCACTGATCCCGCTGATCATCTTCGCCTACGGCATCGGCCTCACCGCCAAGACGCTGGTCGTCTGCATCATGGCGATGCCGGTCATCGTGCTCAATTCCTACGTCGCGGTTCGGCCACGCGCCGGTCTCGCTGCTCGAGATGGGGCGCTCGTTCCTCGGCAGCCGGCGTCAGGTGATCACCCGCATCATCCTGCCCGCGGCAAGTCCGATCATCTTCGCCGGATTGAGGCTTGGCTGCGCGGCGGCCTTCGTCGGCGCGATCCTCGCCGAACTCCTCATCACGCCGGTCGGGATCGGCGACCTGATCACCTACAACCGGTCGGTCGCGGACTATCCCAGCATGTATGCGGCGATCCTTTCGATCATCGTCGTCTCGGTGCTCTTCATCGAAGTTGCTGGAACTGATCGAGGTGGCGGTGTTCCGGCCCGAGAAGCGAGCGCGCGCATGACGATCCACGCCAACCCGCCGGCCGCGCCCGCGACCGCCACCGACGCCGTCGTGGAGGTGCGCGATCGTCTCCAAGCTCTATGCCGGCGGCGTTCAGGCGCTCGATACCGATCAGCATCGATTTTCCGCGCGGCCAGCTCACCTCGCTGCTCGGCCCTTCGGGCTGCGGCAAGACCACCCTGCTCAAGATCATCGCCGGCCTGCTTCCGGCGACGTCGGGCGAGGTGCTGGTCGAACGGCACGCCGGTGCAGCGGCCCGGGTCCGGAGCGGGCCTTCGTGTTCCAGGATTTCGCGCTGATGCCCTGGGCGACCGTGCTCGGCAACGTCGCCTTCGGACTGGAACTGCGCGGCATCGGCAAGGCCGAGCGCGAGGACACCGCGCGGCACTACATCGCCGAGGTCGGCCTGTCCGGCTTCGAGAGACAAGTATCCGCACGAGCTTTCCGGCGGCATGCGCCAGCGGGTCGGCCTCGCCCGGGCGCTGGCGGTCAAGGCCGATGTGCTGCTGATGGACGAGCCGTTCAGCGCCGTCGACGAGCAGACCCGGCGGAAATTCCAGGAGGATCTGCTCAAGCTGCGCGAGAGTCGAGAACAAGACCTTCATCTTCGTCACCCATTCGATCGAGGAGGCGGTCTACGTCTCCGACCGCATCGTGCTCCTGTCGACCGGCCCCGGCCGCGTCTCGCAGGTGATCGTGCCGGACATTCCGCGCGGCGGCGACGTCGACGCCATCCGCCGCCATCCCGTCTATCTCGACACCGTCGACACCATCTGGCGCGGCCTCAAGCGTTATCTGGACTGAGGCGCGGCGATGATCATCCTCGGATATCGCGTTCCGATGCTCGCCTCGCTCCTCGTCTGGGCGGCGCTGTGGGAGATCGTCGGCCAGCTTCAGCGTCAGCTTCCTGCTGCCGCCGCTGTCGAGCGTCTTCGTCGCCATGGTCGAGATCGCCCCGACGCCGACCTTCCTCTCGGCCCTGTGGGTCACCGCCTACGCCTTCGTCATCGGCAATGTCCTGTCGATCGCGGTCGGCGTGCCGCTCGGCATCCTGATGGGGCGGTCGGCGATCGCCGATCGCATCTTCCTGCCGTGGGTCAACCTCTTCCTCTCGGCGCCGCTCACCGCGCTGGTGCCGGTCATCATGGTGCTGTTCGGCCTCGGCCAGACGACCATCATCCTCACCGTCGTCCTCTTCGCCATCTGGATCATCGTGCTCGACACCAGGGCCGGCGTGCGCGCCATCGCCCCGTCGCTGGTCGAGATGGCCGACAGCTTCGGCGCCAGCCGCTGGCAGGCCTTCCGGCGCATCTATTTCTGGGCGGCGCTGCCGGAGATCCTCGCCGGCGTCAGGCTCGGGCGTGATCCGCTCCGTCAAGGGCGTCATCATCGGCCAGCTGCTTGTCACCATTGTCGGGTTCGGCGCGCTGTTCCAGACCTACGGGTCACAGTTTCTGAATGGACGACTTCTGGGCCGCGCTCGTCATCCTGTTCGCCTTCGCCTTCCTGCTTGCCGAGGGGCTCGCCTGGCTCGAACGCCGGGTCGACTACTACGCGGCAAGCCGGGCCTGATCGCCGCTCAAACAAGAACGAAAGCGTCCCACATGACCTATGTCTTCGCCCCGCCGCCGATCCCGAGCCTGCCGATCGTCAATTCCGGCGACATCTTCCCGGTGCACCGGGTCTATTGCGTCGGGCGGAACTACGCCGCCCACGCGGTCGAGATGGGTCACGACCCGAACAAGGATCCCCCCTTCTTCTTCCAGAAGAACCCCGACAACCTCAATCTCACCGGCGAGTTCCCCTATCCGCCAGCCTCGAACGACGTCCACCACGAGATCGAGCTGGTGGTCGCACTCGGAAAAGGCGGCCACGATATCCCGCTCGGCGAGGCGGCGTCCTGCGTCTACGGCTATGCGGTCGGCCTCGACATGACGCGGCGCGACCTTCAGGCCAGGGCCAAGGAAATGGGCCGCCCCTGGGAGGTCGCCAAGGCGTTCGAGGCGTCCGCTCCGTGCGGGGCCCTCGTCCCGGAATCGGCCAGCGGCCGGCTCGACTCCGGAGCGATCTGGCTCGACGTCAACGGCGAGCGGCGGCAGACCGGCGACCTCAACCAGTTGATCTGGAAGGTGCCCGAAATGATCAGCTACCTGTCGGGCCTGTTCACCTTGGTTCCGGGCGACGTCATCTTCACCGGCACCCCGTCCGGCGTCGCCGCGGTGAAGCGCGGCGACCGTCTCCACGGCCACATCGACGGCGTCGGCGACCTCGAGGTCACGGTCACCTGACCGCGGGAACGCGTCTGAAGCCGCTCCTGATCCCCTCCCGAAACCGGCTCGCCTTGCTCGCCGCTCTCGACCTCCCTTTCCAAGGAAGGCGCGCGCCGGCGGTTCCGGCGCCTCCCCCTTCAGGGGGAGGTCGTGAGCCGGGCGACGAGCCCGGCGAGCGGGTGGGGGTCAGAACCTTCCGCCGTCATGCTCGCCCCGTCGTTGAGGCCTGCCGTGTTGACCACGCCGCGAGGCCCGTGCAGGTGGCGCACCGCTTCGCGCTGCGCCGCGCACGGGACGACAGGCCGGGCCTTTCCCCGCGTCTTGTGTGAGAGGCACGGCCTGAACGCCGCTCTCCCTCCCCGCCACGGGGGGCAATCGCATTTGGCCCCTGGCGTGGCGAAGTGGGTGGAAGCGATCGCGTCGTTCGACCGGCTCCCCCTCACCCGGATCGACCCGGACTGCGTCCGTCTCGATCCGACCTCTCCCCACCGGGGAGAGGTGAAGACGCGGCTGGCATGTCCAGAAGCTCGCGGCCGAGAAGGAGATTGCCGGAGAGAGGGAATCAGGCTGTAACAGCGGGCAGGGAGGGGGCGATCCCGAAGGTTGGCATCCGACATGGGAACGATTCACAAGGCTTTCATGGGCGAGTTTGCAGAGGTGCCGCGGCTACTCTTGCGGAAGCTGATCACGGAAAAACTCGCCGAGTTGCAGTTGGATAATCAGCCTGGCTTGGCCGAGGCGCTTGCGGACCACTGCCTTAACGGCGCCGGAGATGTGTTCAATTGGGACGACGGCGTGCCGTCCGACAGTCCACCGCGCGACTTGGCAATCTCGTTTTCGGTGAAGGACGTTCAGAAGCTCGGCGAACTGGCGGACGAATTCGTAAACGGTCTGCCAAAGATCATCGAGAATACGTCGAAGGATGCGGCCGAGATGCTCCTGAAAGCGCTGAAGCGCCGCTGGCCGGAACAGGATGCCTATCAGCGCGAAGTACTCGACGGCTTCAAGGAAAGATTAGAAGCACGCTGGGGCGAGGGTTTCGGCCTCCTGCGCATGCTGCTGACGAGTTGCCGCGAGTTGGGACAGGAGACGGCCACACGCCTCCGGAAATCCAAATCACACAAGAACCGCGTCCTGCGTGGCCTCCTCGTGCGCCTACACGCGCGCGCCTGCCAGATCACAGCTGAGATCATCACGCTGATGGGGAATGGCTTTGCGGACGGTGCCATGGCGCGCTGGCGCACCCTGTATGAAGTCGGGGTTCTTGCGACGGTCATTGCAGACGCCGGTGAAGCTGTGGCGCGGCAATACATCGAGCACGAAGTCGTCGAATCCAAGCTTGCGATGGAGGAGTATGCGCGATGTCACGTGGGTCTAGGGTTCAAACCGATCCCAGCCCGCGAGCACCGGCGGGTCGAGCGGGCCTTTGCCGCAGCGGTGAAAGCGCATGGCGCGGACTTCGGCAAGCCGTATGGCTGGGCTGCCGCTCACCTAAAAAAGAAGAAGGTCACATTTCGCGACCTGGAGGACGCGGCGCAGCGGTCATCGATGCGGTCCTACTACAGGATGGCCAGCTACAACGTGCATGCAGACACGCCAAAGAGCATCTTCTTTCGCTTGGGCGTCATGGGTGACCAATCGATCGTCATCGCGGGCGCCACCGACGCTGGCTTTACCGAGCCGGGCCAGAATGCGGCCTTTACGCTGGTCCAGATAACGGCGCTGCTGCTGGAGGACCGGATTTCGAAGTTGGATGTCATGATACAGCTGCAGGCGCTCGTCATGATGCGTGACGAAATCCCAGACGCTTTCATGCGCGCCGATCGTAAGCTGAAACGCGACCACGCAAAGCTGCAACGCGATCAAGCGCTGAAATAAAAGCAAGCGAATAGCCCGGGTGAAGCGTAGCGAAACCCCGGGGCAGCCTATCAATCGTTCCCGGGTTACGCTTCGCTCCAGCCGGGCTACTTGCTACTTGCTCACGTGAGGGGATCGTGAGGGGATAATGGGAGAAATTACCATCGGCGCCATCCATCTTACGCTCGAGGAAAGGGTGCTAAGCGATAGGCTGATCCTTGATCAATCCGATTTGCGGGGTGATAGCGATCTTGCAGTCCAAAACGGTGAGCGCGCCTGCCAACTGATGAAGTTGCTTCTTGCTCGCGACGCGATCCCGGAACCACGCCTGAAGTATTTTAACGATCCCAGCTACAGAGAGGGCTATCCTAGAGGTTCGCGGCGGCAACTATTTGAGCGGAACAAGACTTCAGGTGACGAAATATATCGTCACCCGAATTTCCTTGCATACCTTCGGTATTTTCTGTTGGGAGCTAACTTGCCACAGCAGGTAATTGACGACTTTTCCGCAAAGATTCTCTCCTTCGGTCATGTCGGTCCAAGCGACGCTTTAGATTTGGGAAAATACGCAAGAGGCCTAACACGAAAGGAGGGCCTGAGTTCCCATGACGCGGAAGCGTTCTATCAACTGGCACTCGATTGCGGCGTCTACCAAGGCCATGCGCAGAGAATCCAAGATATCGTTGAAAAAATTTGATAGCCAGCTCGTAGCCCGGATGGAGCGAAGCGAAATCCGGGGCAGTTTATCAATCTTCCCGGATTTCGCTTCATCCGGCTGCTTGCTGCGCTGACGAGAACAAGCGGTTTGTCGAGTTTGCGAACCCGCACTCTTGGCTCATGACGGCTGACAACCTGCATGAACAAGGGATTTGAGGCGGAGTCCCGCCCGGCGCCAGTAAGGGCAAGGACACGCGCACCATCGACATCCACGAAGGCGACAAGCTCGACGAGGCGCGGATGGCGTCGGGCCGCCCTTCCCCGTGTTATGGAGCTTCGATCCCAGAAACTACTGCACCGCGGTTCCGCCGCGGTTCCAGCCGCGGCCGCCATCGCCGAAGGCCTCCCAGCCGTCCTCGGTGACCGCCACGGTGTCCTCCAGCTTGATGAAGCCGCGTCGGGGATGGCCGAGCGTCGTCTCGATCGACAGCACCATGCCGGCGGCAAGCGGCTTCTCGGCGTCGTCGGCCGGATAGGGCACCGGCCCGCGCCCGGTGAGCCGCGGCGCCTCGTGGCTGATCAGACCCATGCCATGGGCAACGAATTCCAGCGAGTTGCCGTGCGACGACCGGTGCACGAGCGGCTCGGCCGCCGCGTAGAATCTCGCCGCCGGGCACGCCGGCGCGAATCGGGCGGCGGGCGGCCTGCTGGATCGCGTCGATCTCGCCGAGCAGGTCGACCAGCTCGGCATCCGGCTCGCCGTGGATCGCCATCCGGCAAAGGTCGCCGATATAGCCCTTGTAGTTGCCGCCGGAGTCGAGCGACAGGATGTCGCCGTCGCCCCACACCTCGTCGGACGGCGCCCGGTTGCGGCTGGTGCCGGCGGTAATCAGGCAATATTCGAAGGTGAGCCCGCGCTGCACCTCCTCGCGCTTGAGCGCCTGCACCAGCTCGAGCTTGGTGGCGCCGGGTCCGTGGCCGGCGATCACCGCGAGCATGGAATCGACCACCCGCGACGATGCCTCGCGCAAGAGGCCGAGTTCCTCCGGCGTCTTCACCGCGCGCAGCCGCTCCAGCGGCAAGAGCGCATCGACGATCCGCGCGCCCGGCAGCGCCTTGCGGAGCGCCTCTTCCGCGTCGGCCGGCAGGAAGGCCCGCTCGACCCCGATCCGCGCCGACGTCTTGCCGAGCCCCTTGAGATAGGCGGCGGCTGCCTGCATCGCCCCGACCGAGCCCCAGACTTTTTCGAATTTCGGCGTCCAGAACTTGCCGAGCGCCTCCTCGTAGCTCTCCATCGGGTTGGCGAAATAGGCGGCGTCTTCCGGCCGGCCGCGCACATAGACCAGAAGCGGCAGGTAGCGGCTGACGCCGATCGCGTCGAAATGATCGAAGAAGAAGAACCGGTAGCCGCCGAGGAGGTACTGGATGTTGTGCTTCGAGGAGACCACCAGCGCGTCGATACCGGCCTGGTCGAGCAGGGCGTCGAGCTTGTTCGCGTCGAACGGAAGCGCCGGCGCCTGCGCCATATTCGTCCCGGATGCTGCTTCGGCTGATTTCTGCTCCATGGTCACCCTCCCGCTGTTGGACGCTTGTCGGCAAATGATTATACCCATTCCCGCCAATCGGGGCGAAGAATGACGGGGAGCCCATGACCACCATAGTGGAACGCATCGCAACTGGCCGGGACGACGCTCCGGCGATCGGCGCGCCCGAGCGCGCCGACCTTTCTCATGGTGGCCTCCGCGCCCTGATGAGGGCCACCGTCGACCGGCTCAACGCCCTCGGCATCGGCCGCGGCGACCGGGTCGCCATCGTGCTGCCCAACGGCCCGGAGATGGCGACCGCCTTCGTCTCGGTCGCCGCCGGCGCGACCACCGCCCCGCTCAACCCGGCCTACCGCGCCGAGGAGTTCGACTTCTACCTGGGCGACCTCGGCGCCAAGGCGCTGGTCGTCGCCGCCGACGAGGACGGCCCGCCGTCGCGGTCGCCGACAAGCTCGGCATCGCCGTGCTCCGCCTGATACCGGACGCGGAACGGCCCGGCCGGCGGCTTCACCCTCGCCGGCCACGGCGACCGGCAACCGGCGAGGCCCGGCCTCGCCGAGGCCGACGACATCGCGCTGGTGCTGCACACCTCGGGCACCACCTCGCGGCCCAAGATCGTGCCGCTCACCCAGGCCAACCTCGCGCCTCGGCCGCCAACATCGGCGCAACGCTGGCGCTCGACGCCCGACGACCGCTGCCTCAACATCATGCCGCTGTTCCACATCCACGGCCTGATCGCGGCGGTGCTGTCGTCGCTGGCGGCCGGCGGCAGCGTGTTCTGCACGCCGGGCTTCAACGCGCTCCGCTTCTTCGCCTGGCTCGAGGAGGCGAAGCCCGACCTGGTACACGGCCGTGCCGACCATGCACCAGGCGATCCTCGCCCGCGCCGGCCGCAACGCCGAAGCGGTCGCCGCGAGCCGGCTGCGCTTCATCCGCTCGTCCTCGTCCTCGCTGCCGCCGCAGGTGATGGCGGAGCTGGAGGCGACCTTCGGCTGCCCGGTGATCGAGTCCTACGGCATGACCGAGGCCGCCCACCAGATGGCGTCCAACCCGCTGCCGCCGCGCGAGCGCAAGCCGGGCAGCGTCGGCCTCGCGGCCGGGCCGGAGGTCGCCATCATGGCGCAGAAGGGCGACATGCTCGCCCCCGGCACCGAGGGCGAGATCGTCATCCGCGGGCCGAACGTCACCGCCGGCTACGAGAACAACCCGGAGGCCAACGCGCGAGGCCTTCGCCGACGGCTGGTTCCGCACCGGCGACCAGGGCGTGATGGACGACGACGGCTATGTCCGCGTCACCGGCCGCCTCAAGGAGATCATCAACCGCGGCGGCGAGAAGATCTCGCCGCGCGAGGTCGACGAGGTGCTGATGGACCATCCCGGCGGTCGCCCAGGTGGTCACCTTCGCCATGCCGCACGACAAGCTCGGCGAGGAGGTCGCCGCGGCGGTCGTGCTGCGCGAGGGCCAGGAGGCCAGCGAGCAGGCGATCCGCGCCTTCGCCGCCGAGCCGGCTCGCCGACTTCAAGGTGCCGCGCAAGGTCGTGATCCTCGACGAGATCCCGAAGGGCGCGACCGGCAAGCTGCAGCGCATCGGCCTCGCCGCCAAGCTCGGCCTCGGCTGATGCGGATCTGCGTCTTCGGCGCCGGCGCCATCGGCGGCTACCTCGCCGCGAAGCTCGCCGCGTCGACGGGCTCGACGTGTCGCTGGTCGCCCGCGGCCCGCATCTCGCGGCGATCCGCGCCAACGGCCTGCGCCTGATCGAGGACGGCAAGGAGACGGTCCACCCGGTCCGCGCCACCGCCGACCCGGCGGAGCTCGGCCCGCAGGACTACGTGATCCTCGGCCTCAAGGCGCACTCGGTTTCGCCGGCGCTCGATGCCATTGCCCCGCTGCTTGGCCCCGACACCGCCGTCGTCACCGCCCAGAACGGCATGCCGTGGTGGTATTTCTACAAGTCCGGCGGTGCCCTCGAGGGCACCCGCATCGAGGCCGTCGATCCCGGCGGCCGCATCTGGGAGCGGATCGGCCCCGAGCGCGCCATCGGCTGCGTCGTCTACCCGGCCGCCGAGGTGCCCGAGCCCGGCGTCATCCACCATGTCGAAGGCGACCGCTTCCCGCTCGGCGAGCCCTCCGGCGAGCGCACCGAGCGGGTCGAGGCGCTCTCCAAGGCGCTGATCGCCGGCGGCCTCAAGGCCCCGGTGCGCCCGCGACATCCGCAACGAGATCTGGGTCAAGCTGTGGGGCAACCTCTCCTTCAACCCGATCAGCGCGCTGACCGGCGCCACGCTCGACGAGATCGTCGAGCGATCCCGGCACCCGCGCCGTCGCCCGCGCCATGATGGTCGAGGCGCAGGCGATCGGCGAGAGGCTCGGCGTCAACTTCCCCGTCGACGTCGACAGGCGCATCGCGGGGGCCGGCGAGGTCGGCGCGCACAAGACCTCGATGCTGCAGGACCTCGAGCGCGGCCGGCCGATGGAGATCGACGCGCTGGTCACCGCGGTGCAGGAGCTCGGCCGCCTCCTCGACATTCCGACCCCGGCGATCGACATCGTGCTTGCCCTCGTCCGCCATATGGCGAAGCAGCACGGCTGCTATGCGTAGCCGCTCGTCGGCCGCAAAACTCAATCTTCAAGGGCTATGGCAAACGAGGCGATCGCTTTCCCCCGAAGGCTCATCACATGGTTCGCCCGCATGCCCTCCGAGGCACCCGATTTTGGAACTGGAATCACACTTCCGGAGTCGGGGTCAAAGCAGACATGGCCAGGCCGACGTCCTGACTTCGCGTGTTGACCCGGACCTTTGAAGAGGGGTTCACGAGCGTGGCGGGCGCTTACGACGATCCACAAGTGCAGCCCAAGTTCCGCGTGCGAAATTCACGATATGCACGCTCCGGCGCACCAACCCATCGGTGGTTGCGGCCTTCATCGCGAACCTTTCGATCGGCGCTTGACCAACTTGGCGTCAGCGAACCGTCCCATAGACGTCGGTGAAGCCGCCCAGCGACATCGGCACCGTCAAGGTCTGCTTGTTGAGGTTCTGGATAGTGACGTTGAGCTTCAACCCTTTGAACATCGCCTGCAGAAAAGCGTCGGAGATCGGCATCCCCGCGTAGCAGCCCTGGGCGTCGCAGGTCTGGTAGTCCAGCTTGGTGACGTTCTGGCCATCAATATCGATGCCGACGCCCGCCTGAAGATTGAGCGACAGCGGGACCTGGATCGCCATCACCGGCTTCCGCGTTTCGGCCGGCACCCGCACGGTGACCAGGATCAGAAGCTGGCCGGTCTTGGTGACGACGGCCCGCTGCTCCATCTGGCAGTCGAGCGGTCCGTCGCGCGCCGGCGCGGTACAGCGCGCGGCCCAGGGCGGCGCCTGGGCCTGCCCTGCACCTTGCCCTTGTCCCTCGCCGCCACCGTCCTGGGCGAACGCGGCCACCGGCCCGACGACGAGGAGCATCGCCACCAAGCGCGCCGCGACGGACCTGAGGAAGCGCGGTCGCAACAGAGACAAGCCCGCCCATCGCCCGGCACCCGAGCAGACCGGGCGGGACGAACGATCAGAAGCCGACATTCAGCCTCGCAGTACCGGCATATTGCTGCTGGTGGGTCGAGAAGAGGCCGTCGAAGCCGAGCTCGAGGGTGACGTTGCTGTTCACCCGCGTCTCGATGCTGGCGCCGATCTGGGCGAACAGGGTGTTGACGTCGTCGCTGATCGTATAGGTCGGACCGCGGCCATGGGCACCATGCAGGCGCGCCTTGGCCGACCAGCCGCCCCCGCTGACGATCGCCAGCGCACCGGCCCTGAAGTTGGCCTCGGTCGTCATCCCCATCACGTCGAACACCCCGCCGACCTCTACCATCGGATTGAGGCTCACGAAAGTGGCATCGGTCGAGCCCACGTCAATCCCATAGGCGTCGCCCGTCTTCGACTTGAAGGCACCCTGCCATTGCTGGTCAACGCCGACGTCGATCCACGGCTTCACATAGGCGTTGTAGGTGACGTCGAAGACGTGGCTGAAGCGCGCATGCGCCGCCAGCCAGCTGGTGTCGGGACTGGAGTGCGCGGTCTCCGCCCCTCCCGGAGTGAGAATTTGGTGGGTCAGGTCATAGTTGCCGAAACCGCCGGACAGCGACGCCGAAAGCGTCGAGTTCCCCCACTCCTTCTTCAGCGATCCACCGAACTGGAAGCGATCACCGTTGCCGGTGAACACATGATTCCACAGCGTCGTGGCCTGGTAGTCAAAGGCAAGGCCGGCGAAAAACCCGTCGACAAATTCCGACTGAATGCCGCCTGCGGCGTCGAAGGCGTTCTCGTTGAAGCCGACGGAATTGCCGTGAGTCTCGCCCCGGCTGGCTGTGCCGCCGAGCTCGGCCCAGATGCAGGAGCCGTCGCGGGTGAAGACCGCTGTGCCGCTGGCGCTCTGATCGGGGCAGCTGTTCAGCGAATTGGCAAAGCCGAAGGAGGAGAACAGCGCCGCGTCGGCCGGGGCGAAGAATGTGGCCGGGGCGAAGCGGTCATAGACGTCGACAAGGTCGGCGACGTCCTGGATGTTGAGGAGATAGCGGATGAGGTCGTCGACGAAGGCAAGCTTGTTTGTGCCGGCGGCGATGTCCTTTTGGCGCGCCTTCACCAGGTCATTGACGTAGTTGCCGAAGTTGGTTTGGTTCCGGGTGATGTTGACGCCTGGCGGCGGTGCCCCTGCGTTCCACGGCGTGTAGTCGACGTCATAGGAGAGCACGACGTCCTGGCCGGCTCCCGAGGTTGCCTTTTGGCTGAGCACGTAGTTGATGGCCGCGGTGCTGTCCACGGTGAGGCTGTTCGCGGCGATGCCGGCTTCGGCTGCGAGGATCACAAAGCTGCCCGTGGCGCCATTCTGCGGGAGCGTCTGGAAAAGGGGCGCGGGGACAACTATCCCGGCAAGTTCGGGGGCGGGGCTGTTTGACGTCGTCGTGACCCGATCGTTGCCACCAGCAAAAGCGAAGTCGACATAGAGTATCCCGCTGGAGGATTGGGTCAGCGCTCCGGTAATGGTCGAATTGCCGATCGTTCCGATGGTTCCCGCCGACATCGTTCCGTCGTTCTGCAGCGTGGACTTCTTGCCGAGGTCGACCGTGAGGCCGAGGCCGAGATCGCCGCTATTGGCAAGGCTGTTGGCATAAGATGCGTCGAGCAGGATCGATCCGTTGAGGGTGCCGTCGTTGGTGATCGCCAGTTGGCCGCCTTCGGCACGCACCACATAACCGGTAAGACTCCCGCCTTCGGGTTTCTCGATTATCCCGGCATTGGTGAGCGTGTTGTTCAGGCCGTCGAGGAAACCAATCGTCTCGTAGCCATTCTTCGCCGTCGACACCGTGGCGTTCTTGCCGACCTTGACGGTGATCTGCCCGTTTTCTTCGAAGCCCTTGCTTTGCAGCAGCATCGCCCGCCCGTTCTTGCCCGAGGCGATGACGTCTGCCGTCACATTGATGGCGATCGTGCCGGCGGTCGACGCCAGCGCCGCTGTTGACTTCGTACCACTGACACTCTGGGCGAAAATGCCTTCGGCACCAGTGCCGGAAACGTTGATCGCCGTGCCGGACGTGGTGATGGTGATGTCGCCGCCTTTGCCGGCATCGCCGGCGCTACCGGCAAAGACCGATACCCCGCCGCCGGACGCGCCGGTCAGGCCGGCTGCGCCGCCGGTACCACCGACGCTCTGCGCGAAGATCCCGTGAGCGTTCTTGCCGGTTGTGGTGATCGTGCCATCGTCCGAAAGCTTGACCGTCACGTCGCCGCCATTGCCGCCGTTGCCGGCCGCAAGTTGGATGCCAACGCTGATGCCGATGTTCAGGTCGGCCCAGGAATGATTGAGGGCTGCCTCGATGTCTCCGGCCGAACCACCGCCGCCGCCGACCGACTGAGCGAAGATCGCCACCGAGCCGTCGCCGGTGGTGCGGATCGGGCCGGTCGAGGTGACTGAGACGGCACCGCCATTGCCGCCGCCGCTTCCGGCCCCGCCGACGTTGGCCGAGATGAGGGTGCCAAAGGAACCGAGCGCGTTACCACCGTTGCCGCCACCGCCGCCGACCGTCTGGGCAAACACGGCGTAGGCCGAGTTGCCGGTGGTGGACACCGCGGCGCTGTTCTTTACCGACACATCGCCGCCATCGCCCGCCGCGCCGCCCTGACCGCCGATGACCACGCGGAGGTTCTGGTAACTCGTCAGGTTGGCAACCTGGCGGGATAGGCCGATGACCTCGTTGATGTCCGCAATGATTGCATTCGGCGCCCAGGCGGCGATGCCGATGTTGCCGTAACCGCCAGTGCCCCCACCGCCACCGACGGACTGGGCGAAGATGGCAGTGGCGTCGTAGCCTTCGGTCGTGATCGCCTTGCGGTTATCCACGGTCACGGTCCCGCCGTTTCCGCCGGCGCCGCCGTTTCCGCCGATCGCGATCTGCAGGGACGGTTCGTAGTTCGTCTGGGTGCCGCCCGCGCTGGTGCAGCTGAAACCGAACGTGGACGTCAGGATGCATTGGCCGTTGACCGTGAGCACCTGGCTGGAGACCGAGCCGCCGTCGCCACCGCCGCCACCGACACTCTGGGCATAGATGCCCCACGAAGTCTTGCCCTTGGTGCCGATGACGCCGCTATTCGTAACCTTCACCGCACCGCCGTTGCCGCCGGCACCGCCCGACCCGCCGACGACCGCGTCGGCATTGATCTGGACCGTGGTGCCTTCCGTCGGCGGCTTGGTGAAGTCAAACATCAGCGATGCCGCGTTGCCACCTCGCCCGCCGCCACCGCCAACGCTCTGGCTGTAGATGGCCGCAGCGGCATCGGCCGTGGTTGCCAGCGCAGCGGAGTTGGCGACCTCGACCTTGCCGCCGTTGTTGCCCGATCCGCCGGCGCCACCGACCGAGGTCTGGATCGTGGCGGTGCTGCTGGTGGTCGCCTGTATTGACACGTTGTAGCTGCTGCCGCCGTTGCCGCCGTCGCCGCCGATGCTCTGGGCGAAAATGGCGTCTCCATAGATGCCGCCGGTTTCGATCGCGCCGTCATTGGTCACCGTGACGCCACCGCCGACCGCCCCCTTGCCGCCGCCACCACCGACATTGACGCCAAGCTGGATACCGGCAGTGAAACTTATGGTGAGGTTGCCGGAGTAAACCGATCCGCCGTTACCGCCGCTCCCGCCGATCGACTGCGCAGCGATGCCGCGCGAGCTGTAGCCCGCCACCGAGATCGACGGCGACGAGCCATCGGCCCCGGCGTTGTCGACGGTCACGGCCCCGCCCGTTGCCGCCATCGCCGCCGGCGCCGCCGATCGTCACATTGGCTGTGCCGGAGTATTCACCGGCCGTGAGGGAACCCTCAATGGCAAAGCCGCCGTTGCCGCCGGACCCGCCTTGGCTCAAGGCAAAGATGCCATAGGCACTGTCGCCGACGGTCTTTATGGCCCCGTTCGCCGTGATGTTGACGGTGCCGGCCTTGCCCCCGCTGCCACCGCTCCCGCCGATAGTCACACCAACCTCGCCCATCGAGCCCATGGTGCCGCTGACGCCGCCCATCGCGTTGCCGCCGCCCCCGGCTACGCTCATCGCCATGACCCCGGTGGCGGCGTTGCCGGCGGTCGTGACCGATCCGACACTCACCTTGACATCGCCCGAGCTGCCGCCGCTACCGCCGGAGCCTGCGACTGCAACACCGACATTGGCGCCGGAGAGACCCGTGCCATCGATGGTGAATCCTCCGTTGCCACCTGCATTTGAGATGCTCTGGGCAAGGATGCCGACGCTGCCGTAGCCGGTGGTGGTGATCCCGGCGGCCGAAACGGTGACCTCACCGCCTGTGCCGCTGCCACCGCCATTACCGCCGACCGCGATATTGGCGTCGCCCATCGCGGCAAAGCTCCCCGATATGGTTATGCTGCCATTGCCGCCGCCGCCGCCGATGCTTTGCGCGGTGATGCCGTACGAATTGTCACCGCCCGTCGCGATGGTGTCGGCGACGGTCACGTCGACAATACCGCCATTGCCGCCGGAGCCGCCGCTGGCTCCAATGCCGACATCGACGGACGCCGTGCCGCCGAGGGCGGTGGCCGCGATCACCGTGTTGGCCGCACCGCCGGAGCCGCCGATGCTCTGCGCCAGGACGGCGTCCGATCCCGCGCCGCCCGTCGCCAATGGCCCCTTCGCCTCGACCTGGACCTGGCTCGCGTTGCCGCCGGAGCCGCCGTCGCCGCCAAGGGCGATGCTGGCACCGGCGAGATCGATGGCATTGCCGGCTATTGTCACGCCCGAATGGCCGCCACCGCCGCCGACGCTCTGCGCCACGATCGCTGAGGACGATTTCCCTGCCGTGGCCACCGCGCCATTGGCGACGACCGAGACGGCGCCGCCGGCGCCGCCGCTGCCGCCTGTGCCACCCAGCGCCACCCCGGCGGAGACGGCGTAGCCGTTGGCGCTGCTGATGGTGTTGCCGGCCGAACCGCCACCGCCGCCAGCCGACTGGGCGAAGATGCCGGCCGCGTTGTTCCCCGAGGTCATGATGTTGTCGCCGACCGTGACCATCACCGTGCCGCCGCCGCCGGCAGTGGCCCCGCCGCCGCTCGCCCCCAGCGCCAGGTCGACGGCAAGCCCTGCGCTCGCCGAGATCGCATTGCCGCCATCGCCACCGCCGCCGCCAATCGACTGGGCGAAGACGCCGCGGGCGCGGTCACCTTCGGTAACGATCGTGTAGTCGGCGCCGAGGCCGAGAGCTGCGGTGCCCGCGCCGCCGTTGGTGAAGGTGACGTTGCCGCCATCACCACCAGAGCCGCCAGAGCCACCGTAGGCCATGCTGAACTCGACGCCGGGCGCCAGCGCGCTGGAGCCGCTGCCGCCGCCGCCGCCGACGCTCTGCAGGTAGATTGCATCCGCGTCGTCGCCTTGCGTGGTCACCGCCGCATCTGTACCGAGGGTGACTTTCACCTTGCCGCCGGTGCCCCCATCGCCGCCGCTGCCGCCGAGGGCGACGATGCCGCCGGTCGAGTGTGCCTTGCCGCCGCCGCCGCCGACACTCTGGGCGAACAGCCCGTCCGCCTGATCGCCGATGGTGGCGAGGTTGGCGGTGTTTTTGACGGTGACCGCCCCGCTGGGACCTCCGCTGCCAGCCTCGCCGCCGAGCGAAACGACCCCGTTCGACGCCCCGGCGCTGCCGCCCGAGCCGCCGATGCTCATCGCCTGGATCGCATCGGCGGTGGCGCCGCCGGTCGAGATCAAGACGCCATTGCTGGTGACGGTGACCGCACCGCTGGCGCCGCCGGCCGAGCCGGTGCCGCCCAGCGCGACGATCCCGTCGCCGCTCGAGCCGCGCCCGCCGCCGCCGCCGACGGATTGGGCAAGGACGCCGGCGGAGGTCGAGCCGGCGGTGGTGATCGTGGTACCCTTGCCGAGCGTGACGGCAACATCGCCGCCGAGGCCGCCGCTTTGCGAGCCAGCACCATAGGCGACGAAGCCGCTGGAGCTACCGGCGTCGCCGGCGAAACCGCCGATGCTCTGGACCAGGATGGCATTCGCCTCGCTGCCCGAGGTACCGATCACGCCAGTGATCGTCACCGACACCGCGCCGCCGTTGCCGGGGCCTTTGGCAGCGCCGCCTTTGCCAGCCGCGAGGCCGCCCACGCCCTTACCGCCATCGCCGCCGCTGCCGCCATAGGAGCGGGCGAAGACGCCTTGCGACTGGTCGCCATAGGTCACAATCCCGGGCAAGGCGGTCTCCAGATCGACTGAAACAATTCCGCCGTCGCCGCCGATGCCGCCGTCGCCGCCCGCTCCCTTGGAGCCAACATCGGTATCGCCCTTGCCGCCCTCGCCGCCATTGCCGCCAAAGCTCAGGGCGTGAACCGCGTCCGCTTGATCCGCGAGCGTCGTAACGGAGATCAATCCACCCGTTGTCGTGATGGTGACATCGCCGCCAACGCCGCCATCGCCACCGTCGCCGGCCTTGCTCGAGCCGAACGTGCCCGAAGCATTGCCGCCCTTGCCGCCATCCCCACCGACGCTGTGCGCCTCGAGCCCGTCGCCGGTCGTGCTCGGGTCCGACAAGACGATCGTGACATCGCCGCCAAGGTCGAAAGTGACGGCGCCGCCGGCGCCGCCGGCAGCGCCCTTGCCGCCCTCCGCCTTCCCCGCGGCGGTCGCGGCCCTGCCGCCGTTGCCGCCCGCTCCACCGAGGCTGTGTTGGCGGATGCCAAACCCGGCGGCATCAATATCGCCCGCGGTCCAGGTGAGCGAAAGGTCGCCGCCCATGCCACCCGTCCCTCCGTTGCCCCCCGATTTGTCACCGACGTCGCCGCTGCCACCATGGTTCTTCCCATCCTTGCCGGCGCCTCCCTGGGTGACAAAGTTGGCGCCATTGGCGGTGCTCGACAGACCAAAGTCGCCGCCGACGAAGGTGATGGCCAGTGGTGCCCCTGATACGCCCTCTTTGTTGGTGGCGTCGGTCCCCGCATCTCCGATGCTTTGGATGTTGATCACCTCGGTTGAAGCACCGTTAGTCGCGTCCTCGGCCAGGTTCTCGAAGATATACGTGAACTGGTCGCTGCCGCCCGGTCGGAGGTCGGAGAAAGGATAGACATTGCCGCTGCAGGTCGTGGTGTTGCTGCTGATCTGACAGGCGGCCTGGACGGGATCGGTGCTCAGCAGGGCTACCGCGACCGCCGTCGCGCATAGAGCGACGAATTGCCGGATATGTCGCGTCGCCATGCAGCCCCCATGGCTGGTGGTCAGCAGATCGAAGACGCCGTCTTCGAATGGGAGGCCGGGCGGACCAGCCCGATATAGCGTGAAACGGCCCCATCCCCCGTGGCGCCCCCCTTCGAACGGGATCGTCTGCCGCCTGTCGCCCTGAGGGAGTCCTCTTGCGGGATTCTGTGCCAGAGTGTTGATCCATTCCTTGTCGGCTGCAAGCAGAAATTGCAGTTCATCCTTGCCGAGATGTTATCGCCCTCGCAAAGGCCCGCGCCACGCGTCGCTCCGACCTGATTCCGCCCCCCATTTCATCCTGCGGGCATTTAATGGCCACCGCGGACATCGCGTGTTCTGACACACAATCGGCGGAATCAAGGGAGGCGGATGACGCAGGGGCTGATGGCGGATTCCGGAAGCGCCTCAGGCTCCAAGCAATTTCCGGAGTTCGGCCCGCAGCGGACGCTCGTCAGCCATCGGGCCACAAACTTATGAGTTCACAGCATGACGCGCGCGCCATGCCGGTCATCGGGACCTCTCTTTCTCTCGGAGTTGCCCCGCTGCTATACGTAGTCGAGGAACGTGGCGTCAAAGGGATAGGTGGTCGCCGTCCCGTCATTCAGTGTGACCCGCAGAGCGTCACCCGCGATCTCCACCGCGAAAACCTCGCCGGCGCCCTTCGCCAGCGGCAGGCCGCCGATGACGTGGCGGACCGCCGCCGTGCCGTCGGGGTCGAGCGACAGCGCCGTCGGGATGCCCGCCTCCGACAAGGGGTTCGGCTCGACCGATGCCTTGTGGCCATAGGCCGAATAGGCCCGCCCTTCCTCGATGCCGAGCACCCCGCGGTGGCGCCCGTTCCACGGCGCGTAGTCCCGGCCGCCGTTGCTGAACCACAGAAAGGTGACGGGAAAGTCGGCCGGGTTCTTGAGGCTCATCATGATGTCGCCGGCCTCGGGCCGCGCCGCCGCCGCCCAGCCGAGCGGCGAATCCTTCGCCTCGACCAGCATGACGAAATCTTCGTGGTCGCTGGCGACCGGGTAGGCGTGGAGATCGACCGTCGAGCCGTCGGCAAGCGGCAGCCTGGAGAGGTCCTCCACCCGCCTCGAGGTGGCGAACAGCGAGCGGCCCCGCGCCGGGTCGCTCTCCTGCACCATCGACGGCAACTCGGCGAAGGCCTTCGGCGAGAACGACAGCCGCCCGGCGGTGGCGAAGCGGGTCATCGCGTGGCTCGCCACCGACACCGCGCCGTGGCCGCCGTCGAAGACGTGGCGCTCATAGGCGAAGGGGTGGCCGTCGCGGAGGGTGATCTCCTTGACCAGCCGGGCGCCCATCACCGGCTTCTCCAGCGCGAAGCGGGCCGTCGTCCCGCCGCCGGCCGGGCGCTCCTCCTCGATCAGCGTCCAGGCGGAATTCGCCGGCCAGCCGTGGGGTGGCGCCTCTTCGATGTCGCTTGCGGCAAACGGCGCGCAGAAGAAGTCGCCGGAAAGGTATTTGAGGTTGTTCGGAATCTCCGGATCGCCGGTGATTTCCGGATCGTCGACCCATGGCGCGGTGTGAAGCGGCGTGATCCGCCGGTCGTCGACGGTCACTTCGAAGGCACGGATGTGCCCGACGGCGAGGTCGAGCGTCAGGGACGCGCCCTCGGCCGCAATGGTGTGGAAACGCTCGGTCATGATTGGCAAGGTCCTCCCCGTCGGCCGGGAGAATGCCCCGAACCGACGGATTCTTCCAGCCACTGCCGTTGGGGCCAGGGCAACAAGTCCGGGTTAACGGGTTGAAGGGTTGATGAGGGTTTCGAGGTATTTTGGGTCGTAAGAGGCTCGTTTTCTGCGGCGTTTGAGGGATCGTGTATCGCCAGTGGTTCTGACGATGTTGAGGGCGAAGTGTCGAACGACGGCCATATTGACGGCGCCGTGGCCGACCCTGAGGCGGGATAGAATCCTCCTTGAAGATGACGTCGAGCACCCAGTGGAGGGAGTTCTCGATGCGCCAGTGGCCGCGGATGGCGGCGGCGGCGCGGGTGGCGGAAAGCGGCGCGGAGGCGATGTAGAAGCGCTTTTCGCTGGTGGCTTTGCCGGGCTTCTCGATGGTGGTCTCGACGCGGATGAGGGCGGCGAGCTTGGGGAAGCGGTACTCGCCGGGGTGACGGCGGTTGGAGAGCAGCCAATCGACCTGGTGGGCGACGCTGACCCTTCGGGTCTCGATGCGGCCATGGTCCTTGTCGATGTCGAGGGCGGTGTCGAGGGGTGATGGCGGGACGGTCTCGAAGAAGCTTTCGATCTCCTGTCTCAGAACTCGGCTGGTTGTCCTTGACGGCGAGAATGTAGTCGGCGTCCCGGTCGATGATCGCCTGTGCGATCTTTGGATTGCAGGCGATGGCATCGATGGTGACGAGGGCGCCGGCAAGGGCCAGCTTGTCGAGGAGTTGCGGGATTGTGTCCTGCTCGCCGGAGGCCTCGCCGACCGCCTCCTGTCCAAGCACGAGGCGCTCATGGGTGGCAAAGGCGGAGACCAGATGCAGTGCTTCGCGGCCCCGCCGACGGTCGTGGCTGCGTCGCGAGGTTTTGCCGTCGAGGGCAACAAGCGCCGGAGCACCCGGCCGCCACTCGCGGGCCCAAGCGATGAAGCAGGCCTGGAACAGCTCCGGATCGATGCGGTTCATCAGCGTGCGCAGCCAATCGGCGCAGGGCAGACCGTGATGATAGGGGAGGAAACGGCGCAGGAACGACAGATGCGCCTCGCCCCAATCGACGATGTCGTCATAGTCGTCACAAGCGGCAATCGTGCCGCAAACCACCAGCAGCAGGACCTCAGGCAGCGGGTGCGCCACGCGCCACTTCTGGCGCGGGTCGCAGAGATGCGAGAAATGCTTCAGAAGGCTGGCGAGGCGCGGCTTCTCAACAACGGCGTCCATGGGCGGCGGGCTCCGAATCAAATCGATAGCCCAAGACAATCACCCTCCGCGTCAATCGGGAATCCGCGTTAACCCGACTTCGCTGCCCTGCGTTGGGGCCGCAATCCTTGACAGGCGAAGCGCCATGCCTATAGTGCGCGCGGATTTGGCGCGGCCCCGCGGTCGCGCCCTTTCGTTTCTGTGAAATCCTGGCAATGGCCGCCCCGATCGGCGATCGGGGGAAGCGACTTGGATCGGTATCATGTTCGCAGTCATCAAGACCGGCGGGAAGCGGTACAAGGTCGCGCCGGCCGATTTGATCAAGGTTGAGAAGCTCGACGGCGACGCCGGCGACCAGGTCGCGTTCGATCAGGTGCTGATGGTCGGCGGCGAGACCACCATGGTCGGCGGCCCGCTCGTCGCCGGCGCCAGCGTCACCGGCGAGATCGTCGAGCAGACCCGCGACGCCACGATCCTCGTCTTCAAGAAGCGTCGCCGCCAGAACTACAGGCGCAGCCGCGGCCATCGCCAGCAGGTGACGCTGGTCAGGATCACCGACATCCTCACCGACGGCAAGGCGCCGGCCAAAGCGAAGGCCGCGAAAGCCGAGCAGCCCGCCGCGCCGGAGGCCATTGCGGCGCCGGCCGCCGAGACTGCCGCGGTGCCCGCCGTTGAAACCGCCGCTCCGGCTGACGATCTGAAGAAGCTCTCCGGCGTCGGTCCGGCTCTGGAGAAGAAGCTGCACGCCCTCGGCGTCACCTCCTTCGACCAGATCGCCGCTTGGACCGCCGAGGACATCGACCGCATCGACGAAGAGCTGAATTTCAAGGGGCGGATCGAGCGCGAGGACTGGGTCGCCCAGGCCAAGGCGCTGGCCGCCGAAGGCAAGTAGGAACAAGGAGAACCCGCCATGGCCCACAAGAAAGCTGGTGGATCCTCGCGCAACGGCCGCGATACCGCGGGCCGCCGTCTTGGCGTCAAGAAGTTCGGCGGCGAGTCGGTGATCGCCGGCAACATTATCGTGCGTCAGCGCGGCACCAAGTGGCATCCCGGCACCAATGTCGGCCTTGGCAAGGATCACACGATTTTCGCCCTCGTGGACGGCACCGTGACCTTCCAGACCAAAGCCGGCGGCCGCAGCGTCGTGTCGGTCAACCCGGCCATGGCCACCACCGAATAGCCGGCATTCGCGTTTTCGCCGGCGTCACATCGACCCGGCGACACGGACGGTTTCAAAGGGGAGATGGGACGCCATCTCCCCTTTTTGTTTCCGTTCGGAGGACACCATGCGCGAGGGAACAGATGACGGAGAACCCGGCAGCCGGCCGGTCATCACCGGCAGGCTGATGCTGAAGGAGCCGAACGACGACGAGCGCGGGGCGGTCGTTGCGCTGGCCGCTGATCCGATGGTCTCGCGCAATCTCGCCGCGGCGCCGGGTGACTACTGGCGCGCTGGCGGCCGCTCTTATGTGGTGATCAACCGGAGTGCGCGGACCGCCATCGGCGTCACCGGCTACGGCCCGATGAACGACCGTGAGGGTGCCATCGAGGTGGCGACCTGGATCGGCGAGCCGTGGTGGGGCCGCGGCTTCGCCACCGAGGCAACCCAGGCGGTGATCGACACCGCTTTCGTCGATACTGGTATTCTGACCGTCTGGTGCTCCAACCGGGTCAGCAACAACCGGGCGCGTCGCGTGATCGAGAAGTGCGGCTTCCAGTTCCGCGAGACCGGCATGGTCCGTTCGCCCGTCACGATGGGCGCGGTGCCGGTCGAGCGCTTCGTGCTCGAGCGGCGCAACTGGACCAGCCTCAAGTCGTGGGGCGCGGGGCGGAAGGAGGAAGGCGATGTCCCGCGCGACAGCGCTGCCTGAGGTGCGGATCGAGACCGCGCGGCTGCTGCTCCGCCCGGCCGACCGCGCCGACATCGACATCCTGGTCGGCGAGATCTCCGACTTCGAGGTATCGAAAATGCTCGCCCGTGTTCCTTACCCCTATCGGCGGCGCGATGCGGAAGCGTTTCTTGCCTCGGCCGGCGCGGCCTGGGCAGGCGACCTGCCGCTGGCGATCACCCTCGATGACCGGCTGATCGGCGGCATCGGCCTGTCAGGCGTCCGCCGCGAGCACGAGTTCGGCTATTGGCTCGGCCGCTCCCATTGGGGCCAAGGCTACGCGACCGAGGCCGGTCACGCCTTCCTCGCCTATGTCTTCGACGCCTTCGACCCCGACATCGTCCGCTCCGGCGTCTTCGTCGGTAACGCTGCCTCGCTCAGGGTGCAGGAGAAGCTCGGCTTCGAGCCGGTCGGCACGCGCAAGGTCCATTGCCTCGCCCGTGGCCGGCGCCTCGAGCACATCGACACCATCCTCACCCGCGAGCGGTTCGCAGCGCTCCAGCGCTGATCCCCGGGTCGGCGGCAACCGGCGGCTGCGTCGCCCCTCATCCACTGGACACGCCAATGGCCGCCGCGTATCTGTCGCAGCCTGCTCCTGCAACCACGCTTTGCAGAGGCGAAACCCATCGGGAACCGTCGGATAGATGATGACTGCCCAGGACGTGCTTTCCGTGCCAACAAGGACCCGCACCGTCTTCTGGGTACCCGCCGTCTGCCTGGCGCTGGCCCTGATCGCCTACGCGTACATAAACTTCATCACGCCGCCCGTCGGCGACATGTGGTTCTACGCAACAGTCAAGCACATCCGGCCGTTACACGACTATGTTTTTTCGTATTACAACGGCAATCCGCGTATCGGTGAGATCGCCCTGAAGTTCGAATTGAACGGTGACCTGTCGAGAGCGCTCATTCAAACCGCTATTCTTGCCTATTTCCTTTTTGTTGCCGCCTGGCTCGTGGTGGGACCGCTCCGCAAGAACGCGCTCTATCTGCCGCTTGTTGCAGCGTTCATCCTGGCGATGCTCATTATTTCTGTTGAGGTGCCGGGACAGCTTCTTTTCTATGCTCCGCGCACGGCGAACTACATTTTCGGCTACGCGCTGGTCCTCAGTTTCCTCACTCCCTATCGTCTCGATCTCGGTGGCCATCGTTTCCGGCGCCCCCTCCTGCTCATCGCCTTGATGGTGCCCTTGGGATTGCTGGCCGGCATGTCGAACGAACACACGGTGCCGGCCCACGTGGCCGCCCTCTCCGTGCTCCTTGTCTATGCGTTGAGGCGGACCGGTCTGAGGAAAACAGATTTCTGGAAATATTCCGGACTGGCCAGCCTGGTGATCGGATATCTGCTCTTGTTCTTCGCCCCGGGTCAGGACAAGAGGTATGGCGGCGTCAAATACGAGGGCATTTTGGCAGGCTTCGGCACTCTTCTGACCAGCACAAGGGACATCATCGAGCATTATTTCATAGCCGACATCTTGGTTATTATTGTCATTTTGGCATTGTTTTGGCTATTCTTGCGAGCTCGGCGTCGACCTTACGATAGGGAGACGCGGTCAGGCCTTCTCTTGATCGGCTATCTTGTCGCCACCTCGCTACTGATCGTCATGACCATCGCATTGGCTCCGTTGAAATCGGAGCGGTTGTATTTCGCCGCCACCGTCAATCTTGCGGTCGTCGCGGCATTCCTCGTTCTGGATGTCGTTCGCCGCTCCGAGGTGGCGAGGAAGACGGCTCAGTATGGCGCGACCGCCCTCACTGCGGTGTTCTTCATCGCCTGCCTGGCATTCTACCGGGATGTCCACGGGCAGTTCCTCCAAAGGGCGGAGTTCGTCAAGGCGCAGAAGGCTGAGGGGAAAAAGCGCATCGCCCTGCCGGCCTATGAATTTGACGGGTGGCCGGCTGGCTATTTCATGCGCCCCGAGGGTCTGAGGAAGAAGCCCAAATTCCATCGCAACCGATACGCCGCCGAGTATTTTGGCGTGAAGGCCGTGCGGCTCGTCCGATGAGCGGCAGCGGACGCGTCCTCCGCAGCATCGGCTTCGTAGTGCCGGTCTTCAATGAGGAGGAGACGCTTCGGCCATTCCACCAGGCGCTTGCGGAGGTTGTCGATCGACTCGATCTTGAGGCGGAAATCCTCTATGTCGACGATGGCAGCCGGGATGGCTCGCGTGACCTGATCAAGGCGCTGCAGCAAACCGACGACAGAATCCGCCTTGTCGGCCTGTCGCGCAATTTCGGCAAGGAAGCCGCGCTCTCCGCCGGGCTTGCCCGCGTCCGCGGCGATGTTGTTGTGCCGATCGACGCCGACCTGCAGCATCCTCCGCAGGTGGTCGAGCGTTTCATCGAACGCTGGCGCGAGGGCTATGACGTCGTCTACGGCGTGCGCGGCAGGCATGCCGACAGCCGCCTTAAGGGAACAACCGGGCGGCTGTTCTACCGCTTCTTCAACACCTTGACCCGGGAGAAGATCCCGGTGGACGCCGGTGATTTCCGCCTGATGGACCGCAAGGTCGTCGAGGCGCTGCGCGATCTGCCGGAGCGGAACCGCTTCATGAAGGGACTGTTTGCCTGGGTCGGGTTTCGTAGCATCGGCGTCGAGTTCGTCTCCGACCGGCGGCTGTCGGGAAAGGCCAAATTCAACGCGCGCCACCTGTGGCGGCTGGCGTTGGATGGAATCACCGGCTTCTCCACGCTTCCCTTGCGCATCTGGACCTATGTCGGTCTGGCGGTCGCCGCCTTTGCCTTCGTCTTCGGCGTCGTCGAAATCGTCATCACGCTGGTGCGGGGCATTGACACGCCCGGCTATGCTTCCCTCATGGTGGTCATCCTGTTTCTTGGCGGGATCCAGCTGATCTCGCTCGGCGTCATCGGGGAGTATCTCGGCCGCATGTTTGTCGAGACCAAGCAGCGCCCGCTCTACGTGATCGACGAAGAGGCCTGACGTGCGACGGCTCCTGACCGACGGGTTGCGCTTCGGACTGGTCGGTCTTGCCGCCACCGCCACGCATCTTGCCGTCGCACTATCGGTGCTGCATTTCGGGACCGCCCCGGTCGTCGCTAACACCCTCGGTTTCCTCACTGCGCTCGGCGTCTCGGTTTTCGGCCATCAGTTCTTCAGCTTTCCGGGTCGGGTGCCCCTCCTCCATGGCGCCCTCCGCTTCGTCCCTGCCGCCGTGGTCGGATTCGTTCTGAACACCATCGTTCTGGTTAGTCTGGTCGCCGCACATGTCGTGCCAGCCTGGGCGTCGATCGTGATCGCGATGGCGGTGATCCCGCTGGCGACGTTCGGCTACGCGCGCTTGTTTGCCTATCGGACCAGGGTGGATCGGGATGTCGTCGGGTCGGATCGGGTCCGGGCGCGGCAATGACCGCGGAAGGAAGGCGCGCGAGGCGACGGAGGCGCGTAGCCCGACGCCCGTCATCGCCAACCTGCTGAGGTCTTATCCGCGGACGAGGCCTCCGCTGCCTGCGGCGCATCGCGCCATCTACGAAGACGAATACCGCAGCAACCGCGACGGCAGCCGGCCGATCGCGGGTCTCGCGAAGCGGATGGAAAGCTGGATGCACCGCCAGGTCGGCGTCGGCGATCCACAATGCACCGTTCTCGAACTCGGCGCAGGCACGCTGAACCATCTGCCGTTTGAGCCCTCGCCGACGGTCTACGACATCGTGGAACCGTTTCGCCGCTTGTTCGAGGGGAGCGAGGGGCTGGGCCGCGTGCGGGACACCTATGCCGCATTGACCGACGTGCCGACCGACCGGCTTTACGACTTCATCATCTCGGTCGCCGTGCTGGAGCACATGGACGACCTGCCGGCCGAGATCGCCCGCTGTTGCCTTCACCTCAAGCCGCATGGCGAGCTGCGGGCGGGCATCCCGAGCGAAGGCGGCTTGCTGTGGTGGCTGGCGTGGCGATCAACCACGGGAGTGAGCTATTGGCTGCGCAACCGCCTGGACTACGGCAAGCTGATGCGCCACGAGCACGTGACCACGGCGCCGGAAATCGCGGCGATTGTCGACCATTTCTTTGAGCAGGTGTCGATCACCCGATTTCCGACGCCGCTTCACCACGCGAGCCTCTACACGGCGATCCGTGCCCGCCGACCGCGACTGTCTGTCGCCAGGAGTTTTCTGTCGACGCGGTGATTGTGTTTCCCCCTTGCCGGGCGACCGACGTGACCAACAGTGGCGACCGTGCGGGTCGCGCCCCGGTGCTGCCTGAGTACCCTCTCGAGTGACGATGGAGGAGCGCCGAGAACCCCACATCCGCCACCGGTGACACGATCAGTCAGACGGCTAACGGGTGCAGCTCGCTCAACGGCCGGCAGTGTTCTCCCCTTGCCGGGCACGCCCGCCCATGGCAAACGGCCCGTGAAGCCGGACCGGTCCGCCGGCGCCCGCCACTCACAGTCGCCTTTAAGAATGAGCCGAACAGTCCAACCATGAAATTTCTCGACCAGGCAAAGGTCTACGTGCGGTCCGGCGACGGTGGCGCCGGCGCCGTCTCGTTTCGCCGCGAGAAGTTCATCGAGTTCGGCGGTCCTGACGGCGGCAACGGCGGCCGCGGCGGCGACGTGTGGGCGGAGTGCGTCGACGGCCTCAACACCCTGATCGACTACCGCTACCAGCAGCATTTCAAGGCGAAGAAGGGCGGTCACGGCATGGGCAAGGACCGCACCGGCGCCGGCGGCGCCGACGCCGTGCTCCATGTTCCCGTCGGCACCCAGATCTTCGAGGAGGACAACGAGACGCTGGTCGCCGATTTGACCGAGGTGGGTGAGCGCGTGCTGCTCGCCCGCGGCGGCAATGGCGGCTTCGGCAACAGCCATTTCAAGTCGGCCACCAACCGGGCGCCGCGCCGCGCCAATCCCGGCGCGCCCGGCGAGGAGCGCTGGCTGTGGCTCCGCCTCAAGCTGATCGCCGATGCCGGACTGGTCGGCCTCCCCAATGCCGGCAAGTCGACGTTCCTCGCCGCCGTCTCGGCGGCGAAGCCGAAGATCGCCGACTATCCCTTCACTACGCTCCACCCCAATCTCGGCGTCGTGGTCGGCCGCGGCCATGATTTCGTGCTCGCCGACATCCCCGGCCTGATCGAGGGCGCCCACGAGGGCGCCGGCGTCGGCGACCGCTTCCTCGGTCACGTCGAGCGCTGCCGCGTCCTCCTCCATCTCGTCGACGGCACCGGCGAGGACCCGGCCGGCGCCTGGCGCACGGTGCGCGAGGAGCTCGCCGCTTACGGTCACGGCCTTGCCGACAAGCCGGAGATTGTCGCAATCACCAAGGCTGACTCGCTGTCGTCCGAGGAGCGCCAGCGGGTGTCGGACGCCGTTTCAGAAGCCGTCCACGGCCGTCCCGTGCTTGTCTCGGCGGTGTACGGCGAGGGGGTGGCGACCGTTGTCGACCTGCTCGCCCGCGAGGTCGCCAGGGCCCGATCCACCGATCCGAACCGCGTCCCGGCCGAGCCGGAAGACGCCTGGCGGCCGTAGCGCAGCCCCGCCCATGGCTGCTATATGACTGGCATCAAAACGAAAAACCGCCTTGGCCGCGCCCGTGACCCCTTCCCTCGACCAGTTCCGCCGCATCGTCGTCAAGATCGGCTCCTCCCTCCTCGTGGACGACGGCGGCATCCGCCACCAGTGGCTGGACGCCCTCGTCGCCGACCTCGCCGGCCCCGCGGCGGCCCATCGCGATCTTCTGATCGTCTCGTCGGGCGCGATCGCCCTCGGCCGGCGCGTCCTCAAGCTCGCGCCGGGCGTCCTGAAACTCGAGGAGAGCCAGGCAGCGGCTGCCGTCGGCCAGATCGCCCTTGCCCGCGCCTGGGCCGAGACCTTGCACCGACACGGCATGACCGCCGGCCAGATCCTGCTCACCCTCGACGACACCGAGGAGCGCCGCCGCTACCTCAATGCGCGCTCCACCATCACCACGCTTCTCAAGCTTCGCGCGGTACCGGTGATCAACGAGAACGACACAGTCGCCACCAGCGAGATCCGCTACGGTGACAACGATCGGCTGGCCGCCCGCGTCGCCACCATGGTCAGCGCCGACCTACTCGTAATCCTTTCCGACGTCGACGGCCTTTACACCGCTCCGCCCATGACCCATCCCGACGCCCGTCACCTGCCGCTGGTCGAGCGGGTCACCGGCGAGATCGAGCGAATGGCCGGAAGCACGAGCTCGGAGTTGTCCCGCGGCGGCATGACGACCAAGATCGAGGCCGCCAAGATCACCACGGCCGGCGGCACCACCATGCTGATCGCCAGCGGCCATGAGACCCACCCGCTGCGCCGCGTCGCCGCCGGCGCCCGCTGCACCTGGTTCATGGCCCAGACCACCCCGGTGCGGGCGCGGAAGAAGTGGATTTCCGGCCATGTCGAGACCCGCGGCGCCGTTGTCGTCGACGACGGCGCGATCAAGGCGCTCCGCGCCGGCAAAAGCCTGCTGCCGGCCGGCGTGAAGCGCGTCGAGGGCCGCTTTCAGCGCGGCGATGCGGTTGCCATTCTCGGGCCGGCAGGTCAGGAGATCGGCCGCGGGCTGGTCGCTTACGATGCCGGCGACGCGCTTCGCATCGCCGGCCGCAACAGCCGTGAGATCGAGGCGATCCTTGGCTTCGCCGGCCGCGCCGAGATGATCCACCGCGACGACATGGTGCTCCGCGGCGAATAGGTTATGGTCCCGTCATCACTTCCGGCTCGGCTTTCGCCGCCACCTTCTGCTCACGGAAGAAGATGAAGAGGCCGGCGCCGACGATGATCGCCGCGCCGATCAGCGTCAGCGTGCTGGGCACGTCGCCGAAGACCACGTAGCCGAAGACGATCGCCCAGACGATCAGCGTGTATTGATAAGGCACCACCGCCGAGGCCGGCGCGTAGCGCAGCGAGCGGTTGACGCAGACGATCGCCCACAGCGCCACCACCCCCACCAGGCACAAGAGCAACCCGTCGCGAAGGCCGAGCGGCACCCAGTCGACCGGCGCGACCAGCAGGCCGAACAGCAGCCCCGCCCAGATCTGCCACGCGGCGAGCACGGTGTCGGAGGTGCTCCGCAGCATCCGCGTCGTGATCATCACCAGCGCGTAGAGAACACTGCCGACGAAGGCGATGATCGCGTGCCAGCCGAAGACTCCGGCGCTCGGCTGGAGGGCAAGGACGACGCCGACAAAGCCGACCAGCACCGCCGTCCATCGTCGCCAGCCGACCTTCTCCTTGAGGAACACCGCGGCCAGCACCGTCACGTAGATCGGCCCGGCGAGATAGTAGGTGATGGCGTCGGCAAGCGGTAGCAGCGACACGGCAGCGTAGAAGCAGACGCTCTCGGCGACGGCGAAGAACAGCCGCGCCGCCTGCAGGACAGGCCGCGGCAGGCGCGCCGCCTCGGCAAAGCCGCGGCGGCCGAGCATCGGCGCCACCACCAGCGTGGCGGCGAACGAGCGGAACAGAAGGATCTGCGCCACCGTATAGGTCGCCGCCAGCCACTTGCCGAGCGTGTCGTTGACCGAGAACAGGAACATCCCGAGCACCATCAGGCCGATGCCGACGGGGATATTCTCGTTCCGGTCGAGGTCCGTGGGGCCTGACGCCGATGTCATGATGAGAGCAACCTGCGACGGTCGCCGCGCGGGCGGGGGCACTGTTCATCGCCCGAAGCGCGCGCCAAGTCCAGCGCGGGGTTGCGCGGGCGTGTGCGGCGTGCAAAACACCGCGATCCCGGCTAGAATTGCCGCGAAGGAACGCGCCATGAGCCTTGCCGAAGCCGAAGCGGATGCGAGCGCCGGCGTCGACGTCGCCACTGAGATGGCGGCGATCGGCAAGGCGGCGAGGACGGCCGCCCGCCGGCTTGCCAATGCCACGACCAAGGAGAAGAACGCCGCGCTGCGCGCCATGGCCAAGGCGATTCGGCAGAATTCGGCGGCGATCCTTGCCGAGAACGCCCTCGATGTTGCCGATGCCCGCGAGGCGGGGTCCGCCGGTTCCTTCATCGACCGGCTGACGCTCGATCCGAAGCGAGTCGAAGCGATGGCGTCCGGCATCGACGAGATCGCCGCCCTGCCCGACCCGGTCGGCACGGTGCTCGCTGAATGGGACCGCCCCAACGGCCTCCACATCGAGCGGGTGCGCACACCACTTGGCGTCATCGGCATCATCTATGAAAGCCGTCCGAACGTCACCGCCGACGCCGGAGCGCTCTGCCTGAAGGCCGGCAATGCGGCGATCCTGAGAGGCGGCTCCGATTCGTTCCGCTCGTCCCGGGCGATCCACGCCTGCCTGGTGGAGGGGCTGGAAGCCGCCGGCCTGCCGAAGGAAGCGATCCAGATCGTCCCCACCCGTGACCGCACGGCGGTCGGCCATATGCTGGCCGGCCTCCGCGGTTGCATCGACGTGCTTGTCCCCCGTGGCGGCAAGAGCCTCGTCGCCCGCGTGCAATCGGAGGCCCGGGTCCCGGTCTTCGCCCATCTGGAAGGCGTCTGCCACGTCTATGTCGACCGCGCCGCGGACCTGGAAATGGCGAAGAACATCGTGGTCAACGCCAAGATGCGCCGGACCGGCATCTGCGGGGCCGCCGAGACGCTGCTGGTCGACCGCACCGTCGCCGCCACGCATCTGAAGCCTCTCATCGTAGCGCTGAAGGAAGCCGGCTGCGTCGTCCGTGGCGACGAGGAGAGCCGCGCCGTGGTTCCCGGCGTCACCCCGGCGGCCGAGGGGGACTGGTCGACGGAATATCTCGACGCCATCATCGCGGTGAAGGTGGTCGACGGCATCAAGGAAGCCATCGACCACATCGAGCACTACGGCTCCCACCACACGGACGCCATCGTCACCAACGACCAGGCGGCAGCCAACCGCTTTCTGGCACGGGTCGACAGCGCTATCGTACTCCACAACGCCTCCACCCAGTTCGCCGACGGCGGCGAGTTCGGCATGGGGGCGGAAATCGGCATCGCCACCGGCAAGATGCACGCCCGCGGTCCGGTCGGCGTCGAGCAGCTGACCAGCTTCAAATACCGGGTGCGCGGCTCCGGTCAGATCCGGCCCTGAACAGGGCGGGTCTATGTCCCGCGCGGTGCCCGCCGAGGCCTTTCGCCTGCCCGCCTTCCAGCCCGGCATGCGGATCGGGCTGTTCGGCGGCTCCTTCGACCCCCCGCACCAGGGTCATCGCGAGGTAAGCCTTGCGGCGATGCGGCTCCTCGGCCTCGATCAGGTCTGGTGGCTCGTCTCGCCGCAGAACCCGCTCAAGCCGAACTCCCCCTCGGAAGACCTGGTCAGGCGGGTGGAGGCGGCCAGGAGGGTCGCGAATCACCCGCGAATCAAGGTGACCGGGGTCGAGGCAGGACTCGGCACCACATACACCGCAGAAACCCTGCGCCGCCTTGCGCCACGGCTCGGCGACGTCAATCTCGTCTGGATGATGGGAGCCGACAATCTGGCGACCTTTCACCACTGGCGCGACTGGCGGACCATCGCTGAACACGTGCCGATCGCCATATTCAACCGTCCGGGTCTCGCCTTCAAAGCGCTTTCATCGCCAGCGGCGAAAGCGCTCGCCAGAGCCCGGATTCCCGCCCGGGCGGCCGGAAAACTCTTTGAAAAACAGCCGCCTGCCTGGGTATTCGTGGGAACGCCGCATGTTGCCGTCTCCTCCACCGCGCTCCGGGCCCTCCGTCGCCCGTCTTGAAACCGCAACCGTTCAAAGCTTATCTTGAAGCTGTCGGCATCGAGCCGACGACAACCTGGAAGGGACCAGACACTGACCACGGCACTTCGGAGCGAGGGCGCGACACGGCGTTCCTCCCCATCCGCGGCCGCCAGCGGCGATCTCGCAGCGGCTGCGCTGAAAGTGGTCCTCACGAGCCTTCAAGACGCAAAAGCCGAGGACCTGACCTCAATCGACATCGGCGGCAAGACGACGATCGGCGACCACATGGTCGTCGCGTCGGGACGTTCGCACCGGCACGTCGGGGCGATCGCCGACCGTCTTGTGGACGACCTCAAGCAGGCCGGCTTCCGAGATATCCGGATCGAGGGTCTGAAATCCTGCGACTGGGTGCTCGTCGACGCCGGCGATGTGATTGTTCACATCTTCAGACCCGAGGTCCGGACCTTCTACAATCTCGAGAAGATGTGGCGAGCCGAGCATCCGACCGCGCCGGTAGCGGTCTGAGACTGAGGTTCCGTCGCCCGTCTCCGGGATCGGTGCGGTGAGGATTACGATCGCAGCTGTTGGCCGCCTAAAGGCTGGGCCAGAGCGAGAATTGTTCGACCGCTTCCTGGAGCGAGCCCGTCACGCCGGCCGGCAACTCGGTCTCGCCGTCGATTTCCGCGAAATCACCGAAAGCGCGGCGAGACAGGTCGAGGCGCGCAAGGACGCCGAGGCAAAGGCCCTGCTTGGTGCCCTGCCCGTTGCCGGCACCGTCGTCGCCCTCGACGAGCACGGCACGGCCATGGACAGCCGCGGCTTTGCGGAGAGGATTGCAAAATGGCGCGATTCCGGCTCGGGCGACCTCACCCTGCTGATCGGCGGACCGGACGGCCTCGGCGCCGCAGCGCTCGATCGCGCCGCCCTGAGGCTCGCCTTCGGGAAGATGACCTGGCCTCACCAGCTCGTCCGGGTCATGCTCGCCGAGCAGCTCTACCGCGCCGTCACCATCCTCTCCGGCCATCCCTATCATCGCGACTGAAACCGGCAGGGGTCGCGGTTCAGCCGCATTTTTCGGCCATTCTGGCGCCCTTGCGGGGTTGGTTGACAGATCGTTAATCGTGCCGCTCTTACTCTCTCTCCGATCACCCGCCGGATTGCCGTCCGAGGACCGAGATTGGCCAAGCTGCGGATTCGATGGATGACAGGCGTCGCGCTGGCCGTGGGGATCGCGGCAAGCCCGTGGCCGGTTGCCGCGACGGAGGATTCTGGTCGACGAAGCGACGACGGCGCGCGCCGCGCGCCAGGCCGAACTGGAGGCCGTCACCAATGACATCGCCCTCACCCAGAGCCGCCTGGCCGAGCTTCGCAGCGAGATCGAATCCCTCGACAAGGATCGCGCCACCCTTAACCAGACGCTGATCGACACAAGCAAGCGCGCGAAGGCCCTGGAAGGCGAAATCGACAAGACGGAGGCCCGAATCGAGGCGTTGGCCCGCAACGAGGAGGCGATCCACGCCTCGCTGGTCCAGCAGCGCGATGTCCTGGCGGAAGTGTTGGCGGCGCTTCAACGAATTGGCCGACGGCCGCCGCCTGCCATCCTGGTCAGGCCCGAGGATGCCCTCGCCTCGGTGCGGAGCGCGATCCTCCTCGGCGCCGTGGTCCCCGATCTTCGTCAGGCCGCCGACAAGCTCGCTTCCGACCTTAACCAACTGTTATCTTTGAAGAATGAGGCCGCCAAGGAACGCGACCGCCTGCGTTCCGACGCCACCAAGCTCGCCGAGGAACGCGTCAAGACCGAACTGCTGATCGCCAGACGGCAGGACCAGCGCGATGCCTCCGCAGCCCAGTTGGCCGAGGGGCAACGGCATGCCACCCAGCTCGCCGAGCAGGCGACCAGCCTCAAGGACCTGATCGCCAAGATGGAGAAGGAGGTCGCCGCCGCGGCCAAGGCCAAGGCCGAGGCCGAAGCGGCGGCGGCGAAGCACCGCGAAGCGGCGGAAGCCGCCCGCAACCGTGCCCCGCCGACCTCCCTCGGCGAGGCGGATCGGCTCGAGCCCGCCGTCGCCTTCGCCGACGCCAAGGGCCTCTTGCCGCTGCCCGCCAGTGGCCGCGAAATCAAGGCGTTCGGCGACGATGACGGCTTCGGCGCGGCGACCCAGGGCATTTCGATTGCAACCCGGCCCAATGCACAGGTAACGTCGCCGTCCGACGGCTGGGTCGTTTACGCAGGGCCGTTCCGCAGCTACGGCAAGCTCTTGATCATAAATGCCGGCGACGGGTATCATGTCCTTCTGGCGGGCATGGATCAGATCAATGTCCAGCTCGGCCAGTTCGTACTAGCCGGCGAGCCAGTGGCGATGATGGCTTCGCCAAAACTTGCGAGCGCCGGCGCCGTGGACATAGTTTCGACCCAGCCTGTGCTCTATATCGAGTTCCGGAAAGACGGAACTCCGATTGACCCGGCTCCATGGTGGGCCGCAACAGACGACGAAAAGGTTGGCGGATGATACGCAAAGCCTCACTTCTCCTAGCTGGTGCCGCGGCCGGCGCGATTGTCGCGCTGTCCGTCACCCAGACCCAGTTCTTCACCGGCAGCGAGGCGAACGCTGCGTCGGCCGATACCTATCGGGAACTCAATCTCTTTGGCGACGTATTCGAGCGCATCCGCGCCGACTACGTCGAGACCCCCGACGAGACCAAGCTGATCGAATTCGGCGATCAACGGCATGCTGGCCAGCCTTGATCCCCATTCGAGCTACCTGAATCCCGAAGAACTTCAAGGACATGCAGGTCCAGACCAGCGGCAAGTTCGGCGGCCTCGGCATCGAGGTCACCATGCAGGACGGCCTCATCAAGGTTGTCTCCCCGATCGACGACACCCCGGCGGCCCGCGCCGGCATCCTCGCCAACGACCTGATCACCGCCCTCGACGGCGAGCAGGTCGACGGCATGACCCTCAACGAGGCGGTCGACAAGATGCGCGGCCCGATCAACACGCCGATCACGCTCACCATCAAGCGCGACAATGTCGAGAAGCCGTTCGACGTGAAGCTCGTCCGCGAGCAGATCACCATCGATTCGGTGCGCTACCACCGGGAAGGCGATATCGGCTACATCCGCATCACCGCCTTCAACGAGCAGAGCTTTGACGGCCTGAAGAACGCCATCGACGGCCTCGACAAGCAGATCGGCAAGGACAAGGAGAAGGGCTATCATCATCGACCTGCGCAACAACCCCGGCGGGCTGCTCGATCAGGCGATCGCGGTTTCCGACGCCTTCCTCGATCGCGGCGAGATCGTCTCGACCCGCGGCCGCCACGCCGACGAGACGCAGCGCTACAATGCCCATCCGGGCGACCTTGCCGGCGGGCAAGCCGGTTATCGTGCTCGTCAACGGCGGCTCGGCCTCGGCGTCCGAGATCGTTGCCGGCGCGCTGCAGGACCAGCGCCGCGCGACCATCGTCGGGACCCGGTCCTTCGGCAAGGGCTCGGTCCAGACCATCATCCCGCTCGGCGCCAACGGCGCGCTGCGGCTGACCACGGCGCGCTACTACACGCCGTCCGGCCGCTCGATCCAGGCCAAGGGCATCGAGCCGGACATCGTCGTCACTCAGGAGCTCCCGCCGGACCTCGCCGCCGACCAGACGAACCTCGAGCCGCGCGGCGAGGCGAGCCTCAAGGGCCACCTGCAGATCGAAGGCGGCGACGGCAAGGAGAAGTCCGGGTCGCTCGCCTACGTTCCGCCGAACCCGGACGACGACAAGCAGTTGCACTATGCCCTCGATCTCCTGAACGGGCTGCAGGTCAACAGCGAGTTCCCGCCGGACCCGAGCCGCGGAATCCCGAACTAGTAAGTCAACACCATGACCGGCGGCGCGCGAGTCCCGCGCCGCCGGTTTCTCCTACCGCAGCGGACCTCCATGGTGGCTGATGAACTGACCAAGCCACTCGGGCTCCCGCCGGAGCGCAAGCCACGGCGGCTTCCGATCGTCGCGCTGGTTGCCCCGCCGCTTGCCATCGTCGTCGGTTTTGCCATCTATTTCCTTGTCGGGGCGCCCGGCCGTCCGCCGGCTGTCGAGGCGAAGATCGAAAACCCGGCGACGACTGCCCCGGCCGCTGGTGTCGCGCCCGAGCGGACGGGAAGCGTCGCCACTCCACCGCGGGTTTCCAGTGTTGAGGCGCCTTCAAAGAGCGGACTGGTCGAGGTCAAGCCCACCGGCCATCTCGAGGAGGTCGGCGGCGATGTCGTCATCACCGATCCAAGCAAGCCGGCCCCGATCCGGCTCGCGGCGCTCCCGCGGGACGGCCTGATCGAGGCCGGCAAGTACGGGCCGCTGCCGCGCATCGGCGACGACGGAACCCGCCCGCTCGACGCCTATGCCAGGCCAGCTCCGGACACCGCCGGCCTGAACCGCGTGGCGATCGTCATCGGCGGCATCGGCGTCGAAGGCGAGGCGAGCGACTCCGCCATCAGCCAGTTGCCCGGCGAAGTGACGCTCGGCTTCGCGCCGTATGGAGACCGCCTGCCAGCCGCGGTAGCCGAAGCGCGGGCAGCCGGCCACGAAATCCTCCTGCAGGTGCCGATGGAGCCCTACAGCTATCCCGATATCGATCCCGGCCCGAAGACGCTCACCGTGAAGGCCGGCAAGACCGAAAACCTCGATCGCCTGCACTGGATCCTGAGCCGGATGACCACCTATGTCGGCGTGATGAACTACATGGGCGCCCGCTTCACCAGCGACGACAAGGCGATGGCGCCGGTGGTCGGCGACGTGACCGGGCGCGGCCTCCTCTACCTCGACGACGGCTCCTCGGCGCGCAGCCAGGCGCGTTCCTTCGCGTCTGCCAGCGCGCCCGTGCTGCAGGCCGACGTCGTCCTCGACGCCGACACCTCACAGGCCGCGATCGATGCTCAGCTCGATCGGCTTGCGGCGATCGCCGCCGACCGCGGTTATGCCATCGCAACGGGAACCGCATTCCCGACGACCGTCGACCGCGTCGCCGCCTTCGCCAGGTCGGCCGAGCGCCACGGCGTCGTCATCGTGCCGCTCTCGGACCTCGTGCGCTCTGGCCGATCATGAGCAAGCCGGCGCAAGCAGGAACCGGGAAGACCCTGCCTTATCGGCCGTGCGTCGGCGCGGCACTGTTCAACCGGCATGGCCTCGTCTGGATCGGCCGCCGCTCCGACGAGGATGCCGAAGGTGAGGGCGAAGGCCACTGGTGGCAGATGCCGCAGGGTGGCCTCGACGAAGGCGAGGATCCCTACCAGGCGGTCCTTCGCGAGCTCTACGAGGAAACCTCGGTCAGAAGCGTCAGCCTTATCCGCGAGGCACCGGATTGGTTCGCCTACGACCTGCCACCGGAGCTCATCGCCGTCTCATGGAAGGGCCGCTTTCGCGGCCAGAAGCAGAAATGGTTCGCGCTTCGCTTCGAGGGCGACGAATTCGGAGATCGACGTGCTCGACCCCGGCGACGGCAACGAGCCGGAATTCTCCGAATGGCGCTGGGAGCGGCTCGAGCGCCTGCCCGAGCTGATCGTCCCGTTCAAGCGCAAGGTCTACAGCGAGGTCGTCTCCACCTTCCGGGACATCGCCTCATAGCGTGATGTCGCGCTGCATCGCCAGAGCACATTTCGACCGGACGAAACATGCTCTAATGAACCTCTTCCACCGTGATGTCCTGAATGGGCTCGCCGTCGCAAAGCACGCTGACCTCGGTGTATGCCACGCCCCGCACGACCGAATCGTAGCGGACCGGCTTCCACACGACGACCTGGGGCCAGATGCCGGGACGCTGGTAGAGAAACAGGTCGAGAAGAAGGATGTTCGGGTCGATTCCCTGCGGCTCCGTCTTCCCAGCATCGCCTCCACCCCGGGATTGGGCACCTGCACCTCGCCAATGACGTGAAGATCGTCCGGCGGCGGTCGCATGAGATTGATCCAGGCGCGCCATTCCCGCGTCTCAGCCGTCCCACAGAGCACCGATACTGCCTCCATTACCGCGTCGGCCATTGTCGCCCTCCACCTCTCTAAAGATGTGTTAATGCCGGAGATTAAATCATAAGTTGTATACCGGTCAACACCAATGCGCGACGGCCCTCCGTGGGGGGCAATCCGATGCCGGACTAGCAGACGGGAAACGGTCGAGCGCTACCGCGGCGTCAGCGCCGCCTGGACTTCCTTGAGCTGGTGGAGTCTGCAGTTCCGCGGCATCGCGGGTCGCGCCGTCCTTGGCGTCGTTGACGTCTTCCTGCGCGTTCTTGACGTCCTGCGCGAGCATCCGCCGGGTCGACCTCGGCGAGCGGGATCGCCTGCTCGGCAAGGATGGTCAGACCGCTGACGCTGACGTCGGCGAAGCCGCCGCGGACGAAGATGCCGCTCGGTTTGATTGCCGCGCAGGACGTCGACCACGCCGGGCCTCAGCGTCGACATGTAGGGTGCATGGCCCTTGAGGACGGTGAAGTAGCCCTCGCTGCCAGGGACCACCACCTGGTCGACCGGCTCCGACATCAGGAGCCGCTCCGGCGACACCAGCTCGAACTGGAAGGGATCGGCCATTTGCGTTTCCGCCTCGTGCTTTCGCCCGCTCTTGCCTCCGCTACGCCGCCTCGGCCGCCAGCTTCTTGGCCTTCTCGACCGCCGCCTCGATGGTGCCGACCATGTAGAACGCCGGCTCGGGCAGGTGATCGTACTCGCCGCTGCACCAGGCCGCTTGAAGCCGCTTGATCGTGTCGGCGAGGTCGACGAACACGCCCGGCGAACCGGTGAACACCTCGGCCACGTGGAACGGCTGCGACAGGAAGCGCTCGATCTTGCGGGCGCGGCCCACCGCCAGCTTGTCCTCTTCCGACAGTTCGTCCATGCCGAGGATCGCGATGATGTCCTGGAGCTGCTTGTAGCGCTGCAGCACCTCCTGCACCTGGCGGGCGACCTGGTAATGCTCCTCGCCGACGATGCGCGGATCGAGCATGCGCGAGGTCGAGTTCGAGCGGATCGACCGCCGGGTAGATGCCCTTTTCCGCGATCGAGCGCGACAGCACCGTCGTCGCGTCAAGGTGGGCGAACGAGGTCGCCGGCGCCGGGTCGGTCAGGTCGTCGGCCGGCACGTAGATCGCCTGCACCGAGGTGATCGAGCCCTTGGTCGTGGTGGTGATCCGCTCCTGCAGGGCGCCCATGTCGGTGGCGAGCGTCGGCTGATAGCCCACCGCCGAGGGGATGCGGCCCAAGCAGCGCCGACACTTCCGAGCCGGCCTGGGTGAAGCGGAAGATGTTGTCGACGAAGAACAGCACGTCCTGGCCCTGGTCGCGGAAATATTCGGCGACCGTCAGCCCGGCGAGGCCGACGCGGGCGCGCGCGCCGGGCGGCTCGTTCATCTGGCCGTAGACCAGCGCGCATTTGGAGCCTTCCGCCGATCCGTTGTTCTTGGCCGGATCGACGTTCACCCCGGATTCGATCATCTCGTGATAGAGGTCGTTGCCCTCGCGCGTGCGCTCGCCGACGCCGGCGAACACCGAATAGCCGCCATGGGCCTTGGCGACGTTGTTGATCAGCTCCTTGATCAGCACCGTCTTGCCGACGCCGGCGCCGCCGAACAGGCCGATCTTGCCGCCGCGGGCATACGGGGCGAGCAGATCGACGACCTTGATGCCGGTGACCAGAATCTGCGCCTCCGTCGACTGGTCGACATAGGCCGGGGCCGGCTGATGGATCGCCCGCTTCTGCTGGGTCTTGACCGGCCCGGCCTCGTCGACCGGCTCGCCGATGACGTTCATGATGCGGCCGAGCGTCTCCTCGCCGACCGGCACCGCGATCGGCTCGCCGGTGTCGATCACCTCCTGGTCGCGGACCAGACCCTCGGTCGTATCCATCGCGACCGTGCGGACCGTGTTCTCGCCGAGGTGCTGGGCGACCTCGAGAATCAGCCGCGTGCCGTGGTTGTCGGTTTCCAGCGCGTTGAGAATCGCCGGCAGGTTCTCGGGAAACTGCACGTCGACGACGGCGCCCGTGACCTGGGTGATGCGCCCCGTGACGCCGGGAAAATTCTCTTTGGCCGTGCTCTTCTTCGCCATGACCTACCTCTTCTCAAATTCCGTTCACAGCGCCTCGGCGCCCGAGATGATCTCGATCAGTTCCTTGGTGATCTGCGCCTGACGCGTGCGGTTGTAGTTGAGCGTCAGCCGGTCGATCATGTCGCCCGCGTTGCGCGTCGCGTTGTCCATCGCCGACATCTTGGCGCCCATCTCCGACGCCGCGTTCTCGAGAAGCGCGTGGAAGATCTGCACCGAAAGGTTTCGCGGCAACAGGTCGCGCGAGGATCGATTCCTCGTCCGGCTCGTGCTCATAGGCGGCACCGCTGCCGGGCGTCTCGACACCCTCGCCGGAGATTTGCGCCGGGATGATCTGCTGCGCTGTCGGCACCTGGCTGATCACCGACCTGAACTCGGAAAAGAACAGCGTGCAGACGTCGAACTCGCCGGCGCCGAACAGGTCGCGCACCTGGTCGCCGACGGAATCGGCATTGGAGAAGGCGATCTGCTTCACCTCGCGAAGGTCGACCAGGCCGATGATCTGAGACGAGAACAGGCGGCGGAGGATGTCGTGGCCCTTCTTGCCGACACAGAGGATCTTGACCGTCTTGCCCTCGCCGGTGAGCCGCACTACATGGTCGCGGGCTAGCCGAGCGATGGATGAGTTGAAGGCGCCGCAAAGGCCACGCTCGGCGGTGCACACCACCAGAAGATGGGTGTCGTCGCGCCCGGTCCCGGCAAGCAGCCGCGGCGCGTCGCCCTGCCCGACGAGCGCTCCCGCCAGGTTGGTGAGCACCGCGTTCATCCTCGCCGCATAGGGACGTGCAGCCTCGGCTGCCGCCTGCGCCCGGCGCAGCTTCGACGCCGCCACCATCTGCATGGCGCGGGTGATCTTCTGCGTCGCCTTGACCGAGGCGATGCGGTTACGGAGTTCCTTGAGGCTTGCCATCGCCTAGATGCCCGTCATCCGGTCCCGTGCCACCCGCTCAGCCGAACACCTTGGCGAAACCGTCGGCCGCCTCGCGCAGCTGCTCGGTGATCGGATCGGTCAGCTCGCGCTTCTCGCGGATCTCGTCGAGGAGGTCCTTGTGGTCGGAGCGCAGGAGCGTCAGGAAGCCCGCCTCGAACTCGCCGACCTTGCTGACCGGCAGCTTGTCGAGATAGCCGTTGACGCCGGCGAAGATGACGGCGACCTGCTCCTCCACCTTGAGCGGCGAGAACTGCGGTTGCTTGAGAAGCTCGGTCAGCCGGGCACCGCGGTTGAGGAGCCGCTGGGTGGCCGCATCGAGGTCGGAACCGAACTGCGCGAAGGCCGCCATCTCGCGGTACTGGGCCAGCTCGCCCTTGATGGTGCCGGCGACCTGCTTCATCGCCTTCACCTGTGCGGCGGAGCCCACCCGCGACACCGAGATGCCGACGTTCACCGCCGGCCGGATGCCCTGGTAGAACAGGTCGGTCTCAAGGAAGATCTGTCCGTCGGTAATCGAGATCACGTTGGTCGGGATATAGGCGGACACGTCGTTCGCCTGGGTCTCGATGATCGGCAGCGCCGTCAGCGAGCCGGACCCGTTGTCGGCGTTGAGCTTGGCGGCGCGCTCGAGCAGTCGCGAATGCAGATAGAAGACGTCGCCGGGATACGCCTCGCGTCCGGGCGGCCGGCGCAAGAGCAATGACATCTGCCGGTAGGCGACCGCCTGTTTGGAAAGGTCATCGTAGATGATGAGCGCGTGCATGCCGTTGTCGCGGAAATACTCACCCATCGTGCAGCCGGCGAACGGCGCCAGATACTGCATCGGCGCCGGATCGGAGGCGGTTGCCGCGACGACGATCGAGTAGTCGAGCGCCCCGTTCTCCTCGAGCACCTTGACGAGTTGCGCCACGCTCGACCGCTTCTGGCCGATGGCGACGTAGACGCAGTAGAGCTTGCGCGACTCGTCGCCGCTCTCGTTGACGGATTTCTGATTGAGGATGGTGTCGAGGGCGACCGCGGTCTTGCCGGTCTGGCGGTCGCCGATGATCAACTCGCGCTGGCCGCGGCCGATCGGGATCAGCGCGTCGATCGCCTTGAGGCCGGTCTGCATCGGCTCGTGCACCGACCGACGCGGGATAATGCCCGGCGCCTTGACGTCCACGCGCTTCCGCTCGGACGATTCGATCGGCCCCTTTCCATCGATGGGGTTGCCGAGGGCGTCAACCACCCGACCGAGCAGGCCCTTGCCCACCGGCACCTCGACGATGGCGCCGGTCCGCTTGACGGTGTCGCCTTCCTTGATCTCCTGATCGGTGCCGAAGATGACGACACCGACATTGTCGGTCTCGAGGTTCAGCGTCATCCCCCGGGTGCCGCCCGGGAACTCGACCATCTCGCCGGCTTGGACGTTGTCGAGGCCGTAGATCCGAGCGATGCCGTCGCCGACCGACAGCACCTGGCCGACTTCGGAGACCTCCGCCTCCTTGCCGAAATTCTTGATCTGGTTCTTGAGGATCGCGGAGATTTCTGCGGCCCGGATTTCCATCAGCCGACCTCTTTCATGGCGAGCTTGAGTGAGTTGAGCTTGGTTTTCAGCGAGGAGTTGATCATGCGGCTGCCGACCTTGACGATCAGGCCGCCGATCAGCGACGGATCGACATGCGCGTCGATCGCCACGTCCTTGCCGAGCGATTGCTTGAGGGCGTTCCTGAGCGCCGCCAGATGCGCCTCCGACAACGGCTCGGCGCTGGTAACTTCGGCGGCCGCCTCGCCACGGTGCTCGGCGAGCAGCCGGCGGAAGGCGGTGATCATGTCCGGCACGGCGAAAAGCCGGCGATTGGCGGCGGCGACCTTGAGAAAATTGGCGACCAGCCCCTTGATTTCCGCCTTGTCGAGCACGGCGGCGATGGCGCGCATCTGCTCCTCCGCCGAATAGACTGGGCTGCGGATGAAGCTCTGCAGGTCGTCGCTCTGGTCGTGCATCGTGGAGAAACGGTTCACGTCCGCCTCGAGTTCGGCGAGACCTTTTTCATCCTCGGCAAGTTCGAACAAGGCGGTCGCATAGCGCTCCGCCAGACCTGAAACGGGAGAGTTCTTGTCCGCCACCTGTTCCCAGTTCTCCAACGCGCGGGGCTGCTCCGGAGAGGCCCGGCTTCTTCTTCTCAAGGCCTTGAACGGATGAGTTCTCGGGCCGTGGCCTCATGCGCGGAACCGGCCCCGCCCCGAATTCGCCGGTTCGCTTACCATAGGCCCGTACGTAGGGCAACACGGCGGAACGGCATGGATTTGCGCGACTTGTCGCGCTGCAGCGAACCGCCTTCCGCCCTCGGCGGCCCCGCACCCTCGCCTGACTGGCCATTCCCGCACCGGACTGCGATATTGTGCAACCGGAGTAGGTTGGGGCTGCATGTGGTGATACCGGATCTCGCGCCGCGCTACGGCGCCTCGCTTGAATGGTGGTTCGTGCACGGCCGGTTCGAAACCGAAAATCGCAGGCAACGCCACTTCATGTGTTCGGTCTTTCGGCAGGCTTCGCGTGCCGAGGACGACGACGGCCATATGCTGTTGCTGTCCTCCTTCGATGACGCCGAAAGGAAACACACGGTTCGGAGCGAGGTTTCGCCGGAGCTGGTCGACCACTTCCTGCGGGATGCGCCGGGCGAGCTGCAAGGCGCAGGTATCAGCCAAAACCTGGTTCAAGCCTTCACCACGGAGATCGCCCGCGGCGGCGTCCCGTCCCCGATCCGGCTCTCCGACCGAGCGGTATCGATGGCCGAAGACAGGTTGGGGATCGTGTGGGATGACATCCATCTCCCTGGCGCAGCGCGATGGCGCCCTCGCGCTGGGCTTTTGCATGCCGGACGATGGCGCCGTCTGCGAACTGACGGCGACGCCTTCGGCATCGTGGCTCCGTGAGGACAGCGCGAATGGACCATCGGGGCCGATGGCCTACGAAAGCTGCCCGCGGCTTGCGTTGCGCGGAAGGGTCGACGGCAGCACGGTCCGTGGCGAAGCCTGGATCGACCACCAGTGGGGCAACTACGGCTGGCTGAAGACACTTGACGGCGAGACCGAGATGCTCGGCTGGGACTGGCTGGGCATCAATCTGGAGGATGGCACTGACTTGATCGTCATCTGCACTCCGGTGATGCGGTGAGCCGTTTCGCAGTCTTGTTTGCTCCTGGCGAGGAGCCCCGCATCGTCAATGACGTCGTCATCTCCGCCCGCCGCCGGTGGGTCAGCCCGATTTCGATGATCGCTTATCCCGTGGAGTGCCGGATCAGCATCCCGTCGTTGGCGGTTGCCCTTGCCTTTTGCCCTTCATCCGACGACCAGGAGATTCCGCTTTTCGGGATCATAAACGTCATCTGGGAAGGCGTCGGAGAGGTGGTCGGCACCATCGAAGGCCGGCAGGTTACCGGTCGCGCCCGGCTCGAGCTGCACGGCTACGGCCTCATCCTCGACTTCGAGGCCTATCAGCGTCACTGGATCGACCGCATCGACAGGACCATGCGGCAGTTCCTCCCGCCGGAACTGGACGAGGGCAAGCTGGCGGATTATGTGGGACCGCCGCGCTGGTGTCTGGACGGAGCTGCGCAGACGGAGATGCTGGCGGCGCCCGTATGGGATCTCGTCAGCCGGGGCGGCAAGCACTGGCGCCCAATTTATGGGCTCCTGCTTCTCGACGCCCTCGGCGTAGATGTGGAGCCCTACGAGACGCTGATCTCGGTGGTCGCCGAATTCGTCCACAACGGCTCGGTGATTATCGATGACATTGAGGATGATTCCCGGACGCGGCGCGGCGAGCCGACCATCCACCTCCGTTACGGACTGCCGACGGCGATCAATGCCGGCAACCAGCTCTACTTCCTGCCGCTTCTAGCTCTTTCCGGGCACCCGGCGCTGACTCCGGAACAGCGCGACGAGATCTATCGCGTGGTGATCAGGATGTTCGTGCAGGCCCATATGGGCCAGGCCCAGGATCTGTACTGGTCCAGGCCCGGAGGCGAACGCGGCAACGGTTTCTGGACCTCGCAACAGCTGAGCGGACTGATCCTGCAAGCGCATGCCTACAAGACCGCAGCCGCCGTTCGGACGATCTCTGAGGTCGCCTGCATCATCGCCGGAGCCGATGCTGCGCTTCGCGAAGCATGCACGAGCTTCGGGGAGAGCTGGGGCGTCGCGTTCCAGATCTTCGATGATGTGAACAACTTCTCCGGCGGGCCACGATGGGGCAAGACCCGCGGCGAGGATATCGCGGCAGGCAAGGTCACCTATGTGGCCTATAAGGCGGTGAGCCTTCTCCGGGGCGAGAAGCGAGCCGAACTGATCCGGATCCTCGGTGACGCCGAATTGCGGTCGTCGGATGCCGGGCTGCGGAGCGGGATCGAGCTGGTCGAGCAGTCGGGGGCGCTCGCCGAATGCCGGGCGGACGCAAAGGCGCTCGTCGAGGCGGCCTGGCCCGCCCTCGCCGAAGCCCTTCCGCAGACGCAGGCCAAGATCATGCTGCGGATATTCGTGACCCACCTATTCAACATGCCGTTCGAGATGTAGACGACGGGCGATCCAAATCACCGGCGCTGAACAGCACCGTTGTCGCTACAGGAAGCTCTGCGGGTCGACGTCCACCTGCACGCGCAGACTGCCGCGGGGCGTCGGCGCGGCAGCGAGCCAGTCGCGCAAATAGGCCTGGATGTCGGTGTTGCGCGGCGCCTGGACGAAGAGCCGGAAGCGGTGGCGGCCGCGCACGACGGCGAGCGGCGCCTCCGCCGGTCCGAGCACGCGGATGTCCGCCGCACGGGGCTCAGCCCGCCGGAAGGCGGCCGCGTAGGCTTGCGTCGAGGCGCGGTCCGGCCCGGAGATGACGATCCCGGCGAGCCGGCCGAAGGGCGGCAGGCCGGCCGCACGCCGTGCTTCGATCTCGCTTGAATAGAAGGCCTCGCGGTCGCCGGAGACGATGGCTCGGATCACCGGATGCTCCGGCGCGAAGGTCTGCACCAGTGCCCGGCTTGCGCCGCCCGACCGGCCCGGCCCGGCCGGTCACCTGGCTCAGGAGCTGGAAGGTCCGCTCGGCCGCGCGCATGTCGCCGAAGGCGAGGCCGAGATCGCCGTCGACCACGCCGACCAGCGTCAGCAGCGGGAAATTGTGGCCCTTGGCGACGAGCTGCGTGCCGATGACGATGTCGACCTCGCCCTTCTCGATCGACTCCAGCTCGAGCCGCAGGCGCTGCACGCCGCCGACGATGTCGCTCGACATGACGATCATCCGGGCGTCGGGCAAGCGCGCCGCCACCTCCTCGGCGAGCCGCTCCACGCCGGGCCCGAACGCCACCAGGCCCTCGGTGTCGCCGCAGTTCGGGCAGTGGTCGGGACGCGGCTCGAAGTGGCCGCAATGGTGGCAGAGCAGGATGCCGCGGAAGCGGTGCTCGACCAGCCAGGTGGAGCAGTTGGGGCACTGGAAGCGGTGGCCGCAGGTCCGGCAGAGCGTCAGCGGCGCATAGCCGCGGCGGTTGAGGAAGAGGAGCGCCTGCTGCTTCTCGGCCAGCGTCTCCTCGACCGCCGCGACCAGCGGCGGCGACAGGAACCGCGCCGCGCTCGGGCTGATGCTGCGGAGGTCGATCGCCGTGATGTCGGGGAGACGCGCCGCGCGCGTAGCGGTCCGGCAGCACGATCCTGTCGATAGCGCCCGGCGTCGGCATTGACGCGGCTTTCGATCGACGGCGTCGCCGAGGAGAGCACGACCGGGAAGCCGGCGAGATGGCCGCGCACCACCGCCATGTCGCGGGCGTTGTAGAAGACCCGGTCCTCCTGCTTGTAGGCGAGGTCGTGCTCCTCGTCGACGACGATCAGGCCGAGATCCCGGAACGGCAGGAACAGCGCCGAGCGGGCGCCGACGACGGCCCTCACCGCGCCGGTCGGCGACGCCCCGCCACACCCGCTCGCGCATCCGCGGGCGTCGACCTCGGAATGCCACTCGGCCGGCCGTCGCGCCGAAGCGGGCGCTGAACCGGTCGAGGAAGCCGGCGGTGAGCGCGATCTCCGGCAGGAGGATCAGCACCTGCCTGCCCTTGTCGAGCGCCGCGGCGACCGCCTCGAAATAGACCTCGGTCTTGCCCGAGCCGGTCACCCCGTCGAGCAGCGTCACCGAGAAGCCGCCGTCGGCCACCGCCTGGCGCAAGCGCCAGCGCCGCCGCCTCCTGGTCGGCGTTGAGGACCGGCACGGCATGAGCCGGGTCGGGCGGCGGCGCCGACCGGCAGCGGCCGGCATCGACGACGGGCTCGCAGCGTGCCCGCCTCGACCAGCCCGTCGACGACGCCGGGGCGTGACGCGCAGCAGCGTGCGGCGAGGCCCGACTTCGATCCAGGCCACGCCGTCTGCCAGCGATGTCGAGCACCCGCGCGCGCGCCGCCGTCATCCGCTCCGGCAGCGGGCCGGCGAGGCGCAGCCCCGCGATCGGCGCCTCCGGATCGAAGCGCGCCGGGCGCGCGCAGCACCATGCGCGAGCACCATGCCGCGGCGTCGACAGCGTGTAGTCGGCGACCCAGTCGACGAAGGGCGCATGTTCCTTGGCAAGCGGCGGCGCATCGAAGACGTCCGACGATCGGCCTCAGCCGGTTGTGCCCTATCTCCGTCGTCCGGCGGATCGTCCCAGACGACGCCGATCACATCGCGGGTGCCGAGCGGCACCGCGACGATGTCGCCGGGCGCCGACGGCATGCCCCTCCGGGACGATATAGCTGTAGGTGCCGCGGCCACGGCGACGGCACGAGAACGGAAACCGTACTTTCCGGCTGGACAAATTTTCCCGAATCTCCCCGTGACCACGATCGTGGTTTGTCGGCTGACGATGACCGCCTTTCCGCTGAAGGAAAGCCCGGCGGCGACCGCCCGGCCCGCATTGGCAGAGGAGATTGCGGCATGAAATTCTTTCGTCGATACGGCCGATGTCGACGAGATCCGCGAACTCGCCGAGACCTGGCCTGCTCGACGGCGTCACCACCAATCCGACCGCTGATTTCACGAAGACCGGCCGGCCGTTCAAGGAGGTGCTCGACCGAGATCTGCGCCATCGTCGACGGGCCCGATCTCGGCCGAGGTGGCGGCGACCGATTTCGACGGCATGATGGCGCGAAGCCGAAGTCTTGCTCGGCGATCGCCGACAATATCGTCATCAAGGTGCCGCTGACCTGGGACGGGCTGCAGGCCTGCCGGCGCTCTCCACGACGGCCACAAGGTCAACGTCACGCTGTGCTTCTCGGCCAATCAGGCGCTGCTCGCCGCCAAGGCGGGCGCCACCTTCATCTCGCCCTTCATCGGCCGCCTCGACGACATCGGCGCCGACGGCATCGAGCTGATCCGCGAGATCCGCACCATCTACGACAACTACGATCACCGAAGACCGAGATCCTCGCCGCCTCGATCCGCTCGCCGTGCTCAACGTCAAGGAAGCAGCGATGGCCGGCGCCGACGTCGCCACCGTCCCGCCGGAGGTCCTCAAGGCGACTGGTCAAGCACCCGCTGACCGACATCGGGCTCGAGCCTTCCTCGCCGACTGGGAGAAGACCGGCCAGAAGATCACCTGAGGCGGGGGCGGCACTCTCCCGCTAGTTCGCGGCCGCCGCCGATCTGTAGACCCGCGATACTGCACCCGTTGCCACACAAAGATATCGCGCGTGGCAACGGGCCGAAGGCTTACGTCTTCGCCCTGTGACCCGCGTCATTTCCTCGGAAAGGGCAATCGGTTTCACTCGCTCAGGCAACGGCGGAGGCGAGGGAACCCATGACAGCCAAGCCCCTTGCAGAAACTCTGGCTGCCTTCGATACAGCCCTCGCCACCGCTTCAGCCGACTATGAGACGCTGATCGGTGCCTTTCGCGGCCTCGTGGTGCCCGCCGACGTCACCGACGCCGACCTGACCCGCCTCTACAATGTCTGCTACCGCCTTCTCGCCATCCCGGAAGGCGGGCCGCCCGTTGATCTCGGCGCCGGGATGAACGAATGGCAGGCCGGCCACCTTACGGCCTGTGCCGCCGATGTGGTCGAGCGCACCCTCTACGACCGCGATGCCTCGACCCGGGCGTGGGTCGCGCGAAGGCGGGAGCGGTTCCGCGAACGTGGCCAGCCCATCCCCGAAGACCTCACCGACGATCGTCTGCCACCCCGCCTGACGATTCCTTGGGACGCGCCGACGGCCAGCGCCCGCATCCGTCCGTTCCTGACGCGCCGCGAGGCCTCCTTGCGAGAGTCCCCTGCCGCCCATTTCGGCCTCTGCTGGAACGTCGCCCGCTATGGCTACCCCGTATTCCAGGAGGTGATCACCGCCTGGCTGGCCGATCTCGACGCGCGCGGCCTGGGCCGGCCGCGTACGGCCGAGGCCATCGGCACGGCGCGCGATCTCTACGCCCTGTCGGAAGCCGCCGAGCCGATACCGTGGGCGGAGTGCGAAGCCGATCTCCTGCCCCTCCTTGCTCATCCCCATCCGATGGTCGCCGCCGGCGCGGCGCGCTGGCTCGGCGCGCTCTATGGCAGCGACCGCTTCGACGCCGACCCGAACGCGCCGTCGCTCGCCGCCATGCTGGAGCGCCTGCGCACCCATCCGAACCATCGGGTCGCCGTCGCCGGAGGCTTCGTTTGCGGCTACGACATCATGCTGGACGGGCTCTCCGCGTTCGCCACGCACAAGGCGCTGAAGGCCGCCGGCTTCGACCTCGATCAATGGGTTCTCGACGTCCTCGCCTTCGAGAAAGACACCGCCTATCTCCCCAACGCCCAAGCGCTGTGGTTCTACGTCCATGAGCACTACGCGGCCGATCCGGCCTTCGCCACGCGGCTGATCGAGATGGGCCGCGCCTGGATCGCCATGATGTGCGCCACCGAGATCGACGAGCCGGTCACCGGCATGCGCCCCGTCCTCGAACGCCTTGCCGCCGACCCCGACCCGGAGATCGCCCGTCCGGCGCGGATGCACCTCGACCGGTATTATTGATCCCCGACTGGGTTACGAGCGCGGCGTCCACGACCGCACCGGCACGCGACCCGTGAACACGATATCAATGGTAATCGGACGCCATGCGTTGCCCGCACCCCCAGGAATGCAGTATTGCCTTTGAGCGAGGGCGGGTCCCCGTCCGCAGGCAAGGTTCAGTCACGAGGAGAAAACCGCCGTGCAACTCGGGATGATCGGCCTCGGCCGCATGGGAGCCAACATGGTCCGCCGCCTGATGCGGGACGGACACCAATGCGTCGTCTTCGACGTCAGCGCCGATGCGGTCAAGCAACTCGCCGGCGAGGGCGCGGTCGGCGCCACGTCGATGAAGGATTTCGTGCAGAAGCTCACCAAGCCGCGCGCCGCGTGGATGATGGTGCCGGCCGCGGTGGTCGAGGAAACGCTGGGCGAGCTTTCCGGCTTCATGGAGGAAGGCGACATCATCGTCGACGGCGGCAACTCCTTCTACCGCGACGACGTCGACCGGGCGAAGCGCATGAGCCACAAGGGCATCCACTACGTCGACGTCGGCACCAGTGGCGGCGTGTGGGGCCTCGAGCGCGGCTTCTGCCAGATGATCGGCGGGCCCGACGTCGCCGTCCAGCATCTCGACCCGGTCTTTGCCTCGCTGGCCCCGGCGGTCGACTCCGCGCCGCGCACCCCCGGCCGCGATAAGGTCGGCGGCACCGCCGAGCACGGCTACCTGCATTGCGGGCCGAGCGGCGCCGGGCACTTCGTCAAGATGGTCCACAACGGCGTCGAATACGGCGTCATGGCCGCCTACGCCGAAGGGCTGAACATCCTGCACGGCGCCGATATCGGCAGCCGGAAGCAGGAGGTCGACGCCGAGACCACGCCGCTCCGCGATCCCGAATATTATCAGTACACGATCAACATCACCGACGTCGCCGAGGTCTGGCGGCGCGGCAGCGTCATCGGATCCTGGCTGCTCGACCTGCTTGCCGAAGCCCTGCTCGAAGATCCGAAACTCGCCAACTACGCCGGTCGCGTTTCGGATTCCGGGGAAGGCCGCTGGACGATCAAGGCGGCCATCGACGAGGGTATCCCGGCGCAGGTCCTGTCATCGGCGCTCTACGAGCGCTTTTCTTCGCGCGGCGAGGCCGACTTCGCCGACAAGATGCTGTCGGCGATGCGCTACGAGTTCGGCGGCCACCTCGAGAAGAAGGGCTGAGCCGGCCGACCCGAAATCCGACCCTCGAAAAGCGGCGCGAAGAACGATGGCTCAAGTCAAATCCGATGCCCTGGTGCTGTTCGGCGCGACCGGGGACCTTGCCCACAAGAAGATCTTCCCATCGCTCTATTCGATGGTCCGGCGCGGAATGCTTACCCAGCCCGTCGTCGGCGTCGCTATCGACGACTGGAGCCTCGACCAGTTGATCGCTCGCGCCCGCGACGGCATCGAGAAGGACAAGGGTTCGGTCAACGACCGCGTCTTCAAGAAGCTTGCCGGCCTGCTCCACTACGTCAGCGGCGACTACCGCGATCCCGGTACCTTCCAGCGCCTGAAGGAGGCCCTCGACGGCTCCGCCCGACCGCTCCACTACCTCGCCATCCCGCCCAGCATGTTCGAGACCGTCGTGCAGGGCCTGCAGCAGTCTGGCTGCGCCACCAACGCCAAGCTGATGGTCGAAAAGCCGTTCGGGCGCGATCTCGCCTCCGCCCAGTGGCTGAACCGCATCCTCCATCTCGCCTTCGACGAAGCCTCGATCTTCCGCATCGACCATTATCTCGGCAAGGAGGCGGTCCAGAACCTCCTCTATTTCCGCTTCGCCAACTCCTATCTGGAGCCGATCTGGAACCGGAACTACGTCGAGAGCGTCCAGGTGACCATGGCGGAGGATTTCGGCGTTCAGGGCCGTGGGCATTTCTACGACGAGGTCGGCGCTATACGCGACGTCATCGAGAACCATCTGATGAACGTTCTTGTCATCCTGGCGATGGAGGCCCCGGCGGGAGATTTCGAAGCGGGCCTCATCGACGAGAAGGTCAAGATCTTCAAGGCCATCCGACCGCTGGACGTGAAGGACGTCGTCCGCGGCCAGTTCGACGGCTACCGCGACGAGCCGGGCGTCGCCAAGGATTCGCAGGTGGAGACCTTTGCCGCGGTGCGGCTGTTCGTCGATTCGTGGCGGTGGGACGGGGTGCCGTTCTACATCCGCGCCGGCAAGAACCTGCCGGTGCATGTCACCGAGGTCGTCGTCCGCTTCCACCGCCCGCCGCTCAACGCCTTCGGCGAGAACGTCGACGGCGAATCCAATTATGTCCGCTTCCGCCTCAGCCCCGAGGTCACCATCGCGATCGGCTCCCGAAAGAAGGCGCCGGGCGAGCAGATGAAGGGGCAGCAGATCGAGCTCATGGCCCGCGATGAGGTGAAGGACGAGATGGAGCCCTATGAGCGGCTGATCGGCGACGCGCTCGACGGCGACGATTCGCTGTTCACCCGTCAGGACGCCAGCGAGATCGCTTGGCGGATCGTCGATCCGATCCTCGGCAACAAGGTCCCTGTCCACCCCTACGAGCCGGGCACATGGGGACCGGCGGATGCACTGAAGCAACTCGTGCCGCCCCACGGCTGGATCGATCCGGCTCCCTGAGCCGGCGGGAGGCGAGCCGGTGAGCGATCACAAGGAGGTCTGGCTTTTCCGCCACGGCGAGACGGAGTGGAGCAAGACTGACCGCCACACCGGCCGCACGGACATCCCCCTCAACAAAGCCGGGGAAGCTCGGGCGCGGGCGGTAGGACGGCGCCTCAAGGGACGGCCTTTTGCCATGGTGCTCTCGAGCCCGCTGATCCGCGCTGTCGAGACCTGCCGGCTCGCCGGCTACGAAGACGGTGCTGTGCTCACCGACGACCTCATGGAATGGAACTACGGCGCCTATGAGGGTCGCCGCACCGTCGACATCCAGAAGGAGCGGCCGGGCTGGCTCCTGTGGCGGGATGGGGTGCCCGGCGGCGAGACCGTCGAAGAAGTCGGTGAGCGCGTCCAGCGGGTCATCAAGCGGGCGCTGAAGGCCCGTGGCGACGTCGCGCTGTTCGCCCACGGCCACGTGCTGAGATTCTCACCGCCGTTTGGCTCGGTCTGCCGCCGGTCGACGGCGAATTCTTCGCCCTCGGCACGGCAACGGTCAGCGTGCTCGGCTTCGAGCACGACTATCACGTCATCGTGCGGTGGAACCAGAACAGCCATCTGGTCGAGGTGTGACATGAAGCTTGACGTGCTGCAACGACGCCGTCGCCGTCGCCGCCGAGGGCGCCGCCCGGATCGCCGCGGCAGCGCGAGAGGCGGTTGCCGCAAGGGGTCGCTTCACGCTCGCCGTCAGCGGCGGCCACACGCCCTGGATCATGCTCGCCGCCCTGGCGAAGGAAGACCTCCCGTGGTCGGCAATCGAGATCTTCCAGGTCGACGAGCGGGTCGCAGCCGCCGACAGCCCGGACCGCAACTTCTTCCATCTCCGCCGAAGCCTGATCGACCATGTACCGCTGCCGCCCGAGAACGTCCATGCTATGCCGGTCGAATCGGATGACCTCGCGGTCGCGGCCGTCGAATATGCCGCGACGCTCGAGATGGAGACCGGTTCGCCGCCGCGTCTCGACCTCGTCCATCTCGGCCTCGGCCCCGATGGTCATACCGCCTCGCTGGTGCCCGACGACCCGGTTCTCGACGTGACCGACCGGTGGGCCGCCACCACGCGCCCCTATCAGGGGCATCCGCGCATGACCCTGACCTATCCGGTCCTCGACAACGCCGCCGGATCCTCTTCGTCGTCACCGGGGCGGAGAAGGTCGATGCGCTGGTAAAGCTTTCCCGTCACGACCCGGCCATTCCCGCCGGGCGGGTTAAGGCGGCAGACATCGTCGTGCTGGCGGACCAAGCGGCGGCAGGGAGCCTGAAGAATGGCTAAAGCGAGAACCTCGAAGCCGACGAGCCCCAAGACCGGCACCTCGCCGAAAGTGCTGGTGATCGATATCGGCGGCACCCACGTCAAAATTCTGGCCACCGGCCGGCGGGTGAAACGCCAGGTCGAATCGGGCCCGACGATGACCGCCCAGCAGATGGTCGACGACGTCAAGAAGCTCGCCGAGGGCTGGGACTACGACGTCGTCGCCATGGGCTATCCCGGCCCGGTGCTCCACAACAGGCCGATGCTGGAGCCGGCCCACCTCGGCGCCGGCTGGGTCGGCTTCGATTTCAAAGCCGCCTTCGGCCGACCGGTGAAGATCGTCAACGACGCCCTGATGCAGGCGGTCGGCAGCTACGAGGGCGGCCGCATGCTCTTCCTCGGCCTCGGCACCGGCCTCGGCACGGCGCTGATCGTCGATCGCGTCGCCCAGCCGATGGAGCTCGCCCACCTCCCCTACAAGAAGCACCGCACTTTCGAGGACTATGTCGGCGAGGCCGGCCTCGAGCGACTCGGCAAGAAGAAGTGGCGGCACGAGGTATTCGAGGTGGTCGAGCGGCTCAAGGCGGCGACCGAGCCCGACTACATCGTGCTCGGCGGCGGCAATGTCCGCCTCCTCGACAAGCTGCCGCCCGGCTGCCGGCGCGGCGACAACGCCAATGCCTTCAAGGGCGGCTTCCGCCTTTGGGAGAAGAACGCCATCCTCGTTTGACCCCGGCAACGGGGAAATGTGCCGGTTATCGGCGGTGGCGGGCCGGCAACCGATTGTCTGCTTGCGAGCGGCGGCCGTCCGTGGTTGCCTCGGGCCCGCGCTTGACCCGGACGGGCGATTGCGGGCAGGCGAGCAAGTTCGGCGACTTCGGACGATTTGCGATTCGCGGGGAATGATGACGCGACGCTGGACATCGACACTTGCTGCGCTCGCCCTCCTGGTTGCAGCCGGCGGCCCGGCAGTTGCCGGCGAGACCCCGGGCGTCACCGCCGACCGCATCCTGTTCGGCCAGTCGGCGGCCCTTGGCGGGCCGGCCTCCGAGCTCGGCACCGAAATGCGGCGCGGCATCATGGCCGCCTTCGCCGAGGTCAACAGCGCCGGCGGCATCGATGGACGCCAGCTCGACCTTCTGTCCTACGACGATCGCTACGAGCCCGAAGCGGCGATCGCCAACACCCAGAAGCTGATCGGCGAGGACAAGGTCTTCGCCCTGATCGGCGAGGTGGGCACCCCGACCTCGCTCGCGGCGGAGCCGATTGCCCGGCAAGCGGGTGTCCCGTTCATCGCCCCCTTCACCGGAGCGGAGTTCCTCCGCGATCCGGATCTCACCAATGTCGTCAACGTCCGCGCCTCGTATTACGAGGAAACCGAGAAGATGGTCGACAGCCTGATCCGCGACCGCGGCATCACGCGCATCGCCGTCCTCTATCAGGACGATTCCTACGGCCGGAGCGGGCTTGAGGGCGTCAAGCAGGCGCTGGAACGGCGATACCTGACCATCGCCGGGACCGGCACCTACATGCGCAACACGACGGCCGTGAAAACCGCGCTTTTGAGTCTGCGCCGGGAACATCCCCAGGCGATCGTCATCATCGGCGCCTACCTGCCGAGCGCCGCCTTCACCGAATGGGCCCGCAAGCTCTGGCGTCGATGCCGTCATCCTCAACATCTCCTTCGTCGGCACCAATGCCCTCGGTTCGGCCCTCGGTCCGGCAGGGGCGGGTGTCTACATCACGCAGGTCGTGCCGTTTCCGAACGGCGACGCGATGCCACTCCTGGCTGAATACCGCGCGGCGCTGAAAGCCTATGACGTGTCTGCCGTGCCCGGCTTCACGTCGCTGGAGGGCTACCTCGCTGGCCGGCTGACCGCTGAAGTTCTCCGCCGGACCGGCGATCCGCTCACCCGTGAAGGGTTTCTTTCCACTCTTGCCGAGACGGGCAAATTCGACATCGGCGGATTTGCATTGCGCTACGGGCCCCACGACAATCATGGATCGAACCGGGTGTTCCTGACCATGATCGGCGCGAACGGTGATGTCATGCCGGTGGAGCGGATCTCGCCATGACTGCGACCTCGGGTGCGGAGGGCTCGCACGGGCGGTCGCGCTTCGGGCTGTCGGTCAAGCTCTATGCGGCGATCGCTGGCGCGGTCGGGCTCACCCTCGCGGCAAGCGTGGTGGCGTGGATCTCGTTCGTCGAGCTCGGGCAGCATCAGCGGCGCATCACCCGCGAACAGATCCCCTCGATCACCGATTCGCTTCGCCTCGCCCGCCAGAGCACATTGATCGCGGCGACCGCCCCGGCGCTGGTCTCCACCGCCAACGAGGCGGAACGCAAGCGCGTGACGGAAGCGCTTCACGGCCAGCGGGTCGTCCTCAACCAGCTGATCGATCAGTTGCAGGCGGAAGCCGGCCAGGGCTCGACCGCCGGCGAGGACCGGCAGCGGATCGCGGACATCCGCGACGCCAGCCAGCAACTGTCGGGCGTCCTCGACAGGCTCGACCAGTCCGTCGGCAAGCAGCTGGCGCTGAAGGCGGAGCTTGCCGACCGCATCGACCAGGCGGCGAACCTGCATCGTCACCTGATAGAGCTTCTGACGCCCCTTCTTGATGACGCCACCCTCTATCTGGTCACCGGCTTTCACACCCTCGAGGATGCCGCGCCGGTACCGCCCGCGGCGCGCTTCACCGAACAGGCACTTCTCGGCTATGCGGCCATGGCCCAGCTCAGCATCGAGGGCAATCTGATCGGCGGCCTGCTGGCGGAGGCAGCGAACCTGCCCGATGTCGCGCTGCTCCAGCCGCTTCGGGAGCGCTTCGAGGCCGCGACCGACCGCTTCCTCAACGCCGTCAACGGAGCGAGCCTCGCCGATCCGGAAGCGCTGCGCACCGTGGCCAACCGGCTGATCGACCTCGGCGAGGGTGGCCAGGGCATCTTCGAGCCGCGCCGCGAACTGCTCCTGCAACAGCAGTCGGCGAACGCCCTGGTCGAGCAGGCCCGCACCCTTGCCACCACCCTCACCGATCAGGTCGACCACCTTGTCCAGCTGGTCGAGACGCGGACCGACGCTGCCGTCGCCGCCTCGAACCGCGCCATCGATCTCGGCGAGACCTTGCTGCTCGTGCTCAACGCCGTCAGCATCATCGGTGCCGTGCTGATCGGCTGGGGCTACGTCGCCCGCCACATCACCCAGCCGGTGGTACGCATCACCGGCGCCGCCGCGGCATTCGAGGACCAGCACTTCAACCCGGCTGACCTCGAAAAGGTGCGGCAGCGCACCGACGAGCTTGGCGATCTGGCGCGCACCTTCACCCGCATGGCGGCCGAGGTGCAGGCGCGCACCGAGACCCTCGACCGGCTTGTCGCCGAGCGCACCAGCGAGCTCAACGAAAAGAACGAGGCGCTCGAACGGTCGAAGGAGCGGGTCGAGGCCGAGCTGGAGATCGCCCGCACGTTGCAGCTTGCCATGCTGCCACAGCGCCTGCCGGATAGTCCGCGCTTCAGCGGCAAGGCGTCGATGGTTCCAGCCCGCGAGATGGGCGGCGACTTCTACGATTTCTTCCCGGTCGGCGAAGGCAGGATCGGCCTGGTGATCGCCGACGTCTCCGGCAAAGGCGTGCCGGCGGCGTTCTTCATGGCGATTTCCCGCACGATTCTCCAGGGCAGCGCCCGCGAACGCCGCTCGCCCGGCCAATGCCTTGCCGCCGCCAACGAGCTGCTCTGCGAACAGAACCCGCTCGAGCTTTTCGTCACTGTGTTCTACGGCGTCCTCGACGTCGAGACCGGCGAGCTGACCTACGCCAATGCCGGCCACAATCCGCCATTGCTGGCGCGCAGCAACGGCAACGTCGCGAGCCTGCCCGGCACCGGCGGCATGGCCATGGGCGTGATGCCGGAGCTTTCCTACAACGAGGGCCGCGTCACGCTCGAGGCCGGCGACACGCTGCTTCTCTATACCGACGGGGTCTCGGAGGCGATGGACCGCAACGGCCGGGAGTTTTCCGAGGAACGCCTCGTCGGCTCGCTGTCGGAGAGCTGCCGCCAGTCAGTCGAGATCGTCCTGTCGACGGTGATCGATGCCGTGAGCCGGTTCGTCGGCGACGCGCCGCAGTCCGACGATATCACCTGTCTTGTGGTCCGCTACAAGGGACCGGCGCCGTCAACGGCGCGGCTCGACGCCGCCGAGTGACCCCTCACCCGGCGACGGCGGCTTCCGCCTCGGGCCGGCTCTCGACGACGGTGAGGATCGAAACGAAGCCGCTGATCTCGAAGACCTCGCGGATGTGGGGCTTCATGCCGCAAAGCGCGAGTTTGCCGCCGCCCTGCTTCAACCGTTTCGCGGCGACCAGCACCAGCCGCAGCCCGGCGCTTGAGATGTAGTCGAGCTTGCCGAGATCGACGACGATATGCCGGCGGCCATCGTCGAGATGGCGCAGCAGATCCTCCTCCGCCTCGGCGGCGTTGTTGCTGTCGAGGCGGCCCTCCGGCATCAGCACCAGCACGCCGGCGCCGGTTGTCTCGCTGGGCATCGTCATGCGCCGTTCCGTCTGTTCGTCTCGCGGTCGGTTCCTGTTCCCTCAAAGGCTGATAATGCGGGGATGCTCCCGGGTCCAGCCTTTGTCGCGCAGCCGGCCGGCCCTCACAGCGATTTCCGGAGCACCAGCACGTTCCTTCCATCCTCGCGGCGATAGGCGGCCGAGTCCATCAGCGTCTTGACGAAATGAACGCCCAAGCCCCCAACCGGCCGGTCGTCGAGGTCGGCGTCAAGGTCCGGCGGCGGCACCTCAAGCGGATTGAAGGCAATCCCGTCGTCCGAGATCTCGGCCTCGATCTCGTCGGCGCCGATTTGCAGCGTGACCGTCATCTGGTGGTCGCCGCCGGTCGGCCAAGCGTAGCTGATCGTGTTGGTCAATGCCTCGTCAAGGGCGAGGTTGAGGTGGCCGATGGCGGCGGCCGGCACGCCGTGATCCTGACAGAACCGCTCGATCTCCTCGGTTGCCGGCGCGATCGCATCGAGCCGGTTGTCGAGCCGGAGCGTCAGGGTCCGTCCGGCCGTCGATCCCGTCATGTCGCCTGCATCTCCGACAGCACGGCCTTCTCCGCCTCCTGTCCCGGCAGCGGCAGCGCGCGGACCAGCCGGTTGATCAGCCACGAGGCGCGTTCGGTCAGGTTGGTGACGGTGAGGATCGTCATCTTGTCGGCGGCGTCGAGCGTCGTGTCGCTGGCGAGATACTCCTCGCGGAGCCGCTTCATCAGCGCGCTGCGGTCGCCCGCCATCTGGCGAAGCAGGATGCGTTCCTCTTCGCCGTCCGGTCCCATCGCCTCGACCACGGTCTGCAGGATGGCGTCGAGTTCCTTCGACGACGTTGCCGGTCAGCCGGCCGGTCGTCGGGTTGGAACCGGCGGCGGCCACCGCCCGCGCGAGGTCGGCCAGGGTCTCGGCGAGACCATCGAGCAGGCGCTCGCGGATCAGCGCTTGGTTCAAGCGCTCGTAGCCGGAATGGGAGATCGGCGTTTCGCCGAGCCTGTCGAGGAATTCGTCGATGGTCGAGGCGAGCGTGCCGATGGTCTGCTGCAGGCGGTTTATCGCCGTTTCGGCTCCTTTCGGCGCTACACGCGCGATGTCGAGGAGGCGCGGCAGATAGCTCGCCAGCCGCTGTTGCTCCAATGCGGCGAGATCGAGCGCGGTCTCCGGCTCCTGCACCGCCCGGTCGAAGATGTAGTGCGGCTGGGCGTCGCTCTCCTCCGGAGGCGGCGGGTAGAGTTGGGCAAGCAGCCGCGTCGTGGGGCCGACGAGCGGCAACAGGACGATGCCGCCGACGACATTGAACAGCACGTAGACGTAGGCCAGCTGCAGCGCCGTGTCGCTGCTCAGCGTCCCGACGATGGTCCGCACGACGGGTACGCCGGAATAGACCTCGAAATAGAACACCGGAATCATGATGAAGGCAGCGATGAAGTTGAACGACGCCTGGAACATGGAAACCTGCCGTTGCCGGCCCTTGAGGTTGGCGGACAGCAGGTAGGTGAGCACGCTCGACCCCACATTGGCGCCGTAGATCGCCATGACCGCTTGGTCGAAGGAGAACACCCCGGAGACGGTGAGCGTGATGGCGAGCAGCGAGATCGAATTGGTCGACTGGGTGACGACCGACAGCGCCAGGGCGATGAGGAAGACCAGGATGTAGGACGAGCCGGCCTGACTCATCAGATTGCGCACCCAGGGCTCGCCGGCGAGCGGCGCCGCGGCGTTCTGCAGCATGTCGAGCCCGAGGAAGACGAGCCCGATCCCGAACACCGCCAGCAGGAACGCCCGCGCCGGCACTAGCCGTTCGCTCGCAAACGAGACGCCGGAGAGGCCGAGCATGACGAGAACGAAGATATGGATGTCCAGCGTTGCGATGACGACGAGCAGCGTAGTGCCGACGTTGCAGCCGATGATGATCGCCAGGCCGCTTTCGACGGTGAGCAGGCCGCTGCCCAGCATGCTGACGACGATGAAGGTGAGCGCCGACGTGCTCTGCATCACCGCGCCGGAGACGAGCCCCCAGAAGGTTCCCGCCAATGTCGTCTTCGTCCAGGCGGCGACCGCCTGGCGAAAGCGGCGTCCGGTCAGCTTCTTCAGGTTCTCCGCCAGGAGATACATGCCGGCGAAGAAGATGCCGAGCCCGCCGAGGCCGGCGGCAAGCATCGTGACCATTCGTTTTCTCCGTTGAGCCGCCGCGGCGGCTCATCCAGCGAAGAGCGCGACCTATCTTAGCGAACTTAACGGAAGCCTTCGTCTCGATGTCAACGGCGTCGGGCGCGTAAGATCACGCCACCCCGGTCGATGCCTACCGGCTGGACCTCAGCGCTTCACCCAGTTCCTGCAGCCGCGTCGCGGTCGCCTGCGCGTCCGTGGAGCCACCGTCGAGCAGATTGACTGTGCCGCCCGGGTCCGCCGCGACGTCGAACAGCGCCCGCGTACCGTCGTCGAGCATCAATAGCTGATATCGGTCGTCGCGAATCGTCCAGCCGTTGTTCCTGGTCATCGGCGCCTCCGCCGTCTCATATTCGGCATAGAGGAAGGAACGTTCCTCGCCCTCGCCGCCGGAGACGAGCGGCTTGAAGCTGACGCCATCCTCTGCGGTCTCTCCGCCCAGCCCGGCAAGATCGGCGATGGTGGCGAAGATGTCGGTCGTGTTGACCAGGGCGGCCTCGCGCTCGCCCTTGCGCGTGACGCCGGCGCCGGCAACGATCATCGGCACGGCAATCCCGCCGGGATGGAGCGTCCCCTTCGCCGTCCGCCGGGAATATGGTTGCTGCACGACCTGGCCCGGCGTGCCGTTGTCGCCGATGAAGATGACGACCGTGTTGGCCCGCGTCTCGGGATCGAGCGTGTCGAGCAGCCGCCCCATCTCGTGGTCGAGGGCTTCCAGCGCCGCCAGATAGTAGGGCAGCGGATCGGCCGCGATCGCCGCCGGGTCATCGACAAGCTCCCGGTCGTGGAGGCCGGCCGGCGGCACATGGAACGGCGTGTGCGGCGCGTTGTAGGCGAGCCACAGGAACCATGGTTGCTTCTGCTCGGCCAGCCAGTCGATAGCGATGTCGGTGAAGACCGTCGTCGCGTAGCCGTCGACCTCCGCGCTGGCCCCGCCGGTGGTCAACAGGAAGCGATAGTAGTCGCTGACCGCGCCCGCGATCAGGCCCGAATAGAAGCCGACGCCCATGATTTCCGGATTGTCGTTGCCGCCGTTGGTGGTGTCGGAGAGATGCCACTTGCCGATGACGGCATGGGCGTAGGGCGTCGGCGCGCCGTCGAGCAGGCGCTGAATTGACACCTCGTCGGTTCGGATCCCGCCGGTGGCGTTTCGGCCGCCGCGCTGGCTGAGGACCCCGGTGCGGAAGCCATAGCGACCGGTGAGCAGCGTCGCCCGCGTCGGCGAGCATGTCGGGTCGGCCCAGACGTTGTCGAACACCAGGCCGTCGCGACACATCGAATTCGAGCACCGGCATATCGGGCTTTTCGCTGCCGAGGGCGTAGCAGGGGCTGACATCGAGCCCCATGTCGTCGGCAATGACGAGGAGGATGTTCGGCGGCCGGGCGTCTTGGGCTGCAGAACTGGCCGCCGCCATGAAGGATGCTCCAATCGCAGCGGCCAGCATCGCCAGCAAGCGCCATCGGTCTGTCATCTGATTCCTCTTCCGCCGCCTAGAACAGCCCGACCACGTTCCCCTCCCCGTCGAGGTGGATCGCCTCGGCGGCGGGATGCCGGGGCAGGCCAGGCATCGTCATGATCTCCCCGCAGATGACGACGACGAAGCCGGCGCCGGCGGAAAGCCGCACCTCGCGGATCTTTACCGCGTGGTTCGACGGCGCCCCCTTCAGCGACGGGTCGGTTGAGAAGGAATACTGGGTCTTGGCGATGCAGACGGGAAACCGCCCGTAGCCGGCAGCCTCGTAGCTTTCGAGCTGATCGCGGACCGCCTTGTCGGCCACCACTTCGCTCGCCCCATAGAGGCTGGTGGCGATCATCGTCACCTTGTCGAGGAGCGCCATGTCGTCGCCATAAAACGGCTTGAAGCACGCCTCGCTGGAGTTCGGCGAGCTTCACTACATGATGGGCGAGTGCCTCCGCCCCTTTCCCGCCGTCGGCGAAGTGGGTGCAGACCACCGCCGCGACGCCCTCGGCCCGCGCCGCCTCCTCTACGGCCTGCAGTTCTGCGTCGGTGTCGGCGGCGAAGCGGTTGACGGCGACGACGCACGGCACCCGATAGCGCTTCACATTCTGCAGATGGCGGGCAAGGTTGACCGCCCCCCTTCGCACCGCCGCGACGTTCTCGGTGGCAAGCTCCTCGCGGGCAACGCCGCCATGCATCTTGAGCGCCCGCACCGTGGCGACGACCACCGCCGCGTCGGGCCTGAGCCCGGCCATGCGGCACTTGATGTCGAAGAACTTCTCGGCCCCCAGATCGGCGCCGAAGCCGGCCTCGGTGACCGCGTAGTCGCCGAGCTTCAGCCCGGCGCGGGTGGCGACCACCGAGTTGCAGCCGTGGGCGATGTTGGCGAACGGCCCGCCGTGGACGAAGGCCGGGTTGCCCTCGAGCGTCTGCACCAGGTTGGGCTTCAGCGCGTCCTTGAGCAGCACCGTCATCGCCCCGTCGGCGTTGAGGTCGGCGGCGGTCACCGGCTGGCGGTCGCGGGTCTAGGCCGACGACGATGCGGCCGAGCCGGCGCTCGAGGTCGTCGAGGTCGCTCGGCCAGGCAGAAGATCGCCATCACCTCGGAGGCCGACGGTGATGTCGAAGCCGTCCTCGCGCGGGAAAGCCGTTGGCGACGCCGCCGAGCGAGCGACGATCCGCGCGCAGCGCCCGGTCGTTCATGTCGACCACCCGGCGCCAGGTGATCCGGCGCGCGTCGATGCCGAGCGCGTTGCCCCAGTAGATGTGGTTGTCGATCATCGCGGCGAGCAGGTTGTTGGCCGCGCCGATCGGCGTGGAAGTCGCCGGTGAAGTGGAGGTTGATGTCCTCCATCGGCACGACCTGGGCGTAGCCGCCGCCGGCCGCGCCGCCCTTCATGCCGAAGCAGGGGCCGAGCGACGGCTCGCGCAGGCAGATCGCGGCCTGCTTGCCGATCCGGTTCGAGCGCGTCGCCGAGGCCGACCGTGGTGGTCGTCTTGCCCTCGCCGGCCGGCGTCGGCGTGATCGCGGTGACCAGCATCAGCTTGCCGTCGGGCCGGTCGAGGCCAGTCAGCCAGGGGAGCGCGATCTTCGCCTTGTAGGGGCCGTAGTTGAACACCGCCTCGCGCGGAATGCCGAGACCCTCGGCGACCTCGACGATCGGGCGTGGCGTCGCCGCCCGGGCGATTTCGATATTGCTGAGCATCCCTGGGGCTCCCGCCGGGCCGGCGTGCGATGGCGTAGCGTGGACTAGACCGTTTCCAGATAGCGGTGGACCACCCCGACGACGCCGGAGCCTTCGCCGACGGCAGCCGCGACGCGCTTGCTCGAACCGGCGCGCACGTCGCCGACCGCGAAGATGCCGGGAACGCAGGTTTCGTAGAGGAACGGATCGCGATCGAGCGGCCAGCTCTTCGGCAGCTTGCCGTCCTGCATCAGGTCGGGACCGGTCAGGATGAAGCCCTTCTCGTCGCGCATGACCAGGTCGGCGACTAGGTCGGTGTGCGGGGCGGCGCCGATGAAGACGAACAGGGCCGCCATTCCGATCGTTTCTTCCTCGCCGGTGTCGCGGTCGCGCAGCACGATGGTCTCCAGCGCGGTCGTGCCGCTGACGCGAACGATCTCGGCGCGGTTGCGCAACGAGATGTTGGCGGCGGTGGCGATGCGGTCGACGAGGTACTGCGACATCGACTTTTCCAGTTTGTCGGCACGAATGATGATCAGCACGCTCCTGGCATAGCGGGCGAAGAACAGCGCCGCCTGGCCGGCCGAGTTTCCGCCGCCGACGATGGCGATGTCATGATCGCGGTAGGAGGCGATCTCGGTCGCTGCGGCGCCGTAATAGACCCCGATCCCGGCGAGTTCGGCGGCGCCGGGCACGTCGAGAATGCGCACCGACACGCCGGTCGCCAGCACCAGCGCCTGGCAGGAGACCTCGGACCCGTCTCCGAGCGCCACGACCCGGAACGGATCCTCGCGGCGGATCGCCTTGACGTTCTGGGCGTCAAGCAGCTCCGCCCCGAAACGCTTGGCCTGGGCGGCGGCGCGGCGGGCGAGGTCGGCGCCGGTGACGCCGCTCGGAAAGCCGAGATAGTTCTCGATCCGCGAGCTCGTGCCGGCCTGGCCGCCGGGCCCGGCCTGTTCGACCAGCAGCGTGCGCAGTCCCTCCGAGGCACCGTAGACGGAGGCCGCCAGGCCCGCCGGGCCGGCGCCGACGATGGCCATGTCGTAGAAGGGGAGCTGCGCCTTGGTCTGCAGGCCAATCTTCTCGGCCAGCTCCAGATGCGTCGGCCGAACCAGATGCGAGCCGTCGGGAAAGAAGATCAGCGGCAGCTGGTTGGCGTCGCCGGTCAGCGAGAGCACCAGCTCGCGCGTCGAAGGGTCCTGCTCGACGTCGATCCATTTGTAGGGAATTCTGGTTTCGCGACAGGAACTCCTTGACCTCGTAGCTCTGCGGCGACCAGCGCGCGCCGGCCACCCGGATGCCGTCGAAAGGCAGGCGCGCCCGCGCCGCCCAATCGGCGAGCAGATCGTCGAGCACCGGATAGAGTCGCTCGTCCGGCGGATCCCAGGGCTTCATCAGATAGTGGTCGAGCCCGATCTCGTTGATGCTGACGATCGCCGCCTCGGTGTCGGCATAGGCGGTCAGCAGCACCTTGCTGGCGTCGGGGTGCAGCTTGCGGGCCTGGTTGAGAAAGTCGGTTCCGCTCATCTCGGGCATGCGCTGGTCGGCCAGGAACAGCGCCACCGCCGCCCCGCGCCGCTTCAGCTGCTCGGCCGCGGCAAGGGCATCGGCGCCCGAGCTCGCCTTCATGATGCGGTAGTCGCGGCGGTAGTGCTGGCGAAGGTCGCGCTCGACCGCCGCAAGCACCTGCGGATCGTCATCGACTGCAAGAATGATCGGCTGTGCCATCCGGATGCCCCCCAAGCATTTTCTTATACGTCGCCGCCCGGCGGGTCGCCATTGCTATCGGCCGCCGCCGCGGTCGCCTGCCGCAGCGGCAGCTTGACCACGAACCGGGTGCTTCCCGGCTCGGAAACTACCTGGATCTCGCCCCGGTGCTTGTCGGTGATGATCGAATGGCAGGTCGACAGGCCCAGCCCCTGTCCCTTGCCGGGCGGCTTGGTGGTGAAGAAGGGGTCGAAGACCCGGCCCTGGATCTCCCTCGGTATGCCCGGCCCGTTGTCCTCGATCTCGACGATCGCGAAGGGCTCCTCGCGGCGCGTGGTTATCTTGAGGCTGCCGTGCCCGTCCATCGCGTCGGCGGCGTTGTCGATGAGGTTCGTCCAGACCTGGTTGAGCTCGCTTCCATAGGCCGGAACCGCCTGAAGGCCGGCGGCGTAGTCGCGCGTCACGGTGATCCCGTATTTGAGCTTGTTGCGCAGGATGATCAGCGTGTTTTCCAGCCCTTCGCGGAGATCGACCTCCTGGATCGGCGCCTGGCCGAGATACGAATAGCCCTTGAGGGCACCGACGATCTCGGAGACGCGGCTGGCGCCCTCACCGACCGCGTAGGTGAGGGCTGCAACGTTGAAGGCGTTGGCGATCCAGTTGAGCGCGTTGGAAAGCTCCTCGCCATGCAGCATCTCGGCCAGCGGCTCCAGCACGGCGATGTCGAGCTCGGCCGAGACGAGGTCACCGGCGACCTGCCACGGATCGGGAACGCCGCGCGAGTTCGAGCCAGTCCTCGAGCTCGGCCTCGCGGTCGGACTGGAGCATGGCGTCGAGCGTGCCGGCCTTGCCGACGGCGCTGCGGGACCGCTCCAGCAAGGCGTCGAGGACGGGCCGGGCGACGCTCGACTGGGCGTTGGGACTGAAGCCGAGATGCGCCCGTTCCAGGTCGGCGAGCTTGTCCCTGAGCTGCTCGGCGGCGCGGCGCGTCGCCGCCGCCGGATTATTGAGCTCGTGGGCGACGCCGGCGGCCAGCGTGCCGAGCGTCGCCATCTTCTCGCTCTGGCGGAGCGCCTGCTCGGTCTGCTTCTGGTGGCTGATGTCGGCGCCGTAGACGAACACCATGCCGGACACCGGGTCGCGGCGATGGGTGAAGACGTAGTCATGCCCGCCGAGCCGCGCTTCGACCGGCACCGTCTCGTGCGAGACAGTGATCGCCGCCCATCGCTCCCTGTCCATCACGGAGCAGATGTCACTCCAGTTCCGCCCGGCGAGTTCCGCGCCGAAGGTATCGCGGGCGGCGATGTTGGCGAGCAGAATGGTCCCCTCCGCATCGGTGCGGATCACCGGTCCCGGATTCATGTCGGGGAAGCGGGCCATCTCGGCCACCTGGCGCGCCTTTTTCTCGATCTCCCGCTGCGCCCGGCGTATGTCGGTGACGATCTGGCCGAAGGCCGCGATAAGGCCGACATTGGCGGTGCGCACGAAGGCGAACCGCACTTCCTCCTCGCCGACGACGACCTCCAGGGCTTCGGGGACTTCCGAGCCGACCACGGCCTGCCAGGCGGCTTCGGTCATGACAGGGCTGAGCTCGTGCCAGTTTCGCCCGACAAGCGATCCGATGCCGAAAAACCGGTCCGCCCCCGGATTGGACAGAAGCACCCGTCCGGCGAGGTCGAAGCGCAAGACCGGGGCCGGGTTCAGGAGCGGGAACATCGACAGTTCGGAAAGCTGGCGCTCGCGCCGGACCCGGTCGGTGATATCGACGAAGGTGAGGACGCTGAGGGGGGCGCCACCCCCGCCTGCCATGGCAAGGGCTTCGACCGTCGAGTCGTCGGCGCGACGCACGGTCACGTCGACGCCCCGCGAACCGGCCGCCTTCAGCGCCGCCAGGTCCGTCGACATGGCGTGGAGGGTCCAGGCCGCGTCGGAGGGAGGCGGCCCGAAGAGTGCGGAGAAGGCCGCATTGGTCTCGACCGCGACTCCGTCCGTATCCACCAGCGCGACCGCCATCGGCAAGTCGGCGAGCGCCTGCCAGTCCGGCTCTGCCATCGTCCTCCCGCCCCTTCGCGGCAGACGTTACTGCACGGCGGTTCCGCCCGCAAACCGCCGCGGGCGGCTCACTAGGTCGAACGCTCCTTGCCGGTGTCCTCATGTCGCGCGGCGCGGGAACCGATCCGGCGACCTGCCGCGCATTCTACCCTATATTGGCGAGACGCAAGACGCCGGCTTCCTGAACGCCGGGACGACAAAAGGGGAAAACAGCCGCCGATGCCGAAGATTCTTGCACGCAGTACGAGCCGAGCCGGGCTCGCGCTCATCGCCGCGCTATTCGCTGTTCTGGGCGCCGCCCCTTCCTCACCTGCCGCTGCTGAGGATACGACGGTAACCATCGCCAGCGGACGCGCCGGCGGTCTCTATCACCCGGTGGCCGGCGCCATTTGCAGGCTGGTCAACGAGCACACCGCCGACCACGGCATCACCTGCACCGTCGAGTTCGGGGTCGGCTCCGTCACCAACATCGAGGCTATGCGCGACAGCGAGGTCAACTTCGCCATGGCGCAGTCCGACACCCAGCGCAATGCGATGGAGGGAATCGGGCCTTTCGCGGAAGACAGTCCGTTCGAAAAGATGCGCTCGGTGGCCGCCCTCTTCGTCGAGCAGGTGACCATCGTCACCCGCAAGGACAAGGACATCCGCACGTTCGACGATCTCAAGGGAAAGCGCGTCTACCCGTCGGAGCCGGGCTCCGGCGGTTACGTCATCATGCAGGAGCTATTCAAGGGCAAGGGCTGGCAGCCCGGCGACATCACCGAGATCACGGACGCCGACTACAAGGCACCGGACCTTGCCCAGGCACTTTGCGACAACGAACTCGACGCCTTCTCGGTGACGGTCGGCCACCCGAGCCCCTTGATCAAGGAAACTGCCGCAACCTGCGACATCGTCCTGGTTCCCGTCGAGGGACCGGCGGTCGACAAGCTGATCGCCGGGGAGTCGCTCTACGCGAAATCGGTCGTTCCCGGCGGCATGTACCACGGCAATCCCGAGGACATTCCCGGGCTCGGCCTCGTCGCCACTCTGGTGACAACGACCGACGTCGCCCCGGATGTCGTCTACAACGTCACCAAGGCGTTCTTCGGCGGCATCGACCGGCTGCGCGACGCCTCGCCCCTGTTTAATTCGCTGACCACCGAGCAGATGGCGAATGACGGCCTTACCGCGCCGTTGCACGAAGGCGCCGCCAGGTACTATTCGGAAGCAGGCCTGCGCTAGGGGCAGGCTACGGCAAGGGCGCTGAGACAGTGAACGGTCATCCCGGTCGACTCTCCTGGCTCGCTGCGCTGATCCTCATGCCGATCCTGGCCAGTGGGCCGGCCTCGGCCCAGTCCGACCTGCTCGGCGGCTTCGACGAGCCCTATCCGCTCAGGGCCGCCGATACCTCCAGTCCCCGCGACACGCTGCGCAGCTTCGTCCGCGATTTCAGCGAGGCGATCGACGCCTGGCGCGCCGACAAGCCGACGGCGGAGGTCGAGCGCCCAATGCAGCGGGCGAGCGACACGCTCGATTTCAGCGACGTCGCTGTGCTCGGTCGCGAGGCGACCATCCTCATCGACATGGCCCTGCTCCGGGAAGTTCTCGATCGCGTCGAGCTGCCGCCTTACGAGGACATCCCCGGCGACGCCGAGGTGGCCGCCGACCCGCAGCTGACCCGCTGGGTCGTCCCCAACACCAAGATCGAGATCGTCAAGATCACCGACGGACCGCGGGCCGGGCAATTCCTCTTCTCGAAGGAGACCGTTTCCCAGCTCCGCAACTACTACAACCTCGCCAGGGAGATCCCCTACAAGGCCGGCGCCATCGTCGGCATCTACGAGGAAGTGCTGGCCAGTCCCGGCCAGTGGCTGCCGCAACATTTCCCCGACCGGCTCCCGGCCTGGGCGAGGCAAATCGTCGGCGGCCAAGGCGTCTGGCAGTGGATTGCGCTCGCGGTCCTCGTCGTTCTCTGCGTTGTCCTGTTCCGGGCACTGATCGGGGTGGGCAGATGGTGGGACAGGCGCTGGATGGACGGGAGCCCGTGGCTCCGTTTCGGCTTGCCCCTGGCGCTGGTCCTGGTCGTTGTTCTGGTGGGCGTTGCCTATCTCGTTGCCCAGTATGTCATTGGCCTCCTCGAGCTTCCGCTCGACGTCGTGGCGTACACAGTGCTGGCCGTCCAGTTGGTCGGGCTATCGTGGCTGGTGCTGGTCGGTTCGGGTCGGCTCGCCGACGCCCTCGCCCAGATCGGCAACCGGCCGGACGGCAGGCGCCGCTTCGATGCCGCCCTCACCCGCATCGTCTTCCGTCTGGTCAGCGTCACCTTCATCATTCTCGTTGCGATCGGCGCGGCCGAGGTCGTCGGGATTCCCGTCGCGCCGCTGGTTGCCGGCCTTGGCGTCGGCGGCCTCGCCATCGCCCTCGCCGTGCGGCCGACGCTGGAGAACATCATCGGCGGCCTCACCCTGTTTGCCGACCGGCCGGTGCGCGTCGGCGATTTCTGCCGCTACGGCGACGACATCGGCACGGTGGAGGAGATCGGCCTCAGGTCGACGCGCATCCGCACCCTGGAGCAAAGCTTGGTCACGGTGCCGAACAGCGAATTCTCGCAGATGCACCTCGATAACTTCACAGCCCGGCACCTCAGGCTGTTGCGGACGGTGCTGCAGCTCCGCTACGAGACGACGCCGGAGCAGATGCGCTACATCCTCGCCAGGCTCCGGGAGCTCCTCATCGCGCACCCGAAGGTGACGCCCGAGCCGGCCCGGGTGCGCTTCATCGGCTACGGCGCCTATTCCAAGGACATCGAGGTATTCGCCTATCTCCGCTGCCAGGATCAGGACACCTTCCTGGCGATCCAGGAGGACATCCTTCTGCGCATGGAGGACATCATCCGGGAAGCAGGGTCCGGCTTCGCCTTCCCCTCCCAGACGACCTACTACTCCCGCGACAGCGGCGTGAACGCCGAGCGCGGGCGCGAGGCCGAATCCAGGGTCGACGAATGGCGCGCCCGGAATCGTCTACCGTTTCCGGAATTCGAGCCGGGTGTCAGGCAGGAGATGGAAGACAGCCTCGACTACCCTCCGACGGGCGCCCACGATCACAAGGACCAGGCGGCCGCGGCCGATGCGGCCGACGAACAACCGGCAACGGACAGAATGCCGCGAAGCCGCTGGCGCTTCGGCTTCGGCCGCGAGCACGGGTGACCCCTTCGGGCGCGGACAGACAGGCCGGGAGGCGTGCCTTGTGTTCCCCGCGGGTGTTCCGGTAGGGTTCGATCGTCCTGCGTCAACTGGTCGCACCACCCTCATGACGGTAGACCCGCTGCCAGTGCCGGCACTGGAACCGGCAAGGACTTTGTCATGATGACCGACGCCTGACAGCGTCGTCTGTTCGGAGGATTGCGTCTTGAATGGAAGAACATCAATTGTAGGCCTTCTCGGCATCTGCCTCTGCCTGGCGGCCTCCCCTTCGTTCGCGACGACCGGACCGGGTTGTCTGGTGGTCGTCAACGTCCCCTATGGCGACGTGCTGAACGTGCGGGCCGGTGCTTCGGCGTCTTCGGCGATCGTGGACCGGCTGGTGCCGGGGCAGCACGGGATCATCCACCTCGACGCGGCCTGCAAGCCGCTGAGCCGCCCCTGGGCGAGCCGGTGGTGCCCCGTGACCCATTACAATGGAGACCGGGTGACCCATGGCTGGGTCAAGGCCAGGTTCGTGCGCGACAGCGAGTGTCCGTAACCGTCGGCGACTGGCGAGCTGCCCCATCGGGAATATGTGGGAGGTGAGTAAGATGAAGACGATCGTTCTTGCATTTGCCATCAGCGCCCTTGCGGCCCATGGCGCGCTCGCGCAGGCGAACGACATCCGCAAAGAGCGGGTCCAGTTCGCCAAGGGGGCGAGCGGCGCCACAATCGTGGGCTCGATCAAGGGCTACGAGACGATCGACTACATCCTCGACGCCAGGGCCGGCCAGTCCATGAACGTCAGCATGGCGACCGACAACGGCGCCAACTACTTCAACATCCTGGCGCCGGGCGAAACCAACGTCGCCTTCTTCAACGGCTCGATCAGCGAGAACCAGTACGAGGGGACGCTGCCCGCAAGCGGCGACTATTCCATCCGCGTCTACATGATGCGGAGCGCCGCGCGCCGCGATGAGGTTGCCAACTATCGCCTCCAGGTGTCGATCACGGCCGGCGACGTCCAGTCCGCGGGCGCCAGCAGTGATGCGCTGGTTGCCGGCACCGACTACAACGCGACCGGCATGGTGCCCTGCGCTCAGGTCAAGGGCCAGCCGATGGGCCAATGCGCCTTCGGCGTCATCCGGAAAGGCAATGGAACCGCCACCGTCGTCATCACCTGGCCCGACGGACGCACCCGGGCGATCTTTTTCGAGGCCGGCAAGGCGGTCGGCAGCGATGCTAGCGAGGCGGATGGCGGTCCGTTCTCCGCCGAGCGTGAAGCCGATCTGAACATGATCCGGGTCGGCGACGAACGTTACGAGATTCCGGACACCGTCGTGCTCGGCGACTGAGCCCCCGCGACCATCAAGGAGCGCCCGCGCCGGCCCTCGCTTCGGTCATGCCAACCAGAGAAGGAGACTGCGATGATGCGACGGCAAGCCATCCTGATCGGCATCGGGCTGCTCGTCACCATGGCCTCCGCTGAGGCGCAGTCGCGGGTCGAGCAGGTCCACTTCGCTCCGGGAACCAGCGGCACCGTGATCAACGGCACCATCCGCGGCGACGAGGCGGTTGACTATCTGCTTGGGGCGTCCGCCGGGCAGCGGATGATCGTCTCCCTGCAGACCACCAATGCCAGCAACTATTTCATCGTGACGGCTCCCGGCGCGGCCGCGGCGATGTATATCGGCTCGATTTCGGGTCAGCCCGCTTCAAGCAGCACCCCCAGGACATCCTGACGTTGCCCGTGGAGACCACGTCGGCGGGTGGATATCGGGTCTACGGGCAGTACCCCCCGAAGGGCAACAAGGTGAAGACATTCGTTTGCAAGTTCGACCCGGACCGGCCGTTCAGGGGCGTCGAACGCAACTGAGTGATCTGCGTCCCGCGCGGGCCGCGGCGGCCATCGGCGCCTGTGTGTAGAGGTCGACGCGACCGACATGGGAACGGAGTTGGGTCGAGGCGTTGCCTGATCGGCAGCGCCAACGCCCCTTGAGATCGACCGAGGGAGGAACGGATGACCTACGCACAGATGCTGGCACTGCTCGCCGGCTTGACGAGCACCAACGCTGACGTCGGCGACTTCGCGCAGCTGAAAAGCGGCGGCTACGACCGGGCTATCCCGGTGACGATCAAGGCCTGTCCGCAGCCGATCGGCCAGAACGAGATCGAGGGCCAGACCATCGTCTGCGGCACGGTCAGCGTGCCGGAAGACCACGGCGCGCCCGATGGAAGACGTGTCGATCTGTTTTTCGTCGTCCTGAAATCGCATTCCAGCTATCCGGAGCCCGACCCGCTGATCTATCTGCATGGCGGGCCGGGCGCGGGGACGCTGGGCAACATCGGCTACGTCGCCAAGGTCTTCGACGCCTGGCGGGTGAACCGCGATGTCGTGATGTTCGACCAGCGGGCGGCAGGGCTCTCCAGCACCTCCGTCACCTGTTTTGACGCACTGTCCTCGGGCTTCTTTGATTTCCTCAGCGCCGCCGCGAACAAGGAGTCGCAGCCCGAGCCGGCCGCCGGTCCCAACCCGATGCTCCGCGACTGCCTTGCCGAACTCAAGGCCCAGGGCATCGACATCTCGAAATACAATACCTACCAGAACGCCCTCGACGTGCGGAGCATCGTTACGGCCCTTGGCTACAAGACCTACAATCTCTACGGCGGCTCCTATGGCACCAAGCTCAGCCTCGAGGTCATGCGGACCATCCCGGACGGTGTCCGCGCGGTCATCCTCGACGGGGTCGCGCCGCCCCGCGTCAAGCTTTACGACACCTTCGGCCTGCCGCTGGACGAAGCGATGACGTCGGTCGTCGACGAATGCGCTGCGGACACCGCCTGCAACACCGCCTACCCGAATCTCGGCGAGGTGCTGAAGACGGTCCTCAAGAAAGCGGCCGCAGAGGAGCTTGTGGTCAAGGATGCCAAGGTTCCGGCATTGATCGCCCTGTTGCCGTTCATGGTGCGCAACGGCCAAAAGACGAACACGAGCCTGACGTCTTACATCCCCGCCTACGTCTACGAGCTCTACCGAGACAAGGAGACGCCCACGGTCGACATGCTGTCGTCGAAGAAGTACGAGCTGCCCCTCCCGGGCGAAGCCGAGGTCAGGACCACCGCAAAGGGGCTTACGGCGGATCAGAAGGGGCTCGTCAACTCGGCTCTCGCCGATATTGCGATTGGCGACAAGGCGAACGCCGATCTCGGTCAGACTGTTCGCCAGCTCACCGAATCCATTCAGCGCTCGACTATTCAGGGGCCGATCGCCGCGCTGTTCGACCAGGAGCTCGGCAAGGCTGTGCTCGCGTCTCTGTCCGAAGACAAAAGCAAGCTCAAGGCGCTCATTCTCGACTACGCCGCGATGCAGAACGTCGCACCGTCGAAGACCGCGCTTCTCGCTTTCGTCGACAAGTATTTCACCGGCGACGCCCGCGACCGCCTCGGTGCCCTGGTGGCCGCCATGACCGATGCCGAGGTCGACGCCTCCTTCGACATCATCCGCCGCGACACCTACAAGTACGAAGCCGGCTTTATCGGCAATCTCGACCTTTATATCTACTCGTGCCAGGAGGACATGCCCTACAACAGCCTCGAAGGCTACAAGCAGGTCACCGCCGGTCTCAACTACCCCGAGATCGGCGCTGCCTGGGACGCAAAGGCCGCCGGATATTATGCCGATTGCTCATTGTTCGCGCCCCAACCCCGGCCGGGTTTTCACGACCCGATCGTCAGCGACATCCCGACGCTGGCGCTGGGCAGCATTTGGGACACGCAGACCGCGGCGAGTTGGGCGCCGCTCGCCGTCGAAACGCTGAGCCACGGCCAGGCGTTCATCATACCCGAGGCTGGGCACGGTGCCCTTCTCTACCAGAAGTGCGCGGTCGACATGGGGGTCGCCTTCATCAACGATCCGACCCGCAAGCTCGACGACCGATGCCCGCAAAGCATCAAGCCGAAGTTCTATATCGCACCGTGGGTCGAGCAGTAGCCGAACGCCACCGGCCTGGCGGGCCCCGGCTCGCCGGCCGCCGATCTATCGTGGAGAAGCATCGCCCCGGCGGACGGATTGGGGAGCATCCGCCAATTCTTTCCTGACCGATCATGCGCTAGGATGCCTCCGCAACGCGGCGATGACGCCGCTTGCCACACCGGGTCGACCAATACGGAGCTTCGACGATGCGGATTGTTTCTCTTCTGGCTGCCATCGGCCTGATGGCCTTCGCGGTGGCTCCGGCCTTCGGCCAGGACGACACCGCCCGCACCGTGCGCGTCGAGTTTGCCCCCGACGCCTCGGGCGCCACGATCACCGACAAGATCAGCGGGTCACAAAGCGTCACATACCTGCTCGCCGCCAATGCCGACGAGATCCTGACCGTCTCCCTCGACACCGACAACGCCGGCAACACGTTCACGCTCACCGCGCCCGGCGCCAAGGCGCCGATGTTCACCGGATCGGACAATGCCAACCGGTTCGAGGGGTCGCTGCCCGCCAGCGGCGACTATGCGATCCGCGTCTTCCTGATCCCCAAGGTAGCCGGCGACGGCGAGGTCGCCAACTATACGATCACCATCGTCAGCAGCGGCGTCGCCGATTAGCGGCTATGAGCGGTCGCCGGACTACGGCGGCAGGCCGCCGACCTGGCTGGGCCTTGCCGCGGCGCTGGTGGTGCGCATCCTCGTCGCGACCCGTCGTCGCGTGACACAGGTGTGTGTTCGAGAGGCCACGGCGGCCTCCCGAACCACCTTTCCGTCCGTCCTCAGCCTTCAACGTGACCGCAGGTGTACGTGACCCGCACCAGGACGTGGAAGGCATGGGAAGTGACCTTCGGACCGAAGTTCCAGTACGAATTGGTCTTGCAGTTGGCGTTCCCAGCCTGAGTTAGGACCACGTTCTTCTGTGAGATCGGCGCTGTCTTGCGGCACGTGAGCAGCCAGCCCGTCTTCTGAATGGTAGCGAAGCCCGGCACGCAAACCGGATCCGCCGCCAATGCCGGCGAGGTTACCGATGTGGTCGTCACACCGAACGTAGTGGCCGCCAGAATCAGGCCGGCGAGAGTGATGATCTTCATGATCACCTCCATCGTTGTCGGCCCCCCATCGTCCCGCTCCATAGCGGCCGAAACAGCATCCGGATATGAGCGGCGTCACACCCGTCGATCACCCGGCGATCGTCGACCCCCGCGATTCCGCGCGGCTTGTTCGGCAGAAGCAGTCGCGCGACCTGGCAAATGTCGGAATCATAAGGGCCACTGGGCCGGTGTTAACCGTCCGTTAACCGGACCGGCGCCGGGATGAGGCCATGCCGAAGCCAAAGCCGAGACCGACCGAAGCGCCGCTCGTCATCGCCCGCCCCGACGTTTTGAAGACGGTCGAGCGGTGGCGGCGCCACCTTGCCCACGAGCGGCGGCTGGCGGCGAAGACCGTCGAGGCCTATTCGCGCGACGTCGACCAGTTCCTCGCTTTCCTCACCGGCCATCTGGGCGAGCCGCCCCGTCTTGCCGATCTCGCCGGCCTCCGCGTCGCCGACATCCGCGCCTTCCTCGCCGCCCGAAGGAACACCGGCGTCGGGTCGCGGAGCATCGCCCGCGGCCTCGCCGGGGTGCGATCCTTCATCCGTTTCCTCGAACGGGACGGGACAGCCGAGGGTGCGGCCGTCCGCGCCGTCCGCCCGCCCCGTCAGAAGCGTACCTTGCCCCGTCCGCTGTCGCCCGAAGCGGCGTCCAGGACTGTCTCGCTCGACGAGGCTCTCGACGAGGAACCGTGGGTGGCGGCGCGGAACACCGCCATTCTGGCGCTCCTCTACGGCTGCGGCCTCCGCATCTCCGAGGCGCTGTCGCTGAAACGCAGCGAAGCGCCGCGAAACGCCCAGGATGCGCTGCGAATCACCGGCAAGGGCGGCAAGGAACGCATCGTGCCGGTGCTCCCGGTGGTCGCCGCCGCCGTCGCCGTCTATCTCCGCCTCTGTCCGTACACGCCCGGCCCCGATTCGCCCCTGTTTCTTGGTGTCCGCGGCGACCGGCTCAACCCGCGCATCGTCCAGCGGGCGATGGCGAAGCTCCGCTCCGCCCTCGGCCTGCCGGACACCGCCACCCCCCATGCGCTCCGCCATTCCTTCGCCACGCATCTCCTCGCAAATGGCGGAGATCTAAGGGGAATTCAGGAACTGCTCGGCCACGCCAGCCTGTCGACCACCCAGGTCTATACCGGGGTCGACACCGAGCGGCTGATGGCCGCCTACACCGCCGCCCATCCCCGCGCCTGAAAAAATGGCGTCAAACCGCCGTTTTTCGCTGAACGCAGGATGAACCGGCGCTTCAGGGACGCTTCAGCGGCCGTCCGCTATCGTCCACGCGAATGGAGGCCTTCCTCCCCGCTTCCATTCTCTCTCCTCCCTGAAAAAACTCGGGCCCCTCGCGGGCCCGCTCTTTTTTCGGCTGGCGCGGGGCCGGACGCATTGCTAGACACGCATCATGACGATCGCCCCGAAAAGCCGCTGGCTTATTCTCCTTCGCGCCACGCGCGACGAGGGCGGCGTTTGATTCTTTGATGACGACCGGCCGGCGCGCGGAGAGAACGCGCCGGTTCTGGGAAATCGTCGCGAACCCTCCAGCCGCCGGCCGCGCAAGACGAGGCGATCGCGATAGCCATCAATACCCCACCACCGGCTCCGGCAACCGCTGCGGCGGAGACGCCCCCCCTGCCGCTCGCGCCGACCGCCCATCCGGCCAGCTACGTCGAGATGGGCTACGTCTTCGCGGCGGTCGGCGCGCTTCTCTTCTCGACCAAGGCGGTGGTGATCAAGCTTGCCTATGCCGAGACGATCGACGCCGAGACCTTGCTCGCCTTGCGGATGGGGCTGGCGCTTCCCTTCTACATCGCCATTGGCGGCCTCTCGGTCCGCGACCGGCGCCGGAAGGACGAGGCGCTGCCGCCGCGGCGACAGGTCCTGGCTGCGGGCGTCGTCGGCCTGCTCGGCTATTGGTTCGCCAGCTACACCGATTTTCTCGGTCTGGAATACATCTCCGCCCAGTTCGAGCGGCTGATCCTGTTCACCTACCCGCTGTTCGTCGTCATCTTCGGCGCGATGTTCTTCCGCCAGCCGATCCGGCTTCGCGCGGTGGCCGCGATCGGCATCAGCTATATCGGCTTGGCGATCATCTTCGGCGAGAAGGTCACCACCTTCGGCAGCGACGTGGCGATCGGCGCGGGCTTCGTCCTCGCCGCCGCCGTGTCGTTCGCCTTCTACCAGCTCTTCGCCAAGAACCTGATTGGCGCCATCGGTCCGCGATTGTTCACCTGCATCGCGATGGGCGGTGCTGCCGTCGGCGCCTTCATCCAGTTCTTCCTCACCCATCCGGCGGCCGACCTGATCGTCAGCCCGACCCTTTACGCCTACGCCCTCTTCATCGCGATCGGCGCGACCGTGCTGCCGTCGTTCTTCCTCAACGCCGCGCTCCACCGCATCTCCGCGCAAGCCAACGCCACCATCGGCACGCTGTCGCCGGTGATGACGATCATCCTGGCCGTGCTCATCCTCGGCGAGCACCTGACGCTTGTCGATATAGCCGAAACCGCTCTGGTGCTCGCCGGCGTCGGCTGGTTCACGCTTGCCGACCGCAGGACCGAGCCGCGGCGCTAGACCGCCGGGTTCCCTCAAAGGCTGCTCCGGCCGACGGGCTGATCGCGGGCTTGTGATCGTGCAGGCTGTTGTCGATCGGCCCGGCGTGCTATGATGAGGTTAGGTCGGCAGATTGTCGACCGGGCAACAAAGTCGGAGGAACTTGATGAAAGTTGTATCGACCTCCGTAACCGCGCTTGCCGCGATCAGCTTCGTGGTGGGTGCGACCTTTGCCGCCTCCGCATGCGAGTGGCACGCCACTCACGTCACGGCTGCGGCGACTCCGCCCCCGGTTGAGGAACAGACAGCGGCCCCGGCGACCAAGGTCGACCCGGTGGTCGTGGCTGAACTCGGCAAAGCGGCGATCGTGCCGCAGCCGCCGAAGGAAGACGTCCTCGAGTCCGAGGCCGAGTAAGTAAAGACCTGACTCCACTGTTTGACGTTGGAAGCGTCAGCGGAAACGCTGGCGCTTCCTTCGTCGTGGCTCAAATGTGGATCGGCTTGAACCAGGCGGCGAGCGCCGCTTCCTTGACCGCTTCCGAAAGCGTCGGATGGGCGTGACAGGTGCGGGCGAGGTCTTCGGCCGCCCCGGCGAACTCCATCAGCACGGCCGCCTCGGCGATCAGCTCGCCGGCGAAGGGGCCGACGATGTGGACGCCGAGCACGCGGTCGGTCTTGGCGTCGGCGAGCACCTTGACGAAGCCGTCCTTCTCCAGCATCGCCCGCGCCCGCGCATTGGCCGAGAACGGAAACTTGCCGGCCCGGTATTCGATGCCGGCCGCCTTCAGCTCCTCCTCGGTCTGGCCGACCGACGGCGATCTCGGGGTGCGTGTAGACGACGTTGGGAATGACGCCGTAGTTCACATGGCCGGCCTGCCCGACGACGATCTCCGCCACGGCAACCCCTTCGTCCTCCGCCTTGTGGGCAAGCATCGGCCCGCGGATCACGTCGCCGATGGCATAGACGCCGTCGACACTGGTGCGGAAATGCTCGTCGACGACCACGCGCCCCCGCTCGTCCATGGCGACCCCGGCCTCCTCGAGGCCGAGCCCGTTCGTGTAGGGCCGCCGGCCGATGCAGACCAGGACGACATCCGCCTCCAGCGTCTCGGCGTCACCACCGGCCACCGGTTCGACGGTCACCTTTAGCGGCTCGCCGGACGTATCGACGGCGGTGACTTTGCTGCCGAGCTTGAAGGCGATCCCCTGCCTCCCGAGGATTCGCTGCGCCTGGCGCGCCGCTTCGCCGTCGATGCCCGGCAGAATGCGGTCGAGGAACTCGACCACAGTCACCTCGCTGCCGAGCCGCCGCCAGACCGAGCCGAGCTCCAGCCCGATGACGCCGGCGCCGACGACCAGGAGACGTTTGGGGACCTCGGCCAGCGCCAGTGCGCCGGTGGAAGAGACGATGCGCTTCTCGTCGACGATCGCGCTGGCAAGCGGTGCGACCTCCGAGCCGGTGGCGATGACGATCGCCTTCGCCTCGACCGTCTGGCTCGATCCGTCCGCGCCGGTGACGTTGACCCGGCCCGGTCCGGCGATACCGCCGGTGCCGGGAATCGTGTCGATCTTGTTCTTCTTGAACAGGAAGGCGACGCCGGAGGTGTTCGCTTCGACCACCGAATCCTTGTGCGCCATCATCGCCGCGAGGTCGACCTCAGGCGTCCCCACCCGGATGCCGAAGGCGCCGAAATCGTGGCCCGCCTTCTCGAACATCTCGGAGGTATAGAGCAGCGCCTTGGACGGGATGCAGCCGACATTGAGGCAGGTGCCGCCGAGCGTTGCATCCTTCTCGATGACCGCCACCTTGAGGCCGAGCTGCGCAGCGCGGATGGCGCAGACATAGCCGCCGGGACCGCTGCCGATGACGGCGAGATCGTAGGACATTCAGCAATAACCCCCTGCCGATGGTGTGCTCTCACAATCCGGTATGGGTTTTCCGGCCGGTATCCGCAAGCGCCGCTCGCACAGACCTGACTTGCGCCGGCCGCTCAGCCGCGATCCGTCCGCCCTGAAAGATAGAGAATGGCTCTTCCGGCGAGCCACACGGCGACCGCTACCCCGGCGAAAACGGCCGCCGCCCGAACCGGATCGCCGAGATCGTGCCGGAACAGCGCAACGAAAGCAGCGAAGAGCAGGATCGCCGCGACGACCGTGGTTCCCCATGCGAGCTGATGCGCGTAGCGGATCATCCCGGGGTCAGGCTGGCCGATCCAACGTCACAGGTCCAAGACCATCCGCTGCGGGTCCTCGAGGCCCTCCTTGACCCGGACCAGGAAGGTGACCGCCTCGCGGCCGTCGACGATGCGGTGATCGTATGATAGCGCCAGATACATCATCGGCCGCGGCTCGACCTTGCCGCCCACCACCATCGGCCGCTCCTGGATCTTGTGCATGCCGAGGATGCCCGACTGCGGCGCGTTGAGGATCGGCGTCGACATCAGCGAGCCGTAGATGCCGCCATTGGTGATGGTGAAGGTGCCCCCCTGCATCTCCTCGATCGACAGCGTCCCGTCGCGCGCGCGCTTGGCCAAGTCGGAGATGGTCTTCTCGATCTCGGCGAGCGACAGCCGGTCGGCGTCGCGCACCACCGGCACCACCAGCCCGCGCTCGGTGCCGACCGCGACGCCGATGTTATAGTAGTTCTTGTAGACGATGTCGGCGCCGTCGATCTCGCCGTTGACCGCCGGCAACTCCTTCAGCGCCTGCACGCACGCCTTGACGAAGAAGCCCATGAAACCGAGCTTGATGCCGTGCTTCTTCTCGAAGAGGTCGCGGTAGTCGGAGCGGAGCTTCATCACCGCGCTCATGTCGACCTCGTTGAAGGTCGTCAGCATGGCCGCGGTTTCCTGCGCCTCCTTGAGACGGCGGGCGATGGTCTGGCGGAGCCGGGTCATGCGCACCCGCTCCTCGCGCGCCTGGTCCTCAGGCGCCGACGGCGCGCGCGCCGCGACCGGCTTCGGTGCGGGAGCCTCCGCCGCCAGCGCATCCGCCTTGGTGATCCGGCCGCCCTTGCCGGTGCCGGCGATCTCCGCCGGCTCGAGCCCTTTCTCGGCAATGATCTTGGCGGCGGAGGGAGCCGTCCCTTCCGGCGGCGCGGCCTTCGCCACCGGCGGCGGTGCCAAAGGCTGCGCGCGCTCGTGAACGTCGGCCGACCCGGCTTGGATCGGCGGCGGATGATCGGATTTGGCCTCGGGATGGCCGGTGGCGCCGGCCTCGGTCGCGGCTTCGCCGTTGCCTTTGCCGGCGGCGATCGCCCCGAGCAGTGCCCCGATCTCGACCGTCTCGCCGTTTTCCGCTGCGATCGACTCGACCACCCCGGCGGCGGGTGCCGGCACCTCCAGCGTGATCTTGTCGGTTTCCAGCTCGACCAGCGGCTCGTCGATGTCGACCGTGTCGCCGACCTTCTTGAACCAGGTGCCGACCGTCGCTTCGGTCACTGACTCGCCGAGGGTCGGGACGCGGATTTCCGTTGCCATCGCTCTCTCCTCGCGTGGTGACCGTTACTCGCCGAGCGCCTCGTCGAGGAACATGTTGAGCTGCAGCACATGCTTCGACATCAGGCCGGTGGCCGTCGCGGCCGAGGCGGCACGGCCGACATAGCGCGGCCGGTTGGACTTCGCGCCGATCTGGTTGAGCACCCATTCGAGATAGGGCTCGACAAACGACCAGGAGCCCATGTTCTTGGGCTCTTCCTGGCACCAGACCAGCTCGGCATTCCGGAACCGCGACAATTCGGTGATCAGCGCCTTGGCGGGGAATGGATAGAGTTGCTCGACGCGCATCAGATAGACGTCGTCGATGCCGCGCTTCTCCCGCTCTTCGTAGAGGTCGTAATAGACCTTGCCGGAAGACAGGACGACGCGGCGGATCTTGTCGTCGGCGGCGAGTTTGGTTGTCTCGCCCTGGCGGCCCTCGGCGTCGTCCCACAGCAACCGGTGGAACGACGACTCGGCTCCCATCTCGTCGAGCTTCGACACCGCGCGCTTGTGGCGCAAGAGCGACTTCGGCGTCATCAGCACCAGCGGCTTGCGGAAGTCGCGATGGAGCTGGCGGCGCAGGATGTGGAAGTAGTTCGCCGGCGTGGTGCAGTTGGCGACCTGCATGTTGTCTTCGGCGCACAGCTGGAGGAAGCGCTCGAGCCGCGCCGAAGAATGCTCCGGCCCCTGCCCCTCGTAGCCGTGCGGCAAGAGCATCACCAGCCCCGACATGCGAAGCCACTTGCGCTCGCCCGAGGAAACGAACTGGTCGATGACCACCTGCGCGCCGTTGACGAAGTCGCCGAACTGCGCCTCCCAGATGGTGAGGGCGTTCGGCTCGGCGAGCGAATAGCCATACTCGAAACCGAGCACCGCCTCCTCCGACAGCATCGAGTTGATGACCTCGAAGCGCGCCTGGTGGTGCGACAGGTGGTTGAGCGGAATGAAGCGGTCCTCGGTGTCCTGGTCGTAGAGGACGGAATGGCGCTGGGAGAAAGTGCCGCGCTCCGAATCCTGCCCCGACAGGCGAACCGGGTGCCCTTCCTTCAGGAGTGTCGCGAAGGCCAGCGCTTCCGCCGTCGCCCAGTCGACGCCGTCGCCGGTCTCGACCGACTTCCGCCGGGCTGCCAGGAAGCGGCCGATGGTCTTGTGGACGGCGAAGTCGGCCGGCACGTCGGTGATGCGCTCGCCGATCTCCTTCAACTCGCCGACGGCGACGCCGGTGATCCCGCGGCGCGGCCCGTCGCCGGTCTCGGCGACCTTGACCTTCGACCAGGCGCCGTCCAGCCAGTCGGCCTTGTTCGGCCGGTATCCGGCCGCCGCCTCGAACTCCTCGTCGAGCGTCTTGCGCCAGCCGCTCTTCAGCGCGTCGACATCCGACGCGGTGACGACGCCTTCCTCGACCAGCTTCTTCGAGTAGATCTCGAAGGTCGTCGGGTGCTGGCGGATCTTCTGGTACATCAGCGGCTGGGTGAACGCCGGCTCGTCGCCCTCGTTGTGGCCGAAGCGGCGGTAGCAGAACATGTCGATGACCACCGGCTTGTGGAACCGCTGGCGGAACTCGATCGCCACCTTGGCCGCATAGACCACCGCCTCCGGGTCGTCGCCGTTGACGTGGAAGATCGGCGCCTCGACCATCTTGGCGATGTCGGACGGGTAGGGCGAGGAGCGCGCGAAGCGCGGGATTGGTGGTGAAGCCGATCTGGTTGTTGATGATGAAATGGATCGAGCCGCCGGTGCGGTGGCCGCGCAGCCCCGACAGGCCGAAGCACTCGGCGACCACGCCCTGGCCGGCGAAGGCGGCATCGCCGTGGAGGAGCAGCGGCAGCACCCGCGCCCGCTGATCGAGCGGCACGATGTCGCCGCGCGGCTTGTCGGCGTGCTGGTCCTGCTTCGCCCGCGCCTTGCCGAGCACCACCGGGTCGACGATCTCGAGGTGCGACGGGTTGGCGGTCAGCGACAGGTGGACCTTGTTGCCGTCGAACTCGCGGTCCGACGAGGCGCCGAGGTGGTACTTGACGTCGCCGGAGCCCTCGACGTCGTCGGGCGAGGCGGAGCCGCCCTTGAACTCGTGGAAGATGGCGCGGTGCGGCTTGCCCATCACCTGGGCGAGCACGTTCAGCCGGCCGCGATGGGCCATGCCGAGGACGATCTCCTTCAGGCCGAGCTGGCCGCCGCGCTTGATGATCTGCTCCAGCGCCGGAATCGATCGACTCGGCGCCGTCGAGGCCGAACCGCTTGGTGCCGGTGTACTTGACGTCGAGGAAGCTGCTCGAACCCCTCGGCCTCGGCCAGCTTGTTGAGGATCGCCTTCTTGCCGTTCTCGGTGAAGGTGATCGCCTTGTCGGGGCCTTCGATGCGCTCCTGGATCCAGCCCTTCTCGGCGGCGTCGGAGATGTGCAGGAACTCGACGCCGAGGGTCGAGCAGTAGGTCCGCCGCAGGATCTGGAGCATCTCCGGGACGGTGGCGAACTCGAGCCCGAGCACGTGGTCGATGAAGATCTTCCGGTCGTAGTCGGCCTGAGTGAAGCCGTAGGAGGCCGGATCGAGCTCTACCTCGCCGTGGACGGTCTGCAGGCCGAGCGGGTCGAGATTGGCGTGGAAATGGCCGCGCGCCCGATAGGCACGAATCATCATGATGGCGCGGACAGAATCCCGTGCCGCCTGCTGCACCTGGCCCGGCGAGATTTCCGCCCCGCGGCTGGTCACGCCCTTGCGGATCTTCTCGCCGATGACGGCTTCGGTGGCGCCCCAGTTGCCGTCGAGGGCGGCGACCAGTTCACCGTTCACCAACGGCGGCCAGTCCTGACCGCCGCCAGGAGGGACCGCGCGCCTCGGCAGTCACATTATCGGGAGCGTCCTTCAATCCTTCGAAAAAAACGCGCCACTCCGCGTCCACCGAAGCGGGGTCGCGGCTGTAGCGCGCCTGCATGTCTTCGATATAGGGAGCGTTGGCGCCGTAGAGAAACGACGTTGCCGCAAGGGCGGCATTGGGATCCTGGCGTGCCATCTCATGTTCCGCGAGGCGGAGGGCGCTCGCGCTCTTCTCTTCCGCGCGGCCACGCGCCACGCTCTACCGGCCGGTCCTGCCGAAATCAATAACTCATTTGGTCTTTCGGCTCACGCCTTCAAGACTTCGGCGAGCGTCGATCCGAGCCGGGCCGGCGACTCCGACACGCGAATTCCGGCCGAGCGCATCGCCTCGATCTTGTCTTCGGCTCCGCCTTTCCCTCCTGCAATGATCGCGCCAGCGTGCCCCATGCGCCGACCGGGCGGGGCGGTGCGTCCCGGCGATGAAGCCGACCACCGGCTTGGCGCGGCCGCGCGCCGCCTCGTCCTTGAGGAATTGGGCCGCCTCCTCCTCCGAGGATCCGCCGATCTCGCCGATCATCACGATCGACCGGGTTGCCTCGTCGGCGAGCAGCATTTCGAGCACGTCGATGAAATCCATGCCCTTGACCGGATCGCCGCCAATACCGACGGCGGTGGTCTGGCCAAGGCCGGCATTGGTGGTCTGGAACACCGCTTCATAGGTCAGCGTGCCGGAGCGCGACACGATGCCGACCGAGCCCTTCTGGAAGATGTTGCCCGGCATGATGCCGATCTTGCATTCGCCGGCGGTCATCACGCCGGGGCAGTTGGGCCCGACCAACCGCGATTTCGACCCGCAGAGCGCCCGGCTGACCCGGACCATGTCGAGCACCGGGATGCCTTCGGTGATGCACACGATCAGGGCAATCCCGGCATCGATCGCCTCGAGGATCGCATCGGCGGCAAACGGCGGCGGCACGTAGATCACGGTGGCGTCGGCGCCGGTCGCGTCCCTTGCCTCCATCACCGTGTTGAACACCGGCAGGCCGAGATGCTCGCGGCCGCCCTTTCCGGGTGACACGCCGCCGACCATCTTCGTCCCGTAGGCGATCGCCTGCTCGGAGTGGAATGTCCCGTTGCTGCCGGTGAAGCCCTGGCAGATGACTCGCGTGTTCGCATCGATCAGGATGGACATCTAGTCTTCCTTCGGTTCGACCGAGGTAATCTTCAAAACGGCGCCGCTGAAGCCGGTATAGGCGCTTGCCGGACCGCCATCGGGAATGAATCCCAGATAGACGTCCGTCGTCCCCGGCAGTGCGGCCGGGGTGACCCACGTGTAGCCGACGATGACGGACGGCTCGTCGACGCTGTCCGACGGCGCCGCTCCCAGCCAGTCGGCGACGGTCTCCTGGGCGATCGGCTGCGCGGCGTCGAAGTCATAGAGATAGCAGCCGGCGAGATCGACCTTTGGGCTGGTGAGGTTGGTCAGCACCAGATAGGCATCGCCGGTGGCGATCCCCTTCGCGTAGCTTTCGGCCGACGCCGTCATCCCGGGGTCGAGCTCCACCGTCGAAGCCGCCTCGACCACCGCGTCGAGCTCGGCGTTCATCCCGGCATGCGCCAGCGTCCAGCCATCGGCCAGCGCCCGTCGCTTCATCGCCTCGTAGTTCTGCCGGTCCGGCACGCAGGTCGCCCGGAACGCATCGACCCGCGGGTCGGTGCTCGCCGCCATCGCGGTCGGCGTGGCGACGGTCAAGGCCGACGCGAAGAGCAGACAGTACTCGAGCAAGACGGCACCGCGCACCGCACGCCCCTCTTGGCCGGCTGGGCTCATGCCGCCGTGCCGCCGACCGCCGCCACGATCTTCTGGGCCGCATCGTCGAGGTCGTCGGCGCTGATGACGTTCAGGCCCGACTTCGGCGATGATCTTCTTGCCGAGGTCGACATTGGTGCCCTCCAGCCGGACCACCAGCGGCACCTGAAGCCCGACCTCCCTGACTGCGGCGATGATCCCTTCCGCCACCACGTCGCAGCGCATGATGCCGCCGAAGATGTTGACGAGGATGCCTTTGACGTTGGGATCGGCGGTGATGATCTTGAACGCCACGGCGACGCGCGCCTTGTCGGCCCCGCCGCCGACGTCGAGGAAGTTGGCCGGCTCCGCCCCGTAGAGCTTGATGATGTCCATGGTCGCCATCGCCAGCCCGGCGCCATTGACCATGCAGCCGATATCGCCCGTCGAGGGCGACGTAGGAGAGGTCGTTCTCCGTCGCCTCGACCTCCTTCGGGTCGTCCTCGCCGGGATCGCGCAGTTCCGCCACGTCCGCGTGCCGGAACACCGCGTTGTCGTCGAAGTTGACCTTGGCGTCGAGGCAAAGCAGGTCGCCGTCCTCGGTGACCACCAGCGGGTTGATCTCTAAGAGGCTCATGTCCTTCTCGACAAAGGCGCGATAGAGCGTCGCGATCAGCTCGTCGCACCGCCGGATCTGCCCGCCGTCGAGCCCCAGTCCGTAGGCGATCGACCGGCCGACATGGGACGAGTAGCCGGCGGCCGGATCGACGTGAACGGTGATGATCCGCTCCGGTGTCTTCGCCGCGACCTCCTCGATGTCCATGCCGCCTTCCTGCGAGGCGATGAAGGCGATCCGCCCGCTGCCGCGATCGACAAGGCAGGAGAGGTAGAGCTCGCGGGCGATCTTCGAGCCTTCCTCGATATAGAGGCGATTGACCGGCCGCCCCGCCGGCCCGGTCTGGTGGGTGACCAGCGTGCTGCCGAGCATCTGCTCGGCGTTGGCGACCACCTCCTCGACCGAACGCGCCAGGCGGACGCCACCCGCCTGGCCGGCTTCCTTTTCCTTGAAACGGCCCTTGCCGCGGCCGCCGGCATGGATCTGCGACTTCACCACCCACAGCGGCCCGCCGAGCTCGCGCGCCGCTTCCTCGGCGTCCTTAACCGAGAAGGCCGCGATGCCCTTGGCGACCGGCGCCCCGAACGCGCGGAGCACGGCCTTCGCCTGGTATTCGTGGATATTCATGACGTCCCCACCCGCTCCGTCTTTCCCCTGACCGGCAGCGCCCGGCTATTTGCCGAGCGCCGGAAAGAGCCGGACGCAGGCCGCGATCAGCCCGTCCACCGCCGCGATCGACTTCTCGAACATCTGCCGCTCGGCCCGCGGCAAGCTGATCTCGATGATCCGCTCGATGCCCTTGGCCCCGATGACGACCGGAACGCCGATATAGCGGTCGTGCACGCCGTATTCGCCCTTGAGCGAGGCCGCGCACGGCAGCACCCGCTTCTTGTCCTTGAGGTAACTTTCCGCCATCGACACTGCGGAGGCCGCCGGCGCGTAGAAGGCGGAGCCGGTCTTCAGAAGCTGGACGATCTCGCCACCGCCGTTGCGGGTGCGCTGAACGATCTCGTCGACCCGCTTCTTCGTCGTCCAGCCCATCTTGATGAGGTCAGGCAGCGGAATGCCGGCGACCGTCGTGTACTGGACTAGCGGCACCATGGTGTCGCCATGGCCGCCGAGCACGAAGGCGGTGACGTCCTCCACCGAAACGTCGAATTCGGTGGCGATGAAGTAGCGCATCCGCGCCGAGTCGAGGACGCCCGCCATGCCGACCACCATGTCGCGCGGCAGGCCGGAGAACTTCTGCAGCGCCCAGACCATCGCGTCGAGCGGGTTGGTGATGCAGATGACGAAGGCCTTCGGCGCGTATTTCTTGATGCCGGCGCCGACCTGCTCCATCACCTTGAGGTTGATCTCGAGGAGATCGTCGCGGCTCATGCCGGGCTTGCGCGGCACGCCTGCGGTGACGATGCACACGTCGGCGCCCTTGATACCGGCATAGGCCGACGTCCCGGCCAGCCTCGCGTCGAATCCGCTGATCGTCGAGGACTTCGGCGAGGTCGAGCGCCTTGCCATCGGGAACACCTTCGACGACGTCGAAAAGCGTGACGTCGCCCAGTTCCTTGAGGCCGATCAGGTGGGCAAGCGTGCCGCCGATCTGGCCGGCGCCGATGAGGGCTATCTTGGGTCTGGCCATTGGGGGGGAAATCCTTGAGGAAGGGTATTCCGAGTGACTAGCCCGATTGATGCTGCGCTGCAAGCGGCGGCGGCCGGCTCGCCAGTGTGACGGTAGATTTAACGACACTCCCGTAAAACTTGCAGCATCTCGGGGACGATTTTCTCGATGGCGGTCACAAAAAGATCGATCTCTCCGGCATCGACGCCAAAGCCGGCAAACCCGGCAAACGGTCCGGCGGCGCGGCAGCCTATTCGCTGTCGCCGTTCCGCGAACGAAAGCCCTGCGGGGTATCGCCGAACCGCGCGCGGAACCGCCGATTGAAATAGGACAGATCGGAAAAGCCGGCCGCCAGGGCGATGTCGATGACGCGCCAGTTCAGGTAGCGCGGACTTTCAAGCATCCGGCGCGCCGCCTGCAGTCTGAACTCGCGGATGTGCTCGCTGTACGTCCGCCCGGTCCCCTCGAGGAGCACATGAACCTGGCGTGTCGAGATGCCGAGAAGCCGCGCGAAGGCCGCCGGAGAGATGGCGGGATCGGCATAGCGTCCGGACATCGCCTCGATCAGCTGCTGACGGAGCGCCGCCCTCACGCCGCCATTGGCGTTGCTGCGCGCCCATTCGCCGGAAGGATCGTAGGCCCTCGCCAGGAGATCGAGGATGTGCCCCTCGACCAGCGGCCAGAGGCTCGGAGGCGTTTGTTCAGCCACGCGCTTCAAATGGTCCACGTAGTGAACCATCAGCCCGAGCGCGGCCTGGCCCCCGGCAGCCGGCATCGTCGCTGCCCGGTCGGGATCACGCAGCGCGGGGCCGAGCGCCTTCCGCGGAATGACCAGCGAAATGTCCTGGCTGGTGCCGACTGACACAGTCCCACCCGGCAAGCGGTGGGAAACCAGAGTGGTCCCGCCGTCCCGAATCACCACGCCGGCGCCACCCGGGCCAACCGTGCGGAAGCTGCCACCACAGCAGATCACCAGGCTGAAGTCGTCGTCCCCGTCGCGCAATAATTCGCGCGTCCGCATCAGGGTCATCGGTCCGAGATCGAAGTCGATCAGCCGTAGCGCGCCGAGAGGATGAACGCGGGCGGAAGCCCGGAACGCAGCGCGATCAGGGGTGGTTACGTCGACACGGGCGAGCGTCAGGGCGAAGGTCTCACGCCAGGCCTCGAAACGCTCACTCGGCGGAAGCGCGTCGGTCGAGAAGACAAGTGGTGGAGAGCCGGCATCGGTCATCTGTAGATCCTCGCACGCACCCACTCCGCTGGCACTCTACAACCGCTGCGCGGAAGTCCAAATCGTCCTGCGCGGGATTCCGAGACGGCTCGCCCTCCGTTTCACTATGTGTCGCCGAGGTGGGGCTTCACGCCACCCCGCACCGGAACTCGCATCGAGTCCCGGCTTTCGCGGAGGCTATCCATCCAGATGAAGGAAAGTGCGCGATGACCACATATTTCGGCGACGACACCGACAATGTTGCGTCCGGCGACGAGTACGACACGTTCTACGGAGCAGGTGGCAATGATAACCTGTTCGGCTCGTTGCACGGCATCGTCCACATGTATGGCGGTGAGGGCGACGACTACATCTGGTCGAACTGGACCCTTGGCACGACGACAGGCGAATACTATGGCGGCAGCGGCAACGATCGCATCGAGGCCGGCGGCGACGGCAAGCTGTTCTTCTACGGCGGATCAGGCAACGACCTCATCCGCCTGGACTTCATATCCGACGGGGGTTTCGAGGCCGGCGACGCGTATATCGAGGGCGGAGCCGGCCGGGACGCACTGCGCGGGGGGGATGGCAACGATGTTATCTACGGCGGCGACGGCAACGAATCCGGCAATCTCATCACGGTCTGTGCCGGCATGTTATGGGAAATGCAGGCCCAGCCGGGCCTCTTCGGCGGCCGTGGCGACGACTATCTCGACGGCGGCAGGGGCAAGGACTGGATCGATGGCGGCCGCGGCAAAGACACGATGGTTGGCGGCACCAAGAAGGACACCTTCGACTTCAACTCCATCCACGACAGCGTCAAGGGCCACGATCGCGACGTGATCCTCGACTTCACCTCCAACACGGATGTCATCGACCTCTCGGACATCGACGCCAAGAGCGGCCACGGCAACCAGGCCTTCCACTACATCGGCGATCTCGCCTTCAGCGGCCACAAGGGGGAGCTCCGCTTCCACAACGAGATCCTCTCCGCGGACCGCAACGGCGACGGCGTCGCCGATTTCCAGGTCAAGCTGGCCGACGTCGATTATCTGAGAGACCAAGACCTCATTCTGTAGGGATGGTCCCGCCCGACCCGCGCGGCGCCTCGCGCGGCGCCGCCAGATAGGCCTCCGACCGCATTTCGGTGAGCCGGGAGACCGTCCGCCGGAAGGAAAAGGCTTCATTGCCCTGTTCCGCGGGATAAAGCGCCGCCGGTTCCGCCGCGGCGGAGGCGATCAGCTTGACGCCGCGATCGTAGAAGACGTCGATCAGGTTGATGAACCGGCGCGCGACGTCGCGCCGCTGGCGCGCAATCACCGGAATGTCGTCGACGATCACGGTATCGAAGGCCTCGGCGATCGCGGCAAAGTCGCTCGCCCCGAGCGGTGCCTCGCAAAGATCCGCGAAGGGAATCCGCGCGACACCTTTTGCCGCCAGCGGCACGGCAACCTCGCGGCCCTTGACCGGCAGCCGCACGGCGCGCCCCCGCTTATTGCCGACCAGACTCTGCCACACCTTGTCAAGCGCGGCCCGCGCCGACGGGCCGGTTGGCGTGACGTAGGCCGTTACCTCGCCGAGCTTAGCCAGCCGGTAGTCGGTCTCGGTGTTGAGCTCGACCACCTCGACATGACGCTTGAGGACGTCGACGAAGGGAAGGAACAACGGCCTGTTCAGGCCGTCCCGGTAGAGGTTTCCGGGCGCGGTATTCGATGTCGCGACGAGCACCAGCCCCTCTGCGAACAGGGCGGTGAAAAGGCGGGAGAGGATCATGGCGTCGGCGATGTCGTCGACCGCGAATTCGTCGAGACAAAGCAGTCGCGTCTCGCCGGCGATGGTCTTGGCAACCGGACCGATCGGGTCGTCGGGCCCCTTGGCGCCGTTGCCGGCCGCGACGCGATGGGCGTGCACGCGGTCGTGCACGTCGGCCATGAATTCGTGAAAATGCGCGCGACGCTTGGCGTCCAGGGTCGCCGCGGCGAAGAACTCGTCCATCAGCATGGTCTTGCCGGAACCGACGCGCCCGTGGATGTAGAAGCCTTTCAGCGGCTCTCTTGCCCGACCGGCGAACAGCCAGCCGAGCGCGCGTCCCTTTGCCGCAAGCCGCTCCTCACCGAGAGCGGCATCCAGCCGATCGAGCCGGCGGGCGAGGCCGAGTTGCGCCTGATCTTCAGAGATATCGCCGGCCGCAACCTGCGCCCGGTACCGCGCAACCACCCGACCGACGCCGGCAATCCCGTCCCCGGAGCTGATTGGCATCGCTACCCGGGACGAGGCATTCTACCGGTAGAAGGAGACGGAGCCGCCGCCGTCGATGGACCCGTTGAACCGGTTGCCACCGGCCGACTGCAGCCGGGCGATCGGTGTGCCGCCCTGGCCGGCCAGGATCACCTGGCGCCCGTCAAGGTTCCAGGCCGAGATCGACTTCAGCGTATCGGAGGAGCAGCCCCGCGTCGAAGCGCGGTAGCCGCCCGTCCAACTGGTAAGGGTCATGAACAGCTGGCAGGAATCCCCGCTCGACGCGATCGTCCAGCCACCGAGCAGGTCGGTGCGTCCAATCGACCCGGTCGGCCCCGCCGGCGGCGCCGTGGTCGGCGGCGGTGTTGCCGCGGCAACCTGGGTGCCCGTTCCAGTGTCGACCCCGCCGCCGGTTGCCGGAGGCAGCGGTTGGGAAATCACCGCGCCGCCCGGGGGAGCACCGGCCACGTTCTGGCCGGGAGGCGGTGGCGGCAACCCGCCGGCCGTCTCGGCCGTCGGCGGGTTGTTCCGCCCGAACGGTCCGATCGCCCCGATCGATCCGCAGCCGCCAAGTATCAGCGCGAGCGCAATCGGGATGAAGCGGTAAACCGGCATCAGCAGAGTCCCCTTTTTGGCCAAGCCCCAGCAGGCGAATCGTAGGCCTAGCCGCGAATTGTAGCGGGTTTCGGGCAAACGTCGTGTTTTGGCAACCCTTTATTGCCAAAAACCCAGACGGCGACCACCGCAAAACCGGGCCGCCGTCGGTATTCGTGGGGGCAATTTCGAAGGTTGATCGCGCTAATCGCGTGACGCGACATGCTGCGGAAGCTTCAACTCCGCCGCCTTCGCCCGAACCTCGGCTTCCGGCCGGCCCAAGGTGTGTCCGATCAGTTCGGGCTTCACCCCTTCCTTCCACAGTTCCTGCAGTTTCTCGACCGCCGAAAGGCTCCAGGGCGTGCCGGCGTTCAGCGTGACATTCTCGGTCATGATCTCGCCTCCGTGATCGCTGAGGAGACTCCTCATATGGGTGTTCAGCGGCTTATGATTAACCCTGAAACGCAATAATGCGAGGGGATCAGGCCATTGCGGCTGCTGAAATGTTCGGCAGGGCTGCCGCGCCAGGCCGCTAGATACGACGCTCGACCATCATCTTCTTGACCTCGGCGATCGCCTTGGCCGGATTGAGCCCCTTGGGGCAGGTCTGGGCGCAATTGAGGATGGTGTGGCAGCGGTAGAGCCGGAAGGGGTCTTCCAGTTCATCGAGGCGCGCCCCGGCCGCCTCGTCACGCGAGTCGATCAGCCAGCGATAAGCCTGCAGGAGCACGGCCGGACCGAGATAGCGGTCGCCGTTCCACCAATAGGACGGACAGGACGTCGAGCAGCAAGCGCACAGGATGCACTCATAAAGCCCGTCGAGCTTCGCCCGGTCCTCCGGCGCCTGCCGCCATTCCTTCTCCGGCGTCGTGGTTTCGGTCTGCAGCCAGGGCTCGATCGATTGGAGTTGGGCGTAGAATGTCGTGAGGTCGGGCACCAGGTCCTTGACCACTGGCAGGTGCGGCAGCGGATAGATGGCGATCACGCCGTCGACGTCGGCCATCGTCCGTGTGCAGGCGAGGGTGTTGGTCCCGTCGATATTCATCGCACAGGAGCCGCAGACGCCTTCGCGGCAGGAGCGGCGGAACGTCAGCGTCGGGTCGACCTTGTTCTTGATCCAGATCAGCCCGTCGAGGATCATCGGCGCGCAGTCGTCGGTATCGACGAAATAGGTGTCGATGCGCGGGTTGCTCTCGCCGTCGGGATCGTAGCGATAGATGCGGAATTCGCGGACGTTATTGGCGCCCTCCGGCCGCGGCCAGGTCTTGCCGGCAGTGACCGTCGAGTTTTTTGGAAGCGTGAACTGGACCATGTCGAAGTCAGGATTGGCGGGCCGGAAGGATGACCGGCCGCGGCTGCCGAACCATGACTAGCGCCGATCCTTGCGGATCACAAGCTTCACCCCGACCGGACCCGCCACGGCCCGTGGCATCAGAACGTATACCCGAAGGCTTCGATTTCCTTGTGGTACCAGCGGCCGACGAGATCGATCGTCCGTTCGGTGTAGAAGCGGCGGTACTCGGCATCGTGCGGTCGGTGGTGTCCCCTGTGCAGCGGCAGGTCCACTTCCGCCGTGAGGCCGAGAATCGCCAGCACCTCCCGGTAGTCGGAGAGCAGCGTCTCATAGTGCAGGACCTTGTCGACGGCAATCTGGTCGTCGATCGTGTAGATGCCCCAGTTGTTAAGCCGCACGTGGTGGAGGCGGCGATAGATCGGCGAGGAGATGTAGCGCTCGAAATCCCGCTTCACCGCACCGCTCTTGCTTTGACGCTGGAAATAGTTCGAGACCTGCCGGTCCCACGGGTTCCGCTCGACGGCGAACTTGAAGTAGGAGTTCCACACGGTCCTGCCCACCAGATCGCGCAACTGGCGGGCCGTCATATGCGGGTAGTACCCGGCGATCCCCGGCAGCCGGCGCTTGATTTCGGTCGGGACCTTGACGTAGCGGCCGAGCCCGAGCGCCTCTGTCCGCCCCCGCGGCTTGCGGCTCACCGGATCGCGCCGTTTCCCGCTGATGAGGTCGTCCGGCCCGATATGGGCCGCCAGAGCGGATTGCAGGCTCGTGCCGGCGGTCTTCTCGGTCTTGAGAAAAATGAAGCGATGCTTGTGGCTGACGATCATCGGCCGTCAGATCCCCGCATGGATGTTCCTCTCCTTACTCGCCTCGCCGCGATCAGAATGTGTAGCCGAATGCCTCGATTTCCCGGGCGTAGCGCTTCGCGATGATATCGCGCGTGTGCTCGTCGTAAAACTCCCGATAGTGACGATCGTCGGTACGGGTGTGGCCCTTCGCCCGCGGCAACACGATCTCGTCCTTGACGCCGAGACTGCGGCAGATGTCTTTCAGTTCCTCTTCGAGCCGCGCATATTCGATCACCCGATCGACCGCGACGCGATCGTCGATCGTGTAGATCGGCCAGTTCTCGAAGCGGAGCCGCCGGGTCATGTAGGTCGGGAAGTCGGGTTTCGGCTGCTCGTTGCGGATCTGCCAGAAATAATAGGAGATCTGCCGATCCCACGGGTTCCGCTCGATGGTGAACTTGAAATACGAGCTCCAGATCTCGGGCCCGACCAGCGCCCGCACCTGCCGCGCCAGCATGTGGTTGTAGTAGCCGAAGAACCGCGGGAACCGTGATTTCAGGTCGCCGGGCGCCGGCAGCCCCCAGCGGGCGAAGCCGAGCGCGTAATTGCGTGCCGGCGATCCCTTCCTGAGCCGCTCGTCGGCGCGGCTGACGGGGGTCAGGATATCGTCCGGCCCGCACACCGGCGACAGCGCCACCTCGATGCTGGTGCCGCCGGTCTTGTGGGTCTTGAGGAAGATGAACTTGTGCTTGTGGCTGACGATCATATGAGGCCGCGCCGTCGCGTCCCGACCGGTTCGCTCAGTACACCCGCGCCTTCGGCTCGATGTATTGCACGTCGTTGGTCAGCGTGTAGGTGTGGACCGGCCGGCTGTCGAGATGCACCGTATGCTTCTCCGGATCGATGAAGGCAAGCGTGTGCTTCATCCAGTTCTGGTCGTCGCGGTCGGGATAGTCCTCCCGGGCGTGCGCCCCGCGCGATTCCGTGCGGTTCAGCGCCGATTCCACCGCCACCATCGCCTGGACGATCAGGTTGTCGTATTCGAGCGTTTCGATCAGATCGGTATTCCAGATCAGCGAGCGGTCGGTGATCTGGATATCGTCGGTGCCCGACCAGATGGCGTGGACACGATCGCGACCTTGTGCCAGCACCTCGCCGGTGCGGAACACCGCGCAATCCTCCTGCATCGCCATCTGCATTTTCAGGCGTAGCTCGGCGGTCGGCGTGCCGCCCTTGGCGTGGCGGAAGGTGTCGAGGCGCTGAACGGCGTACGCGCCGGCGTCCTTCGGCAGATCGCGGTGCTTCTCGTTCGGCTCGATGGTCTCGGCGCAACGCAGCGCCGCCGCCCGGCCGAACACCACCAGATCGATCAGCGAATTCGAGCCGAGCCGGTTGGCGCCATGCACCGACACGCAGGCGCCCTCGCCGAGCGCCATAAGACCGGGGACGACACTGTCGGGATCGCCATTCGCCTTGGTCAGCGCCTCGCCGTGATAGTTGGTCGGGATGCCGCCCATATTGTAGTGGACGGTCGGCAGCACCGGGATCGGCTCGCGGGTGACGTCGACACCGGCGAAGATGCGCGACGACTCGGCGATGCCCGGCAGCCGCTCGTGGATGATCTTCGGATCGAGATGCGAAAGGTGGAGGTGGATGTGGTCCTTGTCGGATCCGTGCCCGCGCCCCTCGCGGATCTCGATAGTCATGGCACGGCTCACCACGTCGCGCGAAGCAAGATCCTTGGCGTGCGGCGCGTAACGCTCCATGAACCGCTCGCCCTCGGAATTGGTCAGGTAGCCGCCCTCGCCGCGCACGCCTTCGGTAATCAGCATGCCGGCGCCATAGATGCCGGTCGGATGAAACTGGATGAACTCCATGTCCTGCAGCGGTAGCCCGGCACGAAGCACCATGCCGTTGCCGTCTCCGGTCTGGGTATGGGCGCCGGTGCAGGAATAGTAGATGCGGCCGTAGCCGCCGGTGGCAAGGATCGTCTTGTGGGCGCGGAAGCGGTGGAGCGAGCCGTCCTCGAGGCAGAGCGCCACCACGCCGCGGCAGGCGCCATCCTCCATGATGAGGTCGAGCGCGAAATACTCGATGAAGAACTCGGCTGAGTGGCGAAGCGACTGGCCATAGAGCGTGTGCAGCATGGCGTGGCCGGTCCGGTCGGCGGCCGCGCAGGTGCGCTGCGCCGTGCCCTCGCCGTAGTGGGTGGTCATGCCGCCGAACGGCCGCTGGTAGATCCTGCCGTCCTCGGTGCGGGAGAACGGCAGCGCCGTAGTGCTCGAGCTCGTAGACGGCACCCGGCGCCTCGCGGCAGAGATACTCGATGGCGTCCTGGTCGCCGAGCCAGTCCGACCCCTTGACGGTGTCGTACATGTGCCAGCGCCAGTCGTCCTCGCCCATGTTGCCGAGCGCCGCGGCGATGCCGCCCTGGGCGGCGACGGTGTGGCTGCGGGTCGGGAACACCTTGGTGATGCAGGCGGTCTTCAGCCCCGCCTCGCTGCAGCCGAGCGTGGCGCGCAGCCCCGAGCCGCCGGCGCCGACCACCACCACGTCGTAGCTGTGATCGGTGAACGGGTAGGCGCGGCCGTTGATGCCGGGCGCTTGGGCGCCGCCGTGCGAGCCGTCAGCCATCTCGATCAGCCTCCGAAGGCGAGCTTGAGGATTGCAAAGGCCGCAACCGCCCCGACGGCTGCGGCGAAGAAGGTGCTGGCGATGAGGGCGACCGGCCGTGCCAGCTCGCCGTGCACATAGTCCTCGATGACCACCTGGATGCCGATCCGCATGTGGACGACAATCGACAGCACCATGAGCAGCAGGACGATCGCCACGAAGGGCGACGACAGCACGGCGACCACTTGCCCGTAGGGCCGTCCGGCAACGACGATCACGATGATGACGAAGGCGATGGTGAGCGGCACGTTGGCAAGCGCCGTCAGCCGCTGCCGCCACATGTGGGTGGTACCGGCGCGCGCCGAGCCGAGGCCGAGCACGCGGTGAAGCGGGGTGCGCATCTCGGTCGCCATCAGCGCACTGCCAGTCCGACGATCCACACCACGATCGTCAGCGCCACCGACCCGACGATGGTCGCCAGCGCCAATCGGTCGCGCATCGGCGCATCGAGCCCGTGGCCGGTGTCCCAGATGAAGTGGCGGATGCCGCCGAGCATGTGATGGATCAGCGCCCAGGTGAAGCCGAACAGGATGATCAGCCCGATCCACGAGCCGAAGATCGAGTTGACGAAGCGGAAATAGGCGTGGCCGCTGGCGGCGGCGATCAGCCACCAGGCAAGAAGCAGCGTGCCCGCATAGAGCGCCACCCCGGTCACCCGATGGGCGATCGACATCACCATGGTCAGGTGCCAGTGGTAGATCTGGATATGCGGCGATAGCGGGCGGTTCGCCTTGGTGTCGGCGGTCGACATGTCCTTTAGGGCCTGAAGGCTGTCGGAACAGCGTGGGTCATGCGGTTCTAGCGCCGATGCCGCGCCGCGTCAAAAGCAATGGAAGGAGCCACGGCCGGCCCGTTCGATGCCCAGGAGCGCCGGCCGACCGTCAGCGCTCTTGATCTCGCGCAAACAAACCCTCATTGGCTGCCGTGTGTCATTGCGGCGATTGCCATCCGCGCCGCCTGCCGCTAGGAAATCCCGTCCTTTCGCCCGTTGATCCGGCCTTGCCGGCAACGGCTTCGTTCGACAGCCGACCAGGTACATCAGCACTCCGACCGGGCCAGTTGCGGCGTTGGCTGGCCCGGCGGAAACAACGTGTCTCCGGTGCATTAAGTCTGTCGGAGCGTGCGCTCCCGACGCCGCGCCGCGTCAAAAGCCGCCTGAATTGCAATACCGGCAATATTCCTTGAGCAGTGCTCGACAGAATCGATAACAATGCTCAGAATTGCATTCATTGACGATAGCGCGGCTAAATTGAATGGCTCCCAATCCTCAAATCGCCGGTTTCTTTCGTTGCGTTTGGCTGGACTGGTGGCCTTGGCTGGAGTCCGCCTGCGTCGAGGCCGCCCAAGGCACTCCGCGCAGCCAACTTGGATTCATCGCTTCGACAATTCTTCCGATCCTCGTCGCGCTTGTGGCGCTTGCAAAATTCGTCGTGCAGCCGCTCTGGAAACGCCGCCTCGAAAGCCGCCGTCGAAAGATGACGACGGGTGACGTTGTCGACCATCTCAGCCATCTTGACGCCGAGACTACCCGCAAGATTTTCGATCTGGTGAATACGAACTCGAGTGGAGATGCTGAGAGCAGTGCCCGCGCTGCCGGCCGCGTCGTCGAAGCAGTTGAAACGCTTGTCGACCAGCCGTCGAACGAAGTGCCGCGTCAGAAGATCGCTGATGCGATCGCCGCTCTCAAGCGCGGCAAGACGGCGCTTGCGGAGGGGATTTTCCGGACGATTCAGGACGAGAAGGAGCGAGAAGGAAAGGAATTGCTCGCGGACGCAGCCGAGGCCGCCCGGCACCGGGCCGCCTTCATCTATCTGAACAGCAAGGACAAAGCAGCGGAAGCACTCCGAGAGGCTGTCCGACTGGACCCGAACAACATCGCCGCATGGGTTGATCTCGGCGATGTCGCTAAGGCCGCGGATCTCTGGCCGAAGCCGCCGACGCATTCGTCGCCTTCCGCCAGCTCGCTGAGAAATACCAAGACCAGCGGGGGAAAATGGTTGCGGACATTAGAATCGGCGACGTGCTCGTTGCCCAGGGCAAGCTCGACGAAGCCCTCGCCCGCTACCGCGACGGCCTCGCCGTCTGCGAGCGGCTTGCCGCCGCCGACCCCGCCAACACCGAGTGGCAGCGCGACCTCTCCGTCAGCTTCAACAAGATCGGCGACGTGCTGCGTGCCCAGGGCAAGCTCGACGAGGCCTTCGCCCGGCTATAGCGACGGCCTCGCCGTCCGCGAGCGCCTGGCCGACGCCGACCCCGCCAACACCGAGTGGCAGCGCGACCTCTCCGTCAGCTTCGACAAGATCGGCGACGTGCTGCGTGCCCAGGGCAATCTCGACGAGGCGCTCGCCCGCTTATCGCGACGGCCTCGCCATCCGCGAGCGGCTCGCCGCCGCCGACCCCACCAACGCCGAGTGGCAGCGCGACCTCTCGGTCAGCTACAACAAGATCGGCGACGTGCTCGTGGCCCAGGGCAATCTCGACGAGGCGCTCGCCCGCTACCGCGACGGCCTCGCCATCCGCGAGCGGCTCGCCGCGGCCGACCCCGGCAACACCGAGTGGCAGCGCGACCTCTCCGTCAGCTTCAACAAGATCGGCGACGTGCTTCGTGCCCAGGGCAAGCTCGACGAGGCGCTCGCCGCTACCGCGACGGCCTTGCCGTCGCCGAGCGCCTTGCCGCCGCCGACCCCACCAACGCCGAGTGGCAGGTTGACATGGCCAAGAGCCTCGGCCGATTGGCCCTTCTTGACCCCGCGGGGTCGGGGGAACGACGCGCAAAGGCACTGTCAATCCTTGAAACGCTTGAGCACGAAGGGCGCCTGCCACCCAACGAACGCGCTCTGCTGGAGATGCTTCGCGGCGCCGATCCGTCCTCCGACTAGCCTCACAGCGATTGCCATCCGCGCCGCCTGCCGCTAGGAAATCCCGTCCTTTCGCCCGTTGATCCGGCCTTGCCGGCAACGGCCCCGTTCGACGACTGACCAGATGCTTGCGCGCCCGGCGCCGGGCGGCAACCAGACGATTTGAGGCCGACATGACCAAGACCCTCCTCCTGCTTCCCGGCGACGGCATTGGCCCGGAGGTGATGGGCGCGACGCGCACTGTCGTCGACTGGTTCAACGCCCGCGGCGCCGATTTCGCCTGCGAGGAGGATCTGGTCGGCGGTGCTGCCTACGACGCCCACGGCGTTGCAGTCACCGACGAGGCGATGGGCAAGGCGCTCGGCGCCGATGCAGTGCTGTTCGGCGCCGTCGGCGGGCCGAAGTGGGACCATGTCGCCTACGAGGTGCGGCCCGAGGCCGGGCTCCTGCGGCTGCGCAAGGACCTCGAACTGTTCGCCAATCTGCGCCCGGCGATCTGCTATCCGGCGCTCGCCGATGCCTCCTCGCTGAAGCGCGACCTGGTCGAGGGCCTCGACATCCTCATCCTCCGCGAGCTCACCGGCGGCGTCTATTTCGGCGAGCCGAAGACCATCACCGACATCGGCAACGGCCAGAAGCGCGCCGTCGACACCCAGGTCTACGACACCTACGAGATCGAGCGCATCGCTCGTGTCGCCTTCGAGCTGGCCCGCACGCGGCGCAACAAGGTCACCTCGATGGAGAAGCGCAACGTCATGAAGACGGGCGTGCTGTGGCGCGAGGTGGTGGACGAGTGCACGACGCACGGCTACCAGGACGTCGAGCTCGAGCACATGCTCGCCGACGCCGGCGGCATGCAGCTCGTCCGCGCCCCCAAGCAGTTCGACGTCATCGTCACCGACAACCTGTTCGGCGACATGCTCTCCGACGTCGCCGCGATGCTGACCGGCTCGCTCGGCATGCTGCCGTCGGCCTCGCTCGGCGCGCCGGATGCGCTGACCGGCAAGCGCAAGGCGCTCTACGAGCCCGTGCACGGCTCGGCGCCGGACATCGCCGGCAAGGGCATCGCCAACCCGATCGCCATGATCGCTTCCTTCGCCATGGCGCTCCGCTATTCCTTTTCGATGATCGCCGAGGCTGATCTTCTCGACCGGGCGATTGCCGGGGCGCTGGCGAGAGGGCTGCGCACCGCCGACCTGATGACGGAGGGCGCGACCCTCGTCGGCACCCGGGAGATGACCGAGGCGATCGTCGCCGAGCTCGACGCCGCTGCGTAAATGCCTTGAGGCCTTCACGTCGACAACAGTGAATTGGTGCTTTTGTTCCTCCTCAGCAATTTGTCTCAACCGTCGTCCTCCGGCTTGATCGGAGGACCCGTCGGGGCCGCGCTCTTCCTGCAAGGAGCTGGCAGTGGCCCACCGGTCCTCCGGTCGAGCCTGGTCGAGCCGGAGGACGACAGGAGGGTTCGCCCGGCGCTCCCTCGAAGCCCGCGCCGCATTGGACCTGACCCCGCCATGGAGTACGCTGTCGGCATGACCCGCATTTACGACAACCGCGCCCTCGCCCGCACCTCGAGCATCTCGTTCGTCGTGCTTGTCGTGGTCATCGTTTTCGGCTGCTGGGATCTGTGGAACGCCTTCGTCGTCGGATCGAACGATCCGACCTCGTCCCTGTTCGGCGTCCTCTTCGTCGGCGGCGGCCTGTTCGGCGGCTATACCATCTGGAACGAGAACCGCGACCAGGCCCAGTGGTTCGACGTCGACCTCGACGCCGGCCAGGGGACCCTCGCCGTCTGGCGGCCTTTCCGCCCGCTGGTGATCGAGACCGACCTCGACCGGATCACCGCCTGGCGCCATTGGGTCAAGGTCGGCAAGCGGAACATGCGCTCGCACTATCTGCTTGCGACCTTCCCCGGCTACCCCGAGCCGGTCTATTTCGAGCTGCTGCCCGGCAAGGACGTGCCGGACGCTTTCCGCCGCCTGGCGCCGGAGGCGATCGAGGATTTCGAGACCAACACCGGGCGCGCCAAAACCGAGGCCGAGACGCCGGCGGCATGAACGCTAGTTGTGCCGCTGCGGCGGTCGCTCAGCCGAAGAAGGTGTCGAACAGAAGCTTGAGATTGAGCGCCACGATGACGCCGGCGACGATCCAGGCGAGCGCCGCGACCAAACGTGACACCACGAAGCCGCCCATCTTGCGCCGGTCGGTGACGAAGCGCACCAGCGGGATGACGGCGAAGGGCAACTGCATGGAAAGGATCACTTGGCTGAACACCAGGAGCCTGGCCGTGCCGCTCTCGCCGTAAAGGATGGTGACGACCACGACGGGGATGATGGCGAGACCGCGGGTCAGGAGCCGCCGCGCCCAGAACGGCAAGCGCAGCCTCAGGAATCCCTCCATGACGATCTGACCGGCGAGCGTCGCCGTTACGGTCGAGTTGACCCCGGAGGCAAGCAAGGCGATCGCGAACAGGGTGGAGGCGATGCCGAGGCCGAGAAGCGGCGACAGGAGGTGGTACGCTTGGCCGATCTCGGCGACGTCGGAATGCCCGCTGGTATGGAATGTCGCCGCCGCGACCACCAGGATCGCGGCGTTGACGAATAAGGCGAGCATCAGCGCGATCGTGCTGTCGGCTGTCGCCCAGGTGATGGCGCTGCGGCGGCCTTTGTCGTTTCGCTCAAAGGCGCGGGTCTGGACAACCGAGGAGTGGAGATAGAGGTTGTGCGGCATCACCGTCGCGCCGATGATTCCGATGGCGATATAGAGCATCTCGGGATTGGTGACGACCTCGCCCGACGGCACGAAGCCGCCGAGCACGGCCGCGACCGGGGGGGCGGCCGCGACGATCTGGACCGCGAAGCAGCCCGCGATGACGATCAGCAGCGCCACGATAAAGGCTTCCAGGAAGCGGAACCCCCGGTTCATCAGGAGCAGCACCAGGAAGGCGTCGACGGCGGTGATCAGCGCGCCGGCGACCAGGGGAATCCCGAACAGCAGCTCCAGGGCGATGGCCGTGCCGATCACCTCGGCGAGGTCGCAGGCGATGATTCCCAGTTCGCAGCCGACATAGAGGAAGAGGTTGACCGGACGGGAGTAGTTGTCCCGGCAGGCCTGGGCAAGGTCGCGGCCGGTGACGATGCCGAGCCGCGCCGCCAGCGCCTGAAGCAGGATCGCCATCAGGTTTGACAGCATGACCACCGAAAGCAGCGTGTAGCCGAACTTCGATCCGCCGGCGAGGTCGGTCGCCCAGTTGCCGGGGTCCATATAACCGACCGAGATCATGTAGCCGGGCCCGGCAAACGCGAACATCCGGCGCAGCCATCGCCCGCCCGTCGGCACGGCGACGCTCGCGTAGACCTCGGGCAGGCTCGGGGCTCCGTGATCCTGGCGCCAGCCTGACTTGGCGGCGACACCGTCGGCTCGCTTCAGCATGACGCGCTCACACCATAGTCCCTGCGGCGCCTCGTGCCACTTTCACCTGTCGGTCCGCGATGCATGTGTTGGGCTGCATGATCCAATAAAGTGATAATGAGAATTATTATCAAGCTATGGCGACGCGGGGCCGCCGTCAATGGCCGCTGCTATGATTTCCATCAGATTTCCGCCTCGGGCGGCGTCGGGCAGGTGGAGTCCTTGTCGCGGTTCCAGCCGCGCGAGGTCCATTCGGCCGCCGGGTGGGTCTCGCCGCTGTCGTCCTCGACCGCCTCGAAGAAGGTGAAGCAGTTGTCGCCGTCGCGCTCGACGTAGAAGCACGCCCCGCTCTGCGTCTCGTAGAAGGTGCAGAAGGTGTTGTCCTCGACCGTCCATTCGCCGGAATCGGCGCCGTAGACGTCGTGGTAGCGGATCAGCCCGTCCTCGAAATAGGTCTCGCTGAAGAACAGCCCGTCCTGGTAGATACCGTCGAGCGTCACCCCTTCGAACGCCTTGGTGATCTCGTCCGCGACCATGCGCCGGCCGGCGCTGGCCTGGACCGGCGGCACCATGGCGACCGCCATGAGGAACAATGAAGCGACACGCATGCGCATTGACAAGATCCGGTGTTCGCGTAGAAGAGGCGCGGATTTCGGAAGAGGCCTACGATCTTGCGCCCTGCAACCTTTGCCGTTCCCGGCAGGCCGGCGGCACCCATCGAGCCCGATCCTATGCTGAAACCGGGCCTGAAATCCATCTGACTTCGCTGCCCGGCCGGATTTCTCCGGCAAGCCGGCAGCGGCGAGCGCAATCCTCAAGCCTCATCCCTCTCGATACACCGAAGCGGAGCAACGAACGTGGGTTACAAGGTCGCGGTAGCAGGCGCCACCGGCAATGTCGGCCGGGAGATGCTGACGGTGCTCGCCGAGCGGGGCTTCCCTGCCGATGAGCTGGTGCCGCTCGCCTCGCGGCGGAGCCAGGGCACCGAAATCACCTATGGCGATGAGACGCTGAAGGTGAAGGCACTGGAATCCCACGACTTTTCTGATACCGACATCTGCCTGATGTCGGCCGGCGGCTCGGTGTCGAAGGAATGGGCGCCGCGCATCGCCGCGCAAGGCTGCGTCGTCATCGACAATTCCTCCGCCTGGCGCTACGACGCCGCCGTGCCGCTGATCGTGCCGGAGGTCAACGCCGACGCCGTTGCCGGCTTCACCAGGCGCAACATCATCGCCAACCCCAACTGCTCGACGGCGCAGCTCGTCGTCGCCCTCAAGCCGCTCCACGACGCCGCCACCATCAGGCGCGTCGTCGTCGCCACCTACCAGTCGGTGTCGGGCGCCGGCAAGGAGGCCTCCGACGAGCTGTTCACCCAGACCCGCGCCGTCTTCGTCTCCGATCCGATCGAGCCCGGCAAGTTCCCCAAACGCATCGCCTTCAACGTCATCCCCCAGGTCGATGTCTTCATGGAGGACGGCTTCACCCGCGAGGAATGGAAGATGGTCGCCGAGACCAAGAAGATCCTCGACCCGAAGATCAAGCTGGTGGCGACCTGCGTCCGCGTGCCGGTCTTCGTCTCCCATTCGGAGGCGGTGGCGGTCGAGTTCGAGCGGCCGATCGACGCCGACCAGGCCCGTGAAATCCTCCGCGAAGCGCCGGGCTGCCTGGTCGTCGATAAGCACGAGGACGGCGGCTACGTCACCCCCTATGAGGCGGTCGGCGAGGACGCCACCTATATCAGCCGCATCCGCGAGGACCCGACGGTCGACAACGGCCTGATGCTGTGGGTGGTCTCCGACAACCTCAGGAAGGGCGCGGCGACCAACGCCATCCAGATCGCCGAGCTTCTCGTCAACCGCCGGCTCATCCAGCCGAAGCGCGCTGCGGCCTGACGCTTCAACGGTCCCAGATGATCCGGTCGGTCAGCGACGGTCCGCCGAGATCGCAGGCGTCGTGGCGGCCGAAGGCGAGGTTCCCGTCACACCCGCAGAAAGACGCGACCTCGTTGGTCATCGCTCTTGCCGCCTCGATTCCGACTCGAGCCAGACCTTTATGCGAGCCAGCCGCCGGTCCCATATCTGTCGGGCCTGCCGTATGACTACAGGCGAAAGCAGCCTGAGGGGTCCCTTGAGCCGCGGGTCACCGTGAAACGTAAGCCTGGTGCCGCGGCCCACCTCTTCGAAGACCAGGCTGCCTTGCGGGGCCAGAAGGCCAACCTGCGCCTCGAAGTCGATCCTGCGGCCGGGCTGGACGGCCGTGTATCGGCAGGTCGTGTCGGCGAACTTCCCGAACGGAGGTGTTCGCTCGTGAAAGCGGAAGGTGGTGCCCGCACCGATCGGGCCGGTGGTGGTCCGCGTCACCGTCTTGACATCCGGGTCGAACGTCGCGGCATTCTCCAGGTCAAGGACTCCCGCAAAGACCTCGTCAATCGGCCTCACAATCACTGTCGTGGATTCGATTATCGCTGACATGGCCGTCTCCGACTGAGCCCAGATGCACCGGCGTCACGGATGCGCCAATTGGGCGCCTCCAAAGGCCAATCGGCAAAGGCCCCACAGAAAGAAGGCGAACAGGAGGTGTGGCACGGCGGAGCCGACAATCAGCTTGGGGCTCACACCGAGTCCTAGGAACCCCCATCCGACGATCGGGAAGAAGAACACGAGAACGAGCAGCCACAGCACGACCGCGAGCCAGAACGCGCGCTGGAAGCTCAGAGCGTCGCGGAACAGCACGACATAAAACGCCGAGAAGGCTGTCACCCAAACCGTATGGAACAGGAGTCCGACCGGCAGCGGCAACGGTGCACCGAGTATGGTCTCCGCGAAGGCGAGGCCTAGCGGTTTCGGCAACGGTGACACGCCGGTCTTCAGGCCGATCACCATGATTGCGGCAGTCAGCACCGCGACGGCAATGCCGATGCCGATGGTCTTCAGCCACTCCTGGGTGCTGAGGGTGTGCAGGCGCATGAGGATTCTCCCGAGAGCGAAAGACTTTGGTCGTGCTGGATGGTGCAGCAGCCTCCTATGACACTCCGACCGCCGGCCTCGGCCTGGACCGGTGGACAGGGGACCGACCCGTAGGAGCAGAAGACGCAGCAATCGCCGGCCTCGGGACGCAAGGTGGCGCCGCAGGCGGTGCATTCGTAAAGGATCTGGCAGGCATCGACGGGCATCCGCTCCGTCCGGGCAAAGGCGCAGCGAGGACACGTGATGACCGATTCTCGAAGGAGGGTGTTGTTCACGATGCCGTCAGCCCTGTGGCGCAGACGGATAGCCCACATTGGTCGTGGCAGCCGTCAACGCGTCCAAGTCCGCCTTCGTGTCGTCGTATGTTACGATGACCGTCTTGTCCGCGACGGAAACGACGATCTTGCTGACGCCCGGCACCGCCTTAAGGCTCTCCCTGACGATGTAGGGACAGGCGGCACAATCCATATTCTGGATCGCGAGAGTGGCCGTTCGTTCGCCGGCAAGCGCCGGCGACGCAGCAATCAGGCTGAAGCCGACGGCCATTGAAGTGATGAGTTTTATCATGGGCTGGTCTCCGATCATCATGCCAGAAGGAAGGGGGCGACGTAGTCGAACGCAAAGGCAGCGATCACCACGAAGGTCGCCACGAAAAGCGCGATCCTGACGATCCGATTCGGCAGCGGGTTCGCGCAGGCTTGGGCGCCGGCACAAGCGCGATGCGCGGCTCGGCGGACCATCAGGTAGCCGGAGCCGATGAAGACCAGCGTCACGATGATGAAATAGGGCTTGTAAGGGGCAAGTTGGGTGAGGTTGCCGATCCATGCGCCGCTAATGCCGAGGCTGAACAGAACCACTGGCACGATGCAGCAGGACGACGCCACCAATGCCCCCAGGAGACCACCAACCGCCGCCAGGGTCTGACCGCGACCTGCGATGACATTGCTCTTCGACGAAGGCGTAGGAGCCAGACTGACGTCGGCGGCGGAGTACGCCCGATCGCTCGTGAGCTGTTGTGTTTGATCCATGACGGGCATAGACATACTTCCTGTAGCAACTACAGGAACAAGTGCCCATGCCGCGACGTCCGATCACGAATGCGCGAGCCGGCGGCCGGACGATCGGTGACCTGTCGCGTCGGTCCGGCGTTCACATCGAGACGATCCGCTACTACGAGAAGATCGGGATGCTGCCCGCGCCGCCGCGCACGCCCGGAGGCCGCCGCATCTACGGTCCCGTGGAAACGCGCATGCTCATATTCATTCGCCGGGCGCGCGAACTCGGTTTCACTCTCGATGACGTCCGCGGCCTGCTCGCGCTCGGCGAGCCGGGGACGGCCTCGTGTTCCGATGTCTGCGCGGTCGCGACGCGCCATCTGCAAGCGATCCGCGCGAAGATCGCCGACCTCAATAAACTGGAAACGCTCCTCATCGAGACGGTGACGCGGTGTTCCGGCGAAGATGTGCCCGAGTGCGCCGTTCTCGATGCCCTCTATCCCTCGGACATCGAGACATCAGCTCTTGTGGAGGCCGGGACCGGGCCCAGCGCCGATCGCTGAAAGGACCGACGTGCCGGCCCTTGCCCTCGGCGCCGGGACCTCGCACCCCGCTCAGGCCGCGCGCGCGTCCAGCCGGCGCGGGAGCTCACCCAGACAGACGAGGTCGCCGCCCTGCCCTTTCGCCTGGTAGAGGGCGCGATCGGCGGCGGTAAGCAGCTCCTCGAGCGAGGATGTCGCCAGCGTAGCGGCGACGCCCGCCGATGCGGTGCATCTGAGACCGGCAGGGGAGAGGGCCGCCACCGCTGCCTCGAAGGCATGGCTGATATCCTCCGCCACCGCGCGGGCCTGAGTGTCGGTCGTGTCGGGCAGCATGGCGGCGAACTCTTCACCGCCAAGCCGGGCCACAAGGTCGCCGGCCCGCAGGCGCCCGGTCGCGGTCTCTGCGAATGTCTGGATGACCATGTCGCCGACCGGGTGGCCGTGCCGGTCGTTGATCTCCTTGAACCGGTCCAGGTCGAACACGATGACCGCCGTCGGGCGGCCGTGGCGGCGGTTGTGGGTGAGAGCCGCCTCGCTCCGCTCGAAGAAGGCGCGTCGGTTGCCAAGTCCGGTCAGAGGGTCGGTGAGCGCGGCAGAACGGAGCTGGCTTTCCACCCGTTCCTTGGTCAGCGAAACGAACAGGAACGCCACGACCTGGATGAAGATGACGGTTTCAAGCGCCGCCGGGCCGAACCAGCTGGTGACGAAGGAAGCGGACGTCGACGAACCGTCCATGAGAACCAGAGGAACGCGAAGCAGGACGAGGACGCTGTGCACCGCGAGAACGACCGACACTGCGACAGCGGGTGAGGAGCCCGTCCTTGACCCTGACGATTTCCCGCGCCGCCGCCAGATAGTAGATCGCCGCGACCGCCGTTCCGGCAATGACGCGGGCCTCCGGGCTCTCGTAGAAGGCCGGAACCCTGCACGCGAGCAGCCACAGGATCGGACCCGTAAGCGGCACCCAGATCGCGGCCGAACGCCCGTTGAAGACGCGCGTGGCGGTCCATGTCAGCCCGGTGCCGAACAGGAGGAGCGCCACGGCGGCGTCGATCGTCAGCCATGGCGGCAGTGTGTCGCGGCCGCCCAGGAACAGGTTCGCCGCCGAGGCCGTGAGGAACCCCATTGCGACCCACAGCAGGCTGCGTTCGTCGCGGCTCGAGCCAGAACGACCACAGCAAAAGCACCACCGCCGCCAGGGTCGAAGCGACAAGCGCCAGAAACATCGTCGGCGGGATCGATCAACTGCGCCATTGTCCGGATAGGGATTGCCTCGCCTGGTCGCTGCAGCGCCGGGATCATGTCACGACGGCTCTTGCGCCAACCTTAACGACCGTCTTCGAGAGTTTGGCCTGCCACCGGCTCCGGGGCGGCGCGTTCAGGTGTGATGAGGGAACCGGAAAGGATCATGAAACGCTGATACGCGCGGCCTGCTTCGTCCCGGATCAGGGCGGCGCTCCCGGTGCGACAATTCCGTGTCTGTGTCACCGCATAACCCCCCAATTCCTGCCGCAATTCCCCGGTCATGGTCCGCGCCGAGGGGAATTTGACATACGGAGACTATCGCCCGTGCCGAAGACCCTTGCCCGGCTGATTGCCGGCCTCGCCCTCCTCGCCTCGTTCCACGCCATGGCCGCCCACGCCGCCGACGCCGCCCTTGTCGACACCTACTGGAAGCTTGTGTCGATCCGCGGCGTGCCCGCCGAGACCGGCCGGCGCGAGGCGCACCTCGTCTTCAAGCCGAGCGGCGGCCTCACCGGGAACACCGGCTGCAACAATCTCGGCGCCGTCTATACCCTCGACGGCGACCACCTTTCCTTCAGCCCGTTCTTGACCACCCGCATGTACTGCCATGACACGGCGCGCACCGAGCGCGATTTCCTCAAATACCTGCGCGACGTCGGCCGCTTCGTCATCGCCGGCAATCGGCTCGAGTTGATGACCGCCTCCGGCGTCACCATCGCGATCTTCGAGGCGGTCGACGGCTGAGTCGTCATCGCGGCGCACGCGCGTCGCCGCCCCTACCCCCGCAACCGGCCGTTCACCACGGGCGCCCGCCAGGCCTTCTCTCGTCGCATTTCGCCGGTAGCATGAACGTTCCCGCAGCAAAGCGAGGGGGCGACACCCATGCGACGATCCCTGACAATGGCCGCCGTGGCGGTGATCGGACTGACGACAGCGGCTGCAGCGGCCGATCTCGGCATGCCGCAGCCGATGGCCGGCATGTACTCCTACCTGGCCGACGCGTCGCTTTTCCGCGACTGCGCCACGGGCGAGCGCTATCCGGTCGCCTTCGAGGCCGACAACCAGGCGCTCGAGGCCGGCTACATAGCGACCGGGGTGGAGCCCGGTGCTGAGGTGCTGGTCAAGATCGAGGGGCGGATCGAGGAGCGCCCGGCCATGGAGGGCGACGGGACCGAGCTCAACGTCATCCCCGACAAGTTCATCGGCGCCTATCCGGACAAGGACTGCAACACCATGTGACCGGCGTCGTCCGGCGCCCGCGGTCACGCCCAGATCGCGATCCTGAGCCCCTTGCCATCGCGCGTCGGCGATGGCGGGAAGGGTTGCGCCTCACCTCTCGCAATCCGCCCGGCAATCAGGGCAAGCACCGCGGCGTCGATGAAGTCGTCGCGGCCGACGCCGCGCGGCGGGTCCTGCGCCAGCCACGCCGCGTCGTAGCCGTGACGGGCAAGCAGCGCCGTGCGCTCGGCGATTCCTGCCGAGCTCGCCCGGCTCTTCTCCTTCTTCGGCAGCGCCATCGGCTTCTCACCGTTCAGCCGCCAGAAGGCGAGTTCCGGATGGCACTCGAAGACGCGCGCCTCCAGCGCCGGAGTCATCAGCGCGTCGATCTCGCGGATGCGGGGGAAGAGGTGGAAGCACTGCTTCGACACCTTGCGCGGTGGCTCAGACGTCGCCAGGGCGATCCGGCACGCTTCGGCGTAGTCGGACGTCATTACCGCCGCCCGCGACGGCACCGAGAACACCGACGACTGCCGTTCGCCAAGGAGCGGGCGCACCGCCGCCTCCGGGCCGCGCCCGCCCTTCCCCACCCGGTCGGGCAGGCCGATCGGCATGTCGACGGCGACGATCGCCGGCTGCCGTGGGTCGTCAAGGATGGCAGCAAAATCGACAGCAACCGAGAACGCCGGCGGCTCGCCGCCGTCACGCTGTCGCCAGACGACCGCCCAGCCGGCCGGGCAACCGTCGACCCCGGCGAGCCAGCCAGTCATGGCGAAGCGTCGTCCAGTGTCTCAACTTCGACACTGTCCGGCGGCGATTCAAACAGCGTCTGCCCTGTTTCAAGCGGCATCTCGTCGGCGTCCAAACGCCGTCCGAGCCTGACCAGGGCGAGGATCGCCGCCGCTGCCAGTTCCAGCGAAACGGCGGGAGTCCGCCCCTCCAGCCGGTGCGCGAAGTAGAGCGCCGACAGCGTATCGCCGGTCCCATGCGGCACGGATTCAAGCTTTAAGTGACTGACAACACGGGCATTTTTCGGCTCGACCAAGAGATTGCCGATCCGCCCTTCCCCGGCAAAGGCCGACGTCACCACCATTTCCCGAGGTCCCAACCCCCGCGCCACCCCGATCAATTCTTCGTTATCGTTCAACGGCTTGCCGGTTAGCCAGGCAAGCTCGTGGCGGTTCGGCGTGGCGATGTCGGCGCGGGGGAGCAGCATGTCATGGATCGCCACCCCGACCGTCTCCGGCTGGAACAGCCCGTCGCTGTCGCCGATGATCGGGTCGCAGAGATAAAGCATTGCGGGGTTTGCGTTTTTCACCGCGTCGACAAGCCCGGCGATCGGCCCGGCTTGACTCGCAGCGCCGAGATAGCCGGTCATCACGCCGGCCACCTCGCCGAGCCATGGCGCGCCGGCCAGGTCATTGACGAAAGCCCCGAATGTCGCTTCGTCCGGCCGAAACCGCGTCGACGGTCCGTGCCCGGGGTGCCAGGCAAGCGAGACGGTCGGCACGAACCACACCCGGAAACCCAGCCGCTCCAGAATGAAGGCAGCGGCGCGCCCGCCGACCGACCCGCGGGCGACCTGGCTGTTGACGACGATGACAGCGGGCTTTTCTCGTTTCTCGGCCATGCTATGCACTTCAGCGGGGCGACATCGGCGAGCGGATACTCCAAGCGGCCGGGCGGTTCCAGCCCGTTGCCGGGAGGGGCTTTCTGGACTGGCCGGAGGCGGCTAGTGTCTCGCGCCGTACCCGGGGGAGAATACCGAAACATGGCGGCAGCGCCGCGTCCGCGCCGAAGCGCACTCTACATTCCAGGCTCGAACGCCCGCGCTCTTGACAAGGGACGGACGATCCCCGCCGACGTGCTGATTCTCGACCTGGAGGACGCGGTCACCGTCGAGGCCAAGGACATGGCGCGCGCCGCAGTCGCCGCCGCGGTCAACGTCCACGCCTATGGCAAGCGCGAGGTGGTGGTGCGCGTCAACGGCCTCGGCACTCCGTGGATCGCCCGCGACATCGCCGCCGTCGTCGCCGCGATGCCCGACGCGGTGCTGATCCCCAAGATTTCCCGGATGGAGGACATCCGCCGGGCTCGGGCCGCTCTCACCGCCGCCCAGGCTCCCGAGGGGCTGGCGCTCTGGGCGATGATCGAAACGCCGCTCGCCATTCTCAACGTCGCCGGCATCGCCTCCACCGCCAGCGCCGCGTCCGGCGCGCCGCTCGACACTCTGGTGATCGGCACCAACGATCTCGCCCGCGAGATGGGCGTGCGCATCGCTCCGGGCCGCGCCGCGCTGGTGCCGGCGCTGTCGCAATGCGTGCTCGCCGCCCGCGCCTACGGGCTTGCCGTCCTCGACGGCACCTACAACGACCTGACCGAGTGGAAGGGCTTCAGCACCGAGTGTCAGCAGGGCCGCGATCTCGGCATGGACGGCAAGACCCTGATCCATCCTCGCCAGGTTTCCATCGCCAACGACGTGTTCTCGCCAAGCAACGAGGAGGTGGAGTGGGCCGAGAAGGTGCTGGCCGCCTTCGAACGGCCGGAGAACCACGGCAAGGCTGTCATCGCCGTGGAGGGCCAGATGGTCGAGCGGATGCACGAGAAGATGGCTCAGCGAGTCATCGAAACGGTGACCGCCATTTTGCCGGACGAAGACTAAGACGCGAGCCGGTGGGTGCGAGCAAGCCCCCATGGCATTAGGACGCGCGGACTAATGCCAGGGGCGCGCTTCAGCAATCCGCTGCTCGTGCCGGTCGATGTGATGAGCCTTCTCCATCGTCAGGCCGATGTCGTCGAGACCGTTGAGCAGGCAGTGCTTCCGGAACGGATCGATGTCGAACCTGACGACGCCACCGTCCGGCCCGCGGATCTCCTGTTGCTCGAGATCGATGGAGATCCGGGCGTTCGACGCCGCGCTCGGCATCGTCCATCAGCTTGTCGAGGTCCTCCTTGGAGACCACGATCGGCAGGATGCCGTTCTTGAAGCAGTTGTTGTAGAAAATGTCGGCGAAGCTGGTCGAGATCACGCAGCGGATGCCGAAATCGAGGAGCGCCCACGGTGCGTGCTCGCGGCTCGACCCGCAACCGAAATTGTCACCGGCGACCAGAATCTTCGCATTGCGATAAGCCGGCTTGTTGAGCACGAAGTCGGGATTCTCGGTACCATCCTCATTGTAGCGAAGCTCGGCGAACAGCCCGGCCCCGAGCCCGGTGCGCTTGATGGTCTTCAGGTAGTCCTTGGGGATGATCATGTCGGTATCGACATTCATCATGTTCAGGGGCGCCGCAACGGCGGTCAGCGTGGTGAACTTGTCCATGGGCCATGCCTCGGGTCGACGTCTGATTGCCCGTCACATGCGCCCTCGGCGGTAGCCCGTCAAGCCTGGCGGCCGGGCAGCATCGACGTCAAAACCCGGTCGCGCAGGAAGAAATGGTGATAGAGCGCTGCCGCGGCGTGGATGCCGGCGAGATAGACGATCACGTCGCCGAGGAGGGTATGAAACTCGGTGATGCTCCTGCCGAGATCCTGCGAGGCCGTCAGATACGGCCCGATGTCGCCGACCCATAGCACCGTGATGGGATGACCCTCGTACCACGCCCCGACGATGGCCGTGGCGGGCACCAGAAAAAGCAGGAGGTAAAGCAGCCAGTGGGTCGTCCGTGAGGCGTGGGTCATCCAGCCCGGCATCGGAACCTCCTCGGGGGGCTTGTCAACGGCGCGCCAGACAAGCCTGACCACGAGGACGACAAGCACCAAGAGGCCAAAGGTCTCGTGCAGGGCAAGATCGGCGGCGCGCTGGGTGGAGTAGACGCGCGACTCGGGGCCGCCTTCGGCCGTCAGGTAGGCCGCGGCAACGAAGAGCACCGTCAGCCAGTGAAAGGCCTGCGCAACCGCGCCGTAGCGGACCGTCGTGCTGAGAGCGGGCATAAGCGTCTATCCTGGAATCGAGAGAACGGGGCGGATGGCGGGTAGCGGAAACTGGCTGTCGCACCCTGAATGGAGCGGAGCCTGCTGGGGATCGGAAAGGCTCACGCCTGATCCTGGCGAAAATAGGGGCGCGCTTTGAGCTTGAGCAGCACGATCGGCGACGCCATCAGGGCCGCACCAAGCACGATCGAGCCGATCAGCGAGGACGCATCGCGCCACCCCGCCCCGCCGGCCTCCGCATAGCAGGCGAAACCGATCGGCAGAAAAAGCACCACCGCCGTCGACAGCCCCGGCGAGTAGCGCCCGCGGGTCCTGATGAACGGCAGGATGTGGAAGAACACGGCATTGATGAGCATCAGCGCCGGAAAGCCAAGGGCGACGCCTGGCGCGACTAAGGCGAGATTGGCCGCCACGATACCGAGGACGATGACCAGAGCGTTGACGACATAGAAGTCCGACCACTCGACCGGCAGCCCGATGACGGCGCGGGCCCAGCCGCGCCAATCGAGCACGAACTCCTCGAGCACATGGATCCCGTATGCCGCCGTCGCCAGCCAGATCCAGTGCGCGAGATCCATGGGAAGCCCCGAATTGCCCAAGGGTGAACCACTCTACATCGGACACAGCGCGGCAGGAATCTCACCCGACCGCCGCTTCGATCGCGTCGATGTCATCGTCGGAAAGCCCGAAATGGTGGCCGATCTCGTGAACGAGCACGTGGGTGACAATGCCTCCCAGCGTCTCCTCACACCCGGCCCAGTAGTCGAGAATCGGACGCCGGTAGAGCCAGATCATGTTGGGCATCGTGCCGGTCTGCGGCACCGCCGAGGCATGGGCGAGGCCGACGCCGTGGAAGAGTCCGAGCAGGCCGAACTCCGATTCGATGCCGAGATCGTCAAGCACATCGTCCTCCGGGAAGTCCGCCACCCGGATCTGAAGTTCGCCCGTCAGCGCCCGAAAGGTGTCGGGCAAGGTACCGAAAGCATCTCGCGCCAGGAGCTCGAGATCATCGAGGGTAGGCGCCTCTGCCGCTGCCCAGTTCAAGCCGGCGTCTCCGCTCATCGGGGCCCGTAGGCGAAGAGGAGATAGAGCGCGAGAATGAGGAGCGCAGCGTAACCGAGCACCCGGCCTGTCCGCCGCGCCCAGATCTCGAGCTTGTCGGGAGGCTCGCGGGAAGACCCGACATCGAGGTTCCGGTTCATATCACCGGCCTCGCCGCGGTCACGACAGCCATGTTGGTTCGGATCAGCTTCTCGCGGAGTCCGTGGCGGAAGGACAGTTCGAGCGCCCCGCCGATCTCTCCGGCCCGGTTGAGAAGCTGCATCAGGAAGCGCCGCTCGAAAGCCAGATAGCGGATCGGCGTTGTGGCGATTGCCGTTGCCGTCGCGGGAATGCCTGTGGAAACGCTGATCTCGCCGACGAAATCGCCGGAGCCACAGGTTCCGACGAGATGGTCGTCCATCTTGATGGCCACCTCCCCGGAAACCAGGAACGCCAGATTCGGAACCGGCTCGCCCTGGCGGGCGAGTACGGTGCCCGCTTCCCCGTCCAGCCACCGTCCGGCCTTGAGGAGACGGCGGACCTGAGCCGGCGCCAGCCCCGGCACCGCGATTTCGTAGAAAGCCCGTTCTTCCGGCGTGAACCGCGCCATGCTGTTGCGGTAGGCGGTCAGGGCGAGTTGAGCCAGATTGGTGGCGACGAACAGCACCTCCCAAACGACGGACAAGGGGTCGTAGACCCAGATCGTGCTGTAGAATATCGACAGCACGCCGGAGCCAACCGCCAGCACCCGCAGCCACGTCATCCGGGTCATCATCATGGAAGCCACCAGCAGAAGGTAGCTGGCGTGGCCGACCAGCGCGCCGTCTCCAAGCAGCGATTGGGAGAGAGTCATTAAGGCGCGCCTCGCAGCTAAGCAGTTGCCTAGCCAGACCGACTGGCATACGGCGAAAAATCTGTCACCTGATCCCGACGGTGTAGACGGTCCAGCCGGAGGGACGCGCCAGCCGCTCGGCGAGACTCTTGGCGACGGGCGGTTTTTCCGGGACGAGCCAGCGGACGTCGAGCCAATCGCGCTTGGTCGCCTCCGCCGCCAGCGCGTCCACCAGGGCATGCTCGACACCCTGATCACGCGCCTCCTGATCCACGAAGAACTCGTTCAATTGGCCCGTCCGCCGGCCGGTCATCATGTCCGGCAGATCGAAGAAGACGGCGAATCCCGCAAGACGATCGCGGAACCGCGCGCCGACGATTTCTGCCGTCCGATCATTGAGCAGCAACTCGGCATAGAACTGGTCGGGCCGCCGCGGCGCCCCGCGCGTTCGCTCCTGCACGCAGGCCGCGACCAGCGGCGCCAGTTCGTGCGCATCATGCATCGACAGAAGAGACGTGGTGATGGTGCTCATGCGGCAAGTTTCGTTGGAGGGGACTTCGCGTCAAGCCGAACCTGAACCGAGGATGAACGGCGGTCTCAGTTCCGGTTCACGCCAGAGGGTCGAAAATGGCGACAAGGGGATAGCAGATACAAGGGGAACCTGACCATGTTGAAGAGGACCATCATCGCCACCGCCGCGGCCGCCCTTCTATGCGCCGGATCGCTGGCGGCGACAACGACCACGGCTTCCGCAACCTCCTACGGGCACGGCCATGTCAGCGGGCAAGGCCATGTCAGCGGGCAAGGCCATGTCAGCGGCCACGGCTATGTCGGCGGCAATGGCTGGTTTTTCGGCTGGGGACACTGGCCGCGCTACCAGCCCTATTACCCGCCGCGGTGGAGCCACCAGCCGCAGAAACGCCCGGTCTGCACGCCTCGGTACAAGACGGTCCGCTACTGGAAACCCTACCGCGGATGGGTCTCGTACAAGGTCTACGCAGGCAAGGTGTGCCGATGGAACAATACCTATCCAAAGTGGTAAAATCTCCACCAAACTGCCCAGAAATGGTCACGGCCCCGCCCTTGCGGGGCCGCTTTCCTGAAGTTTCATGTCGTAATGAAACTTTGTGTGAACTACATGCCTTCACGAGGCGTCAACAGGGGTGTGATTAGGTTCACAGCCAAGCACGGCGGTTTCCGCCATAGTGACAGTCAAGGGCACACCAGAAGCCCATAGGGGAAAGCGCGATGAGCATCAGGATCCCAATCGGCCCGGCAGCCACCTTTTTCTCGGAAGGCGCCGCCGACTTTGCTCCGGCTCCGGCGGAGCGCGTCATTCACTTTGCCGATACCCCGGTTGAATTCGTCTCCGGCGAGGACCAGATTCGTCTTCAGGCGACCAACAAAAGCGAGGCCCGGCCGAAACCGGTGCCCGGACGGAAATATCACTGAGCGGCTTTATCCCCCACCCCGACCTCCAAAGCTGCCAGTTGATGAACGGTCCCGTGCGCCCCCGCGGGGCCGTTCGCTTTTTTGAAGCTCACGGGCGCGAACGGCTCTGACCCCAAACGGTGACGACCGATCCCTGAACTCGGAGCGGGTCATGCGACACGCGCTACTCTCGCCTTAATCTTGGCTGGAGAGAGTCATGTACATGAGCGCCAGGTAGATCACCGGGACCACGCCGAGCACCAGAAAGATCGAGATGCCCGGCACTGCGCAATCCGTCGCGGCGAAGCGATAGCCGACATAGACGACAGCCGCCAGAACGATCGGTAGGCCGATGAACCAGGGCAGCAGCGGATTGCGCTTGCGGGTCGCCATGGCGAAATCTCCCAACAACGTCGAAGAACTTGAGAGACCGTGCGCCTTCAGGTGCTCTCTCTCCTTGACCTGCATCAAGCCGGCCACCGCGCCACCTGGCGCCCGAAGAGCCGTTTCAAACGCATTCGAGCGGCCGGCGCGGGCCCTCCGGTAGCGAAATGGCGATCCGATCGCCCGGATGCACGTCGCCGCCGGCAATGACGATCGCCATCACCCCGGCCTTGCGCAGGAGATTGCCCTCGGCGTCGCGGCCGAGCAAGGCCGCCATCAGGCCGGGCTGGAAATCGTCGAGCTGATGGCAGGGATTGCGGAGGCCGGTGACCTCCACGATCGCCGTCGCACCCAGGCCGAGCCGAGCGCCGGCAGGCAGGGCAAGCAGATCGATCCCTTCCGTGGTGACGTTCTCGCCCACCTCGCCGGTAGCCACCGCGAAGCCGAGGCTCCGCAATTCGTCGAATAGTTCCGCGTGGATCAGATGGACCTGGCGGAGGTTGGGCTGATCCGGATCACGCACCACGCGCGAGCGATGCCTGACCGTTTCGCCACAATGGGCGTCGCCCTCGACACCGAGGCCGGTGAGCAGCCGGATCGCCGACGCATTCCTCTTGCTGAACGAATGGCTCGGGCTGAGGCTGACCGCCTTGACGATGGCAGCCATCAGCCCCTCCTGGCCTGCTACGACCACTCCCGTACGTCGACGAAGTGGCCGGCGATCGCCGCCGCCGCCGCCATCGCCGGCGAGACGAGGTGGGTCCGGCCCTTGAAGCCCTGCCGTCCCTCGAAATTGCGGTTCGAGGTGGAGGCGCAGCGCTCGCCGGGCTTGAGCCGGTCGTCGTTCATGGCGAGGCACATGGAGCAGCCGGGCTCCCGCCACTCGAACCCGGCGGCGAGGAAGATCTTGTCGAGCCCTTCCGCTTCCGCCTGTTCCTTCACCAGGCCGGAGCCGGGCACCACCATGGCGTTGACGCCGTCGTGCACGCTCTTGCCCGCCACGATCTTGGCAGCGGCGCGCAGGTCCTCGATGCGGCCGTTGGTGCAAGAACCGAGGAACACCCGCTCCACCGCGATGTCCTTGATCCGCGTGCCCGCCTCGAGCCCCATATAGGCCAGCGCCCGCTCGATCGCTCGGCGGCGATCGGGATCCGCAATCTCGGCCGGATCGGGCACCTTGCCGTCGACGGTCGTGACGTTTTCGGGACTGGTGCCCCAGGTGACCAGCGGCGGCAGGTTCGACGCATCAAGACGCACCTCGCGGTCGAATGCGGCGCCGTCCTCGGAGTGAAGGGTCTCCCAGTGGCGCATCGCCGCGTCCCAGTGGTCGCCCTTCGGCGCCTTCGGCCGGCCCTTGATGTAGGCAAAGGTAGTCTCGTCCGGGGCAATCAGACCGGCGCGCGCACCGGCCTCGATCGACATGTTGCAGACCGTCATCCGCCCTTCCATCGACAGCGAGCGGATCGCCTCGCCGGCATATTCCATCACATGGCCGGTGCCGCCGGCAGTGCCGATCTCGCCGATGATCGCTAGGATGATGTCCTTGGCGGTCACTCCGGGCGGCGGCGTGCCGTCGACCGTGATCCGCATATTCTTCGCCTTTTTCTGGATCAGCGTCTGGGTGGCGAGCACATGCTCCACCTCCGAGGTGCCGATGCCGTGGGCGAGCGCCCCGAAGGCGCCATGGGTCGAGGTGTGGCTGTCGCCGCAGACGATCGTCATCCCCGGCAGGGTGAAGCCCTGCTCCGGCCCGATGATGTGGACGATACCCTGCCGGTGGTCGAGTTCGTTGTAGTATTCGATACCGAAGTCCGCGGCGTTCTGGGCAAGCGCCTGGACCTGGATCGCCGACTCCTGGTTAGCGATGCCATGGCTGCGATCTGTGGTCGGCACGTTGTGGTCGACGACCGCCAGGGTCTTCTTCGGCGCGCGGACCTTGCGGCCGGCCATCCTCAGGCCCTCGAAGGCCTGCGGGCTTGTGACCTCGTGGACGAGGTGCCGGTCGATATAGAGAAGACAGGTGCCGTCGTCGTCTTCATGGACGACGTGCTCTTCCCAGATCTTGTCGTAGAGGGTCTTGGGTGTCATCGAAGGAGCTCTATGGGAGGTGCAACAGATGTGTTGCGGGGTGAATTGGAAAGGCTGAATAGCGTGCGGCCGCGATCAGCCGAGACGGTTTCCCCGGGCGGCGACGATCCTGGCGTGGAAGCGCCACGGCAACCGGAAGTGGTCGGCGATCATGCCGACCTCGGCCGGGGCCGCTCGCATCTCTTGCGGATGACCGAACCTGTTCATGCAAGGCATAATACGACAAGGCGCCAACACTTTGGAACACCGGCTATATAGGTGAGTGGATGCGATTCAAGGAATCGGAAACCGCGACGAGGATGATGCACGCCGCCTTCCGACGTCTCTTGGCGGGTGCCGCTGCTGGTCTCGCCCTCAGCCTGTCCTTTGCGGGTAACTCGGCGGCTGCAGAACCCTGCGCCTCCGTGACCTTTGACGAGAACGGCTACATCGTGTGCCGCTTCGACCTGACGGAGAGCGATGTCCGGTTCTTCTGGCGACAGCCGGACGGTACACCCTACGCCGCTTTCTCCACGCTTGCCGACGCGTTGGAGAAGGACGGTGCATCGCTCGCCTTCGCGATGAACGGCGGCATGTATGGCGACGACCTCACCCCGATCGGCCTCTATGTGGAGGGCGGAAAGCAGCTGCATCCGGTCAACACCGCAACCTCTGATCAGAAGCCGGCGCCGAACTTCTACAAGAAGCCCAACGGCGTCTTCTATCTCCGCAAGGGCGAAGCCGGCGTGGTGACGACCGAGGACTTCATCGCCAACCCGCCCGAGGCGGAGTTCGCGACGCAATCTGGGCCGATGCTCGTCATTGACGGGAAGCTGCATCCGGCCTTTATCGTCGGCTCGGATTCGGTGAAGCCACGGAACGGAGTGTGCGCGCCAAGCCCGACCGAGGTCGATTTCGTCATCACCGAGGGCAGCGTCAATTTCTACGATTTCGGCCTCTTCTTCCGGGACCGGCTCGGTTGCCAGAACGCCCTTTTTCTCGACGGCGGCTCGGCGCCGGGGCTCTACTCGCCGGACCTCGGCCGCAACGACCCGCCAGGCCATGGCGGCTATGGGCCGATCATCGGCGCCGTCAGCCGGAATTGACCGGGCCCGGCTAGCCGTTCTTCCGCGCCGAGAGAGACAGGCTGAGCGGCAGCGACGGCATGCCGGCGGGCAGGCGCCAGAGCCGGTCGCCGCCCTGGACCATCATCGGAAACATCTGCCACGGCAACGCCTCGTGCTCGGCGATCCGCTCGATCGCCATCCCGGTGTCGATCAGCGCCATCAGGATGTCGCTCACCGGATGGATCCACTCGAAATTGAGGTTGTTGGCGAGCTGGCGCGGATCGCCCGTATAGGTCTGGCTCGGCCTGAATTCGAGCGGAACGGAGGACGGGGTGCGGTAATTGAAGGTCGGCTCCAGCCGGCCGTTGACCTCCTCGAGGACGGCGAGTCCGGGATGGCACTCGGCGAAATAGAGCCGGCCGCCGGGCTTGAGCACGCTCGCCACGACAGCGCCCCAGCGAAAGACGTCCGGCAGCCAGTTGATCGTCCCCCAGGTCGCATAGACAAGGTCGAAGTCGCTGCCGACCAGCGCCGGCGCGTCATAGACGTCCCCTTGCACGAATTCCGCCTTGAGGCCGGTCCGGACAGCCAGATCGCGGGCGTGATCGAGCGCACGCCGCGAGAAATCGAGCCCGGTGACCATCGCCCCACGACGCGCCAGGCAAAGTGTGTCGACGCCGATATGGCATTGCAGGTGAAGAATCTTCAGCCCCGCAAGGTCGCCGATCTCCGCCGCCTCGATCGGGAAGAGCACATCCTCGCCGGCGATCAGGTGTTCGACCGCATAGGCGCCCGTCGAATCCTCGACATGGATATCGGCGCGCTCGTCCCAGTTGGCTCGGTTGGCGTCGAAAAACGAGCTCATAGGACGGCGTTTTAAGCCGCCGCGTCGCCCCCGCCAAGCTCGACGAGAACGATCTCCGGCGGCACGCCGAAGCGCACCGGCGGTCGCAGCGTGCGCCGCGGAGTTGATCCGGCCTCCAGCAACTTCGCCGTCCGGCCGCACCCCGGCGGAGAGAATGCCAGGACAAAGCCTCGGCTAGAGTGATGCCGCAGTCTTGCGCGTCCTCGTGCTGCGGCTGGTCCCTCGGCGCTTCTCCGGCTCTGTCTTGCCAAGATCCCCACCGGCCGAAGCCCTGAGTGGGCGCGTGCTTTCGCGAATCGCGAGATCGCATTCGAAGTCGCACCCGGTTTGGCGGGTTATCGTTGACGATACGGTCCATTCGTCGCAAGAGCTCCGCCGCCGCCAACCGGCCTATCTCGGCGCGGGGCTGATGCATGGTGGTGAGCGGCGGGTCGAAGATGACCGAATACTCGATGTCGTCAAATCCGGCGACGGAAACGTCGCGCGGTACCGAGAAGCCCGAAGCTCTCAGCTCCGTGATGAACCCCATCGCCACCGCCCTCCCGACCTCTACGGCGGCTGGATGAGCGGCGTAAACTGGGGCATCGGCCTTGACTACCAAACGATTCTATTCGGCGTCGGCGGCAGAGCGTTCAACCTTGAGCAGAACGAACTCCTGGCCAACAGCCCCGAGAGCGTGAAGGCATTTGAAATCATGCAGCGGATAGCCCGGACCGCGCCCGAGAGTTTCGTGACGCAGAGCTTCTTTGACGCAGACACTCTCATGCAGGGCGGCAAGCTGGCTACCTACACCAACTACTCGTACATTTGGTCGACGCTTGCCAAAGAGCCCGAGAGGTACGGCATGGCCGTTCTGCCCGGCAAAGGCATTCCGATCGGAACCTTCTTCTTCGCAATGCCGGAATCGGCGCCGAACGCTGCCTGCGCGGCGGAATTCATCACCTGGATGCTGTCAGACGACTACCAGGTGAACCAGGTCATCGAAACCGGCAATCCGCCGGCAACGATCTCCCAGATGCAAAATCCCGAGGTCATGAACCACATCCCGAACTTCGACGTTTTCGTCGCTGCAGCCAAAAAGCTCACGCCTGTCGAGGTCACCTGGGGGCCCGAATTCTTCGAGGGTGTCGCGATGGCCGGAGCCGACGTCTATGCCGGAACGAAGACGCCGCAGGAAGCTGCCGACTGGCTGCAGAACGTGAAGTTCAAGGACCGGAAGCCGATCGAGTAGAAGCGCATGCGACGCGAGCCGCCTCCGGGCGGTTCGCGACAAGGGCGACCTTGCTTTCCCGCCATCCGCCTCCCGTCACGATGCCGCACCTTCCCGGATGGTGCGGCATCAGTTGTGCTCTTTTGCCAGCGGATCGGAGGAAGTCTTGACGCGCGATGACGCGAAACGGCCGTCGGCCGGCCCTTCGATGCGCCAGAGCCGGTTTCACCTGCCGGCGGGCTTCGTTCTCTCGTTGCCGGCGCTGGTCTTTCTCGGCCTCTTCATGGCCTTCCCTGTCGCCGACCTGATCTATCTCAGCTTCCACGACTACTCTCCACTCCGCTCGGGCGACATGACCTGGGTGGGTGCCGACAATTTCGTAACCGTCATAAACGACCCGGCCACACTCCATTCGCTCTGGACGACGATCGTCTTCACCGTGGGAAGCGTCGCTGTCGAAGTTGCCTTCGGTCTGCTGGTCGCCGCCTGCTGGCGCGGGTGACGCTCGAGTATGGCGGGCGGTTCGGCCGGTTCCTCAGCCGCGCTTTCACGGCGGGATTCATCGTGCCATTCGCCGTGCCCGGCGTTGTCGCCGCCGTCGTGTGGAAGATGTTCCTCGACCCGCAGATCGGACCGCTCGATACATTGCTGGGTACGCCGATTGCGTGGTTTGCGCACTATCCGCTGGTTTCGATCATCGTCATCGATTCATGGAAGACGATGCCCTTCGTCATGTTCCTGCTCTACGCGGCGATCATGTCGATCGACCCGCTTCAGTTCGAAGCGGCGAAACTCGACGGCGCGAACCTCTGGCAGCAGTTCTGGTATCTGACGCTTCCCGGAATCCTCCCCGTCCTCGCCGTCACCGCCGCCTTCCGCGCCGTCGATGCGTTCACCAAAGCGTTTGACATCATCCTGGCGACAACCGCCGGCGGTCCGGGCCAGGCGACCATGGTCTTTCCGCTCTACATCTGGCGCACCGCGTTCATCAGCCTGCGCTTCGGCGAGGCCTCGGCGCTTGCATTGCTCGCCATCATCATCTCCGGCCTGATCGGCGCAAGCCTGCTTGCCGTGAACCGAAGGGCGAACGGCTGATGGCTGCGAGATCACTGAATCCGAAACCCGTGGCCTCAGCGGTCCTGCTCGCGGTGACCACAGGGATAACTCTTATACCGGTCATCTGGATGGCGCTGAGCGCCTTCAAGCCGGGCGCGGAGATCAATCAGATCCCGCCAACGATCCTGCCCAGCGCCCCGTCGTGGAACAACTTCGTACAGTTGTTTGAGCAGTTCAATTTCGGGCTACTGACAGTGAACTCTCTTGTCGTGTCGATCTCCGTCGTCGTCTTGAGCGTGATCCTGGGCGGCTCCGCCGCGTATGGACTGTCGCGATATCCATTTCCAGGCTCCACGTTGATCCTGAACACCATTCTAGTCACGCGCATGATCACGCCGGCTTCGCTCGTTCTGCCCTTCTACCTGATGATGGAGACGCTCCAGCTCTCGAACACGCCCGTGGCGGTCACGATCGGCATCACCGTTCTGAATCTGCCGTTCGCGGTCTGGCTGCTGAAGCCGTTCTTTGATGCACTGCCTCGCGAAATCGAGGAAGCCGCGCTGCTCGACGGGCTCAGCCCGATCGGCGTCTGGTGGAAGATCGCAGTACCGCTCGCGGGACCCGGGTTCAAGACGGTCGCGCTTTTCAGTTTCGTCGTCGCCTGGACGGACTTGCTCATACCCATCACGGTTTCCACCCAGCCCGACGGATGGACCCTCACCGCCGGCATCATCCAGATGCAGACGGGCTTCAAGATCTACTGGGGGGCATTGATGTCAGGCGGCCTCTACCTGACGCTGCCGACTTTTCTGATCGCCTTTCTCGCACAAAGGTACCTGACGCAGGGGTTCAGGGCCTCGTTCCGATAGGCTAAACCCCCGCCACCTCCCCGCCAAGTTCGACGAGAACGATCTCAGGCGGCACGCCGAAGCGCACCGGCAGTATCGAGCAGCCGAGGCCGCCGGACACGATCAGGTGCCGGTTCTCTTCGACGATGTGGCCATAGGCGAAGCGGTCGCCATAGGCCGAGGGAACGACTGGACGACCGATGAAGGGGAGATTGACCTGCCCGCCATGGGTGTGACCCGAGAGCGTCAGGCTGACCCGATCCGGCACTTTCGTGAAGATGTCCGGCTCGTGGGCAAGCAGGATGACCGGCCGGTCGTCGTTGACCCGGGCGAGCGTGCCGGGCAGGTTGTCGACACCGACGAAGCGGCTGTGACCGACACGATGAGCCAGCTGATCGCCGAGACCGGCGAGCCAGAAGTCCGGTCCGCCTGGCGGTCGGATCAGCTCGACGGCATTCTCCATGACCGGAATATCGTTTCCATGGAGGGTCGAGCGGACAAGATCGACGTCCGTCCACCAGTCGTGATTGCCCAGGATCGCGTAGACGCCGAGCGGCGCCTGCAGGCTGCCATAGATGCGACCCCATGCCCTGGCCGGCACCTCGCCGGTGCGGAACCGGCGCAGCCCGCCAATGAAATCGCCGAGGAGCACGGTGAGGTCCGGCTTGAGGCCGTTGGTGACGTCGACGATCTCCTCCAGCCGCGACGCCGGCATCCATGGCTCGCAGGCATGCGGATCGGCGATGGCCGCGATGCGAAGCGGGCGCTCGCCGGTCGGCCAGCCCGGCGGCGTCAGGCGATAGCGTGTCACCACCAGCCGGAAGCGCGGCTCGATGGCGAAGGCATAGGAGGTCAGGCCCAAGCCGGCGAGCGCCGTAAAGCCCGTGAGCTTGAGGAAGGAGCGGCGCGACAGCATGGGTGCGAAGAATAAGCCGCAAAATTGGCTCAAACTTGGCCCGGCCACGCGCTTTCTTGGCACATGGTTAAGTCCGGGACCGCCCCAGCCCTATTCCCCGAGGATCTCGACCTCGACGCGGACCTTTCCCGCCGCGATGCGCGACGCCAGATCGGGCGGGTCGACATCGTCGGGCAGGCCGCTGATCTGTGCCGACCCGCCGAGGATCGGCTCGCGGATCACCGGCGCCATCACCGGCACCCCGTCGAGGCGCAGTTCCATGCGCCTGCCGACATTGGCCTGCGTCAGCGTTCCGAAGGCAGCCGCCGAAGCGGAAGACATCTGGATGGCGATGACGGGGACACCGGCGGAGAGAAGCGCCTCGGCCCTGGTTACCTCGATCGTGAGGGGATCGGCGGCGGCAACCGACGAGACAAGAACCGACAGGAAAATGACTGCGGCTTGTATCCCCGCGGACCACACTCTCATCTGAGGCGCACCGCGGCTACTTGGCCGCCTCGGCCTCGGCGATTACGCCGTCCCCGCCCCGGTCGCGCGGTTCCGGCGGTCCTGCTTCTCGGCGATGCGCGCCGACTTGCCGCGCCGGCCGCGCAGGTAATAGAGCTTCGCCCGGCGCACCTTGCCGCGACGGACCACATCAATCGAGTTCGATCACCGGCGAGTAGATCGGGAAGACGCGCTCGACCCCTTCGCCGTACGAAATCTTCCGAACGGTGAAGCTCTCGTTGAGGCCGCCGCCAGAGCGGGCGATGCACACACCTTCATACGCCTGGATACGGCTCCGGGTTCCCTCCGTCACCTTGACGTTGACGCGGACGGTGTCGCCGGGGGCGAAGTCGGGGATCGCACGGGTGGCGGCGATCGCCTCGGCCTGCTCTTTCTCGAGCTGCTGGATAACGTTCATGATGGAGGAACCTCTTATCGACGGGCGGCGGCGCACCTGAAGCGCGATCCGGCCTTTTACCCTGCGGTCAATCTTTGAAAAGCCGGCGGTTCCATACTCTAATCGTTCGACTTTGTCGATTCCCGTCGGGCGAGAAGATCGGGCCGCCGTTCGGCGGTGATCCGCATCGCCTCGGCCCGCCGCCATGCGGCAATTCGGGCATGGTTGCCGGAGGTCAGGACGTCCGGAATCGGCTGCCCCTCGAAGACCGGCGGACGGGTGTATTGCGGATATTCGAGAAGCCCGTCGGCAAAGCTTTCGCTGGTGGCCGAGGCTGCGTTCCCCATAACGCCGGGCAGGAGACGGACGACTGCGTCGAGGAGCGCCATCGCGGCGATCTCGCCGCCGGAGAGGATGAAATCACCGATTGACACCTCCTCGAGTCCCCGCGCCGCGATCACCCGCTCGTCCACCCCTTCGAATCGTCCCGCAACGATCACAACCCCGCCGCCCGAAGCGAGCTCCTGGACGCGGGCTTGATCCAGCGGCCGGCCGCGCGGGCTCATCAACAGGCGCGGCCGCTCGTCGCCTGCCGGGCTCGCGGCATCGATCGCCGCCGCCAGGACGTCGGCGCGCATCACCATGCCGGGTCCGCCTCCGGCCGGCGTGTCGTCAACGGAGCGGTGGCGGTCGGTCGCGGCGTCGCGGATATCGCGAACCTCGAGCAACCAGAATTCCGTCCTGGAGGGCCCGGCCGGCAAGGCTGACGCACAAGGGACCTGGAAACATCTCCGGCAGGATGGTGAGCACGGTAGCGGCAAAGGTCATGACCGCTCATCCTGGTCGCTGGTGCCGCCAAGCAATCCCTCTGGTGGATCGACGACGACCCGGCCACCGGCGAGATCGACCTCCGGCACGATGGCGTGGGTGAACGGGACGAGGATGCTCTCGCCGCGCTTTGGAGCGATTTCGAGGAGATCGCCGGCCCCGTAGTTCGGCACGGCGATCACGGTGCCGAGCGGCGCACCGTCAGCCGTGACGGCGGCAAGACCGATGAGGTCGGCATGGTAGAACTCCTCGGGCCCGGGTTCCGGCAAGCGCGTCCGCGGCACGCTGAGTTCGATGCCGCTCAGCGCCTCGGCCTGGTTGCGGTCGGCGATCCCCTTGAAGCGAACGACCAACATGTCGGACGATCCGCCGGCGGCAGGGCGGAGCGCTTCCACCTCGAACCGGCGACCGTCGTCGGCCTCGAGCGCCCCGTAGGAAGCGATGTCGGCGGGTGAGCCGGTGAACGCCTTCACCCGCACCTCACCCTTGATGCCGTGGGCGGCGCCGATCCGGGCGATGACGACCCGTTCCGCCGCCGCTTCGGCCATCGCTAACCTGCGGCTTCCTCAGTCGCCGGTTCAGCTGCCGCCGGTTCGGCCGGCGCAGCAGTCGCTTCGGCGGCCTTGGCCTTCGCCTCCTCGGCAGCCGCGGCACGCTCCTGCGCCTTCTTGCCGGGCAGCGCCTTCTGCGGGTTGCTGCGGGCCGGACGCTTGGCGAGGCCAGCCGCGTCGAGGAAGCGCAGCACCCGGTCGGTCGGCTGGGCGCCGGCACCGAGCCAATGCTGGACCCGTTCCGTCTTGATCATCACCCGGTTCTCGTCGGTCTTGGGCAGCATCGGATCGTAGGTGCCGACGATTTCGATGAAGCGGCCGTCGCGCGGTGCCCGCGCGTCGGCGACGACGATCCGGTAGAACGGGCGCTTCTTGGCGCCGGCCCGGGCAAGGCGAAGTTTCAGGGACATTCAGTGACTCCTGTTGGTGTGGCTCCGAGCCGGTGACGGCTTCGGACGGCGGAACAATCCTCTGCGGTGGTCATTTCTTCTTACTCGGCAATCCCGGCAGACTGCCGCCGAGGCCGGGAAGCTTGGGGCCGCCGACACCCGGAAGCCCCGGCAGGCCACGGGGCGGCGCTCCCGGGAGGCCGCCCGGCAGGCCGCCGCCCTTGGCAAGGCGTTCCAGCGCAGCCGGGTCCATCTGCGGCATGGCGCCGCCCGCCCCGGCCATTCCGCCCATACGGGCGAACATGCCCTTGCCTTTTCCCATCTGCTTCATCATGTCGGCCATCTGGCGGTGCATCTTGAGGAGCTTGTTGATCTCCTCGACGCGAGTGCCGGAGCCGGCGGCGATGCGACGCTTGCGGCTGGCCTTGAGGATGTCGGGGCTCTTCCGCTCCTTCCGCGTCATCGACGAGATGATCGCCTGTTGACGCTTGAAGACGCTGTCATCGACGCCCATGGCGTCGATCTGCTTCTTCATCTTGCCGACGCCGGGAAGCAGGCCCATCACCCCCGACATGCCGCCGATCTTCTGCATTTGGGCAAGCTGATCGGCGAGGTCGTCGAGATCGAAGACGCCCTTGCGCATCCGCTCGGCCGCCTTGGCCGCCTGTTCGGCGTCGATATTGGCGGCGGCCTTCTCGACCAGGCCGACCACGTCGCCCATGCCGAGGATGCGTCCGGCGATCCGCTGCGGATCGAAATCCTCGAGCGCGTCAAGCTTCTCGCCGACGGCGATCAGCTTGATCGGCTTCTCGGTGACCGCCCGCATCGAAAGCGCCGCGCCGCCGCGCCCGTCGCCGTCGACGCGGGTCAGGACGATGCCGGTGACGCCGACCCGCTCGTTGAACGACTTCGCCACGTTGACGGCGTCCTGGCCGGTCAGCGCATCGGCGACGAGCAGGATCTCGTGCGGGTTCGTCGACCGCTTGATCTCGGCCATCTCGGCCATCAGCGACTCGTCGATATGCGTGCGGCCGGCGGTATCGAGGATCACCACGTCGTAGCCGCCGAGCCGGCCGGCCGAGAGCGCCCGCTTGCCAATCTCGACGGGCATCTGGCCGCTGACGATGGGCAGGGTGTCGATCCCGGCCTGCTGGCCGAGCACCTTCAATTGCTCCTGCGCCGCCGGACGGCGGGTGTCGAGGGAGGCGAGCAACACCTTGCTCTTGGTGCGGTCGGTCAACCGCTTGGCGATCTTGGCCGCCGTCGTCGTCTTGCCCGAGCCCTGCAGGCCGACGAGCATGATCGGCACCGGCGCCGGCGCGTTGAGGTCGATCGTCTCGGCATCCGAGCCGAGCATCTCCACCATCTGGTCGTGGACGATCTTGACCACCATCTGGCCCGGGGTGACCGAGCGGATCACCTCCTGGCCGACAGCGCGGCTCCGCACCTTGTCGGTGAACGAGCGAACCACGTCGAGGGCAACGTCGGCCTCGAGGAGCGCCCGCCGCACCTCGCGCATCGCCTCGTTGACGTCGGCTTCCGACAAGGCGCCCCGCTTGGTGAGCTTGTCGAAGATCGCGCCGAGGCGTTCCGAGAGTGTATCGAACATCGTTTGCCGTCTGTTGACCGTTGTCGGGTCCGGGTTATGTCGTTGCCGGTCCGCCTGCCCGCAAGCCGGCGCACCGCGAAGTCCATGCACAAATGGCGCCCGCGGGCGCATCGCGCTGGCGGACGGTGGCCTCCGGAGGCTCCGCCCCGGTCGGCGTATTCAAAAGCTACCGCTCTTTGCAGAGTTGGCGGGTGTTTACGTCTGCGCTCCAGCCGAGTCAACCGAATGCCTGCGGCAGTCAGGGCAGCGAAGTCGGGTTAACGCGGATTCCCGATTGACGCGGAGGGTGATTGTCTTGGGCTATCGATTTGATTCGGAGCCCGCCGCCCATGGACGCCGTTGTTGAGAAGCCGCGCCTCGCCAGCCTTCTGAAGCATTTCTCGCATCTCTGCGACCCGCGCCAGAAGTGGCGCGTGGCGCACCCGCTGCCCGAGGTCCTGCTGCTGGTGGTTTGCGGCACGATTGCCGCTTGTGACGACTATGACGACATCGTCGATTGGGGCGAGGCGCATCTGTCGTTCCTGCGCCGTTTCCTCCCCTATCATCACGGTCTGCCCTGCGCCGATTGGCTGCGCACGCTGATGAACCGCATCGATCCGGAGCTGTTCCAGGCCTGCTTCATCGCTTGGGCCCGCGAGTGGCGGCCGGGTGCTCCGGCGCTTGTTGCCCTCGACGGCAAAACCTCGCGACGCAGCCACGACCGTCGGCGGGGCCGCGAAGCACTGCATCTGGTCTCCGCCTTTGCCACCCATGAGCGCCTCGTGCTTGGACAGGAGGCGGTCGGCGAGGCCTCCGGCGAGCAGGACACAATCCCGCAACTCCTCGACAAGCTGGCCCTTGCCGGCGCCCTCGTCACCATCGATGCCATCGCCTGCAATCCAAAGATCGCACAGGCGATCATCGACCGGGACGCCGACTACATTCTCGCCGTCAAGGACAACCAGCCGAGTCTGAGACAGGAGATCGAAAGCTTCTTCGAGACCGTCCCGCCATCACCCCTCGACACCGCCCTCGACATCGACAAGGACCATGGCCGCATCGAGACCCGAAGGGTCAGCGTCGCCCACCAGGTCGATTGGCTGCTCTCCAACCGCCGTCACCCCGGCGAGTACCGCTTCCCCAAGCTCGCCGCCCTCATCCGCGTCGAGACCACCATCGAGAAGCCCGGCAAAGCCACCAGCGAAAAGCGCTTCTACATCGCCTCCGCGCCGCTTTCCGCCACCCGCGCCGCCGCCGCCATCCGCGGCCACTGGCGCATCGAGAACTCCCTCCACTGGGTGCTCGACGTCATCTTCAAGGAGGATCTATCCCGCCTCAGGGTCGGCCACGGCGCCGTCAATATGGCCGTCGTTCGACACTTCGCCCTCAACATCGTCAGAACCACTGGCGATACACGATCCCTCAAACGCCGCAGAAAACGAGCCTCTTACGACCCAAAATACCTCGAAACCCTCATCAACCCATCAACCCGTTAACCCGGACTCGTTGCCCTGCTGCGGCAGGCGGACGCGCCCGGAAGCACTTGGCGCCGCGCGGCCGGCCGGCTATGGCGTCCCGCCCGCTTGAAACGATCGACAGGACGTCAGGGGACGTGAGACAATTTCGCCGATACCGCATCGCGTGCAGCCTTATCGCGGCTCTGGCCGTTCTCGCGCCTGCCGGCAGCGCCGTCGCCGACGAAAGCCCGCCTGACGCCATTGCCGCCGGTGAATCGGCCTTCACGGCGGAGTGCGCCGCGTGCCACGGCTCGGTCTCGCGTCTCGTGCGCCGGTTGGCCGGCGAGGTGCTCGAGGAGAAGCGCGCCTTCCTCGTTGGCTTTCTGCCCGACCACTATGCGGCCGACGCCGACATGCGCGCCGCCGTCATCGCCTCTTGCCTGCCATGCCGACCGCCGACGCCCCCTCGGTCCACGGCGAAGCCGGCGCTACTCGACTGGCGAGCGCCAGTGCGAGCGGAACGAGGAGCGCCACACGATAGCCGAGCATCAGCGTCATCGCGGGCAGACCGGCTCGGCACTTCCGCGCATCCTTCGCAACGTTCAGCTTCGCGTCTTGTGGCCGAAATGCATCATGCCGGCAACGATCGTACCGATAAGCCGGCGGCAGTGACGACGGGGCTTTGACCGCGAAGACGGCAGCCGTCTAACCTGCCTCGCGGGATGCACCGGGCAAGAAAAGGGGGGTGCCTGATGCGAAAGATCGGGGCGGTTGCGCTCGTCGCCTGCGTTGCTTTCGCGCTCGCACAGGCGACGCCGGCGAAAGCGGGGGGATTCTATGTCCGCGAGCACTCCACCGCGGCGATGGGCAGCGCCTTCGCAGGCGCCGCCGCCTACGGTCATGACGCGTCCTACATGTTCTACAACCCGGCCGCCATCGCGGATCTGACCGGCACCGTGGTCACCCTCGACGGCCGGTCCTTCTTTCCGAATGTATCAATCCATGCCACCGAGGCGACCTCGCCATCCGGCATAAATTTCCTGCCGCTCGGGGACAGCGGCAGCATGGCCGACGACGCCTTCGCCCCGGCTGTCTACGCGACCCATCAGGTCGACGCCCAGACGACGCTCGGCATCGGTTTCAGTGGCCCGTTTGCGGTGATCATCCGGACCCGGCCGGAATGGGCCGGCGAGTACCAGCTCCTCAAGACTTCTATGGTCAGCTGGAATCTCACACCGACCGTGGCCCATCGGCTCAACGACCGTTTTGCCTTCGCGTTCGGCCTCAATATCCAGGGCATGGACGTCGATCTGCAGCGCCGGGAATCGTTTCTGTTCTTTTCCGGTCCGGGCTTCCTCCGCGGCAATGACATCTCCGTGGGATGGAACGCAGGCTTGACATGGGATCCTCTGCCGGGAACCCGGGTCGGCTTGAGCTACCGGTCGCAGATCACCCACCACCTCACCGGAACCGCCAGCATCAAGGGATTGCCGTTCACCCAGCACGTCAGCTTCAACCTGTCGACGCCGACGGTGATCAGCGCCGGAATCGAGCAGTCGGTCACCGAGCGACTGACCCTCCTCGGCGAGGTGGACTGGAACGACTGGAGCGCCTTCGACGGCTTCCGCATCAAGTTCGAGTCGGGCTTCTTCCCCACCGTCGTTCGTCCGCAGGTCTGGAAAGACACCTGGTTCTTCTCTCTCGGAGGGCGCTATCAGCTGTCGGATCGCACCAGCGTCAGCGCCGGTGTCGGCTATGAGCAGGCGGTCTCGGTCGGCGGCAGCAATACCATCAACCCCGACGGCGACCGGACGATCCTCGGCCTTGGCTTCACCCATGAGTGCTGGCGCGGCATCACGCTCGCCGCATCCTATGCCCACATCTGGTTTGCCGATGGCAAAATCGACGCCACCAACCTGCAGGGTACGCTGAAGGCGACCATGAATAACAATCTTGACGTCGTCGGCGTCAGCCTCACCGGCCGGTGGTGACGCCGCGAGAGCGAACAAAAAACCTCGGCCGGCGATTAAGAGGGGCGCCAGCCGGGGGAAGAAAAATCAACAAAACCAAGGTGCTGAAATCGACGCCGGCAAGCGGATGAAAGCGGCGTTCGATGACAGTGGTTTGACGGAGACGAACTTCGCCGCGCCCAAGCCCCTCCGCCTCAGCTGGCTCCCGCCGTCCGGACGAGCTTCGGCTCGTCCCGCCAGACATCCGGGAACATCTCCTTCAGGTGCTCCACCTTCGGCAGGTCGTTCCACACGATGTAGAGAGAGCCAGGATGGAGAAAGGCGTAGTCCTGATGGTAGTCCTCGGCCGGGTAGAAAGCGTTCAGGTTTGAAAGCTCCGTGACGATCGGCCTGCCGAACGATCCTGCCTCGCCGAGCTGCTTGACATAGGCGGTGGCGATCTTCTTCTGCTCGTCATTGGTGAAGAACACCGCCGACCGATACTGCGTGCCGGTGTCGGGGCCCTGCCGGTTGAGCTGGGTCGGATCGTGGGCGACGGAGAAGAAGATCTGCAGGAGCTTGCCATAGCTGACCTTGGCCGGATCGTAGGTCACCTCGACCGATTCCGCGTGGCCGGTCGCGCCGGAGCTCACCTGGCGGTAGGTCGGGTCGGCGGCCGTGCCGCCGGCATAGCCGGACACCGCATTTTCCACGCCCTTGACGTGCTGGAACACCGCCTGGACGCCCCAGAAACAGCCGCCCGCGAACACCGCCGTGTCCATCTTCCCCGTCGTCGCGGCCATCTGGTCGAGGGTGGGGGACGGGATGGGCGTCGCATTCTCCGCAGCCTTGACGCCGACACTTTGACAGAGAACGTCGACCGCGATGAGACCCGCCGCAAGGGCGATCGCCACCGGAAGGGCCGATTTCCGCGATTCCGTGCGTGTGTGTTCCACGTCTTACCTCCTTTTGATCGGCGGGCTTTCCCGCCGCGATCAAACTTCCTGAAAAAGCTTAGGCCGGGCCTCCGCTCCGAAACACTCAATTCCACTTGATCGCAGCGTGTGGCCGGAAATGCAGCGGATTCCCTTGCGCCGCTGGCAATCGGTCAGGCTTTCGGCCATATATCGCGTGATCAGAAAACCCGGCGACAACCATGCCTGCGAACGCCATTCCCTTTCGCAAGATGAACGGCCTCGGCAACGAGTTCGTCATCCTGGACGCCCGCCGAACGCCCGTCGGACTGTCGCCGGACGCCATCCGGACGCTCGGCGGACGGGACGGAATCGGCTTCGATCAGCTCATCACAATCGAGCGTTCCAAATCGGGCGCCGACGCCTTCATGCGCATCCACAACCGCGACGGCGGCGAGGTCTCGGCCTGCGGCAACGCCACCCGCTGCGTCGGCTGGATCCTGATGGGCGAGACCGGCAACCGCTCCGCCTCGATCGAGACTGGCGCCGGCCTGCTCAATGCCTTCGCTACCGGCGTCCCGGAGACCGTCACCGTCGACATGGGCAAGCCGCGCTTCGGCTGGCAGGAGATCCCGCTGGCGGAAGAGTTCCGCGACACCCGGGCGATCGAATTGCAGATCGGGCCAATCGATGCGCCGATCCTGCATTCGCCCTCGGTGGTCAACATGGGCAACCCGCACGCCGTCTTCTGGGTCGACGACGTGGCGGCCTACGACCTCGCCCGCTTCGGACCGCTGCTCGAGCACCACCCCATCTTCCCCGAACGCGCCAACATCTCGCTCGCCCATGTGGCGAGCCGGACGGCGCTGACCGTCAGGACCTGGGAGCGCGGCGTCGGCCTGACCAAGGCCTGCGGCACCGCGGCCTGCGCCGCAGCCGTTGCGGCCATGCGCAAGAACCTCTGCGACCGGCGTGTCACTGTCACGTTGCCGGGCGGGCCGCTCACCATCGAGTGGCGGGCGGACGACCACGTCATGATGACCGGCCCGGTCGAGGCGGAGTTCGACGGTGTTATCGACCCGGAGACGCTGGCGTGGTCGCAGACGCAAAAGGGCGCGGCATGAGCGGGCGTGACGAAAGCCCTGCCCCCAACCTCCCCCTTGAGGGGAGGTCGGAATTTGCCGAGCGGAGCGACCGCAAATTCCCGGAAGGGGGCGACTCCGGGACGGAACGCCGCGCAGGGAACAGGATCAAGACCATCACCTTCGGCTGCCGCCTGAACGCGCTCGAATCGGAAGTGATGCGGACCCGCGCCACCGAGGCCGGGCTCGGCGATGCCATCCTCGTCAACACCTGCGCCGTGACCCATGAGGCCGTGCGTCAGGTCCGCCAGGCAATCCGCAAGGCGCGGCGCGAGAATCCCGGCGCAAAGATCGTCGTGTCCGGCTGCGCCGCCCAGATCGACCCGGAGAGCTTCGCCGCCATGGGCGAGGTCGATCTCGTTCTCGGCAACCAAGAGAAGCTCTCGGCGGCGAGCTACAGCGGACCCGACTTCGGCGTGGGCGGCGGTCCAGAAGTCCGCGTCAACGACATCATGTCGGTGCGCGAGACCGCGAGCCACCTGATCGAAGGGATGGACGGCCGCGCCCGCGCCTTCGTCGAGGTGCAGAATGGCTGCGACCACCGCTGCACCTTCTGCATCGTCCCCTATGGACGCGGCAATTCGCGCTCGGTGCCGATGGGCGCGGTGGTCGAGCAGATCCGCCGCCTCACCGAGAACGGCTACCGCGAGGTTGTGCTCACCGGCGTCGACATCACGTCCTATGGCAGCGACCTGCCGGGCCGGCCGAGCCTTGGCAGCTTGGTGCGCGCCATCCTTCGCCATGTGCCGGAGCTGGAGCGGCTGCGCCTCTCCTCCATCGATTCCATCGAGGTCGACGATGCGCTGTTCGCCGCGATCGCCGAGGAGGAGCGGCTGATGCCGCATCTCCACCTGTCGCTCCAGCATGGCGACGACATGATCCTCAAGCGGATGAAGCGCCGGCATGCGCGCGCCGATTCCGTCGGCTTCGCCGAGACGGTGCGGCGTCTCAGGCCCGATATCGTCTTCGGCGCCGACTTGATCGCTGGCTTTCCGACCGAAACCGAGGCGATGTTCGCCAATGCGCTTTCCATCGTCGACGATTGCGGTCTGACCTACCTCCACGTCTTTCCGTTCTCGCCGCGGCCGGGCACGCCGGCCGCCCGCATGCCGCAGCTCGCCCGCCCGCTGGTGAAGGAGCGGGCCGCCCGCCTCCGCGCCAGGGGCGAGGCGGCGTTTGCGGCGCACCTCGCCGCCGAGGAGGGCGCCGCCCGGCAGGTGCTTGTCGAGCAGGACGGGCTCGGCCGCACCGAGTATTTCACCCCGGCCGCGATCCCGACCGGCCGCCCGGGCGACATCGTCGCCGCGCGGATCACCGGCCGCACCGGCCACACCCTGATCGCCGAGGCAACGTGAGCCATGGCTGAAGGCAAGGGACTCTTTCGCCGCGTATTCGGCGGCGACAAGCCACCGGAACATGCCGCAGAGACCCCAGCGGAGGCGGAGGCGCCGCCGCAGCCGGAACTGCGGCACTCCTGGTTCCATAAGCTCAAGTCGGGCCTCACCCGCTCCTCCAATGCGCTCTCCGAGGGCATCACCGCGATCTTCACCAAGCGCAAGCTCGACGACGCGGCGCTCGAGGAGTTCGAGGACATGCTGATCAAGGCGGACCTCGGCATGGATACCGCTGTCGCGATCGCCGCCAAACTCGGCGAGGGGCGCTACGACAAGGAGGTCACCGACGAGGAAGTGAAGGCGGTGCTCGCCGGCGAGATCGAGCGGCGGCTCGAGCCGGTCGCCCGCCCGCTCGTGGTCGATCCGGCGCTGAAGCCCCACGTCGTCCTCGTCGTCGGCGTCAACGGCACCGGCAAGACGACCACCATCGGCAAGCTCACCGCCAAGCTCCGCGCCGAGGGCAAAACGGTCGTGCTCGCTGCCGGCGACACCTTCCGGGCCGCCGCCATCGAGCAGCTGAAGATCTGGGGCGAGCGCACCGGCGCCCGGGTGGTTGCCAAGGAGACCGGCGCCGATGCGGCAGGGCTCGCCTTCGACGCCTTGACCGAGGCGCGGGCCGAAGGCGCCGACGTGCTCCTCATCGACACCGCCGGGCGACTGCAGAACAAGGACGAGCTGATGGCGGAGCTCGAAAAGATCGTCCGCGTGGTCAGGAAAATCGACCCGTCGGCGCCGCATAGCGTGCTTTTGACCCTCGACGCCACCACCGGCCAGAACGCCCTCAATCAGGTGGAGATCTTCGGCCAGCGCGCCGGCGTCACAGGCCTGGTGATGACCAAGCTCGACGGCACCGCCCGCGGCGGTATCCTCGTCGCCATCGCCGCTAAATACGGCCTGCCGGTGCACTTCATCGGCGTCGGCGAGGGGGTCGACGACCTCGAGCCGTTCGCCGCAGACGACTTCGCCAAGGCGCTGGCGGGGCTTTGAATGACGGCCGCTGCGGACAAGACCAGTCCCAAGGCGACGGCGCCGGCAAAGCGCAGGGCGCCGGCGAGGGCGGCGTCCGACGACATGCTGAAGGCGATCGAGGCGCTGTCGGCCGGCCTCAAGCCGCGCCTCGCCGCGGGCCTGTCGATCAGGCGGGACAATCCGGGCAAGACGCCGCAGCAATGGTCGGTAAAGGACGCCGACGGCAACACCGTCGTGTCCTTCGGCATGATCGACCGCACCTTCTTCTGGACGTGGGACGAAGGGGCGAGCAACCACTATTCCAAGAGCCGCGAGATGATGGCGCGGATCATCACCAGCGAGCTGGCGCGCTTCGGGCATTTGAGGCAGACCTGACCGGGCGCGATCTTGCCCCCGGCCTTCCTCCCTTGCGAGCGAAGCAAGCGGGGGAGGCCCCCCGTGTGAATGTCGGAGGGTCAAAGTCGGAGATAAACTCGAACTGGAACCAATCGCAGAGACGCTGAAACGGCACCGCATCGACATTGAGACGGCGGGTGATGCAACCCGGCTTCCGCCGTGATGACACCGACGGCGATGAAAGTCGCCCCCGAGCCCAGTCCGCATTGATCGCAGACGAGGATTCTCCATGAACCAGAAAGCCAACCTTGCCGAGAAGCACGCGACGTTTGCGGAGTCCTTCAACCCACGCACGGTCGCCGAGTTCAACGGCCACGACGTCATGGTCGCCAAGCTGAAGGGCGAATTCATCTGGCACAAGCACGACGACACTGACGACTTCTTCCTGGTGCTGAAGGGCGTGCTCGACATCGAGCTACGCGACCGGACGGTGACGCTTGGGCCGGGCGAGGTGTTCGTCGTGCCGAAGGGTGTCGAGCACCGGCCCGTCGCCCGGGAGGAGGTGCACATCCTCCTCATCGAGCCGACCGGAACGCCCAACAGCGGCGACCCGGCCACCGCCGCCCCGCGCCGGCTCGCCTGAGGCAAGGTGCGCACGTGCACCGTTGAGCTTGAAGCGCCGGTCCACTAAGTGTTGAGCGGCGATCCCCGTTCATGGACGGGACCGATACAACCTTGGATTTAAGGGGATTTGAGGTCCCTCGGAAGGCGTCTTGATGGAATTCGAACACGCACCCAACCAGACCGACCGCAAGCCGATCAACCCGCTGCTGAAGCTCACCCTGGAGCTCGGGCCGCTCGGCGTCTTCTTCTTCGCCAACGCCCGCGGCGACTGGCTGGCCGAGCGGTTCCCGGCGCTCAGCCACCTCGGCGGGCCGCTCTTCATCGCCACGGCGCTGTTCATCGGCGCGACGTTGATCTCGCTCGCCTTCTCGCTCGCCATCACCCGACGGCTGCCGATCATGCCGTTCATCAGCGGCGTGGTCGTGCTGGTCTTCGGCGGGCTGACGCTGTGGCTCCAGGACGAGACCTTCATCAAGATGAAGCCGACGATTGTCAACGTGCTGTTCGGGTCGGCTCTGCTCGGCGGACTGCTGTTCGGCAAGTCGCTGCTCGGCTACGTCTTCGATTCGGTTTTCCGGCTGACCGACGAGGGCTGGCGAAAGCTGACGCTGCGCTGGGGGATCTTCTTCTTCGTGCTCGCCGCGCTCAACGAGATCGTCTGGCGCACCGTCTCCACCGACCTGTGGGTGGACTTCAAGGTGTTCGGCATCATGCCGCTCACCTTCGCCTTCACCCTCTTCCAGCTGCCGCTGATCAACCGCTACGCGCTACCCGAGGAAGGCGCCGAGCCTTGACCGACGCCGTCCGCGGGACCGGGCAGCGCGACGCCGCCTTCGTCCTTGCCGGGCTGGCGATCTTCGCTGTGACGGCCGCGGTGCTCGCGGCCATGGGACAACCCCTCCTGCCGAGCGATGCGTTGCGGCTCTGGGGCGCGGGCGAGGATTCGAAGCACATCGTCGACTGGTACACGCCGTCCCACGTCGTCCACGGCCTGCTGTTCTATCTCGCGCTGTGGCTGGTGGCGCGCCGGCAGCCGCTCAGCGTCCGGGCCCTGGTCGCGCTTGCCGTCGAGGGCGCCTGGGAGATCATCGAGAACACGCCGTGGGTGATCAGCCGCTATCGCGATGTCACGGTCTCGGTGGCCTATGCCGGCGACACCATCATCAATTCGATGTTCGACATCGTGGCGATGCTGGTCGGCTTCTTCCTCGCCGCGCGGCTGCCGGTGTGGGTGACCATCGTGCTGGGAATCGGGCTCGAGCTCCTCGCCGCCTGGGCGGTGCGCGACAACCTGACGCTCAACGTCATCATGCTGATCTACCCGTTCGACAGCGTGCTTGCCTGGCAGGCCGGCGGGTAAGCGATCAATCCTTGCCGCCGGCGAGCAGCTTGTCGATCTCCGGCTTCACGACGCTCTCCAGCGCCTCGGGGCTGATCGGACCGATATACTTGTAGCGGACGATCCCGTCGGCATCGACAATGAAGGTCTCCGGCACGCCGTAAACGCCCCAGTCGATGCCGGTCCGGCCTTTCGGGTCGACGCCGATCGCGGCGAAGGGATCGCCGAGTTCGCCGAGGAATTTCCGCGCATTGGCCTCGGTGTCCTTGTAGTTGATGCCGACGAGACGGATGCGGTCGTCGCGGGACAGCGCCATCAGCTGCGGATGCTCCAGCCGGCACGGCCCGCACCACGAGGCGAAAACGTTGACGACGCTGAGCCCGCCGTCGAGGTCGGCTCGCTTGAGGCCGGTGCGGGAGACGCCACGGAGCGGCGGCAGATCGAACGGCGGCGCGGGCTTGCCGACCAGCGCCGAGGGGATCGCCTCCGGATCGACGTTCGAATTCGAGCCGGAGCAGGAAGATCGCGGCGAGCGCCACGAAGAAGAATAGCGGCAGGAGCAGGATCAGGCGTACCCGCCGTCTCGGCTGTGTCTCTCCGCTGGTCGTCACGCCTTGCCACTCCCTGCCGACCGTCGCCGCACGCCGCGCGCTTCGAGCTCGGCGAGCCGGCGCCGCTGCGTCCGGCCGTCAACCACGATCCATACGAACAGCCCGACCAGAACCACCACGGCAATCACATAGGCCGCAATGATGAAGCCGTCATGGGTACCCGGCGCGATCATCCCCCGGCGGCGACGATCTGCATGGCGCGGACCCGCCGGCGGAGGATCTCGTTCCGCATCGCCATCAACAGGAATGCGGCGAAAAGCAGGGTCATGCCTATGGCCATGATGAAGAGCGGCCACAGCATCGACGGATCGATCAGTCGGCCCGCCGGCGACGAAGATGCTTTCGCCCTGGTGCAGCGTGTTCCACCAGTCGACCGAGAACTTGATGATCGGGATGTTGACCGCGCCGACCAGCGTCAGGATGGCGGCGGCGCGCGCCGCCGTGCCGGGATCCTCCACCGCCTGCCAGAGCGCGATCAGCCCGAGATAGATGAGAAACAGGATGAGGACCGAGGTGAGCCGCGCGTCCCACACCCAGTAGGTGCCCCAGGTCGGCTTGCCCCACAGCGACCCGGTGACCAGCGCCAGGAAGGTGAAGGCCGCCCCGATCGGCGCGGCGCTCTTCTGCAGGACGTCGGCGAGCGGATGACGCCAGACCAGCGTACCGAGGGCGGCGACCGTCATTGTCCCGTAGCAGGCCATCGACAGCCAGGCGAAGGGGACGTGGATGAACATGATCCGCACCGTATCGCCCTGCTTGAAGTCCGGCGGTGCGACGAAAAGTCCGAGATAGAGGCCGATCGCCAGCCCGATGGCGGCAAGCCCCCACAGCCACGGCAAAATCCGCCCGGCAAAGGCGAGGAACCGTGTGGGATTGGCGAGATCGATGATCGGCATGAGGGGTGTTTTAGTGGCGCGGCGTCCGACGGGCAATGGGACGCGACCCGTGGCCGCTGCCGGCGCTGGCGGTCCCGCCCGGCCGGCGTCGTCCAATGCATCCCTATTCGGCCCGGAAGCGCGCCGCACATGGTCTCGGCCCGCGCGGGGCTGTATGATTTGTCGCACGCGCGTTGTCCGCCCCCCTCTCGTCCGGTCGCCTGCCACCGCCATGGCACGGCAGGAGCCCACAAGCCGATGATCCTCACGCCTTCCCGCCTGATCATGACGATCTTCGTCATGCACTCGGTCGTCATGACCAACTGGTTCCCCCGCATTCCCGACATGCAGGCGAAGCTCGGAGTCACCACCGGCGAGCTGTCGCTCGGCCTGCTCGGTGGGCCGATCGGGACCTTCATCGCCCTGCCGCTCGCCGGGCAGATCATCGAGTGGCTGTCGCCGCGTCGCACCATCCGCATCGCCTTCGTCTTCTACGCCCTCGCCTATGCGCTGGTCGGCTGGGCGTGGAGCGTGCCGACCCTGTTCGCCGGGCTCTTCCTGGCGGGCCTGTTCCTGCCGGTGGTCGACGTCGCCATGAATGTCGAGGCCGACCGCATCGAGGGCAGCATCGGGCGGCGGATCATGAACACCTGCCACGGCTTCTGGAGCGTCGGCTCGATCATCGGCGGCCTGAGCGGGACGGCGTTCGCCAGCCTCCAGGTCGATATCCGCTGGCACCTCCTGATCGTCGCCGCCGTCTCGATACCGATCGCCGTCGTCATCGCGTCGCGGCTGCCGAAACTTCACGCCCGACCGGCAAAGGAGAACGAGCCGCGGGTGCGTATCGCACTTCCCACCTTGAGCCTCCTGCCGCTTTGCATCTTTGCCTTCGGCACGCTGATCGTGGAGTCGGCGTCGCTCGACTGGAGCAACTCGTTCATGCGCTCGGTGATGGGTGCGACGCCGCTCGGCGCTGGCATCGGCTTCGCCGCCTTCACGATCTCCATGGCGGTCGGCCGCTTCCTCGGCGACTGGGCGTCCGGGCGGTTCGGGCCAGTCGCGGTGGCGCGGACCTGCGGGCTGGTCGGCCTTGCCGGGCTGATCGCTCTCGTCACTGCGCCGGTCTACCTGCAGGCGGTGATCGGGCTTGCCGCGATGGGCCTCGGCGTGTCGGTCGCGGTACCTCTTTCGATCAGTGCCGCCGCCAGCCGCGGCGACCGGCCGGCCGCCGTCAATGTCGCCGCTCTGTCGCTCATCTCCTTCAGCGGCTTCATGATCGAGCCGCCGCTGGTCGGCTACGGTGCCGAACTCGGCGGGAGTCTCCGCGTCGGCATGGCCATGGTGATTCCGGCGATCGTCGCCAGTATCCTTCTTGCCGGCCATGTCCGGCGGACATTCACGACCAAGCCGCCGCCGAACCCGCTGGCTGAGCTGGCGAGCTGATGGTGCTGCCTATTCCAGGCCGGTCCTGAGCGCCGCCGCCCCGGCGACCGCCGCCACGACGGCGCTGACCAGCGACAGAGCAATCAGGATCAGGAACGGCGGCAGGAAGGGTTGCGGCCCGATGATCACCGAAGCCGCCGCGCTCACGCCGAAGATCAGCACCGGGATCGTGAACGGCAGCACCAGCACCGCGATAAGCAGGCCGCCGCGGCCGAGCGCCGTGGTGAGCGCCGCGCCGACGGTCCCGACCAGCGTCAGGGCAGGCGTTCCGGCAAGCAGCGTCAGGGTCACTGCGCCGAGCGCGATCGGCTCGACCGCGAGCAACAGGCCGAGGAACGGCGCGGCGATGACCAGCGGCAGCCCCGTCGCCAGCCAATGGCCCGCGGCCTTGGCGAGGACCACCAGCTCGAGGGGATGACCGGAGAGCACCAGAAGATCGAGCGATCCGTCCGTCCGGTCGTCCTGAAACAGCCGGTCGAGGCCGAGGAGCGTCGCGAGCAGCGCGCCAATCCACAGGATCGCCGGGCCGATCCGCGACAACAGGTTGAGGTCGGGGCCGACGCCGAAGGGAATGATGGTCACCACGGCGAGAAAGAACACCAGGCCGACCAGCGCCCCGCCGCCGCTTCTCAGCTGCAGGCGCGCGGTCTGGCCGGCGATGGCGGCAAGGGCCCGGATCACGAGCCCTGCCCGAGTGCGAGCGTGGCGGACGGCACCACTGGGAGCGCGCGGTGGATTGCGGCAATGACCAGGCCGCCCGCCTCAAGATGCCGCGCGATCAGGCGGCCGAGCATCGCTTCCGCCGCCGCATCGAGGGCGGTTGCCGGCTCGTCGAGCAGCCAGACCGGCCGCTCGATGAGGAGAAGCCGGGCGATCGCCACCCGCCGTTTCTGCCCGGCCGACAGCGTGGCGACCGGCAGATGCGACAGGCCATCGAGGCCCACCGCCTCGACCGCCTCCTCGATGTCGCCGTCCCCTCTGTAGAGCGTCCGCCAGAATCCTAGATTCTCGGCAATCGAAAACGCCGGCTTGAGGGCTTCCAGATGGCCGAGATAGTGGGCGGCGCCGCCGATCCCGGCTTCGGAGTCGGCTCGAGCGAAATCCTGCCGGAAACCGGCGTAAGCAGCCCGGCGATCAGCCTGAGAAGCGTCGACTTGCCCGCCCCGTTGGGACCGGTGACGGCCAGCGTCTCGCCCGCGCGGACCGCAAACGAGACGCCCTCGAACACGGTGCGGCCGCCGCGGCGGGCAACGAGGTCCTCTGCGGTCAGGCGGATCACGGCCTCGCGGCTCCCCGCAGGGGCGCCCGCCGCAACATTTCGCCCGCCTCGATCATCTGGAACAAACCCATGAAATTCACTATAAGGCCGGCAATCCGCGCCGTCGCCTGCGGGACATCCACCCGCCATCACCCGATCCGACCGACGCCTCCCGATCGGCGGAAACGGGTGCGCAATCAAGGAGCCGACCCACCGTGAGCAATTCGTCCCCCAACACTTTCAAGAGCCGCGCCAGCCTCACCGTCGGCGGCAAGACCTATGACTATTACAGTCTTGCCGCCGCCGAAAAGAACGGACTGCCGGACGTCTCCAGGCTGCCCTATTCGCTGAAGGTGCTGCTGGAGAACCTGCTGCGCAACGAGGACGGCCGGACGGTGACGGCCGACGACATCCAGGCGCTGGCCGGCTGGCTGACGGAACGGCGCAGCGACCACGAGATCGCCTTCCGCCCGGCGCGGGTGCTGATGCAGGATTTCACCGGCGTGCCGGCGGTGGTCGATCTGGCGGCGATGCGCGACGCGATGGCCGCGCTCGGCGGCGACCCGGAGCGGATCAACCCGCTGATCCCCGTCGACCTGGTCATCGACCACTCGGTGATGGTCGACGATTTCGGCAATCCCCGCGGCCTTCGCGCACAACGTCGAGCTGGAATACCAGCGCAACGGCGAGCGCTACGGCTTCCTGCGCTGGGGCCAGTCGGCCTTCGACAACTTCCGCGTCGTGCCGCCCGGCACCGGCATCTGCCACCAGGTCAACCTCGAATACCTGGCGCAGACGGTCTGGAGTGAACGAGGACGACGGCACGCCCGTCGCCTATCCCGACACCCTGGTCGGCACCGACAGCCACACCACCATGGTCAACGGCCTCGGCGGTGCTCGGCTGGGGCGTCGGCGGCATCGAGGCGGAGGCGGCGATGCTCGGCCAGCCGATCTCGATGCTGATCCCCGAGGTGGTCGGCTTCCGGCTCACCGGCCGGCTGCGCGAAGGGATCACCGCGACCGACCTGGTGCTGACGGTCACCGAGATGCTGCGCAAGAAAGGCGTGGTCGGCAAGTTCGTCGAGTTCTTCGGCCCCGGCCTCGATCACCTGCCGCTGGCCGACCGCGCGACCATCGGCAACATGGCGCCGGAATACGGCGCCACCTGCGGCTTCTTCCCGATCGACGACGAGACCCTCGACTACCTCCGCATCACCGGCCGCGACGCCCGAGCGGATCGCGCTGGTCGAGGCCTATGCCAAGGCGCAGGGCCTGTGGCGCGACGACGACAGCCCGGAGCCGGTCTTCACCGACACGCTGGAGCTCGACCTCGCCACGGTCGAGCCGTCGCCTCGCCGGCCCGAAGCGGCCGCAGGACCGCGTCCCGCTCTCGGAAGCCAAGCCGCGGTTCGATCGCGGCGCTCGAGACCGAGTTCAAGAAGGGCAACGGCGGCGGCCTCCGCGTCGCCGGTCGAGGGCGAGGACTTCGACCTCGGCCACGGCGACGTGGTGATCGCCGCGATCACCTCCTGCACCAACACCTCCAACCCGTCCGTGATGATCGGCGCCGGCCTGCTCGCCCGCAACGCGCGGCGGCGAAGGGCCTGAAGGCCAAGCCGTGGGTGAAGACCTCGCTCGCGCCGGGCTCCCAGGTGGTCGCCGACTATCTGGCAAGCGCCGGGCTGCAGGATCGATCTCGACGCGCTCGGCTTCAACCTCGTCGGCTTCGGCTGCACCACCTGCATCGGCAATTCCGGCCCGCTGCCGGAGCCGATCGCCGAAGCGATCAACGAAGGCGACCTGGTCGCCGCCGCGGTGCTCTCCGGCAACCGCAACTTCGAAGGCCGCGTCAATCCCGACGTGCAGGCCAACTACCTGGCCTCGCCGCCGCTGGTCGTCGCCTATGCGCTGGCCGGCTCGATGCATGTCGACCTGACCACCGAGCCGCTCGGCACGAGCAGCGACGGCAAGCCGGTCTACCTCAAGGACATCTGGCCGACGACGAAGGAGATCGCCGAATTCGTGCGCGCCAACGTCACCAGCGACATGTTCCGCACGCAAGTACGCCGACGTCTTCACCGGCGACGAGCACTGGCAGACGATCGAGGTGGAGCGGCGGCCAGACCTATCGGCTGGAGCATGGGCTCCACCTACGTCCAGAACCCGCCCTATTTCGACGGCATGCGCCGCGAGCCCGAGCCGGTCGACCGACATCGTCGGCGCGCGGATCCTCGGCCTGCTTCGGCGACTCGATCACCACCGACCACATCTCGCCGGCCGGCTCGATCAAGACCAACAGCCCGGCCGGCGAATACCTCATCGAGCACCAGGTGCGGCCGGCGGACTTCAACTCATACGGCTCGCGCCGCGGCAACCACGAGGTGATGATGCGCGGCACCTTCGCCAACATCCGCATCCGCAACGAGATGGCCCCCGGCGTCGAGGGCGGCGTCACCATCCACCATCCCGACGGCGAGGTGATGCCGATCTACGACGCGGCGATGCGCTACCAGCACGGAGGGCGTGCCGCTGGTGGTCTTCGCCGGCAAGGAGTACGGCACCGGCTCGTCGCGCGACTGGGCGGCCAAGGGCACCCGCCTGCTCGGCGTCAGGGCGGTGATCGCCGAGAGCTTCGAGCGCATCCACCGCTCCAACCTGGTCGGCATGGGCGTGCTGCCGCTCGTCTTCGAGGACGGCGACGACGCGGAAGTCCCTCGGCATCGACGGCGACGAGACCGTCACCATCGCCGGCATCGCGGACGGCCTGAAGCCGCGTCAGACGCTGGAAGCGGAGATCACCTTCGCCGACGGCACGACCAAGACTCATCCCCCTGCTCTGCCGCATCGACACGCTCGACGAGCTCGAATACTTCAACAACGGCGGGATTCTGCAGTACGTGCTGCGCCGGCTGGCCGCCTGAGACCGGTCGATGCTGCGGTTACGCAAGTCTCACCCGAACGTGACTCGCAATTGAGATGGGTGCTCCATAATTTGCCAGCGTGAGAGCCCTTGAACGGGCTGTGATTAACCTTTGGAATCAGGACCGTGACCGCAACGACAAACCATCGCAGCACTCGTCTTCGCCGCCGGGCTGACGGCCGGCAGCGTCCCGGCGCTGGCGAATACCAAGGCGGTCCTCGAGCTGTTCACCAGCCAGGGTTGCTCCTCCTGCCCGCCCGCCGATGCGCTGCTCGGCGAATACGCGCAGGAGACGGATATCCTCGCCCTGTCGTTCCCGGTCGACTACTGGGACTATCTTGGCTGGAAGGACACCCTCGCCAGCCACGAGAATACCGAGCGCCAGCGCGCCTATGCCGCGGCCCGCGGCGACCGCCAGGTCTACACGCCCCAGATCGTCCTCAACGGCGTGACGGATCTGGTCGGCAGCAACCGCGGCGCCATCCAGTCGGCGATCAGCGATCTGCACGGCGACCTGCCGGTGCCGATCACCATGACGCCGGGCTCGGACTCGACCAAGGTGACGGTCGGCGCCGCCAAGGACGGGACACCGCACAAGGGAACGATCTGGCTCGCCATGTACGACGACCCGGTCAGCGTGCCGATCGCCCGCGGCGAGAATACCGGCCGCACGGTCACCTACACCAACGTCGTGCGCAAGCTCCGCCCGATCGCCATGTGGAAGGGCGAGGAGGTGACGGTCGATCTCGCCAAGAGCGAGATGATGCAGGCGAAGGTTTCGCGCTGCGCCGTCTTCCTGCAGACCGAGCTCGATGGCGGCCTCCCCGGGCCGATTCTCGGCGCCGCCGCGATCGACTACGACAAGTAGCCTCGTGCCCGACCTCCGCAGAGCCGACGCCAGGTTCAGGCCGGCTTTGACGGACTGAGCGCATTGACGAGGAGCCGGCCGATCCGCGCGGCGTGGTCGGCCGGGTCGTCCGGCGCTTCGCCGTCGAGGATCCGCGCCTCGCCGTAGAGCAGGACCGCCGCGTCATCGAGCGCCTCGCCGCTGCCGCCGGCTGCCGCTTTCTCCGCCAGCCCCTTGATCAGCGGATGGCCGGGGTTGAGTTCGAGCACCGGCGCGTGCGCGCCTTGATCTGCTCGCTCGCCGAAAGGATCTTCTCGAGCCGCGCGGTCGAGGCCGACGTCGCCGGCGCACGAGGCAGACCGGGCTGGACGTCAGCCGCGCCGACGACCGCACCGCGCTCGACCCGATCGCCGAGCGTCTGCTTGAACAGCGCCGCCAGCGTCGCGACCGCGCTCTCGGGCGCGCGCTCTGCCTCGCGCCTCGCCATCCGCGAGCGGAATCTTGTCGAGGTCGGCGACCCCCTGGGTCACTGACTGGAACGGCTTGCCGTCATAGCCGAGCGCCGTGTTGCACCCAGAACGCGTCGACCGGATCGGCGAGCAGCAGCACCTCGACGCCGCGCCGGGCGAAGCCCTCGAGCTGCGGGCTGGCGAGGATCGCCGCCTCGCTGTCGCCGAGCGCGTAGTAGATCGCGGTCTGGTTGGGCCTGCATGTCGCCGCCACGTAGTCGGCGAGGCTGCGCCAGCCGTCGCCACCGGTCGTCGTCTTGAAGCGGGCGACCTTGTAGATGCGCGTCGCGGCGCTCGGCATCCTCGTAGAGCCCTTCCTTGATGACCGGCGCCGAAGGCCTCCCAGACCTTCTCGAAGCGTCTCCTGGTCGCTCTCGGCGAGCTTGTCGAGGTCGGCGAGCATACGGTTGGTCACGCCCTTGCCGATCGCCTCGAGCATCGGGTTCTTCTGCAGCATCTCGCGGGAGATGTTGAGCGGCAGGTCCTCGGAATCGATCACGCCGCGCACGAAGCGCAGCCAGGCCGGCAGCATGCCGGCCTCGTCGGTGATGAAGACGCGGCGCGACATAGAGCTTCGACCCGGCCGCGGCGCTCGGGATCGAACAGGTCGAACGGCTTCATCGACGGCACGAACAGCAGCACGGAGTATTCGTGCCGCCCCTCGGCGCTTGTAGTGGATGGTCAGCGCCGGCTCGTCGTACTGGCCGCTGACATGGCCGTAGAACTCGTTGTACTCGCTCGGCTCGATCGCCGACTTCGGCTTCCGCCACAGCGCGCTGCCGTCGGCGAGCGTCTTCTCGCCCGCGCCGTCGCCGACCTTGAGCACGATCGGCACCGGCACATGGGCCGAATAGGCCGCGACCACCCGCTCGATCGTCGCCTGCTCGGCATAGGCACTTGGCATCGTCGGTGAGCGTCAGCACGAACGCGGGTGCCGCGCGCCGGCGCCTCCTCGAGCGGCACCGGCTCGATCGTGGAAGGTGCCCTCGCCGTCCGACCACCAGCGCCACGCCTCGTCGCTGCCGGCGCGCCGCGAGACCACCTCGACCGAGGCGGCGACCATGAAGGCGGAATAGAAGCCGACGCCGAACTGGCCGATCAGCGACGAGCCCTCCGTGCCCGCCGCGATCCTGTCCAGGAAGGCGCGGGTGCCGGAGCGGGCGATGGTGCCGAGATTGTCGACCAGTTCGGCCCGGTCCATGCCGATGCCGTTGTCGTCGACCGTCAGCGTGCCGCCGCTCTTGTCGGCCGAGAGCACGATCTTGAAGTCGGGGTCGTCGCCGAGCAGCTCCGGACTGGTCCAGCGCCGTCATCCGCAGCTTCTCGCAGGCATCCGCGGCGTTGGAGATCAGCTCGCGCAGGAAGACGTCGCGGTTCGAATAGACCGAATGCACCATCAGCGAGAGGAGCTTCGCCACCTCCGCCTCGAACTTCAGCGTCTCCCCGCTTGCAGTTTCGTTGTCGGCCATCGTCGAGTACCCCGATATTTCAACCCGCAGGCCGTCATATCGCCGGTTGTTCGCGCCGATTTCAAGTCGGGTAAAAGAAAATGGCCGACGCAAGCGCCGGCCATTCTTTACCTCGGATACGCACACAAAAAGGTGGTTCGGTTCAGCGCAGGACCCCGGGGGGCTGGGGGGCTGAGAATTACCGAAGCCTTAGCCGAACCGAACCGTCTGAGGCAACGATCACAGCATCGCCGCCCAACATGGCCGGTCAACGGCCGAAAATAGGCAAAATCGTGAATTTTCACATGTGCCGGAAAGCCGGGATTTTCGGGCCGGAAGCCGAAGATCAGCGTGCGCCAAAGGCTTGCATGGATCGCCTCGCGGAGCGATCATGACACTCCCATGACGAAGGAGGGAACATGTACGAGGTGGAAGAAAAAGAGCCCTACGGCGGCGGGGCGAGCGTTCTCGCCCTTGCCGCCCGAAACCCGACCCCCACTCCCACGGCAAATCCGCCGATCAGCTTCGACCGGCGCGAGTTGAATCAGATCCTGAACGTATACGGCCGCAAGGTCGCCGACGGCGAATGGCGCGACTACGCCATTGACCATCTCAAGGAGAAAGCCGTCTTCTCGGTCTTTCGCCGCACATCCGAAGTCCCGCTCTACCAGATCGTCAAGCAGCCGAAGCTCGCCCGCCGCCAGGGCGCTTATGCTCTTGTCGCTGCAACCGGCCAGATCCTCAAGCGCGGCCACGACCTCGGCAACGTGCTGCGGGTGATCGACCGGCCCCTTAAGCTGGTGGTGGCCTGACCGACAGGCCGCCCGGCCTCAGCGGGCCGGCGGCTCGGCGGCGCCCCGCCCGAGGGGGCGCTGCATCAGAACGCTGTCGATCCACGTACCGAACTTGTGACCCACCGTCTTCAGCGACCCGGCGACGACGAAACCTTCCCCCTCATGCAGCCGTATGGAGGCGATGTGCCGTGAGTCGCCGATAACCGCGATCATCTGGCGGAAGTCGCGCGCCTCGCACTCGCCGATGAGCGCCTTCAGCAGCGCCCGCCCGACGCCGCGGCGCTGCGCGCCGGGGGCGACGTAGAGCGAATCCTCGACCGTATGACGATAGCCCGGTCGCGGGCGATAGGCCCCGCCATAGGCATAGCCGAGTACCCCACTGGCCGGTCCCTCGCAGACCAGAAAGGGGTAACCGTTCTCCAGCGTCGCCGCCATGCGCCGGGCTATTTCAGCCGGCTCGGGCGGCTCGAGCTCGAAGCTGGCGGTGCCGGTCCTGACCGAGGCCCCGTAGATCGCCGCGATCTCGGCGACGTCGGCGGGGATGGCAGGCCTGATCCGGAAGGTCATGAGGGAGTCACAAGAGAAAGGGCGCGGCCAAGGCCGCGCCCTTTTGGCATGTCGCAGATGCTGTCGTCTAGCGGCGGCCGCCGAACAGCTGGAGCATGAACAGGAAGATGTTGATGAAGTCGAGATAGAGCGCCAGCGCACCCATGATCGCCTTCCGGCCGGCCACTGTGCCGTCGTCGCCGACGTAGTACATCTCCTTGATCTTCTGGGTGTCGTAGGCGGTCAGGCCGACGAAGATCAAAACGCCGATCACCGAGATCGCGAAGGCAAGCGCGCTGGAGGCCAGGAAGATGTTGACCACCATCGCGATGATGATGCCGATCAGGCCCATGAACAGGAACGAGCCCATGCCGGTCAGGTCGCGCTTGGTCGTGTAGCCCCACAGGCTCATCGCGCCGAAGGTGGCGGCGGAGATGAAGAATACCTGGGTGATGCTCGTCGCCGTGAAGACCGCGAAGATCGACGACAGCGAGATGCCGAGCAGAGCCGCAAATATCCAAAAAGTGGTCTGAGCGGCGGAGACGCTCATCTTCTGGATTCGGAAACTCAGGAAAAACACCATGCCGAGCGGCGCGAGCATGATCACCCAGCGGAGCGGCGTGCCGAACAGCGTGTAGCCGAGATCCGTGAGGTACAGCCCGTTGCCGAGGGCGTAGGCCGTCTGCGTCTCCGAGAACGACAGGTTGAATGTGCCAAGCGCCAGGACGCCGGTAATGACGAGGCCCAGCAGCATGTAGTTGTAGACGCGGAGCATATGGGCCCGCAGGCCCTCGTCGACCGCAGCCGTGGTCCGGCCGACCGCCGACGTGCCATAGCGTGCCGACTCGTTGTCGTAGTTGGCCATCGAAATTGTTCCTCTCTCAGTCTGGTCGGGACTGGCCCGAACCTTGAAGACCTTGGCCCCTAATATGGGGCCTCGCCGAAATACAGACAAGTGCCGGCTCCGGCCCCGC